>NZ_VFPL01000001.1:0-1296484 GCF_006716645.1 Arcticibacter tournemirensis | reverse complement strand
TCAAAAACTTGACCAATTCAACAGGGATTCCCATAACAGTATGTATATGCAGAATATCAGGCTGTAAAATGTTATAAAAATTCTCCAAAGTCCTTTCAGTTAAAGGGCTACCACTAAGTAGATCTGAAGGTTTTCTAACACCATGGAGCAGGGGAACAATTGAGGGATTTGATATTTCATAAATAGATATTCTATTATAGCTTCCTCGCCTCCTAATCCCCTTTTGAGGATACTCTAACGTAATTTCTCCTGGATGAAGGAGCGTGATAATGTCTTCGGGATTCTCTGCTTGCTTACTCATAAGATCAACAGCATATTTTGTTAAGCCGCCACTTCTATATGGTGGTAATCCCAAAGCATAGTGAATAATATTCATCGATACATGTGATTATAATTTAACAATTATCTTATTATCTCTTCTACGATGAATAAGACTTCGTTATGAAAACTTCATTCTCTTTCTTCTGTTGATGTTCCTCCACATCAGCGTTTTCTCTAAAAAACTTATTAGAGAACATTAGCATTATCGTAATCCAAAACAACTGTGTATTAAAGGGAGCATCAAGAACAATTAATAGCCATATTAAAAAGTCTACCTTTGAATCTTTTGCAATTCCATACCTAAAAACAAAGATTAAAAGAACTATTGTGGCGATAAGACCGAAGTCCCAAATAAAAGCTGGAAATAAACCTACAGCAAAATCATGCTCATCCAATGAGGCCATTAATGTAGGCATAACATTCTTCGTATGATCGATCCCGGCGCCGAGCCAGAAATCGGGACTAAAAAAAGAAACCTGCTTAAAATAATAGATGGTAGGTACTATCCTAAAAGCGCCACTTTGATCCGCTTCAAAAATCTTATTTTCATCTAGGGTTAATATAGCCTCGCCTATTTTTAGTACACGCTCCAAGACAACCAAATCTAGATTGCCTAGAACAGTTGTAGCAAGAATCACAAATGGCGCAAGAAGCATTACCGATTTTAGTGTAATTTTAGCATACTTGAACAATACCACAGCTAAAAGAATAAGAGCAAAACTACTTCCGCAGAATAACATTTGATATAAGAAAATAATCCATATCGTTCGATCCTGTTTAAATCCATTTGACAATTTATATTTTTCACCGGAGACAACCTCTCGTATTGTAATATACGATATCATAAGCAGTGTAACGATCTTACCAAAATAAGACGGTTCAGAGGCAAGCGAGTTAACTTTAAATGTTGATTGGTCTCCCACCCTATAATTCACAATTGGAAGGTTAAGAAACGCACAAATTTGCTGACAAACCATAGTAACAAAGAAGGCCCAAAGGAGAAACACTATTAATTTACCGTAAACATCAACAGTAAGAGGAGTTCTATCGACCAAATAACAGTAATAAACAAATGTAAAAATGAACATCAACGAATATAAGATCGTGTCAATCCGAAAGGCATCACTATGTAACAGAGAACTTAATAGCATAGTCCCAAACACTGCATAAACTAAAGAAGTTGATCGATTTGCAATTGCCCGAAATTGGAAAACAAGCAGAATCGGCACAATTCCCATAACCGCTATCAATATATAATTCATTCCTTCACTACTCGAAGCAAACGTAAAAAAACTTGCCATAGAGCAGATGATGAGCCATATATACTTATTCCTTCTCTTATCCATACTGCCCATCACAATTCTAGAAAGATTCTATTTTAAATCTCCTATACGATCTATTAAGCAATCGAGCCCTATTATTCAGATGGAAGTATCTGATAAGGAAACGGCCTAAAAGCGAGTACCGGTCATACCCTATGACTGCAATCAATAGTTTTGAAATAAGATCAAAGACCCTTACTTTGAATCCCAGCCCTGAAACCTTTTTTATTGACAGCCTTTCAACATTTATATCCTTCTTAGAAACAAAACCACCCTTTTTTAATAAATTATAAAATTCCCCATCTGATTGAAACGGATTCACCAATATCTCGTCTTCAGTTACTAATCGAGCATAAATTCGTCTAAAAGACAACGTAATTAATCGGCCATTACTAAAGACGCCGTATGAGTATGGCCACTGAAGATACTTTTTAAAATTACTCTCTTGGATCTTGTCTCCATAAAACCTGATTAAGTTATACAATGGTTCCTCCCTTTCCTTCATATCAACAGTCTTATGACTGTAGTTCCCTTTGCTCAGTTCTTCGTATTTGAAAGCGGAAAAGTGAAAGAACACTAACGGATTCATTGTTTCTTCACTTGTCTTCAAACGAATATAATATTTCTCTTTAATTACTAATATTTCTCTTTCGTCAAAATTCCAAGGTGCATAATTAAGTCCAAGGTGCTTAGAGACATAATACTCTCCAGCTTCCAAAACAACCGGTAAATGATCCATCCATTTTTGATCAGTAAAGAAACCTCTTATAGGATCGGAAAAAGCGTGTGTTTTCAATCGATCGCCCCACCATTTTAAAAGACGGTTACTGGCATTAGAACTTTTTAAAGCGAGAAATCCAAGGTTATAAATTCCGCCCCGTTGAGGGTTGTCTGATCCAATTACAACTTCGTGGGGAACCACAATAACACTTGTTGTTTCTAACTTTTCATATACATAGTCCAATGCGTCGAAGACCAAGATATCGGGATCAAAATAGATGGCCTTTTCATACCCTCTATTTAAAAGCACTTGGAAACAGAAAGGCTTAATCGCTGTGCAAAACTCAACTACATCATACTTGAACGACATATCCGTCCATTCATTTGCAGAGAGTTCCAGTTCACCCTTTGCGACTACAGCACTCTGAGGAACTTCCATCAATTGAGAATCCGATAATTCATCAGCCAAAAAGATAAAAAAATCTGAATCAGGATTGTGCAACCTGAATGATTTCTCCAAGGCAGCAGCAAGGCCGATATAGTTCTTCGAACAAATTGTAAAAGCGACTTTATTATTCATTAAATTTTCTTTTAAACAACTACCCCAATTCATTACGTTAAGCCGGCGTCCTTACTACTCGCGCGGGCATTCCTACTGCTATTGCAAAGGGTGGAACATCGCAAGTTACAACCGAATTAGAACCTATTATTGCTCCAAAACCGATGGTGACGCCAGGTAGAATTGTTACTTTATCTCCAATCCAAACGTTATCATTAATTAAGACCTCACCCTTAGAATACAAACTTCGAGCAATTGGTGGAATAAAGAACTCCTTCTTATTATCATTTCTTCCATGTGAATTATCGGTTATAGTAACCTTTTTTCCGATTAGTACGTTATCTCCAATCCGAATGCTCTTTATGGCCGTTATATGATTATCATCTCCAATTGATACTCCATTCCCGATAATGATTTCAGGGGAAAAGCAGTCCATCTCATACTTGTCCCATGCATTCAAAACAACACGTCGTCCTATTATTGTATTCTCTCCAATAGTTATGTATTTGCCATTAACTAAATTGATACCTGAGTTAATCATACTACCTCTACCCAACTTACGGAAATTCCGGCTCAACCAAGCTGTATAAATTTGGTTAAAGAATAGACCCAATAAAAAAGCTCCGCGGTAAGGCACAAGGAATGAAATCGTCCACCCTAGACAGCTAGTTAAATGCAAAAAAAACACTTTAATAACCCGTTTCATTTGTTAACGTTTCATAGATATTTAACAGATCGCGGACTACTGTTTCTGGGGCATGACGTCCTAAAGCAACCTTACGACCTTCTTCTCCTAACTTTACAGCAAGCTGCCTATTATTAACTAAATGGTTAATTTGATATGCCAAGCTAAATGGGTCATTTGCCGGTACAAGGACTCCTGTGACCATATGTTCAATCAAAGATGGTACACCGCCAACAAAAGTACTAATTACCGGTATACCGAGCAATTGGGCTTCGCAAACGCTGTTTGGACTGTTATCAATATAGGATGGGTGAATGAAGATTTGAGAATCTAACAGCTCATCCCTTAGTTCCTCTGCTGAAAGAGTACCCAATAGCCTGACATTGCATGATGCTGCCTTTATCTTAGTCTTCCACTCATGAAACGCGATATCCTTAACTCCAAAAACTCGCCACTCGAAGTCATCAGTTATATTATCTTTCAACAACTTAGCAGTTTTTAAAATTGTATCTACTCCTTTGTATAAGGGCGTTGATATCGTTGTTGTTAATACAAACTGCTTTTTGTTATTTGAATTTCTCCATATTCTGTCAGTAAAGAAAAACTCATCTCTCAATGCTTCTCCACAGTAATAATAATTAGCAGAAGGATTGTATAAATGGATCAAATTTTTATCCCAGGCCGTCCGTCCCATATAGTTAGAACAAGTTCTCAAAATCCTTTCTTCTCGTTCAGCTCTTAACCTAAAATTCCTATTATCAAGAAGCTGACTTAGCGTCTTAGCTATATTAAAACCGTTAAAACGGATCAAATCACTCTCGTTATAACCGGCCGGAAAGCGAGCATTGTAATAGGGGGGAATGGAACCCTGCATATGAATTACAACAGGCACGTTTGTATATTTTGCAACTAGGCCATAACACCACTCCGAACCAAATACGTGTATGACATCAGGTTGAAAATCCGATATCACTTTAAGGCAAGCTGGAACAACAAGATCTTCTTCTGTACTATAAATCAGCTTTCTCTTCAATTTAAGGGCTTTGCTTTTCCAAACATTTATGGGATAATAGACTACATCTTCTCTTTCTACTTTAAAATAATCATCCGAATGCTCAAAGGCCACACCAAGTTGAATATTTGATGATCTCCTAATTAACTTTTCTAATGATGCTATCCAGCCTCCGCCGTTATGGGTAGTATTATTTTCTGAATAAAGAGACGGAGTAACGGCAAACCATAATACCTTCATGCTAAAATCATATTTCTAAAGGCAAAGAGAAACTGGCTAATCAAACACTGACTCATGTACCTTGTATCTAATCCTTAAAGTTTTTCTTTTAATACAGCGTAATAGTTGTCCTGAAAATAGCTCGGTAACTTATGAGTGTATTCTTCACCTAACATATCTTGAGCCATCTCATATGCATCATTTAATGTCTCAGCAAATTTCACATATGCTCCAAAACTCTCAGGGAACCATTTTACACCGCTACTTAATTTGTGATCAGCCGACGATAAAACGATTACAGGGGTAGAAGCAATTAACGAAAATATTGTACCATGATACCGATCGGTTATTATAAGTTTATAGTGTGCGAATCTTTCCAGCATTTCATTCAGAATAGCCTCCTTCTTGTACATAATATCCTCATATGACGCCTTTATTGTCGTATCTGTCAATTCGGTCTGAATTAGCTTTCCTACTTTTGTCCGCAATGCAGTGATCTCTCCGGACTGGTAGAATGTTTCTAAGTCATCCCGCATACAAAACAAGACACCTTGTCTTTCAAAAGAATACTCTTTAGATCCAATTAAGGAAGTAACTATGTCTGGATAAAGTAACAACTTACAATTTGAGAAATGCTTCTGAGCATTTGAATATGAGATTTGATCTCTGCAAAGCAAAACGAGATTGGGATGAGAATTGAGTGCAATACTAGTTTCCTCGAGGAGCTTTCTTCCCGTAATATTAATCGTTTGTGGCAAAATAACAATTTTATAGTCTTTAAATAGCCTAGCGATAGCTATATAAATTGGAAGTTCAGGATGCGGATCAAAAAAAAAGTATCCGCTATGTCCAAAAATAAGATCATCTTTTCCGATCCTCTTTCTCAATATTTTTAATGCTAGAGGAAAAGAGGTTATATAATTAAATGGAAAAATGTTGTATCCAGGATAATTAGATTTCAACCATCGCTCAATACAATAAGATTGCGCTTGGTCACCCATATTCGGATGTATTGGATATCCGAACAGAAATATATTCTTTCCTTTCATGGAGAACCATAGTTTAAATAAGATTTCAGCTCTTAAACGGGTCCAGAATACTCGACGAATAGCACCGCTAACTTTCTGACTAATTTTCTTCCTCATATATATAACTTCTATGTAATTTAGCTAAAGACGTATATTAATTTTCGACAACTTCATTAACTCCTTTGATCTCGGATAATTTTATATTTTCAAACTTAGCACTAATGCTACTGGGCCCCGTCTCGTCCCATAGAATAAATGCTATACCACCTTTTTTGAATGGACTATACTCTAGCTGTAAAGACAAAAGGACAACATCATCAAGTACAAACTCAAATCGATTACCTTCTGCTATCACATTAATGGAATGCTTTCTACCCAAATCCAATGAACATGGAACAGTTTTGAGGTTTGTATAGAACTGTCCTCTATGTACAATCTCAAAAACAAGAAGCTTATTATCTATAGTTCGAAAGCGATATCTGTTGTAAAAATCTTTATGTCTAAATGCAAATTGAAGTTCAGTAAAAACGCTATAGATAGTTACATCAAGGCTGAGAACGAAGTTTTCAATTAAAAGGTCCGGTGTATAGCAATATATCCAGTCATCATTTAGTCCTTCCGTTCGGAAGATGATCTTATCTTCCTGAAACGTAGCTTTATTATTGACACAAACATTGTCAGTAATGCTACCTTTAATTCCCCAAAACGCTTTCATACATCCAACCCCCATGGTTTTAACATAATTCCACTGTTGATCCTTATATACAAGTCGATTTAGCAATTCAGGGACCTCACATAGATGATAAGATTTTTTGATCAGATCTCCTTTCTTTAAAAATATTGCCTTTTTAAAAACCATATTTAAAAAGATTGTCAAAAGACCCTTTACCTTGAATTGAACTGCCCTTTTTATATTCATATCGACTTTGGTAACTCTTTATTTCTGCACAATTACAGAGCAAGATGTTTTCTTGCATTTATCTTTGCACGAAGGCCCTTTATAATATCATTTATATATAGTCTTTCATTAACAGAAAGACCTAAAAAGTAAATCGCACAAATAGATGTTAATGTCCCCACTAAAAAGACGACAAGGAATCGACTGAATCCTTCTACTAGACTCATTCTTAAGTATAATGGAACAGGATAAGCTATTAGGGTCACTAATACCACGCGAACGATAACAGTTTTCAGAAATCTATCTATTCTAAGATCAATCATACCTCTGAGCATGATCAATCTTAAGAAGAGGCACAATAGGGAACTGCCTATGGCAATATACATCGTGATATCGGGCGGGAAATTATATTTTAGAAAGACATAGGAAACAGGCAAATTCAATAAAAGCGTAGATCCCACTACAGTTTGGTATAGCCTTATCTTGCCGGAAGCTTGAGCTGCACTCATTAAAGGGTACGACAATGAGTCTATCAGGGCCGCAATAATTACTAGTATGGCGAAAATTACGACATACGGCGGTATAACTTTCAGCCACAATGCTAGGATAAAATGAGTTTCAAGCAACATAGGCATAGATAGAATGAATAGAAGAAAGTAGGATAATTTTGAACTCCTGAAAACAAGATTTAACATATTCTCTTTTTCGCCAGTTGCATAGTATTTTGTTATTTGAGGATTAACTGCGGTTAGGAAGTTTGTTACAAATTGATTAATAGCAGTGCTTACTTGAAATGCTATCGCCCGCGAGGCATTTACAGAGGGTCCAAAAAACACATTAAGAAGAATATTCGTTCCCTGGCTATTTGATATGGTTGCTAATGCGCCAAAGAGGTTCCATCCAGAGTAACTAAGCAGGTCTTTAAACAATTTTCTATCAAGCACAAGTTGAAATCGGCATTCTGAATATTTCCTTATACAAAAAGTAATATAGATACAAGAAACTATACTAGTTGTGATAAACATTAGGACAGCATATGTCTTTAACTTGTCAAATGGCAAAACGAACAAAACATAAACAATTAGTAATTTCAGCACTGCTTCGATTATACTCACATAAGCGTACACTTTCATATTCTCGTGGGCTATTATTGAAGCGTTATATGGCACTACCAGAATTGTCGCGATAAAAGAGAGAATTGCAAATTGATAAATCCAATTGGCTGCAATTACTCGGTTGTAGGGAATGGACATATAGTTGTTTAAAAACCACAAACCAACCGTTTCTGCAAGCAACAATACAACCAAAGCAACAATAATATAGATCGTAAGTGTAACGTTGAAAGTTTTCCCCATTTGGATTAAGTCGTTCCTTCCTAAATGATAAGCGAAAAATCTCTGAGAAGCAGCTGCCATTGTCGTACTCAAAAATGAAAACATCACCACTATTCCTCCCACGACATTATATATACCATAATCAATCGTACCAAGGGCGCCTAAAATAACCCTTACAGTATAAAGAGAAACTACCATGGTGATAATCATCCTTACATATAAAAGCAACGTATTCTTTGCGATTCTCTTATTATTTTCAGAGGCCATCTTAAAAGGATATAATCTAATTACATTGGGATACTACTATCTAGAGCAAGCTCGATTAGCGTCACACAATTAGCAGCACAAAAGGCTACTTTTTTCCAGTTATACGATTCCAAAAATTAGGACTCGGCATATCATTGTATTCACCATAACTATACCCGTACGCGTAGCCATAGCCATAGCCATAGCCATAGCCTTTGCTCTTACTAATATCGTTTACGACTATTGCCATCTTTCCAAACTTTCCATTATCATACAACTCATTTGCTATCATTAATTGATCTTTGTATGTTATTCTCTGTCTGACTATATAAAGAGACAAATCTGCATACTTACTCAACAACTGAGCATCTGAGACCAAACCAATAGGAGGAGCATCTAGTATAATAAAATCGAATTGATCTTTTAGATATTTAATAAGGGAGTCCATCCTACTATTGAGTATTGTTTCTGCCGGATTCGGAGGTATTGGCCCAGCACTTACCACAAATAAATTTTCATTAACCCAAGTAGCGGAAATAATATCGCTTTCTTTAACGTTATTATCAATTATATAGTTTGTAAACCCATATTTTCCAACCACCCCTAAATTTTGAGATAGCTTTGGCTTTCTTAAATCCAGTTCCAACATAGCCACCTTCTTCCCTGAAAGGGCTAACGCAGCACCAAGATTTGTTGCAATAAAGGATTTACCCTCGCCCGACATGCTTGAGGTCAACAGAATTGTCTGGCAAGTGGCGTCTGATGCCATGAAGAACGGTAGATTAGTTCGTAGTGCTCTGAACTGTTCCGAAATTGGGGACCGTGAATTTTTAATAACAACCACATTTTCCTCAGAGGAATTATGGCTTATTTCACCTATAATCGGAATAGAGGTTAAATATTCAATTTCCTTTTTATTTTGAATCCGATTGTTCAATATTTCATTAAGATAAATCCATCCCACCGGGAGAGCGAGGCCAAACGCTAAGGACATAAGCAATAAAACACCACGTTTTGGCGAAAACGGTGCCGTCTCAGATTTCGCCGCATCTATTAATCTTGTATTGGCAAGATTGGCTGTCTTTGAAATGGCTGTTTCCTCTCTTTTTTGTAATAAGTAAACATACAGTTCTTGCTTTATCTCCTGCTGCCGCGCTAAATCAAGGTACGTTCGCTCCTGGCTAGGAACAGCCTTGATTTGACCTTGTATTTGACCGGCATTTTGGTTCAGCTGTTGTTTAGTTATCCTCAAGGATTGGGCTGTACTATTCAAGTTCGAGAGCATATCATTCCGCAATGACATTATCCTTTGCACTAGATTTCTAATCACCGGATTATCCTCTGTCGAGGATAAAAGATGTCTCTCTTTTTCTAAAACTAGATTATTATACCGTTCTACAAGTCCTGCAAAAACCGGGTCTTCTGGAAGTACTGAACTAGGAACAACTCTCTTATTTCTGGACTCATCTTTGAGGTAGCCTAAAAGAGCTTCTGTTATATTAAGCTGAGTTTCAATATCAGAAATCCGTTTTATGTACTCACTAGAACTACCGACCAGCAACTTACTTTGCTCTGAGATATCCGCTAATCCCTTAGTCTGCTTAAATTTTTGAATATTGCCCTCAATGTCCCCCAACTCCCTACTAACGACTAAAAGTCTATTCTCAATAAAGGCTATTGTACTATCAGCTATTTCATTTCTATTCCTAAGATTTAATTTAATATAACTATTAATAACTTCAGTTAAAATTTCTTCACCCTTTTTAGGAATCGGATATTCCAATGTCAAGTCAATCGTACTTACCTGTTTATTTGTTACGGCGACAGCTAATTGAGCTCTTATAGAAGCAACAGTTTGATCGAAGGATGCTATCGTAAAAATATAATCATTTGCCTCAGATCCCCTGAATTGCGCGTTCTTTGTGATCTTTAAAGTCCCAATATCATCGATAATAAACGCTTGGTCGTATCGATATTTCTTACTTATTTCATCTCCTGTCTGACGATCCTCATATGACAGAACATATTCACCCGAGCTTGAATCTGTCACTTCAAATGTAGTTGTTAAAACCGTGTCTTTAACAGATATTAACTCTACATTAAACGGTGCATCGTAAAGTTCAAGATTTTTGAAAGTTCCCTTTTTATAATATCTTACATTAAGCTTTAAATTCCTAACAATTTCCTCAACTAATGATCGGGTTCTTAAAATCTCGGCCTCGTTATCTACATTGCTCTTCGTATTAAATAGAGTACCTAAGTCGCTAAACATTTCTGAAGTACCCATTCCCGCCCCCCCCTTCTGCTGGTCTTCTACTAATAGTTTTGCAGCAATTTTATAAACAGGGGTTTTATAACGTAAAAATAAGATCCCTATACCTAAACAGGTCAATATGCTAAGTATAAACAATGGCCATTGAGATAGCAGTTTAGAAAGAAACAGCTTCAACTCGTCATTTTCATCTTTTCGAGATTCAGCTTTATTAATAGACGATTTATACATATTTAAAGTAATTGAGGATCTTCTATAGTTACAATCGAGAAATGGCAATAATTAACACAGACAAAACAGAGGTTATAATAGCAAGTGTCTGTGTTCTAGCCGCATTATTGGCCGCCACTTTTCCTTTTCCAGGTTCTACATAGATTACATCGTTTTGCTTAAGATAATAATAGGGTGACTTGAAAATATCGGTAGAATTTAAATTAAATCTCACGAACTCTTTCTTGTCTCCATTGTCTCTAATTAACAATACGTTTTCCCTCTTTCCATAAATAGTAAGATCACCTGCCAGTCCGATCGCGTCGAGAATAGTTACTTTCTCGTTGGGAAGGGTATATGCTGCGGGTCTTGCAACTTCGCCTATTATGGTAATTTTATAATTAGCAAAACGTACTTGTACTGTAGGTTCCTTGAAATACTGCGAAGCCCTTTGTTGAATCAAATCCCTTGCTTGGAACGTCGTCAATCCAGAAAGTTTCATGCTTCCTAACATTGGAATAGTCACATTCCCATTCTTGTCAACTAAAAAGCCCGTAATCATTTGCGAGCCGGTTTGAGAAGCGGAACTCGAACCTATTACTGGCATTGATGACACTTGATTCAAAGCGGCGGTAGTTGTAGGGTCAATCGTTTGAACAGTAATGCTTAATATATCATCAGGTTGAATTATCGGGTCTTTAAATTCGGCCGGAACAACCTCTCTTAGCTTGGCTGTGTCAGGCAGGTCGGTAAAGTAAACTGATTTTTTCGTTACCACGCAGGAAGGTAAGATTAGGATTGCAAGTAAGGCCAGGATCAGGGAAAACCTGACTGTGAGCGTTTTTTTCAGCATATGAGAGTACTATTTTCTTTTTTTCAGTTCTTAAAACTCCTTTTTGAAGGATTTAAAAACAGCGCAATTTAACAATTTTTTTGATTTCCGTCACTTTTTTTAACAACTTTCGTCACATTATTATGTTTTACTGTTCTGTTTTTCAAAAAATAACAAATTCTTAAAATTGTTTTAACGATGTGAAAATTTGTGCAATTTTCTTAAAAATAGCCTTCTATGAACGCAATTATGATGTTTGCATACTATTTGTAAATAGAATTCGTTGGAATAGGTAAGAAGTTAAAGCCGAAGCGTTTTTTTAAACAGGCCTTATAAGATTGTTAAAAAGAAAGCCGAGTTCTCTCAAGAACTTCAGTTGACATCGTAAGCTATCGTCGGATTCAAGGTCCGGAGCGTCGAGCAAATTGTCGGATACAACCTGAGTCATTGTTTCTAATCCGTTACCAAGAATTGGCATAAATTCATCACAGTGCTTTAAAAAATCTTCGACGTCATGTAAGCGGATCAAGTCCTTTTCTTTAGTATCCCCAACTTGCTTTGTTGATTCAATTTCCATTTTTTGCGTTTATCTAAGTGAGTGGGGATTAGGTAATGCAAAAATATACTTTAACGTCGTTCCTGCAATTATCAGTTGTTTTACGTTCCACGCATAGCGCAGGTTTCATATAATTTTTCTCACTTATTCTATCTTCACAAACGGGATTCCACAGGCTTCATCACATAAATAGGCATGCGTATGGGCATCGTTGTCAATTTCTCTGCTTAAACACAACCAGGATCAGGCAAATTATACAGGATGCCAGGACTAACCACAGCCAGGCGTTATTGCTATGCTTCGTTTGCTTTTGCCGGGTGACCTCCGAGGCGCTGTCTTTCGTTTCAGCGTGACTAAGCAATGCGGTGTGCTGATCGGTTTGCTGATTCGCAGTGATTGAATCCTTTCCCGAACCGGCTGTTTTCAGCTTCCCGTGAATAATGATACGGGAAGCGGTTCCGCTGAAACCCTCTGCTGCGCTGTAATGAAAGTCGCCCAAGGGAAAAATCTCGGCAGTGTACCGATGATCGGATGAATCGGCAAACGTGAGTATGCGCGTTTGCTGCTGAATGCCGCTAAGCGCGCTGATTTGAACCTGACTGGCTTCCTGGCTGCTTGCACTGGACTGTTCTTCGGTTTGCTTGTTCTTTAGCACTGCACAGGAGGAAAGAAAGAGGAGAAAGAGGAGTGTGTGGCAGGTTGTGGGTTGTGAGTTGTGGGACATACTTATTGGGTTATGAATTATGAGTTATGAGTTATGGGTTGATTGCAACGGATTGATAAAAAGTAATTCTTTTTGTATTTTTGTTTATATGGAATCTTTTGTGGTACATACTGAAAATATTGAACAGGCAAAGACTGTTAAAGCTGTACTTAAAGCACTAAAAGTGAAATTTGAAAAGCTCAAGGGAGAGAAGTCATACAGTCCTGAATTCGTCGCAAAGATTAAGCAAAGCGAAAAGGATTTTGAAGAAGGGAATTATACAACCATTTCTCTTGACGATATATGGAAATAAAACTTGGCGCCCAGGCCAAAAAGGACTTAGAGTACTGGAAAAAGACTGGGAACCAAAAAGTTTTAAAACGTATTAGAACCCTTACCGAATCCATTATTAAAACCCCCTTCAGCGGTATCGGCTCTCCTGAACCACTTAAACATAACTTATCTGGCAAATGGTCCCGAAGAATTACCCTCGCAGACAGATACGTTTATGAAATAGATGATCATTCTCTTAAAATCCACTCTTTGAGAGGCCATTACGAATAACAGAAACTATTATCTCTAACCATACAACTATGGATAGCGTGCTACTTTATAGATGGAGGAAATTAGTCGTCGCTTTCTGTAAACGCCGTCGCCGTCACGACTACCTGCTTCGTTGGTGTTGCCTTCTACTGTAACAGCGTACTTATCTCCCCAGTCGTCTACAAAGCCGACGTGTGCAATGCGGCCTTTTTCGGGGAAGTATATGCCGAAGATGTCGCCGGGTGATGGATTGTGGGAACTTTCAACTTTCAGCTTTCTGGTCCATATAACCTTTCCTGCCGGAAACATACTGGGGCAATACCCGCTGCGGGGGTTGGCGATGCCTGCCTTGCCGAGACAATAGCACACAAACGCTGCGCACCAGGGATTTCCCTTTTTCAGTCCAACATACTTCAGATAGGCCTCTACCCTGTTCCCATCGTTCCGTCCGGTTGCTTCGCGAATGCCAAGTTCGGCGGTATAGATTTGCTGCAGACGGGTTGCGGGTTGTGAGTTGTGGCTTGCAGGCCTGAAGGCAAAAACACTTAGTAAAATGAATAATAGGATTATTTTCATGTTATTGTTATTTTAAGCTACACGAGTGCAGCGAGTGTAAGCACCATCCCGAACAGCAGCAGCAGGTAAAACGCCAGGTATATCAGCACCTTCTGAAGGGGCAGCAACGATGTAAATTCCTCTTCAAAGTACACTTCGGAGTATTCCGCAAATACAGGCCAGATAATCCGGATCACCCACCAGGTGATCGCTTTAAAAATGAGAAAAGACAGAACGGCCATCAGCACAATGCTTAGGATACCGGGATCAACCGGCGCTGAAGTGACATCAATATGGCGGCACAGCCAGGGAAATAAAAGAAACCCAACAAGGGACAAAAAGATCATAGAACCTTCGTGACGAAGGGAACAAATAATAGATTTCATAAAATAACAGCTTTTGGCTTTTAGCGATTGGCTATTAGCCGGTTTAACAATCAGTAAAAAATATCTTTTGATTAAAAAACTTTAAGCTCAAGAAGGCTTTTAGCTTTAGACTTTCAGCTTTCAGCTTAAAAATCCCCCAGATACACACTATCCGATGAGCGCTGCCCGTCTGCAGAAGCAAAAATAAAATACGCATGAAGTTTATCTTCGGCAAAAACTTCAGGAATGGAGATCGTCATCACTTCATCCCTGCGTACGGCCTCTCCCCGGCAAATAATGCTTGCATTATCGGAAGGGAAATGCAAAACCACGATCACCTCATCTTCATCCCGGCAATAGAAAGTGTTTCTCATATACTGATTTTCCCATGAAACTTTAACGTCGTAGCCTTCGCGTAAAAAAGAGATCCTCTGGGGTAAATAAATAGATCCGCGGCTTAACTGCACATCCTGGTAACGAATGGAAGTACCTTCGGATAAAATGTCCACCGCATTTCTCATCATATGACTGAACGCAGAACCAAAAGCCGTGTTTTTGATATACCTCCTGCGCTCCCAAACCTCTTCCACTAAAGACCGTAAAGAAGTAAGAAAATCACTGGTTGCGACCAGCTTCGCCTGGGTCCTGAGCTGTTTCTCCGAGGGAGGGGCTTTCCGTTCCGGCGCTTTTCTCACATAATTCTTCCCGCCGTAGGAATAATAAATCTTATCGCCAACCTTTCCTGAAATAACACCACGATAAATAGTAGCCATTGTTCAAAATTCTAGAGGGTTAAAAATGACCGGCCTTGTTTCAGGCCGGTCGGAGTTACTTAAAACACCGTTACAGTGCCGCAATAATCACTGAGGGAATTCTTCTTATCGTCCTGACGGGTAAAGAAGAGATACACGTGAACATCGTGTCCGCTAAAGGACTCGGGGACTTCGAACTCGAATTTGTAATCACCCCTCACTGCTTCGCCGGAGCTTGAAACTGCCAGATCATCTGCGGGGTCGTAAGCAACCAACGTAACTTTATCAGAAAGGCTCTGCGACTTTACCTTCTTCAGGTCGGCCCAGGTAACGTTGATGATTGCGGGAGCCGTACTCACCAGTTTAGCATTTTTAGAACGGATGAGCCGCCCCTTGCTCAACACCACCGACGGGAAATTGAGCACAAGATCCGGATACGTGCCGCCCACGGCTTTCACGTTCTCGCCCATGGCCAGGTTGAATGCTGTTGCACGACTGGTGTCCATGTTGCCGAACCCAAGGTTCACCTCGTCTTCCAGTTGCGCCAGGAAGTTGTACGTGAGTGCAAATGCTGCGCGCTGGATGATCTGCAACTGCGAAGGATCCTTCTTGCTGGTTTTAGCCAGCCCCCTGAGATATTTGATCGCACGCCAGCTGCTGGCTACTACATTGTCGATCTTTCCTGATATGGTGCCTATGACACCGGGCTTTAATTCTGCCATTTTATTAATAATTTAAATTTTGAAATTTGCCTTTCCTTTTTGATCACCCCTGCGGAAAGACCCAGGGGGACAACGATCTTTTGTACCGGTACGTCGCTGTTGACAGATCAAACGTAGCCAGGCAAAAGACGAGGTCAAATTCAGCTCCTTCCATTTCCCGGTTTTTTCCGCTTTTTTCCCGGTTTTTTCCGCTTCTCCGGCATGAAGAGCGTTTAAACATTTAATAACGAAGGAAAGCATACCGGTCCAAAACCGAATGAGGCTATCCACGTAGCATCTTGCCGCTCGCTCCCGTGCTTCTTCGGTTTTTATCGAAGAAGCACGGGAGAAAGACAAAGCATGGTAGCTAAGTGGTGGCTTTCCACTCTGAAGCATTTCTGAAGCGGGTGCGAAGCGGATGTCCTCATACCGGTTAGCGCCCGAAACGAGTATGCCCGTACTTCAACACTTTCGACCTGGCATATAGCTTCCTTCCTCTTATGGTATCGGGTTCCAGTTCGCCGCTCAATTTCCAGTTTCTCACTGTTTTTACATCTACCGAAAGTAGAATAGCAACTTGCTTCGCTGTAAGGTAGGTTTCCTTTTCATCTGATTTGATAAGGGCCTGGAAATCGGACTGCATTTCCTTTTGACATTGATTCATCTCCTGCATAATAGCACGGATGTCGCCAAGGATTTCTACTAAATTGAAAACGTTTTTAGTTAAACGGACAATTTCACGCATAATATGGGTTTGGTTTATTAGAATTTTTAAAGCAGTTTAGCAAGCCCTCCGAAGAGGCGCGCCCAGCAGGTTTCATCGTGACAGGCAAATCCGGCATGCAAGGCTGTTACCGAACCGTCCACTATTATTGACTGTCCGTTGTTATAGTCGATGAAACCGCTTTCTTTGATAAGCGGCAGTAACAAATCAACCCGTACGGCTCTTTTGAAGCCAATCCACAAGGAAAGACCGGCCAGCGGTAATACGATGCACGCTTTAGTCGATAATTGTTCTTCAAACAAGCATTGTATGGTCCGTAACCGGGCCGAGTAAAATCTTATAAATTTCCCGGCACGGGTTTCGTTTCCATACAAGTTCAGAAAGCGGATCAGTGCCAACGCCTTCCGCATGTTTATAGATAAGCCAAGCGCCTTTGCCTTCTCATTCATCCGTTTGATAAACGGATTCGCTCCCGTTATCACTTCGTAGCCATCTATAGCCCACACCAGGCAGCTCAATCTGCTGATATGAATCACTCTTCCCTGATGGCGTTTCCCTCCGACGGGAATGTATGGGCGGCTGAACCAGAACTCGCAGGCATCGTCCTGAGCGATGAGTACAAATTTATACCGGAGTGACAGGTCGACCAGTTCGTCCCGCCTTTTCTCCGACATCGTTACATTTTGTGGAAAGGCCGCCGGAGGCCGTACAAAGACAGCTTTAACGTTCTGCTCCTGGCAGATTTGCTCAACCTTGCTGGTAAGGATTCCTTCCCGGTCGTAACCTGCAGGTTTCAGACAGGCGGGAATACCGAGAAAAGCATCCCGTGCCGGAATGTCGAGCAAGGAAGCCACCACTACACAGTCCCCCGGCGATAGCAATGTACTTGCCATCAGCGGTAGCGCTATTCCCGGGGGAAGTAACAACCGCTGGCCAGGACGGGTCTCAATGCCCCTCTTTTTCAAAAGCGCTCCGAGGAGTTCGTCAAGCACCTCCTCCGCATCTTTTTCAGTTTCCGCTGCTCTCACGGAGTGTTTCTTTGGAGGATCAAACAAGGCTTGCATAATGTTAAGATATTCCTTAAAGTTGAGCTGTTCGGGCCCAGGGGAATCAGCCCCTATCTTCAGAAAACTAATGTGCCCGGTTTCACACCCCGTGCTATAGGCAGGCTGATCATCCTGAAATGAAAACGGTACCAAATCGGTCCACTCAGGCTGGGGCGAGCTGCCGCCCTGGATACGGGCCACATAAGTGCCTAAATGCGCCCGGGTCACCAAATACCCGTCAAACTGAAGCTTCAAATAAGCATCCTTTACCGTTCCAAGCGATACGCCCAGCTTTTTACTTAATTTCCGGAGGGGCGGTACTTTTTCTCCAAGTTGCAAATGCCCGTTGTTCATTGCCTCCAGGCATCTTGTTACAATTTGTTCAACAAGGGAGTGGGTTCGGTCTAGCGGAGTCTCCCAAAGTGCTTTCCATTTATCTGGCATGCGATAATAGTATAGTGTTTAATAGCGAGAGTGTTCATCCAGATAGCGCAGGCAATTAATAAAATAGATGATAAAATTCAAAGGTATTTAGTGCAAATATGGGCTTAAAACAAGATGTATCACTCAATTTATGCCAGCGTGTGTCAGTATTTACAGATATCTCATGCTTTATATTGCAATAAACGTTACACAAAACAACAAAAACCTGAAATGTTAACAGAAATCCGTCTCCTAAAAGATCTTATCGGCGAAATAACAAAAAGAAACTCTAAAAGGCTTTCAGATGAAGCCTTCGCCAGCGAATTACTTGAACCTTTAACCACCGAGTGCCAGCGCCTGAAAGCCGCCATTTACGAATTGTATAAAAAAGCCCCCGACAAGCAAACAGCCGCCTGGGACCTCAATAATTATCATGCGGCGTTGGTGGCGATTGCGAATAAAATTACACGCCAGCTTCCGGAGGAAGAACTGACAATCATGAGCAAGTCCGCAGCCACGGGAGATGACAATAATCCCTTGTTGTACTGTGTTTACTGCCTCGCCGACCTGCTGAATTGTAATGAAATGTGTTACAGGGGAATACTGGACTTTAAGCAACCGGTGCCTCACCTCTTTGTGCTGAGGATGAATGAACTGTTGACGGCTCAGCTCCCTGCAATAAAAGAAGGCCTCAAAAAGAAAGATGTTGCCGCCTGGATCATCCGGGAGATAGAAAGTGGTCTGAACAGTGTGGTCAGGCGAACTTTCCCGGCGCTGAACTATCATGACTATTCGTATTTTCAAACGTTTGTACCTGAGCTTAGCCGCTTCGCAGCTGATACACGCCATAAGGACTGGACGAAAAGGACGCTGCTCTTTATGCTGAAGTTCAATTTTAATCACATTGGGTTGTTTAACCGCTGGAGTGACGACATCCGGAGAAGCCTCTCAGCCAGGGGAAACCGCAAACATCAGATCCACTTTCTCGACCGCGAGACAGAGCTACTGAACCACACCCGCCCCTTTCCCAACCTCGCCTATAACTGGTTTTCTCCTTCGCTAAAGGAGCATTTCCTATCGTTTTTAGTTCTCCGGAAACAGGCGGCAATCAATGAGATAGAAGCAGCAAAAAAGGACGATGTTGTCCATCTCCGGATGCGTCAGTCGGTAGACTGGCTTTCTGTTGATTTCAATTACAGGTATAAGCTAAACCTGTTCGACTACCGCACAAAAGAAGAGGCTGCCGCCGTTTATGCGGTGGTACACTCCACTCCGCACACCAGCCAGATCAGCGCCCATTCCATTCAAAAATCTGATAAAACCAGGCTCATCGGATCGGCAGTGGAGTACCGGCGCATGCTGCAAAAGATTATTGAGATGATCGGTAAAGATTTCGGCTTTAGCTAAAAAGGAGGGGGTATTGATATTCTGCCCCTTTCTTTGGGGCTGAAAGTTCCAGGAAGGCCATTTTTGATTTTGCTCGTCTCCCCCTCTCCTGCCTCTAGCCTTTCAATAACAGCGTTTTCATGACCTCCCAGTGGTGGGTTATCAGCACTTTCCTTTGTATCAAAGAAAGGAGGTGAAGAGAAAAAAGCAATCAAACAAGCAACAGAAAGGGCACCTGCAGCAGGCGTACTTTTCAGGATCCTGCCCCAGCTTAGGCAGTGTATAATTAATCTACTTGTTCACTTAAGTTTTTTCCGTGCTTTTTTGATGTATAAAAAGTGCGCTTTACAAATGAAAAAGTTACTTTCTGTTTTAGGGATCTTTGTATTCCTTTTTACTACCGTGATGGTTTATGCTTTAACCCGGAATGAAAAAAGCATCGTTAAAAACAGCCGCAGAGCTTCCTTCTACTTCCAGTACACCGGAACGCCGGGCAATGAAGCCGACAGAACGCTGTGGCAGAATATCACTTCGGGAGAGCCTCAATGCGAAGGGGTCAATGACGGCTGCCTGATAGAAGTGGATGAAGCTTATACCGCTTTGAGCGGGTCATCGCGGGTGCTTACTCAAAACGTCCCTGTAGTTACTTCGGGCGCCCACAAAAACCCGGATACTTCAAGCCCAATGATCGTTAACGCGTTTAATAAAAATCCCTGATGCCCTCTGTTGCTGAATAAAGCGGGCAGCGAATTCTGCCCGCTTTTTTTTTTCAGGGGCCTTAAGCCGGGTTTTGCGCCACGCCTGTAATCCTTACCACATCGGCAGGCAAAGGAAGGGCAAACCGGTTGCTGTTGGGCGCAAGGCGGTATTCCTGCCCGTTCACGTTTCTTTTCAACTCAATCCCCCGCCCCTCTTTATTGAGCCTTTTAATATCCATCCACCGCAGCCCTCTGAACAGCAATTCCTTCCTTCTTTCTTTCAGGATTATGGAGAGCGCGCCTTCGGCGTTTTCTGCGGTGATGTCCCGGTAGACAACGGTATTTTTCCACCTGTTTTTCATCAGGGTGTTCAAATCGGCCAGTGCATTTTCCTTATCCCCGGCACGTGCCCGGCACTCCGCCCGCACCAGCATCATTTCGTCGGTGGCTATTCCGGTAAATAAGGGCCTGCTGGCAAGGGTACGGCTCACGTATGAGCCCTTAAACTGCTGGTATCCCCCCGTAGTGGTGAAGAACACCTGCTTTCTCAGGTCATCGTTATCATACGACCTGTAGAGCAGCGTATCTGCCCTGGCATTACTGGGCGAAATGTTGGTGAAGGTATAGCTGGTGATGTCGGCGTGAAATATCACCTCTTTGTTAAAACTTTGAAAGGGCGAAGAGGCCGTGGCTGAAATGCCATTATAATCCATCAGGTCGTTTTTTATCTTCAGACACTGGTCGGCATAGTCATAAGCCTGTTCATACCGGCGCATGGAGAGGTAGGTCCGGGCAAGAAGAGCAAAGGCCGCAGCCCGCGACGGGCGCAGCACGTGCGTTGAAAGGCCGGGCAGCAATGGAACGGCTGCTTCCAGGTCGCGGATGATCTGCTCATACGTTTGCCCGGTGCTCGCCCTGACAGAGGGAACATTGAAATCGGTGCCCAGGCGTAAGATAATCCCTTCGTCCTGCGCTGCTGTTTCCGGGTCGTAGGCTTTGCTGTACATCCATGCGAGTTTCAGAAAAGTCCATGCGCGGAAGAACAGCGCCGATCCTTTTACATTATCCCATTCGGCAGCATTTTTTTTGGTCCGCTCTATCTTTTCAATCTCTTCCAGGCATACATTGGCATTATACACCACTACGTATGCATTGGCCCAGTCGTTCACCCATTCGTATTCGTCGAGTTGCCATACATAGGCTTTCCGGCCGTTCTCTCCTACCGCATTATAACCGGTTTGCGGCAGGAAGTAATCATCTGCCGAGGCTTCATCAAAGGCAGGGCTCTTCTGGTTCATATAATCCGAGCGGTCGAGCAGAGCCTGAAGGTCTCCGATCGTTTGTGGTGTGGTTACCGAGCTATCGGGCTTGGCCTCCAGGTACTTTTTGCAGGATATCGCACTCAGGGCGAGTACAAGGAAAAATACGATTCTTTTCATGATCATTTTTTGATATTGTCAGTTTAAAAAGTGGCCTTTAATCCGAGTGTGAATGTCTTCAGCGGGGCAAGAGTTGCCGGGTAATCCGGATCGAGCCCATCTTTATTTTCACGCCAGAGGATACCCAGGTTGGCCGCGTTTCCGTAAAGCTGAAATGCCTTCAGCGAGAGCCGCCTGAGTATGCCGCCCCTGAGTGAATAGCTGCAATTGATATACTGCAGGCGCACATGATCGCCTTTCCTGACCGTGGCTTCCGAGTAGAGGTAAAGCTGATCGCGGTTTGAATTGGCCGGATAGGTCATGGATGGAATATCTGTAAAAGCCTCGTCGCCGGGCTTCTGCCACCTGGATGCAAAATCGGGGTGTCCTATTCCCTGGCTAAAGAACTGGTCGTAGCTAAAGGATGGTTTTCTGAAATAGTAGCCTGATTTCCACGACAGGTTCACTGAAAGGGTAAAATCGGCATACTGAAAGGAGTTGATAACAGAACCGGTAGTGACCGGGATGGCCGGACCATGATAAACGATGGAGGTGCTCCGGGCGCCTTTACTGTTCAGATCGGCAATGATCTTATCGTATTCCGTGCTGAGCTGCCCCTCCAGGTAGCCTTGCGGATTGCCCGAGCCGTCCAGGCCTGCCCAGCGGAAACTGGCGATGGCATAGAGCGGCATACCTTCCAGCGGGGTAATGGCATTGCCATTCCCTACAATGCCGCCCGAGTATCCTTCGCCGCCGTAGTAGCGGGTGGTCTTGCTCTTATTGTAACCGGCAAACAGCTGCGTGCTCCATTTGAAAAGCCTGTCGATATTTTTGCTTGCCAGGGTAATATCCACACCGCGCCCGCTCATGGAGGCAACATTCCGGGTGATCACATTGGTGAGCCCCCAGGTGGTATAATCGTAGGCTTCGGGGCCATACAGGTCTTTCCCCTGTTTCCGGTAGTAATCAATGCTGCCGGAAATAACGTTCCCGGAGAAGGAGAAATCGGCCCCGATGTTAAACTGCCCTATTTTCTCCCAGCGCAGCTCCGGATTGTTCAGTTGCTTGACCATGGCCTGGGGGAAATTAGTATAGGTATTATTGGGTGCATAGGTAATGATGGTGCTGGCCGAGCGTGCCAGGTCGGCATTGCCCTGGTACCCATAGGTAGCCCTGAATTTCAGATAGGGCAAAAGAGGCAGGTGGTAAAACGACTCCTGCGAAATATCCCAGCCCAGGCCTGCCGACCAGAGCGGTTTCCATTTATCGTTGGTTGTTAACCCAAACAAGTTGGAGGCGTCCCTCCTGGCGCTCAGCGACAGAATATACCGCGAGCGGAAGGTATAGGCCATATTGGAGAAAACGGAAACGAAGCGGTTGAGCGTGCCTGTCACTGAGCCACCACCGGGTACTTTCTGGTTGCTGCCAGTGATCAGCGATGGATACGAGTTGACGAAATCGGTATAGGCCACCAGCAGCGGGTTGGACTGATAGCCATAATTGAAAGCGGATTGCCCGCTGGTTTCGGCCGAGCGGACCTCGCCGCCTGCAATGCCAGTAAGAGCATGCGGCCCCCAGCGTTTGTCGACATTTATCAGGGCCCTGGTATTATGCGACTGAAGGATACTTTGGGTTGTACTCAGGATCCCGCCCTGGGGAACGATATATTTCACATTTCCGGTGACCGGATCGATCTGGCTGAAGGTGTTGACGATGTTTCTCGCCGCATAGCTTTCCGCGTCCTGAATGGTTTCGTCAGCCGAAGTCTGCCGCTCGTACTGGTACCTGATCTCTGCCTCCAGCCAGGGGAACAGTTTATACCTCAGCCCCAGACCGGCTGTGAGATCGTGAAGGGAGTTTTCCGATGCGGAATTCTTGTAATCCTCCAATGGATAATATGACCAGTCGGCCAGCTTACCCTGGCTAACCCTGTCGGTATAGGCTTTACTAAATTCGGTTTCTACAGCGAGTGCATTCCCCTCACTGTCGGCAAAGTCGAGATATGGTACACTTCGGGTTCCCACTTTAATGCTGTTATAGGAGGGCCGGCCGCTGTGGCTTTCACTTCGGGTATAGTAAATGCCCAGGTCTATATTCAGCCCTTTTACCGGGTTGTACAGATTGCTTAACCTGAAATTGGCCTTGTTGTACGTACCGTAGGTCTCACCCGTATTCCGGTCATAGGATCCGGAAAAGGAATAAGCGTTCCTGGCTGTCCCTCCCGAAATCCCTAATGAATACTGCATGGTGAGCGGCCGCTGATAGAAATAGCGCAGGTAATCATCGCGGCTGTCGGTCTGTTTTAATGCCGAGATCTGCGCAGCCGAGTCGGCACCCGAAATCAGGTTGTTCTTTCTGTTGAGGAATACCTGGACGGCAGGGCTCAGAGCGCTATAGGGCTGAAAATCGATGATATTATTGTAATACCCTTTACCAAAAAGCATTTCTTCCACATCGATGTAGTCGGCCGGTGCCATTACAGGCAGGGAGAACAGATCGGGCTTTCCGGAGCTTATCAGTGCTGAATGAAACGACAAGGCTGTTTTCTGGTTCAGCTTTGCTTTCTTTGTCCGGATCACAACCACGCCGTTTCCCGCCCTGGCCCCCCAGATAGAAGCCGCCGCCGCATCTTTCAACAGGGTGATGCTTTCGACGTCGTTGGGGTTGATGTTATTGATATCCCCCTCGTAGGGAAAGTTATCCAGAACAATTAAGGGGTCCTGAGGTCCGTTTATGCTGCTTAGTCCGCGGATGTTGAAACTGAGCTTACGCTGGGCGTTGCCGCTGGCCTTGGTATCAAAAGATACGCCTGCTGCCACAGAGGCCAGCCGGTTCAGAATATTTGTGCCGGTTTGCTGGTTCAGCAGGCCGCTGTCCACCTGCGTAAACGATCCGGTTGCCCGCTCGCGTGGGATGGTCTGATAGCCGGTTGCTACTACTTTCACTTCGGCTATTTCAACAGAAACGGGCTGCAGCGCTACCCGGAACTCTTTGTCGGGGCTGATCGTATCTACCCTGAACTTTGCAGGCTTATATCCGATACAAGTCACCTGCATTATTTCCCCGGGACTAGTGATGCGGATAATAAACTGCCCGGAGGGGCTGCTGCTGGTACCTTTGCCCTCGTTTGTAAGAATGATCGCCGCGCCTTCTACAGGCCGCTGCCCGTCTTTTGAAACTACCCTCCCCCGCAGAAACCGGGGATAGGCGTTTTGCTGGCACCAGGCCACAAAGGGCAGGAAAAATAATACAGCGGTAAAGATGTGTTTGTAAAGTTTTGATTGCATGATGGGGATTTAATTTTTTAAGATGGCTACCGGTACTTTTCGTACGGTTTTGAAAACCCGGATTCCGTAAGGTTTGAGCCATGCGGAGATCGCAGGAAGGTCATAATCATAAAATTTTGTTGGCAGGGGCAGGTCAATCGTGCCTTTGAAACTGGTTTCATCTATAACCGGCACCGGCGAGGTTCTGCTGAGCAGTTCGGCAAGGATGCCTGCGGGTTTGTTCTGTATGAATTTATGGAGCAGGTTCTTTGCCGCCTCAACCCTTTGCGGCCCGCCTTTGCTGCGGTACTTTTCCAGCGTGTTGTCGTTGGCAACTACCCACACTTCCAATTGCCTTTCCTCCCGCTCTACCGTTATGTTAAAGGCGGCTCTCAGGTCGCTCTGCATTCTTGCATGAAAGTTTACGGCCTGCACCGCGGGGACAAGCAGCTCGTAACAATACCGGTTACTATAATTTGAACTGTTTTCCCTGAACCGCTCCGGTTCCAATGCTTCAATAAGGATACGGTTATCCGGCAGGTTGAGCTCCTGGGGGTAAGCGATGTGGTAAAGAGTGATCAGGGGCTGGTTAAAGAAATAATACCGGAGGGCTCCGCTGACGCTGTCTTTGCTTTTGCCGCTCGATGAACCGATCCCTTCTATGTACCTGGTGATCGATGAGCGGAGCAAAACGTCGCTCTCTGCTATACTTTGGCGGAACGTGGCGGGATCTTTGGGGTTAAAGCCGGTATTGTCCTGTTTGGTATGGATCCTCACTGACCGTCCGCTTAGTACCTGTTCGATGTTCGCGGCGTCTACTTCGGCTGCCGAAGTAATTGCCACCACTTTATCCTGATAGATCCAGGCATAGTGCGGAACGTACCGGTGCGGGAATAAGGCAGATAACAAGGTATCCTGCATTACGAGGGGCAAGTGAAGCTGTTCGCCGGTTTGCTGCTCGTGGCGCTGCAGAAAGGCTTTGATCTTCAGTTCGGTGTCGCCCGTGGATCGCGCGTTGACCAACAGCACCTTCAGGGAACTGCCAAACCGGTCCTGCAAATGCTGCATCTTAGGAAAGGCTTCGATACAGGCACCACACCAGGTTGCCCAGAAATCGAGGATGATGAGTTTGTCGCGGTAGTCATTGAGGCTAAGTGATGTTTTATTTGCTGGCTGACCGGCCAGCTGCAATGGGAGCTGCCAGGCATTTTCGGGGATGGTATCGCCAACCTGAAGCCCCTTTTGGGGAGCCTGCGCAAAGGATGAAACGATTTGCGACAGCGAGAGAATGATAAGAAGGATGAGATATCCGATAACAAGGGCACGGCCTAAGAGCTTATCATTATTCGGCGCAGAGGTGCTATGAAAGTTTTGTTCCTTTTCGCTTTCGTCTCTTTGCTTTAAAAGTGCTTTTTGCTTTGAGCTTCGGACTTTCCTTTTTAGAAAGGGCAATAGGATTCCTGTGGAGCCTGTTTTTGGCTTCATTGATGTAATGATTAAGATTTTAAAATGAATGATTGAGAAAGATCTTCATCAACAGGCGCGCCCTGATGTTGCGAAGTAATTACTTGGTTTAAAAGTAAAATCACTCAGGAGCGGTAATAATGTTCTTTAGGAAAGATTTACGGAAGTAGGGTAATCTGAGAATCCGACAGCAGGACAAACCGAACAGGGATGAGAAATTGGCCCGTCTGGATTTAACATTAAATCTCCTTGGGGATACTGAAACTGTTGTCGGTCTTTCGTTCATTATTATTTAAAATAATGAACCTCAGAGTACAGGCGGCAAAAAGCCGGGCTCCTATCTTCCGAACAGCAAGGTTCCGACGCCTCTCAAGACGGATACGATAGTCGCCCAGGCTATAGGATGCTAATATAGCACATTTTAGCCAGGGCATTTGAAATCTATCGCCTCTCTTGAATCAAATTTGTCGGAATTTGCTGTAGAGGTTCTTAATTCAAATACCTTACTGGTATATTTTATTCCAAAATTGAATAATTTACAAGCATTGATTTCATTTTACAAGAAACAGGTAAAATATTCACTTAAATCATTTATTATCAATACAAATATATCATTTTTAATTTATAAAATATATAATCATAGTAAATTATATAGAGCCAAATTTTTTTTGCTTCGGATATGGCAAAAAAAGGGCGTAAACCATCAAAAAAAACTTTATCGAAAAAAATTACTGCTCCTGATTTATTTGCTCTAAATAAAGTTAAACAGTACAGGGAAGAAAGAGAGGTTAGTCAGACAGACATTAACGTCACCACAGAATTAAGCATCGGAGCAATTGGAAAGATTGAAAATCCAAGCACTACAGATAAATACAACTTCGGCCAACTTAATGACCTCGCTAGACACTTTAATGAAAAAACTAGCGAAGACAAGGATTCAGCCAATCACGATCCTTATTACAAAAATCTAGGCGAAGTGTCTCTTCATGATTTTTTACCTCTTGAACCATTGCTGGCGCAAAATAAAGTACCAAAGTCCATTGCCGACGATGTGAAAGCAGGGGGTATTGAGAAAGCTGTTTCAATTTTAATCGAAAACGGCTTTTTTGACAGTGAATATATGCCAGGCGATGCGATACATAAAAAATGCGAAGAAGTAGTTCAGAAGAAACTATTAATAGATTCAGTCCGCACAAGGTTGAATATCCTCTATACGCAAGGAGTTCTGGATCGTAAAAAAATGGGATCGGACAATACATATCATTATAAAAAACTTTAGTATTGTACCATGGCTACGGTTGCCAAAGTATTTTATTCAACGTATGCAATCTTACTTGAGATCGCCTACCGCGCCTGGAATGTGCGGCACAAATATGGCTTTTCTATCGGGGATATGGCTTTCCTGATGGATACACCTTTATCGTTTCTCAAAAAAATTGAAAACCCTACACTTAACGTTCCTCCTTCTTCTCTGAAAACCAATGCCGGGGAATATCAACTGCCGTCCAAACAAAAAATAGCATACTATAATTTAGACCAGATCGACTTCATCCGGGGCATATTTACAGACGAGCCACTGGAAGTTTTGGTTCCCTCTGCCCCTCTTCCCAATGACCGGATCGATGTAGAAGTAGTATGCCAAAAAAGCACCGGCAGCCGGAAGATTACCATTAACCTAAAAGACGAACAAGGCAAGCCCGAACTCCTTTACGATTTTGATAAAAGTACCATTACAAAGACCGGCCCCCGCTTGCTCTCTGATCAGGATAAGCTACGGGAATTAATCTCAGCCCGCTTGTCTGGCAGCTTCTTCTCAAAACCACAAATGGCCGTTGAAATATTCCGGGACATTTATTTTAAAGATAAAATTCTCTGCAAACCCGTGGCACTGGAAAAAGCGTTAGGCTTTTTCACGTCAAAACGAAAAGGTATCCGGCTAAAGAAAACCAAACCGAAGAACGGGCATACGGTGTTTGTGAGGGAGGAGGTTGTGTAGTTCTGCTCGCCCTTACAGGTTTTTTATCTCTTCTTCTGAAAGGTCTGTGAATTTCAGGATTTGGTAAATGGGAACCCCTTCTTTCTTCATTTCTCTGGCAATAGCTACTGCTTTTTCATGAGCACCTTCTGCTTTTCCTTCTGCTTTTCCTTCTGCTTTTCCTTCTGCTTTTCCTCTTGCCTCAGCCTGGAACTCAGCATATTTTATGGTATTCTCATAATCCCATTTTGCGAATGGTATGCTTTCATTGGCACGCAAGAGATCGCTATCGCTAAGTTTTGCTTTTAAGCTGGCTTCATACATCATTCGTTCCTCCTTATTTAGTCTGCTTACTTCGGCAATACTGAACAACTTCTGAAAGATCCTTTTATTCAGCAATGCCGGTATCTTATTCAGTTTACTTAAGTTCTTTAGCAGGAACAGCCAACGGTCTACATCGGTTTGCAGCTCCTCTTCCGATTTATCAAAAATAGGCAATTTATCAGAAACTATCAGTATTCAATGGCCTGATAGAGCCCTTCGGGGTTCGATGAATTTATACTGCAACTTATTGTAAAATATTTCTCCTGTTTCTCTGTCTGTCAGAAAGATATCACGGATATACCGTCCCGGAACCACAGGCGTTTCCTCCAGTTTAAACTCCAGCAGGCCAATCATGTATACTCCCGTCAGCTTATAATCCCAGCTTGGCCCTCCCGCCGGTAACTGCCGGTTAATAGCACGGGAGACATAAAACACTGACCGGTCGCGGAAGAAAAACTGAGAGGCCCGCTGCATTTCCACGATAAAATCCTCACCCTGATCGTCCCGGCACATCAGGTCAAAAAATACTTTTTTGTGTTCATCGGTATCACCGATCTGTTCTGTGGGCAAATAAACCAGATCTATTATTTTCTTTTTCCCTTCGAACAGGGCATTCAGAAAGTCTATTAAAAGTGCTTTATTCTGTTCACTGAAATAAAATTTAAAGCCGAAATCGCTCAGGGGATCTATAAAACGGCCTTTTAGTGGTTCGTCCATTGCTGTAAATAATGGTTTGGTATGGCAAGTTAGCGGTTCGTTTATAGAGATAAAATGACGGTCGTCATTTTATCTTGGGTTTTTATGAAAGTAAATGGAGGCAATAAAAATCTATGAGAAAACCTGTATCCAGACGGAATATCCCTTTTTCCTAGTCTGTAGAGAAACCTATAACGAATTCCTACTCCCTAACTTTTATCTTTTTAAAGGGATATTTGCCTTTAGCGGGCCAGATCAGTTTTTTACCTTTCAGGTATAAAGTATCCGAAACAACTAAAGAAGCCATAAAATGAGATTTTAAAGGAATTGATACGACAAAGTTATTTGCCGACGAATCCTGAACGTTATACCTGATTGTACCAACCCTATCCCTGATAAATCCAGTGGTTGACCGTAGCAAAGAATCTTTATACCTGATCTCAACCTGGATAGTTTTTACTTTAAAAACTGAATCGGTAATCATTGGCCCTAAATATTCCCGGGTGAATTTGCGGCTATTTATATAAAAAGAGCTATAAATTGTACCTTTCCAGGATGACATGGCTCCAGGTTGCTCCTCTTTAATTTCAATCCTGGTTCCTGTACCAGTTGTCCTGCTCTCCACAACAGTCAGGGGAAGTCGTTCATAATCATAATCACTTTTCAAAAAAACCTCTCCATTTTCACCTGCAGACCAGTAACCACAAGCGCTAACACCTGTAAGATCATACGCTTTATTATACTCAAATGTGGAGTCCTTTTCAAGTTTAAGGTGTTCGGTATACCTGTTATAATAACCAGGTATAGACTGGGAGGTTCTACAAGAAATCAGAATAAACAATACAACAGGGAAAGCAAACTTTTTCATCATTTTTACTTGCTAAAATCCTATTAGTTCGTCATAAGGATATAATTTCTGGCCGTTTGGCTGAATAGAAAATATACCAAGTATATAATGATCAAATGATCCCGTAAGTGAAGTAGGGGTAGGAAAACGGGATGACGGTAAGGAACTCATGATAATCTATTATTTAGGCCAGATCTTGGCTAGATTTACCTTGTACCTAGTTTCATTAACAGGCGACACAACCGTCGCAGTTTTTAGTTTAAAGTTTATACTACTGCGTTCAATCGTATCACCGACTGCCTGAACATCATATTTATCAGTAATATAGAACACTGTATCCTTTTTATCGTAGAAGATATTCCAGGTAAGTCCGGTAGGTAAATCTGCAATCTCAAAACAATCATAAGTGTATTGACCACTGGTTGTAGAATACTTTTTTACCATTTCAACACTATTATCCTGATTTTGTATCCGGTAAACCGTATCCTTTAACTCGGCGCCCTGATTAAAGAGGCTAAGATAAGACTTACTTTTGGATAGGGAATAGTCTGATTTGACACATCAAGCTGTTTCTTCCGCATCTATTTAAAGCAAGAAATGATATTTCCGGAGATCATTCTATCCCTTACATCATTAGAGGTTTTTCATTAAACTGTGATTAATAGACCTAAAGCGTCAGTATTGGTTGGCTCGCGAGCTCCAGGAGTTGCTTAGTTATACTGAGTGGCGAAATTTTCGCTTGCAGCATTGATAGCGTAGGTGGCTGTTGTGAATGTTCCGCGAACGCCGGTTTTCTTATCGCCGGTTTTGGTCCAGGTTGCACCGGCATCTTTCGATACATCACTTCTACACTGATTTCTTTCGTCAGGTCAGGCTCTGAGAAGTTTGTTCCTCCGAACTTGAATCAACGCACTTAAGAGTTCAAGAAGTTTAACAAATCATTTATTGCTCTTTCTTTCTCCGGTTCCTCATTTGGTTCCAGTAAAACATTTATTAGTTCCCTATCTTCTGAGTAGCACCATAAAAGTATCCCTAACCGGTTCGATCCCCAAAAGTCTATATTTCCCCCTAGCTTAATTGAATTAAACTCCACCTGATTAAGCGAACCAAAATCACCTTTTTCAAAATGCTTATATGTTATTTCATAGTCCGTTAAAACCGGCGCGATTTCCTTCTTAAACCACTCAATATTTCTTTCCATAATCATTATTACTTAACCTTTAATATCGGGGACAAATTCTTAATTTGTGGCAAGAGGTCACCTCCTTGCTTTTCTAACGCGGCCTTCATTGCCTTGCTAGCATTAGGGCCAATCACCTTAAACCATCCTTCTTTCCCCCTTTTAATAGACTTTGTGTAGGTACCGAAAACTCTGCGTAAACGGATCCTTTTTCAGATGTTACCCTTCCGGCTATGGTTGTCCACACCCCGTCTGGATCGATGTTTCTAATAGGATTATTTTCTACATAATTATACGGAAAAAGCGTCTGCCCAATTCGGCAAGCGGATCTACCGTCATCCATCTCCCGATCACCGGATCATAGAACCTTGCGCTGTAATCGTATTGGTTGCCGCGCTTTTATTCTATCAACGTTGATTCTCACTCCGACTTTCATTTGAATATCATTCTCAGTGCGGGGTTGCTCTTGATAGTATGCCAAGGCCTCCTTTACGATTTTGATAAAAGTAGTATTACAAAGGCCGGTCACCGCTTGCTTTCTGACCAGGATAAACCGCAGGAATTAATCTCATCCCGCCTTTCCGGCGACTTCTTGTCAAAACCACAAATGGCCGTTGAAATATTCCTGGATCCTTTATTTTAAAGGATAAAATCCTCTGCAAGCCAGTGGCGCTGAAAAAAGCGCTGGGTTTCTTTACGTCAAAGCGAAAAGGTATCCGGCTAAAGAAAACAAAACCGAAGAACGGGCATACGGTGTTTGTGAGGGAGGTGGTGGTGTAGAAGGTAATATTAATTATACCTCAGCTTTTCTATCTGATCTTTTGCAAGCCCCGTAGATTCGGCGATAATATCTATTGATATCCCTTTTTTTAGCAAATTAAGGGCTATCTCAAAAAGAGTTTCGCGCTTGCCTTGTTCAAGACCTTGTTCAATGCCTTTTTCAATGCCTTGCACCAAGCCTTGTTCTATGCCTTCTCTTTTGGCCTTATCCAGTAAATATTCTCTGGTTCCCACAGTGGTACTCCTTCCTTGTTTTTCTTTTATTTGTTCCTCAAATTTACGGATCATTTCTGGTTTTTCAAACTGCACATAATATGTCAGAAAATCATAAATGGCCCGCCGTTCTTTCTTGTCCATTTTGCGTAACATCATCTGATCATAAAGATCATGCTTAATGTCAAGTAACTGACTATCATCTGCACCTGTGTGTCGCAGCGCCATCAGGGCCGTTAATACCACCACGGCAAACGGGTTGGGATTATCCCTTAAAGCGGCTTCATCCTGACCGAGGATCTTATAGCTGTTAAATTCATACCGGAAACGCGTTCCCAGAAACTCCTGCTCATAAACCCGGGGATGATACCCCGCATTGCTGTCTGCCAGTATCGCTATGGCTGTAACCGGTACTTTGTGTTTGCTTACGATCAGCGAATAGTACTCGTACATCCGGAGGGCCAGGTCAGCATGGCCTTTGGCCGACTGTGCCTCTACATGGATCAGCACATATTTCTCCCCTCCTCCCCTGAGTGACACCCGTACTAATTTATCAACATAACGCACCCCTTTATTATGGGGCATGGGAGGGAACATGCTCTGCAATTCTTTGTCGAGGTAAACGAATTTCTTACTTAAATCGAATATTTTATCGGCTTCCGGAAAAAAGAAAGTTAGAAAATGTACAAATGTTTGCTCGAGTACCGACTTCCACAAAGGATCGTCAACAGCTTCTTTGGATAACTTTGGTGACATGGTTGTTTCTGGTGATAACCAAAGCTAAAAAGCTTCGTACGGTTTTAAAAATGATGCTGGTCACACTTTGATGGATTAGATTAAAGCTCAAAAATATCAACTGACAGTAAGGGCAGAAAGCTAATCAAAATAGAATGAATGGTGCCTCTATTGATTACATCTGATAACGAAATCCTCCTTATACTATGCCAGATAACAATAATATCCTTGCAGGCAAAAAACTAAAAATCATTCGCCTTTCTCTATTATTAAGCAGAAAGACAGTGAGTTAAATAGCATGAACACCAGGATGGAGGAAAGAGTTCAACCTTACCCCACTGTATATGTATCAAGTCATGCTGTTCACGAAAATGCTGAAAAGATAGTTCAGAAGAAGCTATTAATTGAATCGGTCCGGACCAGATTATACATCCTTTTTCTGCAAAAGGTTCTGGATCGTAAAAGAATGGGATCGAACAATACATACCATTATAAAAAGCTTTAGTATTGTACCATGTCCGCGGTTGCCAAAGTATTTTATTCAACGTATGCAATCTTACTTGAGATCGCCTACCGCGTCTGGAAAGTGCGGCACAAGTATGGCTTTTCGATCGGGGATATGGCTTTCCTGATGGATACACCAGTATCGTTTCTCAAAAAAATTGAAAACCCTACGCTTAACGTTCCTCCCTCCTCTCTGAAAACCAATGCCGGGGAGTATCAGTTGTCGCCCAAACAAAAAATAGCATACTATAATTTAGACCAGATCGACTTCACCCGGGCCATATTTACAGACGAGCCCCTGGATGTTTTGGTTCCTTCTACCCCTCTTCCCAATGACCGGATAGAGGTAGAAGTAGCATGATTTCTTCTCAAAACCACAAATGGCCGTTGAAATATTCCGGGACATTTATTTTAAAGATAAAATTCTCTGCAAGCCAGTGGCACTGGAAAAAGCGTTAGGCTTTTTCACGTCAAAACGAAAAGGTATCCGGCTAAAGAAAACCAAACCGAAGAACGGGCATACGGTGTTTGTGAGGGAGGAGGTGTAGGATGGATAACTGTAATTATTACCAGCAAGAACCCCTAAAAAGTTTCAGGGCCAGGGAAAAAGAAAAATTTGAAAAAAGAGCTCAAGGAGCTTAGGAATATGATTCTGTTAAAGAAGCTGGAGAATCGATGTAGGACCACCTGGATACCAAAGTAAATTGATCGCCATTCGGGAAAAGGAAATTAAGTGCTTAGAGGATGGGGGCAAATAAGAATAATATTTTTTATTATTGCTGAGAAAATTATAAATTTTGATGCTCAAATTTAACTCGAAGGGGCTTTTGACACCTAACAACAATATCCCTTGCGATTTAGATAATTTCAAGGAAGAGTTTGTTCTGAATATTAATAGCAACACCAGAACTTCTCTTTTTAATAATTACATTGGATATTCAAAAGCCCTAAAGGAATTAGTGAGTGGACAGCCTCTGTTGCAATGGATCGATGGATCTTTCGTCACTAAAAAACCTGATCCGGAAGACATAGATATTGTTACATTTATAAATAGTGAGTTCTTGAATCCTTTAGGCACTAATATTGATAGCTTTAAATATCCTGATTCGTTAGCACAATTCGGAGTAGATGCTTATATTGTTAAAATATATACACGGGAAGATAAAAGATATCCCCTCTACGTGGGGGATCAATTATACTGGATGGATAAGTTTGATAAAACCCGGCGTAACAGAAATGGGATAAAGAGTAGCAAAGGATTTATTGAAATTATTTATTAATTTTAATTATTATGAAAAAGGCTGATATTTATAAATTGACTGATCTTATTGAAGAAGTGAAGAAGATTGATGCCATGATCTTATTGCATCAGAATATTGATGAATCACAATTTATGGTTAGCCAGTATGAGGCAAAAAAGACTAAGCTTATTGGCGAAATCATTGATGAATTAGCAGCACCTTCTGTACAATCTCCCCGGAGTTTTTCTTTAATACAACAAATACTTCTGAAGTTTTATCCGCCTCTAAGCGCGGACGATCGGCTCTACAATGACGATATCAGTAAACTGGCAGCAGTGATTTAGCCCTTATCGCAGCTGCCGGCACATGACGGTCATCCTCGTCTGGAAGGTTCAGCTCTGTTATCAGTCCATGATAGTTCTTGACCAGCGCATCTGGAAAAGCTTCATTGGCCTTTTGTACACGCTTCAGCGCCTCAGCTTCATTTACTCCCTTTCTGATCATTACCTCTTTCCATTCATCAAAAATGTTATCACTCCATTTTGGAGTATAAAGCTCGTAATACGCAAACCAAAACAGCAAGTCTCTGACGACTATTGGAAAAATTACATTGGTATCAAGTACAGCCTTAAACCTGACACTATGAATCATAAAGCCCTAGTTCTTCGTCAAAACTCATTATGTCAATAATATTCTTTTTCTGATCTTTCTTTATCTTTTGCTTATATGCCACTACGTCCTCATACCTGATCCTACGGTGTTTTCCAACCTTTACAAAATCGATCTTACCATCTTCCAAAAGCTTGACCAGATACGGTCTTGAACAACCAATTATCTCAGCAGCTTTCTGTGTGGTTACTTCTGTTGCCAGCGGAACAACTGAAAACGGTATTCCCTCACTCATCGCCTTTAGGATTTCCCCCAAAAGTTCCAATGCCCTAAAAGGGATTTTAATCCGCTCATTGGTTTCCTCAATCTCAATCTCGGCTCCCTCCACATTAATGCGCGACAGCACAGAGAACAGGGTAGGATATGATTCGATAGCGACTTTCTGCTCCAGCTTAGAAGGTCTCCGTATCTGCTCCAGTATTTTCATTTGAATAATTTTTCCACAAAAATAAACGAAATAAACGAAATGAATTCGGATAAATTCCTGTTATAAAACAGAAGAATGCTACTCCAGAATGTCAGGTAACGTCCATCTGCTTCTAAGAAGTAGATCCAGTCCGCACAAGGTTGAATATAGTGTAGGAGTTCTGGATCGTAAAAGAATGTGATCGGACAATATAAAAACTTTAGTATTGTGCCATGGCTACGGTTGTCAGAGTATTTTATTCAACGTATGCAATCTTACTTGAGATCGCCTACCGCGTCTGGAAAGTGCGGCACAAGTGTGGCTTTTCTATCGGGGATATGGCTTTCCTGATGAATACACCTTTATCGTTTCTCAAAAAAATTGAAAACCCTACACTTAACGTTCCTCCTTCTTCTCTGAAAACCAATGCCGGGGAATATCAACTGCCGCCCAAACAAAAAATAGCATACTATAATTTAGACCAGATCGACTTCATCCGGGGCATATTTACAGACGAGCCACTGGAAGTTTTGGTTCCCTCTGCCCCTCTTCCCAATGACCGGATCGATGTAGAAGTAGTATGCCAAAAAAGCACCGGCACCCGGAAGATTACCATTAACCTAAAAGACGAACAAGGCAAGCCCGAACTCCTTTACGATTTTGATAAAAGTACCATTACAAAGACCGGCCCCCGCTTGCTCTCTGATCAGGATAAGCTACGGGAATTAATCTCAGCCCGCTTGTCTGGCAGCTTCTTCTCAAAACCACAAATGGCCGTTGAAATATTCCGGGACATTTATTTTAAAGATAAAATTCTCTGCAAACCCGTGGCGCTGGAAAAAGCGTTAGGCTTTTTTACCTCAAAACGGAAAGGTATCCGGCTAAAGAAAACAAAACCGAAGAACGGGCATACGGTGTTTGTGAGGGAGGAGGTTGTGTAGTTCTGCTCGCCCTTACAGGTTTTTTATCTCTTCTTCTGAAAGGTCTGTGAATTTCAGGATTTGGTAAATGGGAACCCCTTCTTTCTTCATTTCTCTGGCAATAGCTACTGCTTTTTCATGAGCACCTTCTGCTTTTCCTTCTGCTTTTCCTTCTGCTTTTCCTTCTGCTTTTCCTCTTGCCTCAGCCTGGAACTCAGCATATTTATGGTATTCTCATAATCCCATTTTGCGAATGGTATGCTTTCATTGGCACGCAAGAGATCGCTATCGCTAAGTTTTGCTTTTAAGCTGGCTTCATACATCATTCGTTCCTCCTTATTTAGTCTGCTTACTTCGGCAATACTGAACAACTTCTGAAAGATCCTTTTATTCAGCAATGCCGGTATCTTATTCAGTTTACTTAAGTTCTTTAGCAGGAACAGCCAACGGTCTACATCTGTTTGCAGCTCCTCTTCCGATTTATCAAAAATAGGCAATTTATCAGAAACTATCAGTATTCAATGGCCTGATAGAGCCCTTCGGGGTTCGATGAATTTATACTGCAACTTATTGTAAAATATTTCTCCTGTTTCCCTGTCTGTCAGAAAGATATCACGGATATACCGTCCCGGAACCACAGGCGTTTCCTCCAGTTTAAACTCCAGGAGGCCAATCATGTAAACTCCCGTCAGGTTATAGTCCCAGCTTGGGGCACCCGCCGGTAACTGCCGGTTAATAGCACGGGAAACATAAAACACTGACCGGTCTCTGAAGAAAAACTGAGAGGCCCGCTGCATTTCCACGATAAAATCCTCACCCTGATCGTCGCGGCACATCAGGTCGAAAAATACCTTTTTTGTGTTCATCGGTATCGCCGATCTGTTCTGTGGGCAAATAAACCAGATCTATTATTTTCTTTTTCCCTTCGAACAGGGCATTCAGAAAGTCTATTAAAAGTGCTTTATTCTGTTCACTGAAATAAAATTTAAAGCCGAAATCGCTCAGGGGATCTATAAAACGGCCTTTTAGTGGTTCGTCCATTGCTGTAAATAATGGTTTGGTATGGCAAGTTAGCGGTTCGTTTATAGAGATAAAATGACGGTCGTCATTTTATCTTGGGTTTTTATGAAAGTAAATGGAGGCAATAAAAATCGATGAGAAAACCTGCCTTCCAGACGGAATATCCCTTTTTCCTAGTCTGTAGAGAAACCTACAACGAATTTCCTACTCCCTGACTTTTATCTTTTTAAAGGGATATTTGCCTTTAGCGGGCCAGATCAGTTTTTTACCTTTCAGGTATAAAGTATCACAAACAACTAAAGAAGCCATAAAATGAGATTTTAAAGGAATTGATACGACAAAGTTATTTGCCGACGAATCCTGAACGTTATACCTGATTGTACCAACCCTATCCCTGATAAATCCAGTGGTTGACCGTAGCAAAGAATCTTTATACCGGATCTCAACCTGGATAGTTTTTACATTAAAAACTGAATCAGTAATCATCGGCCCTAAATATTCCCGGGTAAATTTGTGGCTATTTATATAAAAAGAGCTATAAATTGTACCTTTCCAGGATGACATGGCTCCAGGTTGCTCCTCTTTAATTTCAATCCTGGTTCCTGTACCAGTTGTCCTGCTCTCCACAACAGTCAGGGGAAGTCGTTCATAATCGTAATCACTTTTCAAAAAAACCTCTCCATTTTCACCAGCAGACCAGAGACCGTAAGCGCTAACACCTGCAAGATCATACGCTTTATTATACTCGAATGTTGAATCCTTTTCAAGTTTAAGGTGTTCGGTATACCTGTTATAATAACCAGGTATAGACTGGGAGGTTCTACAAGAAATCAGAATAAACAATACAACAGGGAAAGCAAACTTTTTCATCATTTTTACTTGCTAAAATCCTATTAGTTCGTCATAAGGATATAATTTCTCGCCGTTTGGCTGAATAGAAAATATACCAAGTATATAATGATCAAATGATCCCGTAAGTGAAGTAGGGGTAGGAAAACGGGATGACGGTAAGGAACTCATGATAATCTATTATTTAGGCCAGATCTTGGCTAGATTTACCTTGTACCTAGTTTCATTAACAGTCGACACAACCGTCGCAGTTTTTAGTTTAAAGTTTATACTACTGCGTTCAATCGTATCACCGAGTGCCTGAACATCATATTTATCAGTAATATAGAACACTGTATCCTTTTTATCGTAGAAGATGTTCCAGGTAAGCCCGGTGGGTAAATCCGCAATTTCAAAACAATCATAAGTGTGTTGACCACTGGTTGTAGAATACTTTTTTACCATTTCAACACTATTATCCTGATTTTGTATCCGGTAAACCGTATCTATCGTATCCTTTAAATGCAAAGAAAGGATGTAGTCAAACGCGCCCTGATGCGTTGCTGTGCTATCAAGTTCGACTGGCGAATCGTTTTTTTTATTCTCCTGAAGATAAACATTTTGACCAACGACAGAATCATTCTTTGCAACCTTATCCTGCCCTTTATATCCACATCCAACTACAACTATTGACGTTATTATTGATAATATTTTTTTCATCTATTAGGGATTAAATATGGAATTCAAATAAGGATTCCATTTAGTATCAGACGTTGGGGGCCTTAGCGACTCCGGTACAGGGTTGGGAGTAGTTGAGGTTGTCCCATTTATATTCTCGATAAAAGATTTCCTTCCTGATAAACCTCTTCCAGGCGAAATACCCAAGCGGCAGGTTAAGAAGAATTGAAATAGCGCTGCTTATTCGGACGGACGCTACCACCCGGATTAGGAAAAGCTGCGCAATGCCGGTTTAAATTAACCGGAGCTTCCGCACAAAAAAGGCACCTGTGAATTAAACAGATGCCTGATATTTTTTGAATGAAAGAGACTGTTAAAGCTTTTCTATCTCTGCTATGGGCAAACCTGTACCTTTTGCTATATCTGCAACGGCAACTCCTAATTTTTTAAATTCACGGGCTATAGCTAATTTTTCATCCTTCTTTTCCCGCTCCGCTTTAGCCCGCTCTTTTTCAATGCCTCTTACTATCCCTTTGCGATATAAAGGGTCTTTTTCTTCTTTGAAAAATGTGCTAACCGATTCCATGGCTGTATTGAATTGTTCTACTAAATTACGTAATTGCGCTAAAATTCGCAACTGGTTGAAATATTTGTTCTTTGAAAGATCACTCTCTGCTTCCGTGCGGATACCCGTCAGGATCTGCCCGATTACCTGCTCTGCCGAATCCTTTCCGAACTCTCCCAATACTGCTAATACTTTTTGCTCGGGTTTGTTTGACTTTAGAAAGAATTTATAATCAATCTCTGAGAGGCTGACGATCCGGTATCGGTACTGAAGGTCCTCTTCATCGATGCAATCTTTCATGGTTAGCTTTTCGCTCCCCATATAAAGAACATACTGTTTTACCGGCAACTGGTATTTTCTCCGGGCCATCACCCGGTATTCAAGCATTCTTGATAGCATATTTGCATCATTCCGCGACTGCCACTCTATATTCAGAATATAGGTTTTTCCGCTGCCGTCTGTTACCTTTGTTAAACGGTCAGCTTCCCGCTCTTTCGTTTGCTGAAGCTTGCTGGTAAGGACCTCTTTTTTAACGATATTGATTCCCAGTACGTGCTTAATGATCCCAGGGAGGGCTTCGTCCTGGTTCTCCTTCATTATTTTATCGTACCGGTTTGATAAGTCTGCCTCTTCAGGCGTTGTTAACATGGCGGGTGATTTTTTGTTTATTCAAACTTAAAAAGTTTAGGCTTACAGAATTTGATCTGCGTCACTTTTAGAAACACTTATTTTCTACTCACTTAATCTGACACGAGATAATTTTTTAAATAATGAGAACGTTCGTTCAGTTAGCAGGCAATTAATAAAATGGAAGATAAATGGCAGCGTGTTCAGGTTAATCTAATAAAGACAGAGGTTTTTAGATTGCTCGAAGAGAAAATATAGAGTTATTTTGTAATATTACCTTAAGATCGAGCGCTGAGCAGTCTGTGTAGATAGTTTAATGAAATTATTAGGGAACTTCTAATGATTTCATTGAAAACAAGAAATTTGTTACCGAATAACACATCGGAATAACTGGCCTCATATTCCTTTTTTTGATGATCGAACTCGTTACAGGGTATTTATTAAAAGCTGATGTACAAGCATTGGTGAATACCGTTAACACCGTAGGTGTAATGGGTAAGGGAATTGCCTTACAGTTCAAAGAGGCTTTCCCCCACAACAATAAGGTTTATGTTGAAGCTTGTAAAAACAAGGCACTGGCACCAGGGAAACTACTTCCTGTTTGGGACTCGAATTTACTATACGGGAAGAAATTTATCATTAACTTCCCAACCAAAGTACACTGGCGATATCCATCCAGATATGAGTATATTACAGAGGGACTAAATGCCTTGCGGAAGCTTATTATAGATGAAAATATTCAGAGTATTGCCATCCCGCCACTTGGTGCGGGCAATGGAGGCTTAGAGAGCTTTGGTGAATACAGCAGTCTCTTCGCCGCAAATAAGCTAGCCTATTTTCTCCAACGCATGGGCCAAAAACTGCGGCTGGACTTTAAACCACATCTTTATGGACCCTATGCTGTGGGTGTCGAGAAAGTGCTTTATCATCTTAACGGCGTTTATTTAAAAGGTCTAGAGCAAGGTCAGGCGACTCCGTTTGAGCCGCTTAAGTTGAACTACAAAACCTGGGACGAGGTAAACAGGTATGTTGGAAGTATGAATGATGAGGATCGGGATAGACTGCAGAGAATGCTGCTTTTTCTCAAAAACTTCACATCCGAGCTTTCTTTGGAAATCCTGGCATCCGTTGATTTTATTCTGGCACAACACCCCCAATATTCTGTAAAAGATGTTATTGGAGCATTATGGACAAATCGAAAAAAAGATCTTTTTAGGGAAGAAAGCATACTACGGGCTTACGAACACTTACAAAATCACAAAACATCGTTAACTTCTCTTTAGATGTTAATTGAGTATATTTGGTTATATTAAAAAGGACATGCTATGTCAGGTGTTAAATAAGAAGGAGATTCACAAACACGAGCAAGCGCGAGCTGTGGTTAACGACAATGTAAAAAGTTATGCTGGCGAACCTTTTTTTATAGAGAAAGCTGCTAAAGCCAGGATAATTTTAGAACGCGTTGGTTTACCTGGTCAGAAGAAAAAATAGCTTGCAAAATAGAAATTCTGTGAGTCTGTAAAGGGAGGCTCTCACCCTCAGTACCTTTTTCTATACCTTGCTGATGACCTAACTCCAAGCCTTTTTTTAGCTTTATCAAGGAAATATTCTCTGGTTGCCACTGTGGTACTCCTTCTATCGCAGAATCTTTAATCCTTCAATTCGCTTGAAATGTTTTTTATTGAGTGTAACTAATGGAAGTTCATTAACGATACACGTTGCTGCGATAAAAATATCCCGAAACTCGATCATTTGATTGCTTAACCGAAGCTTGTGGTAAATTTCTGCTGCTTTCTGAGCTACTGCATCTGTAAAAGGAAGTACGATAAAGTTCTCAGTTATTACCGAAACGTCCTGTTCTTTCTCTTTAGTGGTAGCTCCCATGTAAAGTTCGTACACTGTGACTGCAGAAATAAAAATGCTGGTATTTTCAGATATCTTGTAAAGGGTAGTTGATAGTTTGTCTTTTGCCCGGAGGTGCTCAATGAAAATTCCAGTATCCGCTACCATTGTTGGGGCTTTAAGTTTTCGAAAGCCCTTTTACCTTCTTCAAAAACCTTAACGTCGTCATCAGACCAAACAGAGACATTAGCCAACTTTTTCCTGAATTCTGATATGTCCGTTTGTTTTTCAGGCTGTATAACAACACCAAACTCCTTTAGGATCTGCTTTACCAGAGAGCTTTTTGCTGCGGGGATACTGATGGTCAACCTTTCCATATTCAAATTTACAAATATTCAGAACAATAATTATGCTAATGATTGGATTGTAATATATGAAAATACAAAATTTCTGCCAACTGGCAAATGTCTGCCATCGAAGATCCCTGGAATTTTACTGTTGGTTATTTTACCGGAAATGGATTGGGCTGGCAGAACGGAGGTATCGACGATGGCCGTCAGAATAGGGCTTTAAGGGTTATATTGTTTCAATACTTTTCGAGTAATACCTTTTTTCTCTGGCCAAATCTCTATTTTATAATAATCATCGCCCTCATCGCCTTGCACACTTGCAAGATTTGAAGAATAAACTCTTACTCTATATTGTCCAGGGTTCACTTTTAATTCTAATTGTACAGAAGAATTTGGGCAATCTTGTATTTGCAAAACTCCAGAAACTACATCTATCCCGCCTTCCACTACATGATCATATTTCTTATATTCACCTCTGCCTGGCTCGTCCAATATTTCAAGTTCGCCTTTAACCGGGCCATAACACTCAGTGTACACCCCTATTGTTCCTTCCACAATCCCTAAGCGCTCCGATACTGCGTCATCAGGCCAAAGGTCTGTTGACGCAGTATCCAATGAGGCGTCTTTATCGACTATATAGAATTGATTATACTGAGTATAAAAATGAAGTTTGTATACCTCTCTTTTCATTGTATTTGGGAAATAGGTAGTGCAAAAATATAGTTATATTTTCTTATTATTTTACCTTCACAAATCGCATCCCACATGGTTCGAGGCAGTGTGTTGGCCATGTCGGGCCCATGGCAAGAGTGTCATCTTTAATTGAATACCAATATTCTTGTTCTTTTTTGTTTGCTTTTAAAAAGGTGATCGTGACGCTGTCTTTGATAACATATTGGTTGAGATCGCCAAATGCTGTACCTCCGAGTTTACCATTCCGTTTAAATTCCACGATCTTTTTACTATACTCTTCATCCACTGGTTTCCAGCGTCCGCTTCCATCTCCGGGGTCAGCCAGGGACTCGGATAACCTCCACTTTCCTAACAGCGCCGTCCTGTCCAACCCGTCCGGACCATCTCCCCGTTCGCATGATAAGGTTATTACGGAAATCAGCGTAAGTAATACATAGCTTAATGTTTTCACAATTATGGAGTTTATAATTTCTGCAATTACGGATGAACTTGAGAAAGCGCTACAAAGAACTCGCTTTTCATTTCTTTCTTTACAGCTTTGATGACAGAAAGCTGCTCCATACGCAAAACATCAAATACTATGCTGAAATTCAACAAAATACAAAATGGAATATCTGCCCGATTTCTTACCTGAAATGCCCTTACTCAAAACGCGTTCTTCTTACTTGCACAGAAGGAAACTAATACATACATTGGTTTCAAAATAATTCACTGATGTCTTATCATGCCTTCTCAAAAAACATCAAAGTAAAAGCATCTTTAAAGGTCCTATTACTGATTTTCTTCTCCTGCCATCTTGGCTCCTGCAAAAAGGACGCCTCAAATGAGGAAAGTTTAACGATCGAAGTGTATGATGCAACCCAATGGTCTGCAGACTTCCCCGATGGACGACCGGCAGAATCAGCAACAGTTTCGCTCTATTTAAGTAAACAGGATTATAAAGATAAGAGGGCCTTTAAAAGTCAAAAAACTGATATTAATGGAAGTGTTGTTATCAATGCAGCACCCGGAAGCTATTTTATTGTTGCAGAAAAGGAACGGGCGGGAAAAATCCTCAGCAACGTAGTTGCTACAGGCACTTCTGCTTCGGGATTACCACAAGGTTTCGCATTGGAAGGCCTTTTTCAATCCGAGCAGGAAATTAACAATAGTCCCGGCCAGGCGTATGCCAAGCCCGGAAACTTTAAAAGAAAAGATATAAACGGTGACGGGATTGTAAACGAAGCCGATCTTGCCGAGCTTCCCTATGCCAGTATATCTGTAGGGATGAATGGAACTCCTGCTACAAAAATCATTATAGGAGCCATTGACAATTCAGGATCTGCGCCAATTGTCAAAAATGCTACCGACCTGAAATTCGCCTTAAACGCCGCATATTTAAGCATTTATGATGTGCAGAAACAATTTAACGCAACAGATGCCGTGTTGAGCGACGATGCTGATGGGACAGGCAGCTTAACAGGTTACAGACATTTTGACGACTTTTCTTTTGACGCTTCTGAAGGCTCCATATTAACGCTTTGGAATACTGCATTTTCTGCAGTTACCAGGATCAATACCGTGATTTATTACGCCTCTTATATTGATCTCCCGTCAGCTGAAAAAGAATTATTTACTGCAGAAGCAAAAGGACTCAGGGGATATGTGTACCTCATGCTGGGAAGCTATTTTGGCAACGTGCCTGTAATCACGTCTACAAACCTATCTGCTACGATTTCGCCTGTTACACAATTCCAGGCAACTGTATTTCAACAGGTTAACAACGACCTGGAAGAAGCACACCGCATTTTGCCTCTTAGCTGGCCCGAAAGTGACCGTTACAGGCTCAGTAAAGCCGCAGCAGCCGGTCTTTTGGCCAAACTGGCGATTACAAAAAAAGATTATAACGGTGCTTACCAATACACTACTGAAGTAATAAACAGTAATAAGTATTTATTCTCATCGAACGCAAATGCAGTATTCGAAAGTTTGAGTGATAAAGAGATCCTCTGGAATGTTAACCAAGCAAACCAGGAAACTTATTTCTACGAAACATTTGGCAGGGGGCGCTTTCATTCAATTTTACGTCTCACGGAGATATACCTGATCATGGCCGAAGCTCAATTAGCAACACGCCAATACGCGGAAGCATCCTCTACTCTTAGTATTCTGGCAGGCAGAAGAAACATCGCATTTACTCCGTTCGCTAATGCAGAAGAAGGATATACACAACTGCAAAGTATCTGGAAACAGGAAATGTTTAGAGAGGGCAATCGTTTTACGAGCCTGATCAGGTGGAATAAAGCAGCAGAAGTACTGGGAAATAAGGGCTTTAAAGCTCATCATATTCTGTTACCCATTCCCGAAAGAGCCCAACAACTTAATTCCCACCTTCAGCAAAATCCGGGCTACTAGACAGAGTTAATCAGATTGCATCCGAAAAATATCCCTCCGGCTTAATATTATTAAATCCTTATCTTAGCCCTCAACACTTTAGGCTTATTATAAACTTTATGATCAAAAAATTTACTCTTATCTACCTTATCTCAGCAGCCGCATTCCTCTTTGCCTGCAGCAAAGAAGAGAGATCGGACAAGCCGGATGAAAAATGCCTGGTTTCAGGCATTGAACAAACTGATTCAATTGGGAAGAACACCCAGACCTATTCTTTCGAATATGATGATCAGAACAGGATGATCCAGGCCAATGCTACAAGGGATACTGCCTTTAAATCGTTCGATTTCCAGTTTAGTCCGGGGAAGTTGATCATGAAGTCGAGATTCGGGGGAACTATCGATTTTACGCTTGATGAACAGGGCAGGATAAGCAGCTATACTGGTGCAGATCCGAATAACACGACTGTATTTAAGTATAACCAGGAAGGTTATCTCATTGAAATAGTGGCAACTTATAACTTTACCCGATCGGACGGAACTGTAGGGCAGCCCTCTGTCCATACGAGCAAGCTGACTTACACCAATGGTAATCTTACAAAGATCAGCGGCAAGTGGAATTCATCTTCTATTGTAGAGCTGACAACATTTGAGTATAATAATGAGGAAGCAAACACTTTGTTTGGAATCAATGCTCAGCTGGATCAATTTACTTATAACTATACCCTCCCCGGCTACTATGGAAAGACCTCAAAAAACGAATTGGTGAAAGCCACTCAAACTAACGAATCGGAAAATGCTCCTGTGAACATCATCACGTTTCAGTATGAAAAGGATCCGTCGGGAAAAATCCGGTCAATTGTCAGCGTTTTTAAAAATATATTCAAATCTCCGGGGAAACCGGACAAGATTTCCACGTTCTACAGGAACAGGTTTACGATTAAATACACATGTGATTAATGCAAATGGGCTGTAACACCGCCTGTCATATCCACAGACGGTGCTCATTAACTTTCTTTAAAAATCCAGTTGTTTCACTCTCTTCTCGAAACATCGGAATACCAGATTAATATCCACGAGGTGTCGTTTCCCCTGGGTATCCTGGTACTTACTTAAAAAATAAGCGCCCTCCATTTCAGTCGGGGAATTACCTAATTCCTTGTACATATTCCGGTATCTTCCTCCATAAGGATAAAGAGTTACACCTGGCTTAGTTGAGATGCCATAAGCATCACCTAGTACTATAAATGGAAAAGCGCCTTTTTCGGTTCCTGGAAATCCGAACACGAACCGATCCAAATGATTGGCATAGGGACTATTATCGAGTAACTTACCAGACCAGGGCTTGATAAACGCAAGCTTTGCCGTATCTACACCATTCTGAGACAAAATCCCTATCAAATCGATCTCATTTACGCTCTTTATGTTACCGGAATAATATTGGCCGCTCTCTTGTGCAATAAAGTCAAAATGGACAGTGAAATTAACATCTTTGGTGATAAGTTCCGAGTAGGGGAATACAGCGAAAACGCGAAGGGGACTCCATTGATGCCGCCATATACAAATATACATACTCATAGTAATGGTTGAAAAATACACGGAGAGGATATTACTCTAAATATCTTAAATTGAATCATTCCTCACGAGCGCTTCATCCTTGATCTGTATTGTGGATATGGCTTTCTTGATTGATAAACAGGTATCGTTTCTCAAAAAATTGAAAACCCTACGCTTAACGTTCCTCCTTCTTCTCTGAAAGCCAATACCGGGAAATATCAACTGTCGCCGAAACAAAAAATAGCATACTATAACCAGATCGACTTCGTCCGGGGCACATTTACAGACAAGCCATTGGAAGTTTTAGTACATTCTATCCCGCTTCCCAATGATTTATCTTCTTCCGTCGAGAGTATAATGCTCTACAAATATAGCACTTTTAGCTAAAAAGTGCTATATTCGTAGAGCATTATGGAAGAACTTAGAATCAAATCAGCCGCCCTGGTAAACAACCAGGCAATGAACTTCAAAAGAACTCTTTATCACAAAATAGACTGGACTAACAGGTTAATAGGCATCCTGGGGTCAAGAGGAACGGGCAAAACAACTTTGCAACTGCAAAAGCTCAAAGAAATCACTTCAAAAGGTGAAGATGCCATATACCTTTCACTTGATGATATTTCTTTCACAAAGACCAGGCTTATCCAAATTGTCGAAGCATTACGGCTTGAAGGGGTAAAGTACTTTTTCCTTGATGAGGTTCATAAATATCCCGACTGGGCAAGAGAAATCAAAAATATCTATGATTTTTATCATGATATTTCCATCGTATTCACAGGTTCATCCATTATTAATATGCTCCAGCTTCCGGTCGACCTCAGCAGGCGTGCGCTTATACATGAACTACCGGGGTTATCATTCAGGGAATTCCTGGAATACGATCAGAATATTGTATTCAACACCTGTACCCTCGAACAAATCATTAAAGACCATCAGTCCTTAGCCTCTAAAGTATTAGAGAAAGTACAGCCTGTTATGCTGTTCAACGCCTATCTTTCAAACGGTTATTATCCCTTTTATAAAGAGAACAAGGCCTCTTACCCAACACGACTGCTGCAGGTAATCAGGCTGGTAATAGACTACGACCTGGCATTTATTGAAAATATAGACCACCAGAATATAAGAAAAGTGTTCCAGTTACTTGGTATTCTTTCTGAACATGTGCCATTTACCCCCAATATCAATGATCTGAGTAAGAAACTCGCCATGGGGCGTAACACTCTGGTTCAATACCTCCATTATCTTGAGAAAGCCCGGCTTATCAACAATATTTATGCCTCGGGTAAAGGGTTTGGAAAACTGGAAAAACCAGGAAAGATCCTTCTTGAAAACACCAATTTGTTTGAAGCATTATCCGTAATAAACCCTGATAAAGGGAGTGTAAGGGAATCTTTCTTTGCCAGCCAACTGAAAAATTCAGGATATAATATAGAATTACCGGCAAAAGGGGACTTTCTCATCAACCATCAGTATACCTTCGAAGTAGGGGGAAGGCAAAAAGGCTATGAGCAGATTGCCGGCATCCCCGATTCATACATCGCCTCAGCTGATATAGAACTGGGCGTTAAAAATAAAATCCCTTTGTGGCTGTTCGGTTTTCTCTATTGAGGGCTCCTTAATCGGAAGGCTATTGACAGGTCGTATAAGCGCGAAAATCGCCGATCAGTATTAGTTTTTTTGGTAATCCTTAATTAATACTAGCATAACATGCTAGAGATACTTTTGCGCCACCAAGCAACACATTATGAAGATACTTTTATCAGTTCTAATCGGCCTTTCTGTCGGTTCCCTGGCTTCTGCACAAACGAAGGCGAAGGGGTACGTTTTTGAAGATGCAAACAGAAACGGCAAAAAGGAGTCCAAAGAAAAAGGCATCGCGGGAGTCGCGGTAAGTAATGGAGTAAATGTCGTACAAACGAACAGTAAGGGGTTTTATGAACTCCCCGTAAGTAACGACAATATTCTTTTCGTGATCAAGCCGAAAAATTATCAGGTGGCGGTCAATGAGCTGAATCAGCCAGCTTATTACTACATCCATAAACCTCTTGGATCACCGGCTGATTTTAAATACAAAGGATCAGCACCAACCGGAAAATTGCCCGCGTCCGTTGATTTTGCTTTAGTTCCTGCCAATGAGCCCACAACATTCACTTCATTGATTTTCGGCGATCCGCAACCGTACACCCAGGAGGAGGTTGATTACTTCTCTAAAGGCATCGTTTCAGAATTAAAAGGGATAAAAAACATTGGTTTTGGTTTAAGCCTGGGCGATCTTGTTGGTGATAACCTGTCATTGCATAGTCCTTATATTAAAGCTGTGAGCGAAGTTGGCGTTCCATGGTATAACGTGATCGGGAACCATGATATGAATTATGATGCCAAAGCGGATTCATTGTCAGATGAAACATTTGAGAAGAATTTTGGCCCTGCAAATTATGCTTTTAACTATGGTAATGCACATTTTATCATCCTTGACGACATCATCTATCCAGACCCGCGTGATGGAAAGAGCTACTGGGGCGGATTTAGGAAAGACCAGCTGGACTTCGTTGAAAATGACCTGAAGTATGTAGATAAAGATAAATTGATCGTGCTGGCTTTCCATATTCCTTTGCTAATTGAAGATGAAGAAGACGGCCCTTTCAGAAAAGAAGACAGACAACGCTTGTTTAACATCTTAAAAGACTATCCTAACACTTTATCGATGTCGGCACACACTCATTTGCAGAGACATAACTTTTACGGTAAGGAAGACGGCTGGCTGCAGGAGAATCCGCATCATGAATACAACGCGGGAACAACTTCGGGCGACTGGTACTCCGGCGAGTTCAACGAGCAGGGGGTTCCCTCTTCAACCATGAGAGATGGTACGCCTAAGGGTTATGCTTTCTTAACGATCGACAACAATAAGTATAAGATAGATTATAAAGTAGCCGGAAAACCTAAAGAATACCAGATCGGGATATTCAGCCCTAAAGTTATTGCGGGCGGAAGAAATACGAGTGCGCAGATCTTTGCCAACTTTTTTATGGGAGCAAAGGGCGATTTAGTTGAATATCGTATTGATAACCAGAAATGGGCGCCCATGACTTATGTTTTAAATGCCGATCCTTCGTATATGACAAAAGTATATAAGTGGGATCTATCCGACCAGTTAATGCGCGGCCGCCGACCATCTACCGGAGTAGAGAGTACCCACCTGTGGAGCGGCGATATTCCGGCGCGTAAGCTCAAAGCAGGTTCGCACACAATCCAGGTGAGGGCGACAGACATGTTTGGCAACGTATTTTCGCAGGAACAATCTTTCAATGTAGAAGAACCGGCGAAATAAATAAAGAGACCTAATCTCCACTTAATTTCATTACAATGAAACCATCATGTGCGCATCACACAAACCGAAATGAATAGAAGCTTGGTGCACATGATAGCTTCATTGCCATTAAAAAACAAATTATTCTAATGAAAAATCAACAAAAGTATGTTGACAGGCATCGTATTGCCTTGTTCCTGATATGCTTCGGTTCGCTTTGTCTTTCATCCTGCAAGTCGAAAGATGAGCGTCCGGAAAAGAATCATGACGCATCAAAGCCTGTCGTCCTCACGTCTTTCTACCCCCAGGAAGGCGGGGCCAGAGATAAGATCTTACTGGATGGCGAAAACTTCGGCACTGATCCTGGTAAAATAAAGGTTTACTTCAATAATGCGAAAGCTTCTGTTATCTCATCGAGCGGCGAACGGATTTATGCCATCGTACCTCGCCTTCCGGGTGCCAATCCGCGCATTTCGGTAGTTGTAGGAGAAGACTCGGTTACTTATAATGATTCCTTCGCTTACCACACGCAGGCCCAGGTGAGTACTGTTACAGGCAATGGTAAAATGAACTTTAAGCCAGGCACTCTTTCTGAGGCGGAGGTTTATGGTAAGTACCTGGAGCTCGACGCCGAAGGTAATATATTTATGTCATGGCGTGACGGCGGCAACCCCGCGACGTTTGGTGTAGCCAGGATCAATGAGCAGCAAAACATCGTCACCCCATTGATCGAGTCGGAAGCCACAGGCCGGATATTATTTGCAAACGGGCTTACTGTGGACCGCAAAACCGGGATGCTTACTGCTGCTCACGAGTCTACAAAAGAGGTTATCTTTACTTTTGATCCTCGCGAAGCATGGTATCCACGACAACGTAACGTCAAATTCTCTGCGGCTGATCTAAGCTCGATCGTAGATGCAGACCGCTACAAGAACTTCATTACTTTTTGTCCCTACGACGGTCATCTTTACACCAGGTACCGGGATGGAAGAGTTGCAAAAATCAATCCTGAAACCATGGAGGCTAAAATTGTTTACAAGGGCCCTTATGGATCTCAGTATGGTCAGGCAATCAATCCGGCAAAGCCCTGGCTGCTGTACATCACCCTGCATTCCAACGCGAATCCTACAGAGTTCAGACAAGGTATCTCCGTTTTAGACCTTCGTGACCCTAACGGAACCGGTGGTTTTAAACGACTTAACGCACCAGGCGGGAGTGGATTCCGCGACGGACCTTTGGCCGATGCCCTGTTCAACTATCCGAAAGACATCAAGTTTGATAATAGTGGAAATATGTTTGTTGCCGATTATGGAAACCACTGTATCCGCATGGTATCAGCCGATAACATTGTAACAACCGTGGCGGGCCAGCCGGGCAAGCCAGGCTACAAAGATGGCGGGCCGGTAGAATCGCTCTTCAACCAACCCTGGGGAGTGGCGGTCAACGAGCAGGGTGATATCTATATCGCCGACTGGAGTAATGCCCGAATACGTAAACTGGTTATTGAATAATAAATTTATTTATCTGAAATGAAGTTCATTTGGAGTATGTGCATGCTGTTGTTGTGCCTGTCGGCCCGGACAACATTTGCGCAGCAAGGAAAAGAGTTAACAATATCTGGTACCGTTGTGGATAAGGAAAATAAACCAGTTCCCGGTGTATCTGTGTATATAAAAGACAAGCCGGCTATTGGTACATCTACCACCGGCGAAGGAAAATTTAGCATCAAAGCTATCTATGGAGATAAGGTTGTATTCAGGTCCGTTGGTTATAACGCGGCCGAGCACCTTGCTATCGAATCAAATAACAGTCTAAAGATCACGCTTGCAGAAAATTCGACAACCATTGATGAGGTGATCATTGTCGGGCTCGGTAATACCCAGCGAAAAATAAGCTCCGTTGGTGCTATTACCACTGTAAATGTCAAAGACCTTCAGTCGCCATCGCCGTCAATTGCCAATCTGCTCGGAGGAAGGGCCGCAGGTGTAATCTCAAGGTTAGGCAGCGGCGAACCGGGTAAGAACATCTCTGAGTTCTGGGTACGCGGTATCGGCACCTTTGGCGCAAATAACAGCGCCCTGGTGCTTATTGATGGTTTAGAGGGCGACCTCAACACGATCGACCCGGCCGATGTGCAGGGCTTTTCCATCCTGAAGGATGCGTCGGCTACCGCCGTATATGGCGTTAGAGGAGCAAATGGGGTTATTTTAGTAACTACAAAGCGCGGACAGGTGAATCGCATTCAGATCACTGCACGGGCTAATACCACTTTATCCCGTCTCAACCGCCTGCCTCAATACCTCCGGGCCTATGATTACGCACAACTGGCTAATGAGGCGACCACGGTCAGGGGGCAAAGCCCGCTCTACAATCAGACGGAGATGGGCATCATCCGTGATGGTTTGGATCAGGATATGTATCCGGACGTTGACTGGCAGGATGAAATTTTGAATAAAACCTCCTGGCGCCGAAGCTATTATATGAGTGCCCGCGGAGGATCTGAGGTAGCACGCTACTTTCTTAGCCTGGGCGGCAAGGGCGAAAGTGCTGCGTACAAGGTCGATAAGAACAGTATATACAGTTCTAACGTAGGTTTCGATACGTATAACTACAGGATGAACCTGGACGTAAACCTGACCAGCAGCACCAAGGTTTTCCTGGGAGCAGACGGGTTTCTGTCAAAATTGGATCAACCAGGGTTAGCGAACACCGACTATATATGGGGTGCACAGTCGCGACTTACCCCTTTAGCTGTTCCTACACGATATTCGAATGGTATGCTCCCGGGTTTGGGTGGCGAGGACCGCTCATCGCCCTATGTGATGATCAACCGCACGGGCCGGGCATCAGATCAGCTCTTTAAAGGCAAAACTACCTTAGCTATCAACCAGGACTTATCGAAAGTAGTAGACGGCCTTAAGTTTAGGGTTCAGGGTGCTTACGATGTGCATAGTTACTTTGAGGAGCGCAGGAAAGTACAACCGGCACTTTACAGAGCTCTGGGCCGAACCTACAACGGATCTCTGGTGATGCTGGAGACGGTGCAGGAGCAAAAAGCGCTCTACAGCAAGACTACACGTCAATATCGCAAGTACTTTTTAGAATCAGTTATTAACTACGATCAGGTTTTCGGTACCGACCACCGTACATCGGCGTTAGTGTATTATTATATGAGCGATGCCAAGGATACCAAAGACGCGACCAGTAATCTCGAGTCCATCCCGCTGCGGTATCAGGGGATATCCAGCAGGCTTACGTATGGTTTTCGCGACACCTATCTGCTGGACGTCAATTTCGGCTATACCGGTTCAGAAAATTTTCAACCTGGCAGGCAGTACGGCTTTTTCCCATCTGTAGCCCTGGGCTGGGTACCTACCGGCTATAAGTTTGTAAGCGAGACAGCTCCCTGGCTGGATTACCTGAAGATAAGAGCGTCCTATGGTACGGTGGGTAACGACCGGATCTCGGACATTCGTTTCCCCTACCTCACTAAAGTGAATCAGGAGAAAAAAGACGTATGGGGGATCCCTGATGTCGAAACAATCCGTGAGACCCGGATTGGCGCCGATAATCTGGCCTGGGAAAAAGCGATTAAGTCAAATATAGGTATTGAAGGTAAACTTTTGAACAACAAGGTCGATTTCGTGGTCGACGTGTTCAAAGACCAGCGTAATGGTATTTTTCAACCACGCGTACAGGTGCCGGAGTACGTAGGTGTGGTTTCCAACCCCTACGCTAACGTTGGGCGGATGAAAAGCTCGGGAGTTGACGGTAACATAAGCTATTCTGCCAACATTACTGATCACATGGGATTTACCTTAAGAGGTAACTATACGTACTCGAAAAACGTGGTGCAGAACTGGGAACAAGCCTATCTGGAGTATCCGTATCTTGAGTTCAACGGTTTCCCTCACAATTCGATACGGGGTTATCAGTCCCTGGGATTGTTTAAAGACGCCGATGATATTAAATACAGTCCAAAGCAGACTTTTGGCGACGTGCTGCCGGGTGACATCAAATATAAGGATGTGAACGGAGACGGGACAATCGATAAACTGGATATGGTTCCTTTAACACATAGCAATTACCCCTTATCAATGTTCGGATTTGGTGGGGAAATCCGTTATAAAAAGCTCACAGTAGGAGTTCTGTTTAAGGGAACCGGAAAAACATCCTTCTTTTATGTGGGCCAGGAGATGAAGGTAGACGATGAAAAGAAACCTAACGGAATGGGATATATGCCCTTCTTTGAAGGCAATTTAGGTAATGTGCTTACATTGGCAGCCGACCCGAAAAACCGCTGGATCCCCATGAGCTACGCAGTCGCGAACGGAATGGATCCTGCACTGGCAGAAAACCCCAATGCACGCTTCCCTCGTTTGCAATATGGGAATAATGCCAATAACAGCCAGGTATCAACCTTCTGGCAGGGAGATGCGAGTTATGTGCGGCTGGAAGAAGTTACGCTGAACTACAACATCAGGCCATCGTTTCTCAAGAGGATCGGAGTTTCCTCAATGGACCTCCAGTTCGTGGGCAGTAATCTGTATATCTGGGATAAGGTCAAAATCTTTGATCCCGAACAGGCTGCATGGAATGGCCGTAAATACCCAATACCGTCCACCTATTCATTCCAGGTGTACGTGAACTTCTAATGCGATTATAATTTAAGGCATGAAAACGTCAATTAAAAGAATAGCAAGCGTAGCCGTCATCATCCAGATGATCGTAATGGTATCGTCTTGTAAAAAGGATTATCTCAATATCGGCGACTACTTCGATGATGAATTTAATATCGACTCCGCATTTTCCAATCCACAGAACATCGAAGCATATATGTGGGGGGCAGCGGCAATGTTTCCTGACGAGTCGAACACCATCCGCGCGGGTTATACGCCTGGTCCGATGGCTACTGATGAAGGCCTGAACGGACTTACCGGAGGCGGTGCGAGCAATATTTATTATGGAATGGATTTCGCCACCGGACGCATCTCTCCGGACTTCTTTGGGGATAGTAATCCGAATTTAAATCAATGGGGCAACTATTATAAGATCATCCGGAAATGTAACAGTATCCTGCAGAACCTCGACCGGCCCAGGGGCTTTACAAATGCGGATCGCCTGCGTATAGAAGGGTACACGCGATTTATCCGGGCCTATGCTTACTATAATATCCTTGTAGACTACGGACCGGCGATCCTGCTTGGCGACGAAGTGGTTAATACGAACGAACCAATCGAGTATTATGATCGCACGAGGGGTACTTACGACGAAACGATGGAATATACCTGCGGCGAGTTCGAGAAGGCAGCAACTCTTCTTCCAAAGGAATCGTCATTGCTTGACTTTGGCCGGCCTACTAAAGGCGCCGCATTTGCTTTAATCGCCCGCTTACGCCTGATCCACGCAAGTCCCTTATTTAACGGCGGACCGGTTGCCAGCGCATATTTTGGAAACTGGAAACGAAAGACGGATAACGTGAACTACGTATCGCAGCAGTATGATGAGTCGCGATGGGCTGTTGCGGCTGCCGCCGCAAAGCGTGTGATGGATATGGGTCAATACAGATTGTACACTGTAGTGAGCGACGACAAAACACCTTCACTTCCTCAAGGCGTTACTTCCGATCCTAGTTTTTATAGTAATTACCCCAATGGCGCAGCAGGTATTGATCCGCTAAGATCGTATTCAGATATATTCACGGGCGAAGCGGTCGCGGCGATCAATAAGGAACTAATCTGGGGCAGAAATACAGATTACCTGGAAAAAACCATTAGCCAGGGTTCTATGCCCCCTTCGTTAGGCGGCTGGGGCCGTTTCTGCGTTACGCAGAAAGTAGTTGATGCTTACCTGATGGACGACGGGCGTACCAGGGAAGAAGCTTCTGCTGATGGGTACTATTCAGAAACCGGCTTCACCGAAAAACCCCGCAACTTTTCGGGCTATCCGCTCAATTCCGGTGTGTATAAAATGTACGCTAATCGTGAAATGCGCTTTTACGCCTCTATTGGCTTTAACGAAGCAATCTGGCAGGCACAATCGAGCACCTCGCTGAATAATCATACGGCCAAATACTATTACCAGGATGCCGACGGCCGTGGCGGAGTGACCGCAACGTCGCCCAACTATCCCATTACAGGTTATGTGATAAAAAAATATAATCACCCGATGGACGCATTTCAGGGTACTGGTGCTCGCCACATCAAAAAAGCATATTCCATCATTCGCTATGCGGAGATTCTTTTATCGTATGCGGAGGCACTTAATAATTTAACTGGCAGCCATACCGTAACGCTGGGAGACCGGGAATATACCGTATCGCGCGATGTTGAACAGGTGAAAGCTGCTTTTAATCTTGTACGGTACCGCGCAGGTCTGCCGGGTCTGAGTTCAGCGCAGTTAAGCAGTGCCCCCGAAGTGCAAAAACAGATTGTACGCGAACGCATGGTTGAGTTTTTATGGGAAAACAGACGCTTCTATGATGTCCGCCGCTGGGGTATCTACGAAGAAACAGAGCGTGAACCTATCCGCGGTATGAACCCGGATGGCTCTACCAAAGAAACTTACTATCAGCGTGTCATTCCGGGTACATCCTCATTCATGACCCGTATAGTGAACAAAAAGTTGGTTTTTATGCCAATACCCCGCGCAGAGCTGAGAAGATTACCATCTGTAGATCAGAATCCAGGTTATTAGGTTAAATGAAAAAGTATAAGATGAAACGAAGTTATATACTGATGCTGGCAGCCGCTGCGGCGCTCTCATCGTGCAAAGACAACGACGTGTTTGAACAAGAGATGTACAAAAACGAAGTTGCTTTGATCAGCAGCAACTATTACAATACATTTGAGGAGATCGTTCCGCTGACAGGTAGGGAGGTTACGGGCTATATCGCTGCTTCTGCAGGTGGCACACACGCGCCTGCTAAGGACATGATTATCCAGCTGGAGGAAGATGACGAACAATTTAACATCTACAACAGGTCTCTTTTCGATGCCGATGAAAGATTATACGCGAAACTGTTGCCCAAAAACCGGTACAAGATTGAGGACTATAAAATTGTTATCAAGGCCGGAGAACGTACAGGACGCACCATGGTTAAATTGGATCCGGATGGTTTATCGCCAGACTCGACGTATTTTATTGAGCTAAAAGCTACAGATGTGTCTGGAGTTGACATAAATCCGAAGAAAAATTCCATCCTCTACCAGGTCCTTATAAAAAACGACTATGCCTCGCAGGCTGATGATGCTTTTTACGCGATGACAGGACTGGTCGACGAAAGAATTACAGCAGGTAACAAGAAGCTGTTCCCCTTAACCAGCAACAGTGTACGGGTGATCGCAGGAACGGAGTCTTTTGAAAGCAATGTGAGTCACATCAACAAGACCTCCATTATTTTAGAAGTCGGTGCTGACAATAAGGTCACAATTAAGCCTTACAAAGACATCGAGGTGCGGCAGATTGATGGCGATACAAGATACCCCAACATCTTTCGTGTCGAAGAATCCTTCGGCCGGAAGTTCAATGTATTCTTAATATCGTATGAATATAAACTCAACGGATCAACGCATATTATGCAGGAAGAGCTCCGTATTCAGGTTAACCAGTAGTAGTTTAAACTGTTCGGCTCACAAAGAGCTAAGAAACGTGGTTTTGCATGTTCCGGCTTTCCCGGTGAGGAAAACGCCTGCGGCAACTATTTTAGGTATTGAGCTTTAAACGTACGATATTTGTAATGCTGCATTTAATCAAACAGGGGAATGAATACCGCTTTAATTGACAGATATAAATCATTGGGTATTGAAGATGTGATAGATCATGAGAAATTTAATCATATTTCTATTGTACACCATTCAACTGTTCTGGAGGGCTCTACTCTTACCGAAGTAGAGACGGAGGTGTTATTGAATGAAGGTTTAACGCCTAAAGGCAAACCACTTCTCCATACACTTATGGTAAAGGACCATTACACGGCCCTGCGGTTTGTTTTAAATGAAGCAAAAAAGCGGCGGCCTGTATCTGAAGAATTTATCCGGGAGATTGGAGCGGCTGTATTGAAAAACACAGGATCGGTATACCATACTGTGCTGGGCAATGTGGATTCATCTAAAGGTGAATACAGGAAGGGCAATGTAAGAGCGGGCGATACGTACTTTCCGAATTATGATGAGGTTCCGTCACTGGTGCAGGAACTCGTTCTGGCATTAGGCCGAAAAATGAGTACTGAAATCTCTTTAGATGAAAAGATAAACCTCTCTTTCGACGCTCATTTTAACCTGGTAAGTATTCATCCGTTTTATGACGGCAATGGAAGGAGTTCGCGCTTACTGATGAATTATATACAAGCATATTATGGATTACCACTCGCTATTGTTCGCCAGGAATCAAAGGTCGATTATATACAGGCCCTGCTGGATGCCAGGGCTGGCAACAATATTAATATCTTCAGGAAGTTTATGAGTGATGAATACGAGGCAATGCTCTCTCTTGAAATTGAGAAATTTGAAAACATGAACAGACATCAGAAAGGTAAAGGATTTGGCTTTACGCTGCTGTTTTGATGCCACTACTACCACAGTCAAAACCAGCCAGGTAATAATACCCATCCCACGCTTCAGGCTATGGCTTTCTCAGAAAACGAAGTACAAACAATCTACAGATCCAGGATCAACAGGGTTTTTGAATATATTGATGCGAATCTGGATACCGACCTCTCGTTGAATGCGGTTTCGGAAATTGCGTTTTTCTCGCCGTTTCATTTTCACCGGGTTTTCAAAACGATAAGCGGAGAAACGCTCAGAGAGTATGTTACGCGACGAAGGATAGAAAGATCGGCGCTCGACTTGCTTCACAAAAACACAGCGATGAGCGAGATATTCCTCAGATACGGTTTCACTGATAAGTCGTCATTTACAAGAACGTTTAAAAGATTCTACGGCGTAAGTCCCTCTGAATTTAAAAAATCAAATCCAAACAGGTTTAGCAAGATCCGTCAACTTGAAAGCAAGAACGGTCAACCATACCCGGAATATGAAAAATACATTTGCGTCATTAATAATCTTAAAAACTGGATAACAATGAACGCAAAACCAGAAATCAGGGAAGTGTCCAAAATGAACCTCGCTTATGTATCGGGCATGGGGCCTCAAAATCTTCAGGCCGCTTATGAAAAGCTGATCCGCTGGGCAAGACCTAAAGGCTTGCTTCATCGGGAGACGAAAATGATCACGGTTTACCATGATAGTTTCAAAGTAACAGAAGCGGAGAAGGTGAGGATGAGTGCCAGCCTTTTACTAAAGGAGCCTGTTAAAGCCGAAGGAGAAATAGCGTTAATGACAATCGACGGTGGTAAATTTATTGTAGCAGGTTTTGAGATTGAGCTTAATGAGTTTGAAAAATCGTGGACGGCACTATTTCTATGGATGAACGAAAACGGCTATAGGAAAGCTGACCGGAATCCTTTTGAGCTGTATCACAACGACTTCAACGACCATCCTGAAAAAAAAGCAATCGTGGACTTTTATATTCCGATTGAATAGACATTGGTAGAGTCCGCTCAATTACTACCTATCGCCATAATGCCCCTTAGCGGAGATCACAGTAACGATTACTTCCAAATCATTAATTTTATAAATGAGCCTATCTTTTGAATTGATACGCCTTGACCAAAACCCCGAAAGTTCATACTTTAATTGTTCAGGGTTACCGGTTCCTGTATTTGGGTGTTCTTCTAATTCGAAAAAAATGACTTCTACCTTCTTTATGTCAGCTTTATTTCCTGATTTATAAAGCTCGGCCAGCTGTTTTTTTGCATTTTTTTCTATGTCTACAGAATATCTGCCCATATGTTTTTTGTATCCTTAATCCTTGTTACATTGCCCTTATCAGCAGATCTATTGGCATCCTGAATTCGCTTTACAAATTCAGGATTGTAAGGACTTTCAGATACTTTGGTTTCAAAATCCATCTTCAGGGCTTTAGCAAATGCTTTTACAGCAGCTAATTGTTCCTTATTTTTGGGATGAATAAGTATTGTTTCCATAATACAAATTTATTGAATCTACAGGCACAATCAAAATCAAGGCACCCGCTTTTACCGTATAATGAGATGGATTACAATCACAATATCTGTTCCAGTTTCACAAACCGGATTCTGCAGCCTTCGATGCACACGAATACAGATCAATTACGCCGGAAGTCCAGAGCCCATCTGTATAGTCATTTTAATGTCGAATCGCAGATAAAAAGAACCAGAACTTGTTTTTCAGCGTTATAAGTATAGATTTGCAAACATGGGACCAGGAACATTTAAATACTTTCGGAATACTGTGGACGGCGCTGCCCGTACTGCCGCAATGTTCTGTTTGATGTGTCCTTTCCATTTCAAATTGAGTTACTTCTTCTTAAAAAGCAATAAAGCCTTTATTCATTAAACCCAACTTGGTTCTCAAGTTGGGGCGGTTGTTTAGCTAAGCGCTGAATATTCAACGTTTTATCAAATTTAATATCTAAAAACTAAGGTTATGAAAATTATATGTCCGGAGCATAACGGTATTCTCCGTTTGCCAGTGAATTATTTTAACGAACGCGATGTTGTTTTGAACATTGTAGTAGAGTGTCCTGTATGCGATGACGAAGTGCTGATTGACGGCGTTTTCGACTTTGACGCTAAAGGCATGGGGCGTTTACAGGAGATAGAAGAGTTCGCATAGTTGTTCACTTAATTTGTTTATCATGGAAGTTACTGAAATAGTTTTATCAAAAGGGATTTATCACCTTATAAAGGATCACTTAAAGAAGGACAAAAAGCTTACTGATCTTAACCGGGAGCAACTTACAAGGGAGCTGAAATCAGCAACGGTGGTACCGGCTAAGAGCTTTCCTAAGAATGTAGTCGCGATTAACACTAAAGTGAAGGTTAGAGATACTGACACTAAAGAAGAACTCGTTTTTGAACTCGTGGCTCCCCACGAGGCTAAGATCAAAAACAACAAACTTTCAGTTCTCTCCTCTCTCGGTCTGGCTCTCATTGGTTATAACACCGGCGACGAGGTGCGTTGGGAAATGGAGGATGGTATCAAAAGATACCGGATTGAAGAGGTTGAACCTGTTTAATAATACAAGCAGAGGCTGCCCTGTAGAGGTAGCCTCTGCTTGTATTATTAAACAGCTTATTAAGGTGATTTTTTGGTCGCATTTCAGTACACGTCCTGATGTGTTCCTATGTCAAGCAACAGGATATATTCATTCCCGGGATCAACGGGATCTTTCTCAATAGTAAAAACAATCCGGCAATCATACCCACACGAGCAAGCAAAATATAAAGCTAATTTCCCGCTTAATTTATGAGTTCTTAACGATGGCTCAAAGGCATCATATGTTAATTCACGTAATGCTTTGGCGATCGCAGTTTTTAGCAGTGGATTTTTACTGGCGAACTTTTGATACGACTTTCCAAAGGTAGGTCAGGCTAAAGTGTTTAATCTGTCTATTGTTTCATCAACAGTAAGAGGCTTCGTTTTGCCGAGGTGATAATCTTTTATGGACTTTTTAGCAGCTCTAGCCATATCATTGCGTCGCGCCTCTATTTGGCGCTTCTGTAAGATTTCCAACAACATTTCTCTGGAATTGTAATCCAGTTGCATGATCTCTTGTAATGTTGAATCTATCGTTGCTATCGCCGGATATTTTTATAATACAAATATAGCCAATTCAAAACTAAAGCCAAACCAGCCCAATCTGAGAAATCCCTCCAGTGATCCTCATGACAGCTCAAAGCTCATCCAATGTATGCGAACCTCTTACAAAGATTGAGACGCATATGCAAAATGTTGATACAAAAACGCAAACATGCGGAATGCCATTCGTTTAATTTTACAGTTCCTAATATTCGAAAAAAACAATCTGATAATCACACACAAAAAGATGAACAAACGCACCAAATTGAAGTTCCTGAGCTTGCTGGCATTTTTCTATGTAACCGGCCAGGTTCAAGCGCAGGACAGAAAGGCTCCATCCTACCCTTTAATCACGCACAACCCTAATTTCAGTATATGGTCTGGTACCGATCAGCTCAACGCATCGACTACCACTCACTGGACTGGTGCAGATCACTCACTTGTGGGCCTGATCAAGGTTGACGGCAGTATCTATCGCTTCCTTGGGAAAGAAGAGGCAAACTATAAAACCGTTTTAGGCACTACCGACGAAAAGTCCTATTCAGTAAAGTATACCGAAACGGCTCCTGAAGGTGACTGGATGTCGGCTTCTTATGCCGATGGTAACTGGAAATCGGGACAGGCGCCTATTGGCGATGATGCAAAGCAGGTGAAGACGCTTTGGAAATCTAACGATATCTGGGTTAGGAGAACTTTCAGCATTGCAAACCCGGCGGGAACCAATGAATTGATGTTAAAGATTAACCACGATGATAACATCGAAGTGTATCTGAATGGCAAAAAGGTATATCAAAAAGAGGGCTGGACCAACACTTTTCAATACGTGCATCTCAACAAAAGCGACCTGAAAGCCGGCGAGAATGTAATTGCCATTCATTTGGCGAACTCAGCTGGCGGCAGATTCCTCGACTTTGGTTTGGTTGACAAGCTGAAGGAAAAAGGTGCAGGCATCCAACTGGCTAAACAGAAAAACGTTGAAGTGACTGCCACACAGACCATCTACGATTTTACCTGTGGTAATGTGGATCTTAAAGTGACCTTTACTTCGCCCCTGCTTATGGACGATCTGGGACTGCTGGCTCGTCCGGTTTCCTACGTTACCTATAGTGCGCGGGCTAACGATAAAAAAACTCACAGTGTAAAGGTTTTCATGAGCGCTTCGTCGAATATAGCTGTATACAAGCCATCACAGGAAGTAACCGCGAAAAAATATTCAACCTCTGCATTGTCTGTGCTCAAAGCGGGTACGGTGGAGCAGCCCTTGCTTCAAAAGGCCGCCGACGACATGCGCATCGACTGGGGTTACTTTTACGTGGCAGCGCCTAAATCAAGCGGCGCAGTACAGTTTATCACCAACAGCGGAGAGGCTGCTTCTGCTTTCAGAAGTGGTTCTTCAGCCTCTACCGTTACTACGGGCAGATCTCTTGCACTGAATACGGTTATTCCGTTTGGAACGGTAACATCAAAACCGGCAGAACGCTTTGTTGAGTTGGGCTACGATGAGATTTATTCTATACAGTATTTCAAGAGGAACCTAAGACCATGGTGGAACACTTCAGGCAAGGAGACTATTGAGAATCAGCTAAACGCTGCTGCTACCCAATACAAAGAGGTAATGCGGAAATGTGCGGCCTTTGATAAAGCTGTTTATGCTGATGCCTTGCAGTCGGGTGGTAAAGAATATGCCCACCTGTGTTTACTCGCTTACCGCCAGAGCATTGCCGCTCATACTTTAGTTAAAAGTCCGGAAGGTGAAGTTCTATGGCTATCTAAAGAAAATAACAGCGGTGGTTTCATAAATACGGTTGACGTAACGTATCCTTCTGCTCCGCTTTACCTGATCTACAATCCGGTACTGCTACAGGGCATGTTAAATGGTATCTTCTATTTCAGCGAAAGCGGCAAATATCCGCACCCATGGGCAGCACACGACCTGGGTACTTATCCGCTAGCCAACGGCCAAACCTATGGAGAGCCTATGCCGGTGGAAGAGTCGGGAAATATGATCATCCTTACCGCTGCGATCGCCAAAGCACAGGGCAATGCAAACTATGCTAAGAAACATTGGGCGACATTGACCACCTGGGCGGATTACCTTACAAAGGAAGGCCTGGATCCTAAAACCCAGCTGTGTACGGATGATTTTGCAGGTCACCTGGCGAGAAATGCGAATTTATCGGTTAAGGCAATTGTAGGGATCGCTTCTTATGCGCAGCTGGCAGAGTCGTTGGGCTATAGTGAAACAGCCAAAAAATACAGGGCTATTGCTGAAAGCATGGTCCCTAAATGGATTGAAATGGCTGATGCGGGCGACCACTATGCACTTACCTTTGATAATAAAAACACCTGGAGCCAGAAATACAATCTTGTTTGGGACAAGGTATTGGATCTGAATTTATTCCCTCAGAAGGTTTACAACACGGAAATCAGCTACTACCTGACAAAACAGAACAAGTTCGGGTTACCGCTGGACAGCAGAAAGGCGTATACAAAAAATGACTGGATCCTGTGGACTGCCACGTTCGCTCCTACGCGAAGTGAATTTGAGGCTTTGGTAAAACCGGTTTACAGACATTCTATTGAAACGGAATCGCGTGTACCTTTGAACGATTTCTATGATTCTAATACCGGTATCCGCGATAACTTCAAAGCAAGAAGTGTTGTAGGCGGTTTCTATATGAAATTTTTCGCAGACAGAATGAAAAGCAAATATGTCAGTACGCAAAGCTCTTCAGCTCCGTCGAATTAAATAAAACAGGCAATTGTAAAAAGGCCTTTAAACAAAAAAAGTCCTGAGATCGATATGACTCTCAGGACTTTTTTTGTTTAAAAATTCCATGAACACAAATTAATTTTAGTTGTTGGTGAGTCATGAAAGTAGTACACGTTTTCTTTTTACTGGCGGCAGTGTTCTTGTGCGCTTGTCAATCTAATACTTCAAAATCAAAGGTAGTTTCGGCTGATAGTGTACATAGTGACGAGCTTAATAAGGGCGCATTCATACAGCCGGGGAAATCGGCAGGAAAAATTTCTCTGGGGCAGAATATGCAGGCGGTTGGGAATCTGTTGGGAGAGCCGGATGCCGGTGATGCTGCTATGGGCAAAGCCTGGGGAATATGGTATGACAAAGATTCGACGGCGGGGGAAAGAAGCGAGATAGCTATCTACTCGTCTTATGCTGACAGCACAATGATGGTTAAGAATGTAAAGCAGATAAGGATCACGAACGGTACGTTCAAAACCAAAGAAGGCCTTGGCACCGGCAGCAGCCTGACGGACTTTAAAGCTGTCTACCCGGACATGGAGCCGCGCTCAGAGTATCTCCATACTGCTTCGGGAGATACTCTAAGGGTTTACGACTCAAAATCAAAAGGACTGGCAACCGACATCATAAGAGGGACCTGCACGGCCATAACTATCCACCCCAGCGGTGTATATGCTAATGAAACTTATTTCACATTAGATACCAACTGGAAACAGATCAAATGATCAGGGCTGCTGAGGCCGCCATGATCTCAACGTTTACTTACCAATCCGGGGCCGTTTATCTTTCCGCGATGACGTCTTTTTGAAAGCGGGGCTCTTTGGTTTTTTCTTTGAAAACTCGAGCTTTCTTTTTCCAACAACGAACTGAGTCTTCTTTAAACCCGGGATAACAGGTTTTACGCTGATCTCCTTATCGTCAATACTACCACCGTGAAGCAGATTAACTGCTTGCTGCGCAGACTCCTCAGTGTCCATTTCTACGAAGCCGTATCTTCTGCTCTTTTGTGTTCTTTTTTCGCGAACAATATTAGCAGCCACGACTCCGCCGAACTCTTTAAAAATATCAGTCAGCTCGATTTCGTCCATATCTTCGGGAATACCTCCTACGAAAAGTTTAGTCATGATACCGGTTTTTTTTAAGCCACCAAGTTACTGATCTTATTCTGATTCTTGTTCTGTTGTACGTAAAATTTTTGAGGGAGATTGCAGTATTTAAATTATTCGTCTAAAACCATCCTTCCTTAATATGGTTTTAGTGGTGAAAATTGATTTTATTATTTAGTTCTTACAATAATGCAATACCCACGCAAATTTTTCCTGAGTATCATGTTTTCCCATGTACTGACTTTTTGCTTCCTGCTTGTAAGCTTGCCTTCTATCGGGCAAACTGGCTTGCTTCCAGGCGATACCGCAAAAGCAGGACAGACTGAGCCGGCCTGGCCTGAGGATTCGCTGGGCAGACGCAGTCCCCGGGGTACTGTACAGGGATTTATTAAAGCAGTGGCTGAGGATAATTACGCGAAAGCGGCGCTGTATTTAAGGTTCGACCCGGCCCTTAAAAAAGAGCAGGATAGAGAGAAACTTGCAAGGTCGTTACGACGGTTACTTGACCAGAAAGGAAATCTTTTTCCCTACTCACTGATAAGCAATGAATCGACGGGATATAAAGATGATAATCTTGGGCCAAACCTCGACCGGGTAGGAACTGCAACGGTGAACAATGAGCAGTTTGACCTGATACTGGAGAATACTGAAGACGCAGACGGTGCACCTGTCTGGCTTTTTTCATCGGAAACGATCCAGAGGGTACCGCTGCTGACTGATCAGGCGCCGGCCGCTCCCCTGATCAGCAGGGTGTCGCCCGACTTTGTGAAAGAAAACAAGTGGGGCGGCGTCCCGATTGGGCATTGGCTGGCCATGCTCATTCTTATCATCGCGGCATACCTGCTGTCGTGGAGCCTTACTAAGCTGGTGCTTTTCCTGATCCCAATGTTCTGGGTACGGGCGAGGGTTGAGCCTACTTCCGGGATCCTCAAGGCTTTTTCTCTTCCGATTCAATTATATCTGGCAATCTGGCTGTTTGTATTCGCCAGCGAACAGGCTGGAATCTCCATTATTGTGCGACAGCGTTTCAGCAATCTGACGGTGATCGTGGGGTTGATAGCCATACTGCTCCTGCTCTGGCAATTGCTGGACTTTTCAACGCGGTTTTTCGAAAAGCGCCTGGCGCGCTATGGCAACCAGGCGGGTGTTTCTGCAGTGCTTTTTTTGCGACGGGCTGCGAAAGCTGCTCTGATATTCCTGGGTGTCATTCTAATACTGGGCACATTTGGCGTTAATGTCACTACGGGGATCGCTGCCCTTGGTATTGGTGGTATTGCTCTGGCTCTTGGCGCTCAGAAAACAGTTGAAAACTTTGTTGGGAGTGTAACCCTTATTGCCGACCAACCTGTAAGAGTGGGCGATTTCTGCAAGGTTGGTGATACAGTGGGAACCATTGAACAGATTGGAATGCGGTCGACCCGTATCCGCACGCTCGACCGGACCATAGTGACCATCCCTAATGGTGATTTTGCTTCGCAGAAGATTGAAAACTTTGCTCACAGGGACCGCTTCTGGTTCCATCCGACATTTAAGTTACGTTTTGAAACTACACCTGACCAGATCAGGTTTCTGCTTGTAGAGTTACGTTCTATCCTGTATGCCCACCCTAAGGTGAGCCCTGACCCTGCCCGTATCCGTTTTGTGGAGATCGGCGCCGACTCACTTAATCTGGAGGTGTTCGCTTATGTTACAGCCATTGACTTTGACCAGTTCCTGGAAGTGCAGGAGGACCTGTACCTGCGCTTGATGGATGTGATAGCAGCCAGCGGTACTGGCTTTGCATTCCCTTCACAGACGGTTTATTTAGCCAAAGACCCGGGGGTATCTAAAGAAAAAGCGGAAGAAAAGAGTGAACAGGTACGAAAGTGGCGTGAGGCGGGTGACATGCATATCCCGAAGTTTCCAGTCGACACTATCAGCCATTTAAAAGATACGATACCCTATCCCCCTGAAGGATCGAGCTCGGCCGGGAATATGCCTAAGCATAATTGAAGCCTATTTTTTTAAACGTTTAGCATCCAGGGCCTTCTGGGCTTCGGCGATAATATCGGCAAGCTCTTTTTCGTCCATGTCCGCATCTATCCCTTCGGGCGCAGCTGCAGTCCTGACAACGCCATTTTTTTTATCCTCTTCGGCTTTCTTTTTGAAATAGCCCCGAAGAAAAAAGTTCCCCTGCAGGGCTTTCATGTTTTCGCTGAACCCATAAGCGGCCTCCTGAATGGTAAGCATAGCGCCGTCGGCGGTATGCATCGCCACATTTGCTTTTGCCACGGTGCTTTCAAGTCCTTTTGAAAGTGAATCGGTATACATAAGACTGCCGACTGAGCCTTTTCCTGACTGTACTTGTAAGGCAATGCCTGCCAGTGAGCCGGTCATCTTCCTGGTGTTATCCAGAGTACCCTCTATGCTTTTCGACAGGTTATCAGAATAGAGCAATCTGCCTATTGAGCCTTTGCCTCCTCTTATCTGCAGCGCCATTGCTGCAAGCTCGCCGGTTATGATTTCGGCATTATCTGCGACCTTCGTCAGTTTTGAGATCACTTTGTCGAAATCGACCGGTTCGGACGTGATAATGCGGGATCCATCGGAAAGCAATCTGCTCTCGCCTGCAGACCCTGGCGCTATGATGATCATCTTATCACCCATTAGTCCGTCAGATCCGATCACCGCCATAGCATCCGCCTTAAGAAAAGGTCTTACTTTCTCTTTCATCCGCATATCTATCCTGATCATGGTATCAGAGAGCATCTTTATTCTTTCTACAGTGCCGGAATTTATGCCGGCAAAGCGGATATTATTACCCTCCTCGATGCCTCCGACACTCTTGAACGTTCCATAGATCAAAAACGAATCATCAAACATGTTCTGTTTTGCACCTATGAAGAAAATGCCGGCTATGAGCAGCAGAATTCCTGCCACCGTGAAGATGCCCGTTCTGATCTTCTGATTTATACTTGCTTTCATAATATCTTATTTAAAGAAGGAACGCACCAGTTCATCCGGCCCGTTTTCAAGTTGCTCATAATTTCCTTCTGCCTGAAATACGCCATCGTTCATCACGAGAAGCCGATCGGCTGTTATTTTTGCACACACCATGTCGTGCGTGATAATAACGGAAGAGGTTTGGTATTTTCGCTGCATTTCTAAAATGAGCTCGCTGATCTCTCTCGAAGTTATGGGGTCAAGGCCGGTAGTGGGTTCATCGTACAGCATAATTTCGGGTTTCATAATGAGCGTGCGTGCCAGTCCTACTCGTTTTCGCATTCCCCCCGAAAGATCGGAAGGCATTTTATGGATTGTATCGCGTAGGCCCACGCCTTCGAGCAGTTCCTCTACCCTTTCTCTTATTTCTTTACGGTTGGTTAACTTGAGTACACGCGTGAGCGGAAATTCAAGGTTCTCCTCTACAGTCATGGAGTCATAAAGCGCTGCACTTTGAAACAGAAAACCTGTTTTGATACGCAGCTCTTTCAATGCTTCTTCAGGAAGCTCATTCACTTCGTCCCCGAAGATTTTCAGGCTGCCAGAATCCTGGGAAAGTAATCCAACCATGCATTTTATAGCCACAGATTTCCCCTGTCCCGATTTGCCCAGCACCACAAGGTTCTCTCCCTTATGAAGGTCCATATTTATGCCCGACAGCACTTCTTTTGTACCAAACGATTTCTTAAGATCACGGATGGAAATCACAATTTCTTTCATCACTGATTTGTTAATAGAATAATACAGAAGTAAGCTGAACGGCTATAGCATCGAGTACGATGATCCATAGCGACGCGGAAACCACTGCAGAATTGGCTGCCAGGCCGACGCTTTCTGTCCCCCTATCTGAATTATATCCTTTATAGCAGCCAACAAATCCTATAGCAAAACCAAAGAAGACTGTTTTTATAAATGCGGGAATCAGGTCGATGAAATCGAGCGACGAAAATGACTTGCTGAAGTAGAGCGTTAAGCTCATTTCCTTACTTATGTTAGAAGCCATAAACCCTCCGATCAGGGCCAGGGCATCGGCCATCAGGGTGAGTAGAGGGATCATCAGTGTACTGGCAAGGATGCGGGTGACAACGAGGTACTGCACGGGGTTAGCGCCTGAAACCTCCATAGCATCGATCTGTTCGCTTACTTTCATGCTGCCCAGCTCGGCGCCAATTCCGGAAGCAATCTTTCCGGCACAAATGAGCGCTATTACGACCGGCCCCATCTCGCGGACTACGGAAATTGCGACCATGCCGGGAACGAAGCTTTCGGCACCGAAGGCCTTCATCGTTGGGCCCGACTGCAGGGTGAGCACAAACCCCAGAATGAATCCTGTGATCCCTACCAGAAATAGAGATTTGTATCCGATAATATAACATTGGCGAATAAGTTCGTTCCATTCGAAATCCCTACGGAAAATGTTGCGGAAGAACGCTGCCATGAAAACCATTTGATCGCCGGCGGCAAAGAATTGCCGGGTAAGCGCAGCCGGGAATATTGTCATATTTTTTACTTAAAAAGGAATATCCAGGAAACCTGAACATCATTGCGTGGTAGCAGTAAATCAAAGATGCACGTTTTTAACCCTGAATAGTTATATCATTGCAAGTATTAGTTGTAATATTCACACATTTAAGCTTATAATAAATGTGTGAATGTTGTAACTATTTCCCGGCGAAGTGTAAATCCGTGACTATAAAAAAGAGTACTTTTAGGAATGATAAAAAATCTAGACCTGATAAAGAAGAATGCCCCAGACACCGAATCAAAACCTTTTGCAATTGAAAGAATAGCAACGGGGGGAAGGAATCTATTTAACAGGAAAGATCTTAATTTTAAAAACCGTTATAACTGGACCGACAACAACGCTTTACCTTTGGATGCGGAAACGGCAAAATCTTCTGTATTTAACAGACACCAGGGAGAAGAGGTATTGTCTGTAATTAATACCATTATCGACCACAACAATTTCGCGAAGGCCAGGTCGGCGTCGAAAGTGGAAGCTATGCTGCTTAGTTTACCGCAAACTGATAAGACGCAGGACCAGGTAAAAGACTGGGTGTTGCGTAACTGGAACAAAGAGATGACGCTCATTTAACAGGCTCCTGTTATTCTATCTGGCTCTTGTTTATAATTTCCTTTATGATCCCGTCCAGTTCAGCGGCCGATATTGAAAGGTAAGACATGAGTGTTTCTTTTGTTCCATCATCGGTTTTATGATCGGTAAGCAAAGGCACAATCCCCATGATACGCGCTAACGGTGCACGGACGAGATGTGACTGTGTCCAGGCTATATCGCGCAACCTAAGAATATGTTGTTCAATTGTTTTTATGTAATCAAGATGTTTCTGAAAATCGGCTTTACGTTCTGACACATCCCTTAACACGCCGATCATTCGTATGGCTCTACCTTCATTATTTCTTAAGATATATCCGTTTTCTTCTATGAATACGTAACTTCCATCGGATCTTTTCATTCTGTACTCTTCATTCCAGTTGTGTACAGCAGGATTCTCTAAAGCGTCATTGAAGCTTTTTTCAACCATGATTACATCATCGTGATGCACTTTTTCAAACCACTTTTTGATGGAACTGTGTTCGTCGTCCGTCTTGTATCCAAATAACCTGAAAAATGAGTCGCCCCACTGAATCAGGTCTGATTGAATATCCCAGTCGTATATAGCGTCGTTTGTGGCTTTATTTACGTACGTATAGCGCTCTACCAGATGCCGCAGATTTGACTCGCTCGCTAATAATTTTTGCTGTATTTTTTTGCTTTCTGTAATGTCAAGACAAGCTCGGATCATCTTGAGAGGTTGCCCTTTCTCGTCGTACTTCAACTTTCCCCAGGACTTAAGATATCTCACTTCTCCGGAGGGCCGGATTATTCGCTCCTCAAACTCGCAATCTTCGCCGGTTATCAGAACATTCTGAATGATGCTTTTAACCATTTCATAATCATTAGGATGCAGTACCTCAAGGTATCCTTCAAATGTTGCTTTAAAGCTGTGTTTGTTTTGCCCGTAGATGGTATACAAAGAATCAGACCAGGTAACTTCATCTTCGGGGATATTCCAGAGCCAGTTACCGAAGTGGGCGAGTTCCTGACCCTGGGTCATTAAAAGGGTGGTTTCCTCCAGTGTCTCAGAATACTGCCTGTTTTCGAGGATAACCTGCAACAGCGATGCGGCCCGCGTGATGATATGGAGCTCCTCTTCATTAGGCTCTTTAGGTTCGTGGTAGTAAATAGCAAATGTTGCCATTACTTCGCCCCTGCTGTTTATAATCGGATAAGACCAGCAGGCCTGTAAGCCGTACTGTAAGGCTACATTGCTGAAAGCCGCCCACCTGTAGTCTGTTCTAATGTCGGTTACTATGACCTGCTCCTTAAGATAAGCGGCTGTTCCGCATGAACCAACTTCGCTTCCTATTTCAAGCCCTTCTATTGCCTTAGAGAAGGCTTCGGGCAGTGAAGAAGATGCCCAGTTGAACAGACGATTTCGCTTAACCTGCATGATAGAACATTGCATATCCGGAAAAATGCGTTCGATGCCTTTTGTGTAAAAGTTCAGGATCGTACGGATTGAAACGTCTTTTTTGGCGTTCAACTCAAACACATTCTTCTCGAGATGTTCGAGATCTGATCGTAAGTTCACATCAAACTCCATCATAATCAGATTAAAGCGTGATTCGGTTTCATTACCTTGGTAAATCTAAAATACCCATAATATTTAATACGGACAAGTGCCCGAAAAGTTCTGTGATAAAGCAGCACTGACATTAAAAGTACCTGTACGTCAGAAGAATTGTAGCTGACGGCTTTCACTTGAAGCTACCGGCAGAGTGGTAGCTGACCGTCCTGGACTTATAATATATACGGGAGTTTCTTCATAGCGCGAAGCGACTACCACGCTTGTGCTTCCGGCATGTTGAGAAAAGAGGCTGTGAACCAGATCGGGACAGTTGTTATTTTTCGAAAGGTGCGAAAGTAATAAGTGGCTTAGTTCAGAAGAGCGGCAGGATGTAAAAAGCTCAAGCGCCTGCTTATTGGAAAGGTGACCCAGGCCACCGCGGATGCGTTGCTTAAGGTAGTAGGGATAATTGCCTTTATCAAGCATTTCGTCGTCATAATTTGCTTCCAGAAAAACGGCATGACATTCCCTGAAGTTTTTAATGACATGTTCGCAAGGCCTTCCGATATCTGTAAATACCCCAACACGGATATCATTATAGCTAATAACGAAGCTATGTGGTTCTGAAGCGTCGTGAAACTTGGGGAATGCGGTTATGCAAAGGTCGCCTACATTGATGGTTTCGTATGCCGTGAAAGGCATCACCTGCGGAGCAGGAAGCATTAACCCTCCGCGAAAGAGCGTCCGCTCTGTAATATATACAGGCAACTGGTATTTCTTCGCCAGAACAGGAATTCCCTTGATGTGATCTGAATGCTCATGGGACACAAAAATTGCCTTTACTTTGTCCATTGAAAGACCGAGGCGTTTCATGCGTTTCTCGGTTTCGCGACAAGATATGCCTGCGTCAACAAGGACTGCTTCCCTCCTGTTCCCAATATAATAGCAGTTTCCGTTACTCCCTGAATTCAGCGAGGTAATAAACAATTCCATGTATTACAAAAGTAAGCAGTTTCTGCCGGAATTATCAAAATTACCTGGCTAAAAGAGAGATGTTCTCTCCTGTTTACCCATGCGTTAAAAACGAAAAACGCCCCCTCTGTCCGGGAGCGTTTCCTGGAGTCATGCTTAAAGTCCGCCTGACTGGGTTGCTTTGTTGAACTGATCTTTGAGCCGATCGGCATAAGGCTGTGCCTTCTCCATATATGGCTTTGCTTTTTCCATCCATTCGGGCGCCTTGTCTTTTATATCATCCATCATTGACCTTCCGTCAGGTCTTTTCTTAGTTAAGTAATTTATGCCGTATGCTACTGCAGCGCCGACAGCCAGAATTTTGATTAAGCCCATAATTATTTCAGTTTTAACCGTATTGATGCAAGTATGGTGCCAGAATGAAGATCAGGCCGATTCTGTATCGGCTCCGAGCACTTCGTCGATCATCCCAAACTCTTTGGCTTCTGCTGCGATCATCCAATGGTCGCGGTCGGCGGCGTCATGTATCTTTTGATAGTCCTGACCGCTGTGGTCGGCTATTATTTGATACAGTTCCCTCTTCAGTTTCAAGACCTCGCGGGCGGTAATTTCGATATCGGAGGCCTGTCCCTGCACGCCGCCTAATGGCTGATGGATCATCACCCTCGAATGAGCAAGAGCTGCACGTTTTCCCGGAGCACCCGCACAGAGCAATACGGAAGCCATGGAAAGGGCTGTGCCGGTGCATATCGTTGCCACATCGGGACTGATATATTGCATGGTATCATAAATGCCAAGACCTGCGTAAACGACTCCCCCGGGACAATTTATGTAGATCTGGATATCCCTTTTTGCATCAGCTGATTGAAGGAACAGAAGCTGCGCCTGGATCACATTAGCGATACGGTCGTCGATAGCGTCACCAAGAAAGATGATGCGGTCCATCATCAGGCGTGAAAAGACATCCATCTGTGCGACATTCAGCTGTCGCTCTTCAATAATATATGGGGTCATAGCCACAGGAAGAACTGACTTTTCAATCCCGGACATGAAACTGTCGACCGTAAGCCCATTGATGCCCTGATGTTTTACTGCATAGTTTCTGAATTCTTCTTTTTCTGTTTTCATTTTATTTTTCGTTTTTGGATCGGGCATAGCTTTTCCCTGCCGCTGAAAAGCAGCCGAACCCGTTTATCACTCTTAAGATTTATTGAATTAACTGTGCGCGAAAAAAGCCAGTATTTTTTGACGGAAACTGAGATGTTCGCGCTGTGTGAACAGCTTCTGGTGCACTGCGTGGATCTCTTGCTTCAACTGCTCCCGTCCATAAGCGTGGACGAGCTGAAGGGTTTTCTGTTGCCATTGCACGTTGGCCGCGAGTTCTTTGTTGAGAATAGCGTTGACCTGGAACAGCAGTTCCTCTTCGCCATTCAGCGTTCCTTCAAGGTGTCGTTCTATATACTCAATTTCATTCAAGGAAGTCCTCATAGCTCAACGATTTTTCTTTTACGGTCTCTCTTACTTTTTCAAGACACTTATATTTCTGCACTGTAGCTGAATGGCTGCTGCTGAAACCAAATTGAACTTTTAATTCAGCCATCGACAATTTGTCGTAATAAAAGGACTTCAAAAGGTCCAGGCATTTTCTGCCTGCATTCTCCAATACATTCAGCAACCTTGACGATGAGGGGTGTTGATCGGTTATGTCTTCCACATCAACTTCCAAGGGCAGAGAAAGGGATTCCTCAGCAAACCTCCTGTACCATAATCGTTTTGCAATTCCAAATATATAGCCCCTTTCAGAATACACTGGCACACCGCCGGATTCTGTGGATTTTTCGTACCATGCCACTAAAGCGTCCTGAAAGATATCTTTTGCCTGCTCCAATGATCCGCCCCGTTTGCTTACAAAACGGGCCACCAACGGAAATGTACTTTTATACAGAGCGATCAGGGCTTCTTCCCTTGTTGAAGGGGAATGTTCTGGTTTTTGTATTTCAGCCATCTGCTTCTTTTACTACTAAGTGCAAATCCAGAACAAGATATCACCTTTTTATACGTTTTTTAGGATAGAATAACTTTTGAGCAGTTTTTATTTAGCCATCAATCAGTGATGCTTCACTCTACCAGCTCCGCGAAACCCTGAAACGGCATGCAGCTCATTGTGATATTTATCATGCTGATATTTTCCAAGACAATAAACACATGCCACAGCCCGGGGATGCACTTTAACCGCTTCCCTGACCGCTTCTTCGTAATTTGAAAAATATCCTAAAAACGTTTTATTGACCGGCATAAAGCAACACCCTTGTTCATGAACTTCATGATCGCCGTTATACTGAGGAGTGTCGTTTACATAATAGAATGACATACCGACTAAATTTAATTGGTTAGAAATCAAATATTTTACTCAGCTAAACAGTAATAAATTTAAGAAATTAAGCCTCTTTAAAAAATGATTCAGATCATATTTCCCATATGTTTTAAAATCAGGTATTAATACCCAGGCAGAAACGAGCTGCAAGGACACAAATACCCGGGGGCTATGAGTTCGCTTTGCCAACTATTTTTTTTATGACTGTATCAAGCTGAGCAGCGCTTTCCTTTAAGAGGACAATGATATCCTGGATGTCGTCTTCTGAATTATACATTGTAAGCAGATCGGCCAGCCCCAGGATGTTTGCGAGAGGTGCCCGCACTAAATGCGACTGATAGAAGGCTACTTCTTGTAAAGTTTGAGCTTTTTGCTGGTTTTCTTTCTCAGCTGCCGTCTTTTTCCTGAGAAGTTCATCTTCGTATTTCTTCCGGTGCGCAACCTTAAAGACAATTGCATGGATAAGGGTCGTCTGCCCGTCATTGTCGCTATCTGCCGAAGCACTAAAGAAGCAGGGAAATGCGGCGGAGGCCGATCGTATATCCAGATGAATTTCTTTAACCTCTTTTTGCAACACGAGCATGGGATATACAAAAAGCTGATAATATAGTTGACCGCCCCTATCGAGAAGATCTGTAAATGTTTTATTGACTATCTCCTCATGGGTTATGTTTAACCATTCGAGGAGCGTTTTATTAGCCTGGATAACAGACCCGTTGATAGCATAGGTCAGAAGTCCGCAAGGAGCTCTATGATAAAGGCTTGTAAAGTCTACTGATTCTTCCGAACTATTTTTATTCATCTGTGCCGGGCTAATGTCTGCTGATATAAGTACTGATTGCAGTAATGGTCTCATCCGGAGCGCTTAAGTGCGGGCAATGTCCGGTTGCCTCCAGGATAACCAGAGTACTTTGAAAGGTATTCTTCTGAATATAGTATCCTACTTCTACAGGAGCAAGGATATCATTGGAACATTGAAGTGTAAGACTGGGAACTTTTAGTTTCCGGAGGTCTTCCCTGTTATCTGAGAGGAAAGTGACACGGGCAAACTCCCTGGCAATATCAGGATCTGTAGCACAGAAATTAGAGGCGAGCTCATCGGATAATTCAGGCTTGTCGGTATTTCCCATGATCAAAGGCGCCATGGCACTTGACCAGCCGAGATAATTGTTGTCCATCATGGTAAAAAGTCCCTCTATGTCATGCCTTTCCATACCGCCGGTATACTGGTCGTCATTAATATAACAAGGGGATGGAGCAACGAATACCAGTTTACTGAAGTACGCAGGATTTGATATCGCCGCACGTGCCCCAATCATGCTGCTAACTGAATGGCCGATAAAAATAACATCTTTCAGACCGAGCGTTTCAAATATCTCGAGAATATCGAGAGCATATCCGTCCAGCGAACTGTACCTAACTGATTCATATGAACTTAGGTCGGATTGACCGGCACCGACATAGTCGAATAAAACTAACCTGTATTTATGCTGAAAGGCATGTATAAGATGCCGCCAAACGTTCTGATCGCAGCCAAAGCCATGGGCTAAGACCATCGTTTGATCGCCCTGGCCTAACTGGCGGACATTATTCCTCTTTAAAATATCTATCATGGATCAGACAAACTCCATCCAGGAACTGTTACCGGTATAGTCTTCAATTATATTTACGGTATTGCTGAACTTAAATGAGCATACCAATGCCGATACCTCCTGTCTGACTGAAGTGATACAGTTATCTGCAAGATCTGCTCTGAATCCTTTATTTGCCAGGTCAATTACATATCCGGCACAAATTATCCTGGAGATAATTTTACCCAGATCAACCAGTTTACGCTGCGGAATATTGTTGTCGATATTGAAGTTCAAATCGTTTTCAAAATACAGGCATGCATCAGAAGTACGTTTGAAGTCTTTCAGAAAATCGAATAAGTTCGATAGTTTTTGCTTTTTCATCTGTCGGGTCACCATCTCGGCGATTTGAGCATAAAGCATTTCGTTTGAGCCTTCAAATATCTGAAACGGCCTGCTGTCCATTACTCCCCGTCCACCTATATGGGTTATTTTATACCCGTTGGCACCGGAAAGCTGAAGTAACATTTGTGAAGACTCCTGCATTAAGTCGGTCACTACGGCCTTCATGCTGTTGGCTTCGAGGCCCTCGGCAGCTAAGTTATGTTCAATGCCGCTTATCTCACTGCTCCTGGCACACATAGCAGAACATATGGTAAAGGCCGACTGGATACGCGATATCTGAAATTGTACCTGATCCATTGATAGTAAGTTGCCTGTTCCTACAATTCGATTGCTGCAGTGGTTTATGGCTTCGTCGAGCATTCGCTTTATGAACCCCATTCCCATTCCGGGAAACTGCATTCTGCTTCTGTGTAAAACATCAAGCATCATTTTTATGCCGGTAGTTTCAGGCTCTAATTTATACTCACGGGGAACTTCCAGGTCTAATATATTTCTTCCGTACGGAATCATGTAGAGGCCCAGGTTATCAAAGTATTCTTCAACAACAACCTGCTGTTTAGGCTGTGATACATCGCAGATAAAGAAGTCGATGTCGCGACCTAACTCTCCATTGCTGTTTTCTTTTCTTGAAGTTATAAGCCAGTAATCGGCCGCACCTGTAAGTCCCTGCCAGTGTTTTGTTCCTTTTATCTGATAGCCATTTTCCACTTCGCGGTTAATGGTTTTCATATTCAGGGCATCGCTCCCATAGTCGGGCTCGGTGATCATAAGTCCGCCCATATTCTGATTTTTCAGAAAGCGATCGAAGATATCCTTCTTAACTCCCTCATTCGCATATTTCGACACAGGCTCTAAGAACAGGGCGATGTTGATTCCAAATATCAGGGAAAGAGATAGTGATTCGTAAGACGCTGCAGCTAACAGGCCAAGGCATTCTTTCACAATACTGCCACGCCCTCCATACTGTTCAGGGATAGCAACGGCGAGCGGGGTTTTAGACATGATCTCAGTCATTATTGAAGGGGGCAAGCCTCTTTCTAAGCTAAGCTGGTTAATGTCTCCTTTCTCGCGGAACAGTTGTTTAAGGGTGGTTTCGAAGTCTTTTATAAATTCAGAAAACTCAATGTTAGTCAGTATCATGTATAAAGTAATTTATTCCAGTAGTATTTGTTATAGCAACAATCAACCAAGTTGATAAATTGTACCGCTATAAAGTTATGAAATTATAGACAATCTTGTTAGCCCCGCGTCCTGTAAGGTAGGATACCCTATTTATTTACAGCTATTAACGGAAATAGTTTTGAAGCCGCTCCTTTTTAATTTTCGTATTAAAAGTTAGTCTAATACATCTAAAGCGGGTAATTGTTTTTATTTTTTTTAACAGAAGGCTTTCGTTTATTAAATGTTCTATATTTGGATATGAAGAAAAAGGTGTTAATTGTTGAAAAAGATAAAGACATTCTTCAGATTATATCTCACATTCTTAGTTCAGAAGGCTACGAAGTAAGTACTTCACAGACAGAAAGGGGAGTACTGGAACGAATTGAAAAAGAACAGCCGGAAGTAGTGTTGCTCGATATCGTAAAGCCAACACTGGAAGGAACTGAATTATGCCGGGCCCTTAAGAGCTTCGAAAACATTTCGGTGATCGTTTTATCTACGCATATGAATATTGAGAGCTTTCTGAATGTTTGTGCGGATGATATTATTTCGAAACCGTTTGATATATCGGAGTTGATTGATACAATAGAAAAGTTTACTAACGATTGCTAAGCCGCCAATCCATTCATTTCATCTTTATAAGCTCCTTTAATTGTCTGAAAATATTACTAATAAATAATTTCAATGTAATTCGTTTATTATATATTTGAGTATCAATTTAACCAATTTGCTCTCAATGAAACGCCTGGTGCGGTGGTTGCCGCCTGAAATAGGATCTGAAATTGCAAGACAGGTTTTGAACTATGATCCCGAAATGGTAATACTATGTGATCAGGCCGAATCTCCTTTACATGAAATACAACTGGAGGTTGAAGAAAATTTCACAAAGGAGCAGATCAGGGTCTTTATCGCCGATATCAACAACTTTAACCGTATGTATTATATGTTCAACCATTACCGGCCTGAAATTATTTTTCACGCAGCCGCATATAAGCACGTTCCAATGATGGAGATGAACCCGATGGAAGCTGTTATGACCAATGTGATGGGGACTAAGAATATTGCAGACCTTGCCGTCCTTTTTGATGCGAAAAAGTTTGTGATGGTTTCTACAGACAAGGCGGTGAATCCTACAAACGTAATGGGAGCAACCAAAAGGATCGCCGAGGTTTACATCCAATCCTTGAATAATTACGAAGAGAAAGTACTTGAACTGGTAAACCCGGAGCAAAAATTCTACAAGAAGAAAACGCTGAATGACAACAAAACGCGGTTTGTTACTACGCGGTTTGGAAACGTCCTGGGATCAAGTGGCTCGGTCATTCCGCGGTTCAGAAATCAAATTCAGCAGGGCAAAGCGGTTACAGTTACTCATCCGGATATAACGCGGTATTTCATGACGATTCCGGAGGCTGTCGAGCTTGTCCTCGAAGCTGGATCAGTTGGTGAAGGTGGCGAGATATTTGTTTTCGATATGGGAGAACCAGTGAAAATCATAGATCTTGCGCGCAACATGATCAAGCTGGCAGGAATGGAACCGGATATAGATATCCCAATTCTTGTAACGGGGCTCAGGCCCGGAGAAAAACTATACGAGGAATTGTTGAATGAAGATGAAAAGACGTGTCCTACTCATCATAAGAAGATCAAGATCGCTAAGGTTGCGTCTCATCCTTATACGAAGATAACCGAAGATATTGCTATTTTAGGCCAGATAACACAAAACAACAATGAGCTTGACGTAGTAAAAAAAATGAAGGAAATCGTGCCCGAGTTTATTAGCAAGAATTCAAGGTTTGAGGATCTTGATCAGTCATACGAAAGCGTGAAAGAAGAGGTAACACATTGACGAAAAACCAATGAATTCACTTGTCTTCGGTACGATTTTCTTCGTTTGCCTCTTCCCTCCTACGCGACCAGCGACGCGTAATTCTTCTGTAGATCCAGATATATATAATAAGGGCGGATAACAGGAGGATATTTACGAGTACGATATCGTTTATTGTGAACATCGGGAACAGAAGCTTAATTCAATATAAAAAACCCTAAAGCTATAAAGTAACATGAAAGGTTTTAAGATAACGAAATAATTTACTTCTAATTTTTATTTGGCTGGCTTTTCGATCCTATGGTTATCCTGGCTGAAGTACCCCTAATAAAACAACAAAGGCTAGCTGTAGATTAGCTAACCGCTTTACCCTTGCCAAAGGGTACTTTCTATGATATGGCTTACTATTAAAACGTAATATAAAAGAAAAAGTTTAACGATAATAAAAAAAACTATCATAATCTAGCATCAACCAGATTTCGGTCAAGGAAGGCCTTCGTATCGAAAATTACGCCATTATTCCTCTTTATTTTCGCATAGTCAAATTTTAGAAATTCGTTGTGCGCCACAGCAACAATAACAGCATTATACACTACTAATTCATCCAGTTGACTGAATATCTTCAGTCCGTATTCATGCTCTACTTCGGCTGCATCGGCCCAGGGATCATAAATATCTACATCGAGACCAAACTGCTTTAATTCCTGGTATATATCTACTACCCGGGTATTACGCACATCCGGGCAGTTCTCTTTAAATGTAATACCCATAATAAGTGCTCTGGCTCCCTTGATCTTATGATCCTTTTCGATCATCAATTTCACTACTTTATCGGCAACAAACTGCCCCATTGCGTCGTTTACTCTCCGACCAGATAGGATTACCTGCGGATGATAACCCAGTGATTGTGCCTTGTGTGCAAGGTAGTAGGGATCGACACCTATACAATGCCCTCCTACCAGTCCGGGCTTGTATTTAAGGAAGTTCCATTTAGTCCCGGCTGCCTCGATTACATCGTTGGTATCAATACCAATGCGGTCGAAAATAAGCGACAGTTCGTTAACAAAAGAGATATTCACGTCGCGCTGGGCGTTCTCTATGGCCTTGGAGGCTTCGGCAACTTTAATACTGGGCGCCTTATGGGTTCCGGCTTCGATAATGGAGCGGTACAGATCATCAACACGGGAGGCAATTGCAGGTGTTGATCCGCTGGTTACTTTCTTTATCTTCGTAAGTGTATTGATCTTATCCCCGGGATTGATCCTTTCGGGTGAGTATCCGGCAAAAAAGTCTTTGTTAAAGGTGAGTCCGGATGCCTTTTCGAGAACTGGAACGCAGTCTTCTTCCGTACAACCGGGGTATACCGTTGATTCATAAATCACGAGGTCTCCCTCTTTCAGCGCTGAACCCAACATGGCAGACGCGTTGAGCAAAGGGCCCAAATCGGGGGCCTTAAACTGATCAATAGGCGTAGGTACCGTTACTATAAACGTGTTGTAATTTCGTAATGCTTCTTTCTCTGAAGAAAAATGAAGGCCAATACCGGTCGCCGGGTTTTTTCTTAGTCCGATCACCTCCTGCAGTTCACTTATTTTTGCTTCCTGCGTGCGGTCACGGCCTTCGCTTAACTCGTGTACTCTTTCTATATTTATATCATAACCTAATACGTCGTATTTTTTTGCAAATTCTATTGCCAATGGTAATCCCACATATCCCAATCCGATTATCGCTATACTGGCATTCTCTACTACAGAATTAGTTCCCTTAAGATCCATGGGGTAAAGGTAAGGGAGGAATTGAAAGCGTCAAAATTATTCGTACTGGTTTTTTATGGAATACCCAAGATCCTTCAGTGTTTTCTCGCGACGGAACAGTTCGAGATCGGCAGCCATCATGTCCTGCACAAGCATCTGAAGATCATATTTCGGCTTCCAGCCCAGCTTAGTCATTGATTTTGTGGGATCACCTATTAAAAGCTCAACCTCCGTGGGTCTGAAATACCGGGGATCTATCGAAACCACTTCTTTCCCTGTTTCAAGCTGATATTCGGGATTGCTGCAACTTACTATATATCCTTTTTCATTTACACCCTCGCCTTTAAATTCCACTTCCACTCCAGCTTCGGCAAAAGACATTTTAACAAAATCACGTACTGTCGTTGTAATTCCTGTTGCTATTACAAAATCCTCAGGGGTATCCTGCTGAAGGATAAGATACATCGCTTCTACGTAATCTTTTGCATGCCCCCAATCGCGTTTCGCATCGAGATTGCCCAGGAACAGGCTACTTTGCATGCCCTGTACGATCTTGGAAACTCCCCGGGTAATTTTCCGGGTAACGAAGGTCTCGCCTCTCAGCGGGCTTTCGTGATTAAAGAGGATGCCGTTACATGCAAACATATTGTAGGCTTCGCGATAATTCACCGTTATCCAGTATCCGTAGAGCTTTGCTACGGCGTAGGGAGAACGTGGATAAAACGGAGTTTTTTCAGACTGAGGCACTTCCTGCACCAATCCGTAAAGTTCGGAAGTAGATGCCTGGTAAATTCTTGTTTTCTCCCCGAGTCCGAGAAGCCGGACTGCTTCAAGAATTCGCAGCGTGCCAATGCCATCTGCATTTGCGGTATATTCTGGCGTGTCAAAACTTACTTTTACATGGCTCATAGCACCAAGATTATATATCTCATCGGGCTGTACCTGCTGGATAATGCGAATAAGATTGGCAGAATCAGTAAGATCGCCATAGTGCATAATAAAGCTAACCTCAGTTTCGTGCGGGTCCTGATACAAATGATCTATCCTGTCGGTATTAAAGAGAGAACTTCTGCGTTTGATCCCGTGTACTTCATATCCTTTTGATAATAACAGTTCTGCGAGGTAAGCGCCATCCTGGCCAGTAATACCTGTAATAAGGGCTTTCTTTTTCATTGAATAACTAAGTTGTTAACGGCAGTGCAACGGTCATAACTCATTTTTGAGCTTCTGAATCTGTTCATTATATTATTAAGTGCTAATTATACCGCTAAAGTAATAAATGTTTGTGTATTTAAATGTGTTATTGTAATACGCTGGCATGGGGGTACGGGAATGATTTTAAAGGGCGATAAGGAAAGGGTGGGGGTATAAACCACCCCTTACCCCCGCCAGCGGGGGACAATGGCTACTGATTTCAAAAAAAGAATTATCAGAAGCTTATTTCATTGGTTCTTTAATAATATAATAACTATTGCGGCAAGAAGGACAGAAGTATCTTTTAACAGGTCTGTTAAATAAAAGAACCTTTATAACCCACTCTCTTTTTATCCTGTATTTAAAGGGTACACCGCATTGTGGACATAGAGGCAATGTATATTGCTTAGATTTATTATCGGGCATATGGATGGTTAATGTTCTCACTTAAACGACCCCAAAACAGGAAAGTTTTCAAAAAATCGCAAAAAAGAAAAACTTATACCCTATATTTCTGTAGACTGCGTTGTGGTATATGAAGTTAAAAGGCGTTATCGTGATCCTTAATTAAATGAATGACTGTTAAAAACACTATCTTAATATCGAGCAGAGGCGTCCAGTTTTCAAGATACCAAAGGTCGTGCTTTACTCTCTTCTCCATCAGTTCAATACTACCTGTTTCTCCGCGATATCCATTTATTTGTGCCCATCCAGTAATCCCCGGCTTAAGATAGTGCCTTACCATATACTTGTCTATGATGTTACGATATTGCTCTGTATGCTGCAACATATGGGGTCTGGGACCTACTATGCTCATGTTCCCCATTAAAACATTTAGGAACTGTGGCAGTTCATCAAGGCTGCTTTTTCTTAAAAAACGACCTATAGGCGTTACTCTGCTGTCATTTTTACTGGCCTGCCGCGAGTCGGAGTCACCATTAACTTTCATGCTCCTAAACTTGTAACACCAGAAGCTCTCATTATTCCTTCCGCTCCGCAACTGCTTAAAAAACACTGGACCTGGCCCTTGTAGCTTTATCAGTACAGCTAAAAGCGGATAAAGCCAGCTGAATATAAATACCAAAACGCCAAGGCTAAATGTAATATCGAACAAACGCTTCAGAAACCGGTTATGCATTTCTTCCAGAGGCTCTGTATTTAAGCTAATTACGGGAAGGCCGCCCAAATAATTGATACTAAACTGTCTCTCGAGCGACTTACTGAAATCCGGGACGAAACGAAGCCGAACACATTGTTTATCTGCTTCTTTAAGTAATAACCCAGCGTTGCTTATTTCGTGCGGACCCAGCGAGATATACACTTCGTTTACGCCGGTTTCTGCTGCTTTCTTCATTTGCCTGCTGATCGCGGGCAATATATTCTCCTTAAAATCATCCATCGCCGACTTATCCGTATTGAGGTATTCCTCGAAGCTGTACTGGCGGTCGTGATTTTTAAAATAGTCGGCCAGTTGTATACTGGTAGGATTAATTCCAAGCAGGACGACCGGCCGGGCTACTTTAAATCTCCTCCTTATCCAGGATCCTGCAAGCATTGCGGCAAGACGACCAGCAAAGAGAATGAAGCTTAACAACAAGAAAAAAACAAGTAATAATATCAGCGATACATTGGTCGCTTCTATAAAAATCACATATAGCAGTAGAATAACATAGTGAAGACTTATACACTCGAGGGTCGACGTATGAAGAAGTTTATCATGGAGCGTTTTTTTGTTATAGAGGTCGAAAGCCCGCGCGCAGATGAACCACAAGAGATTAAATATAATGATAAAATCACGATACAATGAAAGATGTTCTCTCCCTGGCCCTACTAAATTAAAAGCAGCAAAAAAAGCTGAATTAATTAGGACAACATCTGTAAAAGCAAGTATCAGGCACAGGATATAAATATAGCGGTTCTGCATGACCATAAGGATTATTAAGCGTTTTCAAATTGATAATCTATAACTGGCACCGGGCTTGCTTTAGGTTCCCGAATTTGCTGCATAATCCGCTGGAGAATATTTTCGCGGTCAAGAAATCTTTCTGCGTAGATTCGGCCATTTAGGTTTGCCTGGGTGTGGTCAGATATACAGCAATCGAGAATAGTATTCTGAAGCAGAATTTCGTTTTCACATTCTATTACAACCCCCATTTCGTTTTCATTCATTGTTGTATATAGTGAAGAACCAGGCTCAGCGGTAACAAGAGCGAGCCCGCCAATAGAAAATATGGAAATAAGCTTCGATGGTAGCATTAGATCGCAGGCCTCTTTTCGCTGAATTACAAGGTGAACATCAGCCATATTTAAAAAGGAATTGAAAAGAGATAGAGGCTGAAGAGGCATAAACGAAATATTCTTCAGCTGCATCTCGTCGGCTATTCGACTTAACTTCTCTTTATATGGCCCATTCCCGCAAATGACAAACTTAATAAACGCTTGTGTCTCAAGCTTTTTTGCTATCGACAATAAACTCTCAAGTCCCTGCTTTTCACCTATACTTCCTGAATAAAGAACCACTTTATCATCTGGCTGGAAACCCCATTGTTTTTTTAGCCCAGCCTTTTCCGGGAGCGGATAAAATGACTCAAGATCGCTCCAGTTGGGAAAAAAAAGAATCTCTTTCTTCACCTTTTTAGTTATCCGTTTTAACATGCCCGGAGACACTGTACTTACGAAATTTACTCGGTTTAAGATATACCTTTCAAGAGCAAAAAGAAGATTAAATGCCCTTTCTGCTTTAAGTACTTTCAGATCTCTCGCTGCTTCGATTTGAAGATCATGTATATGATAGATTATTTTACCTCCCTTAAAGAAGCGATAGAATAAAGCAAGAAAGCCCAAATGAAAAGGTGGAGCCATACAGAATATCTGCTGATGTCCTTTTTTAAACAGGAGGTAAAAAATCATTAGAAAGGAAGAGAGGATAAAGGTGGTTTCCTGCAACACCCGTTTCGCTCCTGAAGGAACCGATGGAACATACAAAGGACAGCGATACACGCGAAGCTTTCCGTTTTTCTGAACCTCCTTCTTATAGAATTTTCCTGAATATGGTGCTTGTATTTTCCAGTTCGGATAATATGGGAACGATGTCACCACGGTACATTCGTAACCATTTTCAACCAGCCAGTCGGCCATTTCACCGGTATATTTCCCTATACCGGTGAGTTCAGGAGCGAAATTAATCCCCATCAGGAGGACACGTTTTTTGAGAGTGTTAATGTGGTCCATATTATAATAGTTAGGTTTGACAGAAAACAAAAGGAGCCCGGGCTACCAGATTTCCAGTAGCATACATATGCTTAACTAAGAAGAATGCTTATTCGGCTATTGAGCTGACGACGTCACGGACAATCTGCAGCATAGGGATTGCTGTTACAAACTTACAACCCCACGCCCTTGCATAGCTCAATTGCTCTATAATTTCATTTTTTAGATTCCATGGAAAAATGATCACATAGTCTGGCTTTTGCTCTTCTAAAACAGCTTCTTCAACTACCGGTATATGACTTGCAGGCAACCATTTATGCTGCTTATAGGGATTAGCATCTACTACAAAATCAATAGAATCGTTTTTGATGCCACAGAAATTCAATAATGTATTCCCCTTCGCTGCAGCGCCGTAAGCTGCCACTTTCTTGCCCTCCAGCTTTTGATGTATCAGGAAATCATTGAATTCGAGTTTTACTTTTTGAACTTTCTGCTGAAAATTACTGTAATAAGCCAACGTGTTCATTCCTTTATTAATCTCTTTTTCCAATAACAGGCAGACATTATTGGATATCACTTTGCTGCTATCTTCCGCATGTTTAGCATAAATCCGAAGAGATCCTCCGTGCGTAGCGAGCTCATCTACATCGAAAAGTTCCAGTCCCTGCGATTCAAAAATCTGTTTTACCGTAAAAAAAGACAGGTAAGAAAAATGCTCATGATAAATAGTATCGAACTGATTGTTTTCTATCAATTGCATCAGGTGGGGAAATTCCATGGTTATCACACCGTCTTCTTTAAGTACAAGCTTCATTCCTGCCACAAAGTCAACGATATCCGGAACATGGGCAAGAACATTGTTTCCTATAAGAAGATCGGCCTTTCTACCCTCTGCCGCTAGTTGTGTTGCGAGGTGGGTTCCAAAAAACTCAACTATACTTTCTATTCCTTTGCTCCTAGCGGCTTCCGCTGTATTTGCTGTAGGTTCAATACCCAAAACCGGAATGCTCCTTTCTTTAAAATACTGTAGGAGATATCCATCATTTGAGGCAATTTCTATAATTTGAGAACCCGAATGATAGCCAAACCGGCGGACCATTCCTTCCGTGTATTCTTTTGCGTGATTCAGCCAGCTTTTAGAATAGGACGAAAAGTAAACATATTGATTATCAAATATAGTATCACATTTTTTGTATTCTGGTATCTGCACCAAAAAACAGGTATCACATGTGTATACCCGTAGTGGGTAAAAAGGCTCCGGCTCATCCAGTTGTTCTCTGGTAAGAAAAGAATTTGCTGCGGGAGAGCTGACAAGATCAATAAAAACATTGGAAAGCTCTGATTGACAAAATCTGCAATGCATAGGGGTATGGTTTAAATAAAATTTTCAAAAATTAATGGTTACAAAGTATTTGTTGTTCCTGAACCTGCTGCTTGGTTTGCCAGTATGCATTGATTAAATATCGCGCAGTAGATACCCTCCCTATTCTGCCACCAATGGTAAGAAAGAAGAGCACCCAGCGCCACCGACGTGGCAGGAGAAATACCGCGTTGTCAGACACCCTGTCGAGTTCCCTCAAATATTCTCTGTTACCTTTTATAAGCCATAGTTTTATGGCCATGTATCTTTGCAGGGAATCATAGTTGATTGTGCCATGAAGTTGAAGGGCAAATTGCATTTTAGGATGGTACCTCAGCAGCCGCTGGTACAATTTCGATACAACTTCAGCATTTTGACCAACAAGCTCTCCCTTTCGATTTTGGTAATAGGATGCAGATTGAGGATGGAGTCGAACGAATACAACAGGCTCGTTTTGTATCCCTATAGACACGTACCGGCCCATTCTGCTCCAGAATTCGAAATCGCCGGCAAAAGGCAGATCTTCGCGGAAGGCACCGTACTTTAATACAAGGTTGGTTCTAAGCGAAATATTGGAAAGGTTGCCTGTAAGACTCCCCCCAAACACATAAAACATAAGTTCTGTCTCAGACGAGTTTATAGTAGCAGGCATTGACTTTTTCTGAAATGCAGTTAATGAACACTGTACTACATCTTCATGATTAAATCTTGCCACGCCTAATTCTGGCGGAGCTGACTGCCAGTAAGCTACCAGGTCGTTCAGCGCCCTGGATCCTACAAAATAATCGTCATGACAGAGCATCTGGCTGATTTCCGCTTTTGCCTGCTGCATAAGAAAATTAAGATTTCCGAAAATGCCGAGATTTTGCTTTTGTTTATAGATCCGGATCCTTGGGTCGGTTAATGTATCAAGGTAGTCCCTGGTTCCATCTGTCGATCCATTATCACTGATCAGCATCTCCCAGTTTTGAAACTCCTGCGATAATACTGATGCCACACACTCCGCTATATATGGAAGCCCGTTCCATACAGGGGTAATTATTGATATTACAGGGCTTACAGTCATTTTAACAACAATTATTATTTAACAAAGTCAAGCTCTTTCCGGTATTTTGGGAATTGCTACCGGTATTTCGGCAGGCCTTTTAAAAAAATACTCATCTTGTTCCTTACGTAGTTTATCTATAAGGCGGCCTTCGGGCAGAATAACATCATCATAGGTCAGAACCTGATCTTTAGCCACGTCACGGCGCAGCAGGCAACCCTCCGCTACTCCCAGAGGCAGTAAATTCTCCTGTTTCCTTATTTCTGCATTTTCACACAGACCGTAAGTCATATAATGCCCAATGGGATCAATTTCTTCTCCGGCCTTCAGGTCGATCTTAGCAACTGCAACTACTTCAACGAAAGGTCTACCCAAAGGCGCCAATGTGGCATCATGGAAAATTACAGCGCGGGCCACAGTATGAGGCACTTCAAAATGACATAGATGATACGGTGTATAAAACAAGTACAACGGGCCTTCTCCTAGCTTGTATAGATTGAGATAGTGCTTTTGCAGAGGATGATCATGAGTGCCTATAACAAAAACGCCTGGGCCTGGCTCAGCACCTACAAGATAATCAACAATGCCAGGACCTTCGAGCAGATCTTCTTCGGGAAATAACTTTATAGCTTCCTTTAACGGAGTGCCTGGCTGTACCGGAATGCCGTGCATTCCTTGTTTCGCAACCCTCATTCCTGTGCCATTCGCTACAATAGCCTGCTCAAAGGAAATCTTGCTACCATCAGCAAATGACGACACCATTGCCGGTTTCTGTCCCCATTTTTTTGCAAATCCTTCCTGGGTAGTTGGATTGCGGTATGGATCGTGAAGACCTTTAATATTACCACATAAAACAGGTCTGACCCCAAGCGACTTAACGAACCGGTAAAGATTCATGGTTACACCCGGCTGATCGCCGTCAGAATTAGTGAACACCACCCCCGCTTTATCCGCATACACTTTTAATATCGGACCAACGGTGCCGTCCAATTCTGCATTCATTAAAATAATGTGTTTCTTATTCTGAATGGCTTTAAGTGCAATGCCCGCACCAAATTCAACAGCACCTGTAACCTCAATAATGGCGTCTATTCCTTCCGCCTCGCATAGCAGCGCAGCATCGCTGGTGATGCTGTATTTGCCAACACGTATATTTTCCTCAAGTTGCGAAACTGAAGTTACTTCATGAACGTTGGCCAACCCTGATTCAGCATATGCATGTCTTGCATTTTCTACGTCCCGGTTAGCTATAGCAACTAATTCCATTCCAGAAACATAGTTGCAGATCTGCAACGCAATACCTCGTCCCATAAAACCGGAACCTACCATAGCCACTTTTACAGGATTCCTTTCTTCAGCACGTCTTTTTAAAGCAGTATCTATTATAATCATTTGAGTTATTTTTAGTTATAAAGAGAATATGTCACTTTCACCTGTCGTACGATGAATCAGATATGAACAATAGGTCTAAAAAAAGGGTGAGATTTGTCTTTGTCAGAGATAATCTTCGGTTCGATAGGCCACTCAATATCAAACGCTGGATCATCCCAACGATAACCCCGTTCTGCACCGGGTGTATAATACTGGGTTACCTGATAGGTTACATCTGTATTGTCGGCCAGGGTAATAAATCCATGCGCAAATCCTTCAGGTACGTACAACATCCGATAGTTATCTTCAGATAATTCCACCCCTACCCATTGCAGGAAAGTATCTGAATCATTACGCAGATCTACTATAACATCATAAATACTTCCACGCGTGCATCGAACGAGTTTTGTTTCTTCGAATGGGGCAAATTGTGTATGTAGCCCTCGAAGCGTTCCTTTTTCCTTATTGAAACTTAGATTTGTCTGAACTACATTCGTATTTAATTTGTATCCTTCGAATTCTCGATGGCAAAACGATCTGGCAAAGAATCCACGATCGTCTTCAATTGGTTTAATGTCAATCACGAATGAGCCTTTTAGTTTGGTTTCGGTGAAGATCATGTTACTGGATTATATATTGTGGATTACTGAGTGAGAAAACTCTGTTTTGGAACTTCTATCGCTCCACCGCAGATCGCTGTTAACGAGTTTACTGTTCTGTAAATCTGTTAGTACTTTTAGACGCATCAACCGGGAGTCTCTGAAATCTGCATTTTTAAAACCCATTGCGACAAGTGCCTCATACAGATCTACAACAGTCTGATGCAACAAATAAAGCGGCTGATGATTGGGAGCCAATGATTTAAAAAGATCGAAATTAACTCTGTATGACCGTTTATCAGGAGCAGCATCTTTATTGATACTTAACGCTATGCCAGGGATAACGGCAGCTACGGCTTCAGCGAGGTCTTTTATCTGATAGTTCCACTCATTACTACCGGCATTTACAGCCAGAAACTCCGTTTCTTCAATAGAGGGCCGGCCAATCGCCCACTCGATAGCTCTTGCCATATCGCGTACGTGTATAAGCGGCCGCCAGGGACTGCCATCGCTTAATATGGTTATCTTACCAGACGCTACGGCACTCGCTACAAAGTCATTCAAAACAAGATCGAGACGTAAGCGAGGACTCATGCCGCAGGCAGTGGCGAACCGTAAACATGTCACAGTAAAGCCGTCTCCGGCAATCTGCTTCAGTGCTTTCTCAGTAGATTCCTTAGAACGAGCATAAGCCGTTAGCGGATTAAGCAAAGCTCCTTCTGCTTTCGCATCATCCTGTCCAGCTCCGTAAACGCTGCAACTGGAGGCAAATATGAAAGCTCTGACTCCTGCTCTTTTTGCTAGACGCGCTATACGCAGACTCGACTTATAATTAACCTCCATTGTAATATCTTCATATTGATTACCCATAGGATCATTCGATATGGCCGCCAGATGAACCACAACATCCACTCCCTCCAAAACTTCAGCTGGCATTTCTCTTACGTCTCCCATCAACTGCACATCCAGTTTACTTTCAGGCAAAACATCTGCGTTTGTTAAACATGTCGCGAAATAGGCCATATCGTAACCTATCAATATAGAATCGGGAAATGCAGCACGTAGCTGGCTTACAACACCGGGCCCGACATACCCCATGTTTCCGGTTATTAAAATTTTCACAAGAATAATTTGGTTTCTGTTAATAAAGAGATAAATCGATCGCAGGCAGAAGGTAAATACTAGATAGTCAGACGATTTAAATGAGCCACATCAACCGGGAGCTTTTGTTTTAAAATAGCTTGTTCGTGCCAGGGCGCTTTTCCGTTCTGCCATAATTCCTGTAACACGTTCTTATCACGCAAAGTGTCCATTGGCTGCCAAAACCCGGTATGGCGGAAGGCCGATAACTGCCCGCTCCTGGCGAGCATTTCGAGAGGCTGCTGCTCCCATATAGAACTGTCATCATCTATATAGTCGATCACTTCCGGCTCTAATACAAAGAAGCCGCCATTTATCCAGGGCATTTCCGATCCATTAGGTTTTTCCTGAAAATGATTAATGGTAGTTTCTTCAGACGATAAAGTGAATGCACCGAACCTTCCTGGTTGCTGAACCGCCGTGAGTGTAGCCAACTTACCATTTGACCGGTGAAAATCAATTAGTTCAGCAATATTTACATTACTCAATCCGTCGCCATAAGTCATACAAAAGGCTTCATCTCCTATGTAGTCTTTAACCCGTTTTAAACGACCGCCAGTCATCGTGTTATATCCTGTATTTACCAGTGTGACGTTCCAGGGTTCTGTTTCAGTTCTGTGAACTTCCATCGAATTGTCAGACATACTAAATGTGACATCCGAATTGTTAAGAAAATAATTCGCAAAATATTCTTTAATTACATAGCCCTTATATCCACAACAGATGATAAAATCGTTTATCCCATAACAGGAATAAATTTTCATGATGTGCCATAACACAGGCTTGCCCCCAATTTCAACCATTGGTTTTGGACGAACGCCACTTTCTTCGCTGATACGGGTACCGTAGCCCCCTGCAAGTATAACTGCTTTCATATGCTTAAGTATTTAAGTATTTTGATTTTTATTGAACTACGGCTCTTACGGTTGTTTCCGTTTCACCGGAAAAGCCATTTACAGATGGGACATTGTCACCCCGCAGATCAGACATATCTTTCATTTTGATATTATAGCCGCGGTGCGATTTCAACCACTTTAATGTATTACGGACACCTTCAAGTCGTGTAAACGGCAGTTCATCAACAACCTGGTATATATCGTCTAGCGGCAGAACATTATTTGTTTTCATATTGGCAAGCCTGAAGCTTGTCATAGGAAACTTTATTTTCAAGCCACCCAGTATATCGCCTGCAATCGCCGCACACTTTATTAGAGCAAAGGGAACAGACTTGATTTTGCCCTTACCCATTTCTAGAGAAATTTCATTCGCCCAATCGCTTATCGGGATTGCCGGGCGATCGCCGAGATAGAAAGTCCTTTTATGCACACCTTCCGCAGATATTAACTTTCTAAGTTGAAAAACAGTATTACCAATATATCCATAGGTCTTTGTACAGGTTTTTCCAAAATTGACGTATCTGCCTTTATAAACTACATCAAAAAAATCGATATATGGAATCTTAAACCATGGTCCCCAGATAGATGTAGGTCGTATGATGATCCAGTTGTAAGTGGCATCTTTGATCGCTTTCACTAATAACTCTCCCTTTACTTTGCTTTCTCCATAGAGGGTATGAGGTTTATATGTATCATAGTCAGATGGTATTAGTCCGGGCCGACATACGTACATCGACGAGGTATAAATCACCTTCCTTAACGCAGGTAGTTTCGCAGCAATATCAATGACATTCTTTGTACCTTCAAAATTAGTCCGGTAATAAGAGAGTGTTTTGCCATCGAGATCTGTAACAGCCGCAAGATGAACAATGACCTCCGGATTGAATTGAGTAATAATCTCCTCAAGATTTTTATGATCTAAAATGTCCGTTCGCCTCCAATAGGACACATGACTATCAATCACGGGTTTTACCTTGTCAACGTTAAGGATCTGAACATTATCTGATATCAGACTTTCTATCAGATTCGTCCCAATAAATCCAGAACCGCCTGTTATTAAAACTTTTAGCATCAGATAAAGATTTTATAGAAAAACGGATTCCGCCTTCTCGTTAGATATTTTTTGCGTTGCTGGTTTTTCCAGAGGTATTCTGTCTTTTACAGGTTTTGCAGGATAACCAACGCACACCTTTCCCGGAGGCAGGCTTTTCAATACTGTACTTCTTGCCCCTACTACAGAACCTTTACCCACTGTTACACCAGGGGCTATAAAAACATCGCTGGTGATCCAGCACTCGTCTTCGATTGTAATTGAATGAGAACAGATATCAAAAGATGGTACCTTATAATCATGTGTCCCTGTATTCAGATATACTTTGTGCGCAATTGCCACATTCGAACCTATATTTATTTCACCAAGGCTATACAAAACTGTATCATCGCCTATCCATGAATAGTCTCCGATAGACACTTTCCAGGGATAGGTTATAGTTACGGAAGGCCTTATCGAAACTCCTTTTCCTATTTTAGCCCCAAACATGCGAAGCAAGAACCTGCGCCAGCCAAAAAACACCTGTGGCGACCATGCAAATAGCGTATCCTGAACAATCCACCACAGTTGAACGACGAACTTTGACCGGCCCCGAAAATCGCCGGGAACCGTAAACGATGATAAATTTTGGTACTCTGTCATGATTAGCTGAATATTACTTCTTGTTTATTTATTACTAAGTCGTAGAAATCAGAATACAAGCTGATCAGCTGGTCTTTTTTAAAATTCCCGCCCACTTTGGCAGGACGCTTCATTCTTATCTGTTTGCTGGTAAATTCACGATGAATGACATTCAGGCTACTTAATATTGAATCAACGTTATGTTCGCAAACCCAGCCTCCGGCAGGAATGATATCTTTCCATATATAGACATTGTCGGAGATAAGCACCGGAAGATTCGACTGCAGGGCTTCAATCACTGAAATGCCGTAATTCTCGTTCATAGAGGGGAGAATGAAACAATCAGAAGCAGCAAATGCATCGGCTTTGTCTGTACCGGAAAGGAACCCTGCAGAATATATGTATGCCGACAATCGCATTTCGGCAATTAGCCCGTTAATATAAGTTTCGTATGCCCGGTTACCTTTGCCTGCAATTATCAACTTTACGTCTATATCATTGTTGATGTCCAAAAAACGCTTATAAGCACGTAGAAATAGATCAAGTCCCTTTTTATAATCAACTCTTGATAAAAAAAGAAACACAAACGTATTGGCTGATAGATTATGTTTATCTCTGAACCTCTCCCTGCTTCCCTCGGCATTAAATTCGATAGGCAGCGGCAGCACACTAATACTAACATTCTTCTGGTCGTTATAGGTTTCCAGAACATCTTTTTCGATGTTTGACGTACAGCAAATAGCGCTCGCATTGGCAGTTATACCTTTGATAACTATATTCCCAAGTATCTTCTTCAAAAAACTCTTCTTTTTGAGATCAAACGGATCAAGAGAACCATGAGGCCATATAACATATTTTACTTGGTGTTTTTTGGCGATTGAAGCTACTCTAACGGCTAATATTGCCCAGACTTCATGCAAGACTACAAGATCATATCTCTCAATGTTTAACTCCATCCATCGCTCAGCCTCTTTTGATGGGCTGAACACGTAGGGAAAACTCCGGTTAAACAGATTGACCTGGCCATTGAAAAAACGTGAATCGTACTGTTGGTCATCGGATCTTATTGATAGGATATCACTGGTAAAACCCAACGATCTTTCCATATCCGTTATTGAAGTTATGGCAGAGTATACACCTCCATTTTTTTTATCAAAACATCCTATTACGTGTAATATTTTCATATTCATTTTCAAGAAGGTGAATGAAATAACAATAGACAGATTAAAAACTCTTGTACAGATTTAGGTAATGGTCGGCTATAGTTTCCTTCGAAAAGCGCTTAATATTTTCAAACCCGGCGTTTATAACATTCTCCCTGAGCCGCTCATCTTCCAGAATGTTCATAACGCCATTCCTTATAGAAACAACACTAAACGGATCAACAAAAACCGCTCCTGCCCCCCCAACTTCGGGCATTGAAGAACAATTGGAAGTAATTACAGGGACTCCAACTGCCTGCGCTTCCAATATAGGCATCCCAAATCCTTCGCTTGTAGAGACATAACAAAGCAGATCACTATTTACATATTCATCAAACAGATCTTCGGTTGAAAGGTCGTATCTATTCTCGTAAACTATATTACAGTCCCTAAGCTTACCTGATATGGCCTCCGGGAGTTTGCCAATAATTACCAAGGTACAATCGATTCCTTTTAAAGCTTCAGCCAATCGCTCCAGATTCTTATTAAATGTGATTCCTATTTGTAATATCCGGGGATTGGTTTTATTGAACTCCTTCTTTACAGGTTTATATATATCATCAATAAAATCGCCTATAACATGGATTTTACTGCTTTTTATTTTAACATACTTCAATAATTCCTGCCTTGTACTTTCAGAAATAACAGTTATTTTATGTGAGAACTTCACGGGCAGGTATATCCAAAACAACCAATATATTGTTCTTGCCAAAACGCTCTTATCCTGCATGAAATTAAAATCGTGAATGGTAAGAATTCTCTTGCAGAATAAGGCTCCCAGTATCGCATAATGAACGTCCCCAGTAACATGAACAATCTTCTTTTTTTTCGACAGCAAAGTGAATACGTTGAGTACTCTGTTTGTTAATCCTTTGCTATAATAAGACAGTTGCAAATTAGAGATACGGATATTATTGCTACTGAGGTATTTTGAAACGGAATAGAAAAGATATTCAATACTGAATTGGCCGGGAAACGGCTTTCTGAAAATCAATATAACTTCTTTCATGGATATCAGATATTAGGCAGACGCAGGACTGGCGTTATTATCTATCCGTAATCTTAATTTATAAGGCTCCTGAAGGGAAGCAAGTATTAATCCTCCCATGAAGGTACTGAATCCCAGTGTTGTTGGCTGTGCCCATTGTCCTTGCAGGATGATCAATACGCCTGCACTGAGAAGTATCCACGGCAGCATATCTCCTGCCAGTACCTTTCTATAGCTCAAAATAGCTGTTTCCGAACAAAAGCCCAGGCGGATGATGATCACTCCCAGTCCCATCAGAGGCCCCATTTCTCCAATCAACCTACCCCATTCACCTTCTGCAATCAAAAACTCGCGGTCGCCGGTCAAGAGCATGCTGCCTACGTTTGTTCCCATACCTATTCCATACCCCCAGAAGGGCTGATTATCTGATTCTGATACAGCGCTGAGTAACCCTCCGAGAAAGCGGTCGACTAAAGTTCCCTTTAGCCCTCCTTCATCGTCGCTGGCACTTTCAAACCGGGCAAAAAACACTTCCGTTGCAGTGCGAAAAAACTCTGTGTTGCTTAAGATCGCAAAAACAAGGAAGCTAGCGATAACAGCTGTCAGAATATGCCGTATGTACCTAGGATTTTTAGCAGTTGCCAGAATAGTGAATATTAAAGTAACTCCTACCTGAAATAATAAACCGCGGCTGATTGAAATAGGAATAGAAGCAAAAAGGCTCAAGGTAGCAGCGATAAGCAGTAGGCGGGATGTTCCTTTCGGCTGTAACCAGAAGTAAAAAACAAAGGGGGCCAAAAGACTAAAGAAAAGAGTGTTGCCAGTGGTAAAGGAAAAAGTCCCTGACGGCCTGAAATAACCCATCGCTCCTCCATTAAAACCAGATCCTTCCATATCCCCTCCCACTCCCCGATTCACCCAGGCTGACTGAGGACTATAAAACTGAAGGGCTGTAATCACAATCATCGGTATCGATATCCATAACATAGCCTTCCCTATTTTAACAACATCATGGGCAGTGAAAACCCTGCCGATTATAAACATTACCGGAAAGTGAATCAGCAGAATTCTGGCGCCATATACGGCCACCGGCAGATTCCCGTGACCGAGAAAGACCGCTGTAATCAGCCCTGTAAATCCAAATACAGCCATCCCAATTAGGTATACGTTTGAGGGAAGGAGATTTCGTTTCCACGCCACGGCAATCAGCCATACAGCAAGCGGGTCTCTCACAACAAGCAATGGTGTTGCCAAGCTGGGCAGGAACCACTTCCGCAACGCACCTTCAAAAAGCAAGAGAAAGAAAAATAGCCAAACAGACTGCTTAAGTAAATGGTTGGTTCGACTGATCTCGACGGTGCACGGCAACCACTTTTGCTGTTGTAAAGTGACATCGTAACGTTCGTCACGCTCTGGATATATATTCTGAGAGAAGCTCATTGTTAATACGCCTTCATGTTTATGTCACTTAAACCTTCCTTTTGGTCATGATGCCGTGAAATTGCTTGTGCCAGTTCCCGTGAATACACAGACCACGGCCTCTTGCGTGCCGCCTCCATCGCCTCCTGTCCTGCTTGAGCAATTATATGACGAGAAGAAATAAGATCTTCGATGGATTCTTGCAGTGCAGAAGTGTTTCCTGCCTCTATTAGCCACCCGTTGCGTCCATGCTCTATCAAATCCGGCCCGGCGGTACGTTCGGTAGTTATAACAGGAGTGCCCTGAGACATCGCTTCGGTTATAACCAGCCCAAAGCCTTCAAAGAGTGAAGGAAAGACAAGAACGTCGTGCTCCCGCATTAATTTAAGTATACCTTCATGGCTTAAACTTGGAATCCACCGATGCCGTTCTAGGGCATCATTCAGTGCCTTACAGTTATTAGTGGATTTAAGTCCTACCACCGTTAGTTCAACATACGGAACAAGGTTCTCTACGGCTGCAAATAGATCTGCGATTCCCTTCCGCTGAGAAAGTCCACCAACAAAAAGAAGCTTTAAAGGAGACTTCCCTGTTTTGGAAGAATACTCACGCCGTGCAGAGACTGGGGGGAAACCGTAAGGAATAACTTCAATAGGTGCTAGAGTACCCGGAAAATCCTTCAAAGTATTGGCAGTAAATTGACTGGCTACAAAAATGCGGTCAGCAAGTGCTAATTCCTCATCTTTGCGGGCAAGCTTTGCGTCCGAATCTGTAAGCCCCGAAAGAGTTGGTATCCAATCCGGCCAGCGTTCACGTTCAGGCTCCAGTAGCCGTCGCGCCGCTCTCCAATATCCTATAGGCAGATCGTAAATGCATTCTAGCCCTAGTTGCTTGGCTTTTGGAAAGGAAAAAACAGCTCCATCTTCATAAGCATAAATGGCCGTTAATCCTTTTTGTTGCGCAGCTCTAAGTCTTGATGCCACTTTTTTATCCAGACTTCTGTAAACGGCATCTACAGAAAATGCGCCTGTTTCATGCTTTACAAGCTTTGACAAACCAGCTTTCGATGCCAGTTGTCTTCCGATCTCCAGCCAAGGCCATGTATGTATTAAAGGCCTAAGCGACGTATTAAAGCTGCGTCGCTTTATTTCAGAAAGAGGGCCAATATTACTGATCCGGTCCAGCATAGTATCAGGAAATAGTGCTATTGCAGTATGAAATTCTGATAAAAGACCGGCTTCCAGCAGCCCGTAGGCTGCTGATCGGTTGAATTCATTACTGGTAGGGTGAGATATCAATACTTTCATAGACATTATTTAGTTTTTAGCGTTCCCTCTATTTCATCTAAATATTGACGGCCAATAGTGTCCGGATGAAAAACTCCGAGATGACTGGCTGCAAAGTCAAGCAGTTCTTTTTCGAGTTTAGTATTATTATATATATTTCTGATACAAGCAATAAGGTCGTCAACATCTCCCCTCCGGAAAGTAATGCCTGCCTTGCCTACTGCATCCGGAAGTCCACCGCCGTCTGATACAATCGGAATGCATCCACATGCTATTCCTTCAAGCACAACAACGCCAAACGGCTCCTCCCATATTGAAGGAACTAAAAGATACCGATGCTGATTCAAACACTTAACGAGCTCACTCCCGCTCAGAGGCCCGGTAAAAATCACAGAATCCTCCATGTTAAGGTCTGCAACCAGTCGCTTGAGATTTGTACGTTCAGGACCATCACCAACAATAGTTAAAGAAGGCGATGCGGCACTATTATTGAGGCCCATTTTAAACTCATATATCGCTTTGATTGCAAGATCAACTCCTTTATCGGAAACGAGCCGCCCCAGAAACACGAAATCTTTTGTTCGGGAAATATTCGATAATATCCTGAATTCTTTCGCCCTGTAGGGATTGCCTAATACCGTTGCATTAGGCCAGCAACTTTTACGAAGTGCATTACTTACAGCAATAACTTTATGCGCACGCTTTAGCCAACGAAATTTAATCCTGTCCTGAACGCCCAGCTTCCCGTTTGATCTGGATATCCAGGTGTGCAAAGCAATAACAGAAGGACGACTAAAGAATATTCCAGGCCATGCCAGTCTCAGGCACGGATTGTTTTCGAAAACCAGATCGGCCCAGGCATGTGCTTTGAAAATCTTTAATATTCCCGGGTTTCTTGATACTTTAAAAGGAAAGGCTTCACCCGGGGAATCTTTTGTCCAGGTAATAACATGAACCTCGTGTCCCGCATTTGCAAATGTACTGGCAAGAATCTCTGAGATAATTTCTATCCCTCCTATGAAGGGATAAAAGTTATGCGACAAGAATAATATTTTCATTCCACCTTTTGATATTACTCGGCTGATACGATGCTTTTCTAATAAATATTTAGCTTATGATATATGGGAGTAATTCATCATGACTCTTTTTATCAAAGAAAGGCGAGCAGTTAAGTTTTCCTTTTTCTTCCTTCCGGCCATCATACCCAGAGCCAGTATGGCTAGCTCGGAAAGATGACGTAGTGCAAGCAATGGTTTTATGAGAAAAATAATATCTCCCTTATGCTTTTTCAATAACCTGTAGCGTGCCTGATGGAAGTCAAGCGTTCTTTTTGATGACCAGGATGACGTTAAGGTCCGATTATCGTGTACCACTCCTTGAACATCAAGTACCGCACATTTCCATCCGCTTTTTAATAATCTCCAGCACCAATCGTTGTCCGAGTCAGAAAAAGGGAAATTAATACTATCCATTCCGTTCACCTTCTTCCATGCATCATAGCGGACCAATAAAGGACTTGTGTATACAATATCACAATAGGTCCATCTATGATCCTGTTCCTTTACCCATAGCGGGCGGGGTTCTTGTAATTTCAGCATCTGAGTAAGTTGCTGTCCTAACAGAAAAGAAATCACACTTGGAAATTTTTGTCCATACCCTGCCTTGCTGCCATCCAATTTCTCTACGGTAAAACCTATTGCTCCCATAGATTCGTTCTCATCTATGATCGCAAGCGCAGATGACAAAGCGCTGTGATTAGAAATATAATTATCAGTTTCATAAAGGAAGCACCATTTCAGATTACTTATAGCGCCAGCTGCATACTCTATAGCATAATTGCAGCCATCACTAAATGTACCAGGCAGATGCGGGGGCGGCGAAATGCAAAGGATCTTTACCGCAGAGCCCTTTGCGTACGTTTCTATAAACTGGCGGCTGCCATCTGTCGAGCCAGCCTCAAAAACTACTACATAAGACTGAACAGGGGTGTTTAGTAATGTCTTCTCAATAGCGGGCAGTGCCTCTTTCAATAAAGACATTCTGTTATAGGAGTTAATAATAACGGCTAATTGTCCCGTAAACGATCTTGACATAATAGTAAATTAGTTTAAATGTGAGTTAATAAGAGAGTCAATCAGATCCTTATCCAGTCGGGAGGACACAAATCCTGCGTATTTATAGCTGGATCATTAAACCATGTTTTAGGGGCTATTACAATTTTGTCCTTATTCGTGCTCAACCATGCTCCCCACCACGGAAAAGTGCTCACCGGGATTACAAAGTGCCTGCACATGCTCATCAATTGCAGGTAATAGTCGTAACGTGGTGTATCGAAAGAGTGCTTTACAAAAACTGTAGGATGTTTGAACTTCAGATTTTCTGAACACCAATCTATATCATCGGAAAAAACAAACAGGGTTAAATTTTTGTGTTTTTGCTCAATTATACGGAGAGCATTATCATAATAAACTTTATCACACTTACCAAAGATCCTTGCAATTTTAGGATTGGTGATATGGTCGCCACGTCTTATGCTGATGCAAACAGATTCAGATTCCTTGATCTGCTTCGCAAAATGGTCGTCCCAAGTATTTACTTGTTCTTTAAAGCTGAATTCATTCCTGATAAGGTCTTCAATATCTTCGAAATACTTATAGCTTTGCCAGAATCCTCTTAAATACACCTTACTACCTAACGTGTTAAAACCTTTATCATATTCAAACGACTTTTCAAAATAACAATACTTCGGATATACTTTTCTTATAGCTCTGTACCACAATGAATCGTTAGGCCAGGTATACCTCGCTATTTCCTCATCGGTCACAAAATACTGGGGAATACAAAAGGCATCCAGTTCATATGAAAAGCCGGTCGGTATATTGTGTGAATAGTATCTTCTATCAATTTTAACAACCTCCTTATTACGTACGGCAAGAGCTTTTGCCGCTGCGTATTGAAATAGCTGGTTTCCCATGCGATCTGTTATGCAGCTTACTATCATATTGCGAAATTTATATTAGCACAGGGAATTAAATCTTCTTCTCAACGACACTTTCCTGGGGACGCTGATAATAAAAAGGAGGCTTCGTTCTTAACAGAAGTAAAAAACCATAAAGAACTTTTATCGAACAAAGGTGAATCATGATCAACAGTAACCTTTTCATCCCCCCGGGTGTGAATACTTTGCGAAAATGATAGCGACTAAAAAAGATCATGACCGCACTTTTAATCTTTCTATTTGCGATCGCCTGGCCAACTGCAACTCCCGATCGGTCCTGAAGCCATTTATTTCTCAAATTCAACGATTCACCATGCACAGCTATATCTTTTACCATAAAGTACGCTTTAAGTGCAGCATCATTCATGGATCTCATCGATACCGACTCTTCAGAAATCCGGTATTTAGATGTGTATGTATCGGTAAAGTGAATTTTCGCGCCGCTCTGACTTACTCTCAATCCGAAATCGAAGTCACATGCATCTCCAATATCCCTGTATTTAACCTTTTTCGCTAAAGCAGTCTCTATCAGGTAGGCGTTGTTAGGAAATTGCTGTACCATGCCGGCTTCCAACGATGTTAATTTAGAACCCTCGTATTCTTTAGTCCGGTAAAATGACTTGTTATAACCTTCAGAGCGTTTTATAGACACGGTTCCATCACCGGTCATAATAAACTGTTTACCATAAGCCACACTTATTTGCGGGTTATTTGTAAAACAATTGCAGAGAACCTCCAGAGCATTAGGCAAGAGCATATCATCATCGTGAAGAAGAAGCACTCTTTCTCCGGAGGCTGAGTCAAATAACATATTTACATTACCAGCTTGTCCGAGCGATGGGGAATTGCGAACATACTTAATAGCAATATCTGTATGACTTCTTATTCTTTCCACCTCTGTCTCCGCCTGAGAGTCAGGCGAATCATCACCTATTATAATCTCATAAGGTAACAGAGTTTGAGCAATACATGAATTAACTGCTTCTGCAAGTTGTTTGGGCCGCTTGTAAGCAGGGATAACAATAGATACTTTAGTTGTCACTGTAGTGGTAGGATTTATTTGAAACTATTCCTTTTTAAAGCGGGTCTGAATCCCTGGAATGATGCAGAGAACTTGACAGCTAGGACAAACAGATTGGAGATCACAGACATTACTATCACATTATGCAGACTACTCAGATCTAAAAGAAATACACAAGCCACCTGGATCGATATTGTACCAAATATTACCAACAAAGGATCCCATGCATATATCCATTTCCTGGCTTCGTTCATTTCCCAAATAATACCGTTTACCACGCCTATCCCGGCGCAAATCAGCAAGGCAACCAGCTCATTTCTCAGGTGGTCATATTTACTGCCTAACAACCACAACAAAGGCTCCGGAAAGATATATGCTGCAAATACAATAACTGAACATAAGAATATTGTTGTCCCAGCTATAAACAGATATTTCCTTAGCAAGCCCGATGCAGGCACCCGTGCGATATGGGGCGCTATTAAAATGCCCCCCGCCATACTCAAAACCATGTATAACTGGCCGATTTTACTTAGAGCTCCCATTTCTGCGATATTATTTGTCGCACCAAAAACCGACAGGATAAATACCATAATCTGGCTCTGAAAAGCATTAAAAACGATTCCTGGCATCACTGGTTTCAGCAGCGACATCATTTCACGACGAGCCTGGGGATTCACAGTCTTAGGAACCTGTACATAATCAGATGCACTCTTTTTGATCAGGTACCCGTTCATTAGCGTTTGCATGCTTCCTAAGAGCGCTGCGATCCAGGAATTCAGGGCCGATACTAAATACATAATATAGAGTACAACCAGCCGGAGTGCACCGCTTTTAACTTGAATTTGGTATAGCGTTGACACCTTTTTATGCATTTTCAATGGAGGGGTATAATAAGATGACCAACCGGTAAAATAAAGGTTGGTAATTATAGATACCAGAAGCATAATAGTTGTAAAGACAGAAAAGTGATGTTTTAACGTCAGTAAGGGAAAAATGATAGCACAAAAGACGCTGATGGCTAAAAAGAGCCGGTGCCTGTAAAATTGTCCAGCCTTAATATAATCGCCTATTACTTTTTTATCATAAACACGATTTCCCACAAGGGCAACTATGGTTCCCGAAAAGCCGAATTCAACTAATACGTGAGCCGTACACTGAAATGCAAAAGCCATACTATATTCTGCATACTCTTCGATAGATAGCCACCTGAAAAGTAAAAACCCGCTAATAACCTGTATAAGCTGTAACGTTCCCTGTCCGAGCAAAAAAGCACCTACAAGTCCTGATAGTTTTATTAAACGTTCGTACGGATAATCTAAAGCTAAAGCCGCTTTTTTAATCATTACTTAAAGTCTACTTTATTGTTATTACTGCAGGCAATGCACATCGTTCACTAAAATCTTTTAAAAAAGTCCTTTATATAGTCCTTTACCACACTCTTCCTATCCTTTTCATTGTAATACGAATAATCATAATTGTATCCATAACCATATTTACCTCTTTGAATTCCGTTGAAAACAAGGTTGAGATTGGGAAGCTTCTTTTCTTCTTGCATTTGTTTAATAAATTTCAACTCCGGTTTCCCTGTATATCCCTGTCTTATCAGATATAGAGTGATATCACTCATTTTAGCCAGAATCATTGCATCTGTTACTAGTCTTAAGGGCGGCGAATCAATCAGAATATTATCATACTCGAAGCGCAGTTCGTTAATGAGCGACTCCATTTCTTCACTTTCGAGTAGTTCGGCAGGATTATCAGGAATACTACCAGAACCCATTACAAAGAGATTGGGGTGAATACCTGATGGCTGAATTACGTCTTCCTTTTCGGCATCACCGTTTAATAGCTCGCTAAGCCCAGGACCCGCGGTATCCATTTTAAAAATTTTTGAGATTTTTGGCCTTCGTAAATCTAATTCCAGCACCACTGTTTTTCTGCCTGAAATAGCCAGAGAAGCTCCGATATTACTGGTGACAAAACTCTTCCCCTCACCCGAAATACTGGATGTAAATAATATTACTTTACCTTTTTCTTTTCGATTGTATACATGCAGAAGATTTGTCCGCAGAGCTCGGAACTGCTCTCCTATAGCATAATTATCACGGTTTAGAACCACGATTGCCGTTTTACTTTCTTCCTGAACCAACTCACATATAATAGGTGCTGAAGTAGCAGTTTCGATCTCTTTTCTGGTAAGGATACGATTTCTTAGAGCATCTCTTCCCGCAATAAGTCCAACCGGGAGCAAAAACCCTAATAATAAAGCAACTGTGAGTGGGTATTCTTTCCTGCTTTGGGGCTCTTCATAATATGCTTCTTCGACGGTATGCGCATCAGTGAGTGTCGATGCATAACTAAGTGCTACTTCTTCACGTTTTTGCAAAAGATAGACGTAAAGGTTCTCTTTTATACCTTGTTGACGCTTTATACTTACATATTTCCTCTCTTGTCCCGGTATATTCTTAATCGAACTTTCAAAGCGCGAATTAAATAACTGCAATTGCTGGCGGGTGGCAAGCAAGGACGATTTAATTCCGCCGATTGTTTGTTTTATAGTTTCTTTGGTACTTTTAATTTGCCGGTTCAGAGGAATGAAGATGGGATTATTTTCAGGCGTGATGGCCAGTAATTTATCACGTTGTAACTGTAGTTTGGTTAATTGCTCTACTAAGCTAATCAGATTCGGATCAGTAATACCAATTGTAGCAGGTGCATTCCCTGAGTTAGCGGCAGAGTTAACATATCTCTCAACCCCTTCTATAACATTAAGTTGAACATTCACTTCATTCAACCGTCCGTCGTTAGACTGAACGTTATCAAGGTAAAATTGAGATTGTGATGAGATATCAGTAAGCCCTATACTACTTTTATAGCCTTCAACATCCTTCTCCACATCAGTTAATTCCCCGGTAAGCGACGTCAGTCTTTCATTGATAAACTTCAAAGTGCTTTCAGTTTCTTTATTCTTATCAGCAATATTGAATGTTTTATAAGCAGCGATTAAACTATTTAAAACATCCTTACCTCGTTCGGGAACTAAGTCATCTATTTTAAGTTCCACAATAGGTGCCGTTTTGTTCAATACAGTATTTATTTTATATTGATATTGTGTAATAAGGGCCTCAGGATTTTGCAAGCTAATCCTTATAGTCTTACCAATATAGTTCTTCACATCAGAAGTTGGTTCTAGCTTCCATCTTCCGAAACTACTGGTTAACGTATTTTTAAATGATGCGTCAAGCGTTTTGCCATCCGGGCCAGATAAAGAAAATCTGTTTGCACTATTGATCGTGATATCAAGCGACGTCTCTTTTAGAGGTGCAGCAGTTTCGAGTAGTTTGAAGCGTACGGGAGTTTTAGAATAGAGATCCTCTGCGTTTGCAGGTTCTGTATACGTAGCCCATAACTGCAATTGAGTGACCACTTGCCTGATCAGCGGCCTTGATTTCAGTATCTCCATTTCGCTTTCTACTAGCTTTGGAGCACTTGATATATTTAGTTCCTCTAGGGCCGCTGCTTTAGTAGAAGCAGTCTTATTCTTTTCGTCTTTTATAGACAATTTGGCCTTAATGTGATATACAGGCTTTATTTGCTTCAAATAAAAATAGGCAAGTGTTAAACACAACAACATGCTGAGAAGAAAAAGAGGCCAATGGTAAAGATATTTATTGAAAATTTCCCTTAGATCTTTGTGACTTTCTTTACTATCATCAACGAAGGGCCTGAAGATGAGTTGATTATTATTGTTCATAGCTGATGTATTTACAAAACAGAAGTAAGGATAACTGTGATGATGGAAGCTGCCGATAAAAGCAGACTTAAAGTCCGATAACTACCATCGACTGAAGCATATTTGGATTTATCAGGTTCAACATAAATCATGTCGTTGTTTCTCAGATAATAATAAGGAGAATGGAAAACACTGGCAGAGGTTAGATCAAGAGTAATATATTCGCGTTTTCCATCAGTTTCACGCACTAGTAACAGGTTGTTCCTTTTGGCGGTAATGTTGAGGTCGCCTGCCATACTTAGCGCCTCTGTTATAGTGATACGCTCACTTGGGATTTTATATACATCCGGTCTTGCAACATCCCCAATCACTGATATTTTGAAATTAAGCACCCTTACATTAACTGACGGCTCTTTTAAATAAGAGAGAAGCCTCTTCTGGATCTGCTCTCCTACCACTGGGGTGGTAAGCCCTGACACTTTTACTTTTCCTATAAGAGGAAGTTTAATTTCGCCTTGCTGATCGACAAGGTATCCGGTTGCCCTGTAGCTCGAATCACTCCAGGCCTGAGGATTCAGACTGCTTACACTTATTCCCAGAATATCTGAAGGTTGAATAGTAAGAGGTGAAAAGTTCTGAATATCTTCTCTCGTAAGGACAGATCGGTTAACATTCTGAAAGTAAGGAATATTTTTATACGAGCTACAGGAATTGAATGTCAAGATTGCTGCAACAAAAACCAGAAGAGAAAAATGCTTGGTTGTATTCATACCGTTTTAGTTAATATTACGAGACAGGAAAGAGCTTCGCCACTCCACTTACAGCAGCTATCTTCCAAATAAAATCAGGAGAATGATCTATATGTATTTTAAGTACCCCCAAAAAAAGCTATGCCTTTCAGCAGAGATTTTTTGCTAAAGTACTGGTAGAAACACATATAGAAAAGGGTCTGGAATGGTTGGGACGCAAATTGTGAAGTAGTGTGAAATACTGGGAAGACTCCCGTTTCTAAAAGATTGAAAGTAAAACAATCTAGAACGCTGTCAATACAGGAGCTTTCATAAAATATAATCAGAAGAATACTCCCTCTTTAAAGTGAAACATATCCCTGAATTTCACATATCACCGGCCAATTTCCCACTTTTTTACATTGTATTATACATAATCACACATAGGATTGAATCTGGTATAATATTTTCTAATTTCGATATACAAATAATTACGCTCTCTATGTCTAAAATTACGTTACCTGAAAAGAAATCAGAGTGGATGGTTGTCTACACACGCTCGAACTATGAAAAAAAAGTAGACCAACTACTAAGGCTACAAAACATTGAGAGTTTCTGCCCAACTATTAAAACAAAAAGGAAGTGGGCAGACAGGCTGAAAATAGTAGAGGTTCCTCTTTTTAATTCATATGTTTTTGTAAGAGCAAACGCACGCGAGCAATTACAGGTGCTTAAAACGCCGGGTGTAAGCCATTTTATTTTTTATGGCGGAAAGCCGGCATTTGTACCGGTTGACGACATAGAAAGAGTAAGATTACTAGTTAATAATCATACAGATATTGAGTCTGTTAGTATGAGAGCGCTGAATATTGGCGACAAAATAAAGGTCAAAGATGGCATCCTTTTTGACTGCCACGGTGAGATTGTCGGGATACAGGGAAAATCTGTTCTGATCGTTTTAAAACAACTTGATTGTGCGCTGATAGCGAAAGTGAAGTTGGATTATGACCAGATACTTTTAACAAGCTCAATAAATAACAAAATATCTTTTGAAAGTCCTCTTCGGGAATCCGGAGTAAAGTTAAAGTATGCTGAACACTTATGAATGTACATCATGGACAAATAATTGAACGAGTAATAAGACGAAATGGTTATAGCATCAGCGAACTTGCACGCCTGACGAAAGTTAACAGACGATCTGTCTATAACTGGTTCAATCAGAAGCATTTAAAAGCTGAAATTGTCTATAAAATAGGCATAGTGCTCAACTATGACTTTTCGCAGGAATTCCCTGAACTATTTCCAAAGCAAATCACAACCGACTTTGTCCCTCCGGTACAGCTGCCCGAGAACCCGGGAAGGCCCTCTTTACAACAGTCAGAACAGTGCATCTGGAAAGACAAATATATAGACCTTTTAGAGCGGTACAATAAATTGCTCTTAAGCTGTATCGAAAATAACCCTAAAGCTATCAACGGCAAGGCTGTAGTAGAGAAGGTTCTTTCATAAGAGATGATTTAAACCTTAGTCTCTATTTTAATGCTGATTCAAAACCGGCGATGCAAAGTTCTTTAACAGAAACCCTACTTCACGCAAAAATTTCAGCTGAGGCCTCAATTCGTCTATCGTAGTGCCAGGAGCCGCACCGTCTATCAAGCTATCTGAAATGATCTGGACCATTGTTTCAAATCCATTATCATCAACAGACATAAATTGCTCACACTGCTTTAAAAAGGCCTCAAATTCTTTTATATTAACAATATATGGATCTCCATTTATTGAAATAATATGCTGTGCGTCCTTGATTGTTTCAATTACCATCTATTTAGTTATATCGTGGGGAGTAAGGGCGTTAATTCGTCATTCAACTATATGAGCAATTATAAACGCAAAAGTATATCGTAGTTGTTAAATATCCAATTGAAAAACCGTAAATCACATAGTATCTTACAGGTACTTTTGCCTCGATCTCCTCGTTCAACTTTTACGACTCATATTTTTGCAAGGTTACAATAATATTTATTCTTTCCCTTATCAGAATGTTGCACAATTTATAAAGCTGATTTGGTGAAAAAATTCAAATTAGCCAATAAAGTGGGGAATTACATATACCAATCGGGGCAATAAATCTACTTTTTGCCATTTATCGATTTTTTAATCATTTTTTCAATACACACCCTGTGTAACAATATAGATCGATCTCGAAATAATAACATGCGTTATTTACCTCATAATAAAAAGCACTTAAGGTGTACACAATAAATTCACAGTTATTAAAAGGGGACTGAACCGGCGGCAGATGATTTAAAGGAGGAGGTCTTTATTCTTCAAAGGATAGTTATTCAGTGCCTTTGCAGCGGATCCGCTTTGCACAAAAGCAGAGAGCGCATTCAAATGACGCTGATGATGAAGATCTGTACCGCAAAGGTCTATTAAGCCGTCATTCAGTAGGTTGACCGCTATCTGCCTTACCGCTTTACCGTAATAACCTGAAAGAGAGAGTATATTTAACTGAAAAAGACATCCTCTCTCATGAAGTTTCTGATATTGTTGGTAATTCTTATGATAGTAAATATACCGTTCAGGATGAGCCAAAACAGGTTGATATCCTTTTATATTGAGATCAAAAATATACTTTTCTATATTACGGGTTTCTACCTGATAAGACATTTCAACAAGGACCAGGTTCCCCGAAAGACAAAGGAGATTTCCTTCTTTCATGAGAGCATCAAAATCGGGATCAAGCATATATTCCGCTGCCGCCGAAACCTCCACCTGAATCTTTCGCTGCTTCAGCTCATTACGCAGAGCCTGCAGAGCAGGATTGATAGAGTCTGGACTATTCGGATAGATTTCCATAAAAACATGAGGTGTACAAATGAATTTCTCTAAACCTAACTCATGTAAGCTCTTAATATATCCTGCTGATGTAGCTGCATCAGGAGACCCGTCGTCTATACCGGGAACCAGATGCGAATGCATGTCTACCCCCATCCATTCAAGAGTCTTTGTTACTGGTTTCCGCGAAAAGAATGAGAACATAATAAGATCTGGAAGATGAAATACTCCGTTTTGAAGGTGTTGAACTGAATACTTTGAACTGCTGCTTTTTCCATTAATTCGCAAAATCTATCTACAATTAACCGTCGGCGGGATAAAATGTTTCGTAAATGCGTTTGCGAAGCAAATATACTACATTTAGATGCAAAATGGCTTTAGTATTCTTTAGATGATTAAAGAATACTAAAGCCAGGCAATTTAATGACATTAAGGAGTCGGCGAGCAATAGAGATTATGGACTCTACATAAGGAGAAACTCACTAAAGCTCGTCAGCTTCCTTTAACTCCTCTTCATCAGATAACACACCGTTTTTGGTTACCAGCAATGTACCCTGCATGTATTTCTCGTTATGCTGCGTAGCATCCAGCCCAAGCTCCTCTTCTTCTACCGACACACGGATCGGCTGAATCAGATTAATAAGCTTAAATATCGCAAAGGAAACAGTAAAACTATACGCTACAGCTATGGTCATGGCTTTTAATTGAGTAAAAAAGAACTCAGGATTACCATAAAACCAGCCGTCGGCGCCTGCGCCATTTACAGACTTAGTGGCAAAAATCCCCGTCAACAACATACCAACCATCCCTCCTAATCCATGACAAGCAAATACATCAAGTGTATCATCGATCTTTGAATTAGTGATTTTATGCGCTACCACATTAGAGATTATAGCAGCAATAAAGCCGATAAAGATACTCTGAGGAATCGCAACAAAACCGGCAGCCGGCGTAATTGCAACCAACCCAACTACAGCACCAATACAAAATCCCAACACAGAAGGTTTCTTCCCACGGATCACATCGAAGAACATCCACGCCAACCCGGCAGCTCCCGCGGCTGTATTAGTCGTCGCAAATGCTGAAACAGCCAGTGCATTAGCACCCAAAGCCGAACCAGCGTTGAATCCAAACCAACCGAACCACAGTAAGCCAGTACCGATAAGCACATATGGAATATTTGCAGGCGGAACCTCCTTCTTCTCGATATGAGCCTTCCGTTGCTTCAACACGAGTGCTCCTGCTAACGCGGCGCAACCGGCCGAAATGTGAACGACAGTTCCTCCGGCAAAATCCAATGCGCCCATTTTAAAAAGAAACCCATCTGGATGCCAACTCCAATGCGCAAGTGGCGCGTATACAAACAGACAGAATAGAGCAATAAAAGTAATATAAGAGGTGAAGCGAATTCTACCCGCAACGGCACCGACGACCAAACCCGGCGTGATGATCGCAAACATCAGCTGAAAAACGGAAAACAAAGTAAAAGGTATAGTGGGAGCACCTGGCCATGGAGCACCAGAATTAACTCCTTTAAAGAACAAATAAGTGGATGGATTACCGATAATACCACCAATTGAATCGCCAAAGGCCAGACTAAAACCTATTACGATCCAGAGCACAGTAACGATCCCAGCCGCCACAACACTTTTAATCATAGTAGAAAGTACGTTTTTACGATGTACCATTCCACCATAAAAGAAAGCAAGGCCGGGTGTCATCAGAAACACAAGAGCAGTGGAGACAAGCACCCATGCAATATCAGCTCCATTATAAATTTTACCTCCGTCGTCGAAATGCGGAAGAGAAGGAACAAAAATAGAAACACAGGCTGCTAACAGGAGCAGCAGGAATGGAACCGTTTGTTTTACTACGCTTTTACTCATCTTAGTATTTTTTTAGATTTAAATGTCGTTATTACAAAACTAAACAGTTTTTTTATAAAAATCATAATAAAAACACAAAATATTTGCAATTAACTATAAAATAAAACAAATTATCCTTAAATAATACATAAATTAAATATAAAATACAGAAAATAATAGATAAAAAAAACAAAAAAGAGGGCGTTTGTAAAAAACAACCCTCTCAACAACACTAAATCTAATTTAGTATTTCATTTATTCAAAAAAAGAGCGCCTATTAGATCAAAAAGCGTACACAGCTGCAATAGAAAATTGCGCTGCAGACTTGGTCATATCTACCCCGTTCTTTTTATAAAACATATCAACAGAACCATTATCAAATCTAACCTCAGGAATTACAGTAAGAGGCCCGGCCTTTACATTGCCCGAAAACGTTAACGCAAAGACTGACTCATCGGCAACCGGACCAAAGACTAGCGCCTCATTTTTCTTTGATTTAAAATACTCCCCCCTTACACCCAGTGAAACAGTAGGAGAGAAAGCATTTTGCAGATACAACGCCCCTCCACTGAAACCACCTGCATCGCTTGGCCTGCTCATATCCGCAACATTCAAGCCCAGCTTAAAAGATTCCGTAAGCTGATAAGAAGTAGTTAGATCAATTTCAGTCCCAGATGGATAACCCGTGATAAAATTAACATATGCACTCCATCCCTCTACCGGAGATAAAAACAACTGAGCTCCAAAGTCAGACACCCCATTAAAATCTTGATAAACATTCCAATCATTAAACAACCCAACCATCAGCCCCACCTTATCAGAAAAAGCATAATTCGCTTTTATTCCAGCGTTCTGAAAGGGACCATTAGAAAAGAGATAAGAAGTCGAATAATTAAAGTTCCCTACAGGTGAAATCACTTCATAGCCAACAAAAGTCCCCATATAACCCGCCGTCATAGAGAACTTTTCAGTAAACTGATAACTTGCATACAAATTCTGTATATGAAAGCTATTATAACCATTGCCTTCTTCATAGGTATTATCAGAATTAGGAAGAGACTGATACTGACCTCTTGGCCCAAAAGACACTTCACCTACAAAAGAAGCCTTTCCAGAAGATTTCTTTAACGCTAAATCAATCATTCCCAACGAAAGAGAATTGTTCTCGCTAGCAAATGCGGTTGGGATATTACCGGGCTTATACCCTGAAAAATCATACTTGTAATAGGTATCTACAGAACCCGAGATCTGAAGAGGCGATACAGCAGCACTGTCTTGAGCATTAACACTGACGGCTCCAGATGCGATTAACGCAGCAGTAAAGAAATTCTTTAAAAGTGTTGTCATAATTTAAATTGATGTTGTTAAAAAAGATTTGTTTATTATATTTTCTATTGCAATAACAAAACACACACCTCGCGTTACTCCTCCTTTAGCTAACGATCTATTTCAATTCTAGCCAATAACCTCTTTAATCAATCCATAAAAAGTCAGAAATACAGCCATATGCCAATATTCTCACAATTATCTACATATTATATCGAATAAAACCACAAAAATCAGATAATATAGCATAAAAAACATCAAAAAATTCAAATAAACAAACAAAAACACGCTATACAATGATAAAATTATAACAATTATTTAAAATAACAATGGTTTCATTAAAAATAAATGACTTTTTTTAAATATAAATTAAATAAAAACACGAAAAAAATAGAAATATAACCCAAAAAACAACACACAAAAGCGCCAAAACCTTAACAGATCCGCGCCATTCTACCTACTGCAGCAATAACTTGTGATTAAACTTTCGTCAACACATAACTGTTATATATAGATGAAAATTTATAGTTTTAGATTCCTTCAGAATATTCCAGTGGGACTGGATGAAGCATGGGCCTTTTTCTCCTCCCCATTTAATCTTGCGAAGATCACACCGTCAGTTGGTTTTTCTATTACCAGCGATATCAAAACAGATGAAATAATGTATCCCGGAATCCTGATATCCTACACAGTGGCACCACTTGCTGGTATAAAAATGAATTGGCTAACAGAAATAACTCACATCCGTGAGAAAGAATATTTTGTTGACGAACAACGATTTGGACCGTTTGCATTCTGGCACCATCAACATCACTTCAAAGAAATCGAAGGAGGAATAACCATGGAAGATATTCTTACATACGCAATTCCCTATGGTTTTATAGGCCGTATTGTAAATAGCCTGGCGGTAGAAAAAAAAGTTCTTGATATCTTTAAAACCAGAGAGAAGAAGATTAATGAGATCTTTAATAGTTCAGCAGGCTCGGACACAATTTAAAAAGCAGAACCAAGTCAGCCTTTTATAACAGAATCAAATTTACAACCCTGTATAACACCTCTGCGCTCCAGCTCTTTGTCGATATAAGTTTGGATACCTGATTTCTTCAAGCCCCAGTCTGGAGCAATCAGGAGATCATAATCGGAGATACCGAATAAACGTTGAATAATAATATCAGGTCGGAGCAGGGGAATAAACTCTGACAGAAAATCTGCATATTCTTCCAGCGAAAATAACTTAAATGGCTTCCTTTTATACTGAACTCCCATGATAGAGCCCTCCACCACATATAACTGATGCAACTTCACAAACTTGATCTGCGGAAAACGATTAATTTGATCTGCGTACCGAAGCATCATTTCACGGGTTTCCCATGGGAAACCAAAAACAGTATGAACACAAATATCAAGGGATGAATTTTCAACCAGGCCCAGAGTCTGCTCAAGTTCCTCATGAGTGCATCCTCTGTTTATCCTCTGGAGCGTTTCATTATAGATTGATTCCATTCCCATCTCCAAATCCACATCAAGCCCCCTTTCTACATAACTCTCCAGCAAAGCCACCTTTTCGGCGTCTATGCAGTCGGGACGTGTACCAACTGAGAGACCCACAACATCACTTGGAGATATACTTAGCGCCTCATCGTACATCATCTTAAGATAATGTGCAGGTGCGTAAGTATTTGTATTAGGCTGGAAATATATAATGAACTTCTCCGCGGCATATCCATTTACCGCCCGCTCCATCCCCTTCTCTATTTGTTCTCTGACTGTAGGCATTTTACGTGAAAGCTCAGGCGTGAACGAATCGACATTACAATAAGAGCAACCTCCGTAGCCTTTCGTACCATCCCGGTTCGGACAGGTAAACCCTCCATCCACAATTATTTTAAACACTCGCTTGCCCTCATACTTCTTCTTAAGATATGCCCCGTAGTTATTATATGCCTTATACCCGAAATCAATATTCATTTATCATTTACCTTAAGTTGCTGGGATACTTTAAATCAGTACGATAGGTATACTGATTCTGACGCAAAGGTACTGAATATAAAACAGATTTGAGGGTTTCAGACTTTATTGCTATGTTGTAGCGTTGATCGGTTAAAATTACAAGGTATAATCGCGGCCTCGTGCGATATCTTTGAATCCCTGACAGAATACTTATTATGCTAAGAATTTACTATAAAAAAGACCGCAGATTAGCTAAGGAGACAGATCTCGATATGCTTAGAGAGATCCCCATGGAAAGCATGATCTGGGTGGATCTTCAAAACCCAACGGTAGAAGAAAAAATCACCATTGAGACATACTTTGATATTAAGTATTCTTCAGAAGAAGAATCACAGGAAATCGAAAGCTCCTCACGCTTTAGTGAAGTGGAAGATGAGCTGATCATCAACTCCAACTTCTTATCAATCCGCGGCAAGGGCTTTGTTTACTGCCCAGTTTCCGTTATACTTGAGAAAGGTATACTATTTACCTACCGGGATGACGATCTCAAAACATTTAGCGAATCGGTTAAAAAAATAAAAGCAAGTCCGGTATCTTATACAAACGGGTATCAGATATTATTAACACTGCTCGAAACCTCTATTGATCATGACGCGGATTTGATTGAGGGGCTAGCCCGGCATATTGCCGAACTGAACCAACAGCTCATCCTGAGAAAAAAACGTTCTGACGAAGAGATTCTGATACAGATATCTTCATTGCAGAATGAAACAATGTCTTTAAGAGAAAACATTATCGACAAGCAACGGCTAATTTCTGCATTGATGAAGAGCGGCATTTTCCCTGAAGAATACAAAGGGGTACTTCGCATAATGATCAGGGATATCAGCTCGATTCTTGAACACAATAAATTTGCTTTTGAACGTTTGGAATACCTTCAGGATACGTTTATGGGCTTTGTAAATATTGAGCAAAACCGAATTATTAAAATCTTTACAGTGGCTACCGTTGCGTTTATGCCCCCTACTCTAATTGCCAGTATCTATGGTATGAACTTCCAACTAATGCCTGAATTACATTGGCGATGGGGCTATGCCTTTGCCATTATACTCATGATCCTGTCTTCGGCACTTACCCTCATTTATTTCAAAAAGAAAAACTGGCTCTAGCGGCTATTTTTACAAGGGTCAAACCATTTTTCAGGAGGGCATGTTCTATACTAACTAGATACTTGCTCTTATGAAAAACAAACGTATTGCAAACCAGCATAACCCACTCAATACCCTGCTATGAACTGGCATATCGGCTGCTCTGGATTTCATTACAAACACTGGAAAGGTACCTTTTATCCAGAAAAACTGGCCCAAAGCAAGTGGTTTGACTATTACTGCCGTTTCTTCAATACACTCGAGCTGAACGTCACGTTCTACCGTTTTCCCCAACTTTCATTCTTGCAGAACTGGTATCTGAAAAGCCCTTCTGGATTCCATTTCGCGGTGAAAGCTCCCCGCCTGATCACTCACTATAAACAGTTTTCAGGGGTTGCTGATATGACATCCGACTTTTATCATACTATAAGAGAGGGGCTGAAGGAAAAGCTAGGATGCGTCTTGTTTCAGATGCCGCCCCGTTTTTCATTCTCACGGGAACGACTCGAGAAAATTATCAGAAGCGTGGATAATTCTTATCCCAATGTACTTGAATTCAGACATCAGACCTGGTGGCGGGAAGATGTATACAACACACTTAGAGCCCATAACATTAGTTTCTGCGGGATGAGCCACCCTATACTTCCCCCAGAAGTCATTTCCAATACCTCTCTCTTATATTACCGGCTTCATGGTATGGAACAACTATATGCGTCTAATTATGAGGAGCAACAGCTATCGGCATTAATCGAGACGATTAGAAAAAATGCAAACACTACAGATGCTTATATTTTTTTCAATAACGACATTAATACTTTCGCCGTACACAACGGTCTTTTGATGAACAGGCTTGCGGGAATAGAGCCACCTGAGAAAAACCCATTTAACGGAATATAATCTTAACTACTTGGCTGACATGATAAAGTACTGTCGTATAAACATCTAAGCTGGTCAGAGAACTTTTCTTTTAACAGAAACAATAAAAAGCTTCTTAAAATGTTATGTATGTTACACACGGAATGTCAGACGTACCTCGTAATTTTGCGATGATAAGCATATAAGTGCTGGGATTAAATCGGATATAACATATTTATAAATAAAGTTTTGGTCAAGGTAGAAGAACTGGTGCTAATAGACGACGAGCTGCTGGCTAATAAAATACATAGCCGCCTTATAGGTTCGGTAAATCACAAAATCCCGCTTACCTCTTTTACGGATCCGTTAAAAGGGATTGAGTATCTTAAAAGAAATCCTTCGGGAATATTGTTGCTTCTCGACATCAATATGCCAGTCATGAGTGGATGGGATTGCCTGGACTTCATGAAGAAAAACAACATTAACACTCAAGTAGTTATCCTTTCTTCCTCAATTAACCCAATTGACAGGCAAAGAGCTTTGGAATATAGCAATGTCACAGGCTTCCTTAATAAGCCGTTAACAAAGGAGACCATATCGCAGTTATTTCAAAACGGCTAAAAAGAACCCTCGCTTCGCTGTTTTACCGCGAAACTCTCGTTTCGCTTAAACGGCCAATGAGATCACGTTAGGCAGACGTTATCTTCATTAAATGATTAATGAAAGAATTCATCCATCTATATTTCAGAAGCAATTGAAACAACCCGATACTGCAAATCGCGCACAATATCCCGGCTAAAACATCAACAATATAGTGATGACTTGAATATACCGCCGCAAACCATATACCCAGCATAATAACTCCAAATAGAATATTCGTATACCTCAGTTTACTCCTCAAGCCATAAAAGAGTACAATAACGGGATAAGAAGAATGAAGAGATGGCATTGCCGCAAAAACATTCGAGCTCTTCGCGTAAATAGACTTGAATATAGATAATCCGAAAAAGCTGTCGAAACGGGCAAGTCCTGCTGTATTCCCTGGAGTAAATGCATTAAACTGAAACCCATAATTCTGAACATACCATGGAGGAGCAGCGGGATGAACATAATAGATCACAAATCCAAGAAGGTTCACCAGCAGAAAAGTTAACGAAAAGTAAAAGAAATACAGGCGCTTTTTAAAGAACAAATAGACGGCAAAAAGAAGAGGTACGGGAACCCAGGTAAGATAAAATATTCCGCTTAAAACATCGAATGCAGAATTAGCCCGGAGCTTAAAAAATTCATTCGGAGTTAGTACGGAGCCATTATAATCTATTCCAAATAAACCTTTCTCAAAAAAATAAATCCCGCTTATATCAACAGCATGGTATCTATAATTCGGAAAAGCCTTCATATAGTCGAATATAATCCAGTAAATTATGAAAATAGAAAATCCAAGAATTAACCTCCTTGTATCTTTTGAAAGATAGTAAAGCGTATTAAAGAGAATAACAAGAACCAACTGCTCGGGCTTATAGCCAATAAGAAAATATGAAAGCAATAGATAAGCAGCAGAAATTACTGTTACAGAGATTAAATTTTTATTTATCAATGGTATATGCTCAGTTTCAGTACTTGCAGGCATTTTACTTTCTGGAAAAATTAGTTTTGAATATTTTATCCCAAACGGCCGAACTTACGCCATACCCTTTGGTTTCATCTGAATAGTGATGAAGCATATGATGTTTCTTCATCTTCAGCCCTAGCCCGCTTTTAAAATTGTAATGATGAAGGGCATAATGCATCATATCATATATAAGGTATCCGAAAATGAATCCAGCGAAAGAAGCATATAACAGATAATCAGAAATAAATGATCTAAAAAGGAAAAAAAATAAAGCAGCCAGGGGGAGGCTAGCCGAAGGGGGCATTACCAGACGTTTTGCATCATTAGGGTAATCGTGATGAACACCATGAAAAATAAAATGAATGCGTTTGCCCCAGGAAGATTGCGGATGAAAATGAAAAACAAAACGATGAAGAACATACTCAACCAGGGTCCATACGCCCAATCCTGAAAAAAAAGCCATTGTAAAATGTAAGAAAGTCATATCTTCATTAATAAACGACCTCCAAATCATATATCCGATTATTGGGATATAAACAATAAGTGGGATATAAAAAGGTACTTTTGAAAGACTTTCAAGAAAATTGCTCTTAAACATTCTGGTAGATTCAGTTGAGTTGGATACAAAATTCTTTTTCATAGTATAAAAATTAAACCTTTATTCTCTGGGCCACATCTTCTCCCGTCGCGGCATCAACCCCTTTCAATTCAACATATTTAACATTCGGTACCCAAAATGTACCACCTTCAATCCTGACAAAGATCCGGTCAAGAATGATCTCTCTTTTTGCAACCGTGGTATATACCCTGTATCGGTTATACTTATCCTTCATCAGATAGAGCGGCAACTTTCCATAGGAAACAAACTTTAGTTCATACTTGCCATTACCTAAAGGTTTACTATTTATACCATAGGCAAATTTCCGTTGAATGAAGTTTAGTTCGCTTTTCTGTCCTTTTTCAGCGTATCTTATCCAAAACACGTTTACCGGATTGTCCTTATCGACCTGTCCTTCAGCGTCGATATTCAGCTGACAGATAATTGTGTTGGCGTTTGGATCTCTCTGAAGATAGAAAAGCTGATTGCTGATTCCTTTTGGAGTAGGGAACACGGTTTCCGGCTTCTGCAATAAAGGGCGGCCAAAAGCATAAGCACTACCGGCACTAAGTCCTGTAATCAATATGAAACCAATAAGTACAGAGGCCTTTTTAGAAGAAAACATATCGTTATCAGATTTTTCCTTAAGGTCTAATGCTTTTTTTGAATCCATTAAACGATTAACCGCAGTGATATTAGTCAACACAGCCATCACCGTTATCGGAATTGTAAAAATGGACATCGTTTCGAAAACGTGGAACGGGATACCGGGAACGAATACCTTGTAGTCGCCACCTAAAAATATTGAGCTAATACCACAAGCCATAGCACTTAAGCCAATCAGTACTACTCTTTCAGGCCTCTGCATTAATCCGCCTTTACATTCAATACCTAAGCCCTCAGCCCTCGCTCTCGTATAGCTTACCATCATAGAACCGATAAGTGCGATAAACGCAAAAAGCGAACTAAGAAAATAATGGTGAGATACAAGATAGAAACACACTCCTAAAAACATGATCATTTCGCTGTAACGGTCAAGCACAGAATCAAATAATGCCCCAAAAGTAGATTTCATATTTCCAATGCGTGCTACCTGTCCATCAAGCATATCAAACAAGCCTGCGAATAGCACCAGTGCTCCTGCCCACCCCACAAAACTTAAGTCGCCCCGGTTGCCTCTCTCAGCTCCCATAATAAAAATCACAGCCACCCCGATATTCAGCATCAATCCTATAGTGGTTACTGCATTGGGCGTTAGCCCGATCTTGATTAAAAACCTAACGAGAGGATTAATGATTTTATAGATGCCCAGTTGAAGACTGGTCCGTAAAGGCACTTGCGACATAACTATTTCTTTATATTATTTCTATGCAAAGGTAATGTTAGAAATCGAATTTTACCCGCGCTCTTACACCCCATTCTGAAACTTCAGGATTTTCAAGATAGTTGAAACGCTTCACTAAATCTACTCTAAATAGTTTGAAAATGTTTGCCAATCCAACACTTCCTTCAATATAAGGCTGCTTTTCGAGCGTGTAAGTGGTTCTTACCCCCTCACCGTTGGTAGGAAAGGTCAGGAGTTCAGGATGAACTAGAGGGTCGTTTTCGCTTCTTATGCCTCCGTAAAGGCCTTTAAAGGTCACCACTTCTCTCAGCTTCAATTTCTTCAATAGCGGAATCTTATTCAAAAAGAATCCATTGAAACTGTGATCAATATTCAAACTGGCGTAATGATCACTCACAAATTCAAGAAAATTCATGAGATTATAGGAATTCAGCTGATAAGCGTACGTCTGATTAGCCCTGTGAATAGCAAGAAGAGCAAATGGCGCCTGTCCGAATATATACCCACCTTCAACCGTCATGTCAGTGTAGCCAAGCTGTGAAAGATAAAATCGTTTCTGGATGTTACCAGTAAGATTCCCATAGTTGTATTCCCCGTCAAATAAGCCTTTTATTCCTTGTGTGTAACGAAGTGTAAACACCGGATCTGGGCCATACACTGGTATACGGTATATCTTCCCCTGATAAAACTTCTCATTAGGCGCATAACGCAGTTCCAAACTTAATTCTGATGTATTAATATTCTCAACACGATGCAATTCATTATTTTGAACATTGTTATATCGTAGAGACCCTGCCGGTGTTTGCTTCCATTTTTTGAATCCTACGTTATAAGAGAAATGATTCTCAAACTCATGAACATAATCAATCCGCCAAAGGTCATTGTATAACCAGCGATCATTTTCCCCCCGTTTAAAAGACAGCAGAAAATTGTCTTCCTGAACAAACTGAAGCTCCTGTCCGGGAATTTTGGTGTCGCGCTGGAAACTTGTTCTTATATAGTGCTGGGGGAAAGCATATATAGATTTATTGTTGATAGAATAAGTAGCACTCCCAAAATACTTCCATTTTTCATCTTTGAACCCATAAGCCCCATAAGTTTCAAAATAGTACCTCTTGCTAAGTTCAGGTGTGGTTCGCCCGCCGAGCCGTAGCCTGAATCCCTCTACCGGATTAAAACTGTAAAATGTATTTGCAGGCCCCACTTCAAATGGCCCGAACGATTTATATCCGGCAAAAAGAAAAGTCACAAGTTCCATCGTTTGCCTGAATGACTTCATGTTCTGAAGACTGTCTATATTCCTGTAAACACCCCTTTCCGACGATGACAACTGTTCATGGCGCTTTTGTTGCCAGAACTGCTCCTTGCTTAGGTTACTTTTACTTACTTCATTCTGGGCAACAATAACAGCAGGGCCGTTATAGATGCTGTCGGGAGCGGGCACATTTGTCTTATAATCTTTGAATGAAACCGTCCGCTCACCAAAAACGCCCGTTCCCTTATTCTTGCTTATCCCGAAATTTATATTAAGAGTACTTTTGCTAAGATGATAGCGTCCATCTTCCTGATTCTTCTCAAACTCCAGACGACTCTCAAACTGCCTTACAAAATTTAAATTAATATCCTTGTGAACTGTCAAATAGGCATTATCCACGGCATAACTGCCATCCATAGTGATATAGAGTTTCCCTTGGAAAAGCATATCGCCTTTATTGCGAGGCGCAAAACTTAATTCAACCAGTTTATCGTTGCCTCTGGTAACTGTATCGGTTATAAAGTATAAATAAAAAGTAGGCGCACTGTTCGCAATCGGACTTAGAAACTGGTTGCTTATAACCGTTATGTTGTTGTCATATATGTTTATATCCTGATACATCCGATTCAAATAGGCGCTTACCCCCTGCTGATCAATATACTTTGGATCAAAGTCAACTTTGTTCTTTGCAAGAATAACTGATTTATTCTCTTCCGGATTCTTCCTGTAATAATTTTTTGACAGCGTTTCTTCCATATATACCGGAAGAATGGTTGTTCCTCCAATGGCTGTTGAATCCTGATTCTTAAAAAGGAACTGGTAGTTTCGAAAGATCCTTTTATTACGAAACTTATCGGTAATATCGCTTAAAGCAAACGAAAGCTTTTCATATTTTTCATACTCTATGTAAGGGTAACTTTCTAGCCTGTTCTTTGATTTATTAGCTATAACCCGCTCTATTAGCTCTACAGCCGGGTTTCCTTTATTCCGGTACTTCTTTCGCCTGCCCGATTTTACAACTACCTCATTCAGCATTCTCGAACTCGATACCTGCAACTGAACATTTAACGTTTGTTCACGGCCCGGAATAATAACTTTCGTAAGAGAATTATAGCCTACATAGGTAAAAGTGATTTTATTATATCCCCCACCTATCTTCATGGAATACTTACCGTCAGCATCGGTACTTATGCCCAGCGACGTACCAGGAATAGTAATACTGACATAGGGCAGTGTTTCCTTCGTCTTAGCGTCAGTCACTACTCCTCTTACTAAAGTTTGCGCAACTGACAAAAATGATAAAAAAGTCAGCACGCCGACCAAACCATATCTGATGCCTATATATATATTGTTGATATTCACGATTGCTTAAAGACGAAATAATTTTGTAAAAGATAGTTGTAGGTAAACCCGACGACTACGGAAGCTATAACTTTACTCACTATGTAATTTATACCGCAATAATGAGTTAAAGCAAATACGCCCGAAGTGTTAAGTGTGATGCTCCCAGCCCATACCATACTATATTTAACTCCCTGGATATACACTTTTTTATTCCTGGAATTAAAAACCCAGTTTCTTCCCAGGTAGAAGTTTGTTATTCCCCCACAAACATTTCCGGTGAGATTGCCATTGACGTACCATATATTAAAAATTTCAACACTGACTAAAGTAGTTAAAAAGTCAACAACCGTACCAGAAAATGAAGCTACCTGCGCTTTTAGAAACTTTTGCATATTTTTTTAAAGCAAATTGCATGCAATGACAATCTGCAGACTAATATTCGCATATATCCCTGCCAGAACGTCATCCATCATCACACCAATCCCCCCCGGTAACTTTTCCATTTTCCGAATGAAAAATGGCTTACCTATATCAAATACCCGGAACAATATTAATCCTACTAATAAGTAAGTTATGCCAATAGGTATAAAAAGCATACTTATCCACATACCGGCTATTTCGTCAATTACTACGCGATAATTATCTTTTCCCCAAATTGGTTCCATCTTATGGGAAGCTAGAACACCGAGCGTTATCAAAACGACGGTAACGATGGCCGAAGTAAAAATATTGTAGGAATTTCCACCGGTCTGAGTTAGATACATGCAAAGACAGCAAAAGACAGAAGCGACTGTCCCTCCTCCTTTCGGGATATATCCTATACCAAAACCAGTGGAAATTAATTTATACATTTAGTGCATTGAATCTACAATATCCTGGTAGTAATCCAGTCCGAGATGAGTTATAAGGTCTTCCCCCATCATATGACGAAGTGTATTTTGTAACTTCATCAACTGTTTGAAGATATCATGTTCAGGACGCAGACCTTCAGCGGTCTGAGGCGATTTAAGATAAAATGAAAGCCATTCCTGAATTCCACTCATTCCCGCACGTTTCGCCAGATCAGTGAACAGGGCAAGATCCAACGCAACCGGAGCAGCAAGAATTGAGTCGCGGCAAAGGAAGTTGATCTTGATCTGCATCGGATATCCCAGCCATCCGAAGATGTCGATGTTATCCCAGCTCTCTTTGTTATCGCCGTGAGGAGGATAGTAATTAATTCTCACTTTATGATAAAGCTCACTATACAATTCAGGATTAACATCCGGACGGAATATTTCATCCAGCACACTTAACTTTGAAACTTCTTTTGTTTTAAAGTTATCAGGATCATCCAAAACTAATCCGTCTCTGTTCCCAAGTATATTGGTTGAAAACCACCCTCTAACACCTAACGCCCTTGCACTTAAACCGGGAGCAATAATGGTCTTCATTAAAGTCTGACCGGTTTTAAAGTCCTTACCCGCTATAGGGTTTCCTGTTTCCTTTGCCAGCTCTACAAGTGCCGGAGTGTCTACAGTAAGATTAGGAGCACCATTTACATAAGGCACATCTTCCTTAAGGGCGGCATATGCATAGATCATACTTGGTGATATATGATCGTCATTATTCTCCAAACCTGCTTCAAAAGCCGCGATAGAATGATGTACTGGTCCTTCTACCTGATAGATTTCAGTCGAACCACACCATACCATTACAACTCTCGTACATCCGGTCTTTGCTTTAAAATTACGGATGTCTTCACGAACCTGATCAGCAAGATCTTTCTTTGTTGTAAATGATTTGATGTTGGTACCATCCAGATTTTTTACATAACGCTTGTCGAAAGCAGCCTTCATGGGCACTAAAGCTTCAAGCTCGGGCTTAATAGCTGTCAGAAGTCCGGCATCAAGCACCTTAGCCTTCATCGCCGCATCGTACACATTATCTTCGTAAACATCCCATCCGCCAAAAACGATATCGTTAAGGTCAGCGAGAGGCACAAAGTCTTTAATTTTAGGATACTTGTTCTCTGTTCTCTTTCCTAAGCGGATACTGCCCATTTGGGTAAGCGAGCCGATAGGCTGCGCAAGACCCTTACGTACAGCCTCAACACCGGCTATTAAAGTAGTTGCAACAGCTCCTAATCCAGGGATCAGGATTCCCAGCTTACCTTCAGCTGGTTCTACATATTCTTTCATTTTTGTTTATATTAATTGTTGAATATTAATTTTTATTCTGCTATAGTTATTCTGAAACGCAATACTTCTAAATCCATTTATTTGTTTTATACCAGTCAAGTGTTTCTGCTAGTCCTCTCTCCAAATCGTAAGCCGGAATAAAATTCAGATCTCTTTGTATATTCCCGATACTACACGACCAGTTCACGGCACTAAGTTCATTTAGCTTTTCTTTGTTCAGAGCGGGCGTCTTCTTGCTAAAGCTGTAAATTCCTTCCATAAGTGACGCCAGTACTGCCACTATGCCAGTTGGGAGATGAAACTTCAGCGTGCTCTTTCCGAGATGCCGTTTTACAATATCTGCCAGGGCATACCTATCATACACCCTACCGTCAGAAACGTTATAAGCATCCGGTCCTGCTTTCTCAGATTGAAGTGCCAGAACAACAGCATCAGCAAGATCTTTGACATAAATAAAGCTCAACTTCTGCTCTAGCCGTCCAATATAGGGCTCCAGCCCCCTGGCAATCGAACTTATTAATATATAGATGTCCTGTTCCCTGGGACCGTAAACCGCAGTGGGACGGAGAACAACGAGTGGCAGAGACTCCACATGGCTCAGATATTCTTCCGCGAGCAGTTTACTTCTGCCATACGCTGTCACCGGATGTGCAGGACCGTCAGACTCAATGATCCCTGAACTTTCGTTCAAAGGACCCTGTGCTGCCAAACTGCTGATAAAGACAAATTTCTTCAGGGGAATACTTGCTGTACTTGCCGCTTCGGCGAGGTTACGGCTAAGCAAGGCGTTTACATAATCGTATTCCTGCTGTGTTTTAGCCTTCGTTAACCCCGCTCCGTGAATGATATAATCAAACTGATTCTCTTCTAGCTGCGACTTTAACACAGCCTTATCTGATAGATTAAGGGTAATAAACTTTACCGGAAGGGACATTAAATGTTCTACCTTACTTGAAGGCCGTACAGCTGCAAAAACTTCCATCTCCTGCTGCAGGGCTTTTTCAATAAGATGAAAACCAACAAAGCCAGAAGCTCCTGTAATTAACACCCGCTTTTTCATTCAAATAAATTATTTCTTATCCATAACGCAACGATCAGTACCCCCTTAGTACGGCTGGCGAACTTTCGTTAATACTCATAACAAGCTCATATGGATTTCTCAAATATCCGGTATTTCTTATATACAACACCGTTTATTTGTTCGATGGCATTATTCATCAAATAGTTATCCTCAAGCATCCAGGAACATTCCGCGCCTTTAATGTTGTTCTTCCTCGCGTTTTTTATAATAGTTCCATAGAGACAGGCCTCAATTCCCGACTTTCGATAACCGTCAACTACGCCCAGAATCATCACACGCAACCGGTCGATTTTCTTCATCCCAGTAAGAAGTTTAAAAATTCCAAAAGGCAGCAGTCGTCCCCTTTTTATTTTGATCTGGATCTGATTAATATCCGGCACACCAAGAGCGAAGCCAACAAACTTACCTTCCTGCTCGGCAATAAGACAAAAATCCGGATTCAGTATCATCTTTAGATCTTTCGCCATGTGATGAAATTCTTTCTCCGTCATGGGCACAAAACCCAGGTTATCGCCCCACGCCTCGTTATATACGTCTCTCGCCTTCTTCGCATCCTCCCAAAAACTCTTCATACTGATCTTGCGAATCACGATATTCCTTCTTCTCAACCTTTCCTCAAGCGTGTCTAACAACTTTACAGATCGATCATTATGCGTATCATACGGTACATCATAGGCCAGAAGGTCAATTTTCTTCTTAAAGCCTGCCTTTTCCAGCAACTGACGGTAGTAAGGTGCATTATAAGGCATCATAACAACCGGAGGACTATCAAATCCCTCGATCAGTAACCCTAATGTTTCGTTAGTTGAGAAGTTTTCGGGCCCGATGATCGTATTCGCACCATTTTCCTTAAGCCATTTTTCAGCCGCTCCGAAAAGCATGTCGGCGGTTTCCTGATCGTTTATACAATCGAAAAAGCCGAAAAAGCCGTCGCTCGAATTACTGAAAGCGTTATGATTGTTGTTCAGTATCGCAGCTATTCTGCCTGTAGTAACCTTTCCATCACTCGCCAGAAACAACTGAACTTTAGAATGATCATGAAAAGGATGTTTACCAGGGGTAAGCAAATCTCTTTGTGCTACATAAAGCTCCGGAACATAGTTCGGATCACTCTTATATAAATCATGGGGGAAATCTATAAAGCTCTTTACTTCTTTATGTACATCAATCGGTCTTACCTGTTTCATTTTTATTACTTAAAGGCAAAAACCTCCACTTTCCTGAAAGCCATAGAAAGCTTTTCTACCGCTTCTTCAATTTGTTCAAAAGTATGGGTTGCCATAAGTGAGAACCGAAGCAGCGACGAGTCTGAAGGCACTGCTGGTGAAACAACAGGATTGACAAACACACCGTACTCCTGAAGCAAATTAGTTACCTGGAAGGTTTTGTCATTATCCCTGATGTATATTGGCAATATCGGACTTTCTGTAGCCCCAAGATCAAAACCAGATTCCAAAAGAAGCTTTTTGGCGTAGTTCGTGTTATCCCATAGCTTATCTATGATATATGGTTCTTCCTCTATTATATCCAACGCCGCGAGTACACTTGCTACTGATGCTGGCGTCATACTTGCACTAAAAAGTAAAGAACGTGCACGATGCCTGATGTAATCGATAGTTGCTTCATCGCTTGCAATGAATCCACCTAACGAAGCAAGGGACTTACTGAATGTTCCCATAATAAGGTCCACCTCATCTGTAAGGTTAAAGTGCGACGCTGTTCCTGCCCCGTTTAATCCTATTACTCCCAGGCTATGAGCATCATCAACGAATATATTAGCGCCAAATTCATTAGCCAAATCAACAATCTCCGGAAGTTTAACAATGTCACCCTCCATACTGAATATCCCGTCTACTGCTATTACTTTGGCTGCATCTTCGGGCAAAAGGCTTAGCTTCGCCCTAAGGTCATTCATATCGTTATGCGCATACTTTATAGTACGGGAAAAAGACAGGCGGCTTCCATCTATAATTGAAGCATGATTATATTCGTCGAGGATGAGATAATCATTCCGGTTTGTAATACACGACAACACTCCCAGATTCACCTGAAAGCCTGTACTAAAAATTACCGACGACTCTTTACCTACATATTGAGCAAGGCGTCTCTCCAGCTCAAGATGAATGTCCAATGTGCCATTAAGAAATCTTGACCCCGCACATCCTGTTCCATATTTATCAATCGCTCTTTTTGATGCCTCCTTTATCTTCGGGTGACTGGTTAACCCGAGATACGAATTAGAACCAAACATCAAAACTTCCTTGCCATTTATAAACACCTTCGTATCCTGCCCTGACTCAATAGGCCTGAAATATGGATACATTCCCTTTCTTTTAATTTCTAATGCTTCTGTAAAAGAAAGGACTCTATCTTGTAATTTTTTACGCATTAAGGTGAAGTTAATTTTTTGTAAAAGTAAAGTTCATTTATCTGATTATTTGCTTTTTTTTGGTATTTTTTTTGTCTTTTTTTGACCAAATATCTGAAAAAGTCGAAAACTTCACCAACTATATAATTATAAAAATGCAATAAAGATAATAAATTTCATAACAGTTAAAAAACTTACAAGATAAGGCTTATTTATTTTTGATGCTGAAAATTCCAATGTTCAGGCAATGGGCCACTTTCTCCATAAACGGGGTCTAAGAGAGGTACCTTTACCTTACTGATGTTTTCAATAGCCCTTGCTCTTTCATTTTCCTCTCCATAATTAATGTCATATTCAGCTCCTGCCGGGTAAGCTCCCACGCAAAGGAAATCGTCGCTGGAACTTAGGCTTTTATGAGCAACTCCAGCCGGCAGAACAACCACATCCCCCCGGTTAAGCTCTACGCAAATCCCTTCGGGACCACCCAATTGAACATCCGCCACGCCACAAAAGATTCCAAGTACCTCATGTGTGTTGCTGTGGTAATGGTGATAATCATAAATACCATTTTTCCATCCATTTTTCCAGTTATTCTTCTCAAACAATGCAAGGATACATTCCGGCTCATCATCAGGATGAAGCTGGATAGCACCCTTATACACCATTACCGGCAAAGTCGGGTTATTTGGGAATATCCCGTCGTCATTGATAATTTGATTAACCACATGGCCGTGAATCACTTCTGTTTTATCGTTCATCTTAAAAGCGTTTCTTAATTAACAACAAAATCCCTTTTAAGATTTCAATTCCTGCAAATACCCTTCTGCTCCCTACCGTTAACCAAAACAAATCTCTGAAATAAACGGTTTAATAAAAAGCAGATTACCCTTAACACTTGACCAAGGATGAAAATAGCTTATATATCAACTTATTTGCCCAGACAATGTGGGATTGCCACATTCAATCACAATTTGATCCAGGCAATTAATTCAAACTTCCCTCATCAAAAGGCCGCAGAAAGCACATTCGTCGTAGCTATAAATGAATCATCTGATAAAAAGCAATACGATTATCCTCCTGAAGTTAAGTTTGTCATCAGGCAGGAGAGGCAACGGGACTATACGGCCGCGGCAGAGTATATCAATAAGAGCGGAGCGGACGCATGCATCGTTGAACATGAATTCGGAATCTTCGGAGGAGAAAGCGGGATATACATACTATCGCTTCTAGCCGGGCTTGAAATACCGGTCATTACAGTACTTCACACCGTACTTCGGGAACCCAGTTATGTTCAAAAGCTTATAACAAGAGAAATTTCAAAGTATTCGGCCCACATAGTCGTAATGAGCAAGCGGGCCGTTCAATTTCTTACCTCCATATATGGTATATCAGAAGATAAAATTAAAATAATAGAGCATGGGGTTCCCGACATGGCACTACCTGCCAAAAATCCTGTGACTGCTTTAGAGCCTTTTAAGGATAAAAGAACGCTTTTTACATTTGGTCTTCTCAGCCGCAACAAAGGAATAGAAACGGTGATAAAAGCACTGCCCATAATTATTGACAAGCACCCCGACGTCAATTATGTGATCCTCGGGAACACCCATCCGGGCGTGTTAAAAAGCTCAGGAGAAGAATACCGTGAATCGCTCCAGCAACTCGCAGAAAAATTGGGCGTACGAAATCATCTGCATTTTATCAATAAGTTCGTAGCAGAAGAAGAGCTTATACAATTCCTGGCAGCCTGCCATATATATGTGACTCCGTATCTGAACGAAGCGCAAATTACAAGCGGAACCCTTTCATATGCTATTGGTGCAGGGGCAGCTGTAGTCTCAACCCCCTACTGGCATGCACAGGAATTACTGGATGATAACAGAGGCAGGCTATTTAACTTTAAAGACTTTAACGCGTTAGCCGAAATAATTACAGAACTTCTTGACAACGAAACGAAGATAAACAGATTGAGAAGTAACGCTCTTCATTACGGTAAACACCTCAAGTGGCCTAACATCGGTCGCGACTATATCAATCTTCTTACCCAGGCAATCAGCAAGCCGATATATAGAAAAACGAAAATTGGCCTGCCCGAAAACGACGAGCTGCCAGCGTTCAGCCTGTTGCATATCCGGCGGATGACTGATTACACCGGACTAATGCAACATGCAAAATACGGCATTCCAAACTTCAAAGAAGGATATTGCCTTGACGACAATGCCCGCGCACTTATCCTGATGCTGATGGCGAATCAGCAGTTTCAGAGTAAAGAACCTATTGAGCTTATTCCTGTCTATCTTAGTTACATTCATTACATGCAACGCGAGGATGGTTACTTCCGTAACTTTTTAAGCTTTAATCGCAACTATCTGGATGAAAAGGGATCCGAAGATTCGTTTGGCCGCACCATATGGGCACTCGGCTTTCTTATAAATTCTGCGCCTAATAATTCCTATCGGGAGTTCGGACAGGAGCTATTCAAGCATTCAATCCCTCATTTTAAAGATTTAAAATATCTGCGGGGAGCCGCCAACACCTTGATAGGCATTTCACTTTATCTCAAAGCCCATCCATCAGATGAAAGAATGATGAGTGAACTCGACAGACTTACATCCTACATTGTCAGCGCTTACAAGAAAGACAATAAAAATAACTGGCAGTGGTTTGAGGACGTAATGACCTACGACAATGCGATCCTGCCGCTTGCGCTTATGCATTCGGCAGAGATCACTGCAAATGAAGAAGTGAAAAATACCGCATTCGAATCCATGGTTTTCCTTGAAAAAGTAACATTTCAAGACAACTGCTTTAGCCCTGTGGGTAATGATGGATGGCTCCATAAGGGTAAGCCCGTGCCGGTTTTCGATCAGCAGGCAATCGAAACCATGGGCATGGTACTCCTGTACTATCAGGCATATCACTTAACCCAAAACCCCGAGATGCTTCGTAAAATGAATCTTTGCTTCATGTGGTTCCATGGCTATAATAAGTTACGGGTACCACTGTACGATCCGGAAACAAGGGGATGTTGCGACGGTCTTCAGAAAGGTAAGCTTAACAGGAACCAGGGCGCGGAAAGCACCCTTGCTTACCTCATTTCTCACCTCACCGTTTTGAAAGCGCTCGACGAAATGCCTGCGGAATATAAATCACCAGAAAAACGTCATAAGCCAGTTTATAGCAAATAACTGGAAATGTTAGTGAGCGTCCTCCGGCCGAAAATGATGCCGGAACCGCATATACCGCCAAATAATCGCAAATGAGAATTGCAGTACTTGCTCCTGTAGCCTGGAGAACACCACCCCGGCACTATGGCCCATGGGAACAAATAGCCTCTAATCTTACCGAAGGACTGGTTAGCTCTGGCTTTGATGTTACTCTTTTTGCTACAGGAGACTCATTAACCACTGCGAAGCTTGATTTCGTAGCTCAGCGCGGGTATGAAGAAGACAAGGAACAGGATGCAAAGGTACTCGAGTGTCTTCATATAAGTAATCTTATGGAGAAAGCATCTCGTTTTGATATTATTCATAACCATTTTGACTTCCTTCCCCTTACCTGGTCTCGATTAATAGCGCCTCCCATGATTACTACTATTCATGGATTCTCCTCACATAAAATAGTTCCTGTATTCAAAAAGTATAATAAAACCAGTCACTATATATCGATCAGCAATGCCGACAGGAGCCGCGAGCTCGATTACCTGGCAACGGTATATAACGGAATCAATACGGCAGAATTCACCTTCAATAATACGCCGGAGGACTATCTTCTCTATTTCGGACGTATACACCATGATAAGGGGACAGCGGAAGCAATTCAAATAGCAATGAGTACCAAAAGAAGGCTCATTATCGCGGGAATCATTCAGGACAGTAACTATTACGAAACCCATGTAAAGCCTTATCTTGGCGACCAGATCCAATTTATCGGATCAGCAGGCCCCGAAGAGCGTAACATACTGATGGGCAATGCCAGTGCCTTGCTTCACCCTATAAATTTTAAAGAACCGTTTGGGATGAGTGTAGCAGAAGCTATGCTTTGCGGCACGCCGGTGATCGCCTTTAACAAAGGCTCAATGCCAGAACTCATCAAACACGAAGAAACTGGCTTCCTGGCCAATTCTCCTGAGGAGGCAATAGAGGCGGTGCACGAAATACCTAAGATCAACCGGTCTGCCTGCCATAAATGGGCAGCATCCCGGTTCTCAAAAGAAAAAATGGTAAGCGATTATATTAAGGCTTATCAAAAAGTTTTGGAAAATTAAAGGATTCAGGATTTGCTATCGCTCTTCAGCTTATCAATAAGTGACTCCAAATCAACCATCGCAAATGAAGATGAATAGTCAGATAAACCATAAGGAATTATAAGCTTCCCGTTATTAATAATAGAACCGCATGAGTACACCACATTCGGAACATATCCCTCACGTTCATCGGGATTAGGAACAAGCAAAGGCTCTTTCAGCCGACCTATTTCCACCTGCGGATCTTCAAGATCGAACAAACTTGCTCCAAGACAGTAACGTCGCATAGGGCCTACCCCATGTGTTATTACCAGCCACCCATGTTCCGTTTCAATTGGAGATCCGCAGTTGCCAATCTGGACAAACTCCCAGCTATACTTTGGTGATTGTAGCAGGATAGGTTTTTCCCACACGGTGATATTTTTTGAATACATAATATAGTTATTCCACCCGTCAATACGCGACATCATGACGTAATTGCCCTTAATTTTCCTCGGAAAAAGAGCCAGATTTTTGTTCTGCGCTCCGTTTCCGTATAACGGCCGGATTTTGAAATCATAAAAATTCCTGGTCTCGAGCAGTTTAGGCATTATAAGAGAGCCGTCAAAAGCAGTGTAAGTAGCATAATAGATTGATCGTCCATCATCTTCGATAAACTTTACAAATCTGGCATCCTCAATTCCTTTTCGTTCAAGCTCAGAAAACGGAAAAATCACACGGTCTGTAATATCTGTGTCGAGCGAAAAAACCATTTCATAATACGAATCCGACAGCCACAGCATCTTTTCATATTGCAGCTTTCTATAATCATCCTCTTCCACACGCTGTAATTCTGTGATCAACTTTCGTAGAGTGGCGTACTCAAAATAGTCGTCCAGGCGTTTCTCTACATCAGCCAGCACTTCTACATCGATTAAAGAAGCCGCAGCCTTTTCGAAAAAGAGCCGCTTGTTATATTTTGCATTGCGGATTACCTCCGCTTCGTCAATATAATTACCTACCGGAATTACATGAATATTGTTCTGTTTATCTATCAACGCTCTCCTGAAAACAATAGAAGAGATATGTCCTTCGCCCACAGCTCTGAAGCTTATTATAAGCCGCTTTTCACCATCTTCCAGGTCGGTCTGATCAGGGTCTTCTACAATAGATGGGTTAAAGAAGGCTGCAGATTCAATAGAATATTCGTGAGTGAAGAACGATCCTATTAACAGACGGCGATATGGTTTTACCTCGTCATAATCAATATTCAACTGATCGAATAAATATTTCAGCTTATTGCAGTGCCGGTGCAGAAGCTTTGTGATATTACGATGTCTTTTTGAATACTCCTGTAATATCGGAGATACGATTCCAAAAATCTCATCTTCATCAATTGCCATTACCCGCTGTATAATCTCTTTCGCCCGCTCTTCTCCATTAAAAAAAAACCGGGCAATAACCCTTTTAGAATCCGGATAAACTTTAACAGGTACTCTCTCAATAGGAATCCTCATAAATAAAATATAAAATTACAATGCTAAGTTAGCATCTATGTCTAAAAGTATGATAATTACTCAAATATAATCTCTAACAGATGTCCTAAACTATCGTTTTATTACATCAATTTTTGTCTAGATTTACCAAATAAATGAATGTGCTGATCATAGAAGACGAAAGGACTCTCGCCCTGGAAATAGCTGAGTTCCTCGCTAAGGAAGGTTACCTGACAGAGCATGCCTGGAAAAAAGCATCTGCAGAGGAAAAAATCTTTGTCAACAACTACGATTTTATCCTTCTTGATCTGGGCCTTCCCGATGGCAATGGCTTTGAATTACTTAAACAGCTGAGAAACCTGCCTGACCGCGACGATGCTGTCATTATCCTTACCGCCCGTGATGCAATTAACGACCGGGTAAATGGGCTGGAGGAGGGAGCAGATGACTATCTTCCCAAACCATTTGCCCTTTCAGAGCTTCTAGCCCGCATGCATGCCATTACCAGAAGAAAACACAGGTTAGGCAAAAATAAAATCAATTTACACGAATTTGTTCTCGACATAGAAAACAGAACTTTGTCGTTCAACGATCAACGGATCGCACTGACAAATAAGGAGTTTGAAATATTATACTATCTTACTCTAAATAAAAACAGAGTAATTCCACGTACAAGCTTAACCGAACATGTCTGGGGCGATATCCTCGAAATTAACTCCGATTCAAACTTCATCAACGTACATATCAAAAATCTGCGAAAGAAACTATTACCATATTCAACAGTAGAATGGCTGGAAACCGTTCGCAGCGTAGGATACCGAATCAATCTCTAGGGGAATGAAACTTCACATTAAGCTTATCCTGTATAATCTTTTCGTCAAAGCAGCAATTATTACTATACTTACTATCCTTATTATTATCGTGCTTGATAGAATATCCTTAAGCCACCTTAAAAACAGGATACTTGACAAGCGCGAAAAACTTGTCAGAAATTTATCGTCCGAAGAAATTGCTGATCTGCTTGAAGCAGAAAAAACGTTTACTGATTATAATATCCTAAAAGAAGAGTATATTATTTTAACTAAAACCGCGCCTATGACTTTCAAAGCAGGGCACGTCGGGAAATTCAGCGTGGGGCAACGCGAGATCGAGGGTTCCAAAGGCGATTACCTCATATTTACAAGCCAGCTAAGATATGGCGCCGATTACTATCGCCTTGAGATAGGAGAAACCATGGCTGCCGTAAAACAATTAAAATCTACGTTCCTGTTTTTCTCATTTTTAACGCTGATCTTTATGGCATTACTCACTTTGATCACTGACTATGCTTTTACAAGCTACCTTCTCGCCCCCTTTTACCGCATTATTGAGCAAAAGATCGATAAAGTTAACGAACCTTTACATTTCAACCATGAAAGCATCCCAACAACAACTACAGACTTTCAGCATCTCGATAAGAGCATTAATGCCCTTATGAACAAACTTAAACAACAATTTCTAACGCAAAAGCAGTTTACCTCAAATGTATCCCACGAGCTGCTCACTCCTGTATCTGTAATCAAAAGCCGGCTCGAAAACATCTTATCAAACGAAAACATCTCAGAGGCTGCCGAAACAAAAGTCATGGCCTCTTTAAAAACACTCAACAGGATGAAGTCGATCATAAACAGTCTGCTGCTTATTTCTAAGGTTGAGAATAATCAGTATGAAAAAAATGAACATATCCTGCTTCCTACTCTCCTTGCAGATGTTATGGAAGATCTGGAAGATCGAATTACTTTAAAGGAAATTCAATTTATAAACACACTTCAGCACAACTTTAGCTTCCATGGCAACAAGACGCTCATTCATACATTATTTATCAACATTATCAACAACGCGATTAAATACAACAAACAAAACGGCAGCATTACCGTAAGCGACGAAATTTCAGATGGCTATTATAATATCTCAATCACCGACGAGGGAGCCGGAATGAGTCCTTACCTGATAGAAAAAGCATTCAACCGTTTTGAAAAATTAAACTCCACCGACAATGAAAGCAATGGGCTGGGCCTTGCTATTGTAAAAAGCATTGCGGCTTTTCACAATATATCAGTAGCAATAAATTCAGAAATAAATAAAGGAACTACAGTAGAGATCTCTATTGCTATTACGCACGCATCCTGCTCCTTTTAATCAGATAGGCTTGCAACACCTGTGAGAAGCCGGCTGAAATATCAGCATCTATCAGGTCTATATGATACTGGGTACACTTAAGTTGGAGTTCTTTCCGGTAAATCTCAACCGATGTGACATATTTTTCCTTAACCTCCAAAGGATGAAGCTTAACTTCTTCCCCCGTTTCTACATCAGTAAAACGATAGGGCCGGTTTTTAAAATCGAATTTAACTTCGTGACTAAAGTCAAGAACGTTAAATACAATCACTTCGTGTTTGTTATGCTTCAGATGCTGGAGCGCTCCAAATAAGGCTGATTGCCGTTCAGCAGAGACAGCAGATTCAAGCATATCGCTGAATATTATGACCATCGACCTTTTGTGCAACAGTTCTGCAATCTCATGTAAAGCCGAAACCACATCTGTTTTCGTACCCCGACTGTCCCGCTTCATCATTCTTTCAAGTTCGGCAAAAAGATATTTCTGATGAACTGTAGTAGACTTAGCAGGTGATGAGAACTCGAGCTTATCAGAGAAACAGCTTAAACCAAACGCATCGCGCTGCTTCTTAAAAAGGTACATTAATGCTGCAGCAGAACAAGCAGAGAAGATAAATTTGTTATAGTCACTGCTGGGATAATACATGGAGGATGAGATGTCAATTACCAACTGACACCGAAGATTAGTTTCCTCTTCAAAGCGTTTAACAAATAGCTTATCTGTGCGGCCATACAGCTTCCAGTCGATATTTTTCACAGACTCGCCGCTATTGTAAAGACGATGTTCGGCAAATTCTACAGAGAAACCATGAAAAGGACTTTTATGAAGACCTGTGATAAACCCTTCTACTACCTGCCGTGCCAGTATCTCAAGATTCACTTCCCATCCCCCGTCAGGAAAGCCCCTGAAAAATGAAGTAGCTTTCATTTCAACCATAAAACTTATTCTCCTGTAGTAAACATAAGGTACAAAAAAACCGGCTTTAAAAAAAGCCGGCCTATACTAATTGCTGTCTCTCAACTTATGCGAGTTGCTTGCTCAATTTATCAGAAAGTACCGATTTTGGAACAGCACCAATCTGTTTATCTACAATTTCTCCGTTCTTAAAGAATAATAACGCAGGAATATTTCGGATTCCGAACTTCATGGAAACGCCTGGATTATGATCCACGTTTACTTTTCCCACAACTACCTTACCCGCATATTCTGTAGATAATTCTTCAACAACAGGTCCTACCATGCGGCATGGTCCGCACCATTCAGCCCAAAAGTCAACCAATACAGGTTTGTCAGATTTCAGCACCACTTCTTCAAAGTTTGCATCTGTTATTTCTATAGCCATTTTTTAATAATTTACAGGTTAAGAATCAAAGTTAAATATACAATAACCTTACCACAAATCAACTGCGACATTGTGACAGCTAAATGAAAAAATATACTGCCGCCTGCCCGATCATACCGGGCTCTTTAATTGAGCTTGAAAGTGAGGTTCTTTAGATGCAGCTGTTCAAGAAATTCATTACTGGGAAATATTTTCAGGCTTTTAGAAGGCATCTCTATCGAGATAGTTTCTTCCAAATCGTACACTGCAAATTTAAGCTGACAGTTTCTGTTGATATTTTGTTCTTCATTCGCCTTCACTATGCCATCCATTTCGGTAATAAAACTTTCTGACAGTTCATGTAGTGGCAACTGAATAGTAAGGCACCGTGCCATCTTATCCCTGAGGTCAGAAAGCAGGGTGATCTGAATAACTTTGAACTCCCAATTGTCCTTTTGCCTGAAGCGTTCACAGATCATTCCTTTAACCTGCAGGAAATATCCATCGGCGAAAAACAACTTCTGTTTCACGTATTCCTCTCCAAACATCACGATCTCAAAAGAGTCGCTATAATCCTCAAGCATCATCGAACCAAAAGGCTTGCCTGTTTTTGTTGTCCGGTGTTGTGCATTCGAAACAAGCCCCCCAATAACGATCTCGCGATTCTTTATCTTGTTAAATTCTTCCGCATCAGCCGCCACCATCTCGCCGCTTTTCGCTTTATTGATCAGAGATAGATGCTTAATCTGATGTGAGCAGAAATGATCAAGCTCAAACTTGTAATTATCCAGGGGATGGCCCGTAAGGTAAATGCCGATCATGTCCTTTTCATACTTCAGCTTATCAAGCAGTCCCCAATCGGGACATTCCGGCATCTGAGGTTCGGGTATGTTTGCATCTGAGGTTCCTCCAAATAGCGAAGCCTGAGAGCTGTTCAAGCTGTTCTGGTAATCGTTATTATACTTAATCAGGCGTTCTATGCCATTATACGGAGAATTATCAGGCTTAAAGAAAAACTGAGCTCGGTGATAACCGAAACAATCAAAAGCCCCGCTATAAACAAGATTCTCGTATACTTTTTTATTTACCGTTCTCGAATTTACCCTCCGTGCAAAGTCATTAATATTCTCATATGGTCCATTCGCTTCACGCTCCTCAATAATACTTTCAACTGCTTTCTCACCAACACCTTTAACCCCAGACATACCAAAGCGGATCTCCCCCTTTTTGTTCACACCAAAACTAAGTCCCGATTCGTTAATGTCCGGACCAAGAACCGGAATTCCCATCTTACGGCTCTCCTCCATAAAAAAGGAGATCTTCTCAATATTATTCTGGTTATTAAGCACCGCTGCCATGTATTCGGCAGGATAATGAGCTTTAAGGTAAGCAGTCTGATAGGCAACGAAGGCATAACAGGTAGAGTGTGATTTATTGAATGCGTACGATGCAAAAGCTTCCCAGTCGGTCCATATTTTTTCCAGCTTTTTCTCATCATGTCCCTTCTTTTTCGCATTCTCAATAAACTGAGGTTTTAGCTTATCGAGTGTTTTACGGTCCTTCTTTCCCATCGCCTTACGCAAAACGTCGGCATCCCCTTTCGTAAAGTTAGCAAGCTTCTGAGAAAGAAGCATCACCTGCTCCTGGTATACTGTAATACCGTAAGTATCCGCCAGGTATTCCTCCATATCGGGCAGGTCATATGAAACCTGCTCCCGGCCATGCTTACGTGCAATAAAATTCGGAATATACTCTATCGGTCCCGGCCGGTAAAGGGCGTTCATGGCAATCAGGTCCTCAAACTTATCGGGCTTGAGCTCCCGCAGATACATCTGCATTCCGTCACTTTCAAACTGAAAAGTCCCGTTAGTATCGCCGTGCTGATAAAGCTCAAACGTTTTCTCGTCAGTGAGCGAAATATTGTCTATCTCTATTTCAACGCCATAATTCTGTTTAATTAAACGCAGGGCATCTTTGATGATGGTCAGTGTTTTCAGACCAAGAAAGTCCATCTTAATAACCCCTGCATCCTCAATCACCCTTCCGTCAAACTGAGTGATCAGCAAGCTGGAGTCTTTTGCAGTGGCAACGGGAATAATATTGGTAATGTCTTCAGGAGCAATAATAACTCCCGCAGCATGCACGCCCGTATTTCGTATAGAGCCTTCCAGCTTCTCAGCTTCCCTTAATACTTTGGCCCTGATGTCATCGCCCTTTAAGATCTCTTTTAATTCGTCAACCTGGTTAAAAGCTTCCTTAAGAGTAATCCCGAGTGTATCGGGCACCAGTTTCTTTAAAGCATTAACATCCGGCAGGGGAACATCCAGCACCCTGGCAACATCCTGTATGCTGGTACGCGCAGCCATAGAGCCATAGGTGACAATCTGTGCTACCTGGTTTTTCCCATATTTATCTACAACATAGTCAATTACCTTCTGGCGGCCCTCATCATCAAAATCCGTATCAATATCGGGCATCGACTTCCTGTCGGGATTAAGGAAACGCTCAAACAGGAGATTATATTTAATAGGGTCAATATTAGTGATCCCGATACAGTATGCAACAACAGATCCCGCAGCCGAACCACGACCAGGCCCAATAAACACCCCCAGATCACGGCCGGCCTTAATAAAGTCAGATACGATAAGAAAATAGCCTGCAAAGCCCATGATTTTAATCGTGTTCAGCTCAAAATCAAGTCGTTCCTGCACTTCCGGAGTAATATCCTGATATCGTTGCCGCGCGCCAGTCATGGTCAGATGTCTCAGATATTCCCACTGGTTCAGCACATCATCAGCATGTATCTTAAACTCCGAAGGTATGGGGAAGTTGGGCAGAAGAATATCCCTCTTCAACTTCAGATGCTCCACTTTATCCACAATCTCATTGGTATTATCCAAAGATTGTGGCACATCGTGAAACAGTTGTGCCATTTCCGCCTGGGTTTTAAAATAGAACTGATCATTCGGAAAGCCGAAGCGATACCCCTTCCCACCTTCTTCGTCGGTTGCAATAGGCGTGCTTTGCATATCGCCGGTATTCACACAAAGCAAAATATCATGCGCGTTCGCATCCTGCTGATCCACATAATGTGAATCATTTGAACAGATCACCTTCACATTATGCTTTTTTGCAAACTTCAGCAGTGTTTCGTTAATGGTCAGCTGTTCAGGAATATTGTGACGCTGCAATTCAATATAGTAATCATCGCCAAACAGATCGAGCCACCATTTAAATTCTTTCTCAGCTTCCTCTTCTCCCTTCTTCAGAATCGCCTGCGGAACCGATGCTCCTATACAGCAACTGGTGGCGATAAGCCCTTCATGATATTTCAGTATAAGCTCCTTATCAATCCGCGGCCATTTACTGTACAGACCTTCCATATACCCCAGTGAGCAAAGTTTCACAAGGTTCTTATATCCCTGCGCATTCTTGGCGAGAAAAAGCTGATGATAACGAACGTCCCTGTTCTCCTTAGTAAACTGTTTTTTATGCCTGTCGTCTACCACATAAAATTCGCAGCCAACAATTGGCTTCACATTATGCTTTCCAGCTTCAGCTACAAACTTAAATACACCGAACATGTTACCATGATCGGTAATAGCAAGAGCCTTCATTCCATCTGCGGCGGCCTTCTTATAAAGTTTTGAAATATCTGCCGCTCCGTCGAGCAATGAAAACTGGGTATGTACGTGTAAATGAGAAAATTCCGGCATCTCTGATCGTTCTAAAAAGACTTCACGAAGTTATTAAAAATTCAGCTACCAACCGGGTTGTGTTGAAATTTTAGGAGAATTTACCGTATTGGACAGGGCCGGGCAAAGCGCTTTTAGCGGATGCTGTTTACTGCAATTTTAGCAGAAAGCAATGCAAGAGGTATTCCGCCTCCAGGGTGAACGCTTCCTCCAGCGAAATACAGTTTCTTTATTTTGCCGGTAAAATTAGGATGCCGTAAAAAAGCTGAAAAACGATTATTAGAGCCCGAACCATACAGAGAGCCACAATATGAGAAAGTCTGCGACTCGATACTTCTCGGATCAAGAATATTCTCAGTACAGATCACCGCCTCCACATCAATCTTTAGGTTACGGCTTAGCTTGGCAATAATATTCGTTCGGGCCTCCGCAATCAAACGATCCCAGTCCTGCCCCACATTAGAAGGCACATTGATCATCACAAACCAGTTTTCACATCCCGGCGGAGCGTCATCAGGGTTATATTTAGAACTGATGTTTACATACACAGTCGGGTCTTCATATATTTTCCCATCCTGCCAGATTGCTTTGAACTCCTCCCTGTAATTTTCGCTAAAGAAAATATTATGGAGGTCAAGTTCAGGGAAGCGATGCCGGATACCCCAGTAAAAAATTAAAGCGGAGCTGCTCCTCTCTTGTTTTAATATCCGTTTTGGAGGAAGCTGGTCCTTTAACAACTTTTTATAGGTAAACCACACATCCATGTTGGATATCACAATATCTGCTTCCGCCACCATGCCATTTATCAAAACACCCCTTGCCTGTGCGTCCCGAACAATTATTTCCTGCACAAGTGTGTTGTAATGAAATTTCACACCCAGGTCTTCTGCAAGCTTTACTAAAGATTTTGTAATACTGTACATTCCACCCTCTGGAAACCAGGCACCAAAGTGTTGTTCAAGATGAGGAATAATGTTAAGAGTGGCCGGCGCCCGGTAAGGATCTGACCCGTTATATGTGGCATAACGGTTAAAAAAACGAACAGTTTTGCTGTCCTTGAAAAACGAGCTGTTTGCTTCATTCATGGTCCGGAACGGATCAATAGCCGGCATCCGGAGAAATGACATCAGCGTCGGCAGGCGCAGATAGGTGCCGAGTTTATGAAGTGATCTTTCGAGAAAAACATGATGTGTAATTGCGTAGATATTTCTGCTTTTCTTTAAGAAGGCCTTAATAGCCTTTGCTGTATCAACCGTTTTATTTTCAATTTCAGACGCAAATTTATCTTCATCGGCCCAGGCCGATATGCGCGTTCCATCTTCATAAAAATAGCGGCAAACAATATCAAGCTTGCGGTAAGAGAAATATGCGGGGGGCTTTTTACCAGCCAGAAGAAAAAGTTCGTCGACATACTGGGGCATCGTGAACAAACTCGGACCTGCATCAAACCTGAATCCCTCAATCACGAATTCAGATAATTTACCACCTGCATAAGAGTTGGCCTCGTAAACGTCTACATCATAACCTTTTGCCCTCAGACGAATAGCTGAAGCGATGCCGGCAATACCCGCACCAATAACGACCGCTTTTTTTCTCTTTACGCTCACAGGTTGTGTCGTTCTACACGCCTTTTCCCCGGTTCACAAAATAGGCAACCACCGACGCCAGAATGAAAAGGAGCATGATCACTAACAGCCCCATCATTTTCCGCTTATTCTTATCTTTAAGGGCAATGTAAAAGTAGAAGCCCAACAAGGGGACTGCAAAAACAACGACAAAAAGTAATGTAGTTACCAGCATTTCAATTCAGGTTAAAAGTTCATTCGTGCGAGAGGGGCAATATCCTGTGAAGCAAAGTCTTTGTTCATATATTTATAATACCCTGCAATAGCAATCATAGCAGCGTTATCAGTGCAATATTGAAAAGCAGGAATAAAAACAGACCAATTGTATTTCTCTGCAGCCTCCTGCATCATAGCACGAAGCCCTGAATTCGCCGATACGCCGCCGGCAATGGCAATATCATTAATTCCATATTGTTTTGCAGCCTTTCTCAGCTTATTAATTAAAATGGTGATGATCCGGTACTGCACAGAGGCGCACACGTCGTTCATATTATTCTTCAAAAAGTCGGGATCTGCTTTTAGCCTGTCCCTCACAAAATAAAGAATAGATGTTTTCAACCCGCTGAAGCTGAAGTCGAGACCAGGAATCTGTGGTTCCGGAAAAGGGAATGCCAGAGGATTTCCCTCACGGGCGTATTTGTCAATCAGCGGCCCGCCAGGATAGGGCAAGCCGAGAATTTTTGCTGTTTTATCAAAAGCTTCTCCTGCGGCATCGTCATTCGTTTCACCCACAATTTCCATATTAAAGAAATCACGTACCAGGACAATTTGAGTATGCCCTCCCGAAACAGTGAGACAGAGGAAAGGAAACGCAGGTTTCGGATCATCAATAAAATGAGCCAGAACATGGGCCTGCATGTGGTTTACTTCAACCAAAGGTATATCATTTGCAAGTGCAAAAGCCTTTGCAAAAGAGGTACCAACAAGCAGCGAGCCTAAAAGACCTGGCCCGCGTGTAAAAGCAACTGCATCAATATCTTTTTTGTTTATTTTTGCTGCCGCAACAGCCTCCTGAACGACAGGAATAATATTTTGTTGGTGCGCCCTGGAGGCTAGTTCCGGTACGACCCCTCCATATTTTTGATGAACCGCCTGTGTCGCGATAATATTAGACCGCATTATACCGTCTATACAGATAGCTGCAGAGGTTTCGTCGCAGGATGATTCAATAGCAAGAATTGTAGCCAAACCGGATATATTATTTATTGTTGTGATTAATTAAACTGCAAAACTATTAAAAAACTACTTAAAATAACATTATGGACGCTATCGGTAATTATTCTGCTGATTGCATCCCTCTTTGTTGCATTGCAGTTTAAACCTGTACAAACCTATATTGCCAAGAGAACCGCGAAATATCTTTCAAAAGAACTGAACACGGTAGTAGATATTGGCTCTCTGTATATCAAGCCGTTTAAATCTGTGGTACTGGAAGGCCTTTACCTTCAGGACCTCGACAAAGATACTTTATTATATGCTCCTAAGTTCAGTGTCGATCTCAATCTTTTGTCAATACGCCTACGCAAAGTATCTGTAAATACGGCTCAGCTCGATAATGGAAAGTTCTTCCTTAAAAAGTACAAAGACGGAACCACCAACCTGCAGTTTATCATCAACTATTTCGACTCGGGTAAACCCAAGCCAAAAAAGAAACCTTCTAAAAGGCCTTACGATATTACCTTCGACAGGATCGTTTTAAACAATACCGCTTTAAGATACCGCAACTTCAACAGCAACGATACAATAAAGGGAATAAACTTCAATGATGTCTCTCTGTTCAATCTCAACACAACCGTTCTGAACCTCGATACCAAAAACCATATTTTCAAGGCAGGGATACGGAATATGAGCTTCAGGGAAAAGAGTGGCTTTTATTTAAAGAATCTAACCACCAATGCGGTTATCGACAGCAATAGCATGGAGTTCAATAAATTATTACTGCAGGCTGGCAATAGCACGATCAGAAACTACCTTTTGATGAAGTATTCACGATTTGGTGATTTCAATAACTTTGTTAAAAAGGTATTCGTCAGGGGCAACTTAAAAAACACGACCGTTTATTCAAAAGATATTGCTTTTTTCACTGACGCTCTTCGCCATATGGATATCAGTGTCAGAGTCAATGGTAATTTAAGTGGCTACGTTAATAATATCAAAGCCCGTAATTTTTCAGTTAAAGCGGGGCAGGCTACGTACGTCCGCGGAAACTTTGATATTAAAGGACTTCCTTACATCAATAAAACCTATTTGGATCTCAATGTTCAGCAGCTTTTCACGAATAAGAAAGACGCAGACTTAATCATAAAAGGAATATCCGGACAGTCTGGCCTTGTTCCCCCTATCGCTGGAAAACTCGGCAATGTTAATTTCAAGGGCAGGTTTGCAGGCTTTATAAAAAACTTCAGGGCGAAGGGCGAAATCAAAACAAGTTTAGGCAGAATTATTCCGGATGTCAGGGTGAACCTGAACGGCGCAGCTGCATACTCTGGGACTATTAAAGCTATTGATTTCAATCTGGGTGAGTTGCTCGAACAAAAAGATCTTGGAAGAGCTACTCTTAGCGCCAGCATCAAGGGTCAGGGCCTTCGCCTGAATCAATTGAAAGAAAAACTTGATCTCAAGGCGGACTATATCCAATTCAGAGGATACAGGTACTCCAACATCAAAGTAGATGGTAACGTAGGCAACAAAATATTCAAAGGAATTATCGGAGTAAACGATCCGAATCTTAAGCTCGGCTTTGACGGCATGATAAATTTGGGGCCAAAACTACCTGAATTCAACTTCAATGCCGACATACGTCATGCGAATCTCCGAAAGCTCGGGTTCACCAAAGACACACTCGTTGCTGAAGCTAATTTCAGGACAAACTTCAAGGGGAATAATTTAAATAATCTTGAGGGCACCCTTGAACTAAGCCAACTCAGGCTTACCAGTCCCGACAGCTCCTTGCTTGTCAATGCTGTCAGCCTTACAGCCTCTGGCGCCGGTAACGACCGTTTAATCGCTGTTAACTCCGACATACTGGAGGCTAACCTACGGGGTGAGATTGACCTTAACACGCTGCCATCCTATTTTGTCTCCATCGTGAAACGCTATATCCCGTCATTAAAAACATCCGCTATTAAGATAGGCTCGCAAAACTTCAATTTCTATTTAAGAGTAAAAGACTTTGCTCCTTTTACTATGCTGTTTATGCCCGATCTGAAGATCCCGGAAGGAGCTGTTTTTTATGGCCGTTTTATTTCGGCGGATAGTGTCGCCGCGCTCAACGGATCAAGTCCTTTGCTTCAATACAAAAAACTCAGGATCAATAACTTCATTCTTGACGAGTCTGCTTCCCGGAATGCGCTGAACATCTTTCTTACGGCCGACCGGATCGATATTACCGACAGCCTGTATATTAAAAACATAAACATCGCCAACATCTTTCATAACGACAGCCTGGCGCTGAACGTGAAACTTTCAGATAAAAATGCCACAAACCAGCTTGACTTGAACGCACTGGTTGAATTTGGTAGTGACACTTTAGCACGCTTAAGTATTCTCCCATCCGATATAATTATCAACCAGGAGGTCTGGAAGGTACCCGAACAGGTAAAGTTCAGATTTGATAAGGGGAAGGTCTTTGTTCAAGAGTTTGAACTAAGCAGAGATAATCAGTTATTAACTATCGATGGTGTTATTTCGTCCGACCCTCTTGATAAACTGAAAGCCGACTTCAAACAATTCAAAGTTGCTACTTTCAATCCCGTAACCAGAGGAGCAGGTGTATCTATGACAGGTGAAATGAACGGCCACATCATCCTGTCGTCGGTAGCCAAAAGACCAAAAATAGAATCGGAGCTTAAAATCGATTCATTAACGATGAACAATACCAGCATCGGCGACCTCAACTTGGTAGCCGACCTCGACAACGAAACCAAGCTGGTAAACGTCAATATGGACATTACCAAGGATGGCGAACAAACTATGAATGTAAAAGGGACCTATGACGCAGGGGCAGAAAAAAACACGCTGGACCTGACTCTGCTAATGGAGGACAATCAACTGGTAATTTTTCAGCCTTTTATCCGGCATCTGGTATCTAACGTAAGCGGACTGGCTTCAGCCAGGCTTAATGTAACTGGAAATGTACTGGCCCCCCGGATCGACGGAACGCTAAGTTTGAAAGACGCGAAATTAACAGTAAATTACCTTAAAACCCCTTACAGCATAACCGACGAAGTATCTGTAAGCAACAGTATCATACAAATCAACGATTTAGAGTTAACAGATCTGAAAAACAATAAGGCCACTGCCAACGGCACTGTCGATATGCGGAATCCCGGGAATCCTAACATTGATATTGCAATTCGCGCAAACCACTTTATGGCCTTGAACACCACTGCTAAAGACAACCCTCTTTATTATGGCACCGCCTATGCAACCGGAGTTTTCAGATTTAAAGGTCCAACCAATAACATGAGGATTGATATTAACGCCAAAACCGAAGAAGGAACGGTGTTTAATATCCCCCTTAATTCCTCCGAAACGGTTGCTACGAACGATTTCATTACTTTCGTTTCAAAGGATTCGACGTTCACACCTAAAAGCCAGTCTTTCTTCCTTCCAGGCCTGGTGCTCAACATTGACCTCGCCGTTGATGAGAATTCTATCGTAAATATATTTACCAGTCTTGGCAGATTAAATGGCCGTGGAAACGCTGCCATCAATCTTAAGATTACCAGCCAGGGTGATTTTGAAATGTATGGCGATTATCTTATCTCCAGTGGGAAATTTCAGCTTACGGCCCAGGACTTTATCAATAAAATATTCGATCTTAGCCAGGGCGGCTCCATCCGCTGGACGGGTGACCCCGCCGATGCGCTGATTAATCTTAAGGCCGTTTATTCTTTAAGGACCGACATCAGGCCTCTATATATGGCTGCAGGGCGGGCCGCTAACGAGGGACGGGTTCATACTGAAGCGATTATGAACCTTAGTGGAAACCTGACTCGCCCCGACATTACTTTCGACATCAATTTCCCCTCAGATGCATATATAAAAGACGAACTTCAAAGTTATTTTAACGATGTAAACAACAAGAACACCCAGGCTTTGAGTTTAATCGTAAGAAGGTCGTTCTCCCCAAATAGTGGCGGAGTAAACGTTCAGGCCGTCAACTCTACATTAATTAGTGCGGGAACTGAACTTTTTGTTAATCAGTTTAATAACATATTGGCTCAATGGCTTAACCTCAATTTTGTCGACCTCAATATCCGGTCGTTTAACGAAGCAAGTGCATCTTTCAGATTCCTCAAAGATCGTCTGGTTATTACCGGGGGCGTTACCGACAGAAGAGCCGATGTAAATGACTATAATATAATTGGCAATACTGTAACGCGTGACGTGGAAATGCTTTACCTGCTGCAAAAGGATGGTAGTCTCACAGCCAGGATATCCAACAGGCTGAACAACCGTAACTTTTTAAATCCCGATCAGGAATACATAAATGCTGTAGGTTTGGTGTACCGGCAGGATTTTGAAACCTTCTCGGAATTCCTCAGGGCCCTGATTGGACAAAAACGCAGGGAAGAAAGAAGGCGGCAACTGCCCACCCCTTCACCTACTCCAACAAACTCCACAGGAACTCCCTCTGCAATCCTGCCCACACCCACCGAAAGCACCAAAAAACAACGCTGATCACAATTGTCAACTGTCAACTGTCCATTGTCAATTCTCAATTGTCCCCTGTCAATTGTCCCCTGTCAATTGTCAACTGTCCATTATCAATCGTCCCCTGAATTGTGTGCCCCATCCTGTCACGTTTCGTTTTTAAATACTTTTCATTATGGACGTTAGATTTTATTTCAATCGGAACATTATCAACGATCTCAAGACCGTAGCCAATTAAGCCAGCTCTTTTTGTAGGATTATTTGACATTAACCTCATCTTGGTTACACCCAGGCTCCTCAATATCTGAGCACCGATCCCATAATCCCTCTGGTCCATTTTAAAACCGAGCTTAAGATTTGCGTCTACGGTATCAAAACCGTGTTCTTGTAAATTATAAGCATGCAGCTTATTGATCAGTCCGATTCCGCGACCTTCCTGGTTCATATAAATAACCACACCTCTCCCCTCTTTCTCTATCATCTCCATGGCCTTGTGTAATTGCGGTCCGCAATCACAGCGACAGGATCCAAAAATATCACCAGTTACACAAGAGCTGTGTACCCTCACCAGAACTGGTTCTTCAGGCTCCCATTCCCCTTTAATCAGGGCAAGATGATGTTCTCCTGTATTAAGCTGAGTATAAGCCACCATCTGAAAATCACCCCATTCTGTCGGAAGTGTTACAGAAACCTCCTTAGCAATCAACGTTTCGGTTTGCAGGCGATAGGTAATAAGATCTTTGATAGAAATGATCTTAAGATTAAACTTCTCGGCTATTTTCATGAGATCAGGAAGACGCGCCATTTCGCCATCCTCTTTCATAATCTCCACAAGCACCCCTGCAGGCTCCATACCAGCGAGGCTCGCCAGGTCGACTACCGCTTCCGTATGTCCTGAACGGCGCAGCACACCGCCCTCCTTCGCGCGAAGAGGGAATATATGCCCGGGCCTTCCCAGGTCTTCAGGCCTGGTCGCGGGATTAATTAAAGCTTGTATAGTTTTAGCACGGTCTGACGCAGATATACCGGTTGTACAACCATTGCCAATCAAATCCACAGAAACAGTAAAGTTTGTTTCGTGAAGTGCGGTATTTTTACCTACCATCAGGTTAAGCCTGAGTTCATCACAACGACTTTCGCTTAAGGGAGCACATATAAGCCCTCTTCCATGAGCAGCCATGAAGTTGATAACTTCGGGAGTAACATTTCGCGCTGTAGTAACAAAATCACCTTCATTCTCCCGGTCTTCATCATCTACTACAATGATAACCTTTCCAGCCTTCAGCTCGTCAATGGCTTCCTCAATAGTATTTAGTTTAATTTCCATTTGCTAGCAAAATTACACTTATCTCCTTAGAATACTATAATGAGGACGTAAAGAATACTTTGAAAATACCGCGTTAATATTCCCCCGAATTTTACTACTTACAAGAAAAGATGAAATCGTATCTTTAGCATACGGAAAAACATTGGAAATCATCCAGGGAATTTCCATCCATACCTATAGAAAGCAACAAATGCTAAAACATTTTTCGTATAAGCAATTTGGCAATTTGGTATTCAGCGAGCGTACACTTGCAGAAAATTACTTAAGTACAATCGACGAACACATCAAAATTTTATTCATACCGAAGAATGCCGTTATCCAGGTCGATTTCCAGAAATTCGCAATGGAAACCGACGCACTCTTGTTTATAAATCCTAAAGTTGTATTAAAGCCCTGCGAAACCGTCGAGGGTCGATTGATCCATTTCAACAGAGACTTTTATTGCGTGGAAATTCATGATCAGGAAGTGGCCTGCGACGGAATACTATACAACAATGTATTTGAAGTGCCTTTTATAGCGCTCAATGAAAGTCAGTCCACGGAAATTCAGGCTATACTTAAAGAAGTTCTGTCGGAAATGGAGAATGAGGATGCCAGTACAGAGGAAATGCTTCGGACCTTATTGAAATTGATTATCTTAAAATCAATCAGGATCTGGAAGCAGCAGCACCACTTAGCCGAAAACGACCAGCAGGCAGATGTGCAATTTTTAAGAAGATTCAGCAAATTGGTAGAACAGCACTACAAAACCCTGCATTCCGTTGCCGACTATGCCGAACTATTGTTTGTTACCCCCAAAAACCTAAGTAAGAAAATAGGATTGCTCAGTAAAAGCACTCCAAATGACATTATCAAAGACAGAATCATTCTGGAAAGCAAACGCCTGCTGGCTCATACAAATATGACCGTAAAGGAGATAGCCCATAGTCTGAATTATGAAGACGACGCCTATTTCATTCGTTTTTTTACAAAAAACACTGGCGTTTCTCCAGTGTCTTTCCGCAAGCAGTTCTAGCATAAAAAGCGGCGTGGATCTTCACAGATCACCCCTCATTTAAAAAAGGAGGCAAAAAGTACAATTCAAAGCGAAAGTCATCCATTGCCGGGCACTCAGAATACCAGCACCTTTGTAATATCAAATCATCGACAAACATTTAAAACTAAAAATCATGAACAAGTTAACAGTAAAAGATGGTACCGAAATTTATTTTAAAGATCTGGGCGCAGGACAACCTATTTTCTTTCATCACGGATGGCCGTTATCCTCCGACGATTGGGATGCACAAATGATGTTTTTCTTAGATAAAGGATTTCGGGTCATTGCTCATGACAGAAGAGGTCACGGAAGATCTACTCAAACTTATAAAGGCAACGATATGGATACGTATGCAGCTGATGTAGCGGAACTGGTTGAATTCCTGGATCTGAAAGATGTGATCCATATAGGCCATTCTACGGGTGGAGGCGAGGCCATAAGATATGCTGCTAAATATGGCAGAGGCCGCGTTGCCAAAGTAGTTTTGATAAGTGCCATTACGCCTTACATGATTCAGGACGAGAATAATCCTAAGGGTGTGCCATTGGCTGTATTCGATGACATTCGCCACAATACAAAACATAACAGACAACAATTCTATCATGATATCACCTTCCCGTTTTATGGATACAACCGTGAAGGTGCAGACGTAAAAAAAGGCATTCAGGACAACTGGTGGAGGCAAGGCATGATGGGCGGAATAAAAGCACAGTACGATTGCATCAAGGTGTTCTCAGAAACTGATTTCACCGAAGACCTGAAAAGCGTCGATTTCCCTGTACTTGTTCTGCACGGCGACGACGATCAGATAGTGCCTTATGAAACTACGGCGGTGAAAGCTGCTGAGCTTTTGAAAAACAGAAAACTGATTATATATCCCGGATTTTCGCACGGCATGCCCACTACCGAAGCTGATACCATCAACAAGGACACTCTGGAGTTTATCAATGCATAACCAGGAGCGTTATCCTCAACTAATTCATTTCATTCATCCTTTAAAAAACAATCATGAAAGCATATAAGAAAGTCCTGTCAGTCGCCTTTACTGTTTTTTGTTTATCGTCCTTTTTTTCGCCTGAAGCAGGTTTCGCACAACAAACAGGTGTGAAGCGGACAGACCTGCAAAAACACTACATTGAGGCTCCGGGATATGAAACAATTCAGGCACGCATAGACTTTGAGCCTGGTAAAGCGGTCGGCATGCATTCTCATCCCGGCGAAGAGGTTATTTATGTGCTGGAAGGTCTATTGGAGTACCAGATAGATGGAGAGAAGGCTGTTGTACTTAAAGCCGGTGACGTACTCTTTATTCCTGCCGGGAAAAATCATTCAGCAAAAAACGTCGGTAAGGTTAAAGCTGCAGAGCTTGCAACTTATATTGTAAAGAAAGATAAGCCACTTTTAGTATTTAAAAAATAAAAAAAGAAGCACCGCCTTTTTGGCTCTGAACAGTTGGCCTACAGAAAACAGGACCAGGATAAAAACAATAAAGCCTTGAACTTTCTAAATAGGTTCAAGGCTTCTTTATTGCTTTTTGTAGCGGGGAGCAGGATCGAACTGCCGACCTTAGGGTTATGAATCCTACGCTCTAACCATCTGAGCTACCCCGCCGGATTAAAGGTTTTTAATCCCCTTTGAAAATTGAGTTGCAAATATAGTTTAAAATACTTTTCTTTAGAAATTAAATCTAAAAAAACACTGCGATACGTTATATAACAATCACGAATGTCTGAGAAAAAGAAGTTTACACTAGAATACGAAGTTAATTCATCTCCTAAAATTTTGTTTGGTTTTTTAAACGAACCAAACGGACTATCGCAATGGTTCGCAGATGAGGTTTGGTATAAAGACCAGATATACACCTTTATCTGGGATGGAGAGGAACATAAAGCGAAACTTCTGACTGCCAAAGACAATAAGCTCGTACGATTTAAGTGGATTGACGACGAGCCCCAGTGTTATTTCGAAATGGAGATCCTTCAGGATGAGCTTACTAATGACGTAGCCCTCTCTATAACCGACTTCGCCCCCCAGGAGGCGCTCGAAGAAAGAAGACTTATCTGGGACAATCAAATTCAGTATTTAATCCGGGTATTAGGGGTATAAGCAGATAAATCCCTACTTTTGCGATGTGAAGAAAGTTCATCTGCTCATCATACAGGCATTTATCAGGCCTTTCATTGTGACCTTTTTCATCGTCATGTTTGTGTTGTTGATGTTATTTTTATTCAAATACATTGATGACCTGATAGGAAAAGGCTTTGAATGGTATGTCATCCTTCAGCTGCTGTGGTATGCTTCTGCCACAAACGTTGCTATGGCTCTGCCTTTAGCAATGCTCCTCTCCTCTATTATGACATTCGGGAACCTGGGTGAAAACTATGAGCTGGTAGCTATAAAATCGGCAGGGATTTCTCTTCAAAAAGCCATGATGCCCCTGGTAATCCTGGTATCAATATTAAGTGTTGGCGCGTTTATGTTTTCCGATTATATGCTCCCTGTTGCTAACCTCAAAATGGGTTCACTCCTCTATGACGTCAGAAACCAGAAAGCTGCATTTTTAATTGAGGAAGGCATATTCAACAACAGCATTCAGGGCTACTCCATCAGGGTGCAAAAGAAGGATCCCGACGGACGGACGCTTCACAACGTCTTGATCTATGATCAGCAAAGCTCAAACGGCAACATCTCAACGATCATGGCCAAAGAAGGCCTGATGTATAAGATTGATAACGATCAAACCCTCGTGCTGCTTCTCAAAGATGGGGTACGATACGAAGAAACACAGGGTGACAAAGGATATAACCCCCGGCAGCGTTTCCGCCGCTTCAGGTTTAAGCAGACTGAGCAAAAGTTCGATCTCTCAGGCTTTAAAATGCAGAGAACAGACGAAAACCTGTTTAAAACGAACTATGCCATGTTAAACCTCCGTCAGTTGAAGTACTATCGTGACTCTGCAATGACCCAGGCTGACAGTGCAACCAAAGCAATAATGGATTACCTGGCTCCCTCCTACAGAATATATGCCTACCGCGTGCCGGCGGTTCCCGGAGCTCCAAAGGTGCAGCCGAAGAAAATCCTTAATTACAAAAACCGGATATCAGAAATTATTCCCGAGAAAGACAAGACTTCGGCAATAAGCTATGCCGTAAGCGAGGCCCGTTCAATCGCCGAAACACTCAGCAGCCGAAGTGAAGAGTATAAATTATACCAGAAAAGCATAAGGCGGTATATCATCGAGTATAACCGGAAATTTACGCTATCGGTATCCTGCCTGATACTGTTTTCTATTGGAGCGCCTCTCGGTGCAATCATACGCAAAGGCGGTTTAGGCCTGCCTGTAGTTATGTCTATTATCTTTTTCCTTATTTATCATATTATCTCTACTATCGGCGAGAAATCGGCTAAAGAAGGTACTGTATCTCCGGTAGCTGGAATGTGGATCGCTATTGTAGTATTAGCGCCTCTGGGTGCATTTTTAACGTACAAAGCTACAAGCGACTCTGCTTTATTTGACATCGATTACTACAAGCAGATGCTGCAAAAGTTTATCGGCCGGTTTATAAAGAAAAAACCCGGACTTCCAAAATAGTGCTCTTTTCGCGGCATGGCAACATTTAATAGGTTATAAACTTTATCATACATTTCTGGTTCTATTAAGCGGGCTTGTTACTACAATACACGTATTAAAACCTGATTAAAACAGGTATTTATACTAGGTGCTATAAATTATTTAATCTTGGATATTTGAATTACAAAAACCCGGACACCTTTGATTAAGATACTATTAGCGGAAGACCATAATATTGTAAGAAACGGACTCAGGTCACTGTTAGAAAACCAATCTGACATACAAGTTATAGATGAGGTACCGAACGGAAAGGAAGCGCTTCAGAAAGTAATAAATGGTCTAAAACCCGATGTTGTTCTTGCAGATGTCAATATGCCTGAACTCGACGGAATTGGCCTAACCGAAAAACTACACGAAATTGCCCCCGCGATTAAAGTTCTCATACTCTCTATGCTCGAGCATGAGAACTACGTTTTGAAGGCGATGAGTTTCGGAGCGGCAGGATACCTTTTAAAAAGTTCATCTCAGCAGGAGCTCATCTTTGCCATTCATCATGTAATGGCTGGGAACCTCTATATCTGCTCAGAAATATCGTTAAAATTACTGGCAAGGATACCCCAGCATCCGCAAAACACAGAAGAAGATATAAGAGCAGCAGGCTCTCTTTCAAAAAGAGAAAAGGAAATCCTGGCCTTAATCGCAGAAGGCTACACCAATTCGGAGATCGCCGACATGCTTTTTACCAGCAGGCGCACAGTAGAAGGACACAGACAGAACCTTATTGAAAAAACCAGAGCCCGGAATACAGCGGCCTTAATCAGGTTTGCGATAAAAAACGGGATCATAAGTTAAAGCTGCTCGTATTTAGAGTATTAATATCCAACATATTAGGTATTAATACCTATAACATCTGGCGTTTTTTTTGTATATTTGAATCTACCCTATTGATACTATACTATGAAAACATTATTGAGACCCTACTTGCTCGATTTTCTAAAAAAGCAAGGATACAAGTACTTCCTTTCAAAGAAAGCTCCTGATCAGGTAAGTCATGCTTCAGGAAATATTGTTTTGATTCCCGTTGCTGAGAAGCCTGCAATTTTAAAACCATGCATCGGATTTGACGCATGCTTCCACATAAATGGCAAATCGGAAGGACTTGACTTCCGGTGGGAGGGAAATAATGTATGTGTGCTTTTAGACCGGGATGATATCCTGCTTCTTAAGAAATATTTGCTTAAACTTTTTTACCCTGATTCGAGAATTCAACATTAATAATAAATCTATTCAAAGAATGGCAAAAAAAGTCCTGGTTCTTGATGACGATGAAGCTGTGCTGGAAGTACTGGAGGCTGCACTCGAATATGCAAACTTCGATGTTAAAACTGCCGGTGAATCGAACGATATTTTTAAGGATATAGAAGAGTTTAATCCCGATGTAGTGTTAATTGATTATCTCCTGCGTGGCATAAACGGAGGAGAGCTCTGCCATCAGATCAAAACTAATTCTAAGACAGCTCAGCTCCCGGTGATCCTCATTTCGGCCTATCCCCGTGTTCTTTTATCCCTCGGCGACTATGGGTGTAATGCATTTATGGCAAAGCCATTTGATCTTTCCGACCTGGTCTCTCAAATTAACAACTGCATAACGGAAGAAAGATCCGATCACCTTCAAAATTCATAATTTACTTTTCTTAAGCTTTTCTCTCATCCGCGAAAATCCTCTCCGTTTGAAGCGCTCGGATACACATTGGAAACGGATCTCAACCGAATGAGGCTATCTTCGATGCACCTTTCCGCTCGCTCCGATGCTTCTCAGGTATTTATCGAAGAAGCACAAAACACGACACAGCATGGTCGCTAAGTGAGTGCTTACCACTCCGAACCCTTTCTGAAGCGGGTCCGAAGCGGTGCTATTCACTTCATCTGGCGTGCAGAGAATAGAATTAATAAGCATTTTTTCATATTTTTGCAACAAAACAGAGCATTCTGACCTTCAGTATAAGTATAAAATAAGAAGGCGCCAACCTGAAAAGACAGAATGTAAATAGGACTAAAGAATAATGCAGGATAAAATCAATCAGTATACCGCTGAGATCTCTGCCTTCGAACCCCGTTCGGCAGCAGAAACAGAAGCTTTCAGGATCAAGTTTTTAGGCACTAAAGGTATTATAAAAGACCTCTTCGACGAGTTTAAAGCAGTATCTCCCGAAGAAAAACGGGTACTGGGTAAGGTTTTGAATGACTTTAAAAAACTCGCAGAAGAGAAATACCAGATCGTTAAGGAGCAGTTTGAATCCGGCGACGCGGGCGCTGACCAGAATCTTGACCTTTCTTTACCGGGCGAAGGATTTGAGCTTGGCTCACGCCATCCCCTTTCTCTTGTGAGAAGAGAGATTGTTGAAATTTTCAAGAAGCTTGGATTTACAGTTGCCGAAGGCCCGGAAATTGAAGATGACTGGCATAATTTCTCGGCCCTTAACTTCCCCGAAGAACATCCGGCGAGAGACATGCAGGACACGTTCTTCATTAACAAAGATGCGGTAAACGGTGACATCGCTTTACGTACCCATACCTCGTCTGTACAGGTAAGGATGATGGAAAACGGCAAACCTCCTTTCCGAGCCATCATGCCGGGCAGGGTTTACCGCAATGAAGCAATATCTGCCAGGGCTCACTGTTTCTTTCACCAGGTAGAAGGTTTGTATGTTGATGAAAATGTTTCCTTTGCAGATCTGAAACAAACGCTTTTCTATTTTGTGCAGGAGATGTATGGCGAAGGCACAAAAGTGCGCTTCAGGCCCTCCTACTTCCCTTTTACAGAACCTTCTGCCGAAATGGATATTTCATGTACTATTTGCGGCGGTACGGGCTGCCCGATGTGCAAAGGCTCAGGCTGGGTAGAAATCCTGGGTTGCGGCATGGTAGACCCTAATGTGCTCGAAAACTGCGGTATCGACAGCCAGAAGTATACAGGTTTCGCGTTTGGAATGGGCATTGAGCGTATTACGAACTTAAAATATGAAATAAAAGACCTGAGATTGTTCTCCGAAAATGATGTACGTTTTCTAAAACAGTTTCAAAGTGAGGTAATATGAGGTTGAGGATAGTAATGATCATCAGTCTTTTCCTTCTGGTGTCCTGCGGCAAGGAGGATTCGGCTATTCCTGACGTTTATGTTAATTATCGGTTTACCGATATTGAGTATCAAAACGGGAGAAACGAAAACTTAATCTATTTTGTTTCGGGACACGGCGTGGCAGGTTTAATGATCTATAAGGTCTCTGACGGGAACTACGTTGCGTTCGACAGATGCAGTACCGTTAATCCTGAAAAGAGGTGTGCTGTTATTTCCGACGAATCAGCCTTTACCGTTACAGATCCGTGCAGCGGCGGTAAGTTTTCTATCCTCGACGGAGCTCCTGCAAAAGCGCCTGCTACCAGGGCATTAAAACAATACGATGTATCCTTCATATCGGGTTCTTATACTGTAATTAATTAAAATGGAAGTCGACAAAATAAGAGAGAGCATTGTACTGGCGGCAACGGAACTTTTCAGGAAATACGGGTATCATAAAACCAGCGTAAACGAAATAGCAAAAAGGGCGAAAATAGCAAAAGCTACCATCTATAAATATTTCGACAGCAAAGAGATCCTTCTCCATTTCATCCTCATGAAATACATCAGCACCAGCGTGGATGAAATGATCAGGAATTCGGACGGCGAAAACAATACCGAAGCTTACCTCAGTAAGCTGATCTTCAAAACCTGCCGCCTGACGTATACCATCTGCAATGAGTTCATCGGCTGGGATTTTATCCGCGAGTCGGCCAACTCACAGGGCTTCCTTAAACTACTTTCAGACGACTTAGAAAAATTACTGATCAGGTCCTTCAGGGAAACCAATATAATGAAAAATGATCAGCGTTATGCCGATAGTCTCCGTTTCCTCATAAAGGCGAGCAAAAGCATCGTTTTCTCGTATGCCTTTACATCGGTGAGTGATGCCGACGTAAGAAAAAATTTCGTCAGTTTTCAAAAAGAAATACTTCCATACCTCATAAAGGCTGCGCTGAAATAAAATAGTATCAGGTAGCAAGTATCAGGTAGCAAGATTTATGGATAAGCTCTAAAGGGATCCGTGGCAACTAAAAAAATAAAAACCATTTTAGTTTTTAGTCTGTTTTATTAGTATATTAGCAAGAAACAACCTAATTGCCATGAGTCGCGAGATACTAGAGTTCTCCAAAAGGATTGATGAGCAGTTTGATTTTGTTGGAAAGCCATTTACAGGATTGATCGAGTTTATTTTGCGCTTTTTTAACTAACATAATCCAATTGCCGCCTGCGCCTCTCCCTGGGAGGGGTCAATATACTTATGCGCTTTAAATAACCATTTCTAGTCTTTCCCCGCCTTTTATAATCGCCAGCCTACATGCTGTGCCTTCGTAAGGAGATATATTAGGATACTGTTCTGAATTTATCCCGGCCGGGTTCGGCGCGGGTATGGGATTTCTTCTACAGTTCTTCTAAAAAATCCAGTACCCAGACCGAAGCCAGGCAATACTCAGACAGAAGCCAGGAAGTTGCCAGTCCGAGCATGGTCAGGAAAAGGTGTTCAGCGTTTTCTGCTGCTGTTGATTGCAATAATTATCTTAATTTTGCCGCTATGAAGAAGATTCCTGCGGAAATAAAACATATTGCAAACGTTAAGGTCACAGATATTGCAGAGGAGGGCAAAGGCGTAGGTAAATTTGATGACCTGGTAATCTTCATTGAAAAAGCAATCCCGGGCGACGTTGTAGATATCGAGCTCCTGCGCAAGAAAAAAAGCTTCGCAGAAGCTAAAGTAAGCAAGCTTGTAGACCCTTCTGAATATCGTACTGAGCCCTTCTGCCCGCATTTTGGAATCTGCGGAGGATGCAAATGGCAGCACATGACCTACGATGGCCAACTGCAGTTTAAGCAGAAAAGCGTGACGGATGCATTAACAAGGATAGCAAAAATAGATACAACACATACAGAAGCTATTCTTCCATCCTTTGAAACAAGGTATTACCGCAATAAACTCGAATACACATTCTCTAACAAACGCTGGCTTACCAATGAGGATATTCTGAATAATGGTGACGCAGAGATGAATGCCCTCGGCTTCCATGTGCCGCTACGTTTCGATAAGATCCTGAATATTGAAACATGCTATCTTCAAACAGATCCTTCAAACGAGATCAGAAACAGTATCAGGGATTTTGCCCTTAGAAATAACATTTCGTTCTATGACCTCAGAAATCACGAAGGCGCTCTGAGAAACCTCATCATCCGTACCTCTACAACCGGCGAGCTAATGATCATAGTGGTTTTCGCCTATGCTACTCCCGATGAGGTGGAGAAAACGATGCTCTTTGTTCAGGAAAGATTTCCGCAAACCACTTCCCTTCTTTATATCCTGAATGAAAAAAAGAATGATACGATATTTGATCAGGATGTAAAAGTATTTTCAGGGAGGGATTATATTCTCGAAGAAATGGAGGGTCTTACTTTTAAAATAGGACCTAAATCCTTCTACCAGACTAATTCGTTACAAGCATACGAACTATACAGTGTTACAAGACAGTTTGCAGAGTTTAAAGGGGATGAACTGGTATACGACCTCTATACAGGAGCAGGCACTATTGCAAACTTCGTTGCCCGGCATGTAAAAGAAGTGATCGGAATTGAATACGTGCCTTCAGCTATTGAAGATGCGCGTATAAATTCGTCCCTTAACGGCATAAAAAATACCACCTTCTATGCAGGTGATATGAAAGACGTACTTTTACCCGACTTTGTGAACGGGCATGGTAAGCCTGATGTGATTATTACCGACCCTCCCCGCGCAGGGATGCATCCTGATGTAGTGCAAAGACTCCTTGAAATAGAAGCGCCGAAAATAGTGTATGTAAGCTGCAACGCAGCTACACAGGCAAGGGATATTGCTATACTGAAAGAGAAATACAAGGTATCAAGAATACGCCCCGTTGACATGTTTCCTCACACTCAGCATGTAGAAAATGTTGTTCTGATGGAACTCATTTAATAACTATAAAAACAGGCTTCAATACAGCAAAATGGATCTGAAGGATTTAATGAACCAGCCGGAAGATGGGCAGGAAGGCAAAAAAGAGAGTCCTCTTAAAAGTCTCGAAAAGGACCTTGAGCTTTACAGCGAATCGATTAGGGAAGTATCTACTGAAATTATGGTAGAAGGGCTTTCAGCATGGCCGATTTTCATAGCCCACCAGCATAAAGTCGACCTTGGAGAGCTCATTCTCGATAAAGATGAATTGAATACCAACTGGAGCATCCATGCCTCTACCCTGGAAGAATTTATCGAAAAGGGGATCATTCACCCCGAAAAGAAAGATCGTTTTATCAAACACTTCAAACGACCCGAAGATTTCATGTGTCTTTTTGTAATAGTGCCCGAAGGTGCTAACTTCGTATTTTATCCCTATAAATAAAATGAACCAGCCATTAGTCATATTAACCCCCGCGCAGATCCAACAGAAGATAACCCGTATCGCGTATCAGGTTTGGGAAGATAATATCAATGAACCTGAAATTATTATTGCAGGGATTATAGAATATGGGTTCGTCATTGCGGGTCGTCTTAAAGCGGAACTTGAAAAGATCTCGGATATTAAGATCACCCTCATAAAGATCTCGCTTGATAAAAACAGTACGCACCTGGAAGCCACTACTGATTCGCCAATCGACCAATGCCGAAATAAGGTGGTCATAGTTATTGACGATGTTATCAACACAGGCAGAACGCTTGCATATGGTATCGGACTTTTCCTGGAGATTCCGCTGAAAAAGTTACGAACTGTAGCGTTGGTTGAAAGGAGCCACAGAATATTCCCTGTATCTCCCGACTATGTTGGCACTATGCTTGCAACGATAACGAAAGAACATGTTGATGTTCTTCTGGACGACAATAACCGTGAGAAAGACGTTGTTTATCTGAGCTGATGAAGGGCTATGGCTGAGGCTAGCTTTTCGGCCGAAAGACTTATTCCTTCGGCTATAAGATGCGCCTGTTTATAGAACGGCTCGCGCTCCTTTAGCTTCTCAGCAATAAATTCTACCAATGCTGTTCCTTTATGATCTCTTAAGACAGGGCGTTCCTCGTCTGCTGTCTCCAACCTTTTGGCTAGCGCCGCGGGTGATAAAGAGATGTACACGGTAAACCCATTGGCATTCATCCAATCCATATTGTTGTAGTAACACGGAGCCCCTCCCCCCGTTGCAATGACCACATCGTCCGGAAAATCGCTTGTTTGAAGGACATCCCGTTCAGCCTTCCTGAACGCATCTTCCCCAAACTCCTTAAAATAGAGAGGAACGGTTTTGCCTGTAACTTCTTCAAACACTTTATCGAGGTCGGTGAAGGGGACTGACAACCTGGAAGCAAGCTTGCGTCCTAATGTTGTTTTACCGCAGCCCATAAAGCCCACAAGAAAAATCCTCATAACTCCCCCTGCCTTTTTAAGTGTATATAATCTGTTACTGGAGGCTTAATGCCGTGTACTCTGAACTGGGTAGCAACCTGCGCCCGGTGATAAGTAGAATGGTTCACCACGTGAAAAAGAATATCTTCAATAGCATCTGTAAATGCCTCTCCCTGCGAGTTTGAATAAGAAACTGTTGCAGAAAGATCTGCATACTCAAGCAGCTGATAAAAGTACCCCATATTCCGCTGCTGAATATCATCAAACTCGCTGACATCGAGTAAATCAAAGCGGTCGACATTGGTCTTCTCGCCCCTGATCCTGCAAGCCCAAATATACTGACTGTTTAAAATATGGCTGAACAGTCTTTCCGCTTCGGGCAGGCGGACGCCTGCTTTTTTGAAAGTACCGATCATTTTTTTGTCGGCAAGGTCGGTGTACTTCATCAACTCTTTAAGCATATTCGATTCTTAATTTGCCGCCCTATTGGTTGTGTCTGAAATATTGAGTTTCAAGTTCCTGATAAGATGGCAGCGAATGAAAATGCCATTTATCGATTACCTCACCATTCTTAAGCAAGAGCAAACCCGGGTTTGCTCTTACCATACTTTTTAGAGGAACCGCATCCGCATAAAAAGTTTCCATAATCAGGTTATGTTTTTTACTGAACTCTCCGGCCAGCTCTGCAGAAGCAGAGGTGAGCAGAACGGTGCGTATATTATAATTTTCGGCAGCATTAATGGTTATAGCATTCAGATCGCCGATTGCTTTCTCATTCGCCTTATTCAGATCGTAAGCCACGATAACCAGATTATAGTAAGGGTTCTCAATGATTTCGCTGGTGTAATCGGTTCCCTGGCTGTCCGAGATCCTGAGATCCTTGATTTTAGCCTGGTATCCCAGTTTAATCAGCTTATTCTCCGGTTCGCCCGTTATCTCCCAGTTTGCGTCTTTCCAGATCTCCGTTTTAAGATATTCCTTATCGGTCATCTTTTTCGTTTCGCCGGTCTTCTTATTTTTAAGCGTATAGTTGATCTCATAAACATCCTGTGGAGCCCCAGGTGGAACCCGCATATACGCCGGAAGGTTCGCGCCCTTATGATATGGAAGGAAGTCGATTACAGGAAGGAAATTATAGGTATAAATTCCTGATCCAAAAGAAAGCAGTACTACGATAAGCAACAGCACATTCATCGCTTGATCCCCGAAAACAGGATAGATTCTTTTCCTTTTAACGAAAACCACTAGGATGAATACCAATAGAATGAGATCCTTCCCGAAAGATTGCCATGGAGTAAGAGGAATAGCATCGCCAAAGCAACCGCATGTTTTTACTACATCAAACGCAGCCGACCAGAACGTTAGAAAAGTAAAAAAGATAATCAGCAAAAGAAGACCCCAGCTAATCTGCTTTGCTTTATATCCCAGCAGGAGCGCTGCTCCAAAGATCATCTCGAGAGCACATATAAAGATAGAAAGCTCTACAGAGTAATCATTAAGAAAGGTAGTATGAAACACCTCAAAATACTCCTGCAGTTTGTAGCCAAATCCAAGAGGGTCATTCGCTTTAATTAACCCTGAGAATATGAACAGTACGCCCACAAATATCCTCGAAAACCAAAGCAAATAATCGGGTCTTTTATTTAATCGCTGTAATGCTGTCATGATCTTTATTTATTTTGAAAAATCAGAAGTCGCGTCCCCGCAATTCCTGGTTTCTATGCTTTTCCCAATATGTACTTTATACTTTCAACCCACACTCAACTTTGAACTTTCAATACTCAACTCTCACCCTTAAACTTTGAACCTTCAACCCTAAACTTTCAACTTTCAACCCGCACTCAACTCTCAACCTTGAACCTTAAACTTTGAACCTTCAACTCTCAACCTTCAACCCTAAACTTTCAACTTTCAACCTTGAACCCACAACCCTCAACCCTCAACTCAACTTAATCAGCGCAAAAGCCGAATAATTCAGCATGTCCTGATAATTTGCTTTTATACCTTCGGAAGCCACAGTTTGGCCCTCGTTATCTTCAATCTGTTTTACGCGCAAAAGTTTCATTAGTATCAGATCGGTTAGCGAGCTGATACGCATATCGCGCCAAGCTTCACCATAATCGTGATTTTTAGCAAACATCAGATCTTTCGTCTCCTTCACAATGCCGTCGTAGAGGGCTTCGACCTGATCGGCAGGAATATCAGTGGGATGCGTCTCGTCCATTTCCATCTGCATCATGGCGATGATACAATAGTTGATAATTCCAATATATTCCGAAGTGATATCCTCCCCTACTTTTGATACTTTCTTTTCTTCAAGTGTACGGATCCTCTGCGCCTTAATAAAAATCTGGTCGGTAATAGAACTTAAACGAAGGATGCGCCATGCCGTTCCATAGTCTTTGGTCTTTCTGATAAAAAGATCTTTACATATTCTGATCACTGAATCGAATTCCTCTGAAGTATTATGTCCCAAAATATTTTGAATATTTGATTAAAAGATGAATAAACCGGTATTTTGTGTTTTATGTGCGATAAAAATACAGTTTTTCAGGAAAAGAAAACGATTAATGCGGGAGGCAGGCTATTAGATTTTTCGGAACCGAAAGTAATGGGAATACTGAATATCACTCCTGATTCATTTTATCAGGATAGCAGAACACAAACGGTAGCTGCCGCTTTAGTGAAGGCAGAAAAAATGCTTTCGGATGGAGCCGCCATTCTCGATATCGGAGCTTATTCTTCTCGCCCGGGGGCTTCTGATATCCCGCCCGGGGAAGAACAGGCGCGTTTGCTTCCTGTTATAAGGGCTATAAGAGGGCAATTCCCCGGGGCTGTACTGTCCATCGACACATTTCGTGCATCGGTAGCCGAGGCATCAATTGCTGAAGGAGCCGACATTATAAATGATATTTCGGGAGGAGAGCTCGACCCGTTAATGTTTGAAACAATAGGCCGGTTGCAGGTTCCGTACATTCTGATGCACATGAGGGGCACTCCGCTTACAATGGCTTCATTAACTCAATATGACGACATGTTTAAAGAAATAATGCAGTATTTCTCCAGCAAACTTGCCGTTCTTAATAGCCTCAATGTTCATGACATTATTCTCGACCCGGGTTTCGGATTTGCGAAAACGGCGGACCAGAACTTACGCTTGCTGAACAATCTGGAGCTTTTCAAAACAACCGGACTGCCCGTTTTGGCGGGTTTATCCCGTAAGAAAACAATCTGGCAAACACTAGGCGTCAGCAGCAACGAGGCTTTGAACGGCACTACCGTTTTAAATACCGTAGCCTTGATGAAAGGCGCAGACTTATTACGTGTTCACGATGTAAAAGAAGCAACAGAAGCCATTAAACTGGTATCATCTTTGAGGCGAAGTTCTGAAGACATCAGCCTATAAAGCCTCCTCTTCAGCTATTTTCTTTTACCCCGAACATAATACTAATTGTTTCGTACAAAAGAGAACCGCTCTAACACTGCAAACGTAATGGTTCATTCAGATATAACCGAAGCTAACAGGCTTAAGACATTACAGGAATACAACATATTAAACACTGAAGCTGAAGCTCAGTTTGATTCAATAACGCGCCTTATATCGTATATATGTAAAACTCCAATTGCTTTCATATCCTTTATGGAGGAGGATAGACAATGGATCAAGTCGGAAACAGGTCTTAACATGAAAGAGACTTCGCGGAGTTCGGCTTTCTGCAACTATACCATACAAAACGATACGCTGCTCGAAATTTCCGACCTCACTAAGGACAATCGTTTCTCTGACAATCCTTTTGTGACAAATAACCCGCATTTCAGGTTTTACGCCGGATCACCCATAACCACAGCTGGCGGTTACCACATTGGAACATTGTGTGTGATGGATTATGAACCCAGGTATCTTAGTGATCAGGAAAAAGATGCGTTGAAGATATTGTCGAACGAAGTGATGTCGCATCTGGAGGTGCGAAAAAAAAACGTGGAGTTGCAACAGATGCTTAACCAGGCGCGACAGTTTCAGGACCTCTTTAATAATTCCAATGAAATTCATTGCATCACTGATTCCGAGGGTAAAATTGAATTCATCAATACTTCCGTCCAGCTTCTTATCGGGTATTCAGTAGATGAGATGCTCGGAAAAACGATATGGGATTTTTCTGTGCCGGGCGAACGGGAAAGAGTAATGCCTGAAGTATTCAGGGCTATATCTTTAGGTAAGACTCACTTTCAGGTCGAAACAAGAGTAATTACGAAAGGCGGCCCCATCAGATGGTTTGAATGGTCTGACGTGATTATGAACGGAAGATGGCTCGTCAACGGCAGGGATATCACCACCCGGAAAGAAGCAGAACTAAAGATACAGAACCTTTCTATCGCCGTAGAAAAATCGCCGGCCGGAGTTGTGATACGTAACGCAAAGAACGAGGTATCCTGGATGAATGAAGCAGCTGAGAAAATTATTGGCTATAAGGTAGAGGAATAAAGGGTAGAATCTTTGGAGACCTGCTAATCGGGGAAAAGACCGATCTATCCGTTCTTAAATCTGCAAAACAAGCTTTAGTTGAAAGAAAACCATATGAAATAGAGATCGTCGTCTATAAAAAAGACGGCGCCCCAATCTGGGTGTTCATATCTAATAGCCCGCTTTTCAATCCCGACGGGCACCTGGAAAGCCAGATTGGAATAATTGTAGACATCACATTAAGAAAACATGCAGAACAGCAACTGATTAAAACCCGGCAGGACGCAATTGACCTGAGCAAGTCGAAAGAGCAGTTTCTGTCGGTCATGAGCCACGAAATGCGCACTCCCCTGAACGCTGTTATCGGACTGACCAGAATATTAAAGGAGGAGGACCCGCTCGAACGTCAGAAAGAAAATTTAAACATACTGGAGTTCTCCGCACAAAATCTTCTTTCACTCATTAATGATGTTCTTGATTTCACCAAGATAGAAACCGGGAACATGACACTGGATCCGGCGCCGCTGGAGATTTATAAGCTTGTATCACAAACAATAGAATCCCTTAGATTTAAATCCTGTGATAAAGATCTGAGAATTGACTACTATATAGATCCGCGCATTCCGAAAGTTATAACCGGAGACTCTACCAGGCTTTACCAGATCTTTATGAATCTGCTCGGAAATGCCATTAAATTTACCGAATGTGGTTCCGTAATGTTAAAGCTGTTCCTTGAGGCTGAAGATGAAGACTCCGTTCCAATCCGGTTTGAAGTTCATGACACCGGAATTGGTATAAAAGATGATAAGTTAAAGGCCATCTTTGATGCGTATACGCAGGCCGAAAGAGATACCTCAAAAAAATATGGAGGTACAGGATTGGGACTTGCGATCACAAAAAAGCTGATCGAGCTACACGATTCCACTATTGAAGTCCAGAGTACGCATGGAGAGGGAACAATATTCAGCTTTGTGATCAGATATCTGAGAGCTGATAAAAATACAGTACCCGTAGAAACAAATATAAACCTTGATGCACCTATCGATGGCCGTATCCTGGTAGTGGATGATAATGCAATGAACCGCCTGCTTGCCGGGAAAGTACTTGGGAAATGGCTCACAGAAATTGATTACGCGGAAAACGGCCAGGAAGCTGTTGAAAAGGTAAAAGACAACGACTATGATCTTGTTCTTATGGACATACATATGCCGGTGATGAATGGACTGGAAGCTGTTAAAACAATAAGGGAACTTGGCGGCGATAAATTCGTCAAACTGCCGATCATCGCGCTTACTGCAAGCGTCCAGAGGTCGGAAGAAGGACGATTCCTGCAGGCGGGGATGAATGACTTCGTACTTAAGCCTTTTGAACCAAAGGATCTGTATAGAAAGATCCGCGCTCATATTTTGTGACATCTTCCTAAAATTCCTATCTTGTCGAGATCGTAATTGTCTCACATTTCAAGCATCAGCATAAAAAATAGTATGGACCGGTTTGACCTTAGTTTCCTCCATCTTCGTTTCCTGGATATCGTAGATATCATCCTGGTAGCATTCATTATATACTACATTTATAATCTTATCAGAGGCACTATTGCTGTAAACATAGTTTTAGGCCTCATTATTATTTACCTGGTTTATCTCATTACTGAACAGCTTCAGATGCGTCTGCTCAGCAATATACTCGGGGGATTTGTCAGCGTGGGGTTTCTGGCCCTCATCATTGTTTTTCAACAAGAGATCCGCCGGTTTTTGTTGCTTATAGGCAAGAACGCGGCACTGCACAGAAATAAACTTTGGAAAACGCTTCTTTCAGGAAAAAAGGAGCTGGAGAAAGAGGCCAGTTTCACCTCGGTTAAACCGATAATTGATGCCTGCAAAACTATGCAAAGCAGCCGGACAGGCGCTTTGATCGTCTTTGCCAAGTACTTTGACGACCAGTATTATCAGAATACCGGCGAACCGATTGATGCTGTGGTTTCCAAACGTCTTATAGAAACCATATTCAGGAAGAACAGCCCTCTTCACGACGGTGCTGTAGTGATTTCTGAAGGAAAAATCAAATGCGCCAGTTGTATATTACCCGTTAGTGATAATATTAAGCTCCCTCCGCAGTTTGGACTGCGCCATAGAGCCGGTATCGGGATAACAGAAATGAGCGACGCTGTTGCAGTAATCGTTTCTGAGGAAACAGGTCAGATTGCATATGCCAAGCAAGGGAGAGTCCGTATGGATGTTACTTTCCGCGATCTCGAAAAACTACTTACAAGAGATATATAAAGAGAGGCATCCATTTTTATCTGAATAAGCCTCTCTAATCTACGTTGGTTACTTTACCTGCATTTGAGCCTGCTGCGCCCAGTCGATGACCATCTGTTTTTGTGCCTCGGTAAGCTTCGCTGTCCGGTGGATAAGCAAATAACTATTCAGGGGCATTTCATTTTCTTTTATCACATCTGCAGTTTCTTCCAGCTTATGAATAGCTTTCTTAGAAGGGTAAGTTTTAAATTCATCAAAGTTAAGCTCTCTTTTCCCTTCACTCACGTGGTTGGCAAGCCACCACCCCACGGGCTGGACATTGGTATACCAGGGATAAACGGTTGTATTACTATGACAATCATAACACGACGTTTTTAAAACTGCAAGAACTGTATCAGGCACGTCGACAACGTTCTGCAGGGCGTGGGGACCGCCAGACTCCCCTCTATTTTCTTCCGGCCTTATGAACTGAATAACCAGCAACAGGCCAATTATAACATACAAGATCTTTTTCATGATCATTAAAATTGAATATCAGATGAATATTTACTTTTTATTCTTCTTAGCCATTTCCACAGTTCAAACCACAGCACCGATACCATACCCGTTGCCAGGCAAATGGAGATGGCTTCAAATGAGAGCGGTATAACTTTGAAAAACTGTGCTACTAAAGGCACATACAGAATAATTACCAGAAGAACGACAGTTACAGACAATGCGGCTGTCATTAAATAATTACGGTTATTAAAGCTACTGGTTAGCGGGTAGTAAAATGAACGGTTTACCAGCGACAGGAAAATATTAGCTATAATCAGCGTAGTGAAGACCATGGTCCGTGTGCTCGCTTCGTCTCCTCCCAGCCTTACGTTTAGCTGATAGACGAATAGTATTCCCATTGTAATTGCAAGGCCCTGGATAACGCTGACCGACATTTCGTGCCACAGGAGGAATGTGGTACTGAAAGGCCTGGGCGGGCGTTGCATGGTATTTTTCTCCATCGGTTCGTTCTCGTAAACTATCGAACAGGTAGGCCCCATAATAAGCTCAAGAAATATAACATGTACCGGCGTCAGGATATTCGGATAGATCCATCCCAGAAAAAGAGGAAGCGATACAGCGCCGATAATGGGTATATGAATGGAGATAATATATTGTATAGCCTTTTTAAGGTTCGCGTAGATCTTTCTCCCCATAGCAACAGCATCAAGCATCTTCGAAAGATCGTCGTCTGCAATAATCAGCGCGGCCGCGCTTTTTGCGATTTCAGTTCCCCTTTGGCCCATTGCTATACCTATATGGGATGCCTTTAACGCCGGTGCATCATTTACACCATCGCCGGTCATTGCTACAATGTGGCCTGATTCCTTCAGGGCGGTAATTGCTTTAAGCTTTGCATCAGGAAACATGCGGGCAAAAACAGTGAGGTGGCCTACCTGTTTCCGCATTTCAGCGGCGTCAAGCTGCATTAACCGTTTTCCGTCTATAGTTTCCTCCGCACCGCGGAGGCCTGATTGTAAGGCTATGGCTTTCGAAGTAAGCTCGTTATCGCCGGTGATCATTTTCACGGCGATCCCTGCGTCGTAGAAACCTTTAAATACGGAGTTTATATTCGCTTTAGGAGGATCGTAAAAGGCAATGAGACCAATAAATACAAATGGCAGGGCCTGCTGCTCCTCAGGAAAGTCTGTTCCCTTAAACTCCGACCTGGCAACACCCAATACCCGGTATCCCCTGGCCGCCAGGCTGGCTACTTTAGACTCAATGGAGCTTCTGCTCTCTTTATCCTGAAGGCTCACATCAAGAATTGCTTCGGGAGCGCCTTTAGCAGCAATGATCCTGTTACCGGCAGCGTCCTCAAAAACGTGGGTCATCATAGGAGGTGTTCCGCCCAGAGGATATTCATGAACCATCCCGAACTGAGGCCGTTCGTCCCGGTCGGCATTCTGTACATACACTTCGTGTAAAGTCTTCTCCATCGGATCAAAAGGCACCGGCTCACTGGCCCACATAGAAACTTTAATTACCTCCAGAGCTTCTTTACTCCATGCATTATCCTGAGAATAAGAGGTGCGACTACTAAAGGCATAAACTTCCTGCAGGCGCATACTGCTTTCTGTAATAGTGCCTGTTTTATCTGTGCATATAACCGTGGCACTTCCCAAAGCTTCCACCGTACTTATCTTCTTCACGATAATGCCTGATTTTATCAAACGCCAGGATCCAAGAGCCATGAATGTTGTAAAAGCAACCGGAATTTCTTCGGGTAATACCGACATTGCCAGGGTAAGCCCTTTCAAGAGGCTGTCGGTAAAACTTTGGCCCGAAAGGAAATTTACCAGGCATACCAGCAGGAATACCGCTATCCCGGCAATTGCCATAACCCTCACAAACTTGCGGATCTGAACCTGCAAAGGAGTTGCTTCCTCCTTTATTGAATGCAGCGATTCGCCTAACTTGCCAAGACGTGTACCAAAGCCTACATTCTTTACTTTGCATATAGCCAGTCCCGATACCACCACAGTTCCACTGTAAACCTTATTGTCGTTTCCCGTTTCTGATTTGTAAACAGAGTACGATTCGCCGGTCAGAGCCGACTCGTCCACCATGAAGTCATTACTATGAACAATTTCTCCATCTGCGTTAACGATATTGCCCTCTTCTATCAGCAACATATCACCAACAACAATATCATGAGTAGGGATCTCAACAAGTTGTCCTTCCCTTATTACTTTACTCAATGGCTCATTTAGCTTTTCCAAAGCTTCCAACGCCTTGCGGTTGCGATTATCCTGATAAAATGAAATACCTGAGACAAGGACAATGGCAACAAGCATGAACATGGCCTCTCCCAGCTCTCCAGTAATCAGATAAAGGACGGCAACTGCTATCAAAAGCACAAGCATAGGTTCCTTCAGCATGTCGAGCAACACGCTCCACCACTGGTGTTTTGTTTTATTAAATTGGTTATTATTCCCGTGTTCCTCTCTCGAGCGGTTTACCTGCGCTTCGCTTAGCCCTTTAATACCAGGGGGAATATTTACATGAATGGACATATATAAATCTAAATCGTTAAATAAAATCTATCGCCGCTATGACTGCGCATTTACAGAAAGCTTCAGCGCTATTCTTTCAGTATTCATTCAGGCGCGCAGTGGCGACACTCTTGGAGGCTGGAAAATGGATCTTATTATCACATAAGGAGGTATATCCTCCTCGACCACGGTGTATGTATTTACGATCTTTTCGGTTGATGGTAAGTGGAGAAGAACCGGCCCTGTTAATATAGTAACAACAGAAATACAATGATCTTTAGGCGCTTTAAAAGGAAGGCGCATATCGTCGGCATAGTCCTTATCGAATGGCTGGGCATCGACATAGTGTATCTTCAGAAATTGAGAAATGCTGAGGGAAGGAAGTTCGTGCCTGTGCTTCTGATAGTGACTAACCAGAAGTGGCAGCCGTAAGACCTGGTGCAGATCAGTGGCGCCAAAAATGTACACCGTAAACAGTAATATGGCTATCCCTTTCATCCACAACAAAGTTACAGAAAAGCAGGGCTCACTTAAGTATCAGTGTGTTATATTGAAGCGGTCTTAATAAAAGACGCAGATCCAGCTTTAACATATAGGAGATAAGGGCATAAAAAAATCCGGCATCGTACCGGATCTTTTATCATGCAAAGCATTAATTCAATAAACTGCCAAATGCTTAGCAGTAAACCTCAAATGCGCTCGAAAGGTTATCTGCAATCATCTGTGCAGGGCGGCCTTCAATCTGGTTACGCTCAATCATATGAACTAATTTACCATCTTTAAACAAAGCCATCGAAGGTGACGATGGAGGATAAGGAAGCATGTAACTTCTCGCCTTATCTACTGCATCTTTTTCCATGCCAGCAAAAACTGTCACGAGTTTATCAGGATGCTTTGCACCTTGTACAGCTATCTTTGCAGCGGGACGTGCATTTGCTGCCGCGCAACCACAAACTGAATTTACCACAACAAATACAGTTCCTTCTGATTTGAGTGCTGAGTCTACTTCCTCTGGAGTCTTAAGCTCCTCGAAACCAACCTGGGTAAGTTCTTCCCTCATCGGGGCAACTAAATATTCCGGATACATAATTATTAATTTTCAAAGCTAATACTTGCAAAAGTAAGGCTATAGCGTTTAACTTAAAACATGCAGATGTAAATTATTTGTCAATCAACCCTCTGTCATCTTACAGAAGAGCCCTTTAAATGTTTGATATTCATCCGCCAATGAGGTATTTTTGCAGACATTTAAATTTACAACTATGTCATCAGTAGAGACAAAATACATTCCTTACAAAGTGAAGGACATTTCCCTGGCAGAATGGGGACGGAAAGAGATAGAACTTGCAGAAGCAGAAATGCCTGGACTAATGTCGCTTCGCGCGGAGTACGGACCTTCTAAACCATTAAAAGGTGCCCGCATTGCAGGTTGCCTGCACATGACTATTCAGACTGCCGTGCTAATCGAAACGCTGATAGAACTTGGAGCAGAAGTAACCTGGTCGTCGTGCAATATTTTCTCAACACAGGATCATGCCGCTGCTGCAATTGCTGCTGCCGGCATCTCTGTTTATGCATGGAAAGGCATGAATGCCGAAGAGTTCGACTGGTGCATTGAGCAGACCCTGTACTTCGGAGAAGAGCGTCAGCCATTGAACATGATACTCGATGACGGCGGAGACCTTACCAATATGGTGTTCGACAAATATCCCGAGCTGATCACTGGCATCAAGGGGCTGTCTGAAGAAACAACTACAGGAGTTCACCGTCTTTACGAACGCATGAAAAACGGAACACTCCATTTACCGGCCATTAATGTAAACGACTCTGTTACTAAATCAAAATTTGATAATAAGTACGGCTGCCGTGAATCGCTTGTTGACGCTATCCGCCGCGCTACCGACGTAATGATGGCTGGTAAAGTAGCCGTAGTTTGCGGGTATGGCGACGTGGGTAAAGGTTCAGCGGAATCATTACGCAGCGCAGGAGTTCGTGTAATTGTAACTGAAATAGATCCGATCTGTGCATTACAGGCAGCGATGGAAGGCTTTGAAGTGAAGAAACTGATCAACGCAGTTAAAGAAGCCGACATTGTGGTTACCTGTACAGGGAACTGCGACATTGTTCGCGGCGATCACTTTAAGCTCCTGAAAGACAAAGCTATTGTTTGTAACATCGGCCACTTTGACAACGAGATCGACATGGCATGGCTGAATGGAAATTACGGACATACCAAGATTGAAATCAAACCACAGGTTGACAAGTATAATATCGAAGGTAAAGATGTGATCATCCTTGCGGAAGGTCGCCTTGTGAACCTGGGCTGTGCTACAGGCCACCCTTCGTTTGTAATGTCTAACTCCTTCACTAACCAGACACTGGCACAGATTGAGTTGTGGACTAACCCCGGCAAATACGAAAACAAGGTTTATACGCTTCCAAAGCACCTTGACGAAAAAGTAGCCCGTCTTCACCTCTCTAAGATTGGCGTGGAGCTCGACGTACTTGATCCTCATCAGGCCGAATATATCGGCGTATCTCCTGAAGGTCCGTATAAACCGGAACAGTACAGGTACTAATATTTTGTGTTGCAGGATGTGAGTTGTGTGTTGCAGGATATATCAACAACAGTTCACAACCTGCAACTTACAACTTACAACTTGTAAACGTGACTAAGCTTTCTGTCAATATTAATAAAATCGCCACATTGCGTAATTCACGTGGCGGGAATAATCCTGACCTTGTTAAAACAGCGCTTGACTGCGAACGATTCGGAGCCCAGGGCATTACTGTACATCCAAGGCCAGACGAAAGACATATACGCTACCAGGATGTGTATGATCTGAAGAGTGTTATTGCCACAGAATTTAACATCGAGGGCAATTGCCAGGAGAAGAAGTTTATTGACCTGGTACTGGCGAATAAGCCAGCGCAGGTTACACTGGTCCCCGATGCAGAAGGCCAGATCACCTCTAATCATGGCTGGAATACAATTCAGCACCAGCAGTATCTGAAGGATATTATTGCTGTGTTTAAAGACGCGGGGATAAGAGTTTCAATATTTGTAGATCCCGATCCGCGAATGGTCGAAGCTGCGGCTACTACAGGCACGGACCGCATCGAGTTGTATACCGAAGGTTACGCCACAGCTTATCTTAAAAACCGTGAAGCAGCAGTTTCCCCTTATGTGGAGGCCGCTAAAGTTGCTCAGGAGGCAGGGTTAGGACTAAACGCAGGGCATGACCTTGATCTTCATAACCTGAGGTATTTTGCCCGGCAAGTACCCGGATTACTTGAAGTAAGTATCGGCCACGCACTTATTTGCGACGCGTTGTACCTCGGACTGGAAAACACCATACAGATGTATCTGCGCCAGCTGGCCGGATAATGTATAGCCTGATACCCGTTTTAAGTTATACGTAACAAGTCGTAAGTTTCATGTATAATCAACTGATAGTCTTTTCTTTATAAGAACAGAACAATTCATTTTACCTTAACATAACACTAGTATCCTGGCACTAACATCTCAATACTACTATCTTGATACTTGATACTAACATCTTGATACTAGTATACTAATATCTTGATACATAATTCTTACCTTTGCAGCATCTCTTTATATATTCAATTTCATGGATTTAAACATTGATTTCAAAGAAAAATTTGAATCACGACATATCTCCCCTGACGGCCTGGAAACTTCTGAAATGCTTGCAACAACCGGGGTATCTTCTCTCGAAGAACTGATTGATCAGACAATCCCAACCCAGATTCGCCTCAAGCGTCCATTGAACCTTCCGGCACCGAAGAGCGAGTTTGAGTACCTGACTAATCTGAAGCAACTTGCTTCCAAAAACAAAGTTTTCAAGTCGTTTATCGGCCAGGGTTATTATGACACGATCACGCCCTCTGTAATACTGCGCAATATTTTTGAGAACCCGGGCTGGTATACCCAATATACTCCTTACCAGGCCGAAATATCTCAGGGAAGGCTTCAGGCTCTGCTTAACTTCCAGACTATGGTGCTTGACCTTACGGGTATGGAGATTGCCAATGCATCTCTTCTTGATGAGGCTACTGCTGCAGCTGAAGCCATGTTCATGCAGTTCAGCCTCCGGAAAAACAAGGATGCAAATACCTTTTTTGTTTCTGAACAACTATTCCCTCAGACTATTGATGTCCTGAGGACCCGCTCTGCACCCTTCGGTATTGAGCTAATAATTGGCAACCACGAAACTATTGAACTTACTGATTCAATGTTCGGTGCCATTGTTCAATACCCGGCTGGAAACGGAGTGGTATATAATTACTCAGACTTTGCTGCCCGCGCGCATGAAAAGGGAATTAAGCTGACCGTCGTCGCCGACATCCTCAGCCTGTGCCTGCTATCGCCTCCGGGAGAATGGGGAGCCGATATAGTGGTAGGTTCGACACAGCGGTTCGGTGTTCCGATGGGTTTTGGCGGCCCGCATGCTGCTTTCTTTGCCACCAAAGAAGAATATAAACGGTCTATGCCAGGCCGCATTATAGGCGTCACTATTGATACTGCAGGAAATTACGCCCTGAGAATGGCGCTGCAGACCAGGGAGCAACACATCCGGCGCGATAAAGCGACATCAAACATATGTACAGCGCAGGCTCTGCTGGCCATTATGGCTGGAATGTATGCTGCGTATCACGGTCCTGAAGGACTAAAAGCAATAGCGAAACGCACCCATGGGCTTGCAATCCTCCTTTCTGATGCACTGCAATCGCTTGGATACCTGCAACTGAACGATTCATATTTTGATACCGTTCGCTTTGATCTTGGCGCACTGGCCGGCCCTATTCACGCCGAAGCTTTAAATAATGAGATGAACCTCTTTTACCAGGGCTCTATTGCTTCGGTTACAGTGGATGAAACAACATCCATTGAAGATATTAAAACGATCGTCCGCTTTTTCGCAAAGGTTAAAGGCAAAAGCATCCATGAAGTGGACATTGATTCGCTTAAGAACACTTTGCACACAACGATACCTGCAGCGCTTGAAAGACAGTCGGCGTTCCTTAGCCATCCTGTTTTCAACCTGCACCATTCAGAGCACGAAATGCTTCGATATATCAAGTCTCTTGAAGCAAAGGACTTGTCGCTCTGTCATTCTATGATCCCGCTTGGCTCATGCACAATGAAGCTGAATGCCACAACGGAAATGATACCAGTTACCTGGCCTGAATTTAGCAAGATTCATCCTTTTGCTCCCACCGACCAGGTCGGCGGATATATGCAGCTGATAGATGAACTGAATAACTGGCTCAGTGAGATAACCGGATTTGCAGCCATGAGCTTCCAGCCGAATGCAGGTGCTCAGGGTGAATATACCGGACTAATGGTGATCAGGGCATATCATGCGGGCAGAGGTGAACCACATCGTAACGTAGCGTTGATACCATCCTCGGCTCACGGCACCAACCCGGCTTCGGCAGCTATGGCTGGAATGAAGATCGTGGTTGTTAAATGCGACGTAAATGGCAATATCGATGTGAACGACCTGAAGCTTCGGGCCGAAGAACATAAAGATACCTTATCGTGCCTGATGGTTACCTATCCTTCAACACATGGCGTATTCGAAGAATCGATCATGGAGATCTGTGAGATTATCCACCAGAACGGTGGCCAGGTGTACATGGATGGTGCTAATATGAATGCACAGGTTGGCCTTACCAGCCCCGCAACCATTGGCGCTGATGTATGCCATCTTAATCTGCACAAAACATTCTGCATTCCTCATGGAGGAGGCGGTCCGGGAGTTGGTCCTATCGGCGTAGCAAAACATCTTGTTCCTTATCTGCCGGCCCATGCGGTAGTCGACATCCATAAAGAAAAGTCGATTTCAGCAGTATCAGCAGCGCCATGGGGCTCGGCTTCGATACTTCTTATCTCTCATGCCTATATTGCAATGATGGGAGCAGAAGGACTCACGAATGCAACAAGATATGCCATTCTGAATGCTAATTATATTAAATCAAGACTTGAAAAACATTACCCCGTGCTTTACTCAGGAAGCCAGGGAAGGTGCGCTCATGAAATGATCCTTGACTGCCGCGCATTCAAGAATTTCGGGATTGAGGTGACTGACATTGCGAAACGGTTAATGGATTATGGCTTCCATGCTCCGACAGTTTCTTTCCCTGTTGCCGGAACGCTGATGGTTGAACCTACAGAATCTGAACCTAAACACGAATTAGACAGGTTCTGTGATGCCCTTATTTCGATAAGAGAAGAGATCAACGAAGTGGAAAATGGCAGTGCTGACAGGTTGAATAATCCTTTAAAACAAGCTCCTCATACTGCTGCTGTAGTCACGATCGACGACTGGGATCGTCCTTACAGCAGGCAGCAGGCAGCATTTCCTCTACCCTATGTGTCTGAGCATAAATTCTGGCCTGCAGTAGGTCGTGTAAACGACACACATGGCGACCGGACGCTGATATGCTCATGTCCTCCTATAGAGGAATATGCTGAAGCATAGAAAAAAAAGTAATATCAAAAGAAAAGGCGACCATTATCTGGCCGCCTTTTCTTTTGATATTAAAAAACACTACGAAGCCGGAGTGACTGCATCCAAAGCAAACACCTTGCTTAGGTTATCCGTATTGCTGCAGCTTACCTTAAGGTCTTTCACTAAGCCCGTACGGATATCCACTACCCAGCCATGCACCTCCAGGTCTGTTCTCTCCTTCCACGCATTCTGGATAATCGTTGTTTTGCAAAGGTTAAAAACCTGTTCGATAACATTTAACTCCACGAGTCTGTCGGCCCTTACTGCAGGATCCGTAATCAGATCAAGTTCATGAGAGTGCAAACGATAAACGTCTTTGATATGCCGTAGCCAATTATCAATCAATCCAAATTGCTTTCTGCTCATCGCAGCGGCAACGCCTCCGCAACCATAATGTCCTGCAACTATAACATGCTTAACCTTTAAAACATTTACCGAATAGTCGAGCACGCTAAGCATGTTCATGTCTGAATGAACACAGACGTTTGCAATATTGCGGTGAACGAAAACTTCCCCCGGCTTCGTGTTGGTAACCTGATTTGCAGGCACCCTGCTATCCGAGCAACCAATCCACAGTACCTGCGGGCTTTGTCCCGAGGCCAGCTTCTTAAAGAAGTCGGGATCTTTTTCCAGCTCCTGCTCCACAAAAAGGCGGTTTCCGCTGAGGAGCTGCTCGTATGTATTTTTTTGAACTTCGTTGGTATTTTGTGCCGTTGTAGCGGCTGAATTATTGTCGCGTGCCATATTAATTTTCAATTATACTGTTTGAGTTTACTACTGGTGTTTTGTCCTTTTCAGGAGTGTATATCAGGTCTTTTAATTGCGGAATATCATATTTGTGTTTTATGTTCTTCAGCTGAACAATTATTCCTTTGGAATAGGCGCTATGCTTGAAGTTGCGGATAATCTCGAGAACATCGGGATCAATATACCTTGAGTTACTTCCGTCGATTACAACGTCAGATTCATGAGGAAGGTGATTTAATGTATATGAGATCGCTGCTTTGTTGAGGAAAGAAACTTCCTCTGCAAGTTTAATAGTAATCACTTTCTTATCTCCATTCCTGCCAATCGTATAGAAGTAAGGATTACGGAGATTATTACGCAGGATGTAGAAAACGCCTACAACCATGCCGATCGCTACACCTTTCAGCAGGTCGGTAAAAACCACTGCAAGAACAGTAACGATAAAAGGAATAAACTGTGCCCATCCTTCTTTGTACATTTTCTTGAAAAGGGCAATCTTAGCAAGTTTATATCCCGTAACAAGGAGGATAGCTGCAAGGCATGACAGTGGAATACTATTGATGAGCCCCGGAATGAGCAAGAGTGAGAGCATCAGCCAAAACCCGTGCAGGATCGCGCTCGCCTTTGTTTTACCGCCTGCATTTACATTAGCCGACGAGCGGACGATAACGGCTGTCATGGGTAGGCCACCCAGGAAACCGCTGACCATATTTCCAACGCCCTGTGCAACGAGCTCCCGGTTGGTTGGCGAGACCCTCTTCATAGGATCGATCTTGTCGACCGCTTCAAGGCTCAATAAAGATTCGAGACTGGCAACGATCGCTATCGTAGCCGCGACGGTCCATACCTGGGGATTCGTTATCTGGGAAAAATCAGGTGAAACGAAAAGAGCGGTAAACTCGCCAAAGGAATTAACAACCGGCACATTTACCAGATGTTCACTTTTTATCTCCAGTGACGATCCGCTAAATACCTTATTAAAGATTATACCGAAAACCACAACTATAAGAGGCGCAGGAACGCCGCTGAGTTTTTTGAACCTGGGCCAGTAAATCAAAACAGCAAGAGAAACAATGCTAATGATAACCGCTCCCATACTCACAGCCGAAAGTGCGTTGCTGATTGCCGAAAAGGTATTTTGGTCGTTAATATTGAATGCTTCGCTGCCTTCAAATTCGGCGTCATAGCCTACAGCGTGGGGTATTTGTTTAAGAATAAGGATGATCCCTATCGCAGCGAGCATTCCTTCGATTACAGCTGAGGGGAAATAATTACCTATGGTGCCGGCCCTCAAAAAGCCCAGCACGATCTGCAGCGCTCCGGCTATCAGCACGGCGAGCAGAAAAGTTTCAAATGCGCCAAGTGATGTGATTGCCCCAAGTACGATAACTGTAAGTCCCGCAGCCGGACCGCTAACACTTAACTGTGATCCGCTGAAAGAAGCCGTAACTATACCACCAATAATACCGGTGAGCAAGCCTGAAAACAATGGTGCTCCCGATGCCAGCGCGATACCAAGACATAGAGGCAATGCCACTAAAAAGACTACCACACTTGCCGGAAAATCCTTCTTAAGATTTCTTGGCGAAAAATATTGTTTAAAACCTGTTGATGCAGACAAATGATTAGCTGCCATATATGTTAGATATGAGATGATGTACTATACAGAATCTGAAACCGGATAAGGAAATCTGATCCGGTGTATGATATCGTATGAAATAGAATTAACGTGAATGATCAGACCGCCGCAATATGATGCGGCAGAAATCAGGCGTTTGGAGGAGGAGTGGGTACAGAAGGATAAAAAGGCTGGTGATGTTTATCATATCCCCTGTTTACAGTTAAAGGATTAAAGGTCCACACAGGACTTAAGATTGCATAACTGTACGAAACCAGCGCCAGGTATTCCTTCAGGCAAGACTCTTTGCCATCAACAGGCTTAGAATGCTCAATTTCCAGCTGCATGATTACAGCATTTACCGTTTTGGAATCAAAGTGCGCTACAATCAGGGGTGCAACAGAAATAACCATCTTACTAACGAAGATGGAGAGAAAAAGAACGCTTATAACTTTTTTAGCAATTACTTTCTTCATATTGTATGCTGCCCGGATACAAAATTAATTAAAACAGATTAAAACCGAAGTTCAAACGCTCATTTTACAAAATTGTTATAATTAAAATATCATATTATCATTAAATACCCAGTTCTATTTGAAAAAGCGCTCCCCAGTAATTGTCACTGTCCTTCAAATCCCACCGGCCATCTTCCGTATTGTAACTTAGGTTAAACTGTCCTTTAATCCGGTGTTTTCTAAGGTATTTGGTTACTCCGGCTTCCAGAACTTCTTTTCTCTTTTCATACCATGCCGTCTTGCCCTCAGGCTGAATTACCGAGTATCTGAAAGCAGTTTCGAGGTTATTTTTGAACAGATAAGATATTTGATGATTATTGCCCCAGCCGGCATAGATATATCTTACATCGCCATCTTCATTAAAAGTCAGGGGATTGTCTGCTGTGCGTTTCATATATTCAGTCTCATAAGCCCAGCCTCTTAGCTTGAAGATCATATCGAAGATTGCTGTACCCATATCCCTCGATGCATACATCTCTTTTCCTAATTGCCCGCCCGTCCGGTTCGTCTTTGCGTTATAGCTGTAGCCTCCGGCAAGTGCCAGCTTCGGGGTTTCCTCCCGTTCGAGGTCTCCCTCTGAGTAATCTCCTTCGTTCTTGAATTCACCGAAGGGGAGTATTTCAAATCTGCCTGTATAAGCGAGCCCGTTATCAGTCGTGTTAACACTCCTGCCTTCTCCGGTACTTATAGCGCCTTTAATTCTGAAAGGCACCGACCCTATGGTGTTGTTATAATATGCTTTTAACCCGAAATCGCGGTCGACGGTAAAGGTACTGTTCACAATGGAGCGATCGGCAAACTGTAATTGCCCCGACGAATTCACCCGCTGACGATTACCAGGGAGTTTATTTTGTCCGAAAGCTATATAGAAATTATTGGTAAAGTGATAAAACACCACAGCGTCACGCACAATATTTGCAATGCCTGTATTGTCGATGTCCTGATCGCCCCTGGAAAAGGATAGCTGGATACTGTACCCGATCTTGGGGCTTAATACATATCCGTCGGCCCTCAGCCTTAACCGTCTTACTCTTGCATCCCATTCAGAAATGCCAAGATCGTCTCCCCCGTTGGTATAGAAACCCATCCTGTTTTGCATCCTGAACCTGAAATTGGCATAAAAGGATGAATCTTTGGTATTGATCTCCAACCCGTTCATTCTGAAGATCATTGAACGTTCATCAACTTCTCCCTGGGCATAAACAAGTTTGGAGGTAAAGACAATTGCTATTAATGTTATTAAGACTCTTCGCATGACATTCAAATTCAAAGCCGCTAAATTAGCATATTTAATTAAAGCTTTTTTAATGTTAAATAATTGTTTATTCATCAATTAGCTAAAGCTCGTTACCTCCATCTGACACCTTGCTGCTAAAATATTTCTATTTTTGCAGCCTCAAAAGGAATACGACATTTATGGCGAAGGTCGCAGGTAAGGCTTATGATATCAATCTGCTCAAGCGGATCTTTACTTATATTAAACCATACAAAAGGATTTTTGCATGGTCGATAACCCTCACTATAGCGCTCGCAATAGTATCTCCCCTCCGGCCCCTGCTGATCCAGTTCACCCTCGACAAATATATCCTAACGGACGACAAACCGGGACTTACAAGCATGACCTTGTTAATGCTTTTCCTGCTCGTTCTCCAGGCTGTTATTCAATATTATCACACGTTCCTTACCAACAAGCTCGGTCAATCAACCATCAGGGACCTTCGGATCAATGTTTTTAATCACATAAGCACTTTAAAGCTCCGGTTCTTCGACAAAACACCAATCGGGCAATTAATCACACGCACAGTATCTGACCTCGAGACTATTGCCGACATATTTTCTGAAGGGCTGATTGTAATAGCAGGGGACATATTACAGCTGATTACCCTTCTGGCAGTCATGCTGTATATCGACTGGCAACTGACTTTAATTGTCTTACTACCAATGCCCTTGCTGGTGTTCGCCAGCTATGTATTCAAGGAGGCCATCAAATCGGCTTTTCAGGAAGTAAGATCACAGGTGGGCCATCTCAATACCTTCCTCCAGGAGCATATTACCGGAATGAACATCACCCAGTATTTTGCACGGGAAAATCAGGAGATGCATAAATTTAAGCAGATCAACGCCAAGCACCGTGATGCTAATATCAGGTCTAACTGGTATTACTCTATCTTCTTTCCCGTAGTCGAAATCATTTCAGCACTCTCACTGGGCCTGCTTGTGTGGTATGGTTCGAAATCGATCATAGACCACGATACTTCGCCCGGGGTAATTATCGCCTTTATTATGTACATTAACATGATGTTCAGGCCGATCCGCGAACTTGCCGACAAGTTCAACACGCTACAGATGGGAATGGTGGGTGCCGACCGGGTCTTTACCATTCTTGACACACATGACGAAGAAGAAAACTCAGGCAGCTTCGCAACCGGCAAACTGGACGGCGCCATTTCTTTTGAAAACGTTTGGTTTGCTTACAATGAAAACAACTGGGTCTTAAAAGACATAAGTTTCACGGTAGAACCCGGACAGACGCTTGCGCTCGTTGGTGCTACAGGTGCGGGTAAATCGTCTGTCATCAATATACTGAACAGGTTTTATGAGATCGGAAAGGGAAGTGTGAAAATAGACGGACTCGATATCCGGGACTATGAGCTGGGCTATCTGCGTTCACAGATTGCAACCGTCATACAGGATGTCTTCCTGTTTTCGGATTCTATTGCCAACAATATTACGCTGAACAATCCGGCTATTTCAAGAGATCAGCTGATAAAGGCTGCTACTGAAGCGGGGGCTGCCGATTTTATAAACCGTTTGCCGGAGGGCTTTGATTATAATGTAATGGAACGGGGCGCTACCTTGTCAGCGGGTCAGGCTCAGCTCATCTCATTTATAAGAGCGCTGGTATATAATCCAAAGATCCTGGTACTGGATGAAGCAACCTCTTCTGTTGATACAGAAACAGAGCTGCTTATCCAGCAAACACTCCAAAAGCTGATGAAAGGCAGGACGTCTATCGTCATCGCACACAGGCTCTCTACCATTCAAAACGCAGATAAGATTATTGTACTCGACCAGGGCGAAATAAAGGAGATGGGATCGCACCAACAATTGCTGCAGCATAATGGTTACTACAAGCGTCTGTTCGACCTGCAATTTAATTCATCAGGCATAGAAAAAACGACCTTCGGGTGATAAAAAGGTTTGTGGTTTAGGCCTATTCTTATAGTTTTGTACATCTTAAATTCCGTTCAATGAGTGTATTAGTAAATAAAAATTCAAAAGTTATTGTTCAGGGCTTTACCGGGAATGAAGGGACCTATCATGCTACTCAAATGATTGAGTATGGGACCGACGTTGTTGGAGGAGTCACTCCCGGAAAAGGAGGCCAAACCCATCTTGAAAAACCTGTATTTAATACTGTGAAAGAAGCGGTAGACAAAACAGGCGCCGACGTTTCCATCATCTTCGTTCCTCCTGCCTTCGCCGGAGACGCCATTATGGAAGCTGCGGAAGCTGGTATTAAGGTAATCGTCTGCATTACCGAGGGCATTCCTACCAAAGATATGATCATGGTTAAGGAGTACATTAAAGACAAGGATTGCAGGCTTATCGGCCCTAACTGCCCTGGTATTATTACAGCAGATGAAGCAAAAATAGGTATCATGCCTGGCTTTATCTTCAAAAAGGGAACTGTAGGTATTGTTTCCAAATCAGGAACCCTGACTTATGAAGCTGTTGACCAGGTGGTAAAAGCGGGACTAGGCATCACTACAGCTATTGGAATTGGTGGCGACCCTATTATTGGTACACCAACCGTAGAAGCAGTTAAATTGCTGATGAACGACCCCGAGACAGAAGGAATTGTAATGATCGGCGAAATCGGCGGTGGAATGGAAGCAGAAGCTGCACTGTGGATCAAAGAGAACGGAACGAAACCGGTGGTAGGCTTTATCGCCGGACAAACTGCTCCTGCAGGTCGCCGCATGGGACATGCTGGTGCTATTGTAGGCGGCGCTGATGATACCGCAGCCGCGAAAATGCGTATAATGAGAGAGTGCGGTATCAGGGTAGTTGAATCGCCTGCCGAAATTGGTGCCGCTATGGCCGAAGAATTAGGCGTTACACACTAATAGTTTAAGTGTCAATTAATAAAAAAGGCCGGGATCAATTGACTCCGGCCTTTTTTATTATTAAAATGGTACTATCAAGCTTGCTGTTTCATCCTGATAAGATTGAGGGCAGCGCCTGCTTTGAACCACTCGATCTGCTGTTCGTTATAAGTATGGTTCACAGGGAACGAGTCGACGCTACCATCCTTATGGTTCAGCACAACTGTTAACTGCTTGCCGGGAGCGAACGAGGTAAGACCCACGATGTCAATAGAATCATCCTCCTGAACCTTGTTATAATCGTTAGGATCTGCAAATGTTATACCCAGCATACCCTGCTTTTTCAGGTTTGTTTCGTGAATACGGGCAAATGACTTCACCAGTATGACTCTTACTCCGAGATGACGAGGCTCCATGGCTGCATGTTCGCGGGACGAGCCTTCACCATAGTTCTCATCGCCGACAACCACAGTACCTATCCCGGCAGCTTTATAAGCGCGCTGCGTAGCAGGTACAGGTCCGTATTCGCCTGTGAGCTGATTCTTAACGTGATCGGTGCTGTCATTAAAATAATTAATAGCCCCAATCAGCATGTTGTTTGAAATATTATCCAGGTGCCCGCGGAACTTCAGCCACGGCCCTGCCATAGAAATATGGTCGGTAGTACATTTACCCTTTGCCTTTATTAAAAGACGAAGTCCGTGAAGGTCTGTTCCTTCCCACGCAGGGAATGGATCAAGAAGCTGTAAGCGGCTCGATTTTTCATCTACCAAAACCTGAACACCGCTTCCATCTTCGGCAGGCGACTGATATCCTGCATCCTCTACAGCATATCCTTTTTCAGGCATCTCTAATCCTGTTGGTTCATCCAGCTTCACCTGCTCGCCCCTCTCATTGATTAATGTATCGGTAAGCGGATTGAAGGTAAGGTCGCCGGCAATAGCCAGGGCCGTAACGATTTCGGGAGACGCAACAAAGGCATGAGTATTTGGATTACCATCATTACGTTTTGCAAAGTTGCGGTTGAAGGATGTAATGATAGAATTCTTGCGGGTAGGGTCGTCGGTATGACGTGCCCACTGCCCGATACATGGGCCACATGCATTGGCAAGCACTACACCGCCTATCTTATCAAATGTATCAAGATAACCGTCGCGCTCTACAGTATAACGTACCAGTTCAGATCCTGGCGTTACAGTATATTCTGACTTTGCTACAAGATGCTTATCTACAGCCTGCTGAGCGATAGAGGCCGCTCTGGTGATATCCTCGTAAGAAGAATTCGTACATGATCCGATTAATCCGACTTCCAGTTTCGCGGGCCAGTTATGCTCTCTTACTGCTTCTGCGAATTTAGATATAGGCCATGCCAGATCGGGAGTAAAAGGACCGTTAACATGCGGTTCCAGCTCCGAAAGATTTATTTCAATTACCTGATCAAAATATTGTTCAGGATTAGCATATACTTCATCGTCTCCTGTAAGATGTTCGCGAACTTCATTTGCCAGGTCGGCAATATCAGCCCGGCCGGTACCACGCAGATAAGCTTCAGCCTTTTCATCATACCCAAAGATAGATGTAGTAGCGCCTATCTCAGCCCCCATGTTACAAATGGTAGCCTTACCAGTAGCCGACATCGAACGGGTGCCTTCCCCAAAATATTCAACAATACATCCGGTACCACCTTTTACTGTCAGTACACCTGCCACCTTCAGAATCACATCTTTAGGGGCAGTCCACCCCGACATTTTACCTGTGAGCTTTACACCGATAAGCTTCGGAAACTTCAGTTCCCATGCAAAACCGGCCATTACATCGCAGGCATCGGCACCGCCGACCCCTATGGCAATCATCCCCAAACCACCTGCATTAGGAGTATGCGAGTCAGTTCCAATCATCATTCCTCCCGGAAATGCATAATTCTCAAGCACTACCTGGTGGATGATACCGGCTCCTGGTTTCCAGAATCCCAGACCATATTTATTACAAACTGAAGAAAGGAAGTCGTACACCTCTTTATTCGTGGTGTTTGCGGTTTCCAAATCCTCGGTGGCGCCTATTTTAGCTTGTATGAGGTGATCACAATGCACTGTAGAAGGTACGGCGACCTGCGGCCTCCCCGCCTGCATGAACTGAAGAAGGGCCATTTGAGCGGTAGCGTCCTGCATGGCAACACGATCCGGAGCGAAATCAACATACGAAGTGCCACGCTTGTAGGATTCATCAGCATCTCCATTCCATAAGTGCGAATACAGGATCTTTTCAGTGAGTGTTAACGGTTTTCCAACAACTCTCTTTGCAGCGTCTATCCGACCGGCAAGGTTGTTGTAAACCTTTTGTATCATTTCTATATCAAATGCCATTACTTCTGATTTTTATTCATGTTAGTTATAAGTCAACTCTGCATGAGAGTTATAGTTCTTGCGAAATTACAAAAAATGCTAAAAAGTGACGGTAATCACTTTCATCAATTTTTATTTAGAAAAAGTCTAAACAATAATACTTAATGGTGTTCCATCATAGCTGGCCAAAGCGGTACCCCTCTTCCTGCCAGGCCTTTAAAGCGCGGGGCAGTGTATACTCAAGCCTGTCGAATGCTTTAAGGCTATCGTGAAAAACGATTATAGAACCGGGCTTCACAGTCGACAGAACGTTTTTCAGGCACTTCTCCGGACTGAGGCCGCGGTCGAAATCACCGCTTAAAACGTCCCACATGATAATCTGGAGGTCGGGAAATACCGATCTGAGCCGTGCTATCTGCGAAAACTTAATTCTTCCGTGAGGAGGCCTGAAGAGCTTTGTTTGAGTCAGTTCATTACATTTAATAAAATTATCGAGGTAGGCCTGATCTTCAGTATCCCAGCCTCTAAGATGATTAAAAGTATGGTTCCCGATAGAATGCCCGGCATCTGCAACCTGCCTGAATATGTCGGGATGTTTCCTCACGTTATCGCCAATGCAGAAAAACGTGGCTTTGGCATTATACTCCTTTAAAGTTTTAAGTACAAACGGTGTAACATTCGGTATCGGACCGTCGTCAAACGTTATATAGATGGTTTTTGTATCATTTAATTTCCTCCAGGTAAGGGTCGGATAAATACATCTTAGCCAGAAAGGGGTTTTAATGAGATACATAAAATTGGAATTAAATACTGCATACAATAGTACAAATAATTACTTTAGGAGAATGATCTTTAAACAGAGCTTAAGGACCGAGTCAATGATTTTAGCGGCAGTTTTCCTGCTGGTATTTTCAGGCTTCACAGCAAACTCACAGGAAAAAATAACGCTTCAGCAGGCCGTAGACTTAACACTGCAGAACAACCTTCAGATAAAGCAGTCGAAGTTAAATGAAGCGCTGTCGGGAGAGAATTTGAAAGAATCGAAGCTTTTCTTTTACCCTACACTAAATGCAGGAAGTAATTTGAATTTCAATTTCGGGCAGAATGTTGATCCACTTACATACGAATACGTCAACGAGCAGACTACCTCTGCGAACGGAAGTATAACAGCCGGGCTCCCAATATTTCAAGGCTTCAGGTTATGGCATCAGGTTTCTCAATATAAGTACCAGCTTGAAGCGGATAAAAGCAATACAAAAAAGATTCAGAACGATCTTGCACTTACCGTAGTTACTACATACCTTCAGATACTCAACAATCAGGATCTGCTGACCGCCGCACAACAACAACTTGAATTGGCGCGGCTACAACTTGACCGTGAGCAAAAGCAGTTTGATGTAGGTAGTAAAACGCTCGCTGATCTTTCACAAGCCAAAGCTCAGGCGGCTACTGCTGAACTTAACGTAACAAACGCCCAAAATCAGCTGGATATATCTTATTTAAACCTTGCTCAGCTAATGGAACGGGATCCAGGAAACCGTTTCGAAGTGGTAAAGCCAGTTGTCAACCAACTTGGACAGATTAATAAAACTACTGCTTCCGACATTTATGCAGATGCTGTGGAAAATTACCCAGACATCGTTCTCGCCAAGTATCGCACTTTGGCCTCCCAAAAAGCTGTAGATGTCGCAAGATCTGCTTTATATCCAAGACTAACATTCCAGGGAAATATAGGATCGGGATACTCGAGCAACAGGACTAAAGTAACTGACAGAGTTTTAACTGGAAGAAATGACACCATAGGCTTTGTGAATGGTACGGGACAAAAGGTATTAACTCCTGGATATATCAGCGTTATAGAAAAAACAAAGTTCACAGATCAGTTAAATGAGAACCTATATCAGAGTGTCGGCTTTACTTTAAGCATCCCTATTTTTAATGGGCTATCGTCAAGAATCGGTTTGCGTCGTGCGAAGATCAGCTATCAGAACGCACAAGTATCTGAGCAACTGGCACGTAATAACTTCAATAAGATTATATACCAGGCCGTAACCGATCTGCGTGCGGCAGAGAGTAGTTACAACTCCGCAAACAGCGCTTATCAATCGTCCAAAGATGCGTTTAATGCAATCCAGCAACGATATGGCGTAGGGCTGGTAAACTCACTCGACTTTAACCAGGCACAAACAGATCTGAATCAGAAAGAATTCAACCTGATACAGGCCCGCTACAATCTCATATTCAGAAATAAGATCATTGATTTTTATCTTGGCAATCCTTTAACCTTTTAAAAAGAATACCCACTCAAAATGGCAAAGAAAAAAAACACCCTTAAATATGTGATTATCGGAGCAGTTATATTGCTTGTTATCGCTATTGCCGGCAGTAAATTAGGATGGTTTGGCAAAGGCAATAAAATTCAGGTTGCTACCGAAAAAGTGCAAAAAAGAGCGATAACGGAAACAGTATCTGCCAGCGGAAAAGTACAGCCCGAAGTCGAAGTAAAGCTGAGCTCCGAAGTCTCAGGAGAGATCGTAGTACTCAACGTAAAGGAAGGAGACGTAGTAAAAAAAGGGCAGTTGTTATGTAAGGTACGCCCCGACATACTTCAGTCAGGTTATAACCGTGCTGTTGCTTCCCTGAATACCCAAAGAGCTACTCTTGCTTCTTCTCAGCAGCAATTAAAACAAGCGGAAGCCAATTTCAAAAACACAGAAGCAAGTTATAAAAGAAGCGCCGAACTCTTCAAAAAGAAGGTTTTGTCGGCCTCTGAATATGATGCTGCGCAGGCGCAGTACCTAAGCGCCAAGGCTAATCTCGAATCTTTGCGGCAAAATATCATCGGCGCAAGATATGGTGTAGAACAATCTCAAGCGGTTGTGAAAGAAGCATCTGATAACCTTGCCCGCACTACAATATATTCTCCTGTTGATGGCGTAGTTTCAAAACTGTCGGTCGAGCTCGGTGAGCGAGTGGTTGGAACAGCACAAATGGCTGGTACCGAAATCATGCGTATTTCCAACCTCAATACCATGGAAGTAAATGTGGATGTAAATGAAAATGACATTAACAGAGTATCGCTTGGTGACCTGGCAGAAATTGAGGTCGATGCCTTCCAGGGAAAGAAGTTCCAGGGAACAGTTACTGAAATAGCAAGCTCTGCGAATGTTGTGGGGACAAGTGCCGATCAGGTAACCAATTTCAGTGTGAAGGTAAGGATCCTGCCCGAGTCATATACTGCACTTCTGAAAGCAGGCGCTAAAAATGAATCCCCTTTCCGTCCAGGCCTGTCTGCCACCGTAGATATTCAAACGGAGAAGACGACTGGCCTTGCGGTACCGATTCAGTCGGTTACCACACGGGATGAAATAAAAGACGAACCAAAAACCGATAAAGGCCCCTCTGAGGAAAAGAAGACGACTGAAAAGCCTGTGGTAAAAGAATGCGTATTCATCTACCAGAAAGATGGCACGGTAAAACAGGTTTTTGTAACTACCGGCATTCAAAACGACGTTTACATTCAGGTTCTGTCAGGCCTTAAGGGCGGCGAGGAGATAGTTTCCGGGCCGTTCACCGCTATTTCAAAGACGCTTAAAGACGGTTCCCTAGTTGAGAAAGTAAGCAAAGAAAAGCTTTTTGAAGGAGATAAAAAGTGATAGATAGATGTGAGTATTGAGATTTGAGATATGAGTGCAAGGCTCTTAATGCTTCAAGTCTCATATCTAAAATCTCATATCTCGATACTCATATCTCATAGCTGATATTTCATAAGTATTCCTTAAACTTGTCCCGGCAAATCTATCGGGACTTTTTTATTTATGGATCAGGACACACGAATAGCAGTTATTGGAGGAGGCAGCTGGGCTACGGCAAACATTAAAATGCTGTCTGACAACCGGGAGCATAAAGAAATCTTCTGGTGGATGCGAAACACCGATTCTATTGAGCACCTCCGGCGATACCGCCATAATCCAAACTACCTCAGCTCTGTTGAGATCAAAGTTCCGGCGCAGCATATAAGCAGCGACTTGAATGCTGTGTTGGCAGAGGCAAACATGGTATTATTGAATGTACCGGCAGCCTTTTTAAAAGAAGTACTTGCAGGAGTGAGCGCCGAAAGTTTTAAAGGGAAAAAAATCATCTCTGCAATCAAAGGCTTCGTTCCAGAAGACAACATGATCATCGGCGAGTTTATGCATAAAATGTATAATATTCCGCTGAGTGATATTGTTGTATTAAGTGGTCCGTGCCATGCTGAAGAAGTCGCACTGGAGAAACTGTCATACCTGACAATTGCCTCTGCCGACCCGCAGCTGGCTGCCCGATTTGCCGGACTAATAAATACCCGCTATATTAAAACAAACGTGTCTGACGACATATATGGCACCGAGTACGCCGCTGTGCTTAAGAATATTTATGCTGTAGCCAGCGGAATCTGTAACGGGGTGGGCTATGGAGATAATTTTCAATCAGTATTAATATCCAACGCAATAAGGGAAATCCTCCGCTTTGTAGATGCTGTACATCCAATAGATCGCGACATTAAGGAATCTGCTTATCTGGGAGACCTGCTTGTTACGGCCTATTCTCAATTCAGCAGAAACAGGATGTTCGGCAATATGATCGGTAAAGGCTACACGGTTAAGTCGGCACAGCTTGAAATGAACATGATCGCCGAAGGCTATTATGCATCAAACTCTCTTCATCAGATAAACAAAACCTATAAAGTAAATATGCCCATATGCAGGGCTGTTTACGCAATTCTTTACGAAAAGCATTCGCCACAAATTGAAATGAAATTACTGGCCGATCAGCTTTCCTAAGCGCTTCAAAACATCCTGTCATTTACGTTGTTCTTCTAAAAAAGAACACTATGAAGAAAATGATAGTTTGGGGCGTTACTGCCGGAGCCGCAGCTGCTACAATAGTAGCTCTTATGTATAAAAGAAAAGATGGCACCAGATTGGCGGATGGATTAATGAATTCTGCTAAAGATGTCGGAAATCGTTTAAGGGATTACGGCAATCAGATCAAGGACCGCCTTTTCCATGTTAAAGGCCCAAATGGAGAGCCTGTATTTCTGGATATGTACGACAGGCAGTTCTACGAAGATGAAATGGGAAGACGGGTATACATGGACAATGATTAATGTATATGGGTAATAAAGAGTCATAAAAAAACGGGCATCAATCTGATAACCCGTTTTTTTTATGCTATGACAAAGCTGAATGCTGCTCTCTGACAGCTGAAAGCTTTTTCTTACCAGCGTTTACGCCTTTCGCGGTCGCCGCCCGGCCTGCTGCCGGAGCCACCTCCGCGACGGTCGTCACGTCTGGCACCTGAATAATCACGATAGCCTCCGCTGCTGCGTTCCCGGCTTCCGCCTTCACGCCTGCCACTTCCGCTAAATCTCTCACGACTTCCGCCATCACGCTCTCCAGCCAACTCTATTCTAACCTTACGACCATTAAAATCCACTGATTTAAAATTATCCTGAACCTGCTCAGCTACAGAATTTTCCACCTCAAAGAAGGTATATACGCCTTTAAGATCGATCTTTCCAATAGATTTTCCGTTGATCTTAGCGTTGTTGCAAATAAACCCAAGCATATCGCCGCGGGTAAATTCGTCAACTGAACCAAGATTAATGAACAAACGGGTATAGTCGCCTCTCGAAGATGTACGGCTAAAGCGTTCTGTCCGCTCACCACGTTCATCACCAACCGGCGCATTCAGATCGGGAGCATTTTTATAATAATCAAGGAAACGGTTAAATTCAAGCGAAGCAAAGCGCTTAATTATTTCCTCCTTATCCATCTCCTTGAATTCGTCCATAATGCGGGGGATGTACGACTCCATCTGGCTCTCGTTAACTTCCACCTGGTGAACCCGGTGTACCAAAGCAAACAACTGCTTTTCGCATACATCAAAGCCTCCAGGAACCTCCACTTTGGTAAACTTCTTACCTATAGCACGTTCTATCTGCCTGATCTTACCCAGTTCTTTGCTGTTAATTAAGGAAATGGAAACACCAGACTTCCCTGCACGGGCAGTACGACCGCTTCTGTGGGTATAGTTCTCAAGCTCGTCGGGGAGCGAATAGTTGATAACGTGGGTAACGTCATTAACATCAATTCCACGGGCAGCAACGTCCGTTGCAATCAGCAACTGAAGGTTTCTGTCGCGGTAACGCTTCATCACCTTGTCGCGCTGCTGCTGAGAAAGATCCCCATGCAATGAATCGGCGTTATAACCATCTTTAATGAGGGCTTCAGCGATTTCCTGCGTTTCTATTTTTGTACGGCAAAAAACAATACCGAAGATTTCAGGATTGAAATCAACAATACGCTTAAATGCGGCATACTTATCACGGGCACGTATTACATAATACTCGTGATCAATATTAACATTCCCTGTATTCTGTTTACCCATGGTAAGCTCTACAGGATCAGTCATATATTTTTTAGCTATCCGGCGTACTTCAGAAGGCATAGTTGCCGAAAACAACCATGTCTTTTTTTCATCCGGAGTAGTAGAAAGGATAGTATCAATATCCTCCTGGAAGCCCATGTTCAGCATCTCATCTGCTTCATCGAGCACTACATAGCTTACTTCAGAAAAATTAATAGCCTTGCGGTTGATAATATCGAGCATCCTGCCTGGTGTTGCCACCACAATCTGCACTCCGCGTTTGATCTGCCTCAGCTGATCAGAGATACTGGCACCGCCATAAACGGCAACAATATGAACATCGCTCAGGTTCTTTGCGTAGTTGTTCAGATCACTGGCGATCTGCAAACATAATTCACGGGTTGGGCACAAAATAAGTGCCTGGGGGTAGTTTTTTGTAAAATCGATTAATTCTAACAAAGGAAGTCCAAAAGCGGCGGTCTTCCCTGTGCCGGTTTGGGCTAATCCGACAAAATCGTTGCTGCCTGTAAGTAAAACCGGGATTGATTGTTCCTGGATTGGCGTGGGATTTTCAAATCCCAGATCAGTTATGGCATTAACAATATCATGACGGATACCCAGAGTACTAAATGGGTTCATGATAACAATAAAAAACCGACTGTATTGCCGGTATTTTACAAAGATACAAAATTATATTTAAAAATACCAGTTGCAACAACTAAATGAAGCGGAGCATGTATCTATCTCAAACGATCCGCAGACTTGATCAATTTTTCATCGCGTCTGATTCCCCTGAGTGCCAAAACAATAAAAAATATCGCTAAGCACGGTAAAATTACTCCGATACCGTAATTCTGAAGCTCAATAGTCATATCCCCTATTATACCTTTAGCTGTTTGAGCAAGCCAGAAGCTAAATCCAATGATCAATACAATCGTAAGATAACACAGCTTTATCTGTTTCTTTCGGTCGGCATAGAAGAAAATCACTACAAATGGAAGGAGTCCCAGCAATACCGTCGCTATCGTCAGGCCAATAAAACCGTCGCTCTGCACAACCTGTCCCCCTATGTTCTCATACACGCCGGTAACTTTTATTGCCTTCGCGGTGCCATTGGCGCTCAATATTTGTAAAAAAGGAAACAGGAACAACGCAAAAATCATTGTTGTTGATAAAAACAGCCAGAGGGTTTGAATTCTTTGTAGCATAGTGATTTTTTAACACTACAAATATATAAAAGTGTTTGAGGGAGCGATAATTTGTTTCATATCACTAATTTTGAAGCGTGAGTGATAAAACCAGGCTTTTTGCAGAACTGTCATACAACGGCACCGGTTTCCATGGCTGGCAGGTACAACCAAACGCCATTACAGTGCAGGAGGTGTTAGACAAGGCTCTTTCTACGATATTGCGGGAGGAGATCGAAACGGTTGGTTGCGGCAGGACAGACACCGGAGTTCATGCGAAGCAATTTTACGCTCATTTTGACCTGAGTAATCCAAGGCCTGATCTGTCAGGAAACCCGGTTTTTCTTAGTCGCCTCAATTCCCTGCTTCCGCCTCAAATCGCTGTAAAGCAACTATTGAACATGGCTCCCGACGCGCATGCTCGTTTTGATGCGACCCTCCGTTCTTACGAATACCATATTCACTTTCAAAAAGATCCTTTTAAGCAAAACCTTTCGTGGCTGTTAAGGGACATGCCCGACATAGATCCCATGAATGAAGCAGCGGCAATCTTACTGGAGTATACTGATTTCAGTTGTTTCAGCAAGTCGAACACCCAGGTATTTACGAATAACTGCAAGATATCGAGGGCCGAATGGGTGAACACTGCCGATGGCCTTGTTTTTCATATTTCTGCCGACCGCTTTCTGAGAAATATGGTCAGGGCAATCGTTGGATCACTTATGATGGTGGGTAAAGGCCTACTGAAGCCTGCAGATATTCATGATATCATTGAAAGCAAAAATCGTTCGAATGCCGGTTCTTCCGTGCCCGCTTGCGGTTTGTACCTTACCGAAGTAAGATACCCCTATTTCACCCACTAAGCATCGACTGCTAATTGCGTGCTGCAGGAAAACCGCAATAAACTTTTTTATGCCTGCCGCAAACTCCCAATAGCCAATAGCTATTTCTATATTTGCATTTAAAGGAGAATAATACATGAGCACCAACAACGAAGAAAATCAAAAACATATTCCTGTTGTAACCGAAAAATCACTTCAATTTTTACAGAGCTACATTAACAATCCTTCGCCTACCGGTTTCGAGTGGGAAGGGCAACGCCTGTGGCTCGACTATATCAAGCCATATGTCGACACACATCAGGTTGACAGCTATGGAACGGCGGTTGGTATCATCAACCCCGAAGCTGAATTTAAGGTAGTAATAGAAGCCCATGCCGATGAGATTTCCTGGTTTGTAAACTATATTACTAAAGATGGGCTTATCTACGTAATCCGCAACGGTGGATCAGATCACCAGATTGCGCCTTCTAAAAGAGTTAATATTCACACCGATAAAGGAATCGTTAAAGCGGTATTCGGCTGGCCCGCAATACATACGCGGAATGGAGAAAAAGAAGAGGCTCCCACACTAAAGAATATTTTCCTGGATTGCGGCTGTACCTCGCAGGAAGAGGTTGAAGCTCTGGGAATACATGTAGGATGTGTGATTACGTACGAAGATGAATTCATGGTGCTTAACGACCGCTACTATGTTGGCCGCGCCCTCGATAACAGGGTGGGTGGTTTCATGATCGCCGAAGTTGCACGCTTGCTTAAGGAAAACAAAAAACATCTTCCCTTTGGGTTGTATATAGTGAACGCTGTCCAGGAAGAAGTTGGACTTCGCGGCGCTGAAATGATAGCAAACAGAATTAAGCCGAATCTAGCCATTGTAACCGACGTAACCCACGATACGCAAACCCCGATGATCAATAAGGTTACACAAGGGGATCTTGCATGTGGCAAGGGACCAGTTCTTTCGTATGCACCATCGGTTCAAACGAATTTCAATAAGCTGCTTATTTCGGTTGCCGAAAAACATAGTATCCCTTTTCAACGGCAGGCTTCTTCGAGATGGACTGGGACCGATACAGATGCCTTTGCCTATTCAAACGGCGGTGTCGTGTCGGCTTTAATTTCTCTGCCGTTACGCTATATGCATACCACAGTAGAAATGGTTCATAAAGAGGATGTGGACAATGTAATCCGGTTGATTTATGAATCGCTGCTTACCATCGAAAGCAATCAGGATTTCAGATCTATAAAATAAAATTGTAACAAGGCCGTTATATTAATTCATAGGACACCAAAAAAGGGCATCGGAGATATTCCCATCCGCTGCCCTTTTTGATTTTTAATGATATTCGTAATCCTCTATTGACCTACCTTCGTAACCTTTACATCGAAACCAAGCGGAGAGAAGGCCGGAATGGAGCTTGAGCCTTGCAGACCATAAGCAGAAGACGATGGCGTCACGAATTTCACCGACCCGCCTTCCTTAAGCAAAGGCAAAATCTTTTTCCAGGCGTTGATAAATCCGTCGACCTGCGACGAATATCCCTCGTAAGAATCAAAAACGGTACCGTTCATAAAAGAACCCGAATAGTTCACAGTTACTGTAGAATCCGTCCGAATCTCCTTCCCCGTCCCCGCTTCGCTTATTTTGTAATAGATCCCGTCTTCCGATTTAGTATAATTCGGAAGATCTGTACCCAGATATTTCTTTATCATTTGATCCTCATACGCGGGCAGCTTACTTTTTTCCAGGATAGACACGGTAAAGTCAAGAGAAGCATTCCCCGGAATCCCAAGACTGGTATTCCCTCCTCTTCCGTAAGCCTTACGCGATGGAAGTATAATCCGTATAGATCCACCCTGGTTCTTCAGCACGTCCTTCATCAGATCGCGCAAACTGGCTGGAGAATAATATCCAAAGTAATTCGCATAATGATTGAGGATCGTGTCCTGGGATGAGTATACGCCATCAAGCGACTTTACAGTATACACGACCGGCAGCTGCTGGGTGTAGTCAATCGGACTGCCGGTCCCCATCTTTGTCACCTGGTAATAGATACCTGTGGTGTCATAGACCTGCATATTAAGACCGTTTTTCTGAATATATTCCTGAATATTCTTTTCGTCTTCTACTTCAATGTTATCATACTCCTTTTTACAGCCAGCCGTTACAGCGACTAAAAGAAACATGACCAAAGACAATTTATATGTAATTACTTTCATTCGTGCTGTTTATTAATTTGTTACGTCCAACAGTTCTATGTCAAAATCAAGCACGGAGTTTGCAGGAATAGGTCCATTCTGATAAGGCCCGTATGCATATCCCGAAGGAACCAGTAATCGTATTTTTCCACCCTTCTGGATCAAAGGCACCCCTAATTGCCATCCGGCAATCACTCTGCCTAACGTAAATTCTGTTGTCCCGGAGTCAAATACAGTGCCGCTCAAGAGCCTTCCGGTATACTTAACTTTAACCTTAGTGTTTGCCGTGTAGGTTGCTGTACCTGTTCCTGGCTCTGTTATGATATAGTAGATGCCATTTTCTTCGCGCTCAACTTCCTGCAGATTATTCGCGGCAACGAAATCTTTTATAATCTGCTCGTCCTTCTTCAACTGTTCTTCCGGGTCATAATCGCTACCCTCATCCTTCTTACAGGAAGAAAAAGTCGCCGCAAATAAGACTACCAATAATAAAAATCTTTTCATTTAATAAACATATTTTATGGCCAAACTACCAATTCCAATTTTTCGTCTGCAAATTTATCTTTTTAATCTTCAAATACTAAGCTTTAACATTTTTTAACGCACAGTTCTTTTAACAGACTTCATTCAATGTATTCCAATGGCCAAATCAACAGCTCCAAATTTAACGCGGAAGAAATAAAAAAATCCGAAACCAAAATTGAGCAACCTTGTTTTAGTTCAGAATTAAAAACTTTAATCTCATTATAATGAAAAGAAAATTATTAAGTCTTATTGTAGTATTATTCTGCCTGTCAACTTCCCTGTTTGCTCAAAGCAGGGCCTCCGGCACAAGCTACAGAACTGCCGCCGGACTTAGGGTAGACGTCGGTGATGGAAGTACCGGAGTCGGATTTAATGTAAAGCATTTTTTCACAACTACCGGAGCGCTGGATGCCAGTCTTCTCTTTTATGAAGGTGATGTAGTTGGTTTAGAAGCAGAATACGAGTATAATGCGAATATCCCTAACGCGCCTGGCCTGAAGTGGTATGCGGGTATCGGACCACAGATCCTTTTCGGAAACGATGATACCGCAATAGCAATCAGGCCGGTAGTCGGATTGGAATACAAAATCCCCAATGTTCCTCTGAACTTTGGTTTCGACTGGAGACCCATGTTCGTGATCAGCCCCGACACTGACACCAATGCAGGACGTTTCGGGCTTTCTTTCCGTTACGCATTTTAAGCTATTTTAATTTATTGAGCTAAGGGAGTTATTGCAAAATAACTCCTTTTTCATTTATGCCTACCCTGGGATAACACTAAAAAATAAGAATACAATATTAGCCGATATTTATACCTTTGCCTTGCAAACACACTTTAAATATGAAAAAGTTATTCATCTTGTTATCTCTTATAACAGTTATTTCAATAGGCAAAACCGAAAGAGCTGAAGCTCAGTATAAGAACGCCCTGGGTGTCAGGGTGGGCGACTATACCGGAATTACCTTTAAAACTTTTATTCAACAGGACAAAGCGCTCGACTTTATCTTAAGTTTTAAGGACCGCAACGCCTATTCTGCAGTACGTTTCACTGGTCTATATGAGGTTCATAATCCAATAAACTTCGAATTTGGTACACTGAGATGGTACTATGGCGGGGGTGCTTCGGTAGGAGGCATTGATTACAAGTTGATCGATGAAAACGACTTCCTTTTGAGTGCCGATGGAGTGCTCGGCCTCGATTATCATTTCGCAGAAGCGCCCATTAACCTTTCTTTCGACTGGAAACCAGCACTGCAATTTGCTCCTGATGCCGACTTTAAAGCAGGCCAGTTTGGCTTGTCTGTACGGGTAACGTTTTAGGAGTTTTAAGTAGTAAGTTATAAGTCGTAAGTTTTAAGGCATAACGAGTAAGCTATTAGCACCTCCCTAAAACTTGTTACGTAAAAACGTATAACTTACTACTTATAACGTATAACTCAACTTAACACGAAATCTTCCCTACCCTTGTCGCGTGACGTCCACCCTCAAAGTCTGTGGAGAGAAATTTCTCTGTTATAGCTCTGGCGAGCTCCTCGCTTATAAAACGGGCGGGTATACATAAAACATTGGCGTTATTATGTTTTCTGGCCAGTTCTGCGAGTTCCTCTGTCCAGCATATCGCAGCTCTTATGCCCTGATGTTTATTCGCCGTAATCGCAACTCCGTTTGCGCTCCCACAAACGAGAATTCCAAAAGTAAACTCGCCGTTCTCTACAGCCGAAGAAACAGGATGTGCGAAGTCGGGATAATCGGCCGATTCTGCGCTATACGTGCCAAAGTCTTTTACATCGCTCCCCGCCAAAAAAGACTTCAACATCTCTTTGTATTCAAATCCGGCATGATCAGAACCTATAGCAATTGATTTTTTTTCATCCATAATAAATATCACTAATAATAGTAAGTGGCTCAATTCGAAGAAACAAACTTATGAAATATTTTATTTCGAACTCGCAGAAGGGCCTTACTTTCTCAGGATTAACTATCCCGCCGCACCGGCAAATGAATTTTAATCTCTGCTCATCAAAGCTTTTTCACGGTTTCTTTCCACCCTTGCTGATATCATAATACTTATTTCATACAGTATGAACAGCGGAAAACTAACCGTAAGCATCGTTAGTATATCCGGAGTTGGAGTGATAACGGCAGCGATAATGAGTATGATAACAGACGAATACCTTCTCGACGAACGCATAAAGGCAGGCGTCATGATTCCAATCTTCGACAGGATAAAGATCAGTATAGGCAATTCAAATACGATGCCCGAGCCCAGTGTTAGCGTAGCAACAGAGGAAAGATATGAATCTATGGTGATTTGGTTCTGGATTACGCTGCTGACCGTATAGTTGGCAAGAAAAGTGATAGAAAGCGGCGCAATTACATAGTAGCCAAACAGGATACCGAGGATAAATAGCATTGTAGCATAAAACACAAAACCGCTTGCCGAAGTTCTTTCCTTATCGGTTAATCCGGGCTTTACAAAACGCCACACTTCATATAAAAGATACGGAAAGCCCAGTACAAGCCCCATCAGTAAAGACGAATTGATTTGCAACGTGAACTGTCCCGCCATCTCTGTATTAATAATATTAAAGTTGATATCCTTAATACAGTAATCAGCACCCAGGTTAAAACGCTCAGCCAAGCCGCACATAAACTGGTATGTCCAGAAATCAGCACTTTTAGGACCAAGGATTATCTTATCGAAAATAAAGTCGTAATATGAAAAAGCGACGCCCGTAAATACCACAATAGCAATACAGGAGCGGATAAGGTGCCAGCGGAGCACTTCCAGATGGTCGAAAAACGACATCTCTGCTTCCAGGCTTTCTCCTTTTCTTTTCAGGGAGTCGATAAGTTTTTTTCCTCTGTTCTCGCTCATTGCATTCAACAGTATGTATCGGCCAAACAGGCAGAGTCCCTACCGCTATTAAGTTAAATTATCAGACAGTTTCCTCAATATACTCAAAGCTCTCCATAAACTTGGTAGTAAAATTCCCTGCTCTGAAGTTTGGATCCTTCATCAACTGGCAATGAAAAGGAATGGTTGTTTTTACTCCTTCTATTATAAATTCGCTCAACGCTCTCTCCATTGTACAGATAGCCTCCTCACGGGTCTGTCCGGTACAGATCAGCTTAGCGATCATTGAATCGTAGTTCGGTGGAATCCGGTATCCAGCATATACATGCGTGTCAACACGAACGCCGTGGCCACCCGGAGAATGAAATATCGTGATCCTGCCAGGTGATGGCCTGAACCCATTTGCAGGGTCTTCGGCATTAATGCGGCACTCGATAGCATGTTTAGCCGGCAGATAATTTTTACCTGATATCGGAACTCCTGCAGCAACCCTGATCTGTTCTTTGATCAAATCATAATTTATTACTTCTTCTGTTACAGGATGCTCTACCTGAATACGGGTATTCATCTCCATAAAGTAAAAATTACGATGCTTGTCTACGAGAAACTCAATCGTTCCTGCACCCTCATAGTTTACCGCTTTAGCACCTATTACAGCTGCTTCTCCCATTTTCTCACGCAATGCATCTGTCATAAAAGGAGAAGGCGATTCCTCAACCAGTTTCTGATGGCGTCGCTGTATCGAACAGTCGCGTTCTGATAAGTGACATACCTTTCCGTACTGATCGCCAATAATCTGAATCTCAATATGGCGCGGATCCTCTACATATTTTTCCAGGTACAGCCCATCGTTTCCAAACGCCGCCCCGGCCTCCATTCTTGCCGAATCCCATGCCGCTTCAAAATCTTCGTCCTTCCACACAATGCGCATCCCACGACCACCGCCGCCGGCGGTCGCCTTTAGTATGATGGGGTAACCTATAGAGTTCGCAACTTCCAAACCCTCTGCAATATCAGATATTAGCCCGTCGGAACCCGGAATAGTAGGTACGCCGGCCTGCTTCATTGTTTCTTTAGCCGAGGCCTTATCTCCCATGCCATTGATCTGCTCGGGAGTAGCTCCAATAAATTTTATATGGTAATCGCGGCAAATAGCCGAGAACTTGGCATTCTCCGACAGAAATCCATACCCAGGATGGATCGCATCGGCATTGGTTAGTTCCGCTGCCGAAATAATATTCGGTATATTAAGATATGAATCCTTGCTGGCAGGAGGGCCAATACATACCGCCTCATCTGCAAACCTTACATGCAAACTATCACGATCGGCTGTTGAATAAACAGCTACGGTTTTTATTCCCATTTCCTTGCATGTGCGGATAATACGCAATGCAATTTCACCACGGTTTGCAATTAATATCTTCTTAAACATAAATCTCCCTTAAGTGTACAAATAAAAAATGTGCAAATATACAGATGCTACAGCCCCTGCATACTTGCACATCACAAAATATTTAGGCAGGTTCTACCAGGAACAAAGGCTGATCGTATTCAACAGGACTTGAATTCTCGACAAGCACTTTTACTATTCGTCCGGAAACCTCCGATTCTATTTCGTTAAACAATTTCATCGCCTCGATGATACACACCACCTGGCCCGCCTTTACTTCATCGCCAACATTGACAAAAGGAGGCTTATCCGGTCCGGCAGTACGATAAAAAGTACCAATCATCGGCGATTTAACCATCACGTACTTAGAATTATCTTCCGCTTCAGGAACCGTCACCTTTGGCTCGGCTGGTACCGGTGGTACCACAGATGCCGGCTGTGCCTGAGGAGCAGTTGCTGCTACAGGCGTCGGTATAGTTGCATTAACATATGTTGGAGCCTGATTAGTCTTTATAGTGATTTTAAAATCTTTCTCTTCGATTGAAACTTCATTAACACCTGATTTTGAAACAAATCTGATAAGTTCCTGAACCTGTTTAATATCCATGTTTGTTTTTTAGGTTAATTTATTTATAATTCAAAGTTCATAAATAAAATATTAAAAACAAGAGAGATAAGCAGTTAGCATCCTCTCCCGCCCTTTGCTATTATCTTTTTTTAGATTGCGGTTTGGTATCACCGCCGCGTCCTTCCACCCACAACTTATAACTTATAACGTCAATACGCCCACTTCAAATACACAGAACCCCAGGTGAAGCCACCGCCAAACGCAGCAAGGATAATATTATCACCCTTTTTCAGCTTACTTTCCCACTCCCACAAACATAAAGGAATTGTTCCGTTTGTGGTATTTCCGTAGCGGTCTATATTGATCATCACTTTTTCTGCGGGTACACCTGCGCGGCTTGCCGTAGCATCGATAATCCTCTTATTTGCCTGATGCGGAACTAGCCATGCTATATCCTCACCCTTCAAGTTGTTACGTTCTATTACCTCTGCGGCTACATCTGCCATATTAGTCACAGCCGATTTAAACACCGTTTGTCCTTCCTGATAAGCATAATGTTCTCTCGCATCAACCGTATCGTGAGATGCCGGTTTTAACGAGCCTCCTGCCTTCACATAAAGAAACTGGCATCCCGCACCGTCGCTTTTCAGAATAGAATCGATCACACCTAAACCTTCAGTATTCGGTTCGAGCAACACAGCTCCGCAACCATCACCAAAGAGGATACAGGTAGCACGGTCCTCGTAGTTCACGATGGCCGACATCCTGTCGCCGCCAACTACCAGCACTTTCTGATGTTTTCCAGATTCTATAAATTGAGCACCTGTTGTTAAGCCGTAAACAAAGCCCGAACAGGCAGCCTGCAGGTCCCAACCCCATGCATTCTTAGCTCCGATTTTGTGGGCAAGTATATTCGCAGTAGCAGGTATCGGCATATCGGGAGTCGATGTGCAGAAGATGATCAAGTCAATCTCTTCAGCACTTATCCCCCGTTTCTCGAGTAAGCCTTTCACCGCAGGAACTGCAAGATCAGAAGTAGCTACTCCCTCTCCCTTCAAAATCCTTCTTTCCCTTATACCCGTACGGCTGGTGATCCATTCATCATTGGTTTCCACCATGGTCTCCAATTCATGATTCGTAAGCACATAATCAGGTACGTATCCGTTGACCGCTGTAATTGCAGCATAAATCTTTTGCATTGTCCTGTCTGTATTATTTGAATGCAGATGTGATCTTATCAATTAACTTCGTCGTGATCATGCTTCTTGACAGAAGGATCATATTCTTGATTGCCTCCGGACTTGATATCCCATGCCCTATAATTACCGGTGCATTAACACCCAGAATGGGACTTCCCCCGTACTGTTCGTAATTGAACCTCGCAAAAAATTCATCCTGGAATCCTTTCTGACGGGTAAGAACATAAAAAGTCTCCGCGAGCTTCAGCATCACATTTCCCGTAAAGCCGTCACAGACAATCACATCAGCCTTTTCATTGAATAAATCACGTCCCTCAATATTCCCGATGAAGTTAAACGAATTTGTGTCCTTCATCATCGGATGGGTAGCAAGCATCAGCAGATTACCCTTTTCCTCTTCCTCTCCGATATTCATTAACCCTACTTTCGGATTATGAATTCCCAGGATATTTTCAGCGAAAAGGCTGCCCAATATCCCGAACTGGAGAAGCGTATCAGGCTTGCAGTCGGCATTAGCGCCAACATCCAGCATAATCCCATATCCCTTTTTAAGCTTAGGCACTACCGTAGAAATGGCAGGTCGTATAACTCCGGGAATAGTCTTAATGCTAAACATAGCACCTACCAGCATGGCTCCTGTATTACCTGCAGAAGAAAAAGAATCTATCTTCCCTTCTTTGAGTAACTTAAAACCAAGACTAATACTTGAATCGGGTTTCTGAGTGATTGCTTTAGTAGGATGTTCGCCCATACCAATAGCTTGAGTGGCATGAACAAACTCAAAATTTTCAGGACTGAAGTTGTGCTCCTCCAGAATAGGAAGAGCTTGGTCTTTATCGCCGATAAGCACCAATTTCTGGTGCGGCTCTAAGGCTTTATAGGCTGCAATTGCACCCAGAACAGTAGCCCTGGGAGCAAAATCTCCACCCATTATATCTAAGCCAATTTTCATTTCAGAAAATTAACTTAAGCAATAGCCGTATTCTCGATAACTAATTTACCATTATAATACAGGTTGCCGTCAACATTGTAGGCATGATGAGGCAAATGAACTGCGCCTGTCGTCTTGCATGTAGATAGAGCAGGAGCTTCAGCTTTATAGTGAGTTCTTCTCTTATCTCTTCTCGACTTTGAAATTTTCCGTTTTGGATGTGCCATTTTCCTGTTTTTTAATTATTATTTTTTATCTTTTTTAGTGCATCCCACCGCGGATCTGCACTGGTTTGTTCTTCTTGTTCTTCTTCCTCTGTAACCTGCCCGGAAAGTTTTTCAAGCTTCTCAAGCATCTCTTTATCACACCATGGTGTCGAGCCCGACTCTTCACAACGATGAAAATAGGGAACCGCCAGATTAATATACTCATATATTAAAGGCGAAACGTCTATCTCATGCTCATTTTTCCCAAGCACAATGATCTCATCTGTATTATCTTCCAGATTCTCATCTCCACTGAACTTAACAATCTGCCGTTCATTTACATCAACAACAGTCGGAAAATCCGAAAGACAAACATCACAATTGAGAAATATATTTCCCCTAATTGCAAACTGAAGGATGATCATCGTTTCCTGCTTATCCAGCTCAAGATCAACTTTCAGCTCACCGGTCTTCACCAACGAGTATTCAAACTCGTTGAAAAAACGTTCATCAATATCAAAATCGAATTGATGCTTCCCCGTCTTTAACCCTGTATATGATATTCGATATTCCTGTAACGATTTCAAAGCACGGCAATTGAGCCTGCAAAAATAGGTAAAATTAATGACTCAGTAAAAGTTTTTTTAAATATGAAATATGAACCATCTTACATGATAAAAAGCCTTTTTCATTAATTCTGAAGTTGGCCGATAGACAACTATCCGCCAAAGAACTATTCAGGAATACCTCTGAAAGGATGCAACGTTAACAAATCCTCATCTCCTGAGATGATGCACGAAGCATTAGCGGCAACAGCAAGCTCTAGGATCATGTTGTCTTTTGGATCACGACAGTCAAAAATCTTGAGCTCGGGGTCACAAAGAACGCTGTTCTGTGCAATCTTATCTACGATCTCCAGCCGTTCAATTTCGTTTAGAAAATATTTATCGAATTTTCTCCGGAAAATAACTAACGTCAATTCTTCAAGGGTTTGTGAAGACACAGCAATTTTTCCCGACAAAATAGCTTTGTCTATCGCTGCACCATGCTTTAGCTGTACGGTCATCCACCTCCAATACAATTCTTTCCATGACTTAATCTTATGTATTCAAAAATACTAAATAACAGAAAATGTGATTGTTTTGAATGACAATTCAAAATCAACTATTCTTGTCAGTGAAGTTCTGCCTCCCCTCTAAAACTTTACCCTTTTCCCCATCAGCGTGCTGGTATCCTGGCCCTCTTCTGTAGCGATGGTGGCCTGCTGCTTTAGCTGATCCAGTTTCTCCCTCATCCTTTGCTCTATCTCCTGCTGCAGTTGCCGTCGCTCCGGATCCGACAGTCCCGGACCCTTTCCTCGTATGAGCGGCTCTCCCTTGCTGATCTGCTTCTCCCGCCAGGAACGCCTGCTGGCAAGGACGCTGTTCCCCCGGTATCCTGCCATGATTTGAGTGCGGGGAGGGATGCCTGATGCGGTTGCCTCTTCTAAGTTCGCCAGGGCCCTGCTCTCCCCGTATCCTTCCTCTGCTTCATCTTCCGACTGGAAGGCTGCGATCAGACTTACCGGGTTAAACTCCCTGCTGTTGAGCGGCTCCTGTTCGTATTTGTATATGTTCGCTGCCATGCATTCCTGCATGCCCAGCACCAGCAGTAAACAGCCCCTGGGTACTTCCTGATCAAATACCAGCTCGCGGGCTGCATTCAGGCCACTGCTTTCCATACTGATCTTCTTCTCCCCGATATACTCATAGAACTCTTCCCTGAAGTTAAAAGCCACCAGTACAAAGCTGAGCCGGTAGCCCGTAACCTTATAATGTCCCTTAAAGGGGGTAACAAAGTCCCTGCGGGGATCAATCTCCGGCAGGCTGATGCTTACCTGTCCCTTCTCATTGCGCCTTACCTGTGGTTTGACCTGCAGCACCTGCGAAAACTTGCTGTCTTCATTGAACTCCAGTCCCTCCAGGAACGACAGTTCACCGTCGTGCAGGTCGCGGTCACCACGCTCCCGGCTGCGGCTGCCCCGGATGCTGCGCGAAACCGCTGCCGTCATGCGGTTGACCATCCCTCCATCGTAAAAGTGATGATAAAAGGGACGGAAGGCCTCCCTGAGCACTTTGGATGCCTGACTGATCAGTCCGAATTCTCCGGCAGCCTCCTGGCTGGCCTGGGTTTGTTTGAAACGCCGGGGACGGCTCTGAACAATGTTCATCCCCCGGTAGCTGCGGTATACCACCGGGCCTGCTGTGCCATGGATGCCGCCTTTACTATCGATTACTGCCATATATTTCCTCCTTTTTTAAATTGCTTCAGCCATCAGCAGCTGGCACAGGGCAGGGTTAGGACGGTAACACGATGCGGAGGTCGGCGGCTATAGCTGATGTAAAAGTAAAGTTGACAAGAACTGCAAAAAGATGAAACAGGAAAATGTAATTTATAATCAGTTTAAACTAAGCGGCTGATTGCCTTTGCCTTGCGACACATCCACTGTCTCTGCACCCCTGCAGAACAGTTCTTCCCTTGCCTGAGAAGGCGCTGCCCCTGATTATCCCCTGGCTATCTATGTGGCATCAGAAAAAGGCCGCTCGTTCTACATTGAGTCTACCTTTTTGCTCAAAAGGTAGACTCAATGTAGGGAATCATTAGCTGAACTGAGGCTATATTCATAATCAGGGGAGGATCAGGGGATAGCATGGGGATACCATGGGGATACCATGGGGCAGCATAGAGATAGCACGTGCGCGTCGAGTATCTGGTAGAATATTCCCGCTATAGGATGCTAATAAAACGAAGAAAGGGGGACCAGTCTATCAACCGATGCCCCCTCCCATTATCTTAAATAACAACTATTTCAAATCCCACCTGTGCTCACCGATCAGCCGCGCAGAATGCCGGCCGGTAAGGTCACGGATATTGTTGTCATCCCTCACTGTCTTGCTGAAATCCCAGCCACATGCGAGATCCGTTTCTGTTCCACTAACTATTATTTCTTTATTCTTCAGTTGATTGATCTCCACTGCTGTTTTTGCTGTCTTCCAAATGTGGAAATCCTTTATGTAGCCGGCGATTTTCCGGGTAGTACTTCCATCTGATCTGATTTCCAGGAATGCAGTCATAGATATCGGCAGATCATTACCCACATATTTATCACTCGAATTCCTTTTGGTGGCCGTACTCACCAGCTCACCGTTTCTGTAAACTTTAATCACTATGAGATTGCCATTGCCATCTCTTTCGCCGTTGAACCCATTATCATTATACACCGCAGCAAAATGTACCCAGGTATTGCCAAAACCCGACATCGGAAGATCGGCTCCCGGTTCGAGCATATTATCATAGGCACTCATTGAATACGACATTCTCAGTCTTTGATTATCAAAATGGTTAATCATCCAACCTTTTCTTACACGGCTTCCGCCATTTTCGTAAAACGTGGTAATCGCTGCACCAAAGCCGTTGATGTTCGTAAATTTAAACCAGGTCTCTACCGTAAACTGCTGACTCCCCGGGTTTCCGAAGACCGAATACTCAGGACTACTGCCAAAGTCGATATATCCCCCGTTCATGCCATTAACAAAGAGTTCTGCGGGGATCACCGCATCTTCGGTTCGTTTGGAAGCCTTAAAATCAGTGCCAGCTTTTTCAAGCTTAACGTAACACTGCTCGATATCTGCATGAGAAGGCGGGGTGTCTCCATACTTTATCAGCAGGATCAGTTTATTCGCTTCACTTATAACGGGTGTCAAAATCTCCTTACTTTCCTGGGGGTACATTCCCGTGTAGGTACCGTAAACAGAGGTGTCACGGAGTGCTGTAAGATTCTTCACATAACTATCCAGTTTTTCGACATTCGGGTCGGTTGGACGGGTTTCCTCTTTTTTGGAATCCTTGGAGCAGCCCGCTAAGCCAAGCAGGACTGCCAGCACTAACATATACGACAGGGGCAGTAATGCTGATATATTTTTGAATTTACTATTCATAACAATATTTTAAGTTCATTGAATTGCAGAACATTTACTTTGATTCAGGAGGGCAAACCTGCATTAACGCCACAACGCCACTGGCATCATAGCATGAAATTGGTTCGTTCGAAGGGGTAGGCGCTATAAAATTCTTCGTAGTTAGTTTACGTACAGCATCCCTGTTCTTCCAGCCGTAATTGATACTTCGGCGCAGCCAGGGCAGGTATTCGGGCTTGTTACAATCTTCAATGAGCCTGATCATATATTGCCCGAGGATAGCATGGTATATTCCCTGCTCTTCACCACCCTCATATGGGAGTATCTGGAGCTTACCCGACATGGTATTTTTAGTATAATCTGCTGTAAGGACTGCATCATCCAGATACCGTTGCTCGCCGGTCTCCTTGTATAGCATTACAGCAGCGCCTATGCAGGTCGCCTGATTGTAGGTATGCGTTGTCCAGTTGGGGGAGTTTCCGCCATGCTTGGAATCGGCCACACGGCCTGTCCTGCTATCAAATAGGTTATCATGCGACCATTGGTATATTTCTTTAGCCTTGCTCAGATAATCTGCATTTTTGGTGATGTTATATAAGGTCATCGCTGCAATTACGGTAGGATAATTTATGCACGACATCTTCCCTTTAGCTGCATCATGCCAGTCCCATAACATACCGCCGTTTACAGCGTCGTAAGATCCATTGTCTATACCGGGTGCTCCATACCATACCCTGTGGAATCCGGAGATAGAATGATCGAGATATTTCTGCTCACCGGTTATCTCATAGGCTCTTGCCATAGAAATAACCCACCACATAATATCGTCGTAGATAAACCATACCTGGGGCTTGGTATTCCAGTCGTAGTTAGCATAGTAGTTGCCGCAGCCGGTGTATATGTCTTCTATCAGCTGGCGATGCTGAGGGCTTTTCGTTCTTTTGTAAGCATTCATTGCCATATCCCAGTAAACCGCCTGGGTCCAGATGGCGCCAACGGCCGTGGGCTTTCCGGAGTCCCTGTAATAGAGTTTCCTTGTCGGATCAAACAGGTGACGGTTGAAGGCATTAAATGCAGTATCCACATCTGCTGCGGTATATTGAGGCACAACGTCGTAATCAGGTGTATATGGTTTGTCATCATCAGCCTCGTTACAGCTGGAAAAGAACGACATCACAACCACTGTAAGACAATAAAAAAAGCTTATCATCGGGTTCTTATATTTGTTCATTTTGATTCTTGAGTTATTTTGTAAGTCAGCTATGCTGTTAAGCAATTACTTATAACTTACTACTTATCACTTATAACTTACTACTCTCAATACCCGGGATTTTGAACCAGGGCCTTATCTATATCTATCTCGCTTTGCGGTATAGGGAAGAAGTATTGCCTTTTGTCAAATACACGGTCCTCTACTTTCGTTCTCTTATAGAAGTTATCACCATCGGCTTCAACGTTCATCCCATAGATCGCCTTGTTTTGATTCTGCTCGGCAGTACCCCATCGTCTGACGTCGAAGAAACGACTATTTTCGAAAGCCAGTTCCACCCGTCTTTCGGCCATTATCGCCTTAGCCATCTCCTGTCCAGCAGCAGGAACCGGCAGCGCATTGGCACCTGTTCCGTACTTGGGGATACCCGCTCTTTCTCTTATCAGATTAAGGTATTTGAGGATGTCGGGATTAGAAGGATCAGATTCGTTCAATGCCTCCACGTAATTCAGGTATACCTGAGCTAAACGCAACAAGATACAAACACGGTCTTCTGTTCCTCTCGGCCCTTCGGGAGCTGATTTTCTTACCACATATCCTGTTTTTGAAAAGTCATTCACGCCCTGAAGTTTACCGGCATTTCCGGAGTAGGTCATATCTGTATAGATCGCTCCATCTTTATCATACAGCCACTTCTGACCAGAGAATGTAATGCCGGCATAGAAGCGGGGTTCCCTGTTGTAATACATCCTGCTGGTATTTGAGGGTGCCAGTACTCTGCCTGATACGGGATCCTTGTAATCAGCGCTTATTTTGCCTGTTTCTGAATAACCTGATGCAGCGTTAATAACCGGAGTTTTACCATCGGATTCGTAACCTGTTACCGGCAGCTGACCGTTGGCCATAAAGTAGGCATCAACCATTTCCTGAGTGGCACCTAATGCACCTCCTCCTTTATAGTCGTTGTTAACACCTTTATGATTGGGAGTCCGGTCGTACTGCATGGTTCCGGAAGAAGTTCCTATCCTGTAAAATATCAGCTCGGTATAGCTCGATAATTTAGTATACGCTCCACGGGTAGCTGCGCGGTATGACAAATAAGGGTCGAGCACGCCATTAGTATATTCACGTTGTAAATCATAAAAGCGAGGAACGTAATCAGCGATAAAGCTGGCTGCTTCATCGGCAGCTGCCTTCCATCTTGCTTTTTTATCAGCGTCAGATAGCGTTGGAAACAGTTTCGTTCCATCCGGGTTAGTGAGGCCTGCATACTGCTGATTACCACCATTGAACAAGGGGCTTGCACGGAACATCATCGCTTCAATAATGAAAGCGCGCGCTACAGTGCGGTCAATCCTTCCGTATCCTTCACTGCTCGGATTGCCTTCCTGCGAAACATGCTCTACCAGGCCTTCATTCACAGCACGTCTAAGTTCCGATATGATGTAATCAAAACATTCGTCGCTTGTGCTTCTCGGGATCTGAAGCTCACCCAGCGGAGTATCCTGCGAAATAACATCACCTATAACAGGGACAGGTCCGTAGGCTCTAACAAGATAGAAATAATAAATAGCCCGAAGCGCACGAGCTTCAGCAATCCATTGATTTTTTGTTGTCTCAGACAGCTCCGGGCACGAGGGCGCGTAGGTTATAAATTTTGTTGCAGTATGAATGCCGGTATACCAGCTTTTCCAGCGCCTTCCAATGAAGCCTTCGGTAGCTGTAATGGTATTATTATTCCATAGATGGCTCAGAACGAAAGTCCATGTATATTCAGCCTCGTCACTTGCGGCGGTCCAGGGGCCATAAGTCTTAAAGATTTCCCCCTCCTGCAACTGCCTCTGGTTATATTCGTCGGGTATATACGTGTAAACGCTGGCCAGGTACTGTCTTGTCGATTCCCTGGTTTCAAAGATCTTCTCCATCGACAGCCTGTCTGTAGGAACCTGATCGAGATATTTTTTACAGGAAGTACTCAGAATTAAAGAAAGCATCCCCAGTACTATATATATTTTTTTCATAATGATCTGATTTAAAAAGAGAAGTTTACTCCCATTGAGTAAGTTGAGATGTTGGGATATTTTGTCCCGTTATTCGTGTTCAGTTCCGGATCCCACAACTTGAATTTACTTAAAGTGAAGAGATTGGTGCCCATCATATAAACGGAAGCATTTTTAAGATTAGCCCGCTTAATCCATCTTTGAGGCAGATTATAGGAGATCTGCATTGTCTTTAATCTTAAGAAACTAACGTCTTTCTGCCACCAGGTACTTGTCTGGAAATTATTGATGTTACTGGTCTGGTCAGAACCGTAAGCCAGACGTGGATAGAATACATCCTGAGCGGGGTTATCGATCGTCCAACGGTCGTCAATATTTGAGAACAGGTTACCGCCACCACCATCGCCTCTGAAGGGATTAATGCTATTACCATTCAACATCCTGTCGGCATCCTTTACCCCCTGAAACAACAGTCCCAGCGAGAATTGCTTATAGGTGGTATTAAACCCGAAGCCATAGATCATTTTAGGAACATCGCCCCTGCCGATATACGACTGGTCGTATGCATCTATCCTCCCGTCGCCGTTCAGATCTTTATATTTAATATCTCCTGCTTTTACTTCGGCAAATTGCACCGGAAATGGCCTCAGAATATCAGCCCTGTCTGACGAATTCAGAGATTCCCACCTTCTGATATCATCAACTTCTTCCTGCGAATAAAGACCGTCAGCAATATATCCCCTCCGGGCATTTAAATTACTCCCGGCCTTATTCATCCAGGGATAACGCTGATCCGGCTGGTCGCTGTCGACCCATTTATCTTTATTAAAGGTGAAGTTTCCTCTAACGGATACCGACCAGTTCGCACTGATGCGTTTGTTATACTCCAGCGACGAGTCAAAGCCCTTATTATCCACCACGCCTACGTTGCCGTAAGGATCAGACATATATCCCAAAAACGAAGGGATGGATTCATTTCTTTTCAATAAAATGTCGGTGCGATGTTCTTTAAACAAGTCGAAAATGATCGACAGTTCGTCTCTCATCAACTTCAGGTCAATGCCCAGGTCCTGCTTGCGCGATTCTTCCCAACCTATATTTACAGCGTTATTATTTACCTTAACACCGCTGGTTTTACCGTTATTGCTTCCCCAGTTATATCCGAAATCACCATTATACTCCATTTGCTCAAGGAACATAAAGCGTCGGTCGGATACATTGCTGTTACCTATCTTACCATCGGTATAGCGGATTTTCAGGAATGACACTACGTTCTTCAGCGGTTCCCAGAATTTTTCATTTGAAGGAACCCATCCTATGCCAAACGCGGGGAACGTTCCGAAGCGTTTGTTTGGAGCGAAGTTCTCGGATCCATTGTATCCGATATTAAACTCGGCAAAATAACGGTCGTCCCATGAGTAAGTAGCGCGTCCGGCAACTCCCATCATCCTGTATGGGATAGACGATTCGAGCGACCCGACCGGATAAAGAAGCCTGCTCTGTTCATTAAACAGCGCCAGCGCTCCAACGCGATGTTTGCCAAAGGATCTGTCGTATGTAAGGGAAGCCTCGAGATAAGTCTTTTTATTATTATCGTCGGATCGCTGGCTGAATCCTAAAACGTCTGAGCCGGCATAGGTCTGGACTAATATAGGTTGATTGTCAAGATCGTAAGGAACGTCGCGGTTGGCGAAATAAAAGGTAGATTCTCTTTTACCCTGATTGATGCTGACATTATTATACACGTCGTAAGCAAACATACCCGAAAGCTTCAACCCGGGAGTCAGGGCGCCTAAGTCCTGCGTTACCCTCAGGTTAGAATAGATCTGGTTTCGCGTCTGATTGCTGAAGCCTCTCCGGGTAGCATCAGCATAAGGATTCCGGTAGCCCCCATTTGGGTTAAGCCCAGGCACATATGCTTTGCCGTTCACGTAGAACATCTTGGGATAGTCTACCGGCGTAATTTCCATCGCCGCAGAATAGATGTCAGCTGAAGATATCGCAGGATAGTTTCCTTCTCCAAGATATCCCTGGGCTCCAATATCTACAGAGGTCGACTCCGTTACCTTTAAATTAAGGTTGGTCGTGAAGTTATAACGATTGAAGTTAATCTTCGAGTTATAGTTCTCTATATTATCGGTCTTCATCAGGCCCGTTTCATTGTAGTAGCTAACCGATGCATAATAATTTGCATTAGCGCTACCACCTCTTACATTCACATTCGCACGGCGGTTATGTCCCCAGTCGTTAAATATCTCGTCGAGCCAGCTTACATTTGGGTATAAGTAAGGATCGACATTATTAAGCGTGTTGTTCACCACCGACTGCGAATATTTAGGTTGCTGGCCGCTGTTTGCCAGGGCTTCATTCACGGCGTTCATATAGGTAATACCATTCGAGAGGTCAACTCTTTTGGTAAAACTCGTAATTGATTCATAGTAGTCGGTACTAACCGTTGGCTTGCCGATTTTTCCTGGTTTCGTTTTTATAAGGATAACGCCGTTGGCACCTCTCACGCCATATACAGCAGTGGCAGACGCGTCCTTAAGTACGGTTAAAGATTCAATATCTTCAGGGTCTATATCGTTAAAGCCTCGCTCAACCCCGTCTACAAGAACCAGGGGGCTTGACGAATTGGGAGTAGAAATCCCCCGGATCCAGATATCAGCGCCGTCCTTGCCTGGTTCCCCTGTACGCTGAACGGCAACCACTCCTGAAAGCCGTCCCGCTAATACCGTAGATAAACTGGCTGAAGGCGTTTTTATATCCTTCATTTTCAGGCTGGATTGTGAACCTATATTACTGATCTTCCGCTGTTCGCCATATCCAACTACAACCAGTTCATTTAACATGTTCACCTTCTCCTCAAGAACGACGTCGAAGATATTCTTGCTTCCGGCTTTAGCTTCTACCTCTACGGTATTAAAACCAATGAACGTAAATCTTAAAACAACGTCTTTGTCGGAAGCACGGATTTCATAACGACCATCGGCATCAGTAGTTGCACTTACGTTCGTTCCTACAACGGTTACACTCGCTCCAGGCAAAGACTGCCCCTTAGAATCGGTAATGCGGCCTGTTATTTTCCTGTCGCCGGGCTGGGCTGCAGGCTTGCCGGTTATAAGTATCGTTTTGCGATTAATGGTATATTTAAGTGGCTGCCCGGCAAAACACTGTTCTAAAACGCTGCTCAGATCTTCATTAATAACGTTGAGCGTTATAGGCTTCAAGTCCTTCAGCGAGATATTATTGTAAAGAAAATCAAAGTCAGTTTGTTGTCTTATCAAGGCCACCACTTTCTTTAAAGGCGCATTCTCAACCTTCAAGCTTATTTTCTGCGCACTCGTTGTTGAGGCCTCGAGTTGCAGGAAAACCGCCAATACTATAACAATGGTTAGTTTCATTTTTAAGAGTATATTGGATAATATGCCAGGCCTACTCCTGAACACCAGTTCAGTAAATTTTTTATACATTTGAATGTTAGATTTAATTAAAATTGATTGTTCGTTGCAATTAATTAATTATCCTAATACAGCTCAGCTGTTCTCCAGGGGCGGGACCAAACGCTCCTGGATCTTTGGATAATCGTTCCGATTCTTTATGTTATTTTTTCCATCAGAATAATAATTTAATGTCTAATAATGGTTAACTTGACAGGTTAGGCAGCGTGTAAGTTCCTTACAATCCACATAGTAATGCTTGTTTAGTATTTGTTTGAAATAATCACCCTCCTTCCTTTTATTTTAAGATCAATTTTCCCCAGGGATTCCAGATTTTCCAATATTTCAGAAAGGTTCGCCGAGCGGGAAAACGTACCACCGAAGCGTTCCTCTTTATTATAGCCATTATACGCTACATCAACATCATACCACCGGCTTATAACTCTCATTATACTGGCGATATCCTGATTGTCAAATATGAAGTAGCCGCTTTTCCAGGCTATTACTTCTGAAGGGTTTACATTAGAAACGTGGATTTCGCTGTTATTACTGAAAATATCAGACTGCTGGCCAGGCCTGAGCAGCTTACTCCGACCGGAACCGGTTTCACTCACCATTACACTTCCCTCCAGCAGAGTAGTGCTGGTGTTCTGTTCATCACTGTAAGCTTTAATATTAAAGTGGGTCCCCAGTACTATTACCTCCTGGTATCCTGTTTTTACTATAAAGGGACGATCCTTATCTTTCGCCACCTCAAAATAACCCTCTCCCTTTAGTTCCACGCGACGCTCACCGGCCCCTTCAAAATTTAAAGGGTATTTCAAGGACGATGCTGCGTTAAGCCATGCAGTGGATCCATCGGGCAGGCGAACTTCGTATTGGCCACCCCTCGGCGTTTCAATTGTATTATAAGCAACTTCCTTCAGAGAAGGTTCAGCATCAGCTACAGAGTAGATCAGCCTCCCGTCGCCAGCCTTTGTTATAACTATACCCGCCTGTTGTGCTATTGCTCCATTAGCAGCATCTGTAAGAGATATTTTTCTACCGTTTGCCAGCGTAAGGAAAGCCTTATTACCGCCGGGGCCGATCTCCGTTTTACTATGCTGACTGACCTTTAGTGTTGTGCTTGTTCGCCGGCTTTGGTAAATCGCTATCCCTGCAGCACAAATAAGCAGGAATGATGCCGCCAGCGACAGTTTTACGAATAGCGAACGTAACCTGAAGCTTTTCGCATCAGTGCGGCCCCCGGCAGAAGATATTCTTTGTTTCAATAAAGAAAACTGCTCTTCAGATTCTGTGATCTTCGATTCGTGGGCTAACAGGATGACCAGGCTCTTAAGATCTTCGACTTCATTCCTATGCTCTGGATTCTCAACAAGCCATTCCTCCCAGTGACGAATATCGTCTACATTGCGGGAAAAGCAATAATTTAAAAAGCTTTCGTCATGAATGAGATGTGAGATGTCTTTGTCTGGCATGCCCTGTTAGTGCTAATCCAACAATAGAGCGGCATGCCTTCCTTTTTCACTACTGATTTTGAAAAAAAAATAAAAAAAATAATGAAAGCGCCGAAACGGCAATCGAGAGCATACTAAGGTGCTCTTTAGCCATGAGTAACTTCAGTTTGTCTACGGCTTTATAGATGGTGTTATAAACAGTGTTCACTGAAATCCCATTCAGATTGGAGATTTCCTTATAAGACAATCCCAAATAAAACTTTTGATAGATCATCGTTCGCTGCCGTTCGGGGAGCTGATCTACATAGGTTTTCAGCACTCTGCTTACGTCCTCCCGGACATTCTGCCTGATGTACAGAGTCTCAACAGAGGGTGTTGCCGTATAATCCGGGAGATCATACTCTTCGATGCTATACGCCTCGCTAAAATTCTCCTTACGGAGAAGCTTTCGAAGAAAGGCCGTTACGATGTAATTGTGATGGTCTTTAACATGAACCAGCCTTTCGCGATTTTCCCATAGATAAAGAAAAAGGTCGTTTATACAGTCCTTTACCTTGACTGTATCCACCCCCTTTTTAAATCCGACAAAAGAGAGGTAGTGATAATAGTGCGAATACAACTCGTGATAGGCCTTCTCGTTTTCTGTAAGAATGAAAACAGACCATTCCTGTCCAAAATCTGCCCCTTGTTTCACACTTTTTAAATTAACGGTACCCGTATTATTCTGAGAACAACTTAAAAACGATTTAGCAAATGTAGAGATTTTCCAGAGGAACAAGTACTATCCTTGCTCCTTAGTCGCGGTCCTTCGAAAGTTTACTGATCTTCAAAGGGTTTGCAGTAAGTTCGGCTGTCTCACGACGGCGCTTAACAATCTTTACAGCCATAAAAAGCGCTTCTCTGAATGAATTTTCTGAAGCCAGGTTTTTACCGGCAATGTCATATCCCGTTCCGTGATCAGGCGATGTTCTGACTACCGGCAGGCCTGCTGTAAAGTTCACCCCATTATGAAACTCAATGTATTTGAAGGGAATTAGTCCCTGGTCGTGATACATAGCCAGTACTGCATCAAACTGATTATGAGAGCTATTACCAAAAAACCCATCGGCAGCATAAGGGCCAAATGCAAAGATGCCTTTTTCGTTTGCGTCTTCTATAGCGGGGATAATGATTTCTTTTTCCTCCGAGCCAATTAATCCATTATCGCTGGCATGGGGATTTAGCCCCAGCACGGCAATTTTAGGCTTCTGTACCCAAAAATCGGTTTTCAGACTTTCCTTCATTAACTGAAGCTTAGACACAATGGCTTCTTTGGTGATATGTCGTGAGATGTCGGCCAGTGGAACATGCCCGGTAACTACGCCAACTTTCAGGTCTTCGCCTACGAGAAACATCAGAGAATCGGCCGCTCCTGTTCTGTGCTGGATATATTCGGTGTGTCCGGGAAAGTTAAAGCTCTCGCTTTGAATATTATGTTTATTGATCGGCGCCGTTACAAGCGCATCAAGCTGTCCCTCATGCAAGTCGTTTACAGCGCGTTCCAGAGAAATAAAAGCATATTTGCCCCCCGTCCCATTAGCAACACCCGGCTCTATTTTTACATCTTCTTCCCAGCAGTTAATCATATTCGGACGTTTTGCACTTGCCATGTCGGGCCTGGTGATCACGTTAAAGCTAAAATCACCTAATGCCAGCGATTTCCTATAAAAAGATGCAACCTTAGTAGTACCATACACTATGGGAGTACAGTAATCGTATATCTGGTTATCTGCAAGGGTCTTTAATATGATTTCCAGACCGATGCCGTTAATGTCGCCTATTGAAATACCTATTTTGATTTTTTCACTCATATCTATTTATTCTGCTACTACGCTGTGAGAGAATTTTCGCAAATTAACTATTTTGTAAATAATTATCATATCGTATCTGACAGTAAATTCAGCGACTTCATCAGTTAAGCCATTTCTCTGCAGATGGAAGGCAGGGATACTTATTTCGGGTTTTTCTTTAATTGACCCTTAGACAGTATATATTCCAATGTTTCTTTTATCCTGTCTGATGATTTAAGCTCAATATCAGGTGTAACACCAATACCTTCTATAGAAAATCCTTTTTTTGTCGTTATTTGACACGAGGGGATGAACATGTAAAAGCTTGTTTCAGATTCACTCAAGCTGAAAATGTTCCAAAATCCCGGATTTCCGGCTCCAGCGCTAGTTTGACCCAAGACTTTACCTCTTTTGGTTTCTTTTACCGTTAGCGCAAAATACTCCGCAGCTGAGGCCGTTTGATTTGATATCAATACGTAGATTGGCACCTTATGATACTTTTTATACTCACTATTATTGTAAACAACTTCACTTTGATGCCAGGCTGAATCCCCTGTACACCTTTTTATTAAAAGTTTTTGATACGCGGTGGATGAATAAAGTAACGAGTTAAAATAAGCCCCACTTTGCCCCCCGCCTCCAGGGTTATCGCTGATATCGATTATTAAAGCGGAGCAGTTTTCCAAAAAGGTTAGCGCATTTTTTATCTTCTGGAGTGAATAATCACCATCTATACAAGCATCCCACTTTAAATATCCGATATTTCTTTCAAGCACTTTGATCCCGCTGATTCCCCCACCAACATGTTGCGCCTGGCTCTTTGCTTGTTGCGCTTGCTGTTTTTTATCAAGCACAACCAAATTAAAGTGCTTGTCATTCGTTTCTTTCCTTAACATCTCGGTGATTGCTGCGGCCGCATTTTCGAGTGACGAAGTATCCAATAAATGTTTAACTAACATCTCGTCAAGTTTTGAAATAAGAATTCTCCCTTTGGCTTTGTCAAAATATTTATTTTCGATCTGACTTCGTAATTCGGAAACCATAAAATCGATATTGCGACTATTAGAAACCTTTGGTTTAACTTGGTTTTGGGCCATAAGTACCGATAAAGACATTAAAGCGAATAATGTCACCGAAATTGTTTTTTTCATAAGTAAGTTGAGATACTGCCTGTCAATCCGCTATTATAGGGTAGGACAACTTAGCATATTTACGGCATATTTCCAATAGTCGCGACTTACCACCAATTCCATACTTTTCAGTGTACCTATTTCTTCTAACTTATTAACGCTTTTGGGGCGCTTGCACTAGATTAGAAGTTAAATAATTTGTTTCTCTATATAGGTTTGATATATTTCACATATAAAAGCATTTGCCTAAGTTTGCAATCCCCGCTGCTAAAAAATACAGAATGGTTCGTGCGAAGAAACACTTAGGACAACATTTCCTTACCGATAAGAATATCGCTTTAAAAATTGTAGAAAGCTTAAAGCCTGCAGGGCGGTACAGTGATGTATTAGAAGTGGGGCCAGGGATGGGTATTTTATCTGACTTCCTTCTGAAAAAATCGGAGTACCAAACCCATATGATCGACATCGATGAGGAGTCCTTTGAATTCCTTCAGAAGAAATACGCTTCACTGGGAGACCGTTTGATCAACGGGGATTTTTTGAAATTAGACTTTCCAGCAACTTTTTCGGGCAAGGTTGGCGTAATAGGAAACTTCCCGTACAATATCTCATCACAAATACTATTTAAAATACTCGATAACCGTAATATTATACCAGAGGTTGTGGGCATGTTCCAGAAGGAGGTTGCAGAGAGATGTGCCGCAAAGGCGGGATCGAAGGAATACGGGATCCTGAGCGTTTTTGTACAGGCTTATTACAAGGTAGAATACCTGTTTACAGTGAAAGCCGGAGTATTTAATCCGCCTCCTAAGGTTCTGTCTGCCGTGATCCGCCTGACCCGGAATGAGATTGAAAAGCTTGACTGCGACGAGGCTTTCTTTTGGAAGGTAGTAAAAGCGGGCTTCAATCAGCGCCGGAAAACCCTCCGCAATGCCCTGTCGTCTTTGATCAGCAAAGACAAAATGGGAGATGATCCCGTGCTTGACCTGCGGGCGGAGCGATTGACAGTAGACGACTTTGTGAAACTGACAAACAGCTTACAGATAAAGAATTAAGAAGCACGAAATTCGCACTATCTTACGTAACACACATGGCTAAAATTCTCATCGCAGATAAACTTCACCCCGCATTTAAAGAAAAGGCGCAAAGTCTTGGATATATCGTAGACGACTTCCCTGAATATACAAGAGAACAAACCCTGGCAGTCATCCATGACTATGATGGACTTGCGATCCGTACCAAATTCAACATCGACAGCGAAATAATGGAAGCCGCTGTAAATCTAAAGTTTATCATACGCGCCGGCGCGGGCATGGATAACATTGATGAACAAACTGCGAAACAGAAGAACATCGTATGCCTTAATGCACCTGAAGGTAACCGGGATGCTGTGGCTGAACACGCCATCGGGATGCTCCTGTCGCTTATGAATAATCTCCGGAAGGGAGATGCGGAAATAAGAAACGGTATCTGGGACAGGGAAGGCAACCGGGGTATTGAACTAAGTGGTAAAACGGTAGGGGTAATCGGATACGGCTTCATGGGAAGCAGTTTCGCTAAAAAACTACGGGGCTTTGATGTGAACATCATTGCTTATGATAAATATAAGAGCGGATTTGGCGACGAGTTCGTAAAGGAAGTCAGCATGGAGCAGATCGTCAAACATACCGATATCCTGAGCCTGCACATTCCCTTAACCAGAGAAACCCGACAGCTGGTTGATGATGAATACCTTTTTCACTTTAAAAAACCGATATTTCTCCTGAATACGGCAAGAGGCGAAATAGTAAACACATCAGCAGTATTGAAAGCGATAAAAGAAGGAAAGATCCTGGGAGCCGGACTTGATGTGCTTGAGTCGGAAAAGTTTCCTGCACTAGGCCAGCAGAAATGGTTTGACGAACTGATAGATAACGGAAAAATCATTTTAAGCCCTCACGTAGCAGGCTGGACGATAGAGTCCTACAGGAAAATCTCGGAGGTTTTAGGGCATAAACTCGAACAGCTGAAACCCGGAAAAACGATCAACTAACATTCTTTCGATAAACGAAGGACGACTATAAGCCGAAGAGCCCGTTACAATGCTTAGGCCTCCGGCTTATAGTCTTCATTTTTTAATTAGGGTTATAGGTTAAGAAATTTTGATAAGCCTGACTTAGGTCGCGCACAGAGTTCACCTCAAAATGATCTCCCCAGGGGGTCCAGGAAATAAATTTCTGTTTCTTGTGAGTAGAAGTTCTCGTTGGTGTAATTTCTTCGTATACACCAAAGTTGCCGAGAGTGTAATACTTGATCTTTTTTGTCCGGTGATCCAGATGATGAGATTTTGTTAATTCAAATCCCATAGTTTTAATCCAGTTCTTAATGGTTAAAGCCCTGTTCCGTGTCATGACGAGTTGATTTTTTAGTTTTTCATTCAGTTGATTAATAAGATATTAACAAGGCATATCCTGATCGGTTCTCATTAAAATCGTTTTTTCCTCTATAAATGTGGAAAACTAATGTGGAAAACCCTATTCTGTATTTTTTTCGTACATTACGAAATCGCCGCTCTGATGACGCTATTAAGTGAAGAAAAGAAGCTCATTCTTCACGTCGAAATACATTTTATTCAAACACTAAGCCCTTTTTAGCGCTTTAATGAAAAGGAGACCAATATGAAGACGATAATTGTATCAAACAGATTGCCTGTAAAAATCACAAATAACAATGGAGAAATGGAATTCAGGCAAAGTGAGGGAGGATTGGCCACCGGCCTGGGTTCGATTTACAGACAAGGAAACAATATGTGGCTGGGCTGGCCTGGTATAGAGGCAGCAGATGAAGAAAACCATGACGAAATCACGGCAAGGCTGGAAAAGATGAACCTTTATCCCGTATTTCTTACACAGGAGGAAATCAGCCTGTATTATGAAGGCTTTTCTAATGAAACGCTCTGGCCTATCTTTCACTATCACCCTACCTATGCACGATATGAGCAAAGCTACTGGGACAGCTATGTGGAGGTAAATAAAAAATTCAAAGAGGCGATATTTAAAATCGCAGAACCGGGAGATACGATCTGGATACATGATTATCAGCTTTTACTCCTGCCGGGAATGATCCGCCAGGAACAACCAAACATTACAATAGGTTTCTTCCTGCATATTCCGTTTCCTTCTTACGAGCTCTTCAGGCTTATACCCTGGCGGGCTGAGATCCTTGATAACATGCTCGGCGCCGATCTTCTTGGCTTCCATACCTTCGACGACGTACGACACTTTATTAGTGCTGTCTCAAGGATATTACCGGTACATACCTCGGCCAATGAGATAAGCTATAACGAGCGAGTGGTGGTGGCAGAAACCTTCCCCATGGGTATAGATGACAAAAAATTCGAATCTCTTGCCGACAGCAGCGAGGTTCTGGAAAATGCAGCTGCTCTCAGGGAGTCCTTTGGGAGCTCTAAAATGATCCTTTCGATCGACCGGCTCGACTATAGTAAAGGAATTCTTCAGCGACTTCAGGCCTTTGATATATTGTTACAGAAAAACCCCGAATACATTGAAAAAGTATTTCTGTACATGATCGTCGTTCCATCGAGGGATACTGTTTCTCAATATAAGGATCTGAGGGATGAAATTGACAAGTTAGTGGGGAACATAAACGCACGCTATCGAACCTTAAACTGGACTCCGGTAAACTATTATTACCGCTCGTTCCCTGTTGAAATGCTCTCCGCACTCTATAAAATGGCAGAGGTGTGTCTTATAAGTCCTATGCGTGACGGCATGAATCTGGTTAGCAAGGAATATGTTGCCAGCCGCACAAACAATACGGGGGTGTTGATATTAAGTGAAATGGCTGGGGCAGCTAAAGAACTGATTGACGCAGTCATCGTAAACCCCAATAACGTAGGGGAGGTTTACCGGGCTATTATTGAGGCTCTTAATATGCCTTTAGAAGAACAGCAACGACGGATGCAGGCAATGCGAGAAGTTGTGTCTAAATTTAACATCAGGCATTGGGTAAAGATCTATATGGACAGGCTCCAGGAAGTCAAGGCGATGCAGGGTTCCATGCAGGCTAAACACGTGGAATACCAAACACTGTCACTGATCGAAACTCAATATAGCAGAGCGACCAGGAGAATCATCTTTCTGGATTATGACGGAACACTTGTAGGGTTTAAATCAAACATCGACCTCGCGTTTCCCGACGAGGATCTTTACAATATACTCCAGCAACTTATTGCAGATCCGGCTAATCATGTCGTCATAGTAAGCGGAAGGAAATATCAAACACTGGAGGACTGGTTTGGAAAAATGCCGATTGATATGATTGCGGAGCACGGCGTATGGCAAAAACACAAAGACAGCGAGTGGATCAAGATGCCTGGGCTGTACAACCAGTGGAAACAGGACATACGTCCGATACTTGAAACATACGTAGACCGCACGCCGGGGTCGTTTATAGAAGAAAAAAGTTATTCCCTCGTTTGGCACTACCGAAAGGTAGAAGAAGGTCTTGGTGAATTAAGGGCCAACGATTTGATGAACACGCTTCGTTTCATTACGGTAGACAGGGGATTGCAAATGCTGCCCGGCAATAAAGTAATAGAGATCAAAAACGTAGAGGTTAATAAGGGTAAAGTAGCTGCAACATGGCTCGACAACATGAATTATGATTACGTGATGGCCCTGGGCGACGATCATACTGATGAAGATATGTTCAAGGTAATGCCTGAGACGGCGTTTACCATAAAGATCGGAAGTAATATTTCTGCTGCACGTTTCTTCCTCCGCGACTACAAGGAAGTAAGAAGGCTTCTCAAGTCGCTCGCATTGAAAAGATCTGTGAACGTTTAAGATGGAGTTAAGTTATACGTAATAAATTGTAGGTTGTATGTTATAAGTATTAAACAACTAACAGTCTTGGTTTTAAAAGATAATAAAAACTCATTTTACGTTTAACAATACAAGTATATTACAGTGGAGGCTTTATGCCTGCCACTGTAATATACTTTTTCGAGCCTGCAACCCGCAACTTACATCCTGCAACTCACAACTCATAAAAACACCGGCCTGTCAAGTTTCACGGCAATTCTATAGGCAGCATTCATAAGGCCTACATGACTATATGCCTGTGGAAAGTTACCCCACTGGCAGCCGGTCTCCTCGTCCACGTCCTCGCTGAACAACATGAGGTGGTTTGAATACTGCAGCAAATTCTCAAATTCGCGGATAGCGTCGTCGAGACGACCTACACAGGCTAAAGCTTCGACATACCAGAAGGCGCAGATTAAAAAAGTTGTTTTGGGTCTGCCAAAATCGTCTTCATGAAGATACCGGTAAAACAGGCCCTTTGGCGTCTTTAATTCGGCCTCCAGTGCTTTCAGATGATCCTTAGCCCTCTGGGACGAAGGATCAAGGTAATTCATCATGATAAGTTGAAGCGTGCTCGCATCCAGATGAGAGCTGCCAGTGGCATTTGTATAAACCTTCCTTACCGGATCGTAACAACTCTCAATATGGGTTGCTGCTTTCTGCATCAGGAAGAGCGCCTTCTCTTCTAACGCTTTGTTTTTTATGGTACGCGCCACTTTAGCTGCAGCTGAACAGCCTGCCCATTGAAACAGGTTGCTATAACAATGGATATTAGCGAAATTCCGGAACTCCCAAATACCAGCATCCTTCTCGTCAATCGTTCTCTCAATTTTCCCCAGAACAGCTTCGATCCATTTATCAGAATCCTTTCTTTCACGGAAGACGAAACGATGGTCGGTATATAGCGGCATCAACGAAATCATCACCTGTCCGTAAATATCATTCTGAACGTGCTCGTAAGCCTGATTCCCTATTCTCACCGGTTTATTTCCCTTGTAGCCGGAAAGGTCGTCTAATATAGTTTCCTGAAGGTCCTTTTTGCCGTCAATCCGATATAACGGCTGATACCTGAAGTCTTCCGACACTGAGATATCGGCTACGTAGTTGAAGTAATGCTCCATTTCTTCAAAGTGGCCGATATGGTTTAAAGCAGATATTACATAATATGTATCACGTAACCAGCAATAACGATAATCCCAGTTCCGTCCACTGCCATCGGCTTCAGGCAGGCTGGTGGTACTGGCGGCAATAATAGCGCCCGTATCTTCATACTGATGTATTTTCAACGTGAGGGCTGACCGGATCACATAGGGCTGGTGAAAACCCGCAATTGTAGAATGTTTGATCCATAGCCGCCAGTAAGTAACCGTCTCCCTCAGAAAATTCTCACTCGTACTTACCAGCGGAGCTTCCAGGGGATTACCATAAGTGAGCACCAGATATTTTGTTTCATTGAGCACAAAGAATGCTTCTTCAAATACGTAAGTAACGGGAATGTTCGTCGTCAAACGGATTTTATCATCGCAGCCATGGTAATTTATATGATTGCTTCCTCTATGCGCTCTTAACTTTACTTTTCCATAGTCACCAACAGGATCGCATTTTACGCGTATCCGCGGCGAACCTTCAAGTACCTCAATCTTTCTAATGAGCATCAAAGGCTTAAAAAAACGCTCATACTGGTGAAAACGCGGCGCAAAATCTGTAATACGATAGCGACCGTTCTCGCAGCTGATCTCCGTACATAACACATTGGTATTCTCGAGATAATACTGATGGGACGAATACTCGCCGGAAGGAAGAATCGAAAACTCCCCTCCTTTTTTTTCATCCAGCAATGAACCGAAGATAAAAGTGCTGTCGAAGCGCGGCCAGCAGAGCCATGCGATATTAGTATTCTTATGAACATGAGCGAGGAAAGAGCAATTTCCGATTATCCCTGTCTCATATAAGTGTTTTGTTGTCATTGCATCTTATTACAAGTGAAAAAGGGAAGATGTTTGCTTTGATGAAACGAAAGATACCGTGATCTGCTGTTGTCTATAGTGATGCCCTGACATTCAGGTAAAACGGTACCTTGACATGTTTATTTGAATTCTCCAGGATCATTTTAGCAGCAATAGCACCCATCTCATTAAAATCTGTTGATATCGTGGTAATGCCATCCAGGATGATTTTTTTTAATGGTGTTTCATTATATGAAATAACGCCCACATCCTTTCCAACTTTCAGATTTTGATGAATGAGGCGTTCAATGAGAGTGACCAGATCGCTTTCCATTAAGTTGATATATACTTCACCCTGCTCTATAGGTTCTGTAAGAATATCGCTCACAAAGTGATGGTTAAAAGCGTACTGACGGCAAAACTTCAGATATCCCTTTTTGATTTCTTTCGGATAGTAACTATTTTCAGGAAAAATGAGTTTAATCGTCTGATACTTGCTCAATAAATCTTTTGCCTGTTCGAGTGCATTATAAATATCTCTTTCGAAGTTCTCGTATACGGCAGCATATTCGCCTGATAGCCCCGGTATCACCTTATCCAGGATGATCAGCTTTTCTTTAGGTATTGCGTTAATAATCTCGTATGCCTTCTCTTCTCCTTCAATAAAGTGGGGAATAATTACGTAATGAGAGTAACCCTCCATCTTATTGCTGAGCATTTTCTTAAACAGCATATAATCGCTGTTATACACATAAAAATCTACAGGAACCTGCTCTCCCAGCGTTGTGACAAAAGCGTCATAAATGATCTTCTTATGCGAGCTGAGTTTGTTGAAAAAAAGGCAGATACGAAGCGTCTGCCGGAAGTCGGTACTTGTAATAAAATAGCCCTTACCCGGAACCGAACCGAGAACTCCAATATTTTTTAGGTATTTATAACCCTTCTCCGCTGTATCTCTTGAGATTTCCAGTTCGTAACTCAATTCGTTAATGGAGGGAAGCATGTCATTTTTGTGGATCTTTCCTGCCTCAATCGCAATTAAAATAGAATTGGTGAGCTGCAGATATTTAGGAGTTGCAGAATACTCATCAATATGTATATGGTCAAAAAACCTGGTCAGTTTCATTGGATATCTTTTGCAGTGGACAGTACTAATGTATAAAATTCCGAGAAAAGAGGCGCGAAAATTACAGAATAAAGCACCTTTGTCATTCGTTATAGGGTATAATTTTCACCGGTCCCTCCAATCCTGAAGGCTGTACTTTCCAGTTTGATGCATCCAGGGGTTTGTAGTTAATATCGACTATGTTAATGTCCTTAAACTTCTTCCACTCTACCCCTTTTCTATCGAGATAACGGATCCGGTTTGCCATTAAGTTGGCAACCTCTATCTTAATGGAGTTTTTGCCCGGCTTTAAATACTTTCCAATCCGAAGCCTGAAAGGAATACTCCAGAGGATGCCGGCATCGTTGCCATTCACCCATATCCGCGCGCTTTCGTACACTTTACCCAGGTCAAGTATAAATTCTGAGGCAGCAGGTACCTCTGGCATATTGAATGTAACACTGTATTCTGCCCGTCCTGAAAAAAACGCTGCTGCGCTATCCGGGAAGGAAGTCCATGCTTCCGGTTGTTTCAGCTTCCTGCCGGCGGGAAGCGAGGGGCCTCCATCCGTAAAATGAACATCCCATTTTCCCTTTACTTCTATAGGATTCAATGCCTCATTAAGATATTGCCATGCTTTAACATTTCCCGTAGTAGCCGGTAAGGCTTTTATGATCAGGGCTTCTCCAGGCTGCATCTGCACCTTCACGTTTGTTGCATTCTCTTTGTTTGAAAACACAGCAGCGCCGGAAGCGCCGGTCTGAGGATCCAGAATTAATACAGCGCCTGCTTTAACATTGAGCGGTATCTCTCCGTTCACGGTTTTAGAGGTGTGGTTAACGATGTAATAGTACTTATCGGAGCCGTCCTGGCGACGGATAAAGCCGAGGCCTTCATCTGTTAGCCTCTCGCGGTGCAGACCTGCATATTCCAGGGCCTGCTGCACATCATCTGAAAGAATGATCCTGCCCTTGCCGGCTTTTTGTATGCTCACCCCCTTCCCGGCATCAGAAAAGGAGAGGCTTTTTAACAGATCTTTAAGTTGTGCGGTTCTTTCGTCGCGATTGCCCAGTCCGGGTACGTCGGAAGGGAGCCCTTGTAAGATGACCGAGGCCCCGTCTTGCGCGAGCTGAAAGACTTTTTTCAATGTAGATACCGGCATTATGTGTGCTTTGGGAATCACCAGGACCTTGTATGGCGCCCCGGTTGCAGAAGTGAGCACCATTCCATCCGCGGACGAAGCATTCTTCAGTAAATTATCGGATACAAAATCGAGGCAATACCCGGCTCTCTGCAGCTGTACAACATTTTTATAAAAAGGCGTAGGATGCAGCCAGTCGTCTATATTGTGAACTTTCAGCGGCAAATCCATTCCTTTTGGATTATTCCAGGCGTCGTATACGGGCCAGTAAATCAAAATTTCATTATCGGGCTTACCTGTTTGCAATACCGACTGCACCCTGGTTATATAGGAAGTTAATCCCGGCAGGTGATTCCAGAAGCTATTGTGCGGAGTAAAGTCGACCGACGCATAAAAAAGCCAGCCCGGCCATGCGGCGTCCTTTGGGGTATACGTGGTGCCATGAAAAAACACGTGGTTGATTCCCGACAGGAATACCTGTTCTACCTCGGACTTACACTGCGAAAGAGAGGTCTTGAAATGTTCGGTAAGCCAGGTAAATGTTTCGCAGGAAGCCAGGTTATGACCGGCGACATGCGCCGCTGATGACGCAAATTTCAGCATTACAGGATCGGGATCTACATTACGGATATCTGCACTGTCGCGGCGCAGTCGGGGGATAGGGAAATAACTGGAGCCAAAAGTTTCGCATTCGGGGATATCGACCGCGGCGTAGAGATCGAGCAGGTTACCCGGTGATCCATGCGCCTGGTTACGGGTTATCCCTTTATATTTGTGTGCCCAGGCTGTCCAGGGCTGCGTGAAGTTTTCAAGAAGCATCTCCGACATGGTTTCCCTGTAATCAGATTTCAACCTTGCCTGACGCTCAGAAGAGTCTTTACTCACGAGCTCCCTGATGAAAGGCCGGAGGTCATACCCTCTTCTATCGTGAAACAAGCTGAGGAAGTCTTCTGACCAGTCAGCGCCGTACACTTCATAGCTGTCGTTATAAAAAGCCCTCACTCCCGGTGGATTGTTACTGAATGCCTGATCGAAACGACTGAGGTATCTGGTAAGCGCCTCTTTAGAGAAATGATTCAGGGAATATCCTTCGCCCCCCGGAGAAGATCGTTTTACCATCTGCCAGGTCTTTCCGTTGAAGCAAGCATATAAATCCCATGTTCCCGATTTTGGCGACCAGTTTAAAGTGCCATCTGCACTTACTTTATCACCCAGTTGCAAAACCTCGCCTTTATCGCTATAGGCCGTGAGGAACTGAAAAGTTGCAGATTCCTGATTCGGCGCCTTTACCGTGATCTTTTCTGACAGGGCCTGGCCTTTAGCGAGCTGGTACGTTTGTACAATCAGTTTAGATGCCGCATATGGCGGCGTGATCTGAGGACCGCCAAAGGGCCAGCCAGTACCATTTGTGAGGTCGACACCCATGTTAAGGCCTGAAGCGGTTTTGACAGTATAACCCAGCATGTTCATCCATTGAGGAGACAAGTAGGGGATATAGTGTTTTTCATAACCTTTCACTCCGTAGATCGGTGCAATCTCGACGCCTCCGATACCTGCCTGGTTATAGGTGTTCAATGACGTTGCTATATCATTTTCATTAACAGCGTTGGCCATCCACCACCACCGAATCCAGGGGTGCATCTCTTTTTTTACTTGCGGCCATACCGACGACTGGCAGCGGGCTTCATTATTTAATATAAAGAAGCCCTGGAGCAACAATATCATTAGTACGACGTGGCGTTTCTTTGAATCTTCCATTTGCTTAGTCCATATGAAAAACCTCTGTAAGTGGTATGCTTACAGGTGAATTATCAGGGTTCGTTTCCATTATATCGGCCATATAGGCCCACCATTTCTTAACAACAGTATCATCAGACAAGTCCTGGGAGGATGTTGCCCCTTCCTGTTTCTGAACCGCAAACAGGATATTAGTCTCCTCATCGAGGAAAATGGTATAGTCACTAATACCCTTTCTTTTCAGCAAATCCCTTAATTCAGGCCATATCTCACTGTGCCGTTGTTTATACTCCTCTTTAAAGCCCGCATTCAGCTTCATTTTAAAAGCGATCTTTGACATAGTATACTGGTTAAAAAATGATATTAAACTCAATATTACTGTTGTTATTTAAAGTACTTTCTACATAAAGAACATGCTCCTTATCGTCATAACGCCAACCCCCGCGAAGCGTTTCTCCGTTTTCGGTTACAGCAGAGGGCTTATTCGCCTCTTCGAGGCGGATCTTTGCAAGATAGGTATGGATAGAAGGTCTGTAAGATCCTACAGGCTGACTGATAATTAGTTTCAATGATTTTGCCTGTCTGACAGTCCTGATTTCTGTACTCGCATATTTGCCCTTCTGATAATCAAGACTAAGTCCGTCATCTTCATACAGTCTGAAAGAAGAATTAGCCCCGGGAAAAATATCAAGCGTAATTTTATCCACCGGTTTCTCTCCGGTGTATTTCATTTCGGGCTGCATGGGAATTATCGCCCCTGCTTTTGCAAATACAGGTATCGTATCGAGCGGAGTTACTACATGCACATATTTCTTTCCTTCATACTTTTTCCCTGTCCAGTAGTCGTACCAGGTTCCCTCCGGCAAATACACGGTACGGGTTTGAGCGCCTTTAGTAGTAACAGGACAAACCATCAGGTTGCTGCCGAACATATACTGGTCGCCTATATCATATACATTCGGATCATTCTGATAGTTCAAAACAAGCGATTGCATTAAAGGCATACCCGTTAAGTACATTTGGTGAGCATTACTATAAATATAGGGGATCAGCCTGTAACGCAGCAGATCATACTTCTTAAAATTGGCAAGCGCCTGTTCTCCATAGTTCCAGGGTTCCTTATAGCCAGGATGATCCATTCCAAATACAAGCGCAATGGGACTGAACATGCCGAACTGTACCCAGCGGATGTAGAGTTCAGGATCGGCAGGCTGTTCAAAGCCGCCCATACAGTGTGCCCAGTATCCCACGCCCGACAGTCCAATATTCAATCCAGCTTTGATCACCGGCGCAAAATATTGCCACTGGCTGGGCCAGTCGCCGGCAAAAATAAAGGGGTAACGCTGAATGCCGGCATATCCTTCGCGCGTTTGATTCAAACCCCTGATTCCGTTAAGCTGCTGGAACTTTTCATAGGGTGCTTTCGCGTACGCTATGGGAAATACATTGTGCAGTTTCTGCGCTGTTCTGTCGGTAGGCCCCGTCTTGTCGCTTTCGTTAGCAAGTCCCCCAAAAGCACTCCCTTCGTCGGTCTTTAAAAACTTAGCCCCCAGAGAAGCAACCCTCATGACGCCGTTCTCCCACCACCAGTCGACAGACTTCTGATCAAAGAAATTCACAAACTCGCCTTTATTATTTGGTTCAGGATATACAAATCCCTTCTCACGGGCCTGGTCGAGCAGATTAAGCTTAATCCCGTTATCGAAGCGCGGCCTGAGATGTAAGCCCACCATTTTGTAATTCATCGCGTAGATGCTGTCGAACATTCCTTTCGGATCCTTAAAGGTCTCCCGCCACTCGAAGGAAGTGGCTCCGTTCCCTCCATTCTTGCCAAAAATACGCCAGGTTGAGTCGAGCCAGAGCAGATCGACCGGAATACCCAGCTCCCTGAACTTCCTTGCCAGCTGCACCACGTAATTATCAGAAGTTTCTTTTTCGTGGCCCCATGTTCCTCCGCTGTAAGTCCCGGTGTGAAGCCCCAGGGCAAATTGCGGCAATAACGGACTTCTCCCAGTCAAAGCCGTGTAATCAGAAAGAATGGATGAAAAATCAGGACCATACATGAAATAATAGTCCAGTTCCCCTCCGGCTGCTTTAAAACTGTACTGGGCATCCATGGTCGCGCCCATATCCCACTCGGTAGCAAAAGAATTATGCAGAAAAATACCATAGCCCTTCGTACTCATGAAGAAGGGTACAGGCGAATAATTTGCCTCAAGGATATTATAGGCGCCTATGATATGCGGACGTCCTTTGCCCCTGCCTACATTGAGGGAGACTTTCTTGTTTCTCTGATCTATAAAATCCATCCGTTCGCCGAAACCAAAAAAATGCTCGTCGGGAGTCAGCGTCTTTGTGCAGGACACGGTATCCCCTCTTTTCTCGGCACCGGCAACTTCAGAGCAGAGCAACTTACCATCTTTAGAATATACATCTATCCTGAACGGCGCTTTATATACGATTACATTTAACTTCGTGCTTTGTATTGAAAACCGATCTGCTGTCTCGGAGGAGGAAATATCCACTGCCGTCCAGCGATAGTTTGACACCATGAGCCCCTCTTCGCGTTCGAACCCCCTGTTCCAGGTAACCCTTGTACGAAACATTCCCGGAGTACAAAACTCCAGCTTCACGTCGGCATTCTGCGTGGAAAAAAAGTATTCATTTCCCTGCTTTTTGAAACCGGAAGAATAATTGCCTGCCTGCTGTGCTTTTACGAATACAGGAACCATTGAGAGAAGCAGTAGGATGAGGTGTCTTTGTTTGGGCATGGATGTTAAAGATTATTTTTTTAATTTATATACTTCAGTGCCCGCAAGAAGGAAGCATCCCAGACCATAATCCTCGAAGTCGGGCATATGTGTATAACTTACCGGTTGCCCGTCTTTTGGCTCTTTGCCTGTACCTTGTACATAGCCCAACGCACCATTTTCATGAACAGATTCTGCCGCCAGGGCATTCCACGCCTTTACCGCAGGAGACAGATAAACAGAGCGGTCTAATACACCCTGGTTCATTCCCCATGCCATCCCATAAACGAAGAGCGATGTGCCTGATGTTTCTTTACCTCCAAAATGAGAAGGATCGTGTAAGCTTACGTTCCAGAAGCCATCAGAACGCTGTAAAGGCAACACGGCCTGCATCATGTCCTTATAATCCTGAAGGTATTCGGCATAATGCGGGTCGGAATGAGGAAGCATTTGAAGGGTGCGAACCAAAGCAGCCACAACCCACCCGTTCCCTCTCGACCAGTAGCAATCCTCTCCATTAGGTTCCTTATATGGCGGAACAAAATCCTTATCTCTCCACCAAAGTTTATCTTCCGGATTATACAGGCCGTTCCCTCCGTGAGTATGTTTGGTATAGCTGTACAGATCATACATCTTACGGAAGTAAGAGGTATCCTGATAAAGTACTCCGAGTCGGGTAAACACCGGCATCGCCATCTGTAATGCATCAATCCACCACCAGTCGTCTTTCTTATCGCTTTTGACCATGAGGTCGATACTCTCTTTAATATCCCTGATCCGCGCAGGCTTTTTATCAATCAGGTACAGATCGATATAGGTCTGCCCCGCACAATGATTATCGGCATTGCGTGTAGCGACACCATTGGCTAAGCCCCAGTTATGTTTATCACCCCATTGTACTGCATAGTTATAATACGCTTTCTTTTTATCCATCGCGTAAAGGGCCATCAGGCCTTCGTAGTAAACGGCACGGGTCCAGATATTACTGGGACGGGCCTTGTTGGTCACTATTACCTTCCCGGCATCGGGCCACTTATCCATGAAGTATTGATTTGCGAGCCGCATTTGCTTTAGTACTTGCTTTTTCTTTGGAAGCTGCTGCCCCGGCGAAGGCAGGGAAAACGTGAGCGTAAGCAAAAAGAAACAGATCTGGAAAAAGAAAGGCTTATTCATATATCGTTAAATTTGGTTAATCCTTTGAATTAACTAAGTATTGGTTCAGTGGGAGCTCTTTAATTGCCCGTATACCATCGACAACACAAGCAGCATTTATGATTGCACCCTCCTTGTTGGTATGGGTATGATCAGCCGGAAAAAATGAGCTTACTTTTGGTTCACCCAGTTCATCGTATTTATCTGCAATGGATTTACCCAGATCGATAAAATAAGCGCCGGCTGAATGAGCTGTTTCCTTCGCCCATTTAGCATAGTCTTCAGCCCTGCTTGTTTTTCCGTTTTTCCAGTTATTGCGCGGTACAGGAGAACATACGATAGCCACAGCTCCTTTATCTCTGGCTTCTTCTATAAATTTAGACAGATACCATCCATATGTATGCACAACCTCCTGCTTTTTTGTAATCGGATTATATATCTCGCGACTTTCGTTACCCGTTCCTTTAATTGTCCCCCGGGCCCGGGCTGTGTCATCCAGCGGACTGCCGTCGTTATGTCCAAACTGCATCAGCACAAAGTCTCCCGGCTTCAATTGTTTCAAAACTGCGTCCCAAAGCCCTTTCGTTCGGAAAGTACGAGTACTAGTACCGCCAAGAGCACGATTTTCAATATGGATCTTTGTGGTGTCGAAGTGAGCGGCTAACAAACTTCCCCAGCCCCACTGCTGGTTATCGCCGTTTCCCTTACCGTTCTTAACGGTAGAGTCTCCTATTATAAAAAGTGTCGGTTTGTTCGCTGGTTTAATAAGCATGAAGGATGAAAAGACAACAGCTGCTGTTACCAGACCTATCTTAATGCAGAATCTCATGGTTGTTATCATTTGAAATTTTTCAGATATGAAGTGTACAAAAAACACCTAATAATTTGGTTAAAAGAAATATAAGTAATAATTGGCATTGGCATTATTGAAGACATTTATCTGTCCTCAAGCCATAGTACGATTTTACGGTCTTATTTCCTTTTCTGCAACCTGTAGCATCCTGTATGAAGCGGATACAGGCCCGATAGGTTAATTAAATGATTTGTTACACATATGACGACGGTCAATTTTTTAGTGAGAAGCGGTTCATACTTTTGCCGCAATTAGAATAAATCCTTTATGGCTTCCAAAAATAAATGGCTAATGGCATTAGCCGGAATGACTCTTCAATTATCCATCGGCTCCATTTATGCTTATAGTGTGTGGATTAAACCGATCGAATTATTAAATGGATGGGATGCTCATCAGCTGAAATTCGCGTTCAGCCTCGCTATTTGCTTTTTAGGCCTGACAGCAGCATTTATGGGTAAGTTTGTGCACAGCGTGGGGCCCAAAAAGGCCGGACTGTTAGGAGCCCTGTTTTTTGGCATCGGACTGGCAGGCGCCGGCTTTGCCAACTCAATCGGTTCTTTACCCGTCTTCTATCTCTTCTATGGGGTTGTGAGCGGCATTGGTCTTGGTTTCGGCTATATCACTCCTGTTTCTGTAGTGGTTCAATGGTTTCCCGACAAACCGGGATTTGCATCAGGATTGGTGATCATGTCGTTTGCCGCGGGATCTATTCTTGCTTCGCAGATAATCTCTCCGCTTACAGGAGCCCTGGGAGTATCAAACACCTTTTATACTTTGGCCTTAGCCTATTCTATACTGATGGTACTTGCGTCTCTTTATCTCGCCGTTCCTTCAGTACCTACCGGAGTGGTAGATTACCATAGCGGAGGAGCTCACATTTCGGCTTCTGAACTTTTGAAAGACGTTCGCTTCTATGGATTGTGGTTTATGCTGTTCTTTAATACCACCTGCGGTATCGCTCTGATTGCTGTAGCTGCTCCTATGGCTAAAGATGTTATTCATATAACAGAAGCCGCCTCTATCATTTTTGTTGGGATCATTGGCCTGTTTAACGGCCTTGGACGTTTAATATGGTCGAGCATATCGGATAAGATCGGGCGATGGAGCACCTTTATGTGTTTCTATATTATCGGAACGATCTGTTTTATTACTCTGACGCAGACCACGAACCCCTTATTGTTCCAGGTAGCTGTATTTATAGTAATCAGCTGCTATGGAGGCGCCTTTGCTACCATACCTGCCTTTATTAAAGACATTTATGGTTCTGAGAAATTAGGTTCCGTTTTAGGCTATGTGCTCATTGCCTGGTCTGCAGCGGCTTTCGTAGGTCCATGGTTAATTACCCTCAGCAGCGACTATACCTCTATATTCTGGTTATTTTCTGGTATACTTGCTATAACAGCTGTAATGGCATTCTTCTTGAAGAGCAAGATGGTAAATACGGAGAATGCAACGACAATTGTTAAGTGAATAGCTTAACAATTGTCAGAGAAATGCCATTATCAAAAGAAAATACAAATTTTGTTTAAAAAAGCTCAACAAATAAGCCAATTAGGTATAAACGTCCAAATCACACCAATTAATGATGAAGGTCACATTTATACGTTTAAACATTCTCTAACTTTGCATTATCAAAAGAATTAATATAAAATTCAATTTAACATGAAAACAGATGTCACAGCAGTTCCGTTCGAATCAGGAGAATGGAATACAACAATCAATGTGTATGACTTTGTTGTAAAAAACATCAAGCCTTATACCGGAGATTCTTCCTTTCTAGCCGGCCCTTCAGCAAAGACCACAAGATTGTGGGATGCCTGCAAAGCAGAACTTTTAAAGGAAAGAGCTAACAATGGGTGCCTTGCGATAGACACTGAAACAATTTCTACCATGACGGCTTTCAAGCCGGGGTATATAAAAAAAGAAGATGAAGTTATTGTAGGTATTCAAACAGATCAATTCCTCAAAAGGGCAATGAAACCTTTTGGTGGTATTAAGCTGGTTGAATCTGCAGTTAAAGAGCGTGGATTAGAGGTATCTGACCGAGTAAAGGATATTTTCACTTACGCAAAAAACCACAACGAAGGCGTATTTAACGCTTACGATCCTGAGATCAGGGCATTCCGTTCAAAACACGTATTAACAGGCCTTCCTGATAACTACGCACGTGGCCGTATCATCGGTGACTTCCGTCGTCTGGCCCTTTATGGTGTAGATCAGCTGATCAAATTTAAAAAAGCAGATCTCGCGAAAGTTAGCGGTGAAATGACTGAACATAAAGTTCGTCTTCGCGAAGAGATCAATACACAGATTGGCGCCTTAAAGGACATGATCGTTATGGCTGCCGAATATGGTTTCGATATCAGCCGTCCTGCTGCTAACGCTCTTGAAGCTGTACAGTGGGTATATTTCGCCTACCTTGCTGCTGTTAAAGAGCAAGACGGTGCTGCTATGTCATTAGGAAATGTATCTTCATTCCTTGATATCTATATTGAAAGAGACCTTGCAGCCGGAGTGATCACTGAAGAAGAAGCTCAGGAGATGATCGACCATTTCGTAATGAAATTACGTACTGTACGCCATTTACGCCCTGCCTCTTACGATGAGATCTTTGGTGGCGATCCTACATGGGTTACCGAATCAATTGGTGGTATCCTGCATGACGGTCGTACGAAAGTAACTAAAACATCTTTCCGTTTCCTTCAGACGCTTTATAACTTAGGAGCTTCTCCGGAACCAAACCTGACAGTACTTTGGTCTGACAAACTACCTGAAGGCTTTAAGAAATTCTGTGCTCAGGTTTCTATTGATACTTCCTCTATTCAATACGAGAACGATGACCTTATGCGTCCGAACCGTGGTTCTGACGACTATGGAATTGCCTGCTGTGTATCTTACCAGGAAATAGGAAAGGCTATTCAGCATTTCGGTGCAAGAGCCAACCTGCCTAAAGCATTATTAATTGCATTAAACGGAGGCCGCGAAGAACATGACGGCGTTGAAGTAATTAAGAACATTCCTCAGCTGCCTGACGGTACTCTTGATTATGACATGGTATTCGACCTGTTCAAACGCACTTTAAGTGAGCTGGCAAGGGTATATGCTAAAGCAATGTTTATCATTCACTACATGCATGATAAATACTATTACGAAAGAGCTCAAATGGCTCTGATTGATTCCGATCCCCGGATTGATATAGCTTACGGCGCTGCCGGTATATCTATTATCGCAGACTCTTTATCTGCTATTAAGTATGCCAAAGTAACTCCGGTTCGTAATGAAAAAGGACTGACTGTTGACTTCAAAATTGAAGGAAACTTCCCTCAGTACGGTAATGACGACGATCGTGCCGACAGCATTGCACAGGAAGTAACTCATTTCTTTATTAATGAATTACGTAAACACCAGACATACAAAAACTCTACTCCTACTCTTTCATTGCTTACCATTACCTCTAATGTGATGTATGGAAGCAATACAGGTGCAACTCCTGACGGACGTAAGGGAGGTGAGTCATTTGCTCCTGGTGCAAATCCAATGCACGGACGCGACTGCAGCGGTGCTATTGCGTCATTGAATTCTGTAGCAAAACTTAATTATAATGATGCTCAGGACGGAATTTCAAACACCTTCTCTATGATCCCGAAATCACTGGGAGATACAAGGGAAGAGCAGATCAACAACCTGGTGAACACCATGGAAGGATACTTCAAGCATATGGCACATCACTTGAATGTGAACGTTCTTAACAGGGAAACACTGATGGATGCTTACAACCATCCAGAAAATTATCCACAGTTAACGATCCGCGTTTCAGGTTACGCTGTAAACTTTGTACGCCTTTCGCGCGCTCACCAATTGGAGGTAATTGCCCGTACTTTCCACGAAAGTATGTAATAACAAGTCCATTTATTTCATTTTTCATAGATAGAAAGCCAGGTTCTGTAAAACGGCCTGGCTTTTGTTATTATCGATGGATTACACCGATATTTACACGATTAAATTCGAGATATGTATTTTCCATTACAGGATATAGAAGCAGCAAAACTGAATATAGATGATCCGGATCATTTACGGATCCACTCTCTTGAGACATTTGGTACGCACGACGGGCCGGGCATACGGATGGTGATATTTGTACAGGGTTGTCAGTTCAGATGTCTTTATTGTCAAAACCCCGATACACTGGATGTCAGAGGGGGAACAATGGTAGAGATTAAAGAGCTGGTGAACCGAGCTATCCGTCAGAAAACCTATTTTGGAAAAGAAGGTGGGGTAACAGTATCGGGAGGAGAGCCTCTGCTTCAACGCAGTAAGTTGCTTAAGTTTTTTAAGTTGCTGCATGAGGAAGGTATCAACACCTGCCTCGACACCAACGGAAGGCTGAACAATGCACAGGTTCATGAGTTGCTGGAACATACAGACCTGGTGCTGCTTGATGTAAAGCATATCAATGACGATATTCATCACAAGCTTACGGGTTTAACAAACAAGAATACTTTAGATCTCGCTGCCTATAGAGAATCTTCCGGAAAACGGATGTGGCTGCGCTACGTTCTGGTACCGGGATGGACGGATCAGGAGCAATACCTCGAAGAATGGGGCCAGCGTTTTACAGATTATAAAACTGTGGAAAGGGTGGAAATTATCCCGTTCCATCAATTAGGCCTTCATAAGTGGGAACTCCTAAATATGAAGTATCCACTAAAAGATACACCCTCTCCATCAGAGGAGATAAAGCAAACAGCATTGAGCATTTTCAGCAAGTATTTTGGGAATGTGGTGCTGAAATAGGTTAGTATCAAGACACAAGTATCAAGTATCGGGATATAACTCAAGTATCAAGATGCAAGTATCAAGTATCAAGATATACGCATTAAGGTTAGTGCTCTATATTCTTATCTCGATACTTCATACCAGATACTTGATACTAAATTATGATTCTCGTCTTGATACTTGATACTAGTGTCTTGATACTCTAATATGGTACCGGCTGAGCAGACGTAGTTGGGCCGTTCACCACCAGTCTGCCGTCTTTAAGAATATCCATGCGATCTATAAAAACTACCCTTTCTTTTCCTGTGGAGGTAGTGCGACCATGGTAAACGCAGAACATTTCTTTGCCATTGGGAGAATACGTTATACTATTATGGCCTGTTCCGGTTACGTCGCCACCTTTTTCTGTATTCTTTTGAAGTACCGGATTGTTTGATGCCTTAGTATACGGGCCAAGCGGACTTTTTGAAGTAGCGTATCCAACGGCATAGTGCTCCCCGCCAAAATGGTTGGCAGAATACATCATATAATAAGTATTACCGCGTCTAAAGGTTGTGGACCCTTCTGTCCACCGGCGGTTTACCTCTTTGGATGTAACCGAACGGCTTTCCCATTCGGCCTGCTTATCCTTCATACTCACAGGAGGACGTAAAATCATGACAGGCTTTCCAATTACACCGCTAAAGTCAGGTTTAAGCTCTACACCATATATCCAGCTTTCCTCGATTTTATTATACCATCCCTTTTTACGCGCCCAATCCGCTACTTCGCTTTCCACGGCGTGTTTATAACAGCAACGGGAATAGTACAAATAAACTTTTCCATCTTTATCAAAAAACACATTGGCATCAATTATCGGATATCCGGGATCGAAAACAGGACGATCACTAAGGTCCTTAAAAGGACCGGTAGGCTTATCAGCCACAGCAACCCCAATGCGAAAATTCTCTTCCTCGTTTGTTGGATTATGCCTCCATTGAGCACTGAAGAACATATAATACTTACCTTTCACCTGATATACCTCCGGTGCCCAGAAAGCGTCTGTACTCCATGAATTATTCGTATTCCCAAAGTATACCTGACCCTCGTTTTTCCAGTTAACGAGATCTTTGGACGAATAGGCCAGAAAACCATCTTTTGCGCCACCACCTGTACCGTACATGTAATAGGTTCCCTTATCATGCAGCACATAGGGATCGCCCAAGGCTACTTTAAGAGGATTTTTATACGTTTTCTTCGAAAGCTTATTAGCTGCGGAAGTCTGGGCAGCAGCGAGGCTTGATAATGATAAAATTGCAAGGAAATTTAAAACAGCAAATAGTCTAGGAACTCTCATAAACGGTTAATAGAAAGGCATAAATATACAAATTGCTTTCAACTTAGAGTTATGTCATGTCTTTTTTACAGAGCAACCGCCCTATGAGAACGGGGGTACCCGCTTCGCACCCGCATCAGAAAGGGTTCGGACACGAAAGCCACCACTTAGCGACCATCCTTTATCGTGTCTTGTGCTCCTTCGATAAAAACCTGAGCAGCAGCGGAGCGAGCGGTAAGCTGCACCGGGGATAGCCTCACGCGGTTCGGGAAACAGAGTGATCAAGTTCTTCAGAAAGGTGCAGGCTGCTGTTACTTCTTTTGATGAAGTACGGGTTTCAGCTCGTCAGGGCTATCTTTAGTATATGTACCGTACCGTTCTTTTGACGGAGTTTCAAATATATCCCTTACTGTGTCAAAATCGACTTCTGCAGTCGGGTTAAATTGGCCGGACGACATATAACGGATCAAGCTTGTGAACAATTGTCTGGACGCAGGCTGATCTCTTTTGCTTTCAGGACCGAGATCGGCGCTCGAAACAATCAGCATTCCCTTTCCTACCCTGGCTTCAAAGATCAGTCCTAAGCGGCGATTCAAAAACCATGTATCAATTGGCTGCACCAATGGTCTAAAACCGGGAGGAAAGTCTTCGAGGATCATGACCTGCGAACGGTTGGCAATTTCCCACCATTGCAGATCGGAGTGAAAATCGGTAGGAAAATCGGCGAATGCAGCGCTCCCGGATTGTATAAGCATTCCCGTTATATGAGGGGGCCTCATCTTAAACCAAGAAGTATTCCAGAAAACAGGAACAAAATGCATCGATACTTCTTTTCCTTTCACCACTTTTCCTGCCGCATTCAGAAAAACCTTTCCTCCTTTGTCGAGAACATTCTTTGCCTTCGCGTCCAGCGAAGTGGTGTAGTATACCTCATTTTTAAAAGGCTCCTGTGTTGCGGGATACACCCAGAAATTCCAGTCGTTTACGAAGTCCGTATTCTCAATCGATACTTCCAGGTTTAACTTTGATGCTTTGGTGATCTCTGACAAGGGAAAGCTTATCTTACCAGCCGGAATACCGTTCGCATTTCCGCTGGTTAATGGCGATAAGGTACCAGATGCAAGAATGGTTCCGCCGGTGCCTTTAATTCTCCATTTTAATAGTGCATTTTCCAAAGGCCGGGCGCCTGAATGAAAAACCTCAATCCCTGCTTCAAAAGTTTCATCTGAGGTATATACAAACTTCGGGATCCTGGCAAGGGGTACGGCAGAGTTGCAAAATCGTGAAAACTCTTTTGATGAAATATACTCTTTTTCACGCCAGAAAGCATTCAATACTCCCACCAAAGCCGTTCCCTGTCCCGGAAAGTCCTGTAATCCCAATAGCTGAAAGCCGGCGTATCCCGGTGTACGAAGGGTCTTCTCTATTTCATTTTTATAACATAAAACCTGGAGCTTACCTGACGCCCTTAGAAAGTCATCAGCCTGGTCAGCCATGCCCCGGTCTGTTAAGTCCTGCCGGAAAAGCTCAAAATTTTTCGCTCTGTAAACACCGGTATACTGTTCTATTTCTTTGAAATCAGGAAATACACACCACTGCCCCATTTCATGCGCAACAAAAGGAACCTTAAACTTATTTAAACCTTCGCTGAAATCGGAAACAGTTTCAGGCCTCTTATCCCAGGTAAGACCCCGTACCCCCCCGCGTACCTGATATTCCGCATCCGGCACCACCGGCCAGCTGCCCCCGACAGACATCCCTGTATACACCCGCCTGCTGTCTTTTTTCTTCCAGTAATCAATAAAGGCATTAAGATATTCTACCTGTTTTCCTGCCGGTTCATTCCCTGCAGAGAGCATACAAAAGGAGGCGTAATTTCCATAATAGTTTGTCATCCTGTTTGTCTCGTCATAAAGATACTGGTCGATGGGGCGCCCCAGCCCGATAGCAGAACCATGATTAGGCCAGCTTGGCCCTTCAGGTTGAAGATAAAATCCAACTTTGTCGGCCGCTATAAACGCTGCTTCTGGAGGGCACCACGAGTGAAACCTCATGTGATTGAGTCCATGTGCTTTTGCAACATTGAAAATTCTCTCCCATGAAGGCACATCCATCGAAGGAAAACCGGTTAAAGGGAACTCACAGTTATTCACTGTTCCCCTTAGAAAAACGGGCCTGCCGTTGATCAGAAACTTATTCCCTTCCGTTTTAAATTCGCGCATTCCAAACTGAATCTCTTTTGAGTCAATAATCTCCTTCCTTCCCTCAAGTCTGACAGTAAGCCGGTACAGAGAGGGATTAAACTCATCCCATAACTGCATCTTATCACCAATAGGGAGAACGACTTCAAGCTCTTCAGACTTCGTACCTTTAAGTTCGTACATACTTTTTACAGGACTGACCTCATTGACAAAGGGTGAGTTAAAGCTGCGGGCCGAAACAGAAATAATCCCCCTGAACCCTGCATTATCCGCATTGTCAAGGCTTATCTTTACCCTGGCAATCCGGTTCGCTATATCAGGAAAAACCTGAATATTACGAATACTAACTTTAGAACCGCATCTCAGGAACATCTTCCCAATGATGCCATTCCAGTTCCCCTGTGTATGATCAGTGATGCTGTGCGAGTCGGGCCCGACGTTAATTTCTTTAATCCGGTTATCCACGCGGATAGTAATCTTATGCTTTCCCGGTGTTAATAACTTCAACAGATTGTATTCATGGGGAGAAACCAGACTATTTCGCATGCCTGCTTCCCTGCCATCAACCCACACACGCGTTTCGATATGTGCCCTTTCCAGATATAATACAACATGCTTCCCCTTCCATCCGGCAGGGATATCAACTTCCTTCTGATACCATGCGGCGCCCACATAATGCTTACGGGGAGTGAGCCAGAAGGGGATCTTAATGTTGCCTGGTTCCCTGTATTTTGCGAGCCGGGGATTGAAGTAGAAAGAGCTATCGTATATACTGCCGGTCCACTTTGTATTCAACGTTATCTCATCCCCCTTATCGTTTTCTGCCATAGAACCAGGAAGTGTTATATCTTCCTTTAACTGCTTTTCGAACCAGCGCTGCGAAACACCAGCATCCAATGGATCAGCCTGAAAACTCCATACCCCTGTTATTGATATCGTATCAGTATAATGAAGAGCATATATCGCTTTATTTACAAGCAGAAGAGAGATCAAAAGAATGACTCTGATGTACTTCAAAAATATTCCCATGAGATTGATTATAATTGGTTATTAAGCAGGAGGTTCTTTAAAGAATTTCACCTCGTTCTAAAATTAATGCAGAAAGATCAATTTACCATCCCGTACTATACTGACGTGCTGGCCCGCTAAAGTCTTTGGTTATTGCATTTTATAATAAAACTATCTATTTTTAGGCGAGAGAATATAAATGTTTAACTGACATTTAACTCTCAAAAACCGATTATATTCAGACAACATGAAGCAGCTTTCCATCATTTTCTCTTTCCTCTTTATTTTGACAGCTATTACTGTTCACGCTGAACAAGCAAACGGCGATACGACTTTCACATCCAACGGAAATCCGGTTATCACGCATAAATATACAGCTGATCCAGCCGTACTTGTTTATAAGGACAAGTTCTATCTATACACTGGACACGACGAGTGTCCGCCGCGCGAAAACCGATATGTGATGAAGGAATGGCTGGTATTTTCGACGGAGGACCTGGTACATTGGACTGAACATCCGATACCACTGAATACTTCCGCTTTTACATGGGCGAAGGGGGATGCCTGGGCATCGCAGGTAATTGAACGCAATGGGAAATTCTACTGGTACGTTGCTGCTGAGCATAAAGACATACATGGGAAATCGATTGGAGTAGCGGTTTCAGACAGCCCTACCGGTCCTTTCAAGGATGCACGCGGCTCAGCGCTCATTACCAACAACATGACCACCCAGTTTACAAAGATCAGCTGGGACGATATCGACCCTACGGTAATTATCGATGATAAGGGCCAGGCTTATCTTTTCTGGGGTAACACGCAGTGCTATTACGTCAAACTCAAAGAAAATATGATTGAAACGGATGGTCCAATCATTCCTGTAACTAACCTGCCCCATTTCACGGAAGCGCCGTGGATCCATAAATACAAGGGCTGGTATTACCTTTCGTACGCGGTAGGATTTCCGGAAAAGATAGCTTATTCAATGAGCAGAAATATAGCGGGGCCCTGGGAGTATAAAGGTATCCTTAACGAGATCGCGGGCAATTCAAATACGAATCATCAAGCCATCGTTCAATTTAAGAATAACTGGTATTTCGTTTACCACAACGGCGGCATTAATACAGAAGGCGGCAGCTACCGCCGTTCTGTATGTATTGATAAACTTTTCTACAATAAAGACGGAACCATCAAACGGATACAGATGACCTCAGAGGGTGTAGGTCGTTAGCCGTTTAATCTGTCAATATATTTTCCTTTGGCATAACAAACTGTTTATTCTCCATCGAATGTTTCGGCAGTCCGAAATAGAAATAAAGGGTTCTTTTTGTTATGCCACTTAGCTTGTTCATTTCGCTTTCAGGGCCAAGCCTTGATGTGTTGGCGCTGATGTTTAGCGCTAATTTAGTTCCAATGGGAGGAATCGCATCCAGGAAAGAAATATCGCCCGCCGGGAGTGAGGGGTGCGGTTTTGGACCAGACAATGCGTAAAAATCGAATAGTCTTACAAACAAGTCTTTATCTTTACTGGCCACTGTAAATTTGCCTTCCACAGTGTTTATCTCCATCCAGGTGATATCTGCATAATATCCTTTAAACTCCGGGTAAGCCCAGGGAGCGCTGCCAGTTTGGCTATTATTATTTCGGTTCTGCCATACGTTATAGGTTACTCCCTGCGGCCGGTTCTTCCACACTCTGTAAGGTCCTTTTCCCAGCCACTTAGCACCCAAAATATAGTTTTCAGGATAGCTGAAGCTTACGCCGGCGAAAGGGTAAGTTCCTTCCAGGCTGTATTCATAAGCCATCTCAAGCCACCCACTGCCATACATTTTCCATCGTACTGATTTCATGTCGCCGCTATAGGAAGCCTCCACAACATAAGCATCGTTCTCTTTATAATGCTTTAACCCGGTGAATACCGCATTACCACTTACGAGTACCGGCCCGTTTGAAAACGACAACCTGGCGCTGTAGTCGTTCGCCAAACCCGCTAATCGACCCGTCTTTTTACTGAAAGTTACTGCAATGCCGCTTGCCTTAAGCGTAACAGTGCTATCAGTTTCTGTAACGTTTACCGGATCAGTGCTTTTAGTGAGCACCAGACTATCCAGCAAAGTTACATTGCTTTTAACCTTCCATGTCCATTTATAGACCTGATTTTTAAACGGATCATAAGCTGCCAGGGTAAGGCCATCAAACTCTCTCCAGTTGGAAGGAAGGTTTAACTTTAAAACACCTTTTCCAACAGGAGCTACTGAAGGCGCTTTAGCATCTCCTTCCTTTAAAACAGTATAATCAGTATAGAAGTCAGCAGGTTTTTTAAAATTTACGAGTTCCCATTTGAATGTGCATTGGTTTAGGTTCGTAAAATGATAGCGGTTCTCTAGTATGATCTCGCCTTTGAAGTTTGCAGGCAACTCTTTCATAGTGATCTTTACCGGCGAATAAATCTCGCGGATAGCGTTTACACTTCCCTCCTTCTGGCGATGCGGTCCTACCAGCCCGTCCGGTGCATTTACACCATTCACATCAATCATCCCATTCAGGTCGGTACGAACAATCCCCTCATCCACCAATGCCCAGATAAAGCCACCAGCGCCTTTTTTCGAATTCCAATGAAGTTCCCAGAAATCAGCCAGCGAGGCGCCTCCGCCACCGTCATCCTGGGAGTGCAGGAATTCGGTAGGCATATAAATATTCGTATCAGCCAGTATACTTCGGCTGCTGTAATAATCTTCGTAATGATTACAATCTATCCCCCTAAAGGCATTCCCCGGCTTATGGTGGGCATGAATAACGGGCCTTCTAGAAAGATCATAAAGTCCATAATCGTCGTCGAGGTCGAAATTATGTCCCCCTTCATTCCCGTTGCTCCAGAAAATGATTGAAGGATGATTGACATCCCGGATCACCATTTCTCTTACCAGCGGAGCTCCGGCTTTTGTACCGTACGCCTTTTGCCATCCGGCAAGCTCATCAAGCACATAAAGGCCCAGTGAGTCACAGATATTGAGAAAGCTCTTGTCGGGCGGGTAATGCGAACACCGAACGGCATTCATATTCATTTCCTTCATCAGTTTCACATCATTGAGATCTATCTCAGAGTTTACTGCTCTCCCGGTTTCAGGCCACCAAACATGACGGTTAACTCCTTTCATTTTTATTTTTGTCCCGTTCACGTAGATGCCATCCTGCCGTCTAACTTCAATTGTTCTGAATCCGAATATCTCTGAAGTCTGATACACCGGATTGCCGGATTCTTTTATATAGATTACCGCCTTGTAAAGGTTCGGCGTTTCGGCGGTCCATAAAAGCGGGTTCTTTATTTTAGTTTTCAAATTAACGAGGGAATCGTTTCCGCGAGTCATAGCCTTTGCTGTCCCGGCTATATTTCCCTTTGAATCAACAATCTCCGCTATGATTTCCCTACCCGCTGCAACATTCTTAAGGTATACGTTCATATTAAACGAGCCATCGGCTTTAGCGTCGATGGCAGTCCAGCCGATATGTTCCTTAGGCAGGGCTTCGAGATACACCGGCCGGAAGATCCCCCCAAATATCCAGTAATCCGCCAGTCGTTCCGCATTATTCACAGAAGCATCAGCAGACATCTTACTAACCAGCACCTCAAGCTGATTCACGCCGCCGAATTTGAGCTTGTCGTTGATATTGTATTTAAACTGGTAGAAAGACCCCTGGTGTACGGGCCCTGCAAGCTTGCCATTAATCTTAACCTCTGTGTCGGTCATTGACCCTTCAAATACGATATAAACATCCTTTTCCTCCCAGCTTCGAGGTACGGAAAATCCATATTTATAAATACCCTTTTCATCAGCAAAGCGGAAATTCTTTCCATAAGTCACATAGTCCCGGCCATAATTATAAGCGCCAAAGCCCTGTTGTTCCCAATGTGAGGGTACCTGGATAGTAGCCCAGCTTCCGCTTTTTCTTCCCCCGGTACACCAGAAGTCCCAGGTAACGGTGTTTCGGTTGTCCGTTCCCGAGAGATATTGTACTTCTTTGGATATCCCTTTTTGTGCCCGCGCAGCAATGCCAGTTCCCAGGAGTACTATAAGTAAGAAAAGCGTACGTTTTATATTCATGTTTTTAATGTTAATCGATGGCTTAAAATGATTTATTTCAGTAATCGCTCCTACTAAAGGGCTATATGTTTTTTTCAGTTTTGAAACTTGTCTCCCCTGTTGCTATTCAACTCTTCGAAGGGAATTACTTCTGCTCTCTTAGCCCATGATTCATATAAGGAAGCTAGCTCCTTTACTTTGGCCTTATGCTTATCGCTTAAATCAACCAACTCAGAACGATCTGCTTTTAGATTATATAAGCGCCATTTATTCTCCGGAAACTCAGAAACAATTTTCCAGTCGCCATGCCTTACGGCTTTGTTTCCTTCATGCTCAAAATATAAAGCATCGTGGCCCTTCCATTCCTTTCCATTAAAAAGGGGAATAAGACTAAGTCCTTCAGTGGGTTTAATAGTATTTCCTTTATATGCTTTCGGATACTTCGCACCGGCAAGATCGAGGCAGGTCGGCATGATATCAATAATATGGGCCGGCTGACTGCTAACATTTCCCTTTTTAATTACCGAAGGGGCCCATGCAATAAAGGGTGTGGCCGTCCCTCCTTCATATTCCCAGTGTTTAAACAGGCGGAACGGAGTATTACTTAGGTTCGCTCCTGCGAATCCGTAAGACGTAAAAGACGCAGGGTCGCTGGCCGGTTTCTTCGCCGCTTCAATGATGTCCGGAAGAAATCCATTGCCTCTTATAGACTCGTTGCTTCCTCCATTGTCGGACAGGAATATAATTACTGTATTTTGGTCTTCCCCCAACTCCTTCAGCTTACTTTTTATCCTGCCAATATTCTGATCCATCCTGTCAATCATCGCAGCATATACCGCCATCTTCTCTTCCCAGCTTTCTTTTTCTTCCTGACTCAAACTTTCCCAATCGCTTACCTGTTTATCCCGGGGCGACAACTCACAATTCTTATCCAGAATGCCCAACTGCTTCATCTTTTTAAACCGCGCTTCGCGAAGCTTATCCCAACCTTCTTTATATTCACCCCGATATCTGGCAATATCTTCAGGCAAGGCATGAAGGGGCCAGTGCGGGGCCTGGTAAGCCAGATAAAGAAAAAATGGTTTACCTGATGGTTCGCTCTCTTCTATAAACTTAATTGCATAATCGGTATAAGCATTTGTAGAATAATAATTCTCGCCCGGAGTGACAGGCTTATCGCCGAGTGCTATAGTTAACTTTTGGTTAGGCCGGTAAGGATAAAGTCCGAAATAACTGGCGGCGCCATCTATCAATCCGTAATAGCGATCGAAACCGCGCTTTAACGGCCAGTGCTCGGGGGCCTGACCAACATGCCATTTCCCAGTCATAAAAGCATTATAACCAGCACGTTTCAGCGCTTCGGCAATCGTTACGCAGTTATTATTCAGATAACCCTGGTAAGCTGACTGCGGACGCGTATTCATCATATCTCCCACACCTGCCTGATGCTGGAACAGTCCAGTAAGAAGGGACGCCCTGCTGGGACAACAACGTGAAGCATTATAGAAATTCGTCATCTTCAGTCCGTTCCTTGCCAGGTCATCCAGATTAGGGGTTTGAATCTCCGATCCAAAGCAACCTATATCAGAATAGCCCATATCGTCTGCCAGAATGATTATGATATTAGGCCGCTTCTTTGTTTGCGGATAGCCCGAAAAAGAAAAGCATGTAAGGGTAAGAATAGCTGTAATATATCTCCTTCGCATAATAAAGCTCTTAAATCAATTTCCGTCTGGTTTGGCTACAGACACCTTCGGACTCAGGGGCCAGTCCCATTGATCCACAGGATCAGGCATTGATGGGTTGAAAGTCGAAGTGCTCCGAAGGTATTTAGCTAAACCAGGGACTTCTTTCTTTATCCCTTCGACCATACATTTTGCCAGTTCATAAGCGCCGTAAGGTGTAAAGTGAGTATTATCCTCCAGCTTTTGGATTTGTCCGGGGAACGTATTTGCAGGGAAATGGACAAACGCTTTCAATGACGCCTCAGGCCCCCAGGCTTCGTATAGCTGTTTGCTCATGGCGTTGAGATCTATAACCGGGACGTTTTCTTGTTTGCCTAACTGCCGCATTGCCTCAGGATAATCGCCAAGCGTGTTTATGATTTTCCCATTTTCATCAAAGTTCCGGCGATGCATAGAAGTAATTAAAACAGGAAAAGCTCCCTTTTGACGTGCTGCCTGGATATATTCGTTAATTGTTTCCTTATAGGTAGTAAAAGGATCCAGGTGATTTCCTCCCGGCTTCTGGTCATTATGAACAAATTCAATAAAAAGATAATCTCCTGCTTTGATCAGGCTTAATATTTTCGCTAGCCTTCTTTCAGCCCTGAATGCTTTAAGAGTTTCACCCGACTCGGCATAGTTGGCGATTACGACTTTCCCCGGCTGAAAGAATACGGGGATCATTTGCCCCCAGGCGGCATAAGGTTCATCAGCCTGGTCTACCACTGTCGAGTTCCCCGCGAGGAAAACACTTACCGACTTATCTGTCCTCTCTATTTCAACACCGCAAATTTTAGGTTCTTTTCCGTTAAACTCAATGGTAAGCTGATCATCCCAATGAAAATAGCCTGATTCCCGTGGTTTGAGCCTTACCCGCTCACCGCTACCGGCGATATCAGGAGTACGGACATGAACTGTAAAGGTCTTTTTAGTAATCTTTCCGTTTCGGGTAAGTGTGTTTTCCACCATCAGCCGCCGGTTCTCTACCCGGATCGTCTGAACAGACGATCCTTTTTCATCACCCATAGTGACGGTCACATTATAATTTCCTTCGGGTACTCTCACCGAGAAAAAGAAAGGTTTTTCGCTGCTAATAAAGTCGGTAGTTAAAGGATCTTTACCCCGGTGGTCCGAAGCTTTCAGGCTGGCGCCAGGGAGAAAGCCATACCCTCTTTCAGCAGTGTACTGCATTTCAGAAATTACCTGCTTATATCCCTTTGCTGTTTTACCGTTTCCAAAATCAAACTTAAAAGAAGTAACCTGAGCCGAAACTGAAGGGAGATAGAGCAATGTCATCAGAACAACGCTTAATACAGCCCAACTTTTCTGCCTGAAGACAAGGTATGGTATATGTACCTGGGTCTTCAACAAGTAAGGCAACCGGCAGCTAATGGCGTCCATTATAATTGGTTTTATGAGTCTAAATTAACAGGATTTTGATCTATTTCCATCCTGTTGTATCCTGCTGCCAATACTGATCGTTATAACTTTACACGCTCACCTTTGTAAGGTCACACTCATCAAGCCAATCACAACATCATTTGCAAGGGCTCTCAATCTTAACTCTTTTAGCTCCTTCGCAGGATTGAGCGGGAGATCGAGTACAGTAGCAGCCCCTCCATCAATTGCCCGGTTTGTGAAGCCGTTGATCGTTCCATAATTAGTATTATACCGCCCAACTGTGCCAGTTTTAAGATACACCCGATAAGGTTGCGGGGCTCCTGTAGTAAACGCGGCTCCATCCACATAATAATCCTGCTCTATAGGCCACCAGTTTTCCGGATTTCTCAAAGCAAGGCGCTCAAATGTATTATCTGTATAGTAAATGAGCAGTTCTCCATTATCGAACCGGCTTTGCATGGGATTGGTAGAGCCGGCCATCATAAAGTAAGCATGCGACGCCCTCCCGTTTAAGGGAATGGACACGAAATCGGGATAGTTATCCCATTTGGACGTAAAAACGATATTCTTAAGCAGCGCTGCGCCGGGAGTAGCTAAAGGAACTCCAACAGGAAGCTGTACCTGTCCTTTTCCAAAAGCCATACGCCGAAGTCCGGAGTCGTCTATCTCAGCGCTTGTAAGCGGATAACACCAGTTGCCAATTCCCTGCCATGGCAGTTGCAGAGTGGGTGAAGATGGTCGCGGCGAAAGGTATTTATTCTTAAAAATAGAACTAACCTTATCGTTAAAATAGGCTTGTAAGTCCACTTTCTGCCAAAGGGGACCAGCGGTTCGTGCATTCCAGTTCACGATTGTAGTATCAGCTGAATAACCACGACCATATTCAAAGCGTATTTTATTGGTCCCCGTGAGCGTATAAGCTCCCGGTACGGTAATCTCTGCCGACGCACCCTTATTAATCTCCAGTGTTTGAGAAAAATCCCTTACCCCCTGATTCACACGCAGGATTCCTCTTTTTACGATTCCCTCATTATTCGTTACTGTGAATCTAAGGCCGGCCGTTGTCTGATCAGCAAGAAAAGTGAACTCCACTTCGGGCTTTATGTCGAGAGATATTGGCTCCCACCAGGTAAAGTCCCTTTGCCTTAGCTTAACAAAGATGGTTGCATGATCCCTTCCGGCAAGGCGGTCGACATTGAGGCTATTACCATCAACAATCCGAACCCCTGACAATGCACGCTGCGGGTCGTAATACTTTTCGATACTGGCCTGTGAAAACGACACGTTAAATGGAGCATCAAACACCGGCGCTCTTACCTTAGGCTTATCCGGGGCTACACCATCCCACTCAATTTCGACGTGGTAACGCTGTGCTTTAGGCGCAGCAATCTCGAGCTGAGGAGTTCCCACGACCTCACCGGAGCTCTTCCAGCTGACCTTCTCTCCATTTATCGATACCGAGCGAACGGCAACAGTTCTGGCTGGGAGTAACATCTTTAAATTCATTGCCTTTTTAAAAGAGGTGACAATCGTATACGAGTCTTTGTCGCCGGATTTTTTAAATTCAAATGAGATATCAGGGACCTGGAGGGAGGCAAAATCCCAGGAAGCAGGAAAGCCCGGGCGGAGCGTAAGGGTATCAGCCAGCGCATCGGGCAATATACCGAAGAGACCTTCAACCAGGGTACGACCCGCCACACCAATGGGATCAGCAAAATCACGGTATAACTCTCCGCGTTGAGCATCATAGAAAGAAAGTTGTTCAAATCCTCCGGGACTGGAGCTCAGATACATGCTTTCGACCAGACTACTCTTCCACAGCCGAAAAGCATCGTCCATACGGCCAGTTTGCCAGTATGCCAGGGAGGTATGCAGCAGTTCCGCCAAGGCAACATTATTCACGGACCAGGTATAAGGCTGCCAGGCAGAGCTAGAAAGTGTATAGAGGTTATTCTCCTCCAATCCCTTAGCTCTAATGGGGATATGAGGAATTTCTGTGTCCACATAACGGGTTGCCCCGTAGGCCTGGAAGGGATCGGAAACCTTAGAATCGATAGTGTGATATACCGTCCATAAGCCCCCGTAAGGATGAACAAGCTTCTCTCCCAATAAATCTTTGTACTCGGCATACCAAGCTTTTTGGGGCATCCAGAGACTGGAGTTTATAGCTTTTATTATTTTATCGGCCTCCTGTTTGTACGGCACAGGGTTTTCGCCGATCAGCGCAGCGATCTCTGCTGCCATGCGATTTGCGCGGTAATTATACGCAGAACTGTGCATGACGCCACCACCGCTGTATTGAAGTGCGTCGCTGGCCCAGATGGCAGCATAGGCATCATACAAACCATCTCCGTCGGCATCGAAGTTCCGTTTTTCCCAGTCGAGGTGCCGGCTGATCACCGGCCACATCTCTTTAATAAATTTTAGATCGCCGTTCCATTTGAAATGATTGAGTAATGCGTCAATGTACACCAGATTCATATCGTAATGGTGCGGTTTGCTGTTATCATTTGGATTACGGGAGATATAGCCGCTGCCAAATATAGCTGTGCCCATTTGTTCCTGCTGCCGGGCCAGATGCAGGGCCGTATCCGGAACAACAGGCCCCCTTTCGGGCGTCACCACCTGCGATTTGGCATAGCTACTGAAATGAGTTCGGGCCCGGTCGTGCCATCCAAGCGGATCGGCGATGTACGGTCCACGCCAGGCAGGCAGGCGCATTCTCCAGGCTATGGCGCCATGCATATAAGAAGGTTCTTCCCATATTGCATCTGCAGCCATTGCCAGCGCTCCTCCCAGTGTATTGATATAAGGATCAGGAGTATTGACCTTTACCCGCTGAACAAGAGCCATTCGCGCCTGTTCGGATTTATTAAAGAGATCGCGAAGCTTTGAATACGAGGGAGCTTTCTTATCGGCTGCATTCTGCACCATAAAATAAGTTGCCTTTCCGGCTTTTATATTCATCCTGCCGCAAACCAGGGGCAAGGCGTTCTGTACAGAAAGATAGAGTCCCAGGGGCGATGCCTGTTTGTCGGCAGCAGAAAGCTTAAGCTTCATACCCGAAGGGAAGACGCCTGCCGATTGCCTGATGTCTTTTCCTCCTCCAAAAGTTAACTTAAACCCGTTCTTCTTTATAGTGTAGATATTTCCTCTGCAATAGTCGGGATTCAAATAAAATGATGACTCTGGATCAGCCCCTATATCGCCATCGCGGCTAAATTTTCTACCTGTGGCACCACCGAAAGCAGCAAACAGCTCCACGTTATGTGCTATGCCTGTTGAGTTGACTTTTACAACAATACCTTCGGCAGCAGAGAGAGCAAGTACTGTAAGGTGAAGCGATCCGTTTCCAAGAATGGGATCCTTAATATCATAGTGCATCTCTCCTGGGCTGTACCTTGTTATGATTTCCTTCGCATCGATCAGCCATTTACTCGTGTTTCCAGCGATTAATCCGAATTTCAGATTTCCTCCCATTCCAGGCATGTACAACGCAAATTCAGGAAGGTCTCCAGCTTCAACCCTGAACGCCGTATTTGTTCCATACAAGGCACGGTTAAAACGTTTCTTCCCATTTACCAGTAGAAAGTCAGCTCCGTCTGGCTTGTAATGCATCTCACGTTCAATACCATGCCACCATCCCTGCTGCTGCGATACCGGTTGCTGTGCCATCCCTGTGCTTCTCCAACCTACCAGTAACCCTATTATAAATACTGAAACGCGTTTTTTTATCATGAACATTATATTTTAAGCAGAAAACTTAAAGTCTAAAGTTAAAAGCTTCCTGCTTGCATGCCTCAATTTAACACCTATATCAGTCGCTTTTTGCTTTAACCTTTAACCTCTTACCTTCCCACTTTATGCCTTTCAACCTTCCTCACCTTACCTTCAGCGTATCAGGCAATATTACCATTTCACCGTTTATCTTTACATTTTCCAGGTGCAAACTTCGTACATAATCTACTTTATAAGGAGTATTGACTCCTTTTATCGTACAATTAATCATCCTGAGATCTTCTACGGGCGATTCCTTGTAAACGAGGACAAGGAGGCCTTAAGTTCCCCCTCTTTCGACGTCGAGATTTTCAACCCAAACGTTTCTGATCGTTGGGATGAAGTTACCCGGTTTTTCATAAAACATCAAGGAAAAGAAGCTGAGACCTTTCTAATCGTCCATAACGCTTTAAATACGGCGGAAGTGTCGGTTCTGTTACATAATTATTGCACTAAACATGCTAGCCTTCCATTTCAAGCTCCGTCTATAAATTTTAACTTCGTACAAACCTCGGAAATAGGACCGTCGCTCAGAGCAGCGGCTTCTGCTAAGACTGGTTTCGTCTTATAGCTATCCTGTTAGTCATGATATTTCTTCATTCGCTGACATGGGAAATTATTTATTAATCGCAGCGGCGTATATCTGCTCGCTTCCCTCAAAGTTAGCTCTGAAAATAATCCACTTCCCGTTAGGTGAGAAGTGGACATTTGGCTCTAACGCATAATTATGTTTCTTCATATTAACAAGCTTCTCTGATTTGAATCGCTCACCATCTGGTTTAAAAAGGTATATCCACATACCATTTTCGGCCTTAGCGACCTGCGATGAATTGGCGCCATCTCCCGCAAATATTTCTCCGTTTTTAAATATATTGTAATGAATAGACCATTCGTCGCGGCTTAACTGAAAGGATCGCTCTTTTCCGGTTTTAATATCGGTTCCAGCCAGATAGAAGGTCTCTCCCCGCGGCTTCTGCAAGTCGAACCAGATTGTTTGACCATCCGGACTAAAAAACTCGTGTCCTGCTATTTCCATATCCATTGAACGCTTGTGCATTAATTTCTCCTCCCGGCTCCCTATATCTATAGTCCAGATACGATCAACCTTATGCCAGGGCCCCTCATGACAGAACATCAGCAGCTTAGGATTTACCGGCGAAAACTGAACGTGTCCCAGCCATGTGTTTTCTGTATGGATCTTTTTCAGCTCGCCCGTTTTAATATTGATTGTAAACAAGGTATTAGGTAAGTGGGCATCATATATCCTCGTGAAAAAGTCACGCTTTTCAGGATATCGCTTCAGTATATCTTGTTGCTCCTTTGTAGCATATGTGCCAGCCAGCATACTTGCATCAGCATTTAATGTGGTGATGTTTGCTTTAAAATCTGCCGGAAAAACATAAACGAGCCTTACTTTTCTGGTAACTGCAGATACGGCGAAAACACTGTCTTTTGTTTGATAAAAAACCTCGGATGTTAACGGAGAAACTATTTCTGCTCCCTTTCTGGATGGAGAATTTGTAAGTGCAGTTGTCTTTAAAGTATTTAGGTCCACAGTATGAATCTGTCTGTCGCCTGCCTCGTCTGAATGGAAGAACGCCATCAAATCTGGTCTTAAAAACGGATTGTTGTGAAAATAAAAACTTGCGTTGTTACCCTGCAACCTGGATAGGCGGACTATTTTATGCCCGGTATCTTTATCGATCCACTCTTCAGGCATTGGACTTACAGAGCCAGTTTCTAAAATTTTCTGCGACATGGCAACATTTGTCAGCACCAGGGTAACCATCAGGCAGACCGCCATCTTATAATTATGGACTATAACAGAGGCTTTCGCCGTTTTCCTCACTTGAATTGTCATATTTATAGATATAATTGGTTTATCGTTTTTCAAATCATTAAAATCATGACGGATGTTTGCCAACGGCAACCTGCCGTATCCCGTTTTTGCAAAAATTTTGCTCCATCCAGAGAGTGGGAGCAATAAATGGGATGTAGCAACAAAGAGCGATTTTAGAACGAAACAGAGGCGGTATTCAAAGCCGGTCTATGCACATTTTCGGAGGGTATAAGTGAGTAAATGGCCCTGTTAAAACAAGACCATTTACTGCAAGCAGTTTGTTTAATACCCAAAATTCTGATCCCAGTTATTCCGGGTTTTCAGTTCATTTTGAGGGATGGGTAACAGTAAATCCTTTTTAGTTGGAAGCTGCCCGTTTGTTTTGGAATGATAATTACGCGCAAAGTTTGTCAATATGGAAATAGCCTCTGTTTCGCCCCATCTCACAAGATCAAAGTAGCGCCGGCCTTCGCCGATAAATTCATATTTTCTTTCTCTCTTGATGTCATCTATCGTTGGATCGCTGGCCAAAGCATTAAGCCCGGCCCTGGTCCTGATCCGGTCAACATATTGTTTCGCCAGAGATGCTTTGTTGTTCCTGACAAGAGCTTCGGCATATAACAAGAATACGTCAGCATCCCTTATAATCGGAAAATTTCTCGGGTAGTCATTCCATGCTTTAATTCTAGAATTGGTATTGTCCTTTTCAAGAAACTTAGTAATAATATTCTTTGAAATCCATGTCCTTGTAGTTGGTACGGAAGTACTCCAAAATCCGGTATCAATACTTGCACTGAACCGCAGATCGTTATTTGCCTTCATCTCCTTAATCAAGATAGTGTCGACTCTCATATCCTGGCCTTGCTGGTTAAAAGAGGAAAAAGCCCAATCGGGAAATGGTGTTCCCGAAGCACTGGAACTCGTAATGTAACCAGGGAGGCTGGATCCGGTAGTGGAATTCCCCGAAGCAAACTGAATGGAAAACAGGTCGTACTTATTCTCATTGGCCAGTGTAAATAATTGAGAATATACAGGTCCGAACCTGGCATTAACATCTGTAATAATTCCAGCTAACGCAGCCTCAGCCTTTCCATAAGCGGAGGCATCATTCATCGGATAACCAGCCATAGTCATGTACACTTCTCCCAGTAGTGCATTTGCAGCAAGGCTTCCAACTCTTCCAGATTCAGCACCAGTGTAGACTTTAGACAGATTTGCCGCAGCATATTGCAAATCGGCAATAATTTGAGCATATATATTCTCCGGTGATTCGCGCGGAAGCCCTGCAGCTTCTTCGGTCTCAATGGGTTTTGTAATCAGGGCAACCGGACCGAACGACCTAACTAATTCAAAATAGGCATACGCTCTTAGAAAGCTTGCTTCTGCTCTGTAGCGCATATATTCGCCGTCTTTTGTATTGTACAAAAGGTTATTTGCGTCTTTAATAAGTGCATAAAGCCGGGAAAAAATAGCAGAAACTGTTCCTGAATTAGGAGAAATGATATACTTTCTGAGCTCAAGCTGATCATTTTGCGCAGAAGTTTCGCCAGCTATGTACAACAAATCAGACCTGTTTTCTGAAGCAAGCCAGAAATAATCGGTTGCAAAATCAGTATTTGTGCCATTTCTGCCAAGTCTGGCATATATTCCGACGACGGCCTGTTTCATCTCAATTTCATTGGTATAGAACTGACCGGATGTGTTATTTTCGACCGGTGTAATATCCAGTTTGCTTTCGCATGAGGAAATGAAAACGATTATAACAGTTGCTGCGATTAACGATAAATTTATTTTCAATGGATTCATCTCTTTCAAAATTTAGTGTGAATTAAAACGTTGCATTTATCCCAAAAGAAAACGTTCTTGCCTGAGGATAAGCACCCCAATCGGAAGATGCATTATCCTGTGTTGCCGCTTCAGGAGAAAAACCAGGATAGTAGTTATCCCACATGTAAACATTGTCGCAGGAGGTATAAATCCTGAGCTTATTAAACACCTTATTTTTAATTGGAATATTGTACCCGAGAGCAATATTCTTAATTCTCAGATACGTTGCATCATACAACCAGTTTGTATCGTATTCACTAGTAACTGCTGAGAAGAATGCAGGCACCTTACCATCTCCAGGTTCTTCTTCAGACCAATATGCCTTAGTTAACCATTGCTCCATATACAGCCAGCGGGGATCATTTGTAGCTCTGTTCCATCCCCTTGATCCAATGGAAAGCAAATCTCCACCAACCCTTCCTTGCAAGAGGATTGAAAGGTCAAATTTTTTATAATAAAACGTGTTGGTTAAGCCCCATTCAAAGTCTGGCTGGTAGTTTCCCGCAACTATATAATCAGCCGCATTGATAACTCCGTCTCCTGTCACGTCCCGGTATTTGGTATCCCCGGGTTTCTGGCCAGAAAAGACCGGGACTTTAGCAATCCAGTTTCCGCTGGCGTCTTTATTAAAGTCGGCTTCTCTCAAGACCCCCACAGCATCCAGTAAATAGTAGGAATTTATTGGACTGCCTACCCTTTGAATGATTGTATTACCCTGCCCAGACCTTATATCGGCATTATCCGATGTCAGGCTGGTAATCTTGTTTCTGTTGAGGGATAAATTAAACGAGGTATTCCATCTGAATTTACCTGTAAGATTCACCGAGTTCAATTCAAGTTCAAAGCCCCTGTTTTCAACATTTCCAATATTCCTCATCATATTGGCAAAGCCAGTTGTTAACGACACAGGCGAACTCAACAATAAATCAACAGTCTTTTTATGATAAAAGTCGGCAGAAAGGAATATTCTGTCGCGCAAGATGCCGAAGTCTAATCCAATATTGTAGCTATTGGTTTTTTCCCATCGTAATAGAGAATTTGAAATATTCCCTACCACAAATCCATTATTCATGGTCTGAGCGTCGCCAAAAGGATAGTTAAGAGCGCTCATACTAGAAAGAAACAATGCTGTTCCGATCCGGTCATTGCCAGCCTGCCCCCAGCTCGCGCGGATTTTCGCCGTGCCCAGCCAATCGACGTCTCTCAGGAATGATTCTTCATTTATTTTCCACCCTGCTGAAACTGCGGGGAATAGTCCCCAGCGATTGTTCGGACCGAACTTAGAAGAGCCGTCGTATCTCAGGGAGGCAGAAAGCAAATACCGTTCTTTATAAGAATATTGAAAACGGCCAAAATAGGATATTAACCTATTTTCGGTGTAACCAATCGTATTAGAATTGGTTGTAGTACCTCTCATGTTTATAAAAACCCAGCTTTTGTCGTTCGGGAAACCCGATTGGCCCTGATCTGTATTCTCTTCTTTATACGATTCTTCGCTGGCCCCCAGCAGGCCGTCAACAGAATGATCGCCAAAACTCCGGTTATAGGTTGCCGTAACCTGAGTCAATAAACTGTTACCGGTTAAGGTGGTATATTTTGAGCTGGATAGTGAGCCTGGTGTAGTAGTGGCGGCATTCCATGTCCCTTGTATCCAGGTGGGACTGTAAGTCCGTTCTCTGTTGCCCCGGTAATTCCATCCAAGAAGCCCATTGATATCTAATCCTTTAATTACGTTTACCGTGGCATTTAGCGAAGTATTTAAACGAGTATCACGATTGTATCGTTCGTTATACACAGCCTGTACATACGGACTCACGTTGTTTGCTCCCGGTCCCCATGTATCATAAAACTTATACGGATCGGCACCGGCCATTCTTCCTGTTCCGGCAAGTACCCATCCCGGAAAACTTATTGAACGGGCGACTGCATTATCCTTTCCATCGACATTGGATCCGTCCCTCAGACCAACGGATGGCGCAAGGCTAAAGCCTATTTTGATACGTTCATTAATTTTGGCATCCAGATTTGCCCGCAGGGAATACCTGTTAAAGGACGACCCGTAAATTGTACCATCTTGCTTAAAAAGGCCTCCGGAAACTGAATAGCTCAAAGACTCAGTGGCACCTGAAGCATTTAGCTGGACGTCGTGTGTTGGAGCTGTACGAAATATTTCGTCCTGCCAGTCAATTCGCTCAAGCGCGTCTGTCCCCCAAAATGGATCATATATACCATACGTGGTTCTCATTGAAGATAAAGAATCTCTGGTACCATAGGCTTTGCCAGTCTTGCTCCTTAGGAGAGCAATCCTTTCAGCCTGAGTAGCGGAGGCGCTTTGTCCAGGATTATTTATTATCCACTGCCGGTCATACCATTTCTTGTTAAACTCAATCCATTGATCAGATGACATCACATCTACTTTCCTTTCAACGCTCGACACGGCAGAGTAAGCTGATAGCGAAATCACCGGTTTGCCGGTCTTGCCTCGTTTTGTCGTGACTAAAACAACTCCATTAGACCCTCTTGACCCGTATATAGCTGCTGATGCAGCGTCTTTCAAAACATCGATTGATTGAATATCACTCGGATTGATACCCGAAAGGTTATCAAGCGGAACTCCATCGACGACGTAGAGAGGCGCAGAAGACCCTGCGATTGATGCGATACCTCTTACACTTACTGTAATGTCACTGCCAGGGGCTCCGGAAGTCGCTCGAACACTTACGCCGGCCATCTGGCCCTGTAAAGCCTGTTCCACACGGGTGATCGGACGTTCCTCTATCGCTTCGGCTGTAATCTTAGCGATTGATCCCGTCGTGTTTCCTTTTTTCTGCGTGCCGTAACCTATCACTACAACTTCCTCCAGTGATCTTACATCTTCTTTTAACTGGATATCGATCCGGGTGCGGCCATTAACTGGCAGTTCCTGTGTTGCGAAACCCAAATAGGTAACTACCAAAGTTCCGTTTGCATAAGCGGATGGAACATTTAATCTGTAATTACCGCCTGCATCGGTAGCTACGCCAAGGTTAGACCCTTTTATCTTAATACTTACACCAATTAACGGCTCACCGAGGGACGAAGTTACTTTCCCCGAAATAATTATATCTGCCGCCTCAGATAATTGGGTAAGCAGCCCGTCTATTTTTTCCAGGGCTTCCTTTCTTTTCATCTTACTTAAGACGATTTGGTTATTGATAACGTCGTACTTTATTCCCCTTTCATAGAGCAGGGAATTAAGTATTTCTGATAATCTCTCGTCATCCGCTTTAATGGACACTGTTTGTTCGATATTAATCAAATTTCTGCTGTACACAAATTTAACATTCGCTGATTTCTCTATTTCAGCAAGAGCAGTTTGAAGGTTGGAAGATGTAAGATCAATACTGATGGTATTATTTAATATTCCCTGCGCTTTGCCCACTCTCGCGAAGGAGACACCGCTCAATACAATTAATACAACCAGCTGACTTAAGGTAACTCTCATAATAAACAACAAGTCTTTAGGAAGTTGTAAATAAAATTTCATAATTTTAAATGTTTTATTTTGACGAAAAATGAGACAATAAAAACCACTTTGCACCCGCGTGCAATAGTTTCAACTAAAGGTTTTAGTTAAGAAGTGCCCGCACACTTCTTAACTTTTTTCTATGAAGTATTCTGCTTTTTATTTCATGTCATATTGGTTGGTTTAATTGGCTTGTTTAATCCTCATTACTTTTTATAAATATTCTTTCTTCTGTTATTTCATAGTTTACATCCAGGGACTTGCTTATCATCTCTAGAATTTCAGGCAAGTTCTGTCCCGTAAAATCCGCTTTCAACGTGTAGTCATTTATCTCGGGATCTATTACTTCTATATTGACATTAAATTTAGCATTCAACGCTTTCACTACCTGGGGTATCGGTTTATTTTCAAAGAAGATATTTCTCTTCTCCCATATCCTTAAGTCCGGGCTATCTTCCTTAACTTGTATAATATCTTTATGTCCTTGTGTATATACCGCTTTTTGCGCAGGTAAGAGTATAATACCTTTGCGCTCCGAAAAACCATTCTTCGATATATACACGTATACCTTCCCTGTAACAACGGAAACTTCGGCAGAGCGCATACTGTTATATGCCTTTACATTGAAGCTTGTTCCGAGAACCTTAGTCCGCAACTCTCCTGTACGAATAATGAAGGGATGCAGCACATCGCGTTTGACATCAAAAAAGCATTCTCCGGTCAAGTTAACTTCACGGAATTTACTTTGGGGAACATGAGTGTAACTGATTTTAGCTTTAGGTTTAAGCCATACATCACTTCCATCGGGAAGTGTACAGTGTTTTAATTTCCCAGATTCATTACTGAAAGATGTTTTATCGGCAGACAGCACTATTTCCGATTTTGAAGAACCTGATTTTGGCAAAAAATAATGTACTATTGAAAATACTACGATAATTGCCGCGGCGAGAGCTGCCAACGAATAATATAGGTTGCGCTTAGCGGTATCCGGTTTCTTTTCGGATGCGAACTGCTTATATTTCAGATTACTCCGAATATGCTGCAGCATCCTTTCTTTCAGTTCTTTCTGTTGTATTTGCGGAAGCATGTCAACGGGGTCCAGATCATCTTCAAAGGATGCATACCAGTCCAGCAACAATTTCAGTTCTTCAGAACTGCATTCATTCCTTAAATATTTCTCTAATAACTCAGAAGAGATCTTCGTTCTCATATAATTGAGTAAAGCTTATAATCAGTTTATACTATATAGTGAGTTACGGGGCGGCTTCCCCCTATGCGATAGTAAAAAAAGTTTAAGTAAGGATTAAGTGCCCCGGGTGAGAAAGTTATTAAGCCCTGGTAAAGACGAAAAACAGTAGGAGGCTTAGATATTTTAAGTTTACACGTAATATCCTAAGTGCTTTTGTAATTTGATTTTCAACCGTTTTTTCAGAGATTCCCATTACAGAAGCTATCTCCTTATTCGATTTATATTGCTTACGGCTCAGTTCGAAAACAGAGCGGCATCTGTCGGGTAGTTGTTTTAATTCGTTTTCTAATTTCTTTCCTAAATCATTAAATGCAATGGTCTCCTCGGTAGAATTGTCAAAAATATTTATTTTGCTAAGAGTGAATTCTTCGTATGACCGGCGTTTACATTCTTTATGCACGTAAGCAAAGACAAGATATGTTACCGAACTGTACAAATAATTCTGAAAAGATGTATGAATGGCAATTTTCTCGCGGTTAGTCCATAAACTCGTAAAAAGCTCCTGGACTATCTCTTCGGCAACTTCTCTTACCTTAATCCTCTTAAAAGCACTTGAATACAATTTAGACCAATACCTGTTATAAAGCTCTTCAAATGCTTTAGAATCACCATTTCGGCAAAGATCAAACAAATTCTGATCAGATAATTCCACCAAGTACCTCATTGTATACGTCATAGGAACAATATTGTCAAAGCGAAATGGGAAACACTCGTTGTTTTTTCCGCATTCAGGTCTTATAATATTATGGTTATCTAAAAATAAGCGAATCTGCAGCACCTGTGCAACCTGTACTGTCCTGCTCGTACGGAGAAAAAACCGGTTAAAGAAGCTGGAATGTAAAAATATCGTCGTGAATCAGATCAAAAAAACCGTCATACTTCTCGGGCCATGTGCTCCGAGCACAAGTGACTGTTCAATATCAGCCGTTTTCGATGGCCCTGCGATGAAGGCCCCAAAGCCTGGGTTATTGTTGCCTAAAACCCGGTAAGCTTCGTGCATGTTCGCTACTATGCTTTTTTTATTCACAACGAGGGCAAGATGCTGACAGATAAAGGGAAGCACCCGTTGCATCATATTGTTCTCAGACAGCCACAAAGCCCCGTTTTCTGAAACGCCGAGTTCCGCTCCGAGAACAGCAAGATTGACGTTAGCTAAGGAATGAGGATCCGGATCTGTGAGTTGTATTTCTGCGATATCCGCTAATTCAGGAAATGACGACACGATCCGCCCGGGTAAAAAAAGCTTCGCTATCGTCTCCTTTATTTCATCAAAGCCGCTTACCTCCATCACTCTGCTTCCGATATTGGTGGCTATAAAAGTAAAATTCTCTACTAGATCCAAATGTACATCGACAGGAATATCCAGCGATGGCAGTGACGTTAAGGAAGGCTGATTAGCCTTTACTAATGCTAGTATTTTTTCTCTGCTCGACATAGTCTGGGTTGCGGGTTGAATGTTGTGAGTTGCGGGATAAAGCAATATGCATATCTTTTTTGATCCGTTCAGATTCTGACTTTTATTTCTGGCCCCGGTTTTTAACATACCAGTCTCTGAACGACTCTTTCGGGGGTACAGGCATTTCACGTGCTTTATACCAGGGATTCAGTTTATTATTTACTAAAAAGGGCAGGTTTTTCATCGCCCATCGCCCGGTTTTACCCGCAAAAGCGAATAGCGCAGGAAAAGAGATTACCCAGGTCATTGTTTTCATACTTATGGCTTTCGTATTGCTTACGTACCCCTCTTTCACAAGTACCTGACGCCATTTATATAGCTGATTGTGGATGTCTATTTTAACCGGGCATACATTAGAACAGGAACCACACAGCGTTGACGCAAAAGGCAGATCAGCGAATTCTTTCATATCCAGATTAGGGGCCAGAATAGAGCCAATCGGTCCGCTGATCACAGAGTGATAACTATGTCCACCGCTTCTTCGGTAAACGGGACAGGTGTTCATGCATGAGCCGCAACGAATGCATTTAAGGGAGTTCCTGAAGTTCTCCCGGCCCAGTTGCCTGCTGCGCCCGTTGTCAACCAGCACAATATGCATTTCCTGTCCCTGCCGGGGACTTTTAAAGTGGCTGGAATATGTAGTAATAGGTTGTCCGGTAGCGCTTCGTGTGAGCAGACGAAGGAATACTCCTAAATGCTTTCTTTCGGGAATGATCTTTTCTATTCCCATACTGGCTATATGTACATCAGCGAGATGTGCGCCCATATCGGCATTGCCTTCATTCGTACAAACCACAAATTCGCCCGTTTCGGCGACGGCAAAGTTTACCCCTGTAAGCGCCACTTTGCGGGTGAGGAATGTTTCCCTGAGATGCTGCCTCGCCGCCTCAGTAAGAATTTGCGGGTCAGATTCTCCAGCCGCCGTTCCCAAGTATTTATGGAAGAGATCGCCTATTTCCTCCTTCTTTTTATGAATGCAGGGAAGCACAATATGGCTGGGATGCTCATTTCCTAACTGAACGATCCGCTCGCCAAGATCGGAATCGATCACTTCGATTCCATTCTCTGTTAGGTAGTCATTCAGATGGCACTCTTCAGTAAGCATCGACTTGCTTTTAACCATCCTTTCCACCTGATGTTTTCTGAGAATAGAGTGGATGATTTCGTTGTGCTCATTCGCATCGGCGGCCCAATGAACGAAAACGCCATTAGCAAGTGCATTCGCTTCAAACTGTTCAAGATAGGCGCTCAGGTTAGAAAGAACATTGTTCTTTACCTGTGAAGCCGTTTCACGCAGCCATTCCCATTCAGGAATTCCATGGACTGCCTTATCACGTTTCTGCCTGATAAGCCATAACGTCTCATCATGCCAGTTTACCCTGGGCTCGTCAATATTGAATTCTTCGGATAACGCTGCGTGGTCTTTCATAAGCTATTCAAAATTTCAGCGATATGCATCACCTTTACGTTACTCTTTTGCCGGCGCAAAATACCTTCCATATGCATTAAGCAGGAAAGGTCGGCGCCAGTAATATATTCTGCACCATGACTGATATGGTCGGCGACACGATCTTTGCCCATCTTGGCAGACACGGCTTCTTCGGCCACGCAAAACGTTCCGCCGAAACCGCAGCACTCATCGACGCGGCTGAGAGGGATCAATTCGATCCCTTCCACCATATTTAATAGCTGTTCGGGTTTAGAGAACGGAGGGGCTACCAGCTCACTCATCTGCGAAAGATGGAGACCTCTTAAGCCATGACAGCTTTGATGAACACCAACCTTGTGCGGAAACCGGGCCTTCAGATCTTTTACCTTTAATATATCTGTCAGGAATTCCACCAGTTCGTACACCTTAGTGCGTAAATGTCTGGCATCGTCTGGATGCTTATCCGAATGCAGATGATCTTTAATGTGCAGGGCACAACTTCCCGAAGGTACAACTACATAATCGAACTCCGCAAAACTCTCTGTAATGAGATCATCACAGTCCTGTGTGAGATGAGAAAAGCCGGAATTGGCCATTGGCTGTCCGCAACAGGTTTGCTTTGGAGGATAAACAACGTCAACTCCCAGCCTTTCGAGAAGCTGTAAAGTCGCAATGCCTGCCTGAGGATAAAACTGATCTACATAACAGGGTATAAATAACCCGACTGTCATATTGTTAATTCTGATGCTGAATAATACTTTAAGTCTATAATGCTGGAGGGAAGCGGATTTGAATTCCAGTGATTATGCAGGGCAAGGGCGGCACCAATAGAAGTGGCCTGAGCTACCGAAGCAGCAAAAACCTCCATTTCAGGAAGTGCCGCAGCCAGCAAGTTCATATATACCGGATTTCTGCTAAATCCTCCATCAACAAATATACGTCTTACAGAAGTTCCGTTTAACACTAATTTTGTCGACTTTGTCTGCATTTTCAGCAAGTCCATAATTAACTGATGGTAGGCTTCTTCCTTTGACGTAAATAGGGAGAGGTCGCGATTCTCAAAACCGGAGGTAATGAGGTCGCCCGAATGCCGTGCAGGTTCAACTATGTCACTTTCAGCCTTCAGGCGGGCGGCTATTTCAGAATTATACAGCATTCGGTTATAAAAACCGGTTGCCACGTTAAAATGGGATGCTATTCTTTTACTTTGCTGCTCATGCTCGTTTCCGGCGAACAGGCGAGATGCCTTTACGAAGTTTTCCCGGAAGCTGATGTAGCAAAGGCAGTCGTTCTTCAGTTCTTCTTCTGTCAGCGGTGAAGAATTAAATGCATTTAAGCTAACACACCATGTACCCGTGGAAAGCAACACAAAGGGTTTCTGAAAACTTGTGATGAAGGGAATGAAAGCGGCTGAACTGTCGTGAAGACCAACCCCTGTAAAATACTTTTTGCCTTCGGCCCGCACCTCGAGTGCTGCGTCTGATGGATACAAGGGAGCAAGCTTTTCAATAATGCCCTCCTCTTTTACCCAGCGGTGATAGTCCTTTTTTGAAAAATCCCATAAACCTGTATGGCAGCCGATACTTGTAATATCGCTGTATGCTTTACGTGTAATCAGGTAACTAAGGTATTGCGGGAGATGAAGCGAATATTCAATCTTTTTAAAGAGTTCCGGCTTTTCATGTTTTAACCGGTATAACTGCATACCGGAATTCAAACTGCCGAGCACCGGCGAAGCGGTTTCTGTCGACATCTTTAATTCCCCTCCATACTGACCATAGAACTGTTTTTTGAGCTCTTCAGGGTATGACTTCAGATAATTATAAAGAGGAGTGACCGGATCGCCGTTTTCGTCAATATGAACAAAACTTGCCCCATACGCCGAAAAGTTTACCGCTTTCAGATCAAATTCTTTGAGAGAAGCCAGCTCCCGAAGTCTTTCTTTGACCCAGGATGCAAGTAGATTGATATCTTCACAGGGGTCACCATCTTCATCCACCGTTTCTTCAAACCGGACAGATCTTTCTAATACGATCTTATATTGTTCATCAAAAAAGAACACCTTTTTGTTGGTTTTACCAACATCAAATACTGCTATAACAGGAATTGCCATATACTTATTTGTTCAAAGTTGAAGGTTGAAAGTTGAAAGTTGAGGTATGGATAGCGAGATCGCTTGACATCCCTTCAACTTTCGACCTTCAACCTTCAACACTTATAGTCCCGTTGCTACTGTTTTCACCCCACGTTCAGCAATCAGCTTCTCCCTCACTTTCAGCTCCCTGAACAACTGAACAGGATTAATAGCGGCATTACTTCTTAACCTTGCTTCGGCAACCAGAGGACGAACATCCGTGCGGAATGCGTTCTGAAGAATTTCCTGACAGCGAACGACATCATTTTCCTGCCGTGCCCGTTCTAAAGCATCTGCATCCACTAAAAGCGCCTGGGCGTAAGCCATCATGATAGCTTCTACCGACTGTAACAAATCCTCCAGAGGATCTTTTACATTATGAGAGGCATCGATCATCCAGCCTAATCCGGTAGCATGATCCATTCCCTTGGCATCCATTCCGGCTACCAGCTCATTAAAGATAAGGAATAACTGGTATGGCTTGATACTTCCGGCGGTGAGATCATCATCACCATATTTTGAATCGTTAAAATGAAAGCCACCAAGCTTGCCTTCCATCAGCAGCAGGGAGACAATCTGTTCTATGTTGGCATTTGGCAAGTGATGGCCGAGATCGACCAGCGTATACGCTTTAGGACCAAGTTTGTTTGCATATAACAAAGACTGACCCCAGTCGCCAACCGTTGTAGAATAAAAGTTAGGTTCAAATGCCTTATACTCAACAAACACTTTCCAGTCATCCGGCAAAGCCGCGTACACTTCCTGAAGGCTTTCAAGTGTATTTTCGAACGCTTTTCTGAAGTTTAGCTGTCCAGGAAAACAAGATCCGTCGGCAAGCCAAACTGTAAGTGATTTTGATCCAAGCTCAATACCATGTCTTATTACTTCGATATTATGGTCCACAGCCTGCTTCCTGACTGCTTTATCTACATGTTGCATAGATCCGAACTTATAGCTGAGCTTCTGGTCAGGCTGATCCTGAAAGGTATTGGAGTTCATGGCATCGAAGCGTAAACCGTATTGCGCGGCAAGCGCCTTTACAGCCTGGGCATTTTCAGGAATATCCCATGGAATATGAAGAGAAATTGCACCGCTCGACTGGTTTAACTGGTGTAATAAACCTATATCTTCCATTTTCTCCTCGAGGTTTCCCGGCTCTCCACCTCCTGAAAATCTTCCAAAACGCGTACCGCCGGTACCCAAAGCCCAGCTTGGTATAGCAATCTGAAACTTTATTAATTTCTGAATAATTTCTTCTGCACGGCTAATATCCTGTGCCAGGAATTCGAACCTCCGCTTATGATCCTGAGACAAATTTGTATTGTGCTCTTCGATCTGGTACCTCTCGATTTTCATTATATAATTTTGTTAGTTATTCTATCTATAACACTCCTGATTGCTGTTCTACTTATTCAATGGCAATGTACTATCTTACAAATGCCATTGCAACTCCACCATCTACATTCAGCACGTTGCCTGTTGATTTATCCATCAAACCTCCAACAAAAGCAAAACAAGCGTTGGCTATATCTTCCGGAAGAATTATTTTGTTTAGTAAAGTCCGTTTTGCATAATAAGCAGGAAGCTCGGCTACGGTAACACCGTAAGCTTTAGCTCTTCCTTCGGCCCAACCGCTTTCCCAGATCTTACTATCGGAAATTACAGCGTCGGGATTTACCACATTTACACGGATTCCATCCTTACCTAATTCTGCTGCATTCAATCGGCTTAAATGCAGCTGAGCCGCTTTCGCAGATCCATACCCCGCATTATTAGGCCCTGATACAAGGGCATTCTTACTGACGATATTCAATACATCTCCTCCGAGGGCTTGCTTCCGCATCACTTCAACTCCTTTCTGAGTTACAAGGAACTGACCTTTAACCAGCACGTCGTATAAAATATCCCAATCCTTTTCTGTATGCTCCTCAATCGGTTTTGATATCGAAAGACCAGCACAATTAACCACAATATCCACTCCGCCGAAAGCAAGAGCCGCTTCATCAAATGCCGCGCTTATTTTTGTTGTGTCCGTAACATCTAAAAGGACTGCAGCAAATGCATCTTTTCCATAATGGCTGGCAAAATCTGTTTTAGCTGTTTCAAGACGACCGGCGTCGTTATCGTTAATCACTACACAGGCTCCCTCCTCAATAAATTTTTTGGCTATAGCCTTGCCAATACCTCCGGCGCTGCCTGTCACTAAAGCGATCCTTCCGGATAAAGGCTTAGGTTTAGGCATTCTTTGCAGTTTGGCTTCTTCGAGGAGCCAGTACTCAATATCAAAAGCTTCTTGACGTGGAAGGGAGGTGTACTCAGAGATGGCCTCTGCCCCTTTCATCACGTTGATGGCATTGGTGTAGAACTCGGCGGCGACCCTTGCTGTTTGTTTATCCTTTGAGAACGTAAACATTCCAATTCCCGGATAAAGGATAACAACGGGATTAGAGTCGCGGATGGCCGGACTATTTTCATGCTTACAGCTTTCATAGTATTCGGCATACATCTTCCTGTAGGCCTCGAACGCAGGAGAAAGTTTTTCTTTAAGTAATTGCACGTCCGACAGATCAGCATCAGGCTCAAGGTTTAATACAAGAGGACTGATCTTGGTGCGCAGAAAATGGTCGGGACAACTGGTACCCATAGGAGCCAGTCTGTCGAGGTCCCTTGAATTAATAAACTCCAGCACCCGCACGTCATCCGTAAAGTGACCAGCCATGTGTCGCTCGCTTGAGCAAAAACCCCTTAATACAGGAGCAATAGCCGCAGCTTGCTGCCGACGTTTTTCCGGATTGGCACTTTCTATCCGCTGTCCCCCAAAAACAAGTCCTTTTTTACCATAGTTCTCTTCAAGAAACCGGGCACAAGCCTCTATTACTTCAAGACTATTTACATAACATTGATACGCAGTATCTCCCCAGGTAAATAATCCATGAGAGCCAAGCATAATGCCACGAATACCAGGGTTCTCTTCAAGACAGCGCCTCAGCTGCAGTCCAAGATCAAAACCAGGCCTTTGCCAGTCAACCCAGCCGATCGTTCCTCCGAAGAGCTCCTCTGTAATTTTTTTCCCATCTTTCGCCGCTGCTATCGCAATGGCAGCATCAGGGTGCAGATGGTCTATATGTTTGAAAGGCAAAAATCCGTGCAGGGGTGTGTCAATAGAAGGAGCTTTTGATTTGAGATCGTAAATGCAATGATTGAAAAGCTCTACCATTTCATCCTCATGCTCAACACCACGATAAACATTCTCGAGGTTTCTCAACCTTTCAACATATAATCCCGCCAGGCCGCTTCGTTTTAAAGTACCGATATCACCACCCGACCCTTTAATCCACATTACTTCGGTCTCTGCTCCTGTGAGCGGATCCTTTTCAATAGTCTTACAGGATGTATTTCCTCCTCCGTAATTAGTGAGACGAAGATCTGCTCCCAGCAGGTTCGAACGATAGATCAGTAGCGCTACTTCATCCCCTTCTAACCTTGCGGCATCTTCATCATTCCACAAATAATTAACGTGTTTAAAATCTGTTACTATAGACATATTCTTTTTGTTTTGATCTTACTACTTTAATGAATTACCGTAACCAACGATTAATACAGACAAGATGATAATCAGTATACCAGCTACTACCGTAGCATAGGTTTTGCGGCTTACTGATCTCCACTCTTTTAACACCAATCCCCATACATTGGCCACGAGTATAATAAACGCCATATGCAGGATCCATGAGCTTGCGCCGTTTCCGAGCTTGCTCTCGCCCATCCCGTAAAAGAAAAATTGCAGGAACCAGGTAGTACCCGCCAGTGCTGAAAAAGCAATATTGCGAAGTATTGGCGTTTTAGTATTCGTATAGTCACCAAAAGTTTTGTTGCGGGCGTTCAGGATCATACACCAGATGAGGTTGGTCGTCAGTCCTCCCCAGAGCACCACAACATAGGTAACGTTGTTCTGAAATAAAAACTCCCCCTTCCCCGGATTTGAGCTCTTCCAAATCGAATTGGCAACTTCAGCCATTGGCTTACCAGCTTCCAGACCGAAATTAAAGCAGGCGCTTAGCACACCCGATACAATTGAAACAAATAATCCAAGAGCAATATTGAATTCTTTATTTCCCCCATCACGCTCATCTTGCGTAAGCTCCTTCTCCTTCATTGTCCCTGCTTTTCCGCAAATTATAATCCCCGCAATACACACCACTATACCAATTAATACCATCTGTCCCCAGGTGGTATGGAGCAGCATAGAAAAAGTGTCCTTCCCTTCCTTTGGAAAAAGATCATAATAGATAGATGGAATAAGAGCCCCGAAGATAGAACAAAGACCAAGTATAATGGAGCTACCCAGCGAAACACCAAGATAACGTACTCCAAGGCCATAAGTTAAGCCTCCAATACCCCAAAGCACTCCGAAGAAATAAGTGATCCAGAGAATACCCCCATCTGTGCCCCTGATAATGTCTGCAAATCCGGGAATAGTGAGATATGCAGCAAGAGGGGGAACAATAAGCCATGAAAAGATACCTCCTACTATCCAATAACTTTCCCATGCCCAGCCTTTAACTTTTTTATACGGTATGTAAAAACTGCCTGAGGCAAAGCCTCCGATAAAATGAAAAATTACTCCAAAGATTACTTGCATGGATCAGGAAATTTATAATTGTCGTTCTGAAGGCTAAAATAGAAAAGCGGATTTTTACATCCGTCATGTACTGTCATGGCAAATACTCTTTTCTGAAACAAAAAAAGCTTCCGGTACAGGAAGCTTTCATCACCACGTTTATTTTTACGAAATGCTATTTAATCTCTTCTTCTACTGTTCCACAACTTAGCATATCGTCGCCGTAATACGGATTGCGAACAGACGACTCATTGGCAAGCCAGTAACCGCCCTTGCCTCCATTTGCCATGGGGCAGTGTTGTTTATATATTTTCCCTCCTGTGATCTTCGCTGATTTTACAACTTTCTCTACTTCAGCGGTCAATGCGTCGAGTTTCTCACGTTGTTCTGTTATCGTTTTGGCACCGGCAATTTTGCCGGCTAGGTCTGCGGCCTTTGTATTACCTATATTTAAAAGCGCTGTCTTCAACGCAGCTCCGCCAGTTGCGGCTTCTTTTGCATCTGCGCTTATTAGTGCATTTTTTACATGTACATAATGAGAATAAACGGCTTTTACTTTTGCGTCGCTGAATTCAGGTCCTGCGGCACTCTCCGTGGCGTGCTCCTTTTCAGAATGTGAGCTCTGATGTTTGCTGCCATCAGAAGAACAGGCCGTCACTGCTGTAAACGCTAAAATCAGGCCGCTTGCCAAAAGGCCTTTCATTAATGGATTCTTTTTCATTTTCATTCTTTTAAGCTGTTAATTCCCCAAAGGGAGTTTTCCTATTTATATTAATTAAGTTACTGATGTTATGTTAAAGGTAAAATGACTTGTTGTTTTTTCATAAAGCGAAGACTATAGTTTGTTTATACCTAGACTTCGACTTATTACGTATAACTTTCACTACCTACTTCTGTCGTTAGCCATTTGCAATGTTATCCTTTTTTGAGTGTGAACTCGCTATATAGCAAATAGGCCCCACTGATAACTACTTCCTCATTGCCTGACAAACCTGAATCAATCAGGATTGACGCGTCATCTTCTTTTCCGGTATGAACTTGTCTCAGAGCAAATTTATTATTTCCTGTCATAACCCACACATGAGCCCCCTTACCATCGCGTATTACTGCATTCAAAGGAAGTTTAATGGCTTCTTCTTTTCCCGACAGGGGAAGAAATACTTCGGCCTGCATTCCTGGCTGTAACAAATTCCGGGAATTTCTCAATGGCGCTCTTACTGTAAGAATCTGCGTTGAGGCATTTAGCTGAGGAGCAATAAAGTCAATCTTCGACTCCTGCTCCTGGCCCGAAAGGCCATTTACCCTTACCTTCACTACATTACCTATCTTTACAACAGCAGATTCGTTTGGATAGATATCTGCCTCAACCCAAAGTGAGCTGTAGTTCTCAAGACGCATAACAGACATGCCTTCCGAAACATACTGTCCTTCAGAAACCATTAACTCATTTACAATACCCGATGCAGGAGAGTAAACGGTAATAAAAGGAGAGGTTCGGTTATTCCTTACAAGTTCCCGGATCTGAGCCTGGGTAAAACCAAACAAACCAAGCTTTTTTGCAGCAGCCACCTTCAAATCCTTATATATCTTCTCTCCCGGGAAAGCCTCTGATTGCCTTACTTGCAGTAAATAATCCTGCTGCAGCGATTGCAGCTGTTCACTATATATCTGGAAGAGCGCTTGTCCGGCAGCAACAGCATAGCCTGTTTCTTTAACAAAAAGTTTTTCGATCCTGCCGGAATAACGGCTTGATACTGCTTCCGACAATTCCGGGTTGTTTACGATCCTCGCATTCAGCACCTTTGAAGCCTGAAACTGGCCCTTTCCGGTTTTTACCGTCTTTATATTAGCAAGCTGAACCGCCCTCTGGCTGAGTTGTAACTCGCCCTTGGCGCCGTTGTTCCTGATGGGTACGAGATCCATTTTGCAGATAGGACAAGTACCCGGGCCGTCCTGTACCACCTGAGGATGCATGGGACAAGTATACTTCTCTGAGGAAGCATGCTGATGTGCATGCCCCTGTTCCTTATTCTTGCAGGCGGTCAACACCGCAAGCAAAATACATACCGATAGAAATAATATTTTCTTCATTAGCTTTCTATTTCTTAACCTTCACAAAACTTTCAGTATCAACCAGAAACCATGCATTGTCAGCCAGCTCTGTGTCAGAGCTGATACTAGTCCCCACATCAAGCCAATCGCCCGCCCTTCCTAGCACCGTAACATAATCCGGAACAAATACTCCGTTCTTTTTTAGGAAAACTACCTGACGGCTGCCTAACTCCAAAACAGCTGTCCGCGGCAGCCAGTTCCCGCTCCTGTTCTTTCCTGTAGTACGCACCTCTATCAGCTGGCCAGGTTTCCAAACCCGGGATGTATTACGTATTGCTGCGCGTATTAGTGAAAAGTTTGTGCCTTCCTTATAATAGGGTTGTACAAGAACAATTTTTGCTGTTGTCTTGAGCCCATACGAATTCGGAGCTGATACGAGGATATCTTTTCCCCGCTTAAGCGCGGGAAGTTGTTCGGAACGGGCATAGAACTCAGCCCATACTTCACTGTCGTTAAGCACATTGAACAGTTTCTGGCCGGATGCAATATACTGACCTTCTGTCACAGAGACGGGACCAGCGGTGGCAACTTCGGGTTGCGGCGCCGGAATATTTGAACTTCCAGCCCCCATGGATCCCATTGATCCCGATGACGATTCCGCATCAGCTGATGAAATCATGGTGCTTCCTGTAGAAGCGGAAGTGCCTGTGCGGGCAGAGGTCTCGGTAATGTAACCTGAATAAGAGCTATAGATACTAAACCTATAAGTGACCTTTCCACTCCACAAAACATCGCTGATCTGCCTATCCGTAGCTCCAAGCAAGCGAAGTTTCTGTTTGGCCGCGTTAAGCAATTCAGCATCTGCGTTATCCTTAAGAAAAAGCAACTCCTGCTGTGCGTTAACAAGATCAGGACTATACACATCCATAAGCTTGCTTCCCTTCGCCACCTTCTGAAAATTGTATTTTATATACAACTTCTCAATCCTGCCGCTTACCCTTGAGGAGATCATATTGAGATTCCTCGTGTTATAGTTGATTACGCCGTTGAAAACTTCGTCTTCATACCGCGACCCTTTCTGAGGCCGTATTGTGTTTATATCCGAAACAACTACCTGGTCTGTTGGCTTAAGAAGATACTTTAAACTGTCCTGAACTGTGGAACTGTCGCTGGCAGAATGGTTATGTGAGGGCACGAGGTCCATTCCGCAAATGGGACACTGCCCGGGAGAATCGCTTATAACATCCGGATGCATGGGGCATGTATATTGTATGCCTTCTTTCCTTTGCGCTCCCTTCTGCTTCTCTTTGCAGCCAATAAGCGCAGAAAGAAAAAAGATGACGGCGAAGGCACTATTTTTCAATACTCTTTTCATATTCTGCAATCATTTGATAATATTTCTGCAACTGATCAAGATAATTCATCTGGACCATATTCTTAGCTTCCCATGCATCTATAACAGCACCCAGGTCGAGCTTATTCTCCTGGTAGGAGAGCATAGACGTATTCAGGCTCTTGGTTAACGCAGGGAGGATCTTTTTCTCGTAATTAACAAGCTGCTTCTGCATAGTCAACAGCTCAGTTTCCATCGCCTTCGTCATACCAGCCATTTCAGTCAGCATTGAACTTCTTTGCTGCCTCATCGCCTCAATCTCAAAATTCATCGATTTAACCTCCGACTTATACATTCCAGACGACCATGGAGCTATCGGCACCGAAATCATGGCCATAGCGGTAAACTGTGCCGGCATCATACCTGAATAGTTTTTCATATGGTCGAACCTGATCCTGAAGTCAGGTCTGGCCTCCTTACGCATTTGCTCAATGTTCAACTGCATCGCCTTAATGGAACGATCCATTTGCGTTATATCACTTCGGCTGGAAGCAAAATAAGAGGAATCAGCTCCTGCCACTTTAAAATTTACATGAAGGGCGGTGTCTGGCTCAAAAGCTGTATCCGAAGAACGGTTCATCAGCGCATTTAGTGCAATTTTCTTCGACCAGATCTCTCCTTCTGTCATCAAAATCATATTCTCTGATTCATAGGCTCTTCCCTCGGCTTTAAAAACCTGATTAAGACTGCCCTGATTGTACGGGTAACGGATTTCCGCCAGCTTCTTCATGTTCTTCATAATTTGCTGATTTTCATTTTGCAGTCGGATTTTTCTATACGCAATAATGAGATCATAATACAGCTGCCTGGCCTGAAAGCGTAATTGGTTATACCGAACTAATCTTTCCGCCTTTGTAATATCCGATTGTGCGGCAAGGTATTCTCCTTTAGCCCTCGTTTTGGAGGGGTTTGGAATATCCTGCTCTACTGACACCATAAATGATCCTTTATCAGCATCAGGCATCAATTCAGTACCAGGGTAAGGCGTCATGAAAGTTCCTGCCCCAATCATCGGCGCCATCCACGCCTTTGCGCCCTGCACCCGGGCGTCCTGGCCCTTTATACGTGTTTCGTAGGCTTTTAAAGCCGGATTGTTCTCTTCTACTTTGTTCAATACCTGTTCTATGCTTAACACTTCCTGAGTATAAGCAGAACTGGCAATCATGATGAAACCGGCTATCATTAATATTCTATCAATGCTTAACATCATACACCTCCAGCTTTCCGAACTTCCTTAGTTCATATTCTTTAGTCATTAAAAAAATCAGGGGGGTAACGAGGAGAATATGCGTTGACGAAGTCAAAACCCCTCCTATCATTGGCAACACAATAGGCTTCATTACATCGCTCCCCACTCCGCCTGACCATAGAACCGGGATAAGGCCAAACAAAGCGACACACACAGTCATAATTTTAGGTCTCAGCCTTTTTGCAGCACCGGCAATAACATACTCCCGCAGATCGTCTTTAGAAATCGATTCTGAAGAATTTCCTTTTAAGGCCACGAGTTGACGCATGGAATCATTCAGATAAATGACCATGACGACTCCCGTCTCAACGGCTATTCCAAAGAGGGCTATGAAGCCAACTGCTACTGCCACAGAAAGATTCACCCCCCAGAAATATACAAGATAGGCTCCTCCAATCAACGCAAAAGGGATAGTGATCAGACTTAGGAAAGCTTCTCTCACAGATTTAAAAGCGAGATAGAGTGAAAGGAAAATAATCAACAACACAATCGGCAGAATATAAATGAGGGTTTGCTGTCCGCGGATCATGTTTTCATATTGTCCGCTCCATTCCACAAAATATCCCGAAGGCAAATCGAGCTCAGCATTGATTTTATCTATTGCTTCCTGTACAGTGGTACCTAAATCACGATCACGTACATTGAACATTACTGCGCCCCTAAGGATTGCATTGTCGGAAGTGATCATGGGAGGTCCGTCGACGAAACGAATATCGGTAACAGCAGACAAAGGAATAGTTCCTGCACCCGGAGAGCTGAGCGGGATACGTTTCAGGCGATCAAGGCTATTCCGGTACTCCTGACCAAGCCGTAGTTGTATACTGAATCGTCTGCGTCCCTCAATGGTCGTAGCAAAAGGAGCACCACCGATAGCGGTTTCCACTACTGAATTAACATCGTCTACGGTAAGCCCATATCGTTCAAGCTGATCGCGTTTGATCCGTATTTCAAGATACTTTCCACCAGTAACCGGCTCCACATACAGGTCTTTTATTCCCCTGGTATTTTCCAGGAGGGAGCGGATTTGCCGGGATACGTCATCAATTTTATTCAGGTCCTGTCCATACACCTTCACTCCTACATCCGTACGGATGCCGGTAGAAAGCATATTGATTCTGTTGATAATAGGCTGGGTCCATCCATTTACTACCCCCGGAATCTGAAGCTTTTCATCCAGCTCCCGTATAATGTCCTGCTTGGTTAATCCGGCACGCCATTCATTTTTAGGCTTTAGTTTAATAATTGTTTCAATCATGCTGATCGGAGAATTATCTGTTGCCGTGTTGGCCCTGCCGGCTTTCCCAAGCACCTTATCCACTTCGGGAACGGATTTTATGATTTTATCCTGCACTTGCAGAAGTCTTTTTGCTTCGGCATTAGAGATATCCGGCAGGGTAACCGGCATGAATAAGATGGATTGCTCATCCAGCGGCGGCATAAACTCCTTTCCCATACTTAAAAGAAGCGGAATGCTGACTAGAAGGGCTAAAATATTAATACCAAGCGTTGTCTTACGAAACTTCATACACTTCCGTATCACCGGCTCGTAGATCTTCTCCATCCACCTGTTCACCGGGTGTTCGTGTTCAGACCGGAACCGGCCCTTCATAAAAAAGGATATCAGCACCGGTGCAAGTGTTACTACTAAGAACGCATCAATAACGAGGATAAATGTCTTGGTATATGCAAGCGGGTGAAAAAGCTTACCCTCCTGCCCCGTCAGCAGAAATACGGGAAGAAAAGAAGTGATGATGATAACGGTGGAATAGAATACTCCGCGTGACACCTGCTTACATGCCTTTTCTATTATCCCAAGCCTTTCTTCATCTGACAGCTTTACATAATCTGGCTTTACAGCCGATCGCTTAAAGAGATTCTTCAATCTGCTAAACATGTTCTCCTCCTTTCTGTTGCCTGTTTAACTCATCCTGTCGCACGGCAAGATGTTTATATGAATTTTCGGCCATGATGATTCCATTATCGACGATTACCCCTATAGCCAGAGCAATACCTGTTAAAGACATAATATTTGAAGATATATCAAAGAAGTTGAGGACTATGAAACTCGCTGCTATGGTAATGGGAATCTGAATTATTATACTGATTGCGCTTCTCCAATGAAACAGAAAAACGATAACGATTATAGAAACAACAATCATCTCTTCAATGAGCGTATTCTTTATTGAAGAGACAGACTCTTCGATCAGCTCACCGCGGTCATACACTATATTGAACTTCACTCCCTTAGGAAGGCCTTTACTCACTTCCTCCATTTTCGCTTTGACCCTTTGAATCACCTGATCTGCGTTTTCTCCATACCTGAGCACTGCAATTCCACCAACCGTTTCTCCCTCTCCATTGTAATCGAAGATGCCAAGCCTGCTTTCATCGGCCATCTGTACCGTACCTATATCTCTTATTCTCACAGGAATCGAATTATTAGTTTTTACCGACAGATTTTCAATCTGATCGATGGACTGCAGATATCCGGTCGTCTTTATGATATAACCAATATCGCTCATCTCGAATTTACGGCCTCCAGCTTCGTTATTATTAGCATTCACAGCTCTCATTATATCGCTAATTGTAAGCTTATAATAACTCAACTTATTGGGATCTACGGATATTTGATACTGCTTCTGAAAGCCACCGAAAGACGCGATTTCGCTTACTCCCTCCACGTTCTGCAAAGCAAACTTTATATACCAATCCTGTAGTGCTCTCTGCTCGCCCAGATCGACGCCCGGGGCATCGAGGGTGTACCAAAGGACATGCCCCACGCCCGTTCCGTCAGGCCCCATCGTAGGAGCGACTCCCTGGGGGAGCACATTCCCGATAGAACTGAGACGCTCCAGTACTCGTGAACGGGCCCAGTAGATATCGGTATCGTCATCAAAAATGAGATAGATAAAGCTCATACCGAACATGGAATTGGCCCTCACATACTTTACCTTTGGAATGCCCTGCAGGTTGGTCACCAGAGGATACGTTACCTGGTCCTCTATGATCTGTGGACTTCTGCCCATCCACTCAGTAAAAACGATAACCTGGTTTTCAGAAAGATCCGGGATAGCATCAATTTTACTCGTCTTTATTGAGTAAATACCCCAGATAAATATTGCTGTCGCAATCAGTAAAACCAGAAACCTGTTGCGCAATGAAAATGCAATGAGTTTCTCAACCATACTCTTGTAAAATGCAGAATGTAAATTGAATGCCGGTGTTGAAGAAAGATAAAAGCTCTATTCAATAACAATAGCTTACGATCAATTCACGTCCGTTAAAAATGATGATTTTTGGAAAAGATTATTCTATTACAATCGCTAACGACTGATAGCTGATTGTGAAGAAGGTTCTAATCAAATCCGAAACTGTTGCAGAAGGACTATGAGAGGTTCCTTAAAATGTTTTTCTATAAAAGGGCGTAGTTTAACCGCCGGCAATTCGTCAAGAGAGAAAAAGCTTTTGAAAAAGCTGATTGAAAAAAGAAATGGCTGAACATGTTTTTCACTGATCTGATTTTTCTGAAGTGAAGCTTCCAGCTCATTACTCACGTTAATCTTCTGATCGCTACAACATTTCCTTCCCTGAGGTTCAAGCTGTACATTATGCTGCTTAAGGCTGCAGTTGAGTAAAACAGGCCGGGCAGCCTTACTACAAACTTTGTTATCTCCTAAAAGCGTAAAATTCTTAATTTTGCCGCAGCACCTGTGAACAGAGACGTTTATTTGTCGCTGAGAGAGTAATCAGCAAAGCGAGTGTTAAAACAATATATCTCCTGAGAAACTGCATGCGACACAAAGATAATATAATAATATTTTCAATAATATGATTTATAACATTTTTTAGAAACTTACGTATGAATAGTGAGCAAAATCACATCGATTGACATTTAAATTATAAGTTTGACAAGTATTTACGGTATTTTAGCAACAAAATGAACGATGCAGCCCTTTTAAAAGCGATAATAGAAAATGCTATTGACGGCATCATAACAATCAGCAACAGGGGATTGATCGAATCCATTAACCCTTCAGCATGTAATCTGTTTGGTTTTTCGCCGGAAGAAGTAATTGGAAAAAACATTTCAATGCTCATGCCCAGCCCCGACAGAGAAAGGCATGATGGGTATCTCGAACGCTATCAGAGGACAGGTGAACGAAGAATTATAGGAATTGGAAGGGAAGTAAGCGGACTAAGAAAAGATGGGACGCAGTTTCCTTTCAGACTCGCCGTTAGTGAAGTAATATTGTCTGATAGAGTTATCTATGCCGGTTTTATTAATGACCTGACGCGTGAAAAAGAAGCAGAAGAACGTATCAGAAACCACGCGGCTCAACTCGAAGAGCTGGTAGAAGAGCGTACTTTATCTTTGAGGAAAACCGTTAGGGCATTACAGGAAGCAAAAGAAGAAGTAAGTTTATCTTTGGAGAAAGAAAAAGAACTTAATCAACTAAAAAGTCGTTTCGTTTCCATGGCTTCTCACGAATTCCGGACTCCTTTAAGTTCCGTTCAGTTATCAGCTTCACTGATAGAAAAGTATGCGGTGCAGGAAGACCATCGCAACATTTCTAAGCATGTGAATAAGATAAAAAATGCAGTGGGCAACCTTACCACGATATTGAACGATTTTCTTTCTCTCGAACGGCTTGAAGCAGGCCGGGTTGAGCCAACTTTCTCTAACTTTGATCTCGTAAAACTATCCGAAGAAATAACGGAAGAGATGCAATTAATAACAAAGCAAAATCAGAATATTATATACGAACATACGGGGCTGACCAGCATGGTGCGCCTCGACCAGAATCTTCTAAAAAACTGTATCATAAACCTGATTGCCAATGCTATAAAATATTCAGGAGAAAATACGTTCATTGAATTTAATACAGAAGTAACGTCCGAAAAATACATTATCACAGTGAAAGATAATGGGATCGGAATTCCTGCTGCAGACCAGAAACATTTGTTTCAACCCTTCTTCCGGGCACATAACACCGGTAATATTCCGGGAACCGGCCTGGGTCTGAATATTGTGAGACGTTACGCAGGCTTAATGCATGGGGAAGTAGACTTTGAAAGTACAATTAATAAAGGCACAAAATTTACCATATCTTTTTTGATCGATGATGAAAAAACCAACTATTCTTATAATTGAGGATAACGACGATATCAGAGAAAGCACCACCGAGATCCTGGAACTTGCAAACTTCCAGGTACTTACAGCCGACAACGGCAAAAGCGGAGTGGAACTTGCAATAAAACATCATCCCGATCTGATATTATGCGACATAATGATGCCTGAACTGGATGGTTATGGTGTTTTATATTTGCTTAATAAAAGTCCTGAAACAGCTACTATCCCATTCATCTTTCTTACTGCAAAAGCTGAACGGATCGATATGAGGAAGGGAATGGAAATGGGAGCTGACGATTACCTTACTAAGCCATTTGATGATGTCGAATTATTAAATGCGATCGAAAGCAGGCTGCAAAAGAGGGATAAGCAGCAGGCGTTTTACAGCAAATCACTTGAGAATCTCGATAACCTGGTAAGTCACGGTGATGGTATGGCCGAATTACAAAAGCTCATATCAGACCGGAAGATAAGGAATATTAAAAAGAAGCAGGTTATTTATTACGAAGGCGATCAGCCTGCCGGCCTCTATCTGATTTTAGGAGGACGAGTAAAGACTTATAAATTAAGTGAAGACGGAAGAGAATTGCTCACTGCTATCTATGGCCCCGAGGAATACTTTGGAGTGAACGCCCTGTTAATGACCGATTCATATCATGAATCAGCAGAAGCGGTTGAAGATACTTCCCTTTGCATGCTGCCAAAAGACACTGTTGAGCAGCTGATAAATAACTATCCGGAGGTGGGCAGAGAATTCATCAAGATTTTATCGAACAACCTCAAGGAAAAAGAAGACCAGCTTTTGCAACTGGCATATCATTCTGTTAGGAAACGAATGGCGCAGGTCCTCATCCGGCTTGCCGGCAATGATCCGGATGGAGGTATACTCAAAATCTCCCGTGACGACCTCGCCGCTATGGCGGGTATGGCAACAGAAACCGTGAGCAGAACGCTCAGCGACTTTAAAGACGAAGGATTAATCGAAAAGAAAGGCAGTCAGATTGTTATCCTTAACGCAAAAAGACTACAAACAATGAAAAACTGATTAAGATCACTTTTTCCGCTGATAAGCCTCAACGGCGATCCGGACTCTCATTTTTAACTTTGTAGCTAATATCTATTAAAAATGAGAGCCGTAGCTTATAGTATAAGGTCTTTTGAAAAAGAACCGCTGGCAAAAGCCAATCATAAGAAACATGATATTACACTAATCTCCAATCCTATTGGTCTGGAGACTGTTGAATATGCAGCTGGAAAAGAAGCTGTAATTATATCTGCAGACGACCATGTTTCTGAAGCTGTAATGATACGGTTAGCCGACCTGGGAGTCAGATTTATCACTATCCGATCAAAGAATGCTGATAATATCGATCATGTAACTGCTTCAAAGTTAAATATCAAAATTGCTGTGGTGACGATACCGGCTGGTGCACCTGTTACCGGTCCTGAGTTTGTATTACACCAATATGAAATAGCAGCGAGCACAGTTCGTAATCTCGATAGCTGGCAGGAAAGCAGAAACATAACTGATATAACTGAAAATATCAGCATGTCAAACAACAGTATTATACCTGCTAAAACGGGAAAACAATAACACGAGCGCTGGCGTTCGTTGGATATTTTCGACGGCACATTTGTCCATGCATACTATGGTTTTAGAGCCGGCAACGCATTTACCAGCGAATAATCGTTCAAATGACAATGGAATCGACGCAGGATGATGATTACAAAAGAATTAATTGACAAATATCACGTTCCCGCTCCAAGGTACACCAGTTATCCAACTGTGCCTTACTGGGATCAGGAGACGCCGCAAATAGAGCGCTGGAAAGAATCTGTTCAGATTTCATTTGACCAGAGTAACGCTACCGACGGCATTAGCTTATATATCCATTTACCATACTGTGAGAGTCTTTGCACCTATTGTGGCTGCAATACCCGTATCACAAGAAATCATAGTGTTGAAGATCCCTATATCAAGGCGGTACTAAAGGAATGGGAACTCTATAATGGCCTGTTCAGCGCGAAACCTGTTATAAGAGAGATTCATCTTGGAGGTGGCACCCCCACTTTTTTTAGCCCGGAAAATCTTCAGAACCTCATTGAAGGACTTCTTAAAAATTCTGTCGTTCATAAGGATGCCGAATTTAGCTTTGAAGCCCATCCTGCTAATACAACTGAGGCGCATTTGCAAACGCTGTTCGATCTGGGATTCCGGAGATTAAGCCTGGGTATTCAGGATTTCGATCCCCGCGTTCAATTAATTATTAACAGGATACAGTCGTATACGCAGGTAAAGGAGGTGACTGAGCTTGCAAGGGCAATAGGGTATTCTTCCATAAATTACGACCTGATTTACGGCTTGCCCGTCCAGACACTCGAAGGAATTGAAAGCACTATTGAACAAACTTTAACCCTCCGACCCGATAGAATTGCCTTTTACAGTTATGCTCATGTGCCATGGATTAAACCAGGGCAGCGCAGGTATACAGAAAAAGACCTTCCTTCTTTGGAGCTTAAAAGACAGCTCTACGAGCTCGGAAGAAAAATGCTGACGGCCGCTGGATACGAGGAGATCGGAATGGACCACTTTTCGCTTAAAAGCGACAGTCTTTATCAGGCAGAAATAAATGGTCGGCTTCATCGTAACTTTATGGGCTATACTCATCAGTACACCCAATTAATGATCGGACTTGGTGTTTCTTCCATCAGTGACACGTGGTTAGCCTTTGGTCAAAATGTAAAAAAGGTAGAAGATTATCAGGCGCTCATCCATCAGGAAAAATTCCCTCTGTTTAAAGGTCACTTCCTCACGGATGAGGATCTTATCATCAGAAAGCACATACTTAATATTATGTGCAAAGGCGAAACCAGTTGGGAAGATTCTTCCATGGTATGCAGTTCACTTTCTGCAGGAATAGAGCGATTGATCCCGGTGGCTGAAGACGGGCTGATTGAACTTGGCGACAAACACCTAAAGGTAACAAATGCCGGTAAACGATTCCTTAGGAATATTTGCATGGCCTTAGACGCCAGGCTTTGGGCTAACCAGCCGAAAACAACCATGTTCAGCATGGCTGAATAATATAAAAGTTATTTACAAACTCCGCTCTCTATTTGCTTGGATGGGCTTAAATAGGGAATGTTTAATGTGAGGCCTTTTAACACAAACCAGCAGCCCAGGACAATCATCAGGTAGGGTATAAATCTGTTTACTCTGCGTCTGAAAGATGGCGCAGCAATACCCATACTGAAAGCAGCGATAAGCATCAAAGGCAAGGTTCCAAGTCCGAATAAAAACATATAAGCGGTAGAGTCTTTGACATCACCGGTATTAACGGCACCGGCCAAAGCGAGGTAAACAAATCCGCAGGGTAATAAGCCGTTCAGCATTCCAATAAAAAGATGATTTGCTTTATTCCTCAGCAAGTATCCAAAAAGTCTGTTAAAGGGCTTTAGAAAAACTGATCCTGCGTTAGAGGCAATGGTATATTTAAAAAGACGCTGAACTGCGGCGATGATAACAAGCACCCCGCAGACGATGCTCAGGGACTGCTGCAGTCCTGAAAGCCAAAGCTGCCTTCCAATAAAACCAGCAAGAATTCCCAGCGCGGAATAGGATATAATCCTTCCAAATTGATACATCAGCTTATCAAACAGGATTAAACCACGGTTTGAGTGGAAAGACGGAACGGCAAAAGCCAGGGGGCCGCACATTCCCAGGCAATGCACACTGCCAAACAACCCCGTAAAAAAAGCTAATGCCCAGATACTCATTGTATAAATACTTCTTTTTTGAACATATACATCTTATCTCCGCTTTTCCATTCGAAAGTCAGATGCCACGAACCGTGTTCTATATCAATCAGCGAAATAACGGCTTCGGAGGAGTTTCCGGTATTGATGGTAAATTTTCTATCCAGTCTCCGGTCTTTGGAGTGTGCAAATGTAACAGTCCCTGTGGCCGGCTGAACAAAAACTACCTTCATGCTTTTAGGCTCAAGCTCTATTCTAGGTTCAGCCTTATCGTTTTCCATATTTTGCTTGCGCTGATAGTCAAGATCGTAGTTCAGCCCCTTTTCATAGTAATCTTTATCCACAAGGTCATCCTTGTCGCTAAGAATCATCTTCGTACTTAGTGCTATAATAAAGGCCATAAACAACGCCATGGCAATGACCAGCTTGGTTCCCCAGTTCATATTTTAAAAATTAGGAGGTGCAATAAAGGTAGTCTCAATTTTATCAAGCAGCACGCCTTCTGATATTACATCCAATTCAATATCAGATTTATATGCTTTTATTGCTTTTTGAGGACGAATAACAAAGAATGTCATCTTAGTGCTGGCTCCCTTCTCTACCCTATTCTCCTGCCGTATAAACTGAATTCTGGTTCCGTCTTCGGCAGGCTTTATCTGAAACGCTATAGGTTGATTTGTATTATTTACGAATTCAGCATTGTACAGGTTGCTTACAGTGCCATCATCTCTAAGCTGGTAGATAGTACCTCCGGCACGCAGAACTGTCGTCTCAATATCCGTACGCCTCACTAGCAACACAGCGAGCACCGATATCATCACCAGTAATACAGCGGCATAAGAGTACAATCTTTTACCTGGCTTGAACGTATTACGACTGGTGATTTGATCCTCAGACATAAATCCAATAAGACGCTGGGGCCTGTTGATCTTCTTCATCACCATGTCGCACGCGTCTATGCAAAGAGTACAGTTTATACACTCGAGTTGCGTTCCGTTGCGGATATCTATCCCGGTTGGACAAACCTGAACACATAAATCGCAATCGACACAATCTCCGGTAGCGACCTGCGATGCAGGATCAAAAAGAGGACTATTCCGTTTCCTTTTTCCTCTTGGCTCTCCTCGTTTATAATCATAAGCAACTATCATTGAATGATTATCGAGCAGAACTCCCTGCAAACGACCGTAGGGACATGCAACAATGCACACCAGTTCCCTCATTCTTGCAAATACAAGGTAAAACACTGCAGTAAACAGGCAGATGGATATAAATCCGGCAACATGTTGACTCACCGGCTCACTTATAATTGTAATAAGTGAATCCGAACCTATTATGTAAGCTAGGAATATATTGGAAATTAAAAAGGAGATAAAAATAAATATTGAATGTTTAAGAGTCTTTTTACCCAATTTCTCTAATGAAAGCGGCGATTCATCGAGCTTCTTTTGCTGTTGCGCGTTTCCTTCTATCCATCTCTCAATCCTCCTGAATACTATTTCCATGAAGATCGTCTGTGGACATGCCCATCCGCACCAAACCCGGCCGAATACAACAGTGAATAACACAATGAAGACTACGAAGATGAGCATTCCGAGCACAAACAAATAAAAGTCGTGCGGGGAGAAAATCACTCCAAAGAACGCAAACTTGCGTTCGATTATGTTAAATAAGATAAGCTGCTCTCCGTTTACCTTAATGAAAGGCCCGGAAAAGAGCAGTGCAAGAAGAGCCCACCCAAAATAATTCCTGTATCTGTATAATTTTCCCTTAATCAGCTTCGGATAGATCCACTTACGCTTTTTCCCATCTTCCGTAACGGTAGTAATGTGATCCCTAAACGATGTTGTAACTTCTCCCATTTGTAGTGTATTTTGAGGTAATAAGTTTTAAGTAATACGTTGTAAGGCAATACTTATAACTTACAACCTATTACTTAAAACTACTATGACTCCTTTTGGCCCTGAGGCTCTTTCGCCCCCGGAGGATTAGTACCTTTCAAAGAAATAATATAGTTAGAGACCTCCGATATCTGTTTCGGCGTCAATGTTTTCTCCCAGGAGATCATTCCCTTCTCCGGAACCCCGTATTTTATCGTCTTAAAAACATTATTGATCTTGCCGCCATGGATCCAGAAGTCATCTGTCAGGTTAGGCCCAACTATACCCTGGCCCTTATCACCGTGACAAGCTACACAGTTCGTATTAAAAATCGCCTTTCCTGCCGATACAACACTTCCGTCAAGATTCTCTTTTACCGAATTCTCATCAATCAGGTTAGCTGCCTTTGCGAGATAAGTTTCTTTGGCAACTTTTGCAGCTTCCATCTCCGCAACATATTCTTCGTCCTGCAACTTACCCCAGTTAAATACATGATAGTTTAACAGGTATGCGCCAGCGAAGAAAATCGAAGCATAGAACAGCCACATAAACCACGCAGGAGTAGGGTTATCCAATTCGGCGATGCCATCAAATTCATGCTCAAGCATGATATCCTTTTCTTCTTCAATCGGCTTAAGACCAAGCAGTTTCGACCAGATACCAGGTTTACCGGCTTTCAATGCAGCCCATTCGGCATACTCCATCCTTCTCTCGGGCTCTTTAACCTCAATCCTTGTAGGATTCAGCAATTCCTTTGAAAGCGTCTTGAAAGTATTTAGTAATACGACGGACACGCCCAACAGTACAAGAGCAGCTATAATAAAGACAACAATGACTATGTCCATCATAATATTCCCAGATGATGCTGAAGTAGTTGCGGGAGCTTGCTCCTGTGCAAATACGCTGGCACCAGGAAGAAGTAAAAACAACAGGTATGATAGTCTTTTCATATAATTAGTTTTTGTCTTTATTTAAAGGTAGCTCACTCATGTGCTTTATATGATCCTTATTCATTAAAAACAGCATTACAGCAACAAGAATGAAAAATATCAGAAATATACCCAGTGATGATACCAGGTAAATCTCACTGCCTGCTACTTTGTCTATAAATTGCTTAAACATATCTTTTATAATAATTAATTATCTATTCTTCATTAACTCTTTTGGCAGCCTTATTTGCTGGCAGTTTTATTTGCCTTAATATCTGTTCCCAGACGCTGCAGGTATGCGATAATTGCCACAATCTCTCTATCGCTCTTAACCTTAATATTGTCTTTAGATAAAGCAGCTGCTATAGTTTCAGCCTGTTTACTTAAATCACGGTTAGCTACATATTCATAGTCGGCTTCGTATGGAACTCCTAGCTTTCGCATCGCTGAAATCTTTGAAGAAGTAGTCGTAGTATCAAGCTGTTGTTCGATCAACCAGGGGTAAGGAGGCATGATACTGCCCGGAGACATGGTTGTAGGATCAAACATATGATTGAAGTGCCATGCATCCGAGTACTTTCCGCCAACCCTGTGCAAATCCGGACCAGTACGCTTCGAGCCCCATAAGAATGGATGATCGTATACAAATTCACCTGCTTTGCTGTAGTCGCCGTAACGCTCGGTCTCCGACCTGAATGGCCGCACCATCTGAGAGTGGCAATTTACACAGCCCTCTCTGATATAAAGATCCCGCCCCTGGAGCTCAAGGGGAGTATAGGGTTTTACACTTGAGATAGTAGGAATATTGGACGACACCATAAAGGTTGGCACCATCTCTATCAGTCCTCCTATCAGGATAACAATTAACGAGAGAACAAGAAACTGCATCGGGCGACGCTCAAGCACACGGTGCCATGCCTTTTCCGAAGCGTGAGGAACAAAAGCCGGAGTAAGAGGCATGGCTTCTGCAGCTTCGTTGCCAAGCAGTTTACCCTGGGCCATCGTCTTCCAGAGATTCCATGTCATCACAATCACTCCCGTGAGGTACATTGCACCGCCTATGGCACGGAACACATGCATTGGAATAATATTAAGTGTCGTTTCCAGGAAGTTCGGGTATTTAAGCATCCCTTCTGGCGTGAATTCCTTCCACATCAATCCCTGGGTGAAGCCCGACCAGTACATTGGTATTGCATAGAACAAGATACCGAGAGTGCCTATCCAGAAATGGAAATTGGCGGCTTTTTTAGAATGTAATGAAGTTTGATAAATGCGAGGTATCAGCCAGTATAAAATAGCGAACGTAAGGAAGCCATTCCATCCAAGCGCGCCAACGTGAACATGCGAAACAATCCAGTCTGTAAAGTGAGCGATCCCGTTAATTTGTTTCAAGGAAAGCATCGGACCTTCGAAAGTCGCCATACCGTAAGCTGTTAAGCCCACAACCATGAACTTCAGCTTGGCGTCCTCACGCACTTTATCCCATGCTCCACGCAATGTAAGCAGTCCGTTAATCATACCTCCCCAGCTCGGAGCGATAAGCATGATAGAAAAGACCACTCCAAGCGACTGTGCCCATGAAGGCAGAGAGGAATACAACAGGTGATGCGGGCCTGCCCATATATATATAAATATCAGCGACCAAAAGTGAAGGATACTTAACTTATAAGAATATACCGGACGATTGGCCATCTTCGGAAGGAAGTAATACATCATTCCCAGATACGGAGTTGTTAAAAAGAATGCAACTGCATTATGCCCATACCACCATTGCACAAGTGCGTCCTGCACACCTGCATACAGATAGTAACTTTTGAACGACGAAATAGGCAATTGGAACGAGTTGACAATATGAAGCACCGCTACTGTCACAAATGTGGCTATATAAAACCAAATAGCCACGTACATATGACGTTCGCGTCTTTTGATGATAGTACCAAACATATTAATGCCGAACACCACCCAAATGAGTGTAATAGCTATATCAATGGGCCATTCCAGCTCTGCATACTCGTGAGAGGTAGTCAATCCTAAAGGAAGAGTAATTGCTGCAGCCACGATAATAAGCTGCCACCCCCAGAAATGAATTTTGCTCAGGATGTCGCTGAACATACGGGCTTTCAACAAACGCTGGAGAGAGTAGTATACCCCCATAAAAATACCATTACCAACAAAAGCAAATATTACCGCGTTGGTGTGCAAAGGTCGTATCCTCCCGAATGTCGAGTATTGGGAGCCCATGTTTAGTGCCGGTTTAAATAACTGCATGGCGATCAAAAGCCCTACAGTCATCCCGACGATGCCCCAAATTATCGTAGCGATACCGAAGTTTCTGACAATCTTGTTGTCATAATTAAATTTCTCAAGCTGCATAAATCAAATGGATAGAAATGTTTTCTGATTGTCAAAAATAGCTTGTTGCAACTTTTAAATTAATGACGAGAGTAGTAGTATGAAAATGATTATTATCACATTTTTAGATTATATGTGTAGTTAAACAACTGGTAATCTGGATTTATACACGATCCGGGAAAATTGTATCATGAACAAACGAGATACGGCGTTCAGCACTATTTTGATTTAAGTAAAAATTGATAAAACCGCTATGCTCGCATGCTTTTTAGTATCTTAGTATTACCGGCAAATGCCGGCGTTACAGCAAATCAAATAACACAAATACAACGATTATGAAATCAACACTTTTTAACAGCAAGGCATTTTCGATAGATGCGGGATTGTTACTATTGCGGTTATTAGCAGGAGGCACGATGCTCTCCCACGGCTGGGCAAAACTCCAGAATGTAATGGCGGGAAATCTTCAGTTTGGCGATCCCATTGGAATCGGCACTGAGACATCGCTTTACCTGGCCATATTTGCTGAGTTCCTGTGTGCGCTACTGCTGGTTTTAGGATTTCTAACGAGAATTGTGCTTGTACCACTGATGATAACAATGCTGGTGGCGCTGCTGATAGTACACGCTCCTGATCCTTTTAATGTTAAAGAACTAGCATTCATCTATTTTGGGATGTTTGTCGTTCTTTTTCTAACGGGACCCGGAAAATTTTCAATCGATAACAAACTGTAATTTCTCAGGTCAGAATATCCTGAATTCTTGTTGCTAAAGACTTCAGGATATTACAATCCTTTAATAATCAACCCTCTTCTTCCGGCTTATCATCATCAAAAAGCATACGAACCCCTGGGGTATGAACATCATCATGCTGACCGTTTTTTGAAGCCCAAAAGAAAGCTGCTAAAAAAAAGAGCGCCATCAGGATACTGCAACCTATTAAAAAATACAAAATATTCATCTCAGTTTGTTCCTCTTAGCAAAATAGCGGTTCGTCAGATTCGTAAAGATAATAATAGTGATTGTACTTAGCGGCATTAAAACTGCGGCGGTGAGGGGCGAGAGCTTACCCTGCACAGCAAAGTAAACACCGATCAGATTGTACACAGAAGCAATAACAAAACTATACTCTATTATTCGCACAGCACTTTTTGCATGCCTGATAAAATAGGGCAGTTTAGCAAGAGCCTCTCCTTTTAGTATCGCATCACTTCCGGGTGTAAAATTATTGATATTATCTGTTACAGCCACGCCAAGATCACTTTGCCTTAATGCCCCGGCATCGTTTAAACCGTCCCCCAGCATCATAACCTTATTTCCTGCACTCTGTAACCTTTTAACATAATTCAGTTTATCATGAGGACTTTGTTTAAAGTACATCGGAACATAAGGGGGAAAGATAGCATCAAGGCTTTTCCTTTCCGAAAAAGTATCTCCTGAAATAAGATGCATTCTGAACTGCGGCTTTAAGGCGTCAATCAATCCTTTTAACTCAGCCCGCCATTGCTGCTTAACCTTAAAAAAGCCTTTATAGGTGCCGTTGATACTAATATGAACGCTCGATGAACTGTCGGCAGCGTCTTTATCATCAGAAATAAAAGAGCGGCTTCCTAACTGAACTTCCTGATGATCAACTATCGCCACAATACCTTTACCGGCAATCTCCCGGTATTCAAATACAGGGCGAACCTCTTTAACACTCAGCCATTTTACAATTTCCCTGCTAAGCGGGTGGGATGAATTCCTGGCAGCAGAAGCGATAACTTCTTCTTCCTTTGTACTTAACCGGCCTGTAAATGTAAGATTGACAACATTAGGACAGGTTATAGTACCCGTTTTATCAAAAACGAGTGTATCGATCCGGGCAAGTTGCTCTACAACGTCTGTATTTTTAAGATAAAAATTATTCTTATCAAAAAGCCCCAGAACAGTAGACAATGTCAGCGGGGTACTTAAAGCAAGTACGCAAGGGCAGGCTACAATCAGAACAGCCGAGAAAGCATCCCATGCCTTAGTTGTGTCGCCCAGCACCCACCACGAACCAGCGGCAGCAAAGGCTACGAACAGCACTGCAGCGCTGAAGTATTGAGCAATAGTGTCATTGAAATTCTTGATCTTGCTATCCGTCCCCTTAAACGCCTCGTTATTCCACAATCTCGTCAGATAACTCTGAGACACAGGCTTTACAATCTCCATTTCCAGAGCTTCACCTATCTGTCTTCCGCCGGCATAAATTATCTCTCCCAGCACTTTACTCACTGGCTGAGATTCGCCGGTAACAAAACTAAAGTCAAAATATCCCTCACCCTTCATCAGGATGGAATCAGCCGGAATTATTTCGTTATTCCTGATCAGGATCCGATCTCCTATATTAAGGTCTGCAATTGGAACTGGTTTCTCCTCTCCATCTTTAATAACAGTAACAGCAACAGGAAAATACGAGCGGTAGTCGCGGTTAAAGGAAATATGATTATAAGTCCTCTGTTTTACCCAACGGCCCATTAAAAGAAGAAAAGCCAGCCCACTTAAAGTATCTGTAAATCCCGGGCCTGTCTGAGTAATTATTTCAAAAGCAGAACGTAGAAAAAGTACTGCAACAATCAGGGCAAGAGGCGTATCAAGATTGATGACCTTGTTTTTTATACTACCCCAGGCTGACATAAAAAAGTCCCGGCAGCAGTAAAAAGTAATCACAATGGCAAATGCAAGATTCAGCCATCCAAAAAGCGACTGAAACTGATGCTCTAGTGACGACAGCCCAAGATATTCGGGAAAACTGAATAACATTACATTTCCCATGCAAAACCCCGCCACTGCAATTTTCCTGACGAGATCCCGGTTAACCGTATCTTTCTTCTCTTTAACAATGTCCTGCAGACTTATCAGAGGTTCATACCCTATTGAAGCAAGAAGTTCTACCAAATCTTTCAGAGATATCTCTTGATGATTAAACGTAATAGCAACCTGCTTTTTCAAAAAGTCGACCCTTGACTGCATTACACCACCGTTTAGTTTATGCAGATGTTCAAGCAACCACAGGCATGAACTGCAATGGATAGCCGGAATATAAAAAGTTATCAGAGTGATGTTCTGGTCGGTATAATCTACGAGCTGGGAGAATATTTTAGGCTCGTTTAAAAACTCATAATGCTGCTCTACCTCTTTCTTCGTCTGGCCGGGCGTTTGATTATAATGATAGTAATTGCAAAGGTTATTATTGCTCAGCACCTGGTAAACTCCTTTACATCCGGCACAACAAAATTGTTTATCATCAGCTGTATATATCGGCCCCGATATGTCGTTTCCGCAATGAAAGCATAAAGTATCAGTAGATGTCGATGAAGATTTCATTTATCAGTTTTTATCCTACCAAAGATGCAATATAAGTTCAAACATCAGAATGACTGGCATTAGCGTAAAAAAATGATCTGCATCATTAAAACAGGAATTCGACTGGAAAGAATTCATCAATGTGCCTCATTCTGCCTTACATACGCATGTTGACTATAATCAACGTGAAATATGACTAATATCATTTACTGACTCAATGCCGAATCCTTTATTTGCATATGATATACTAGTGATGCGGAAATGACAAGTTGAAGATTATCTCTAAATAAAATTTAATGAGATGGAAAAGACGCAATTTAATCATCTGTTGACCAGTCAAAGCAGGTATCTGGCGCCGCAGGCCCTTAAATTTACCAGAGATGCCGATGATGCTAAAGATCTGATTCAGGATACGTTATTGAGGGCTATTCTTAACTCTGATAAATTTCGTGAAGGGACTAATCTCAAAGGTTGGTTATACACTATAATGCGCAACCTTTTTGTAAACAATTACAGAAAGCGTGGTTTTCATACCTGTCCCATAGATGTTGAAGAAGCTATCCAGCTTCACGTTGAGAATATGGGTGAATCAAATATGAGGGTCGAAGGCATTAAAACAAGCTTAAATCATCTTCCGCGTCAGTATTATCAGCCGTTTTCGATGTATCTTGATGGATATAAGTATCATGAGATCACAGAACGCCTGCTGGTGCCGCTAGGAACAATAAAAAACCGTATCCATATTGCCAGAAAAATTCTGAAGCAAACCATATCATAATAAGAAGCTTGAAGTAATTGATTTGAGCCGCTAATTAAATCGAAAGTAAGAACGTCCGGTATCCCCTACCGGGCGTTTTCCTTTTTATACAGTTGTCGCCCTTTTTTCTATCCACTTTCCGCTGACTGTCAGTTTTTTAGACCAAGACATTAAAAGATTTCACTATTCGCTTAAATGCTTTGAAAATCGTATTTGTACAACAATCTAAAAAAAGCGAACTAATAACTATGCGTTTTAATAAAATGCTAATTATATATGGTCAATTTTAGAAAATTCTTATTGCTGATATAAAGCGAGCTGGCTTTGAAGTTCTTCATCAATGAATTACCGCATAATATGGCGCAGATATTGTTATAACATTAACAAATCTATTTCCATGATCACAAAAACATACCCCGGATTTAAGTCGAGACTTAGCATGGCCGAACGAAGAAAATCGGACGCACTAGTTTACATCATTTTAACGGCAATTGTATTGATTCTTTCGATTGTTTGTTCGCTATAGGGTGAACAAAAACAATCTTTTATGCAGGAACTATTGCATGAATCAGCACCTGCTTAATCTGCGCCTCTATTTCAAGTAATTCTTCAAGAAGTCTGTTCAGATACTGCTCAGTTTGATTATTAATATGGCCGATAAGCTTCTTATAATACTCAATTCCCAGGAGCAGCTGTTCTTTAAACTTTTCAAGCTGTTTTAGCTTTTTCGCATCCAGGGTTTTTATATGCTGAAGTATGTCTTTTTTAAGGTATTCAACATATAACTTAAGCTCATTAACAAATATGCTCGGTCGGCTCACACCTTGCAGCAAATTTAGCTTGCCGTAAATATGTTTTACCATCTCGTCAAGAGAGAACACTCTTGAGAAGTATGCGACATTAGGCCCGGGACAAATTGCAACGGCCCGGCTCTCCTTCCTGTTCAATATATCGTTTTTAATATATGCGGATGCGCAAAGGCCTTCACACAGACATAACTTTTCTGTGATAGCATCAAATCTGCTCTTGTATTCATCCTGCGGAAGATTTAGAGTATCCAGTTGCTTAAGCTTCAGATTTTGGTATTCTCTCGAAGCTGTACATATCGCCTCTTCGGTAAACTCTGTATTTGACACCAGGAATTTCTTTTTACAGGGACTTCCGGGCCTCCCCTTCTCGATACGTTCAATCCGCTGCTTCTCCGCAGTGCTTTTCCTGTAATTATTAAAAGGAATCCCTAATGGAGATGCACCGCTAATATAGAAATCAGATGAGTCAGAATGAGTTAGATTTTCAAGGGTTTCTTCGTCTACATTAGTAGCTTCAGGAACCAAAAGGAATGGACTACCCCAACCTGTGGCATCCAGCTGATAATAATTGAGAAGGAAACTATTCTCCTCTGCCGTCCCAATTCCGCCCTGCACGGTAATCCTCATTTTTGGGGCTTCGTTTATACCTTTACCTTTAGCCTGAAGAGCCGACTGGTAGATTGCAAAGATATCAGCAATCATTTCCTGTCTTTTAGTCTTAAATTCCTCAAGTATAGGGCCAAGCAAATATCCCTCAGTTGCAAACGCATGTCCGCCGCAATTCAAACCCGATTCTATTCTGAACTCCGAAACCCAAAGGCCTTTTTTTGCAAGGAATTTCGCCTGTATAAACGCGGATCGAAAATCGCTTACTTTAAGAATAATCTTTTTATTTAGTTTTCCGCTGCTGTCAGGAAAAAAGTCATCAAAACTCTCAAGATAACTGTAAAGCCTGGGATTCATACCTGCGGACATAACAACAGAAGAGCTAAGATCGCTGTGAGCAAACCCTCTCAAACCGGCCAGCGCATCGGTATTTTCATCGCTCAGTGGTTCTCCATTAGCAGCATAATTCATCTTATCGACTTTCGACATGATATTCACATCAATCTCGCCCTTTACCATATCTTCCCGCAACTTCCGCTCAAGCTCACCACGTAAAACGGAATCGGTCTCCGCGAGCATCTGCTGATAACGAATCTTCAATGTAGAAGAATCCGGTAAAAGATCAAAATAACGGGTAATATCAGTGCCTTCAACAAAGGCCTGCTGCTTTAAATCATCAAATTGCTGATTTACCTGACGGTTTAACAAATTCAGGTACGCAGTAATCCGCTTTGCTCTCGAATCTGGCTCGGTAGGTGTTATCGGTGTGAAAGCTTCCCCTTCCTGCTCTGTATGAAATTTTCTCATTCGTTCAATGAGAATATCGTCCACTATAGATACAACGGATGAAATGCCGTAACGTGCAACTTTAAGGGGAGTATCTATAGTAAATCCCAGCCCCAATACCGGGATGTGAAATGTGTGACTCATTGGAATAATGGCATTAAATGTATCTTACAAAAGACTGGATATTTTCAGTATTAAAACATGACGACGATCACTATTTAGCGTAATAGTTGTTATAATAAGCGCCGTAAACATCTCATTTTTTCAAACATTTTATCCTGATCATTGCTTTCTATTCCATATGAATACAACTGTATACCCTGGAACTCCTTATCCTTTGGGCGCTACCTGGGATGGTGAAGGAGTAAACTTCGCTTTATATGCTGAGAATGCAGAAGGAGTAGACCTCTGCCTTTTCAATACAACAGAAGATCCCGTTGAAAACGTTAAAATAAGAATGAGAGAAAGATCTCATCATGTATGGCACGTATACGTTCCTGAAATTAAACCCGGGCAACTTTATGGCTATAGGGTCTACGGCCCCTACGAACCGGAAAACGGACATCGCTTTAATCCGAATAAACTGCTGATTGATCCTTACGCGAAAGCTATTGCAGGAACAATTCAATGGCATAAATCGCTCTATGGTTACGAACTTGGCCATCCCGATGCCGATTTAAGCTTTAGCGACGAAGACAGTGCGCCATATATACCTAAATCAGCTGTGATTGATCCTAACTTCGACTGGGAAGATGACAAGGCACCCAACATTCCGTACCATAAATCGATTATTTATGAAACCCATGTAAAGGGATTCACGCAATTACACCCGGATATCCCCGAAGAGATCCGCGGTACTTATGCCGCGCTTGCACATCCGGTAACCATCAAATATCTGCTGGACCTCGGGGTCACCGCCGTAGAACTTATGCCCGTCCATCATTTCGTAAGAGACTCCTATCTTGCAGAAAAAGACCTTACGAACTACTGGGGATATAACACTATCGGTTTCTTTGCGCCCGATGTACGCTACTCCAGCAGCGGAGTTTTAGGCGACCAGGTAAAGGAGTTCAAAGCGATGGTAAAAGAACTTCATAAAGCCGGAATAGAAGTTATTCTCGACGTTGTGTATAATCATACTGCCGAAGGCAATCAACTGGGACCAACGCTGTCGTTCAAAGGAATTGACAATGCTTCATATTACAGGTTAACAGAAGACAACAAACGGTACTACATGGACTATACTGGTACCGGAAACACGCTAAACGCCCAGATGCCCGATGTTTTGAGACTCATCATGGATAGTTTGCGATATTGGATACTCGACATGCATGTCGACGGATTTCGTTTCGACCTTGCTTCTACCCTGGCGCGCGAACTTCATGAGGTCGACAGGCTGGGATCTTTTTTCGACATCATCCATCAGGATCCCACAATCTCCCAGGTAAAATTGATCGCAGAACCATGGGATATCGGTGAAGGAGGCTATCAGGTAGGAAAATTCCCACCGGGATGGGCAGAATGGAACGGAAAATACAGAGATTGCCTTCGCGACTACTGGCGTGGTGCTGACAGCATGCTTGCAGAATTTGCTGAACGGTTCACAGGTAGTTCCGACCTCTATAAAGACGACTACAGAAGTCCCACTGCCAGCATTAACTTTATTACAGCCCATGATGGCTTTACCCTGCACGACCTAGTCTCATATAACGAAAAACACAACGAAGCAAACGGTGAAGATAACAATGACGGTGAAAGTCACAACCGGTCCTGGAACTGCGGTGCCGAAGGACCTACAGACGACCCGTTGATAATTGAACTCAGGAACCGCCAGAAACGGAACTTCCTTACATCGCTCTTTCTTTCTCAAGGTGTACCTATGCTCGTTGCCGGCGATGAAATAAGTCGCACACAGAACGGCAATAACAACGCATACTGTCAGGACAACGAAACATCATGGCTAAACTGGCCCGAAGCAGATAAAGAGCTGCTTGATTTTACCAGAAAACTCATTCATCTCCGGAAGAAACATCCTGCGTTCCGGCGCCGGCGCTGGTTCACCGGGCAAAGGATCAAGGGAATAGGCCTGGAAGATATAGCCTGGTTTTTACCAAACGGTACTGAAATGCCCGACGAAAACTGGAATCACGATTTTGCTAAATCGCTTGGCGTATTCCTCAATGGAAAAGGGATCAAAGCAGTCGGTCCAAAGGGAGAACAGATATACGACGACAGCTTCTATGTGATCTTCAATGCGCATTACGAACCGCTCAGCTTTGTGCTTCCTCCCGAGAAATATGGAAATCTCTGGATAAAGGTACTTGACACAAGCGAAAACTCCATAAAGGAAGAGGGAGATAAATTCAAGCCACTTGATTCAATAAAAGTTGAAAGCAGGTCGGTAGTGCTTCTTAAGCAACCTTTGAAAAAGTAAAATGGACAACAGCATTTTGAACAAATACCGGCCGGGGCTTAGATTTAATGACGGCGGAGAGGCAGAGATTGTATTATGGGCACCGGATGTTCAGAAGGCAGAAGTTATTTTACCTTCTGCCGGCGACACCATACCCCTTACAAAACAGGAACTGGGGTACTGGACTACCACTACAAGTTTAATTAAGCCCGGTGATTATTATAAATTCAAACTAAACGACGAGAAAGCACTGTCAGATCCTGCATCTCTTTCCCTTCCCGAGGGTGTACATGGCCCTTCGATGGCAATAAATCTGAACGATTTCATCTGGTCTGACGGCAATTGGATAAACCACACTCTCGAAGACTATTTGCTTTACGAAATTCACACTGGCACTTTTACACCGGAGGGAACTTTTGCTGCCATTGAAGAAAAGCTCGATTACCTGAAGGAACTTGGAATAACTGCAATAGAAATCATGCCGGTCGCCCAGTTTCCCGGCGATCGGAATTGGGGGTACGATGGAGTCGCTCCCTTTGCTGTACAGCATTCCTATGGCGGAGCCGAAGGCTTGCAGCACCTCGTCAATGCGTGTCACAGGAAGAATATCGCTGTAGTTTTGGATGTAGTCTATAATCACCTTGGTCCCGAAGGGAATTATCTTCCCGAATTCGGGCCCTACTTCACTTCCAGATATACTACTCCCTGGGGTGTTGCAGTTAATTTTGACGATGAATATTCGTACGCTGTGCGCCAGTATTTTGTAGAGAACGCCCTAATGTGGTTTAGGGACTTCCATATCGACGCATTAAGAATGGATGCAGTTCACGCCATTAAGGATTTCAGCCCGGTTCACATCCTCCGTGAGATCCGGCAGGAGGTTGATAAACTAATGTCAGAAACCGGCAAGAAACACTATCTCATTGTTGAACTCGACCTGAATGATACACGTTTCATTAACCCGGTGGAACAGGGTGGTTATGGAATGGACGCACAATGGATCGACGAGTTCCATCATGCCCTTCGTGTTACAGCCGGAGAAGAAAAAACCGGCTATTACTCAGACTTTAACGGAATTGCACATTTAGCTAAAGGCTATCAGGATGCTTATGTTTATGACGGTCAGTTCTCCAGACACCGAAAGAAGTTCTTTGGTATAAAAGCAGAAAATAACCCAGGCAGCCAGTTTATTGTATTTTCACAAAACCACGACCAGGTTGGTAACCGCATGTATGGCGAACGGATTAATTCACTGCTCAGCTTTGAAATGAAAAAGCTCGTAGCTGGCGCAGTTCTGCTAAGCCCTTACCTACCTATGCTCTTTATGGGAGAAGAATGGGTAGAACCTCACCCGTTCCTCTACTTTGTGAGCCACACTGACCCGCAGCTGGCGGAAAGCGTGAGAGAAGGAAGGAAAGAAGAATTCGCAGCATTTCATGGCCGGGGCGAAGCTCCCGATCCGATATCTGAAGAAACTTTCCAGGAATCGAAACTTCAGTGGCATCTGATCGAAGAGGAACCTCATAAAACGGTGTTGAACTTTTATAAAAAGTTAATCAGCCTTCGTAAAACGCACCCTGTACTTAAAAATTCGGGACGGAAAGAAATGAGAGTCTCTTGCGACGAGACGACAGAAACGCTGGTATTACACCGCTGGTTTGAAAACCATATGATAGTCTGTCTGATGAACTTCTCTGAAAAAGAACAGCAGATTATGATACCTGAGACAAAGGAAAGCTGGAAGAAGATAATCCATTCCAGCGATACCGAATGGAAGGGTAAAACTGACTTTCCCGAAGAATTCAGCCCTGGAGAAACTATCACACTGCGGCCTGAGTCGGTGCTGGTGCTCGAATAAAAGCTTTTGTGCCGAATTTTAAATATTCAACACAATTGCTACATTTGACTGCTCGTTTAGCACATGCCGATGTAGCTCAGTTGGTAGAGCAACGCACTCGTAACGCGTAGGTCGCAGGTTCGATCCCCGTCATCGGCTCTCTTAGTCCAGTCCTTCCAGAATATCCCTGACCTTGTCAAGGAATTTGTTTATTAATTCAGCCATCTTTTCAATTATTAGTTATACTGTACTGCAATTATAAAAGATAACGCTCCCTGAAAAAATGATGCGCAGCAGTTTATACCCTGATTATAAACATCATGAATATGAGACATGCTGCTACACTGCGATCCAGACCCGTTTAAGAAGTGCTCAACTCATAACTCAGTCCTGAGAGGGAGATGAATAGCACTTTATTCGCATATTATTCGCTGGCGAGCGAACAAGGTGCGAACAAAGTGCGTTAAAAGTGCGGTCGAGGTGCGCGCTATTTCAGACGCATGTCTTATCCAGGAATAGCTTGTCCTATACTGGAATAAGTTTACAATAAGAAATGTTGTTACTACTCTGTGTTTACAGCAAAAGTTATTATTACTGTGTTGGGTTTACAATGTTAAGTTTTCTTTCTGTTATTTGTTTACATAACTTTAATTTAAGGTGATTTGATTTGTTTTTTCTTGATTATGGGTATGTTCTGGAGTCTGGTAGCTGCAACTTGCATGTAACCTCAGGTTGTTATAATTAAAGATGGCCTTATCCACTGCTGCGTTTGCCTGGCTATGAGATTTGAAGGTTTTATAAAGATCAAATTCTGTTTTAAGTATTCCGTTAATACGCTCTGCGATGGCATTGTCATAGGGGCTGCCGGTTTGTGTCATACTGATCTGGATATCCCTTTGCCTGAGTTTGGACACATAATCATCACAACAATACTGCGTGCCCCTGTCCGAGTGATGTATTAATGTGTTTTCAGGATATATCCTTGCAGCTAGTGCCTGATCGAGTGCTTTTATACATCCTTCAGCTTTGAGGTTTACTGACAGAAAGTACCCTGTTATTTTTCTTGAGTACGCATCTGTTACTAAAGACAGGTAGTTGAATCCGGACATGGTGGTAATGTAAGTAATGTCACTCACCCATATTTCTTCAGCGTGCTGTGGATGCCTTCGTTGCACCAGATCAGGATGAATTCTATACCTGTGATAGGAATTGGTAGTACACACATGCCTTTTGCTGGATTTGACAAGCATCCCATTCTCTCTAACCAGGTCAAATACAGCATCTCTGCCCATTGCTATCCCTAAGTCCTGCAAAAAACCATTATTGAGCTCTTTGTAAAGTTTGATACAGCCGGTTTTAGGCAGTTCCTTTCTAATCTCTTTAATTTTCTGCAATACAATATGCTCCTGAAAAATCTGAAGTTCTGATCTTTTTAAATAGTTATACCAGGCCTGCCTGGTATAACCAAATGCCGCGCAAAGATTGGCTAAGCTATAATGTTTGCGTGTTCCCCGCAGTTCGGCCATCACCTGGTAACAGCTTTTTTTTTAAGATCTGTCCGGTATTCTTCGTTGGCCATAGCAATGACTTTTTCAAGGGCTGCGATCTTCATCTCTGTAAGGGATAGCTTCTTTTCAAGCGCAGCCAGTTCCTTTGAAGTAAACGAAGCTTCCTGTGCTTCTACCGGTTGGTCTTGCATAAGCTCTTTCTGGTTATCGTTATACCAATTTACAAAACGATAAACACTTCTTTCTGGTAATCCGTATTTTTTTTCAACCTGTGCCTGGCTATAGTCGCCATCTAAATATTCTAACGCCACCTGAATCCTGAAACTATCAGAATGATTCGATTCTTTTCCCAATTTTCCCTTCCGGGGTAATTCATTTTTAATACTCATTTTCTTGTTCTTTGAAAACTTTCTTATGTAAACTTTTTTTAGGAATGGACAGCTACGCAGTTAGTCTTGTGCGAGATCTACTTTAAACATCCGGTTTGCCGGAATATCCTTAGCTTTTATTTCCTGTTACCAAAAACAAGGCCTTTGAGATTCGGTTGTAAATGCTGGAATATGTTTATTTGCATTTTTAGAACCTGAATATTTTAACACTATGTCGGCAAGCCCTGTTTCTACATACCGTTTACAATTTCATAAAGAATTTACTTTTATTGATTTCGAACGCATTGTACCGTATTTACAGAAGTTAGGAATACGCACTGTGTATGCATCTCCGGTGTTCAAGTCAACTTCAGGAAGCTCGCACGGCTACGATACACTCGACCCTCACATAATAAACCCAGAAATAGGAACCGAAGAGCAGCTAAAAGATTTGAGTAAGCGACTGAAAGCGCAGGGCATGGGATGGCTTCAGGATATCGTACCCAATCATATGGCCTTCTCGCCTCACAATACCTGGTTAATGGATGTTCTTGAAAAAGGTCCGCAGTCTTTATATGCCTCTTTTTTTGATACCGCCCTTAGCAGCGAATTATACAGCGGCCGGATAATGGTTCCTTTCCTGGGCTCGTCCCTTGAAGATGTCATCGATAAAAAGGAACTGAAAGTGGAATATAAAGATGGAAGATTTGTTTTTAATTACTATGACTCCATATATCCCCTGACCCCCCGTTCTTATCCGACCATATTAAGCGGAGGGGAAGATGAACCATTGGAAGGCTTGCAACAGCTTCTTTCTCAGATGCATTCGATCCATCAGATAGAAGATACCCGGCAATACGCTGACGGTTGGAACGAATTTCTTCTTCAGCTATCTGCTTTAATGAAAAACGACACTATTGGGAGTTATATAACAGATCGTCTGAATAAAATAAACGACAGCAGCGAAACGGTAATGAAGCTGGCGGAAGAACAGATATACCGCCTCTGCAATTGGCAGGAAACAGATACACATATAACCTTCAGGCGCTTTTTTACAGTAAATGGCCTGATATGCCTTAACATACAACATCCGGAAGTTTTCAATACTTATCATCAGTATATCAAATCGTTAGTAGATAAGGGAATCTTTACGGGTCTCAGGGTGGACCATATTGACGGCCTCTTTGACCCCGCTACTTACCTGAAGCAGTTACGGGAACTGGTAGGAGATCAAACTTACGTTACGGTCGAAAAAATACTGGAACCTGGGGAAGAGATCCCGCAGGACTGGCCTATCCAGGGGAATACAGGATACGACTTTCTGGCTTTAGTAAATAATCTTTTCACTTCTAAAAAGAGTGAAAAGCAGTTTACCGGCTTTTACAGCGATTTGATCGGTGAAGGCAGCGAAGTGCAGGAACAGATTTATGCGAAAAAGGCGTATATACTTTACCAGCACATGGGTGGGGAACTTGACAATCTCTACAATCTTTTGTTAAGCTCCGATCTTTTCAAAAGAACATCCGCCCGTCATATTCATGATGGTGACCTGAAAAGGACCATAGGCGAATTCATTATTCAATGTCCGGTCTATCGCTACTATGGAAATTCATTCCCATTAAATAGAAAAGAGGAAGAAGCTATCCGGAAAGTATTCAGTCGTATCAGCTCCGAAAAGCCGGCGCTGACGGCGGCCGTTAAGCTACTTGAAGAAAGCCTTCTTGACAGGCCAAAAGAAGGAGACACTGAATACAACTCCAGGGCCTTAAACTTCTATCAGCGTTGTATGCAGTTTAGCGGTCCTCTAATGGCAAAGGGAGTTGAAGATACCCTGATGTATACGTACAACCGCTTTATTGTTCATAATGAAGTAGGCGATTCACCGGAAGCATTTGGTATGACGCAGGATGAGTTTCACACCAAAATGATACAAAGGCAACAGAACTGGCCTCTCTCCATGAATGCAACATCCACTCACGATACCAAAAGAGGAGAAGATGTAAGGGCACGGTTAAATGTGTTAAGTAACATCCCCGACGAATGGCTTAAGAACGTTGAAGAATGGCTTGACCTTAACAAAAGCGTTAAACCATCGGGCTCGCCTGACTTAAATGATGAATATCTGATCTATCAAACCCTGCTCGGCACTTTCCCTATGCCGGGCCAGGATGAAGACAATTTCAAAGAGCGAATCCAGGAGTATATACAGAAAGCACTGAGGGAGGCGAAACAAAACTCTGACTGGGCCGAACCCAACACCAGTTATGAAGAAGCAGCCAAACGCTTTGCTGCGAATCTGCTCGACACAAAGGGCAAATTCAGAAAAAGCTTCGATACTTTTCATCAGAAGGTGGCTGACTATGGAATCATCAACTCGCTGGCCCAGGTGTTATTAAAGTTCACCTGTCCCGGCGTCCCCGATGTGTACCAGGGCTGTGAGCTCTGGGACCTGAGTATGGTAGATCCGGACAATAGACGCCCTGTGGATTACAACCTGCGTACTCAAATTTTAAATGAGCTTGAAAGTTACCGGGAGGATTCGGGCAACTTACCCTCTTACCTCTGGGAAAAACGTTACGAGGGACATATCAAACTGTGGATCACCGGGATACTCCTAAAGGAACGTGCGGCGAGTTCTGCTTTGTTTGAAAAGGGAGACTACCTTCCGCTAAAGGTAAAGGGTGCCTATAAAGATAATGTCCTTGCTTTCGCGCGACGGTATCAGCAAAACTGGTATATTATTGTTATACCTCTCCATATTGCCGCATTGTGCGGGGAACAGGATTGCGAAATACAGTCGCTTAACTGGAAAAACACGAGAATACTTCTGCCTGAAACGGCGACGGGAGAATGGGAACACCTCCTGAACGCAGATGTGAAAGGAAAAGCCGAACAGGAAATCCGGGTTGAAGAAATATTTGATACCCTCCCCTTAGCTCTTCTTAAGCTGGAGAGAAAGGTAAAAGAGCGCGGTGCGGGTATTCTGATGCACATAACTTCGCTTCCTTCGCCTTTCGGCTCGGGCGACTTTGGACCGGAAGCGATAAAGTTTGCAGACTTCCTGGCGCGAAGCGGACAAAAATACTGGCAGATCCTGCCCTTAAGTCCTACAGAACAGGGAAGTGGCAACTCTCCTTATAGCTCCTACTCAAGCATGGCCGGAAATCCTCTCCTTATAAGTCCCGAACTGCTCGCAGAGGCGGGACTCCTTTCACCTAAAAAACTACAGGATTACTATTTACCCCTGAAGTCAAAAGCCGACTTTAAAGGAGCAGAGCAACTAAAAGATGTTCTGTTTGAGAAGGCGTACCGAAAATTCCAAAAAGGTGACTTCAGTAAGCTAAAGAGAGATTTTGCAGCGTTTTGCAAAAAGGAAGCTCTATGGCTTGACGATTTTTCGCTTTATATTGTTCTTAAACAGCAACATAAGGGACAGGCATGGTATCAATGGCCGGAGGAATATAAACTGAGGAACAGGATGGCCCTGGATCGTTTCAGGAACAACAATAGTGATGCACTTAATAAGGCCCGATGGCTTCAGTTTATATTTGCCACCCAATGGAACGATTTAAAGGCTTACTGCAATAACCTCGGCATCGCTCTTTTTGGCGACATGCCTTTTTACGTAAGTTACGACTCCGCAGATGTGTGGTCTAACCGCGAAATCTTTTGTCTTGACAATGATGGCAATATGACCGGAGTTGCAGGGGTTCCCCCTGACTATTTCAATGAAAACGGACAATTGTGGGGCATGCCTGTTTTTCGATGGGATATCCTAAAAAAGCAGGGATACAACTGGTGGCTGCAGCGCATCAGGAAGAATATCGAACTTTTCGATTTACTGCGGTTTGACCACTTCAGAGCATTCTCTGCCTATTGGGAGGTTCCAGCATCTGAGGATACTGCAAAAAATGGCATCTGGAAGCCAGGTCCGGGAAAAGACTTTTTCAGGACCATTCAAAAAAAACTCGGGAAGCTTCCTTTCGTTGCCGAAGATCTTGGTGATATTGACGCCCCTGTTTATGAACTCAGAGATACCTTTGGTTTTCCGGGAATGAAAGTGCTTCAGTTTGCTTTCGGCGATGATATGCCCCAAGCAATTGCTATACCTCATCAGTATACACAGAATTTCTTTGCATATACCGGTACCCATGATAATAACACCACCAGAGGATGGTTTGAAAAGGATGCGGATAAAACGATCCGCGAAAACCTGAATGACTACACCGGCGTCGACGTAAAAGCGAAAAATGTACATGAGGTAATGGCCAGGCTTGCTTACGCTTCGGTAGCGAAAACGGTCATCATCCCATTACAGGACGTGCTGGGGCTTGACGCAAAAGCAAGGATGAACAGCCCTGCAACAACGGAAAACAATTGGCAATGGCGCTTAAAGCCAGGAGAACTTACTGGCAAGGAAGAAGAACAGTTAAGAAAATGGGTAAAAATATACAATAGGGATTAGCTTATCCCTTTACTGCCTGCCGTGCAAGCAGCAGCCACTTTCCATGCTGCTTCTGAAAAACCAGCAAAATATTCAGGCTAACGGTACCCGGGCTTCCGCCGTCATTTGTTTTTGCCGACAAGTGGTGGCGGACGACCGCTGTTTTACCTGACACCTGTATCGTCTGGTTAGTAAAATCTATCGATACAAAGTCTGACTTACCGCTTGCAATACTTTCAACAAAAGCGGCTTTATCTTCTACTTTTCCCCCCGAATGTCCGTAGCTGAGCTTCTCTGCTGCTACTGCCTCAAGCTGCGACCGGTCGCCATCAATCATTGCCTTTTTTAAGGTCTCGACTGCGGAGGCTACCTGTTTCTCGCTCTTGGTCTGTGCATTCACAACTGTAGTAGTTAGCAGGCAGACCATTAGCAGACTGAAGATCTTATTCGTATTAACTTTCATTTTGTTGATATTCTTCGGTTATTCTTCAAATATACTTAAGCTTTCTAACATTCGGGTATTTCGAATAAAAGACATACATCTGCGCATTTATATTGTATCAGCAAAGCCGCTCCCATAAAAGGAGTGGCTTTTTTCTTACTTTTGCATTTTATAAAAATTTGGCCGGCATCTATTTTCATATCCCCTTCTGTAAAAAGGCATGTTATTACTGCGATTTTCATTTCAGTACTTCTCTGAAGTATAAAGATGAGCTGCTGGCAAGTATGCACAGGGAACTGGAACTGCAGAAAGGCTACCTCCAGGGGCATGTTATAGAAACCATCTATTTTGGCGGAGGTACTCCATCTGTCCTCAATGCTTCAGAAATACAAAAGTTAATCGACCATGTTGCTGATACCCGCACCGTTTTACCGAATGCTGAAATTACAATGGAGGCTAACCCCGATGACCTCAGTGCTGCGCATGTAGGTGCCCTGAGAAACACATCAGTGAACCGCTTCAGCATAGGTATCCAATCCTTTTACGAAGAGGATCTTCAATGGATGAACAGGGCGCACTCAGCTGCCGAAGCAGACAGTTCGGTAAAACGGGTACAGGACGCCGGGTTTGAAAACATTACCCTCGACCTCATTTATGGTTTCCCCTTACTGACTGACGAAAAATGGCAGGCGAATATCCGTAAGGTTATTGAATTGGAAGTGCCTCACATATCAGCGTATTCCATGACGGTGGAAGACCGTACAGCGCTTGCGCATTTCATAAAAAAAGGAAAACAACCAACAATGAACGAATCTCAGAGCGCACAACAATTCGTGCTGCTCATGGATACGTTAAAAGAGGCCGGTTACGAGCATTATGAAATATCTAACTTTGCCCGGCCTGGTAAGTATTCGCGCCACAATACAAATTATTGGAAAGGCATACCTTACCTCGGGATCGGACCGTCGGCGCACTCCTTCAACGGTATTAGCCGGCAGTGGAATATTGCCAATAACCCTAAGTATATAGAAAGTCTCTCACAGGACACCTTGCCTGCGGAAATTGAAATATTAAGTCTGGCCGACAGGATAAATGAATATATAATGACCTCACTCCGCACCATGTGGGGAATGGACTTAAATAAAGTAGAGCAGGATTTCGGATATGATTACCGCAACCAGACAGAAATAAACCTTCAAGAATTTATCGGCAAGAGGTGGATTGAGATCAGCAACAACACAGCTATCTTAACAAACGAAGGGAGGCTGTTTGCAGATCATATCGCTTCCTCACTGTTTTTTGAACAGGAATAACCCCCATTAAACGCCGGTACTACCCTGATACACTTCCACAAAAAGTATTAGCTTTGTTATAGACTTTTACTCTTAACCCTGGCAGAATGCACTATGCGATAACATTTGGCGAAATCCTTTGGGATAACTTTAAAGAAGGCAGAAAAGCAGGAGGCGCCCCGATGAACGTTGCCCTCCATCTGCACAAGCAGGGTATACAAAGCCGTCTGATCAGCAGCCTTGGCTGTGATGATGACGGAAAAGAACTCCTTTCCTTCCTCCAGACACAAGGTATGTCCACTGATTTAGTTCAGGAACATCCTTCCCTCCCAACCGGGCTGGTAGAAGTAGAACTCGACTCAAAGCAACAAGCAAGCTACATTATCAAAGAGCCGGTAGCCTGGGATGAAATAAAATATACCAAAGAACTTGAGCAGGCTGTCAAAGACTCAGATCTGCTGGTATTTGGAAGTCTTGCAAGCCGGAACGAATCTAGCCGGAATACGCTTCTGAAACTTATTCCTTTGGCTAAATTCCGGGTGTTCGATATGAACCTCAGGCCTCCTCATTTCAACAAGGAAACCATTACTCAGTTAATGCAGCATTGCAATCTGTTAAAAATTAACGAAGACGAACTCGCATATCTTGAAGGGATGTGCAACCTGCCCCAAGCACCCCGACGGGATAATTTATTACTGTTAAGCAGTATGTTAAATATTCCTTTGATATGTGTCACCCTCGGTGATAAAGGAGCCCTTGTGGTAAGCGACAACCGTTTATATGAACATCAGGGCTTCATGGTCGAAGTAGCTGATACGGTAGGCGCCGGAGACGCTTTTCTGGCTGCCTTCATCAGCAGCCTCCTGCAGGATCTGCCTATAGAGACCGTGCTCGAAAGGGCGTGCGCAGCCGGGGCCATTGTTGCGTCAAAAGCCGGAGCCAACCCCGACTACTCGCCTGAAGAGATTGTAAATAACAGTTTAAAGGCTAATAAATCTGATTAATCAGAAATAAGGCATTATCCATAATTCTGCAAGCCGGCTTTTGTAACATAGCACATTGAATACCACCCTGGGAGCGCATTTTTACAAAACAAAAACATGTTCCACCATTCAAACTATTAACTTAGATTTTCCGTTATCATTAACTGGAAAGATAAGGACAATATGCGGGGCTACTCTTTTTCTAAATACATTGCCAATGAGCTTCCTAAAGGGGGATTTGATGAGTTATTAAAGCTGTTCATGGAACTGCTTAACTATACATCGGGAGATGCAAACGAAGCGCTTTCATGGATGAATGAACTCGACAAGCAGTATAATATCACGAATGACACCTATGGTATGGGCGACTTTATTGACGACCTTAAAAAGAAGGGGTATATAGACAATGACGCCCAGAATCCAGGCAACTTTATAATTACTGCTAAATCGGAGCAAAGTATTCGCAAATCAGCGTTGGAAGAGATATTCGGGAAACTGAAAAAGTCGGGCAAGGGAAGTCATACTACCAGTCTATCGGGTTTAGGTGAAGAGAAAAACGCCGACAGGCGGGAATTTGAATTTGGAGATAGTTCAGATCAGATAGACATGACCGCCTCTATCCACAATGCCCAGATAAACCATGGGATATCCGACTTTACGATGACTGAACGGGATCTTGAAGTTGAAGAAAAGGATTATAAAACGCTTACTTCAACAGTTCTTATGATCGATATATCTCATTCCATGATATTATACGGGGAGGACCGGATCACTCCTGCAAAAAAGGTAGCAATGGCTCTTGCAGAGTTGATCAAAACGAAATACCCAAAGGACACCCTTGATATCGTAGTATTTGGCAATGACGCCTGGTCTATAACATTGAAAGACTTACCTTATCTCCAGGTTGGGCCTTATCATACCAACACCTATGCAGGTCTCGAACTGGCAACAGACATCTTAAGAAGAAGAAAGACCACCAACAAGCAGATCTTCATGATTACCGACGGCAAACCTACCTGCTTGAAGGAGGGCGCCAGATATTACAAGAACAGTATTGGTCTTGACCGCAAAGTGGTAAACAAGACGCTTAATATGGCCGCCCAATGTAAAAGGCTCAGGATTCCGATCACTACCTTTATGATTGCGCGCGATCCTTATCTTCAGCAATTCGTCCGGAAGTTTACCGAAATAAACGGCGGAAAGGCTTTTTATAGTTCGCTTAAGGGCTTAGGTGAATACATTTTTGAGGATTACATCAGGAACAGGAGAAGGACGGTGAGATAAACGCGGTTTGGCATAGCTTACCGACACTCGGATTCCGGAATATATACAGACAGCTGCAGGTAATTTAGGGCTGATAGTCAGCGTATGACAGCTATAACAAAAAAAGATGAGTAAATTATTAGAAATAAAGACATTTGGGGAGCTCAAGAGTTCGGGTTATAAACCGCGGAGCATAAAGCAAGAGCTGCGCGAGAATCTGATAAAACAGCTAAAGAATAAAGAAGCAGAATTTGAGGGAATCATAGGATACGAAGACACCGTTATTCCGGATCTGCATACGGCGATTCTATCAAAACATAATATCCTTTTATTAGGGCTGCGCGGGCAAGCTAAAACACGTATCGCGCGCCTGATGGTGAACCTTCTTGACGAATACATCCCCTATGTTGATGGTTCAGAACTATTTGACGATCCGTTTAATGCCATTTCGTGGTTTGCACGTAAGCGGCTGGAAGAACAGGGAGACCAAACGCCCATTGCATGGATGCACCGCTCAGAGCGTTATACCGAAAAACTCGCTACTCCTGACGTAACAGTAGCCGACTTGATAGGCGACGTCGATCCGATTAAAGCTGCTACGATGAAAATGGCTTATTCAGACGAGCGGGTAATTCATTTCGGACTGATTCCCCGTGCACACCGCGGCATCTTTGTGATCAATGAGCTGCCCGATCTTCAGGCTCGCATCCAGGTAGCCCTCTTTAATATTCTCCAGGAAAAAGACATTCAGATCAGGGGGTTCAAACTTCGCCTTCCGCTGGATGTTCAGTTTGTATTTACGGCCAATCCGGAAGACTATACCAACCGTGGTTCGATTGTTACACCTTTAAAAGACAGGATAGAAAGCCAGATCCTTACCCACTATCCCCGGAGCATCGAAATATCAAGAAAGATCACGCAGCAGGAAGCTTCTTTAACTCCTGATCAGAGAGAAAAAATCGAAGCTGATGGCCTGGTAAAGGACCTTGTGGAGCAAATAGCCTTTGAGGCCCGAAATTCTGAGTACATTGATAAAAAGTCGGGCGTGTCTGCCCGCCTCACCATTACAGCATACGAAAACCTTATCAGCAACGCTGAAAGAAGAATGCTGCTTAACGGCGAAGGACGCACCTTTGTAAGGATCGCTGACTTTGTTGGTGTAATCCCCGCCATAACCGGCAAAATTGAGCTGGTATACGAAGGTGAACAGGAAGGCTCTGCAAGTGTTGCTAATATTCTGCTCGGGAAGGCGATCAAAACTTTAATGTTACAGTATTTTCCGGACCCTGAGAAACTTAAGAGGGCTAAGGGTAAAAATCCGTATGCCGATATCATTGATTGGTTTGGCGTGGGTAATGCTTTAAACATCCAGGACAATCAATCATTAGGAGAGTATAAAGAAGCTCTCCTTTCAGTTCCTGGATTAAAAGGTGTAATAAAACAGTTCCATCCTCATCTAAGTGAAAGTCAGAAGTTACTTCTCATGGAGTTTTTGCTGCATGGACTTTCAGAGTTTTCTCAGATTAGTAAATCTCATCTGGATAATGGTTATGCATTTAAAGACATGTTCGATAGTCTGTTTAACGCAAAATTTGATGAAGACGACGAAAATTACGAAGAATAATATCACCTTTATATCCTTCCTGTAAGGAGCGTTTATTTTTTAGTTTATATGTCAGATCGTATTATTCCCTTGCTTATCATCAGCTGTCTGCTTTTACTGATAGACTGGTATATCTTCAAGGCGCTTACACCCATCATAGAAAAACGGTGGAGCAAGAGTTCCCCTCCGTTTAAATTCATATGGTGGGGGTATTCCATTCTCCTTATAGCCGGAGTTTTTGCCAGCATATTCCTCAACCTGATACTTGCTGTCAGGGCAGTCATACTGGTAGCTTTTTTTATCACCTTTGTGACTAAAGTTTTTTTCCTTCCTTTTCTGTTCATTGATGATATCCGGCGTGGGGTAGTATGGGCCAGAAGAAAAAGAGGTGGTCCCAAGCATACCGGGGGAGTCCCGGCACAGGATAATCCTGAAAAAATAAGCCGCTCGGAGTTTTTAGTTAAGGCTGGTATCGCCGTTGCTGCTATTCCTTTTGCCTCCCTGAGCTGGGGGATTATAGAAGGAGGATATGATTACAGGGTTAAAAGGCGTACTTTATACTTCCCTAATCTGCCGAAAGCATTTGATGGTATAACACTGGGACAGATCTCAGATATTCATTCAGGCAGTTTCTATAGAAGAAAAGCAGTGCTTGGTGGGGTCGAAATGTTAATGGCCGAAAAGCCCGACTTCATCTTTTTTACCGGCGATTTGGTTAACAATGTGGCCAGTGAAATGAAAGATTACCAGGATATCTTTAATAAAGTAAAAGCGCCACTTGGCGTTTTCTCGGTATTAGGCAATCACGACTATGGCGACTACTATTTCGGGAGGGAGCCTTCGCCTGCAAAAGCAAAGAATCTTGCTGATATTAAAACAATACACAAAAATATGGGCTACGATCTGCTCTTGAATGAGAACAGACGACTTAAAATAAATGGCGAAGAAATAGCAATTCTCGGAGTAGAAAATTGGGGAGCAGGCCGGTTTGTAAGACATGGAAGGCTTGACCTCTCAATGAAAGGAACGGAGGACGCCCCTCTCAAACTTCTTTTGTCACATGATCCCTCCCACTGGAGGGCACAGGTACTTGGTTATACAGACATTGATGCTACCTTCAGCGGCCATACTCATGGCATGCAGTTTGGCGTAAGGACTAAAGAATATCAATGGAGCCCTGTTCAGTATATTTATAAAGAGTGGGCGGGCTTGTATCAGGAGAAGCAGCAGCAATTATATGTAAATGTAGGATATGGATTCCTGGGATATCCAGGAAGAGTTGGAATATTGCCTGAAATTACGATATTTGAATTAAAACGTGCTTAAGTATTTAATTTATAAGAAATTACATGCCCGACCCCAAGTCTGTATTTATAAATAGGACCATTCGTCAATCTATAGACTTTCTTCTATTCAGCAATATCTTTATCGCCCTTTGTGCAGTGGCACAAGCTCTTGTCACCTATAAGCTCCTCCATATCAAGCCAGATCAGCATGTACTGGGGGTACTGTTTTGCTCTACACTGGCATTGTACAACTTCAGCATGCTGCTCTCAAAACCTGCGAACGCCAAAAAATCACCGTTCAGAAGGGTTCGATGGATTTTCGGGCATTACCGCATGATGGTTACTTTAACTATTATTGCTATTATATCCCTGTTGTCCCTCGGCCTGTTTTTATCGGTACCCTCTCTTATTCTCTTATTCTTCCTGGCAGTGATTGCAGTGGCTTACAATCTGCCTTTATTTACAATGAATGAAAAAAAGTTCGGGCTTCGCAATATCCCGGGTCTTAAGCTATTCCTCATTGCATTAATCTGGTCGCTAAGCTGTGTGCTTTTACCGATAGTAGAAACAGCGGCCATGAACCTGATTACTATCTCCGCCGCCGACACAATACTCCTTGTTGGAAAACGCTTCCTCTTTATAGCAGCGATTACTGTTCCGTTCGATATAAGGGACTTGTTCCAAGATCGTAACTACAACCTGAAAACAATCCCGGTGATATTAGGCGAACGGAAAGCTTATCTTTTTTGCCAGCTTTTACTTCTAGCATACATCACTCTGCTATTCCTCTTTACAAAGGTACCCGACGCTAACTTCTGGGGCTTAACTGTTACTATCTTACTGAGTGGCTTTTTAATATTCAAATCGTCGATTAAGAAGAATGAGTATTACTACTTTCTCTATATCGACGGCATTATGATCCTTCAGTTTATTATGGTTCTTCTTTTTAACTGGCTATTTGCTCTCGTGCTTTAGCACCGGCAGGTATTTCCAACGTAATTATATTACAAATTTATATCCCACACCGCGCACAGTTTTGAGGTAAGTCGGCGCATCCTGATTATCTTCTAATTTCTTTCTCAACCTCACTATGTGCATATCCAGCGTCCTGGTGTTCACGTCCGAATTGTATCCCCATACAACCATCATAAGTTCTTCGCGCTGAACTACCTTATTGACATTCTGGAGAAAGTATAACAGGATGCGGTTCTCCAAAATAGTGAGTTCTATTTTCTTTCCGCCTTTAATCAGCGAATGAGTGTGGGGATGATGCTCGATGTCGCCAAACTTGCTTACTTCCGACTTGTCATTATTGACCACATACTTCACTTTATTCTCCAGCAAGGCCACCAGAACATCCATATTAAACGGCTTTGTAACGTAGTCGGATACACCAAAATTGTATGCATCTATCTTATCTACGTCCTGTGCTTTTGCTGTCATCATGATGATAATCTTTTCAAACCCCTGGGCCCTTACTTCCTGGCAAATATCAGAGCCTTGTTTTCCCGGCAGCATCCAGTCGAGCAAGACTATATCGGGCTGTTCGCTCAATATAAGTTCTGTTGCATCATCTCCATTAGCTGATTCACAAACCACGTATCCTTCATTCCGAAGACGATGCGACACCAAAAACCTTAGGTTTTCGTCGTCTTCAACAACTGCAATCTTTATTTCCTTATTCATATCCTGGTGTATGTTAAATAAAAGTTTTTATAGTATAACAGAAGGGGACGGTTTAGTTTGCATCTATAACGGTAAGATAACACTAAATTCAGATCCTACGCCCTCTTTGCTTTTCAACCGTATTTCTCCGTTCATAAAATTAATAAGTTCTTTACAAAATGCCAGTCCTAATCCCACACTCCCTTGCTGATTATATTGGTTTTGTATCCTGTAAAATTTTTTGAATACGTTCTGAGTCTCCTCTTTTGGTATTCCAATCCCCTGATCGGTAAAACGGAAGATGGCATTTCCTTTTTCAGTGAACACATCAATATCCAGCTTTTTCTTGCCCGGTAAGGAATATTTATACGCGTTATCTATCAGATTCTGGAAAATACTGGCAAGAAGGACGGGGTCGGTATCGAAGAATTCCAGCTTCTGTATCTTGTACCCGATATTAAAATCGGGATATTTCAGCCGATAGCCATTTATTAGCTTCTGAAGAAACTGTTCGAATTCTATTCTTTCTCTTTTTATATTGATCGACTGATTTTCAATCTGCGTAAAAGAAAGCAGTTTATTCATCAGGTCATTAAGCTTATCAGCCTCCTGGTCGAGAATTTTACCGTAATGAAAACGCTCTCCCTCGGAAAGGCTGGATGCGCTTTTAATATTATTTCCGGCAATCTTTATCACGCTTACCGGGGTTTTAAATTCATGAGTAAGGTTATTAATAAAATCGTACTGCAGTTTGAACATCCTGCTGTTTATATTCAGATTGCGGTAAATGAGATACGCAAGGAATATCAGCATTGCATAGATTAAAAGGATAACGAAGGCAACCGGGATAAAACGACGATAAATCTCCTTCTTTAAAAAGCTTCGCGATGAGCTGAAATATAATTTATAGTCTGCAAACGCCCCTGAAAGCGGAAGATCGGTACTTAAGAATTCCGGGTTAGTATCAAGAGAATCGTAAACCAGCGGCTTAATGCTGATTTCCTGGTAAAGCTCCTTATGCGTATTCCTGATTTGCAGGCGTTCGGGATTCAACCAGAATGAAATGATATCCTGTTCAAACACCGGCGACCGTCGCAGCTCTTTAAACATCAGATCTTTAAATATTCGTACGTCTTCCTCACGCGGTATATTCATAAAAGTTATCCGATTATGCGTAACGTTATAGAACGTACTGACATAATCAGCGGAAGACGGTATTATTATCGTATCAGCCGACTCAATGTATGCTGAAAATTTTACTGCCATTTTATTAAACTCGTCCATTCCCTTTACAGAAATATTGGCCGTCCCGGCATTTTTAAAAAGTAAGATAGAATCGGCGGGAATAGCCCTTCGGAACTGGTAAACCGCACGGGGCGCAATGGAGAAATTGTAAACCCGGAAGGCGTTGTTAACTGGATGGTTGCTTATTTCCGTATCGTAAAAGATGAGGCGGCTCACAAAAGCGTATTTTCTGAGCACGGTGTCAGCATATTTTACCGCAGAAGCGGAGTCGAGGTATCCCTGATAGAAAGAAATCTCCGGAACGCGGTTCTGAAAGAAATCATTGTAAGCCTTTAGTGTCTCCTCCAGAACATCTATCTTGCGGGTGTTGAACTCGTTCTCTACATACTTTTCGATCAAACTATGCGCCAGAACCAGTGCAACAATAAGCGACAGGGCGATCAATACCAGAAAACCGGCATTCAACCAGCTGTTTCTCCGGTACTGCGTTTTTCGCGCCTTCATCCTGTTCTACTTCTTTAAATGATCATTAAGGAATAATTCAAGCTCACGATAGAACTCCATCTGGTTTTCCGAATTATTTGAATTACTATCGCCGACAAGGTATTTTATCTGAACTTTCCTGTTTTTTAACTCTTTCACAAACTGGTTTGTTTCGTTTACGTTCACCCTTGGGTCTTTGACGTTCTGCGCGATCAGCAACGGCGCTTTTATCTTATCTGTATGGAAAACAGGCGAAATTGATCTGAAATAATCAATCTCCTCTTCGGGATTGCCTACCATCTCATAATACATCTGAAGCATCGGCTTAAAGTAGGGAGGAACTGCTTTAATGTACGTAAACAAGTTTACAAAACCCGACTCCGATACACCACATTTATATAATGACGACTCAAAGCACAATCCATAAAGAGCGCTGAATCCCCCGAAGCCGCTTCCATAAATAGCTATACGCTTTTCATCTGCAATCCCCTCACCAATCAACCATCGAACCCCCGCAGTGATATCGCTCTGAATAGCGCTGCCCCATTTTTTGAATCCAGCTATCCAGAATTCTTTCCCGTAGCCCTTTGATCCTCTAAAGTTTACTTGCAGAACTGCATAACCGCGGTTTGCAAGAAACTGCACCTCTGAGTTAAACCCCCAGGAGTCCCTCGCTGCAGGCCCCCCATGAGGGATAACAACTACCGGCAATCTTTCGGCTTTATAACCCAGTGGTAATGTGAGATAACCGTTTATCGTTAAGTTGTCGCTGCTTTTGAAAGAAACAGGTTTCATACTGCACATCTGACTGGCAGGTAATGCCGGATTAATATCACTCAGCTTTACAAGTTCGCGTGTTGGCCTCTTATACAAATAGAACGTGCCCGGCGATTTGTCGGTAAATGTTCGCACTATAAAGTTCTCTTCAGCTTTATCCTGCCCCGTAATTCTAACTTCAGTGTTCGGCAGCAGTTTTTCGAGATAGTTGTAAATATTCCTGGTCGAATCATCCAGATAATATCTCTGCCCTTTCCATGTTTCAAAACCTGCATAAAGAAGCTTACGCTGCAAGGAAGAATAGCCTGCTTCGGAAATATCCACCGAATCGTGACTAAAAATTGTTTTTGTTTCCTTTCCCTGGGAGCAGTCTATCTCGACAAGGGCACTCCTGTCGCGGTTAAGGTTAGACAATGCGTAAATGCAACTCGTGTTGCCTGAGCAGAAGCCAACCGGCGTTATCCGCGTTTTGAAATTGCTTGTAATCACAGGGTTGAAAGTCTCACTTTCTGCTGACCTGTACAAAAGCGTTTCATTAACTCCATCACCCGAGAGAGCAAGCCTGAGTTTTCCATTTTCATCAGAAAACCATCGTATGATATTGCCTGGATTTCTTTCGGCAATTTTAAGATCTCCGGTTTTTATATTTAAGCGATATGCATCAAAAACGGTAGAATCGCGTTTGTTCAGCGCTATTAATATCTCATTATTTATAACATTGTTTTGATTTATAAATTTCAGCCTCACATTCTGCTCCGTCAGCAACTGCCTGAAGTCCCTCCCGTTTCTGTTGACAGCGAATAATTCGGGATTTCTCCCTTTACCGCTGTCTTTCATGTATACTATTTCGTTGTTATTAGCCCAGAAATAAAAAGAGATGTTAAAACACGACTCATTACTTACCCTGACAATGCTATCTCCTTTAACGCTCTGCACGAAAACGTTCATCCTGTTCTTGTACGACTGAAGAAATGATATATATTTCCCGTCTGGCGATATTTGAAAAGAGTTTTTATAGGGATTACGGAAAAAGTCTTCCACCGGAATTATTCGTGCATGTTTCTCCCGGCTGCATGAAGCCATTAAGAACAGCACGATCATTAACATATATGTCTTAAACTTTCTTTCCATAAACATTTCCCCAATAAGCCCTCCGTTCAAGAATGCGGATTTTAACACTAAATTACTTCTTTTATTAACTTAGTCACGTAACAAATAAAATACAGCGGATGCTTAGTCTCGTAATTAAGCTCTGTGGTCATCCCAGCATCAAAATATAAATATCGTATATATGCAAAGAAAGCTGTTTCAATCGTTATATTAACTCATATTTGCTCTTATACCAATGAAGAAGCTGTGTTGCGTTTTGCTGGTCATTTTATCTTCGTTCACGGTGGTTGCTCAACTTCCGGACGACGATGAGCTTGCAATGCAGCATTACCAAACAGGCGACTGGGAAAAGGCCTTTACCCGTTATCAAATGTTGTTCAACGAAGGCCGCCAGCCCCAGTATTACGACCAGTATCTCAATACCTTGTTAAAGCTGAGAAAATACGAAGAGGCTCAACAAGTGGTTAGCCAAATGATAAAGGCTCAACCCGATTCGTATGTTTATAAAGTAGATTATGGACGAATATTCCAGGATCAGGGGCAGCAGGAGAAAGCAGGTGAATGGTATAATAAACTAATAAAAGAGCTTCCTCCCAATGAATATCATATCCGCGATCTCGCGGTTGCGTTTTATCGTGCAAGCGCTTATAACTATTCAATAAGAACATTACTGAATGGCCGAAAGTTACTTAAAGACGAGAGCGCGTTCTCTTTTGATCTCCTGTCTCTCTACCGCTATCAGAAAGACAAACAAATGCTCGTTAATGAATACCTGCATATCCTGGGCAGCGACCAGGGTGAGCGTTTTCTCAGCCAGGCCAAAAGCTCGATCGCAACTATTTTTGAGACGGGAGAGGATTACTCGATTTTGAAAGCCCCCCTGCTCAGAAAAATGGAGAAGGAGCCCGGCAACACGATATATTCAGATCTTCTGGTATGGACGTATATTCAGCAAAAAGACTACTCAGCAGCGCTAAAGCAGGTGATTGCTACGGATAAACGACTCAGGGAAGATGGCGGGCGAGTATACGATCTGGCGCTGCTTATTGGCAATGAAGCATCTCTTCAGGCTATCGAAGGACTTGAATATCTTATAAAAAAGGGCCCCGGGAGCGAATATTATATTCCAGCTAAAATGCAAATACTGAAGCATCGCATGCATCTTCTAACAGGAGGCAGGTTTACGGATGCAGACTTAATAAAACTTGAAGATAGCTATACCACTTTACTGAAGGAAGCCGGCAAGGGAAAAACGACGGTATTTGCCATGCGCGAACTGGCGAGGCTGCAGGCTTATTATCTGAATAAACCATCGGAAGCCAGAACGCTGCTTGAAGAAATATTGAAAATGCCTGGACTACCGGCATCAGTTACCGGACAAATAAAACTTGAACTGGGAGATGTTTATATCTTAACTGACGAATTATGGGAAGCAGCTCTCATTTACGGACAAGCAGAAAAAGAATTTGCTGATCAGCCAATAGGTCAGGAAGCCAAATACCGGAAAGCAAAGCTTTCATACTACCAGGCAGATTTCGCATGGGCCAAGGCTCAGCTCGACGTATTAAAAAGTTCTACTTCGCAATTGATTGCCAATGACGCCCTCAATCTGAGCCTCCTGATCTCTGAGAACACTGAATCTTTAGCCGACACAAATGCCCTGATAAAATACGCGCTTGCCGACAAGCTTATTTTCGCAGGGAAACTCCAGGAGGCTTTATCAACGCTTGACAGCATTGATAAAGCATATCCCGGGAACTCCCTTTCTGATGACATCCTCATGTCAAAATCAAAAGTATTTCTGAAACAAAATAACCTACAGAAAGCAGTCGAATGCCTGTTAGCCATAACAGAACTCTATAGCTATGACGTATGGGCAGACGATGCCTTATTTATCCTTGCTGAAACATACGAAACTAAATTGCATGACCCTGAAAAAGCCAAAATGTATTACCAGAAATTGATAACAGCTTTTCCCGGAAGCCTCTATGTCACCGAAGCAAGGAAACGATTCAGAAACTTAAGGGGAGATAATGTTGGATAGATGACTGCCCGGTTCTATCTTCGCAAAATGATTTTATACAATATCACTTTTATCATTGACGATACAGTCAATTCAGAATGGCTTGAATGGATGAATGAGAAGCTTCTCCCAGCGGTCGCAAATACAGACCTCTTTATTTCTCAGAGATTATTAAAGGTACTTGATTCACCAAACGCGGGAGAGACCTACTGCCTCCAGGTTACAACGAATAATATAGGTAACTACCATATGTTCAAGCAGGCTCACGAGCCAGGAATTATCAGGCCGCTCCTGGAGTCTTTCGAAAACAAATTGGTATTCTTTAATACTTTGATGGAGTTTATCGATTAGTGTGCAACAGTGTGATTGTTACTTATCGAGTTCATTCTGTTTACAAATCTCTCGATTTCCGGAATGTCGATATGAGATCCGCCGTGGCTATTTGCAACCTTTTGAACGATGAGTTTTTCAAAAAAATTCAAATTTCCGACATTCAGTTCCCATCCAAAACAAGCGTTCGCCTTGCTGTGTAAGCGTAGTTTTTCGGGAAAGGCATTTTCGAAAAGCTCGTTCTGTTGTTCAGCAAGCATGCAGCAAATGAACAAACCAAGTTCTTTCCGTAGAAGGGCCCTTGCATTCTGCTTGCAAAAATCCTTAATTGGGTTTTGAATCATGCCGAAATAAATGGGGCCTCCAATTATAATCCTGTCGAATTCTTTTACCTCCGGAGCGGAGCCCTTTAGAAGATTAAAAAAATAAACCTCATTATCGTTGTGTTTCTCTCCAATTAGCTTCACTACCTTTTCTGTTGCACCGTGTTTAGAACAGTAAACAATCGCTACTTGCATTGTATTTCTGATGTTAATAAAAGTTTTACTACTGTATAGATTCAGAACAAGGATCCGGATATACCAGCTAGAGCAAGTAAAAATAGACTGCCTCTCAATTTAAAAAAATGATTTCCGACATTTTTTTAAATTGGAAGAGACTAATCACAAAAGATCAGAACGTTAAACACGCCCCTCGCTAACAAGAAAAAACAAAACCAATAGCCCTATTTACCTAATTGCGCTATAAAATGATCCACTTCGTCAAAGTTTATGTGAGAAGAACTTGCGGTAGTATTTGCTACTTTTTTTACGATAAGCTTTTCAAGAAAATTCATCTTCTCTATCAGGAACTCTCCGCCAAAACAACCCTTGGCTTTGCTATGTTGCCTTAAGACCTAGGGAAATGCGTTCTCAAATTGCTCCTCTTTCTTTTCGTCGAGCATACAACAGATAAACAGGCCAAGATCTTTTTGTATTAATTTATCAGTATTGCGTTCACAAAAACGTTTAATGTTCTTCTGTATCCTTCCGTAATGTATCGATCCCCCGATAACTATCTGATCATATTGATCAACCACAGGCTCGTCGCTGTCCATGAGATTAACAAGATCAACGTCGTCTGCACTCCTTTTTTCAGCAATCAGCTTTGCAATCTTACCCGTAGTGCCATGTTTAGAACAGTAAATAATAGCGATTTTCATCCTGTCTGGCTATAAGAGGTTAGTTCTGTATAGATTCTGAGAATAGATCACTATCTAACAGAAGTACTGCTATAAAAGTAGGACTGAAACTTGCCAAAAAAAATGACTTGAAGCATTTTTCTGGCAAAATCGCATTATTCTTGTGAGAACAGAAGTCTATTTAATTAAGTCGTATAACTCATCCAGCTTCGGAGAGAGTACTATTTCGATGCGTCTGTTCCTGCTTCTTGCTTCAGGGGTATTTGCATCTTCGATAGGCTGAAACTGGCCTTTACCGGTTGCTGTAAGACGCGCACTCTCAATTTGCTGAACGTCGGTCAGATACCGAACCACCGAAGTGGCGCGTAATACACTAAGATCCCAGTTATCTTTTATTTGTCCAAGGTTTACAACCCTTTGATTGTCGGTATGTCCCTCAACTGAAATGTTAATCTCAGGCTGCGATTTCAGAACAGTAGCCAGCCCAGCCAGCGCTTGCTTGCCTTTTTCATCTATGATTATGCTTCCTGTACTAAACAAAAGCTTATCTGTTAATGAAACATATACTTTACCGTTCCTGATCTCGACAGAAAGCCCGCTCTGTTGAAAACCGAGCAGCGCCTTTTGCAGTTTGTCCTTTAACGCCAGCGTAGCTTCATCCCGCTTACGCAGTATATCCTCAACCTCTTTCAAACGGGCCTCGCGGCGCTTCAAATTCTCAGATAACTTATCACTGGCTGCTCTAAGGTTCGCATTATTACTATTCAGACCATTAATTTTTGACGTCAGATCGGCTATTTGGCTATGGAGCAGTGTAGTATCCGACTTAAGACGAAAGACCTCTTCCTCTAAACTTTCAATCCTCGCATTCGCTTCGTTTAAGCCATTAGACAACGAATCGCGCTGAGCCAGCAGTGATTTATACTTTTTGGGTGATAAAACGACACAGGAACTCAGGAAAAGAGCTGTAAATAAGAAGAGGACTAATTTGTTCATGCTACAATATTAAGAAATCGCATTGCGCAAAAAAAGCATAAAAGGGTATAATTTTTCAAACATTCCCGTTACATATTCTACAGACTCATCCGAAGTAAGGTCCCTCTCGGATACTTTCCTTAACATAGTGAAGCTTTTCAATTTTAAAAACTCGATTTCCGGATGGTCAGGTGTATAGCCTTTCGGGGCGGTCCGAAGTTTCCCTTCTGTATCTGGTCTACCGAAAAGGCTTACAAACTCCGGATCATCAATAACTCTGTGCCAGTCCTCCGCATTATAGTCGATTTCCTGTCTTATCGATTTAAGTTCGTCAGCAGGAGGGAACCAGGAGCCCCCGGCAATGAAACATTCGCCTGGCTTGATATGAACATAATAGCCCGGCCCCTTGAAATTCTTACCAGCAGAAGAGATGGCAATCCCAAAATTAGTTTTGAGCGGCGATTTATCCTTGCTGAACCTGATATCACGGTATATACGCATCACGCAATCTTTGGCCGGCAAATCTGATGGGATAGAGGGGTCAAAGCGGGCTAGTCCCTTGATAACTTTTCCTGTAAAATCAAGAACATTCTCCCGCGCCGCCGTGTACTCCGACTTGTGATCCTGAAACCACTCACGGTTATTGTTCTCAGCAACAGATTTTAAAAAAGTCAAGGTCGAAGAAGCAATCATAAGACGATATATTTGTACAGCTAACAGAAAAAACGTTACCGGTCGAGCTCGGGATTATACTTCACTTTAGGCGACAGCCAGTGCAGTAGAATAACGCGTGAATATCTGAAATTAAACGGTGCGAGAATAAAAATGATGGCAAACAAAACGCCCAGGTAGAGCCATGGCGACTCGCTTCCACCGCTTAAATAAAATGTCAGAATAGCCGACGTTACGATCTCTGCAACATTCAAAGCATAACTAACATACATAGCAGCGTAAAAATATCCCGGCTCCACTTCAAAGCGAAATCCACAATGAGGGCAGCTTTCATTAACTTTTTGGGGCTTCAATCCATACATCGGCCCTGAATAAACATCGCCTCTCCGACATTTAGGGCATTTAGCATGAATAATAGCCTGCATTTGCGACGTCTTTCCCATCTTATACCTGATTAGTTTAAATTAATCTTCTGGTCTTTCATATTCAGGTTGACGTTCTTCTTCCGGTATTTCTTGTACCACAAGAAGCCTACTCCGGCAACGGCAAGGTAGGGGGCTGCAAGCAAGTACAAAATACCATTATTTAATCCTTTTCCCTGGGTGTTTCCATTTTTAACTGAATTCTCAGCATTCAGTGTGCACATAGCACATTGAGCAGATACTTCGGTATGCATTGAAAGCACTCCTAAGAAAGTTATAACCGCAAGCCAATATCTAATCACTTTCATATCCTTCTCCTATTTTATAACTAAAATGTATAATACGGCGAAATCATAAGATAAACCAGTACTCCGGTAACAGTAACATAAAGCCATACCGGAAAACTCCAGCGTACCAGCCTCCTGTGGCGGGCTACATTCATCCGCAGTCCACTGTAAAAGCTCAATAGTACTAACGGCAAAACAACTGCAGCAAGTATAATATGTGTTATAAGTATAAAATAATATATATATCGCACTGCTCCCGCTCCGCCATATGTGGTTTGAATACCTGTAGCGTGAAAGATGATATACGAAACAAGGAACAAAGACGAGAGAACAAAGGTAATGATGTTCAGAATCTTGTGCGTTTTGATATTCCTGCTCCTGATCTGGATCAGGGAAGCTACCAGAAGAATACTGCAGGTAGCATTTATAATAGCATTGAGGCGGGGAAGAAAGAACACCCACGAAGGGATCTCTGAACCGGGCGGGAACAGGCTGATTACCCTGCTCTGAAGGATAAGAACAACAGCAAAAACAAAAATGGATATTGCTGTAATTATCCTAAAAATAACTTTATCATTCATTCTGTGAAGTTTGTAATATAGATTAAAGGCCCGTTACCTGTCGTAACCCTTCAGCTATAAGAACTTTAATTTCATCTGCTAATTTATCAATTTGCTCTTTACTGGAAGAATCATAATATCCTCTTATCCGTTTCTGAGGATCAACCAGAATCAACATCCTGCTATGTATGATATTCCCGGGATTCTCTTTATCAGGCATCGCGTTTACCCGAAAGTCGTTCTTTGCAAGCTTGAAAATAAGGCTGCTGTCACCTGTCAGAAACCTCCATTTATCAGCCCTGATGTTAAACACTGCAGAATAACTTTTAAGAACCGCGGGGCTATCATTTTCCGGATCAATACTTATGGAATAAAATTGCAGCATTTTGTTATGCTCATACTGCTCCACAATCTTACCCATACTTCTGTTCATCTGCTTGCAGTCGGCGCACCTTGTATAAAAGAAATTGAAAACGGAAATATGATTGCTATCGGGAGGGAACAAAACTACATTGCCTGATTGATCTGTAAGCTTAAAATCACTGATAACATGATATATGGTATCCGGAATGCGTTGGCCGCGCCGCGTATGAAAAGTAGAGGCCACCTCTTTAGGGCCAAAGATGCTGAGAGGACGATACCTGTTCTTCCCTTTTTCCTGTAGCAAATAATATAAAAATCCTGGCACCGCAAGTATGGTTGCCAGGATTAATATTTTCTTTAAAGACTGGTTGTTCATTAGTTCATATGAACGTTCAAATATGATCCTTCAGTTAATAGAAGCACAATGAGATACACAATGAATATGAGCGACACCACAATACTTGTTATAAGCGTCATGTTCTCAAACTTCAAATGCATAAAATAAGCTACTATATAATATGCCTTAAGTAAAGTTAGAACAATATAAATAAAGTTGGCAAATCCATGTGGTATATATTCATTCTTAACGAGCACGAGCGCAATGAAAAATTCAAGTGCCGTTATTCCAAGCAAGTAAAAAAACACCTGCCAGATCTTCTTCTTTGACATGCTCGCATGTTCGTTTGTATGTTGTTCTGTTGCCATTTTAAACCCTGCTAAATAATTAAACCAAATAGAAAAACGTAAATACGAAGACCCACACAAGGTCCACAAAGTGCCAGTATAAACCAACTTTCTCAACTGTTAAATAAGTACCTCTCTTCTCGAAAACGTTCCCTATTGTCATAAGTAAGATAATGATATTTATAACGACACCGCTAAACACGTGAAAGCCGTGAAATCCTGTGATGGTAAAGAACAGGTTGGCAAATTGGGTGGCGCCAACAACGTCGACTCCTTTATAATGTTCAGGAATACTTCCCCACCAGTAACCTTCATGATGAAGATGCGACCATTCACCGGCCTGACAGCCAAGGAAGATCAACCCGCCCAATATCGTCAGGATCATCCAGTTCACAACCTCTTTTTTTGCGCCACGGTGCCCTGCCTCTACAGCAAGAACCATCGTCACAGAACTCATAATCAGGATAAAAGTCATTATACCAACAAACACAAGGGGATAGCCAGAATCAGCTACTCCGGGTATAGACTGAAAAACTTCATCCGGATCAGGCCAGCTAAGTTTACTAAAACGCTGTGCTCCATAATAAATTAGTAAGGCTGAAAATGTAAATGCATCAGAAAGCAGGAAAAACCACATCATCAGCTTTCCGTATTCTGCATCTACAGGCGATTTTCCGCCGCTCCAGGCACCTGTTTTAATCTCGTCTAATTGTGAAACAGTAGTACTCATTTTGATTTATTGATTCAAAAGTAAAAAAACGTATAAATAGAGCCACAGCAGGCCCAAAAAATGCCAGAAGATTGATGTCAGCTCAAGATTAAATAAATTCTTAACCTGGGGGATATTCCTCAGCCTTCCTCTTAAAGCATGTATAAGCATTAAGAGTCCCGCAAAAATATGCAGTAGATGTGCTCCTGTAAACACATAAAGAAAGGACTGTGAAGCATTCGGATTTATAAAATAAACACCCTGGTTAATAAATGTCTGCCAGGATCTGATCTGCAGAATGCAGAATAATACCCCTAATAAAATTGTGAGTACCAGAAACAGTGTTTGCTTACCGAAACGCAATGTCTTGCCGGCTCTGTAAGCCAAATACATTGTAACACTGCTTAATAGAATCACAGAAGTACTATATAAAAAAATGTCAGGAAGAACCATTTTTATGCCCCTTGCCGGAGAGCCTGCAGTATATACGATAAAACCACTTGTAAGAGCAGCAAAAAGCATAAATGTGGTAATTACAAACAACCACATCAAAAACTTCTTTGGCCTTAAATTCAACTTATCCTGCTCCATTGGCACTTGTGTCGTTGATACCATAATTATCAAATAAAATCGAATAACATTATTAACTGAACAACCGGGAGATAAATAAATGAACAAAACATTACTTTTCTTGCCGAGGCAACATCCAGCTTGGTTAAAAGGCTTATGCTATACCAGCAAAACAGTAATCCCAGGATTACCGAGGCAATGGCAATAGTATAACCCCCGAAGCCTAAAATGGTTGGAAGAAGGCTTACCGGAATAAGGACGACGGTAGAAAATACCGTGAACCATGCACTCACCCTGTCTCTTTTCGTCGTGGGTAAGAGCCTGAACCCTGCTTTCTTATAGTCGTCGTCGAGAACCCACGCTATCGCCCAGAAATGAGGAAACTGCCAAACAAACTGAATGAGGAACAGCACAATTGGAATCCAGGATATCTGAGGGTTTTCGAAAGCAGCAAAATATCCAATAAGCGGCGGCAATGCCCCCGGAAAAGCCCCTATAAAAACAGCAATCGGCGATTTCCTTTTCGAAGGCGTATAAAGAACAGCATACAGCAGGATAGAGAAGAGTGCAAGAACTCCTGTAAGCATATTCAGCCGCACAAGGATAAGCGTTCCCATAATCCCCATGAACAGACTAAGCACGAGAGCCTGTCCCGTAGTCATACGTCCTGCGGGAATCGGTCTGTCACTCGTCCTGCTCATCAGCTTGTCCAGATCCTTTTCAATAATTTCGTTAAAGCCATTGGCTGCGCCGGTAACCAGAAAGCCTCCAACCGTTAGCATCATCCAGTTAAACCAGCTAACCATGCCTTGCTCCTTGCTTCCGATGAGAAACGATACCGATGCGGAAAAAACAACGAGAAAAGTCAGGCGAAGCTTAATAAGTTTCTTGAAGTCAGAAATAAAAGTTCCCTCCACCGCTTTATTCACACTCAAATTTATATCCGTTACGACTTCTCTCATTGCAAAGTATTGATTTTGTTAGCTGGATACAGAGCAAAACCTTCTTCTATTCCGTATCCAGGTATTTCTATTATTATTTATCCGGATATCTGTTCGGCTAGCAGCGTCAGAGTATCCGGACAGTTTACTTTAAATATCGGCCTCCGTCTTTCTGTTAGCCTCCTGCATCTTCTGCCACTCCACCTGTATCTTTTCAGCTTCAGGATTACCCTCAAAGTCATGAGGAAGATTAGAGCTCATCGTTTCTGAGAATGGAGTGGTTTGCATAATATAATCTTCATCATGGCCAGGTTTGCTATAATCGTATGGCCATCTGTATACCGAAGGAATCTCTCCTGGCCAGTTACCGTGCAGGTTCTCCACAGGAGTGGTCCACTCAAGCGTATTTGCCTGCCAGGGATTCTGTGTAGCCTTTTTACCGTAGAATATTGAATGGAAGAAGTTCCAAAGGAAGGCAACTTGTCCCAAAGCAGCGATTATAGCAGCCCATGATACGAACTTATTCACTGTAAGCCATTCCTTCATGAATTCAAATTCTGTAAAAGCATAATACCGGCGTGGCACACCATCAAGTCCCATAAAGTGCATTGGGAAAAACACCAGGTACGCGCCCACAAATGTTAACCAGAAATGGAGATAACCCAGTTTCTCATCCATCATACGTCCGAACATTTTCGGGAACCAATGATAAACACCGCACAACATTCCGAAGATAGCTGCCGATCCCATAACCAGGTGGAAGTGGGCTACTACGAAATACGTGTCGTGCAAGTTTATATCAAGTGAAGCATTTCCAAGGAAAATCCCGGTTAAACCTCCTGAGATGAAAAATGACACCAATCCGATTGCAAACATCATCGCCGGAGTAAAACGAATGTTTCCCCTCCATAAAGTAGCGAGCCAGTTGAATGTTTTAACCGCAGAAGGAACTGCAATGATCAGGGTGGTTATCATGAATACACCACCTAAAAACGGATTCATCCCGGTAACAAACATATGGTGGCCCCACACGATAAACGACAGCACCGTTATTCCTATAAGGGAATAAACCATTGCATGATAGCCAAATATCGGTTTACGTGAATTAACAGATAAAACCTCAGAGGCTATACCCATTGCCGGCATAATAACGATGTATACTTCAGGGTGACCAAGGAACCAGAACAAATGCTGGAAAAGGATTGGGCTACCACCCTGTTGCGGCATGATCTGCCCTTGAATAACAAGGTCTGACAGATAGAAACTAGTACCCGCACTTCTGTCGAAAATCAGCAATACGACACCCGCCACAAGAACAGGAAAAGAAAGCACCCCAAGGACTGCTGTCAAAAACAGAGCCCATATAGTAAGAGGCATTTTCCAAAGATCCATCCCCTTAGTACGCATATTCAGGATGGTACTGATATAATTGAGCGATCCCATTAGCGAAGAGGCTATAAAGATCACCATACTAATCAACCAAAGCGTCATACCTGTTCCCGATCCTGATATAGCTTTTGGCAAAGCTGATAGCGGAGGATAGATAGTCCAGCCTGCACTGGCAGGTCCGCTCTCCACGAAGAAAGAGCTCAGCATGATAACGGACGCTAAAAAGAAGAACCAGTACGACAGCATATTCACCAGAGGCGAAGCCATATCTCTTGCTCCAATTTGCAGAGGGATCAAAAGATTACTGAATGTACCACTTAATCCTGCGGTCAACACGAAAAATACCATGATTGTACCATGGATAGTGACCAATGCAAGATAGAAATCCGGCTTTATACGACCGCCTTCTGCCCATTTGCCCAGGAAGGTTTCGAGTAAGGGAAAACTTTGATCAGGCCAGCCGAGCTGAATCCTGAAAACGATGGACAACAGCATCCCTATGACGGCCATAATAATACCTGTGATCAGGAATTGTTTGGCAATCATCTTGTGATCCTGGCTGAATATATACTTCGTCAGAAAAGATTGATGATGATGACCGTGGTCGTCATGCTGATGCCCTGAATGTTCTAATGTATGATGAATCGCTGTACTTGACATATTCTCGATCTATCTGTTTACTGATTGTTTAAAGCTATTTTCTTATTATCCGACGCGGCGTTAGACTGAACCATCTTTTGCTGCATGTCCTTTTTTATATCGTCGTTGTAGTATAAAGGCTGTTTTACTAACCAATCTTTAAACTCCTTTTCGTCTACCACTCTTACCTTATATTGCATATTATAATGTCCGGTACCGCAGATCTTATTACATAACAATACGAAATCAAACGCCGCATTTCCCGTTTTCTCACGCATTTCTTCTGTGGTTAGCCTTGGAGTAAACTGGAAATAAGTAGGCATTCCAGGAACGGCATTCATTTGAACCCTAAACTCAGGAATATAAAAACTATGAAGGATGTCTTTCGAGTTTATGGTAAAACGCACGGGCCGGCCTTTCGGGATCACGATCTCCCCGCCAAGTTTATCGTCCCAGCTTTTCCTGTCGGTAAAATCAATTCCCAGGCCGTTAATCGGAGTAGTGAGTTTATAATTACGGACTCCTAACTGGTTGTCGTCACCTGCGTAACGAACGTTCCATTTAAACTGTTCACCTGTAACCTCTATGGATAAGGCATTCTTCATCTCATCTTCGGGAGGATTGGTAATGCTTCTCCATGTGAAAAATCCAAATACAACAAGGGCTGTAAGAACGAGAGCAGGTATGATAGTCCAAAGCCGCTCAATCGCATTATTGTGAGGATAAAAGTAAGCCTTCCTCTTTTCTGAACCTTTATAGCGAAATGCAAATGTAAACAACAGGAACTGTGTGATCACGAAAACAATGGTGGTTAGCGTAATGGTAACCATCATCATGGTATCAATTCGCAGACCATGCTCTGAGGCAGATTCACCTGATGCCACATTTCCCCAGGTCTCATATGTCCAGTAAGTTCCGTAGAAACCTGTAATAAGAGCAACTAAAAACAAAGCAGCCTGTACCTTATTCCAGTTTACACCCTCGCGCTTACCCTGTATCTCCCGGGTGAGCTCATATACCTTGAGCACTTTACCGATCACTCCTATAAATATACATAGAAGCAAAAAGAGAGTAACATAAAAAGCAACCGATTTATAAAGAGTAGTATTCTTTACAACTGCGTCGGCCGTTGCAAGTGTGGTACCCGTATCCGTCCCAGACTCGCTCACTGCAGTAGGAGTGTCGCCTATTGTCCCTGTCTCCGAGTTTATTTGCTGAGCAGTATCCGCTGCAACCATATCCCCCGCCGTCGTACCACCGGTCTGCCGCGCAAATACATTAGCGCTTCCTACCAGTATGTAAAGAATGAGTACTGCGCAAAAGCTCCTGATATTCAAAAATTTATTAAACCGCATTTCTTTCTACTATTCGTTATTTTAAATCTGCTTAAGCTATTAAATAGAATGGTGCAAACTCTCCTCAAGGAACGGATGCTGCTTCGGAATAAGAGGCTTCCGGCTAAGTTGGCTTAGCATCAGAAAACTAAATAATCCGGCGAAACCGATAGCAATTCCAATTTCAGTGATGCCGAAAGCCGGATGCTCCTCTACCGTACCGGGCATGATCATGATGTAATAATCAAGCCAGTGTCCCATCAATAAAAGTATACAAACAAACAGTAACGTGTTAGTTCGCCTTTTAGCATCCCTCGTCATTAATATTAAAACGGGTGCTACAAAGTTGATAACGATATTCAGCCAAAACCATGGCTTATAATTATCTTCCCATCTCTTATAAAAATAAACTGTCTCTTCAGGAATGTTCGCATACCATGTAAGCAAAAACTGCGAAAACCACAGGTAAGTCCAGAAGATAGAGAAGCCGAAAATCAGTTTGCCCAGATCATGAAGATGGCTGTCGTTGATCCACGACATATATCCCGATCTCTTCAGAAGAATGGTGGTTATTGTTATTACACATAATCCGCTTACCCATAAGGCAGCAAAATTATACCATCCAAACATAGTTGAGAACCAGTGAGCCTCCAGCGACATAATTGTATCGAACGCCCATATTGGCGTTGTAAACCCGAAGATGACCAGGAATATTACAGAGAACTTAAAGCTCTTCTTATAGTTTTTCAGGCCCCCTTCGATATCTTCCCTATTAGAAAAGCGTGCAAGAGCTACTGCAAAAATGCTATATACTCCCAAGAAAATTACCTGACGGATCGTGAAAAAGGGAACGTTCAGATATCCTGCTTTATTTGCTATAATAGGATCATAGTTCGCGCTTCCCTTTACTGCTATCCCTTCCTGATGCCAGTGGTGGTAAAGATTATGCGTAAACAATCCGGCTAAACAAACTACGATTAATATGATAGCGGCGACAGGCAGAACTTTTGCGAAAGCCTGCGGAATCCTTAATAATCCGGTCGGCCATCCTGCCTGAGCTACATACTGCAAGGCCACGAAAAATGCTCCCGCTGCACACACGCATGTGAAGTAATAACTCATTAGCAGAAGATTGGCGAAGGTACGTTCTGAATGATTCTCAGCCGAATCAATCAAAAAGCCATAGACAATTGCTGCTATACCGATTACAATAGCAATTAAACTCCAGGTTTTAGCTTTTCCCGAGAATTCGTATTGTTGATTAAAATTATGTGTATGATGATTGTGAGTTCCCATTTGGCTTAAAACATTTACTATTGAAGCTTTTGCAATTCATGAACGTACATAACAATTTTCCATCTCTCCGACGGACTTAGCTGCGTACGGTGTGGTCCCATCAGGTTTAAACCATAAGTAATAGTATGGAATATTTTGCCATCGGTGAGATCTTTCATGGCCCCACCTCTTGATGAATTACCGGTTGAATACGATGGGGGTGGCGGGAAAAACTCCTGCTGAACAATCGGCCCGTCGCCCTTACCCTGGTTGCCATGGCAATGCGAACACATCCTGAGATATAGCTGTCTTCCTTCCAGTCGGTTTTGCTGATTGGCAGGAAGCGGGTTTTTAAGGTTCTCACTAGCCGCCAGATATCCTTCAGGCGTATTGGGATATATATCAGCAACAGGATCGTACCCTACAGGCATTGTACCCTCCGGTGGCAGCTGCGCAGTCTGTCCATTAGCAAAATTCTTATTTGGCTGATCCGGGTTATAAGCAATCGGATCATACATATTACGGGCAAATTCGAGGCCCGGAGTCTTTTTATCTCCACAAGCCGAGATCACAATCGTTGCTGCAACTGTAAAAACTGTGGCACTTATTATCCTGACCTTATTCATAGCTAACATACTTCCTTTCGTTGTGTTTTATTTCAACTGCCCCGGCATCTTTTAAGAGATTCTCTATTTTATCTGGATAGGGGTTTTGTCTGGCATCGATGGCTATTACAAACCTGTCGTTGGTTGCTCTCAGATCCATTACTCTCGGAGCGCGACCGGGGAAGAAATGATTAGCGTAGAAAAAGGTAAACATCATTCCATAAGCTGCAAACAGCACAGTGAGCTCAAAAGTAATAGGAACAAAATCGGGCATCGCAAATGATGGCTTCCCTCCAATATTCATAGGCCAGTCATAAACCAGCATATAATAAATCATTGAAATAGCTGTAATTGTACCCGTTATCCCAAAACAGAACGCTGCTATTGGAAGACGTGACCTCTTATACCCTAACTTTTCCTCGATTCCATGGATAGGCATGGGCGTGTATACATCATAAATACTGATGTTATTCTCTTGAAGCTTACCGATCCCGTGCATCATCTCATCAGGATCTTCAAAATGGCCTAAAATATATTTGATGTTGCTCATTTTTTAAATATTAGCGTATTCAGACTTCGACACACTATCGTACTTCTCTAAAGATTTTTGATATAATTCACTCTGCTCCTTGTCTACAGCACCTTCTCTGATCAGCTTTTGTTTCGCCTGATCGCTTGAACTCTTCAGGATCAATTTAACTTCGGCGATGGCAATACCAGGAAGTACGCGAAGGAATAAAAGGAATAGAGTAAAGAATACCCCGATAGATCCTACAAAAAGAAGAACATCTATCGTTGTTGGATAAAACATCACCCAGCTGGATGGTATAAAGTCGCGGTGAAGCGATGTAACGATAATTACAAAACGCTCAAACCACATACCGATGTTCACAACAATAGAAAGCACCCATGACGCCCATATGCTTGTCCGGATCTTTTTAAACCAGAATAGCTGCGGAGAGATAACGTTACAGGTCATCATACTCCAGTATGCCCACCAGTAAGGACCGCTGATACGGTTAAGGAAAGCATATTGTTCATATTCAACTCCTGAGTACCATGCTATAAACAGCTCTGTTAAATAGGCTATACCCACGATAGAACCGGTAACGATAATTACCTTATTCATCGATTCAATATGAAACATGGTAATGTAGTTTTCCCATTTCATAACCTTACGAGCTACCAGTAACAGGGTCTGAACCATCGCAAATCCCGAAAATATTGCCCCGGCAACGAAGTAAGGAGGGAAAATGGTTGTGTGCCATCCCGGCTCAAGCGAAGTAGCAAAGTCGAAAGATACAATTGTGTGTACCGAAAGTACCAGCGGCGTAGAAATACCGGCAAGTATCAGTGAAACCGACTCAAACCTTTGCCAGTTCTTCACAGAACCCGCCCAGCCGAAAGAAAGGATAGAGTAAATCCGGCGACGGACACCAGTGGCGCGATCACGTATTGTTGCAATATCTGGCAGTAAACCGGTGTACCAGAATACAAGCGATACTGAGAAATACGTGGAAATCGCGAATACGTCCCACACCAATGGAGAATTGAAGTTCACCCATAAAGAGCCAAACTGATTCGGCAAAGGAAATACCCAATAAGCCAGCCAGGGCCGCCCCATGTGTGCAAAAATGTAAGTAGCCGCGCAGATAACCGCAAAAATCGTCATCGCTTCAGCTGAACGGTTAATTGAATTTCTCCAGTTCTGCCTGAATAACAATAATACGGCTGAGATCAGCGTTCCGGCATGCCCGATACCTACCCACCATACGAAGCCGGTAATATCCCAGGCCCAGCCTACTGTTTTATTCAAACCCCACACGCCCAGACCTTCCCAGAAAGTATAACTAATAGCTGCAACCCAGGTAAGTGCAAAAAAAACAGCAATGCCAAAACCGATCCACCAGGCTTTATTTGGCTTATTCTCTACAGGAACCAGTACTTCGTCGGTTATTTGAGAATAGGTAATATTCTCACCGGTGATTAGCGGTTCCCTTAATATTGATTCGTTATGAGCTGACATAATATATTATAAAACTTCCTATATGAAATCAATTAAGCTTCAACTGTATTCCTAACCTTTGTCTGATAACCAACACCTGGCTGAGTATTTAGTTCCTGAAGCACGTAGTAGGTACGTTCATTATCCAGTGACTTGCGAACCGCAGAATTCGGATCGTTAAAATCACCAAAGATAATCGCTCCGGCAGTACAAGCCTGCTGACAGGCAACCATGATCTCGCCGTCTTTCAACGGACGTTTCTCCATTTTAGCCTGCAAACGACCTCCCTGAATACGCTGAATACACAAGGTACATTTTTCCATTACCCCGCGTGAACGTGTTGTTACATCAGGATTCAGTAACAGCTGTGAGAATTCATTATTCAGGTAATTATCAAAACGCGAATCATTCCAGTAGTTAAACCAGTTGAAACGACGAACTTTATATGGACAGTTGTTTGCACAATACCTTGTACCTACGCAACGGTTATAAGCCATGTGGTTCAACCCATCAGAAGAGTGCATGGTGGCAATAACCGGACAAACGGTCTCACACGGAGCATGATCACAATGCTGGCAAAGCATCGGCTGATGCACAACTGAAACATCGTCCAGGTTTTCCAGTTTCTCAATTTCCTTTTCTTCTGTTACCGACTCGCTACCTTCGTTGAAGCTGTAATACCTGTCGATCCTGATCCAATGCATTTCACGACGACGGCGTACTTCATCTTTTCCAACTACAGGAATATTGTTCTCTACGTTACAAGCCACAACACATGAACCACAGCCAGTACATGCATTCAAATCGATAGCCATAACCCAGCTATGCCCGATAGCTTTATGTTCAGGCCACAGATCGTAGGTCTTATGCTCACCTTGATGGTTGCCTGTACCCGAATGCGGATCGGCAAGGTACTTTTTGAAAGAAGTTTCTCTGATTACATTCCGGCCTTCATAGGAGTGGTGCGTTTGCGTTTGTGCAAGCTCCATCTTTCCGCCGGTTTTACTGATAGTTGCGGTTGTATCAAATTGAACCGTACCATTGGTAAGCGCAGCCAAGGGGTATGCGTTTTTTCCAACTTCATTACCGGCCTTCCCTGCTTTTGTACGACCGTAGCCCACAGCAATAGAGACGGTTCCCTTTGCCTGGCCCGGCTGAAGCAGCACTGGAAGCGTGATGCTATATCCGTTGGCGCCTTTTACGTCGACAAGATCAAATTCCTCCCAGCCTTGTTCCTGAGCAAATTTTGGCGACACCGCAACATAATTGTCCCATGTCACTTTTGAAACGGGATCAGGCAACTCCTGCAGAAATGCATTGTTTGCGTGTTTTCCGTCCCTGATTGCTACGCTCTGGTAAAGCTGAACCTCTATATCTTTTGCAAGTGTTTTACTTTGATTAACAACTGATTGCGCCGCTGCCGCTGCATTTCCGGCAAAAGCATAGCTCGTTGCTGGCTTTTCGCCGGTATATACAAACCCCGTTTGAAGTAGTTGCTTCCACGTTTTTCCTCCTGCAGGAAGAAGATTCTTCTCCCAATAAGCCCGCACATACTGGTGATAATTCTTCTGAGGATTATCCGACCATATCAACAGGCTCTGCTCAGCCTGCCTGCTGTTAAACACCGGATTTATAGCCGGTTGTATAAGAGTATAATATCCTTCAAATACATTTTCATCACCCCATGATTCGAGATAATAAGTGTTCGGGGCGATTACATTACATAAAGAAGCTGTCTCATCCTCTTTGTCAGAGAAAGATATCCGTAATGGCACTTTAGCAAGGCTATCGGTAAACGCTTTGCTGTTGAAGTAGGTATAAGCCGGATTACTGTTAAGTATAAAAACAGCACCAACTTCTCCCCTGTTCATTTCACCGATTAAGGATGCGAAAGATGCATCGCTACCTGCATTTGTGTAAAAAGGATTGTCAAGATCAATCGTAGCTCCATAGCTGCCTAAAGCCGAATTTATAGCATTTACCAGCGTTTGGACGGCAGCATCATTTGATCCGGAAACCACCAGGGCCCGCCCACGTGCATTTTGCAATTCTTTAGCTGCAAGCTTTACTGCCTTATCAGCTATCGCGTTGTTCGGAAGCTGGCCACCGGCAAGCTGGCTGCCGGTAATGGCATTGTATAAAGCGATAATTGCTGATCCAGTCTCCGATGGCTTCACAGGGATACGCGAATCGGCATTAGTACCAGTCATGCTCATACCTGTTTCAAACTGGATATGGCGAGACATTTTTCCCTTTTTCAGAGAAGCGGTATTACGGTTGCTTACATACTGTTTGGTAAATTCTTCTCCGGCAATCCATGTACCGAGAAAATCAGCGCCGAAGCTTACTATTACATCGGCACGGTCGAAACGGTAACGAGGAAGGACTGCTTTCCCAAAACTGGTTCCATTAGCCTGTATAATCCCGGCATAGGAAACAGCATCCGTTTGAATATGTGTAGTGTTAGGGTATTGCGCTATGAAATCCGCAATAACAGATTTAGTAGAAGGACTGTTAACAGTAGAAGAGATAATCCGGATTTTCTTTCCTGAGGCTTGTACTTTATTCAGCTCCCCTTTTACAAAAGAGTCTATTTTATCCCATGTGGTCTCCGCATTGTCTAGTTTGGGCCCTTTTAACTTTGATATATCATAAAGATCAAGTACCGACGCCTGAGTTGTGGCATCCGTACCATGGTTGCCATAAAGCCCGGAAGCGTTTCCTTCAATTTTAATTGGGCGGCCTTCTCGTGTTTTCACTAAAATACTTTGTCCGTTATGGCTCGATACATAGTAATTAGGAACACCGGGAGTGACTTCTTCCGGTTTAATTAAATAGGGTATTGATTTATGTACGGGAGCTGTCTGGCACGCCGCCAGTGAAACCGCACCTAATCCAAATCCTAATGCTTTAAGAAAATCGCGACGGGGAGTAACTGTATTTAAACCTGATTCGCTCAGTACATCCTCCAGCGGAAGGTCCTCAGCAAATTCATTCTTATTTATTTCCGCAAATTCAGGAGTCCTTTGCAGCTCTTCTAAACCTTTCCAGTATTTTTTATTGCTTTCCATTTAAGCTATATAAACTGTATTCGTATTTCTTTTTAAATATTAGTAGTGACATTTTCCGCATTCAAGACCACCGAGAACCGCGGGAGTTACTTTCTCGCCTTTCTTCAGTTGCTCATGAACTGCGATGATCTTATCATAATAGGCATTGCCCTTATAATTAACATCGTTCTGGCGGTGGCAATTCACGCACCATTTCATTGTCAGAGGCGAGAACTGATATACCTCAGGCATTGTCTGTATAGGACCATGGCATTGCTGACACTGTATTCCTCCTACGCTTACGTGCTGTGAGTGATTGAAATAAGCAAAATCCTGTAGATTATGAATTCGTACCCATTGAATCGGTTTCGGATTTGATCCATATTTTTTGCTTTGAGGATCGTAATCCAACGCTTTATAGATCTTCATAATCTCCGGAGATATCTCTCCATTGTACTTTTCAGTAGCCTGAACATAGTTATGGCAATTCATACACACATTCAGAGAAGGAATAGATGCGTTCTTAGATTTATACGCTCCGAAATGGCAGTACTGACAATCAATCTTCAATGTACCCGCATGCAGCTGATGCGAGTACTTAATAGGCTGAGTCGGCTGGTATCCCTGATGCACACCAGTATTCCACATTGCCGTCCAGCCCCAGGATCCAAGGAAAATAATCAGGAGCAAAACCGCAAAGAATACAAATTTCTTGTTCTTAGCCAGTCTTCTAAACCTTACCGCAGCGCTATCTGACGCAGTTGCAGGCTCTTCTTCTATAACAATACCTTGCTTTTGGAGTAAAAGCCTTTCCAGTGTTTTGATTACTCTGTTCAGTACAAGGATTACAAGCAAGGCAACGATAACCACTACGATCAACCCGCCAAGCATAAAGTTGCTCACTTCACCCTGGCCAGAACCGGCCGCACCTGTACCAGTTCCACCCGCTGCGGCTCCTGCCGCTGCTTCGGGCTTGTCTCCCTCCGTCTGAACATAGGCGAGGATGTTTCTAATATCATCATCACTTAATTCAGGGAACGGCGTCATTACCGTCTTGTTGAATTCATTGAACACCTTAACCGCAGTAGGGTCGCCCGAGGCAACAAGAGCTTGAGAGTTCTTAATCCACTTGATAAGCCATGCTTCGTCACGTCTCTCGTGTATACCTTTCAAAGCCGGCCCAACAACAGTGCGGTTGAGCGCATGACAAGAAGTACACTTTTGCTTAAAGAGAGCAGACCCCGCATTGGCATCGCCTTTTACAGCTCCACTTGCAGCTGCGGCCGTAGCAGCTCCCGCAGTACCTTCCCCTGCAACTGGATTGCCTGCCGGAGAATTTTGAGCATTAGCCTGGATACCGAAACTTAGAGCAGAAACTAAGATGAATGATTTTGCAACACTTTTTAAAACCAATGAGATGCTTCTCATATACTATTTTTACGCTAAATTTTAAATGTAAAATAGAAATTGTGCTCTAAATCACAATTTCGGATGACAAAAGTATAATTAATTTAATGATGTGTGACACTATAATGACCGGTAAAAATAATTTATACTCATTCTAAATAACAAGAAAAAGCGGCTTCATTAATCAATGAAACCCCTTTTTGACATTTTGTTTACTGATTCTTATAGAGAATACAGTTTTGAGTTATTTCGGTTTTTGTTATTGTTTTAAAATCCAGGCGAAAATAAGAGGCGCTACAATCGTCGCATCCGACTCCACTATGAACTTCGGTGTGTGAATGTCCAGCTTTCCCCAGGTGATCTTTTCGTTAGGTACTGCGCCTGAATATGACCCATAGGAGGTAGTGGAGTCTGAGATTTGGCAAAAATAGCTCCAGAATGGAACATCGTGCATCTCCAGGTCCTGATAAAGCATAGGGACAACACAAATTGGAAAGTCGCCGGCTATGCCTCCGCCGATCTGGAAAAAGCCTATACCCTTTCCTCCGCTATTCTCACGATACCAATCGGCTAGCCAGGCCATATATTCGATCCCGCTCTTCATGGTGGAAGCCTTTAGTTCGCCTTTTATAACGTAAGACGCAAAGATGTTCCCCATCGTGCTGTCTTCCCATCCCGGAACGACAATAGGAAGATTTTTCTCAGCAGCTGCAATCATCCAGCTATGCTCAACCGGTATTTCATAAGTATCTTTCATAACACCGCTTAACAGCAGCTTATACATATACTCATGTGGAAAATACCGTTCGCCTTTATCCTCCGCATCTTTCCATATTTTATGAATATGTCGCTGAATCCTCCTGAAAGCCTCTTCTTCCGGAATACATGTATCGGTTACCCGGTTAAACCCCTCTTCCAAAAGGTCCCACTCTTCCTGAGGACTCAAATCGCGGTAGTTTGGTACTCTTTTATAATGAGTATGAGCTACAAGGTTCATGATATCCTCTTCGAGATTAGCTCCGGTACAGGAGATAATTGCCACTTTATCCTGCCTGATCATCTCTGCAAGAGAAATACCGAGTTCTGCGGTACTCATCGCACCGGCGAGAGTAATCATCATTTTCCCGCCTTCTGCAAGATGGGTCTCATACCCTTTTGCCGCATCAAGCAACGCAGCGGCATTAAAATGCCGGTAGTTCTTTTCTATAAACTGCGAAATTGGTCCTCTGTTCATATTTATGAGTTTAAAGTTGCAAAAATACAATTTTATACGTTCTTTGCTGTCTTCCACTTAAGTACTCTGGAGCATCTCTTCTAAAAAACCTGTGGCGGCGGCTTTCAGGCCGCAGGTTCTATCTGTCTCTGCCCGCTTTCTATAATAACCATTGGGTAAGGAGTAAGAAAAGGTATAGATTTGTATGAACCTTGTTCTGATAAGATAAAGGAATGGTTCGGAGTAACTACAGGGTGAGAGCACAGTGAGTGCACAGTGAGTGCACGTTTTACCGGAGAAAGGTGCACTCACCGTGCTCTCACCGTGCACTCACTGTGCTCTCACCCCGAACAGTTCCAGAACCAGGGTACAACGATTATCGTATCTTTCTTACACTAAATTCCAGACAGGTCTTACGCATCTAGTGGGAATTCCAGTTACCTCTTCCTGCCTGGTGTCTTTTATTCTATAACAAGTGAATAGAAATAAATGCAGAATAGAACAGCTAAAGAGGCCTTGTTTCTGCAAATGTGCCCCTTATACTCTAACAATCATACATCTCTATATGACTTCAGGCCTTCCACTACCTGGTGGCACGGTTTTTAGCCTGATTCATATCTATACTATGAAATCATTGAGATCGTCTACCTCGTGCTGGTAAAAGATCAGAAATTTAAAAAGGAAGGATTATAATTATGCTAGCTATGAATTACCGTGGACCGCGCAGGATCCGCGTATCCCAAAAACCTCATCCCGAACTGCTCCATCCGAATGACGCAATTGTGCGCGTTACTCGTTCCTGTATCTGTGGGTCGGATTTACATCTTTATCACGGCCTGGTGCCTGATACGCGGGTGGGAACCACTTTCGGCCATGAATTTATTGGCGTCGTTGAGGAGATTGGCCCGACTGTCCAAAACATTAAAGTCGGCGACAACGTCCTGGTGCCCTTTAACATTGCCTGCGGAACGTGCGCTTTCTGCAAGCAGGAGCTTTATGGAAATTGTCATGAGTCAAATCCCGAAGCCACTGCTGTGGGAGGGATATTCGGGTATTCACACACTGCCGGAGGTTATGACGGAGGACAGGCGGAATACGTACGTGTACCCTATGCTGATGTTGGTCCAACGGTTATTCCAGCTGATATGGATCCGGATGATGCCGTACTGTTAACGGACGTGGCTCCGACGGGATACCAGGCCGCAGAAATGGGTGGTATAAAAAAAGGCGACACCGTGGTTGTTTTTGGCGCAGGTCCTGTTGGTATCATGGCGGCTAAATGTTCGTGGTTATTCGGAGCTGCACGTGTCATCATAATAGATCATATAGAATATCGTCTGGAGTTCGCCCGAAAGTATGCACAGTGCGAAGCCTATAACTTCAGATCCCTGGAAGATCCGGTGGTATTCTTAAAACGAACAACCGGCTGGTTCGGCGCCGATGTCTGCATAGATGCCGTTGGTGCCGATGCCGCGGGAAGCGCACTGCAAACCATTACAGGCAAAAAGCTCATGCTTCAGGCGGGCGCCGCTACGGCTCTTCACTGGGCAATAAATTCAGTAAAAAAAGGGGGCATAGTGTCAATTGTTGGAGTATATGGCCCTACAGGCAATCTTATTCCCATTGGGAACGTGGTTAACAAAGGAATCACTATCCGGGCCAATCAGGCATCTGTTAAACGACTCCTTCCGAGGCTGATAGAGCATGTTAAGTCAGGAGTGTTGAACCCGAAGGGTATCATCACCCATAGAGTTCCCCTGGAAGAAGTAGCAGAAGCCTACCATATCTTCTCTTCAAAGCTCGACAACTGTATCAAGCCAATTCTTATCCCGCCATCGGCAAGAGTATAAAAACAACTATTATGGAAAATACAACAAAGGACTACACGCATATTAAGGGATGGGGCATAGACGCCGACCCTGAAAATGAACCAACATATCCAATGAAGAAGTATACCGGCGACGATCATAACCGTCTTAACTGGATACGACCGGTACAACAACGCGCAGACGTAGAAATACTGCATTCAAATGAACGTCCTAACTTGAGCGCTGTATTTGGAACACCTCAGCCTCCTTCGGGAATTAGCGGGTCGATCAGAAGGTTTGCGTTTAAATACAGCGAAGGCAGTTATGGACACTGGCTTCCATTGATATTAGCCGACAAGATCAACGTTATAGAAGGCATCATCGATGATGTGAAACACGGGCACATTCCGAACTTCTTTGCAGAGAAGGGCTTGAAATCCGAATGGAAATATAACCGGAAAGCATTCGTGCAAAAAGCATTCATTGGAGCACTGATCACGACGGCTGTAGTCGCTCTCGTAATGAAAAAGAAGAAATAATTAACTAATACCGGATGCGCTTACTTTTGGTTTAACAGGTAATCATCCGGTATTTCTATTTGCATTGCGCAGCACAAGCGGATACAGGTAGCCGGAAGATCTCCATTATAAATTCTATCTAAAGAATAGAGTTATAATTAAGATCTTTACGCAACCTGTATATTTAACTATGAAAAACTTACTATTGATTGTTTCTGTCCTGTTTGCTCTGGCATGTAAGAACCCGGTAGAAGAACAAGAAAATAAAAAGCTGAACAAACTTGCCGGGGAGTACGTACGGCTCGGCCTTACCATCGGGCAATATGACGAGGACTTTGTAGATGCCTATTATGGGCCAGATTCTTTAAAGCCCAGCCGTGAGCCTGAAGAGGATTTTCCGAAGGACAGCTTAGTAGCATCGGTAAATGAGCTAATGAATGAACTGGGCTCGATAGCTCACAGCTCGATCAGCGATTCAAATAAGATAAGGGCGAATTGGATGTATGATCAGTTAGTAGCCTTTAACCGTCGCATCCGCATATTCAGCGAAGAATACGAATCATTTGATGATGAATCAAAAGCGCTTTTTGGCGTGGTAGCTCCGGTATACGAGGAGAATCATTTTAAAGCTCTGGTTAAGCAGCTCGACGGTATCTTGCCGGGCAAAGGAAATGTGAACGACCGCTTCCAGAGGCTTGCCAGTAAATTCGTTATCCCTAAAGACAAGCTTGAGCAGGTAACTAAGGCCGCCATCGCGGAAGCCCGCAAACGCACCAAAAGCCACTACCAGCTACCAGCCGGAGAGAGCTTCACGCTCGAATTTGTCACCGACAAGCCATGGTCGGGTTATAACTGGTATAAAGGCAATTACAGAAGCGTAATACAAATTAACACAGATACAAAGAGCACTATTGACAGGGCAATTGATGTCGGAAGCCATGAGAGCTATCCGGGGCACCACGTTTACAATATGCTGCTTGAGAAACACCTTTACCACGACAGAGGTTGGGTGGAACTTTCTTTATATCCCCTGTTCAGCCCTCAATCCCTGATTGCTGAAGGCAGCGCAAATTACGGTATTGAGGTAGCCTTTCCGGGGAATGACAAGGTGACGTTCGCTAAAACCGTACTGTTGCCAATGGCGGGACGTGATACAACGGGAGTAACTGCCTATTTTAGTGCATTAGCAATAAAAGGAAAACTCAACTACGCAAGAAATGAAGTCGCCAGGGGACTGATTAACGATACCATGACCCGGAGCAAAGCGCTAAGCTGGCTTAAAAAGTACTGCCTGATGAACAATGAAACCGCAGAGAAATCACTGGACTTTATAAAAAAATACCGCAGCTATGTTATAAACTACAACTACGGGCAGGATTTGATAAAGCGTTATGTAGAGCAAAATGGAGGAACGGCTCAAGCTCCTGAGAAACGATGGGAGATATTTGGCAAGCTGCTAAGCGAGCCAGTAAGTCCGTCGAGCCTGGTGAAACGGTAAATGTTCCAGAAAACCATTAAAGCCGTTAAAATTGTTTAATTTTGTTATATACATATCGAAATGAAAACAGCAGCACTTATTATTTTGGCACTTTTTGCCTTTCCTCTAAAGACGGTATATGATTTCAAGATCACAGCTATTGATGGTGGCACGGTAGACCTTGCAAAATTCAAAGGAAAAAAGATCCTTATTGTAAATACTGCTTCAAAATGCGGTTTTACGCCACAGTACGCAGAGCTTGAAAAACTATCGCAGCAGTATAAAGACAAACTCGTTATCATCGGCTTTCCGGCAAATAATTTTGGCGGCCAGGAACCGGGAACAAATTCACTGATCCAGGAGTTCTGTCAGCAGAACTATGGTGTAAGCTTCCTGATGGCTGAGAAGGTGAGCGTAAAAGGCGACGATATGGATGAGTTGTTTAAGTATTTAACAACTGCAGGCAATCCTGATTTTACGGGCGAGATCAAGTGGAATTTCGAGAAATTCCTTATCGACGAGAACGGAAAACTAATCCACCGTTTCCGGTCTGCTGTAAAACCGCTGTCACCAGAAATCACTAAGTATTTGTAGTCAAGCGGTTTGCAGAAAATGTTAAAATTTATTTTGCAGAGTTAAATTCCAATTCTATATTTGCAGTCCCAAACGCAAGCAACGCTGCTTAAAACGGGAAGGAGGCTTAGCTCAGCTGGTTCAGAGCATCTGCCTTACAAGCAGAGGGTCACTGGTTCGAATCCAGTAGCCTCCACAAGAAAGGAAAACCCTTCAGATGAAAATCTGGAGGGTTTTGTCGTTTATAGGGGGATTTGGAGAGAGGGGCAGGGTGTGAGAGGGAGAGTGTTAAAAGAGCGCATTGGAAAAAGAGGGATCAAGCAAAAAAGTTGGGGACTAAGCATAAATTTTAGATAATCTGTACATGAAGAAAGAGATGTTCCTGACCCCTCTGAACTGTGTACGAAGCGCTTTAATCTTGGCGTTGAATGATTCAGCGGAAGCGTTGGTACTTCGGTTGTCAAAGTAGTTGAGAATATTGAGATAGTGGTTCTGAATGCTTCGGGAAACGGTTCCAAAAGCCTTAATACCCGACCTTTCTACTGCTTCATACCAGCGGGCCAGTCTGGTTAAGGCAATGCCTTTATCTTTTGTATTAGAGAAGATGTAAGAGAGCTTTCGGCTTAAGGTATAGGCAGTTTCCAGTGTAGGATATAATCGAAAGAGGATCTGTGCCCGGTGTGCCTGGCTTGGGGCCCATTTAGATTCATCTTTAAATAAAAGATAGCGGCTACGGGCCAGTAGTTGCTTTAAAGTATCTCCATTTTCCAGAATGTCCGGCACATGATTTTTATTGAGTTCCTTAGCCAGGGCCATCTCGTTGTTTTCCTGATCGATGGCCAGCCATCGGTACTCTATGCGCAGCTGCTGAACGGCATCACTGGCCAGCTGCTGTACATGGAACCGGTCGGAAACCAGCGAAGCATTAGGAAAGCTTTTGCTGGCAATCCGTTCCATAGTAGGGGCCAGATCCAGGGTAACTTCCTTTACTTTATTGCGCTTACGTTTAGATATTTGTTTCAGGACCTCAATAATCCTCTCACTCTGAGTTCCTTTTATAATGGCTACCAGAGAACCTTTTTTACCCCTGGCCTCTTTGTTGGTTACCACGGTATAAAGCTCACCCTGTGATAGACTGGTTTCATCGATACTCAGGTAGGGGCCTATATTCTCTTCAAAGATCAGCCACTGCTGAGAATGGTCCCGCTGTGGCCAGTCCATAAAGTCACTTAAGTAACGTACATATTGTTCTTCCAACCGTTTGCCATCCAGCTGATAAAACAGGCCCACCATCTTACAGCTTACAGGATGATTATCGATTAAATCCTTTTAAAAAAGCAGCAAATTCTGCTGTCAAACGGGTCCCTTCTGCCACCTGCTCCCACTCATGAAAAACAATCTTTCCGCTGGCCTGATCCAGCCATTTGCAGCGCTTGAGATGAATAAAGCAGGGCTTTCCCCGTAGCGGGAAGTCCCGAAGTGTGACCTCATCAAAGAATCCTTTGGATAACAGGGGACCTGTATATGACGTTGGAGGGATATTTTTTCTGTGACAGGTACAAGTGAATTTCATTGTTCTTTTTCTCGACCTGCTCCACTTCAAACAGTTCTGTTAATCCCGATGGCAGTAATAAGCTTAGTAGTTCTTTTTCCAATCCTTTTTGCCTGCAAACTTATGATTCTTAACTATTCCTCCCCAACTTTTTTGCTTGATCCAAAAAGAGTTATTATCGTTACTGCTACCCTCTGGTTTACTAGAGATGTTTGATGTGGCTAAAGTGGAGAAGAAAGAAGACTCCTACCACTTTTACCTGTCTGAAAAGAATATTCACCCTAAGGAATACACGGGCCAGCATCTGGAATCGAAAGGATTTTTTGATGAAGCGACGCTGCATAATTTCTCTCTTCGTGGCAAACCCTCTTTTCTTCATCTCAAGCGCTGCAAATGGCTGAATCATGACACCAGGCCAAACGGTCTATCATCAGTGGCATCATGTAGCTCAAGGCACCCGGCAACGATCGAGTTTGCCGCTTTTTTAAAAGGATTTAATCGATAACCATCCCCTGAGCTGTAAGACAATAGGATTGTTCTTTCAGCTCGATGGCAAGCAGCTGCAGGAACAATATGTACGTTATTTAAGCGATTACATGTCCTGGACGGCTCTGGAACATGCTCAGGATTGGTTGGTATTCGAAGATAATATAGGACAATACCTGAGCATTGACGAGAACTGCCTGTCCTAGGGAGAACTTTATACGGTAGTAATTTAATAAGTCAGCCAAAGGAAAGAAGGTGCCACCGATGCCGTACAGCAGCTTCGGGTAGAATACCGCTGGCAGGATCGATCAGGAAAACCAAGAGATAGCGATGGCCAAGGATGTAGGAGAAAGCTATATTGCCGACGTCCTGGAGAATGGCGACACGACCAAGCAACTATTGACCTGAAGCCGCTACCTGTTGTTTAAGGACGAACCTAAATGGACTCCTTCACAACATCAGCGGGCGGAAACCCTTTTTCCGGCTCTACCCAAGACTGGAGACAGCCTATACGCTAAGCAGAAAGCTGTCCTATATCTTTAGTAAAACCAAAGACAAAGTAGTGGGCTTTACCCGTTTGGCCCGGTGGCATAATGATGTCGAGCAGGCTGACATAGACACCTTCAAAACTGTTTCCCGCACCATTCAAAATCATTACCTGAACATTCTGAACTACTTCGATAATAGAAGCACCAATGCCTCAGCTGAATCATTCAATGCTAAAATCAAAGCACTACGAAGCCAGTTCAGAGGTGCGAGAAATATCAGAATTGTTATTGTTGTTATCCTGTTGGAATGTGGGAAACTCGGAGAGTTTTCCATATTTCAACAGGAACTCCACTGGGGTGAGGTGACCTAAGGCTGAATGTGGCCGGACGTTATTATACATCCATGCCCATGCCTGGGCGTATTTCCTGATCTCAACCAGGTTGTCGAACATATAACTGTCTAGTACGTCCTGGCGAAATGTTCTGTTAAATCGCTCGATTAAGCTGTTTTGCGTCGGCTTTCCGGGTTGAATATACTCCCATTCAATTCCCTGGTCCTGACACCAGTTGCTTAAAATGCCAGCCACAAATTCGGTCCGTTGTCAGAGCGGATCTTTTCAGGCCTGCCTCGCCATTCGATCAATTGTTCCAATTCCCGTATCACCCGCTGAGCCGGAAGGCTGGTATCCACGGCAATAGAGAGGGCTTCCCGATTGAAATCATCGATCACATTGAGGGTCCGCACACTCCTGCCACTCGTCAGTGTGTCGTGCATAAAGTCCAGGCTCCAGGTGATATTAGGCCCAATAGGGCAAACTAAATGAACTTTAACACGACCTGGAAGCCGCTTCTTCCTTTTATTGCGAAGGTTCAGACGCATAGCGGTATAAATACGGTATACCCGCTTATGGTTCCACATGTACTTTAGCTTTCTCAATCGGTGGTACATCATCCAGAAACCCCAGGTCTTATGCAGATCAGCCAATAAAGAAAGCTGTTCCATCACCTGGCTGTCGTCTTTCCTCCTTGCTTTATAATAATAAACGGAGTACTGATCATAAACAACATGCAGGCCTGCCGAAGGCTCAGCCGGTACGTTTCTCTGGCGTAACCGACAAGCTCCCGCTTTTCGGCAGGCCCTAGAGCTTTTTTTCGATCACATCCTTCAATACCGTGTTTTGAAGAGTTAGCTCGGCAACAATCTTTTTATACTGCGATAGCTCCTTCTCCATTTCTTTCATCTGTTTGAGCTGAGATACCTCCATCCCTGAATACTTGCTCTTCCAATTGTAAAAAGTCGCCTGACTTATGCCGTGCTCCCGGCAAATGTCCGATACGCTCCTCCTTGAATCCTGTAATGACAAGATCTTGATGATTTGTGCTTCTGTGAAATTTCCTTTTTTCATTACCCTAAATTTATAAAACTACTACATTTATTTTCGTAGCTGTTTTTAGGGTAGATTACACGATCTCTAGTTAATAGCTCCGTTTTCGAGAAATATAGCTTCAGAAAACCAAGTTGTTGCTTATCTTCAGAATCCCTCAATAATGCTTCTGGTCTAATGCTTATCTGGACCCCACTAAACTCCTGAAAAGAACGTAGCAATACCTTAATTAAATGTATTAATTTAGCAAATAGAAATGGAAAAATAAAAGAAATATCTGTAATTGCATTGGTACAAATCTTATGAGAAAATTATATTTTTTATTTTTAACAACCTTGATTAATGCTATAAGCATTAGCACATTTGCACAATGTAGTATAACTAGGACGGAAATAGATTCTGATATTGCCTACGTCGCTAAATCTGAAAGCATTTATAAGAATGAAGATTTAGAAAATGGATTGCTTACAGCATTCTTCCAATTAGTAGTAGTACAAAAGGGAGATAACAAAGACCTCCTAAAATTCGCTTGTATAGCCAAAGTATTAGCCGGGAGACCAAAGTCGCCATTAGTACCAAGACAGCTTGTATTTCTCTTTGATGATAATACAGAAATTTCTCTTTTAGCCGAGGATGTTAATCTGTCGCAACCAATGACAGGAATAAATCAAAATCAATGTAATTATAAGTTCTCTTCTACTGTGTTTTTAAAGTTTCAATCAACAAAGCTAAAAAGTATTACTATTAAAGATAATAGATTGAATGAACAGATAATCTGTCAACCATTTAATGGGCTTATTCAAGAGCAAGCTCATTGTATAGCAAATAAATTATAGAAAAGCATCTAGATGGAAAATAGTAAAATAAAGAAACTATTCATACTACCATTTATAATATCAATAGCTTCAATGATCTGTTTAGTTTGGCAATACAAAGTATTTAAAGAAACTATTGCAAGTAAAGATGCGGAAATCTATCAGTTAGAAAGGACAATTCAAGAGAAGGAAGCATTATTGGAAGAGGCTAAAAGCGAATTAAAGGAATGTAAATTCAATTTAGTCTATGCAGAAAGTAATAATTGGAATTTAAGAAACAAAAATATGAATTTGGAACGGCAAGAAGTTATTCGAAAAAGAGAAGACTTTTTTAATGGAAATTAATTAAACATGGCAAGACAAACAGACGATTTCAAGTGGTTATTATTACTGATAGTGATATTAACTTTAGGCCAACAATGTAGATGATAAGCAATAGCTATTTTTCCCTTCTATAAGAGTGATAAATGAACATTAACAGGTTATTTGTTTGAATGTAGTTTGAATAACAATTAAGCAAACATGAATAAACAAGCATAGAGAGAGCTCAGCTGGTTCAGAGCATCTGCCTTACAAGCAGAGGGTCACTGGTTCGAATCCAGTAGCCTCCACAAGAAAGGAAAACCCTTCAGATGAAAATCTGGAGGGTTTTGTCGTTTTATTAAGATATGTCAAACCGGTCAAGGTTCATCACTTTATTCCAGGCCGTTACGAAGTCTTTCACGAATTTTTCCTGACCATCTGCACTGGCGTACACTTCAGCAACTGCTCTAAGTTCTGCATGTGATCCAATAACCAGATCAGCGCGGGTGGCAGTCCATTTTGGTTCACCGGTGGCGCGATCAACACCATGGTAAAGCTCCTTGTCATCGGATGCTGCTTTCCAGGCGGTACTCATGTCCAGCAGATTTACGAAGAAATCATTGCTGAGCACACCCGGGCGCTGCGTGAAAACACCATGGCTGGAGCCGTCAAAATTAGTGTTCAATACACGCATACCTCCTATCAGTACTGTCAATTCGGGTGCCGTTAGTGTCAGCAGCTGAGCTTTATCTATCAGCAATTCTTCGGTAGGCACAGCTCCCCTCGACTTGCGGTAATTGCGGAAGCCATCGGCTACCGGCTCAAGATAACCAAACGATTCAACGTCTGTTTGCTCCTGCGATGCGTCCATGCGACCCGGCGTGAATGGAACTGTAATAACATGCCCGGCCTCTTTCGCCGCTTTTACAACAGCTGCACAACCAGCCAGAACTATCAGATCTGCCAGCGAAACCTTTTTACCCCCTGTTTGCGCATCATTAAATTCTTTCTGAATAGACTCCAGCACACTTAGAACACGCTGCAATTGCGTTGGATTATTTACCCGCCAGTATCGCTGAGGAGCGAGCCGAATACGTGCACCATTAGCTCCACCCCGTTTATCGGACCCGCGGAAGGTGGAGGCCGAAGCCCAGGCCGCGGATACCAGCTCGGATACGCTCAGCCCCGACTCCAGTATCTTCGCTTTCAGAGCGGCAACGTCGCTTTCATCTATCAATACATGGTCAACCTCGGGGATAGGATCCTGCCAGATTAAAACCTCTTCGGGTACTTCAGGACCGAGATAACGTGAGCGCGGACCCATATCACGGTGTGTTAGCTTAAACCATGCCCGCGCAAAAGCATCGGCAAACTCATCCGGATTCTCAAAGAACCGACGGGAGATTTTTTCATAAGCCGGATCAAACCGTAAAGAGAGGTCGGTGGTCAGCATGGTTGGTATATGCTTTTTTGAGCCATCGAATGCATCCGGAATAATAGCATCTGCATTCTTAGCAACCCATTGATGTGCTCCTGCGGGACTTTTAGAAAGCTCCCATTCAAAGCCGAACAGGTTCTCAAAGAAACTGTTACTCCACTGGGTTGGAGTTTTGGACCAGGTTACCTCAAGACCGCTTGTAATCGTATCAGGCCCCTTCCCTGAACCATAACTATTGCTCCAGCCCAATCCCTGCATTTCCAAACCGGCTGCCTCAGGTTCCTTGCCAACATGCGTCGCCGGAGCCGCACCGTGGGTTTTTCCAAAGCTGTGCCCGCCGGCAATAAGAGCAACAGTTTCTTCATCGTTCATTGCCATACGACCGAAAGTATCGCGGATGTCTTTAGCCGCAGCGATAGGATCAGGATTACCGTCGGGACCTTCGGGATTTACGTATATAAGTCCCATTTGTACAGCAGCGAGGGGGTTTTCGAGATCGCGGGTATGAACATCGCCATCGGCGTCATCGTCGGACACCACGATACCATGACCTTCTACTCCCGGAGATCCGTGTGCGTAGCGAAGGTCGCCCCCGAGCCAGGTGTTTTCCGAGCCCCAATATACGGCCTCGTCTGCTTCCCAAACATCTGCACGCCCACCGGCGAATCCAAATGTTTTGAAGCCCATAGACTCCAGCGCCACGTTACCTGTGAGAATTATTAAGTCAGCCCATGAGATGTTCCGGCCATATTTCTGTTTGATGGGCCACAATAGCCTGCGCGCCTTATCCAGACTTACATTGTCGGGCCAGCTGTTAAGCGGCGCAAAACGTTGCTGTCCTGCTCCTGCACCACCGCGACCATCCCATACACGGTAGGTCCCTGCGCTGTGCCATGCCATACGTACAAATAGTCCGCCATAGTGGCCAAAATCCGCAGGCCACCAGTCCTGCGAATCCGTCATAAGTTCATGAAGATCCTTTTTTACTGCTTCCAGGTCGAGACTCTTAAAAGCTTCGGCATAGTTAAAATCCTCGTCCATAGGATTTGACAGGGGAGAGTTCTGACGAAGAATGCCTAATTTTAACTGGTTGGGCCACCAGTCCCGGTTTTTGGTGCCGCCACCGCCGACATTGTGTTTCATACTCCCATTATGAAACGGGCATTTACTGATGTCGTTTGATTCTTTTTCCATTTTTATGAATTTGGTATGATTTGTTCTTTGTGAGTATTGTAAAGTTAGGACAACGGAAGAAATAATCATAATCAATTAATTCTATGCTTTTATAGGCAAAACCTATAATCATAGAAATACCAGGCTCAGAGTTTTTGATTTAACCTCTGAACGTACACTTATGCCGCTTAGGATTAGGTTATAACAACCCGTCTATGATAAATACTTACCTACGATAGGCATTCTCCTGCCCATACCAAATGCTTTAGGCGAGACACGGAGTATTGGAGGCGTTTGATACCGCTTGAATTCGGCTTTATTTACCATCTTTATAACCTTCCGCACAAGCTCTTCGTCGAAACCCTTCGCTATAATATCTCTCGAACTCTTTTTGAGCTCAACATACTGATAGAGCAAACTGTCAAGCACATCATAATCTGGCAGAGAGTCACTATCTTTTTGCCCAGGACGGAGTTCAGCGGAGGGAGGTTTAACAATAGTGTTTTGTGGAATGATCTCCCGCTCGCGGTTGATATAGTTAGCGAGCTGGTAAACCTGCGTTTTATATACGTCGCCCAACACGGAAATAGCGCCAGCCATATCGCCGTACAGTGTTCCGTAACCAACAGCACATTCACTTTTATTCGATGTATTCAGAAGAATATAACCGAATTTATTCGAAAATGCCATAACAACAATAGCCCGGCACCGCGCTTGTATATTCTCTTCAGCAACATTAAAAGGCAGTCCTTTAAACGCTGGCTCTAACATATGTTCAAAGGCATCGGCAGCTTCCTTTATAGCGACTATGTGGTGCTGACAGCCTAAATTCTCAACCAGGTCGAGAGCATCCTGGATGGAATGATCAGTAGAGTATTTGGAAGGCATCAATACAGCCATAACGTTTTCGGCGCCTAAGGCTTCTGCAGCAAGGGCGCACACCACTGCAGAATCGATCCCGCCCGAAAGTCCCAGTACCGCCTTGCTAAAGCCCGACTTGGTAAAATAATCCTTAATTCCTAACAGCAAGCCCTGGTGGATCTGCTCAATGTCAGGAAGAGGGCTATACGGCAAAGGCTCCAGCCCCTGTATCTTTCCATCATTGAACTCGTAGATCCGCAGATCCTCTTCAAAGTATTTAAGCTGATCAAGCATTTCGCCCTTTTCATTAAACACAAAAGAGCCTCCGTCGAAGATGATCTCTGTCTGTGCCCCTACATGGTTCACGTACAGCAAAGGAAGCTTGTACTTCTTACTGTTATCACTCAGCACCTTTACACGGTTGTCATCATGATTATAGGCAAATGGAGAAGCGGCTATGTTGATCATAATATCCGGACCTTCAGCAATCAGCTGGTCCATCGGAGCGGTAATATAGAGAGGGTTGTCGTTAATATTCCAGAGGTCTTCGCATATCGTAAGAGCTATCTTCTTACCATTAAGCTCTATGCAACCGAACTCTGCCGACGGCTCGAAATAACGGTACTCATCAAAAACATCATACGTAGGCAGCAATGCCTTGTTAACTGTAGCTTTCACTTTTCCTTCTGTGATGAAAACAGCAGAATTAAACAGATCTTTCCCTTCGGTCCTTGGATTACGGGTAGGCGTTCCGATAATACACGCAATATCGCTACAGGCTTCTGTTATCTTGTTTACAGAGGCTTCGCATAGCTCGATAAACTCCGTAAATTCAAGAAAATCACGCGGCGGGTATCCCGATACTGCTAATTCAGCAAACACTACCAGGTCTGCGCCCTGATCTTTTGCTTTCAGAATGGTTTGGATAATCTTCTGAGTATTCGATTCGAAGTTTCCTATGTGATAATTTAATTGAGCGAGTGCTATTTTCATTTGAGTGATGATTCGTAGTAATTTTGATCCATAAAAGTCGGCCAGACGCCGATCCGTCAACTTCCATCCCGTCTTGTAAATCCTGCAATGTCTAAAAGAATACCCCAAGAGTTAATGAAAGATACGAATTCCTCATATCCGGTCCCTTGCTTACAACTCTCGTGAATCCGTTATTATATGTAATTCCAGTTAGTATGTTCAGATTCCCATTAACATTCCATTCCGCGCCGGCGCCGGCTACCAGTCCGAGTCTGAATGTATTTACATCCGAAAGATTCGAGTTGTCCCCCTCTACACCCGGCTCTCCTAAAACCTTCTCAGTCGAACTTCCCTTTGCTTTTATCTTAATACCTGTGCTTAATCCGAACTGTCCATAGAACCTTCCCATTGCGGTGGGATTGCTTTTAAGCTTCAGCGTTGCAGGCACTTCTATATACCCCACCTTATAAATATTATTGTATGACATTCCCGAAGCCTTTTCGGTCGTCTTCCCGTTTATTGTGGTCAATGTAAATGCTGTAGAAAAATAATAATTGCTCGCAAAGCCGATGTCGGCCAGTACACCATATGAAAATCCTGTTCGCACACCATCGCCGTCAATACCGCTGGTATTATTATCAATTGAGAGCCATCCGATATTCGGCGATGTGGTAAATCCTAATTGTACATTGTCTGTTGTAGTTTGAGCGTCTGCCAATATGGGCAGGAAAAACATCATGAGGATAAAAAGTTGTTTTTTCATATTTTCGCTTCTGATATAAACATGAGAATCAAAAGAAGTTTTCAAATCTACTTGTTTTTTTTAATTGCTGCAGCCCTCGGCTCCTGCAAGAACAAGAAGGAGGTGGATGTTAGCAATATTGAACTCGATCTAAAGATTGAGCGCTTCGATAAGGACCTGGCAAAGGTGAGCTCAGTTAACCTGATCGAAAAGGTTCCTTCACTTCAAAAGAAATACGGCGCCTTCTATGATGATTTTATGTCCGAAATGTTAGGGGTGGGCAATACCAGCGATACAACGTACTACAAGAATCTCAGGACGGTCATCAACAACACTGATTACCGGGCATTACAGGCTTCGGTAGCTGAAAAATTCAATGATCTCTCGTCCACCGAAGAAAAACTTAGAGACGCTTTTAAACATGTTAAGTATTATTTCCCGGGGCAAAAGATCCCGAGAGTTATTTCGTTCTTCTCCGGGTTCGCGGTTCAGGTACCTGTAGGCGACAATTATATCGGCATCGGTCTTGACATGTTTCTTGGAGCTGACTCGAAGTTCTACCCGGCACTCCGGGAAAGCATCCCTTTGTATATCTCACGGCGGTTTACGCCCGATAACATTACACCCCGGGTTATTGAAGCTTTTGTAAGAGAAGATATGTTTCCCGAACCAGATACCGATCATTCATTTCTCGACAGGATGATCTACAACGGAAAAATCCTGTTCTTAATGAGTTCTTTCATGCCAGGAGTACCAGATTCTACGATTATTGGTTATACCTCCGACCAGCAAAAGTGGATTGAAACGTACGAAGCTGACGTATGGGGATATTTCCTTCAGGAAAACCTGCTGTATGAAACGGATTATATGAAAGTGCAGAAGTACCTGTCGGAAGCCCCTTTTACTCCTGGATTGGGAACAGGGAATGAATCTGCTCCTAAGCTGGGCTTATTCACAGGCTGGCAGATTGTAAAGAATTACATGGAACGCAATCCAAATGTCACTCTACAGCAACTTATGGCGGATACAAAATACCAGGAAATCCTGAATCGTTCGCATTATAAGCCCAAGTAAACCATTAAAAATCTTTGCTTCCGGCTGTACCGGATGCCGGAGAAGAAAGCAATTCTTTTACTTCTATCACATCTGATTTACCATCCCTGCCTATGCCACCCGAATACACTCTGCCGTTTGGCAACTGACTGAGCGGCCGTCCGGGAACACCGCTTTGCAGCCGGCTGTAAACAGTATATAAATCGCTCTGAGCATTTGTCCGGTATCCACCTGCGTGGTTGCTAATCTCTACATAGCCTTCCGAGCGGCTATCTGACAATTGCGGCTTTACTCCGCCAGCAAGGTAATTCAGCACCACTTTACCCCCGTTTCCATTGTCAAAATTTCTGTTCGACATCTTAGCATCGAGGCCGGATACATCAATAGAAAGCTTCTTCAGCTGTACGAAATTTGCAGAAAGAATGATATTGGTACCATTGTTCTTTCCGTCATCTCCACCTATAACACAATCTTTTCCTATTACGGCATATCTTATTACGAGATTAACATCTTTCTTATTGAAGAATCTCAGGGAAGATCTGTCATTCATAATGAGCGTATCTATTACAATTGTAACAGTAGAATCTCTCCCTTGAATAGAATGCGACTGGCGCTTTTCAAGAACCAATTTTCCGATTTTCAAAGGCTCCTCTTTTACCCTTGCCAACGACACGCTTGCAGCAGTCAAAAGTACTGTAGCACAAATTATTAGTCTCTTCATCATATCATATTATTAACGATAAAGAGATGCAAATAGTTTATCCTTTCCATAGGCAGATGGAAAGAATTTATAGCATACAGAGGGATGCTTACTGAAGAATATTGTAAACAGATTTCAAGCTAATACCTATACCAACAATAGTTATCAGGTTTGATACCATATCAATCATTGCCCATTCGCCCATAAAACGAAGTAAGCAACCTATCATGATAATTATGATCCCAAGTGTTAGTAGCCGGTAATGAGCAGGATTGTTAGCATTGTCGCTCGCACTGCTCTTTTTATAGGTTTCTTTTACGTTTTCCATTTTTTTATTTACTGCCGCTAAGTTATAAAAATTCCGCCAATGAAAAATGCCGATATAGATATCAGGCTATAGTTGAAGGTAAAAACAAAACAAGCAACACATAGTTTATACCATTAAAAATCAATCCTATGGCAAAATATTCAGAGAAATCTCAGGAGAAGGTGCAGGAAGCAATGCATGAGATGAAAGAAGGAAAGCTAAAGACCGGCACAGGCAAGAAAGTAACTAACCCCAAACAAGCAGTTGCTATCGGACTATCTGAAGCGCGTGAAGAAGGCGCCAAAGTACCGAAAAAGAAATAGCAGGCGAATCGCAGCCGGGTATGGCAATTGGGATTGGGTAATAGCAATTCTTCTGAGAGTTCAAGCAATCTCAACCCATCAAATGCCATTGCTAACAGCCAATTGCCAAACCCAACCGTTAAGGCCTAAATGCCAATTGCCAACAATTCCCGACTGATAAAGGAGAGCTCTTCGGCGCTTAATTTCACATCAACAGCTTTGGCGTTCTGAACGGCTTGCTCCGCGTTCCGGGCACCTACGAGTGCAACAGTGATCCCGGGCTTCTCGATAGTCCATCGCAGAACCAACTGGCCCAACGATGCACCCTTATCTAAAGCCATAGGCCGTAGTTTGTCGAGAAAAACATTCACCCGTTTTACATTATCTTCACTAAAATATTTATGCTGAGCCCGGTGGTCGCCCTCCTGAAAGTGGTGCCCCGGCTTTATCTTTCCGGTTAACAAGCCTCTCTCAAGGGGACTGTAAGCTAAAACTGCCTTTTTATTAGCCAGGCAGTATGGAACAACAACCTCCTCTATCCCCCGGTTTACCATACTATAGGGAACCTGATTAGAAGCAAGACGGATTGCACTTTCAGCAGTTTTCATCTGTTCAGCATCATAATTGCAGACGCCGGCGTACCTTACCTTCCCTTGCTCAATCAGTCGCTGCACCGCTTCCATACTTTCTTCGATCGGAGTCGTTACATCAGGCCAGTGTATCTGATATAGATCTATATAATCAGTTCCAAGCCTTCTCAGACTGCTCTCACATTCTTCAATTATACTCTCCTTGCCAGCATATTTGTAGATATCAATATCCTGCCCGTCGTTATTTTTGCTTTTAAAGGCAAGGCTCCCTTTTTCCAGATCCCATCGCATTCCGTATTTGGTGAGTATTTGCACCTTATCACGGGGTAGCCCCTTGATTGCTTCGCCTACAATTTCTTCGCTTAACCCCTGCCCATATACTGGCGCTGTGTCAATTGAAGTTACTCCCAGATCATAAGAAGCTTTAATTGCATCCACAGCATCTGAGCGTTCAGTACCTCCCCACATCCATCCTCCCGCAGCCCACGAACCAAAAGTTATCACGGAGAGCTCAAGGTCAGATTCGCCTAATTTCCTGTATTCCATATTTGTTTATTTTGACTAACACGCAGCACAATATTAAGTTTTTAATCGGCTTTAAGGCGTCAAAAAAGGGTCATTTCGGCGCGGTGATTCAAGCACCTGCCTTTACCTTAAAAATGCATAAATTAGCAACACCCATCTCGGGGAAAATTAGTTAAATGCAACAACGACAGAATATAGATCAACATCAATATGAAGCCTTGCCCTGCTACATATCTCAATGTCTAACCGCTCGATAGGCAAAGATCGGAGGGCATTAAAAAAAAGCAAACACTAAAATCAATTTACATAGAGTCATGAAATCTTTTTTAATCATCCTTATTCTGCTGACAGGTATAAGCTATTCATCCTTTGCACAAAAAGAAATCAAGTATACCGAGGCTTCTGCACTTCACATAACCGGAAAATTAAAGGAAAACGCTCCTGGGTTTCATCGCCTTGATACAGCCGCTTATCCGGCCCTACCTCCCGGTGTAAAGCATCTTTTGACAAATGCCGCCGGAATCGCCGTGACCTTTACTACCAGTAGTACGACAATATGGGCCAAATGGTGTGTTTCTAAATCGAAGACTAATGAAAACATGACAGCCATTGCCAATAAAGGTCTTGACTTATATGTAAAACGGGATGGCAAGTGGCAATTTGCTGGTGTAGGCAGACCTTCTGGTCAGTGCTCAAACTATCAGATCACCAAAAACATGGAAGGTGGAACAAAAGAATTCCTCCTTTATCTCCCACTATATGACGAACTGAACAAACTGGAAATTGGAATCGAAGAAGGATCTGAGCTCCACGCTGGGGCTGAGCCGTTTAAAAAGCGAATCCTGATCTATGGATCGAGCATTGTTCAGGGCGCTTCAGCAAGTCGGCCAGGCATGGCTTATCCAGCCCGACTATCGCGACGTACCGGTCTTCATTTTATAAACTTTGGGCTTTCCGGAAGCGCTAAAATGGAAAAACCTGTCGCTGATGTGGTGGCAGAACTCGATGCTGATGCTTATATCCTCGACTGTGTGCCCAACTCTTCTCCGGAGGAGATCACAGAAAGAACGGCCTACCTGGTCCGAAGCATCAGAGCCAGGCATCCCAAAGCTCCAATCATCATAATTCAAAGCATTATCAGGGAAATCAGTTTCATTGATAAGCAGTGGACATCCCGCATGAAACTTCAAAACGAAAATATGCGGAAGCAATACGAGCTGTTGCAAAAACAGGGGGTAAAAGACCTTTACTTTATCGACGCCAAAGGGCTCATTGGTGATGACCACGAAGGTACCACTGACGGTACTCATCCGAACGACCTGGGTTTCGATCGTATGCTGCAAAAAATAGAGCCCCAAATAAAAGCTATCCTCAGTAAATACGGCATTGTCTGACTATCTGCTAAACACAAATAACCCCATAAAAAAGTCAGCTACCTGAAAGTATACCTTCGGGTAGCTGACTTAATAATTTTAGATAAATAGCAATACTATCCGTTTGATAGCGCTGCAGCGCCGCTTACTATTTCAGTAAGTTCTGTAGTGATAGCTGCCTGTCTAGCCTGGTTATACGAAAGTTTAAGAGCGCGTATTAACTCGCCTGCATTATCAGTCGCCTTATCCATAGCTGTCATTCGGGCTCCATGCTCGGAGGCATGCGAGTCTAGTACCGCTTTATATAACTGAATCTTAATCGACTTAGGAATCAGTTCATTGACAATCTCCTCCTGCGAAGGCTCAAGGATATAGTCAACCTTCGAAGCTTTTGCGGCGTCGGGGGCTTCAGTGTTGCGGGGCAGTGGAAGAAGCTGTTCTGTGATCAGATATTGAACTGCCGCATTCCTGAAATGGTTATAGACCACTTCTACTCTGTCGTAATCTCCATTGACGAAACCCAGCATGATAGATTCTGTAACAGCAGAAACATTCTCAAAAGTAAGTGCAGTATATAGTTCTGTGTTATTTCCAATAACGTTGTATTTACGCCGTTCGAAATAATCCTGCACCTTCTTTCCAATTGCTACAATGCTCACGTTTCCATTCTGATACTGCTCCTTGTATTTATCAGCAATTAACTGATTAACCGACTTAATAACATTGGCATTAAAAGCACCAGCAAGTCCCCGGTTTGAAGAAACCGCAACAATCAACACTCTTACAGGTTCACGCTCCTGAATATACGGGGACGACGAATCCTCAAGGCTTGCCGAAAGATTTCCCAGTATATCTCTTAGTTTGTTGGCGTAAGGTCGCAGTTGAACAATGGCATTTGTGGCTCTTTTAAGCTTTGCTGCCGAAACCATCTTCATGGCTTTTGTAATCTGCTGCGTCGAACTTACAGATGTGATCCTGTTTCTTACTTCTTTTAAATTAGCCATTCTCTTTTGATGAGATATGAGATCTGAGATCTGAGACCTGAGACCCGTTACTGGTTCTCCTATCTCTTATCTCACCTCTCCTATCTAATAACTACATTAATAATTTGCTGCCAATTCCTTAGCTACTGTTTCAAGTACGCCGGTAATGCTGTCATCAAATTTTCCAGCTTTTAGTGCCTGTAATACTTCAGGATGACGTACTTCCAGCTGCTGGGTATATTCTGCTTCAAACTGTTTCACTTTATTCACAGGTACCTGACGTAACAGGCCTTTCGTACCAGCATATATTATAGCTACCTGCTTTTCTACAGTTACTGGTGAGAATTGTCCCTGCTTTAGGATCTCCACATTTCTCGCACCCTTATCGAGTACCGATTTGGTAGCCGCATCAAGGTCGGATCCAAATTTAGAGAAGGCCTCCAACTCGCGGTACTGAGCCTGATCGAGCTTTAAGGTACCTGCTACTTTCTTCATCGACTTGATCTGCGCATTTCCCCCTACGCGGGATACCGAAATACCTACGTTAATCGCCGGGCGAACCCCTGCGTTAAACAGGTTAGATTCAAGAAATATCTGACCATCGGTAATAGAGATCACGTTGGTCGGGATATAAGCCGATACGTCGCCTGCCTGAGTTTCAATAATAGGAAGCGCTGTAAGCGAACCACCACCTTTTACAAGGTGCTTAATAGAATCCGGAAGGTCATTCATCTGCCGGGCGATATTGTCGGCACTTGTGACTCTTGCTGCTCTTTCGAGCAAGCGGCTGTGCAGATAGAACACGTCACCCGGATAAGCTTCACGGCCCGGAGGACGACGAAGTAACAAGGAAACTTCGCGGTATGCAACTGCCTGCTTTGACAGATCATCATAAATGATAAGTGCAGGTCGTCCGGTATCGCGGAAGAACTCGCCGATAGCAGCGCCGGCAAACGGAGCAAAGAACTGCATCGGAGCAGGATCTGCAGCAGAAGCAGCTACTATTATAGAGTACGGCATAGCACCGTTTTCTTCAAGCGTACGTACAATGTTGGCTACGGTAGAGTTTTTCTGCCCTATAGCAACATAAATACAATAAACAGGCTTTCCTGCAGCATGAAACTCTTTCTGGTTAATAATGGTATCAATACAAACAGCAGTCTTGCCAGTCTGACGATCGCCGATAACCAGCTCGCGCTGTCCGCGGCCGATCGGTATCATTGCGTCAATTGCTTTAATACCAGTCTGCAGAGGCTCATTTACCGGCTGGCGATAAATTACTCCCGGAGCTTTACGTTCGATCGGCATTTCATATGTTTCGCCGGTGATCGGACCTTTACCATCAATTGGCTGTCCCAGTGTATTTACAACACGGCCAAGCATACCTTCTCCTACCCGGATAGAAGCAATTCTCTTAGTACGCTTGATGGTGTCACCTTCTTTAACCTCATCAGCAGGGCCTAATAAAACCACACCCACGTTATCCTCTTCAAGGTTCAATACCACGCCTTGTAGTCCGTTATCAAATTCAACCAGCTCGCCTGATTGAACTTTGGTGAGGCCGTATACCCGGGCAATACCATCGCCCACCTGTAACACGGTACCTACTTCTTCAAGTTCGGCCTCTGATTTAAAGCCCGACAACTGCTCACGCAATATCGCCGAAACTTCATCTGGTCTTACCTCTACCATATTTTTTATCTTAATTTTTTATTTTATGCTTTAAAATTGTTGTTCTAATTATCTCATTGGGTAGATTAAACAGACACTTTCTGCGAGAAATCTTTCCTTAGTTTGTTCAAGCTGTTCAGGATAGTAGCATCATACTGCTTGTCGCCAACCGTGAGTACAAAGCCTCCTATCAGGTCTTTATCCACCTTCGCATCAAGAATTACCTGACACTTGGTAGCCTCTGTAACCGCCTGCACGATTTGGTTTCTGTTCGACTCACTTAGAGGAGCGGCAGAAGTTACCGTTGCCTTAATGATCCCTTTACGCAGGTTATACTCATTTACAAACTCCCTTGCGGTTGCGTAAAGAACTTCAGAACGACCTTTGTTCACTACTATCCTGAAAAATGATAAAACCACTTTATGAAATGTTTTTCCAAACAGCTCATTCAGAATAGAAAGTTTTTTATCAGGACTGATAATAGGGTTTCTGAGAATAGCAGCTAATTGCGAGTTCATTTTCACAACACGGAGAAACGAATCGATATCAGCTTTAATAGGCTCAAGCGCCTTTTGCTCTTCAGCCAGATCTATTAATGACTTAGCGTATCTTGATGCTACTTGTATTTCAGACATCTTCTTCTATTAGTTCAAGGTTCAAGGTTCAGAGTTGCGGGTTTTTGATTTGGCAAACTCTAAACTCTTAACTCTTACCTCTTAACTCAATTTTACTTCTTTTAACAAATCAGTAACCAGTGCTTCCTGTTTAGCATGATCTTCAAACTGGCGGCGTAATACCTTCTCAGCGATCTCAAGCGATAACGCAGCTACCTGACCTTTTACTTCGTTCAGGGCGGCCGTTTTCTGACTGTCTATTTCCTGTTTTGCCTTTTCAATCATCTTAGTGCCTTCAGCTTGAGCACTCGTTCTGGCTTCAGCAATGATTTTATCTTTGAGCTCCTTTGCTTCCTTCAAAATATGGTCACGTTCCGCACGAGCCTCTTTCAGCAAAGTTTCGTTCTGGCTGGTTAACCTGCTCATTTCCTCCTTGGCCTTTTCAGCTGATGCAAGAGCATTTTCAATGGAACGCTCGCGTTCATTAATAGAACTCAGGATAGGCTTCCACGCGAATTTTCTTAAAATAACCAAAAGCAGAAGGAATGCCAGAGTCGACCAAACTACAAAACCTAAATGGTGGTTAAGTATACCCTCAAATAATTCTCCCATTTTTTCTATCTTTTATTGTCTTTTCTTCATAAATAAAGGCCGGAAAAATAACCAATCGTTAATTCTCCGGCCTCTTTTCAGACCGAAGTCCCTTTCTTATTGAGGATTGTTACCCAACAAGGCTACTACCACACCGAACAGAGCAACACCTTCTACAAGGGCCGCTGCGATGATCATAGCAGTTTGAATTTTGGAAGCAGCCTCTGGCTGACGTGCAATACCTTCCATTGCCTTACCACCAACCTGACCGATACCTAAACCAGCACCGATTACTGCTAAACCTGCACCAATTGCAGCTATTGAACCTACCATAATTGTTGTTATTTATATAGTTTAAAAATGTTTCCTTATTATTAATGATGATGTTCATCAACTGCAGTCCCTATAAACAGGGCTGTAAGCATCGTAAATATAAATGCCTGCAGAAATGCAACCAGAAGCTCCAGAACGTCCATAAACAGTACAAATGCGACTGAGACAGGCGCTATGGCGAGCGACTTGAAGATGAAGATCAATGAAATTAAGCTAAGTACAATAATATGCCCCGCAGAAATATTCGCATACAAACGAATCATTAATGCAAACGGCTTTGATATTACACCGATTATTTCAACTGGGATCATGATTGGATAAAGCCACCAGGGTACATCAGGTAATAAGATATGTTTCCAGTAATACTTGTTACCACTAAAATTAACGACAAGAAGCACTATAAAAGCCAGCACGAAGGTCATAAATATATTCCCCGTAACGTTGGCTCCTCCCGGGAAGATAGGCAGCAGGCCAAGCATGTTGTTTATCCAGATGAAAAAGAACAGCGTCAATAACAACGGCATGTATTTAGTGTACTTGTAACCGATGTTTGGAATTGCTATATCGTCGCGTACAAAAAGTATGATCGGCTCAATAAGCGACTGAAATCCTTTCGGCGCCTTCCCTTCACGCTTTTTATAAGCAGAGGATACAGACGTGAATATCAGTACAAGCAGGATAACGGCAACCCATATCGCCGCGATATTTTTTGTGATTGAAAAATCATATACATTCGAAGACGCAGCTTTGTCTATCTCTCCCGAAGCATTAACGGCAAAGATCTTGTCTTCTATAAGCTTGTATGTGTAGTACTTGCCTTCATAAGCATCCTCACCATGATGGAATTTTGCAGATGAGAAAACCTCCGCCCCTTTGTCAGTAATCAATATCACCGGAAGTGGTAAAGAAGTCTCTCCCCAAAGATGCCAGTAATGTGAATCTGCGATGTGATCCATGATAGCTGAAGTTGGATCAAATTTACCCTCCGCATGCCCTCCTTCTTTATGTTCGGTAGCAGGAATCTGAGCATCACTTTCAACAGCAGAACTAAAGGTTGTATCGCTGTCTTGATGCTGGGCTTTTATGTCGGTAACGTTAAGTAGAAATAAAAAAAGAGCGGCAACTGCACTTATCCCTGTTTTTCTTAGTTTAAAAATATCGCTAAAATCCATTTAATACGTGATTATTCCGATTTATTTTGGTCGCGCAAGTTAGTTAACAACACCCATATTTCAAAGCCACTAAACAAGAAATAAATTGAAATAAAATCAATGACGAAAATCACTTTATCAACATTTATTCTGAGCAGGTAAACAAGAGCAAAAAGCATGCTAATCAAAAGCTTTACAATGATGGCTCCAAGGATGGCATATACAGAAAATTCGCCGCCTTTTCGGATGCCTGTCAATGAGAAATAATAGGCCATTAAGGTAAGGACTGCGAGCCCGCCGAAAATGACCCAGAATTTAGGGATTAAAAGTGAAATACCTAAGCCAGAATCTAAAAGCACAAAAAGTAAACCGATACAGGTTACAAAAACAGCGAATAAAAAAGTAAAGCGAAGTATACTCAAGATTTATTTTTTTTAACAGAGCGGATAACCAGATACAAGGATATGAAAACCCCCGCAAGACTGAAGAATGCAGTAAAAAGCGGAGTTTTCGAAGCCTGCCCCTCATCAATTTTATATCCGATAAACGCAAAAACTCCTATCACAGCAATCATTTGAAAACCCATACTGGTGTAGTAGGCATAACTGTTAAGCGCCTTCTTTCCGCTGCTTTGATTTTGGTCCGTGCTGTTACTCTTCTCGTCTGCCATCTCCTCCGGGATTATACAGCTTCAAACTTAGATAAACTTGTATTTAAAAACAAGTTTACCCTCCACCCCTTACGACGAAACGACTGTCTTAAGGCCCCCGATGACTGAACTCCGATAATGAATATTCTATTTTCTGTAAACCTTTCCTATGTTCTGCGTACAAGAGTTATACAGCTTCGTATCTGTGAAAATCGTATTTTTGTTTAGAACCAAATTACTTTAGTTTGAAAATCTTCTCATCTTTAAAATATATTCCCGGCATGGCTCTTTTTTGTATTCTGTCCATAGGATGCAGATCACAGAAAGATACTACATTAAACCGTGGCCTTCAGAACCTTACCACACGTTACAATATTCTATACAATGCTAATTTGCTTCTTGAAGAGAGTCTGCTTACTATCGAAAACACATACTATGATGATTTCAGTCAGATATTACCCATATATAAAGACCCCTCTGAAAGGGAGGCCCCTTCTGTAGCTCCCATTATTGATTCGGCGATTAAGAAAGCAAATACCATCGTTAATGAAAAGACTCAAAGTAAATATATTGATGATGCTTACTATCTGATAGCCAAGGCTAACTATTTGAAAGCGAATTTTTACGATGCTTCAGAATTTTTCTCTTACGTAATTAAAACATATCCTGCGGAGAAAGAACTCAAGCTCTCCTCACTGGCATGGAAAACACGGGCGCTAATTCAGCTGAACTATCTTGAAGAAGCAGGAGCTACCATTGACAGTGCGCTCAAGTATCTTGACTCTTCCAGCAAACAGGCAACTGAAGTTTATACGTCTTATGCCCAGCTCCTGATACGAACAGGCAAGGCACCACAAGCACTTGAAGTGCTCGGAAAAGCCCTGGATACAAATCCTCCTAAGAAGTATAGAATACGGTGGACTTATATTCTCGCGCAACTACAGGAAGCTAACAACCAGAGAGACGATGCTTTTTTAAACTACTCCAGGATTGCAAAAAGTAACGCGTCTTTCGAGATGGCATTTAATGCAGAGCTAAACCGGGTCCGCATGAGGGACGAAGAGGGCAACCGTAAAAACGACAAGATAGCCAGCCTTAGATCAATGCTTAAAAGCGACAAATACCTGGATTTCTCAGATCAGATCTATTACCGTATCGGCGACGTTTATCTTGAACGGCAACAACTAAGCGAAGCCATTATGAGCTACCAAAAGGCGACGAAACAAAACACCAAAAGCCAGGTACATAAAGGGTTATCTTATCTGAAACTCGCTGAAATATATTTCAGAACAGGAAACTATACTAAGGCTAAATCTTATTATGATACTACCCTGAACACGCTGCCTCCAACGTTTCATGGATATGACCAGATCAGGCGTAAAAGCGGGAATCTGGAGTTACTTGCCGACCGCTTCCGGATCATTGCAAAAGAAGACACCCTTCAGGCTCTGGCGAGAATGAATGAGGCCGACAGGGAAGAGCGGATCGGGCAGCTTGTCCGTGAGCAGGCTCAAAAAACAATAAATGAATCGGGCTCTCCTGTCAATCCCGACGCCTTTATAGCTGCTATAGACAACCCCAACATTCGGCAGAAGGAAGGAAAGTTTTATTTCAATAACTCAACTGCTATAAGTCAGGGATTCTCAGACTTTCAACGAAAATGGGGAAGCCGGCCACCCGCAGATAATTGGCGAAGAAGTAATAAAACAGCCTCCGACGTTACCGAAACAGTGCAAAACCAGTCGGGCACAGGAACACTCACTCAAAATCAAACCCCTTCTTCACCCGATGAGAGGCGTAAAGCGTACATCGCAGAGGTGCCGCTTAGCCCTCAGGCCCTTCGCCTCTCAAATGAAAGAATCGCCGCGGCATACTACGATATTGCCGGCTTTTACCGCGACGAGATGAAAGACAAAGACGAAGCGATACGTACGTTTCAGGAACTGCTAAAACGTGTTCCCGAAAGTTCCTACACCCCTGCTGTTTATTACAATCTTTACCTCTTGTACGCGCAGACGAACCGCCAGCAGTCAGATGTTTACCGCGACATGCTCCTGAAACAGTACCCTGAAACAGCTTACGCAAAAACTGTTCTCAACCCAAGATATGGACGGGAGGCGGATGAAAAGGAGGCAGCAATCAATCAAACTTATAATTCAGTATACCTTCTTTACACGTCACGGAAATACCCGCAGGTAATAGATGAAATTTCAAAAGCAGAAAGACTTTTCGGAAAAAACAAGCTTTCACCGCAATTTGCCTACCTGAAGGCTCTGGCAGCAGGCCATATTCAAAAACTTCCCCCTTTTGAAACGGCACTTCAGGCGCTGGCCGATACATTCGCTACCGACCAGTTAATCGCTCCGATTGTACGCCAGCACCTTGAATATATCAGCAGTCACAGGGAGGAAATGAATAGCCGGCCTACGGCCCTTCTCGAATACGACCCCATGAATATTTTTATGGAGCCTGAGCCTGTTCAGTCATTCGCCGCAAATGAAAAGCGCCCTCTAACAACATCACCCGCGAATAAACCTTCAGAGACAGTGCCTGCCGGGCAAGGACAAAAGGTTGAAACGCCGACCACAGATACCGCACCAGTTAAAACTACTACTGAGCCTAAAGCGGCCCTGCCACCGGCAATGTACAGCCTGCCTGATTCAGCTGAATACTATTTTGTAGTGAACGTTCTCTCACCCGGTGTTAATTTGAGCCCTTCCCGATTCGGCATAGGCCAGTTTAACCGGTCGAAATTCGCCGGATCTTCAATAAAACATCAATTAAAAACAGTTAATAACGAAAATCAGTTGATATTTGTAGGCCCGTTCTTTAGTCGTAAAGACGTTACTAATTATGAAAGAAGCATTCTTCCGTTAATAAACGATATTATGAAGATAGCTTCCGAAAGATATAATACTTTTGTAATTAGTAAACGGGAACTGGAGAAGTTAAATACCCGTGCGATGATAAACTCGTACATGGAATTTTATAAGAACTACAAATAACATGCAGCAAAGAAAAGCTCATTTAACTAAAGAAGAAACACGCCGTTATACAGTCACATTCTGGAAGATCGTTCTTGGCTGCATAGCCTTTGGAATCATTCTGATATTTAGTGTCGGACTTGGCCTGTTCGGAACGCTACCATCTTTCCGCGATCTCGAAAATCCTAAAAGCAACCTTGCGTCGGACGTCATTTCTGACGACGGCGTGGTACTGGGCTCCTACTTTGTGCAAAACCGTTCAAACGTTCGTTACGACCAGATATCCCCTAATGTAATCAACGCTTTGATTGCGACGGAAGACGTCAGGTATTACAGTCACTCAGGCATTGACTTTAAACGAACCTTTACAATCATTTTCTATAATCTCATTGGGAAAAAACAGGGAGCAAGTACTATTACACAGCAGCTTGCTTTAAATCTGTTTCAGGAAGAAGGCCGCGCCCACAATGTCTTCAAACGTTTTATTCAAAAACTCCAGGAATGGATCATAGCCATAAAGCTCGAAAGAAACTATACCAAAGAAGAAATAATAACGATGTACCTTAACACGGTCGACTTCGGTTCTTATAACAGCTTTGGTATAAAGGCAGCTTCGCAAACGTATTTTAACACCACGCCCGACAAGCTAAAGCCGGAGCAGGCAGCGGTTCTTGTTGGAATGTTGAAAGGACCTTCCTTCTTCTCTCCGGTGCGGAATCCGGAAAGATCGCTGGCCAGAAGGAATACCGTTCTCGAAAATATGCGTAAAGCAGGTTACTTGTCCGATCCCGAGGCTGAAGAACTAAAACAAACACCGTTGGTTCTGAAGTTCAGACCGATTAATCATAATGAAGGATACGCAGCGTATTTCAGGGCTGTGCTTAAGAAAGATATTCAGAAGATTTTTGAAGAACAAAACATTAAAAAGGCCGACGATACACCATACGACCTTGACCGGGACGGCTTAAAGATCTACACAACCATCAACTCGCATATGCAGAAGTATGCCGAAGAAGCGCAGAGTGAATATATACGTACGCTGCAGACTCAGTTTAACAAGGTATGGAAGGGACGGAATCCGTTCAAAGGAGAAGCAGAGATATTGCTTGAACAGGGAATGAAACGTTCTGACCGCTATAAATACCTCAAAGACGAAGGTCTTACCGAAGGCGACATACTGAAATCATTTAATACGCCCGTCAAAATGAATGTTTTCAGTTGGAAAGGAAATATAGATACAGTGATGACTCCTATGGACTCCATCAAATACTATAAATTGATGCTAAGAAATGCGTTGGTATCCATAGAGGCAGGAGACAGTCCATCTGTTGGCTATGTGAGAGCCTGGGTTGGAGGAATAAATTTCGAACATTTCAAATATGATCAGGTAAAGATGGGAACCCGCCAGGTAGGATCAACGGCAAAACCATTTACTTATGCCGTCGCTATAGAGAACCAGGGATTCTCCCCTTGCTACCAGGCCCCCAATGAACCGGTTACAATTGATGGATGGACTCCCCGTGCCTATAAGCCTATACCCGGTTATATCACGCTTAAAACCGCTTTAGCTTATTCACAGAACTATGTAACAGCCTATATGATGAAGCAGGTAGGACCCACCGCTGTGGTTACCTTGCTTAAAAAGATGGGGATCAATTCACCAAATCTCGATCCTTATCCTGCAATCTGTCTTGGGACTTTTGACGCTTCTTTATTGGATATGACGGGAGCTTATTCAACATTTGTAAACCATGGGGTTTTAAATGAACCGATCTATCTTCTTCGGATCGAGGATAAGAATGGCACAGTGATCTACGAACGGAAGCCGAAAGTAACCGTTGCGCTGAATGAACAAACAGCCTATGCGATGACGGACATGCTCAAGGGAGTGGTCCAGCGGGGAACAGGGCGCCGCATTCAGTATAAATACCGGCTGACGAACCCTATCGGAGGTAAAACCGGCACCACTCAGCGTAATTCCGACGGCTGGTTTATAGGTATAACGCCACAGTTGGTTACCGGCGTCTGGACCGGAGCTGAGGACCGCGCTATTCACTTCCTGTCTACAAGCCAGGGCGAGGGAGCTAATTCAGCGCTGCCCGTATTTGCCTTGTACATGAAAAAGGTATATGCGGATCCCACACTTAAATACACCAAAGGCGACTTCCCTACTCCGAAAGGAGGAATGAGCATAACACTCAACTGTGATGCCTATGTTCCGAAATCTGTTACCGACTCGGCTGGAGTACCCGCAACAGAACCGAACCCGTAATGGGATGCAGGTTGTGTGTGGTGTGTTGCAGGTTGTATTATGGAGTTATGAATTATGAGTTATGAGTGGGTGTTATGAATTATCGGGTGCGACTTGAATTTATATATTGATGGTTGCAAGAAAAGAAGATCTCGTAAACAAAGAATTGAAGTACTGATGGCTCCTATGTTTACAGCAGAAAAAAAAGGAGATAAAAAAGATAAGATACCAATAAATTTGAAGGAAAAAAAGTGAAAAAGGGTGAGAGCGCACCGATGGCTAAGCAGCCTTAAAGGTATGCAGGCAGTCAGATTACAGCCTCACCTTTTTTACTCTCTTAGAGTTTGAACAGAATGTAAGGAATACCCCTGGGGTATATCCAGAATATCCAACAGGAGAAAAAACGGAGAGAGACCTTCACTTTCAAAACAAAAAGAAAAGATTGGTATGAAAACCGTAGTAAAACAGGTAGCAGGCATTGATGTAGCACAAAAAGAATTAGTTGTATCACTAGGAAAAATGGATCAGCAATGGACCCCTAAGATCGTAGGACATAAGACCTTCACTAATAACAGTAAGGGTTTTAATGAATTGCGTGCCTGGGTCAGTAAACAGTGTGAAGATCAGGTTGAAGTACGTTATGTTATGGAATCCACCGGAGTGTATCATGAAGCTTTGGCTTATTATCTTTCAGGGGAAGGATGTGCAGTGAGTATTGTCCTGCCCAATAAAATCAGTAATTATTTCAGGACCCTGAAAGTAAGGACCATTACAGACAAAAGCGCCAGCGAAGCCATCTGTCTGTTTGGCCTTGAACGTAAGCTGGATGATTGGAAGCGGCCTGCACCGCTGTATAAAACACTCAGGCAACTTACCCGTGAAAGGGACCAGTTGCAGCAGGAGCTGAACCAGTTGCGAAACCAAAAACATGCAGAACTGGCTGAAGCAGAGCCCAATGAAGGCACGCTTATCCGGCTTGACAAACGGATTAAACTATTAAAGGACCAGGCCGCAGAGATCTGGGAGGAAATCAGAGAGATGCTTGCCAAAAATCAAAAAGTGAGTGCAACTGTAAAACAGCTCACCTCTATTCCAGGTGTAGGTGCCCTTACGGCAGTGACCGTACTGGCAGAAACCAATGGCTTTGATCTGATACGCAATCAGAAGCAACTTACCGCCTACGCAGGACTGGACGTCAAAGAAAAGCAGTCGGGAACTTCCGTAAGGGGGAAAGCGCAGATATCTAAAAGAGGAAACCGGCACTTGAGAAAGGCGATGCACTTCCCTGCGCTTACAGCCATCAGGCACGATGTGCACTTTAAAGCAGTGTATCTCAGGATAGTGGAGAAACAAGGAATCAAGATGAAAGCTGCCGTGGCGGTACAAAGAAAAATACTGGCTTTAATGTACACCTTATACCGTAGTGGCAAAGAATACGACAAAGATTATCTTCAAAAAATACAGATAGAAAAGAATGAGGCGGAACGACGACAAACAGCTTAAAATAGTTAGAGTAGCAGTCACAGACCGCTACTCTAAAGAGGCTGGCTCAAGGCCGCCTTGGTTATACAAAAATACAAATAAATTAATTTTATTATTTGGTTCTTAACACAGAATCTGACTGCTGATAGCTAAATGCTGATAGCTAATGCTAATTGCCAGGAGCCAATGACCAGTAACACAAACATGGAATTCGACTACCGCGAAGCATTAAAGAAGATCCCGCCCAAACCGGGTGTTTACCAGTTCTGGAATGAAAGTGGCGAGCTGATCTATATCGGGAAGGCTAAGAATCTCAGAAACAGGGTTGGGAGTTATTTCAACAAGGATAGCTATAGGGTGAACGCAAAAACGAGGGTATTAGTGAGCAAGATTGCTAATATTACCTTTACTATAGTCGACACCGAGATCGATGCCTGGCTGCTCGAGAATAGCCTTATAAAGAAGCACCAGCCGCGATACAACATCATGCTTAAGGATGACAAGACCTATCCATGGATTGTCATCAAGAACGAACCATTTCCAAGGATCTTCTGGACCCGCCGCATCATAAAGGATGGTTCTAAATACCTTGGTCCTTACGCCTCCGTGAGCATGATGCACACGATCCTTGATCTTGTTAAGGAGATCTACCCTTTACGCACCTGTAATCTTCCCCTGACGAAAGAAAACATTGCAGCGGGCAAGTTTAAAGTCTGCCTCGAATACCAGATCGGGAACTGCAAAGGCCCCTGCCAGGCTTATCAGACCGAAGAGGATTACAATCATAATATCGATAATATAAAGGACATCCTGAATGGCAAAACTGGCGCGGTAATACGGGGCGTTAAAAACGATCTTGAGACAGCAGCTGCAAGCCTGAACTTCGAACAGGCCCATCGCCTTAAACATCAATATGATTTACTGGACCGCTATCAGAGCAAATCGACTATCGTAAACTCTTCCATCTCCGATGTTGATGTCTTCAGTATTGCGTCAGAAGAGAAATATGCTTTTGTAAATTTCCTCAAAGTAATGAACGGAACTGTCATTCAAACGCAGACTCTTGAACTAAAGAAACGACTCGACGAGACCGACGAGGAGTTATTAAGCTTCGCTATCTCCGAGTTCAGGAGTAGATTTAACAGCCATTCAAAAGAAATCATCGTTCCCTTTGAAATTGATCTCGACGACCCGGGGATACGGTTCACAGTACCCAAACTGGGTGAAAAGAAAAAACTCCTCGATCTTTCACAAAAGAACGTAAGCTTCTTTAAGCGTGAGAGGATAGAACAGTATGAAAAATTGAACCCTGAGGTTCGAACCGACCGGCTGCTTAGCCAAATGATGAAGGATTTGAGGTTAAACCAGCTCCCACGGCATATAGAATGCTTTGATAACTCCAATTTCCAGGGTAAATACCCCGTTTCGGCGATCGTGGTGTTTAAGGATGCAAAGCCTTCGAAAAAAGATTACAGGCACTTCAACGTGAAAACTGTAGAGGGGCCAAATGATTTTGCCACGATGGAGGAAGCTGTTTACAGGAGGTACAAAAGAATGATTGAAGAAGGATCACCCCTTCCGCAACTGGTCATCATCGACGGCGGCAAAGGACAACTGTCGGCTGCCCTAAAAAGCCTGAAGTTGCTTGGAATTGAAAACCAGCTTACCGTCATCGGGATTGCTAAAAGGCTTGAAGAACTCTTTTATCCCGGCGACCAGTACCCTCTCTATCTTGATAAAAAATCGGAAACACTCAAGATCATACAGCAGCTCCGCGATGAAGCTCACCGCTTTGGAATTACATTTCATCGTCTCAAGCGAAACAAAGCTACCCTGGCAACAGAACTAAAGAACATTCCCGGCATCGGTAAAACCACTGCAGAGAAGTTGCTGCAACACTTCAGATCGGTAAAAAAGATCCGGGAAGCCACAAGCGATGAGCTCCTGGCCGTCCTTAATAAAAAACAAGTAGATTCCCTCCTGGGGTATTTTGGGGAAGGATAATTATCAATTAGTATCAAGTATTTAGTATCAAGTATCAAGACTAAATGCCTGGCATGACAGCAAAAAAGCCGGAAAGATGCTAATCTCCCGGCTTTTTTACTGTAGTTAATCTATCTCTTAGCAGGCAAGACCTGCTCCCAATTGCTTCTTGATACTTGATACTTGAATCTTGATACCTGAATCTTGATACTTGATACTAAATACTAAACACCTAATACGACCATAAATCATGCTCGTAGTCGAGCAGCTCTTTTTTGATCCGTTCAGATTCGTAGAGGCGATCTATGCCCTGGGCGTAATCCTTTATCCTCAGGTCTTCAGGATTTGACTCTTTTACAATATAACTTGAAAAAAGCCGCTTCATGAAAATATCGTCGTAGCTTAATCCCGTAGCGTCATTGTTTCTTGTAGTCACCGGCTTGGTGACGAAGATATGACGGGCTTCAGGAAAATAGATCCAGAAAGCAGGTTGCTCTCCAAGGTCCTGCCCGGCAGCCTTAATTTTCACCATTGGTGCGATACCGATAATTCTTGGCTCATATACTGAACGGTTCTTATCAAATATCCAGTCCTCTTTTATCTGGAATTTCACCACGCTGTCAGGGTTAAACTCCCCTGTAGCCATGTGTGACCCTATTTGCTCGCCATTTGCATTAAAGTCGGGTATAAGAACGCTATCAGCAAACTTACCCATCACCTGTTCCGGCTTGAGAACGGTAGCGAAAGAGTCGCCGTTAGGATCATCCTTGGTACTTACTGCATCATAGGCTCTAAGCTCGCCTGCTGTCACAGCATTCATGATGATATCAATCAAACGGGACTTAGGAGAAGCATACGCCGAGTTCATCTTTTCCCTTACATCAATCTCACGCCATATTCTTTTTGAGAACATCACATCCACGTCCCTAAGATTGGCATAAGGAGTTACTTTAGCATTCTCTATATTGCTCTTTCTGAAGTAACCGTCTACAGGTCTTTCCTGTGCCGTATCTACAGGTACCGGAATGGTTGAGTTATTCATATTAGGCTGCTGCGCGTAAAGCATCGCTCCCAACATACTGAATAAACCGGTTATGCAAATTCTTTTCATATTCTTTTAATTAGCCGTTAAAGCTATTGAGTTTAATGCCCTTGGAGACCCATCGGGACCAACAGCCACGATGTTATCAAATATCACCCTTGCACCAGGGCCTATTCCCGAAAGCGCGGTTCTCATAGCACCACTAAGCGAGTTTCCAGACGTCTGAAGAACAATAGCATCTGCCCGTGGCTTCGCTATGATAAGACTAAATCGGGTGACAGAGAATTTTGCATCGAAGTCAAAACCTTCAAGCATCGCAAATACATTGTTCTGCGCCTTTATTGCTACCGAGCTAAGAACACCGCCGGTTTTGCCTGCAAATTTAGCTACTGGGTCAGGGATTCGCTTAACTCTGAACTCTGTTGTTCCGATAGTCTGCACTTTACCGGGTGCAATTTCTGCAGCCACAGATACAGTTGCCTTTCCGGGAGAACTGACCTTCACAGTGTACTTTCCATTCGCTCCGGAAATACTACCACCGCTCATGCTTACACGCATATTTTCTTTTGGAATTCCTGGCGCCGATATAGATACAGGATTAGGAACACCGATGTAAAATACATTCATTTTATCAGGTGATACTACAGCCGACGGCCGCGCTACCTGGTACTTCTGCTCTGTAGTTGGATATTCTTTAATTGAACCATCCGTTTGTTTTACCCTGACCTTCCCAATCCAGGAGAAAACGCCTTCTTTATTCGTCGAAACAGTATACACACCCTTTCCGTCCTTTACTGGAAGAGTAGATCCGCCCACTGTAATAGTAGGATTAGACCTCGAATCGTAAGCAGTAAGAAATACCTCTGCAGTATATGGCTGGCCCTGGATCAAATAAGATGTAGGGGCAACCGCCACAGCTGAGAACTTGTCAAGATTCACTACAGCCTGATCCATTTTACCCAATATCCGTTTAACAACATCCGCTTCTGCGTTCTTGTTGTCGGTTTGAATCTTCGTTAAGATGGTCATCGCAGCTGTCAAAGGAGTGCCTTCACCGAAGTTTACGTCCTCCCAGGTCCTCTTTCCTTCAATAGACTTTGCAGGATCTTTTGCCACGAGTGATAATGATACCGTCTGACGTTCCTTCTCATCAAGAAGAGCGATCAGCTTTTCGCGGGTCTCATTGATTTTTGCCTTTAACTCCTTACCCTTCTTTTTATTGATCATGATCCCCGGTGCAATATCCAGATTATCCCGTGCTTTCAAGTCTCCGGTTTCGGGATCATATCCCTGGCCCTGACGGGCGAACTCCTTTTTTATGGATTCTATATAGTTATTCAGATCGTCTGAAAGGGCCTTTGCTTTTTTTGCATTTTCGTAAATAGGCCTCGCCCGCTCGGGTTCGTCTTTCAGCTTCGTGCTTTCGAAAGCGGCAAACATCTGATCTACACTAGTGTTGACGTTTGACTTTGAAAGTTCTAAACTATCGTTTATATTTTTAAACGCATTTAAAATAGTATCTGAGACATTCAAGGCCAGCATAGCGAGCAATACCAAATACATGATATTGATCATCCGCTGTCTTGTTGTTTCTTTTCCTCCGGCCATGCTTTTTTAGATTTGTTGCTTTAATTTAGATAAATGACAAATTGTTATATTCCGCTATTAAACCCGTGGTTGATTCATAGCGGAAAGCATATTACCGTATACAGAATTCAATGATCCCAGGTTCTTGGCCAGTCTTCCCACTTCCTCTTTGAACTGTTTCGAGTCTTCCAGAGATTCATTAAAGTTCTGCATGGTTAATGAAAGGTTCTGATAGAATTTATTCATCGACTTTAAATGAGCGCTTGAGTCCTGCAACTCCAGTTCGTAAACAGCATTCAAAGCAGAAAGATTTTTAGCAAGGCTATTTACCTGTTCGTGATATAACTTAGAGTCGATCCCCGAATTCCCCATTTCCACCAGTCCGGCAGAAGCTTTGTCAAAAGCAACACTCAAATTATCAAAACTTGCCGAAGCAGTTTTCAGTTTACCGGTAAATTCGTTGGTAGCGATGGTAGCATCCGAAACATTAGAAATAGCAGCAACCTTATCACCAAATGTCCTTAGTCCTGATCCCAGGCTTTCAATAAGCTCAGGTCCGATCTTTGCATCTGCCAGCATTTTATCCAAAGCTGCTGATGTAGAAGGAGCAGCCAAAGCAGGACGCGCACTTGCTGCAGGCAGTTCACCCGTAAACTCGTCATCCAGCTCAGGGTATACCCTTGTCCATTCAGGATCTTTAGCAGGAGGAACAAATCCGGTTATGAAGAAAAGGAATGCTTCCACTCCAAGTCCCACACCAATCATATAATTACCTAATATACCGCCAATATGGAGGATCTTAAATAATGCTCCAATAATAACCACACTTGCACCCCATGAAATCGCTGTATGCAGGGGCTCTAATTTGAATTTTTTCTTGTTAGCCATAGTAAAATAATAATAGTGAAGATGTATTGTTAAAAAGAACTTTTATCTCTGATATCTCTTCCTGGAAAGCGGGTCACGCAGCGGAAGCCAATATATGATTTTGCCGTATCCTGATACTCGAAGGCCCTGGTAGAGTTTTGAAGGAAATAACCTATATCTTTCCATGAACCTCCTCTTACTACTTTTCTTTTCATTACCTCCGGATCACTCGCTTTAGCCTCATAGCTAAACGTAGGATTCAGATCATGTACAAAAGTGGATGCAGACTCATCATAAGCCGACGCTGTCCATTCGGCCACATTACCGGCCATATTGTATAATCCAAAGTCATTCGGATAGTACGAGCGGGCATTTACAGTCACAGACCCGCCGTCGTCATTGTAATTCCCCCGTCCAGGCTTAAAGTTAGCCATTAAGCACCCCTTTGCATTCCTGATATATGGGCCGCCCCATGGATAATCTGTTCCCACGCGACCTCCCCTCGCTGCATATTCAAACTCTGCCTCCGACGGTAGCTCAAAAGGTAACCGCGGATTTCTTGATCCTTGTTCGCTTCCTTCATACAAACGGGTCCGCCAAATGGTGAACGCTCTCGCCTGACGCCAGGTAATACCTACCACAGGATAACTTGCATAAGAGGGGTGAGAAAAATACCCTTCCGTCATCGGATCATTCTGCGCATAAGCAAAGTCAGCCAGCCATACAAGAGTATCGGGATATACACCTACAGTATCGCGGAAAATGAAGTCAGACCGTTTCTTGCTTTTATCTCCCCGGTAGTTCGCAGCTTCCCGGTAATTCATGATTGCGAAGTTATACTTCAGAAGACGTACATCAATCTCATTTCGATCAAACACACGATCTTCTCCCTGATAATACATCGCTTGCAGTTTATTTGCATTGGCAGCATTTTTTCTGGTATTCCAGATAACAGAGCCATCTCCAACTTTTTTCCAGTCGATATATTTAGGACCGCCGGCATTAGCTGCCTGTCCTTTTGTCTGGATGTAAAGCTTAGGATCCTGTAAATAATCGGTTATAGCAATGGAGTCCCTTACCCAGTTCACAAATTGCTTGTATTCGTTGTTTGTGATTTCGGTTTCGTCCATGTAGAATGCCTGAACGGTTACCTGTTTATTCTGTGCAATCTGGGCAAAAGTAATATCCTGATCAGTTTGTCCCATAACAAAAGTACCTGCCGGTATATAAACCATACCATAAGGCACTCTGCTGCTATTCACTTTTTTAGTTCTTACTCCAACCAGTTCTCCACCTGCACCGCCCTTCCCGCAGCCACTTGAAAACGCTGAAATGGTTGCGAGAGCGATAATATATAATTTTCTCATTGATGTTTTGAACTCTTGCTTAAAAAAACCTGCCTAATATACAATTCTTAACCATCTAAACCTAAAAACATTATCATGGTTTTCTATTGCCCGATAAGTATGTGGGTTTTTACGAAGGATAGAGGCGAAGGTTTCACAATTCGGGGATAAAAATTCGCAGAAGGCCGTATTATTTGTTTACCATCTTAATATATTGCTCTATAGCCATGGTCATACTTGGGGCGTTAGGCATAGGCGCGGGAATATCTACAATGAGGTTTCTTTCCTGAATTGCTTTCTGCGTACTAGCACCAAAAGCGGCTATCCGCGTCGTATTCTGTTCAAAATCAGGGAAGTTCTTATATAAGGATTGAATGCTCGATGGACTAAAGAAAACGATGATATCGTAAAACACATTCGCCAGATCGGATAAATCACTGCATACGGTACGAAACAATACCGCAGTGGTAAAATTATACCCATTCTCCTGCAAAAACTTTTGCGTTTCTTCTGTCGCAACATCCGAACATGGATACAAGAATTTCTCAGCAGCGTTCTTTTTTAATACCTCAGCAAGATCCGAGGCTGTCTGTTTTCCAAAGAATATCTTCCTCTTCCTATATTGAATATACTTCTGAAGGTACAACGCAATGTTTTCCGACAGACAGAAATATTTCATTTCTGCAGGCACTTCGTGTCTCATCTCTTCGCATATCCTGAAAAAATGATCCGCAGCGTTGCGACTTGTGAAAATAACCGCTGTATAATCCGCCAGATTAATCCTCTCTTTTCGAAAATCCTTGGCTGGAACACCTTCAACATGGATAAATGAGCGAAAATCGACCTTAACATTGTATTTCTTAGCCAGCTCAAAATAAGGCGATTTTTCCGTATCGGGCTTTGGCAGGGTTACCAAAATACTTTTTACTTTTCTCTTTCTAGCTTCTGATTGCATATCTTCCTTTAGAACCTGAGCGCCTTAATTAATATTAATAATGGGCAAATTTCGAGGGCACAAAGATAGATAAATAAATAAACTTTAGGAAACCTATACCCGGATAATATGTTCGTTATTGCTCTGAGAAACTGGAAAAAGAAAATAAAACCTATTAATATGAACGACAAGTAGATATAATAAGGCGCAAACCTCGCCGGCGTCAAGCTAAAAGCAATAACTATTGGCAAAAACAGCAAGGCAAGGTTAAAGTAGCTCATAAATAAAATGGAAATATATTCCTTCACTATTTTCCCCGCATCAAATAAGAATCCCAGTATCTTTATTATTATTATTTTTAAAGTATATAAGCCGATGACGATAAATGATAGCCTGAAAAACCAGCTTACACCGCTATAGCCATACGACAACTGAAAATATTTCCCGCATTGATAGAGAAACATTCCTATAGTAAAGCCAAACAAAAGGTACAGGAATACAAAAGGCCAGGAATTAAAAAAGTTCTCCTCTTTATTGATCTGCCCTAAAACTCTGTTGCTAAAAAAAGCATGAATCATAGCCGACAATTCCTTATTAAAGGCATTCCTCAATACGGCGAAAAGCATTAGAAGCACAAATATAAAGGCAACGACCCACAGCTCTCCCTTTGCCCGTAGCCTGCCCTCTTCGTATTTAGAAAGCTTTGTAAACCTGCGCGACCATCCCTGAAAATCAACACCTTTCACCATGTAATATCGCACCAGGCTATCACGAAAGAGATTCGGGCGTTTAGGGTCAGGTATCTTTACCGATGCCAGGTTCAAAGAGTCGGCAACGGCCCTGATTGAATCTCTTGCATACCTGATTGAGTCGCGCCTGAGCATCCAGCGCGCAATAGACGCAGAATCCCGGTATGCCGGTTGCCTGGCAACACTGCCGGCTTCAACTGTCGTTGCCCCCCGGGTGGCCTGAGAATCAACCTGGGAAAACACGGTAAGTCCCGAAAAAACCGTAAAAAGAAGCAATAAAAGGTATTTAACAGGCATCCTTCAATCTCTTTGAACCGCAAATGTACCTGAATAATTGATTCAAAGAAAGTAAAGGGACGTCTGTTATATGATTAAGTTATACGACGACTTTTCGGGAGGCAAAGAACGGGATCAACGAGCATAACAGGATTACTGTTGCAATCCCGGCTACCAGAATAGTTCCCTTGGTAGTAAAGGCGCACAAGACATACAACAGCAAGGCAATAAAAGCCAGTGCAAATGCTATAACCTGCAACCCAAACCTGTTCTGACGCTTAATCTCTAATGCTTCTGTCGCATCAATCTCTGCTACTTCGGTTTTCTGTGCCGCCCGTCTGTCCTGAAGCTGCTGATATTCTTCACTGATCCAGCCCTTCGATGCTGCATATACTTCATATAACAGCAACAGAATACAGGGGAGCAACACACCCAGCAACATCTCACTGGCTCTGCTCAGTTTATAATCCATAAGCAGGGGCAGAACCATCTTAAATATAAGATTCACTATCAGACTGATCACTGTAATATATATCGTTGCTCTTCCGGTAATCCGCTTAGAAAAAAGCGCCCAAATTGGCGGAGCAAGTAACGGGCCACCTGTTATAGCCCCCACACTTAGAGTAAATTCAACTATACCTCCAATATAAGGTACAATCAATGCAATGATGATCATCCCTATCCCAAAGAACCAGGATGACAATCTTGCCACTTTCATCAACTTCCTGTCTGAAGCATGCGGGTTGATCCCTTTATAAATATCATTAGTAAATACTGCCGAGACAACATTCAACGCCGTATTGGCCGATGCCGAAGTGGAGAAATACATACCTGTTAAAATCAATCCCATTAGTCCTGCCGGCAGCACCTGCTTGCATACCATCAGATACGCATTCTCCGTTTCCAATCCAGTCAGTCCCGGGTTCATCGTCCGGTAAATCATCGGTGGAAGCATCCACAGCACCGGACTGATTATATATAGTCCTGCAAAAAGAAAGGCCACCTTTGATGCCGACTTGGGCGTATCCACACTGGTATAGCGCTGTACAAAGGTCCAGTTTCCGCCAATATAAAAGATGTGATACAGAGCAAAAGCCACAATAAAGCCCCAGGTATACTCTCCATTCACTATATGAAAGAAGTTCTCAGGAACACGTTCTAAAACCACGTTTACACCTCCCGCCTCTGAAAACGCCAGTGGAATGATCAGAAGCACCGCTGCCGTAAGGATCACAAACTGAAGAATATCAGTCACCATTACTGCCCATAGTCCTCCTACTGCCGTATAAGCGATCATGAAGATACCCAGCACCACGGTAACCGGCACGAGGGGAAAGTCCAGTGAAGAGCCCACCAGCCTGGCTACCGAATACAGGACCGAGCCTTTTATAAACAACGATACCAGCATAAAGATATATATAAAGCTCTTCTGCACCTTATCTCCCAGCCTTTCCTTAATAAACTCTGCTGCAGTAAGGTTACCGGTAGCCTTCCATTTAGGTGCAAGATAAAGACCTGTTACCAGCCCCCCTATGCACATGGTCCACTGAATGGTTACTGCCACCCAGCCGTATTTGTAGGCAATAGATCCCCAAGCTACAAAGGTTCCCGCCGAAAAGAAACTCATAAAGAGAGAAAGCCCCCCGATGAACCAGGGCACAGCCTCTCCACCTGCAAAAAATGATTTAAGGTTTCGGCCCGTACGGGCAAACATGAAACCTATGAGCATGATAAATACTGAAAATACAACGATGACAGAAGTGTCGATTAATGAGTTCATGATTATGGTTTATCCCTCGTTTACTGAAGTGAAAAGGATTGTCCTACTTAAATATCCCTGTAACATCTTACCGAAAATATAGCAGCAGGAACATTGGCGGATGGATGCTCTGCTTCTATCTGTATTTTACTGGTGACTACCGGCTCTTTAAATATGATGGTATTGCGCGTCTGGTAGTTATCCTCTTTCTCAAATAAGATATTCCCCTTATCATCTTTCACTTTATAATTCCTCACACAGAACGGCATTACATTCTCCGGATGCGTCATCAGCACCGATTCCATGGGATGGTCATAATCCGTATCAAAGAACAACTCGATTTTACCAATTTTCTTTGGCTCATCCCACTCAATTGTAAGCACAGGCGATGGGTCGTCCGGATCCGCTACCCACGCATTCGGCCCTGTAGTCGGCCGGTCTATCCCATTGGCGATGTTCGCTGCTCCGAATACCTGTTGTGCCCGGCTCATTTCTATAGCAAAGTTATGCCCCCCGGGCCGCCGTTGAGGACACCAAAATTCAAATTCATCTACTCCTGAGTCTTCAGGAGGAGATTGCTTACCGTAATTTGATACTGCTTTATTAACCAGATTAAACACCGAAAGAACGCCTGTAACCCGCTTCTCTGTATAACCCAACTGTATCTCCGGATTTTTGCTCACTATCAGGTATACATAGGCCGGTTCTTTTAAGATAGAATCAAAATGAATTCCTACCGTTTGCTGTCCAGCTTTAAGGCTGAATTGTTTTTTAGAGAGGCTTAAGTCGGGTGTATAATTTCCGTTGCGGCTGCTGATCCTTAGCTCAGTTTCCAACATAGTATCCTTTAACGCATTTACATCCATACTAAAGGAAGGAATTTCTCCTGTATCAACAGGAAACATCTGTGCCGAGGACCAATCCAGTGCTTTCCAAAGCCCCTCATGCAGGAATCCCTTAAAACGTATCTCACTACTCGCGATAGCCCTGCCTTTCTGTATGATATCGCGCTGATCTTTCAATATCAAGCCGGGTATAAATTGTCCGGTTTTCATTAATTCCCTCTGCAGGGTTAGCATTAAGCCATTGCTTAGGATGTCGCGCGGATTTAAATTATTTTCAATGCAAATCTTTGCTGCCATACCTACTGCCTGTCCGACGTAGGCACAGGTAGCCATAACACGTGTAGCTCCGAAGGCAACATGACTAACACTGATGATTCTGCCTGCAAGAAAAAGATTATTTATATTCCGGCTGTAAAGTGAGCGGTAAGGGATTTGAAAAATGCCCTTACTATGCCATTGGTTGCATCCCGGCTTTTCACTAAACACTCCGTCTGCTGGATGAAGATCTATCGACCAGCCTCCGTAAGCCACCGCGTCTTCATGTGTCCGCTGCTCAATCAGGTCCTGTTGTCTTAAAATATAATCGCCCTCAAAACGCCTACTCTCTCTTTTTCCGGGTATAGTTCCTACCCACTCTAGCGTCATCGTTTCTGCCTCCGGAAACTCTCCTGAGTTCTTTATATGGTTCCATACTCCATAAATTACCTTCCAAAGCTCCCATTTAATCTTCTCGGTGTCATGTACAGTATCCAGCCGGCCACCATATTCTACCCACCAGAGCTTGCAGCCATGCTCCTTAGCATTGAAGTTACGGTAGCGAGGTACTTTAGTGATATCGCCTAAAGCAAAAGAAGGAGGAATAAATTTCACCGGTTTCCCTGTGTCCTTACTATAAAAGTACAGAGAGTGGCCAAGCAATTCTCCATACTCAGTGTCAGGTGCCATTTGTTCTCCAAATTCTTCTTTGCTTTCCGCTCCCATCCTGAAGGCTGCCCCCGACAGAAATCCAACAATGCCGTCCCCTGATGCATCGCAGAACAAAGGGGCCTTCAGAATATACTCCGTAGAGTTTTGACTGCAAAACGCCTTTAATAAATTTATTGTATCAGCGTCTTCCTTCTCTGCTTCATAAACCGCCGTGTTCAACAATAAAGTAATATTAGATTCCTTCATTACTTTATCAAGTAAGAGCATATCCAGTATAACAGGATTACCCTCGGGATTACGATAAGTATTTTCTACCAGAATCTCATCAATTACTCCGCCTTCACGCGACCAGCGATTATTATTACCCATATGTGAAGTCGCTCCTAACATCCAAAGCCGTATCTCGCTTGAAGCATTGCCTCCTAAAACTGGCCGGTCCTGTACAAGGATTACTTTAATGCCAGCCCGGGCAGCTGTGATTGAACTGCATATTCCAGCCAGGCCTCCACCTACAATGACAAGGTCTGAATACATCGTTTTTTGCTGCAACTCTCTTTTATTCTTTTCTATACTTTGAATCATATATAAAATCTCAATGTTCTTTCTTGTACTTTCACTGTTCGCCAGCGTATGTAAATCATTTTACCGCTACCGGTTTCCTTAGCCTGATGTCTTCTGAAGAGGCACCGACAAGTACCTCAAACCTTCCAGGATTGTAATCAAAAACTCCCCTCTCCGGTCTGTAATACGAAAAAGCGTTTGCATCAAGGCGCACAGATACTCTTTTAGATTCGCCCTTTTTAAGAAATGTCTTTGAAAATCCTTTGAGCTCTTTAAATGGCCGCAGCGCTTTTGACTTAAGTTCCCTCACATAAATTTGTGCCGCTTCTGCCCCGTCCACGCCACCGGTATTTGTAAGAGTAAACGTCACTCTTATATCAGGAAACCCAGGCTTACCCTGATCTGCAATGGATAGATTACTATATCTGAAGCTGGTATATGACAAGCCAAACCCAAAAGGGAACCTGGGTTTGACAGCACTGATGTCGTAATGCCTGTAGCCTACAAACAAACCCTCCTTGTAGGCTATCCTTTTGGTGTTCGCGGGATCATAATAGCTGTCGTGAACGGGATTATCTTCCCACCTTCTCTCAAAACTCACAGGCAGCTTACCGCTTGGACTTATATAACCGAATAAGAGCTCCGCAACTGCGGTCCCTCCTTCCTGCCCGGGATACCATAGATGCAACAGGGCCGGAATACTGTCTATCCAGCCATTCATGTCAACGTTACCCCCGGCATTGAGCAATACTACCGTTTTAGGGTTCGCTCTTACAATACAGCTAATCAGACTATCCTGAAATTCAGGCAAGGAGAATGTGCGATCATTACTCTCGCGCTCGCTGCTCTCGTTAAAGCCCATGCAGACCACAGCGGCATCAGCTGATGCGGCAGCACGAACAGCTTCTTCAAAGAGCAGTTTATCTTCGCGCCAGGCCAGTACAATATCTACCGGGTGAACATTGGCAAAGTACTCTAAACGGATGTCGTATTCTTTTCCGGCCTCTAACACCACAACGGCTTCTTTTGTGGTAATTCCCTGATCACGCCACTCATTGATAACCTGCTTTGAATCTACGAATAGCCTGAATCCATCAAACCCCCGGACTGTAAAACGATATCGTGCGGTTTTCTGCGGTCTGATCACACCCGTCCAGCGTATGGAACAATGATCAAACGGAATGCCTTGTTTCTCAGCAGCAATATGCCAACCGTTATTGATGCTGACCGTGGTATCAGTCACAATCTTCTCAGGTTGGCCGATCAGCCTGATATTATTAAAATACTCACCTTTTAAACCTCTTATCGGGCTATTTCTCCCTGTATAAAAAATAGATGAGGCCACCACGTCTGGCAACGTAGGAATTCCCGCGGCATAAATAGTCCTTATATCAGGGGCAATCTTATTGATCCCTTCCAAAACCGATACTGAATGAAAAGGAAATGTATAAGAACTGCCTCCTCCGGCTATATAAGAATTCGCATTAGGCCCAATTACAGCCAGCGTTTTGATCTGGGCAGCAGAGAAAGGCAAAGTGTTGTTTTTATTTTTCAACAATACAATTCCTCCCCTCGCGAGATTGGCCGCTACTTCAGCGGCATCAGGGTTGTCTAGCGGGATCGATCTATCCAGCTGAGCCTTATCGAAGAAGCCGAAACGAAAAATAATCCTTAATATACGCCGCACTTTATCGTCAATAGTCGACATGGCCACGCGGCCGTCCGCAATAGCCGGAAGCAATATGTCTTTTGTCATAAACCTGGCCCGCGGCATTTCTAAATCCAGCCCGCCGTTCGCGGCCGCAATACCATCGTAGGTAGACGACCAATCGCTCATCACAAAACCATCAAATCCCCACATTCCTTTTAATATCTTGTTATTCAGAACATCGCTTTGTGTCGTATAAACTCCGTTTACCGGATTATAGCTGTTCATCACAGACCCCGCCCTCGCCTCCCGGACACTGGCTTTAAAGGCGGGCAGGTATATTTCATGTAAGGTACGTTCATCAATATCGCTGCTTACATTATTTCTGTCCCATTCCTGGTTATTTGCTGCGTAATGCTTAACTGTGGCCACTACCTTTTCATCCTGTAGTCCTTTAATATACGCCACAGCCATGCGTGCATTTAAAAATGGGTCTTCACTAAAATATTCAAAGTTCCGGCCACCCATCGGCGCACGTATGATATTCACTCCTGGAGCCAGCAAAACATGTACTGCCCGTGCTTTTGCATCTCTGCCGAGTTGTTTTCCTAGTTGATACACCAAACTCGTGTCCCACGTTGCGGCAGAAAGGACGCTTGCAGGATATGCTGTTGATTTCCCGTCTTTATGCGTTCCAACCGGCCCATCGGTCAATTTTATTTCAGGCAGTCCCAGTCGTTCAATTCCCCTGATGTAAAACCCGTTATAACCACCTATATAGTCAATCTTTTCCTCGCGGGTCATTCTCGAAAGCAGGTCGTTCACTCTCCCCTCAACATCCGCTGTGCTGTCCCTGTAAACCTGGGCAGACAAATTGAGAGAAACCATCAGACAACATACAGCATTAAAGGACTTTATTAGCTTTAAATTCATATCAATCTTTTTTCCAGAACCCCTGGTGTCATTTAATTAAAGGTCTTATCACATCGGCCCAAATTTTGTATCCTTCCGCCGTCATATGCAATCCGTCCTTTGAATAGTATTCAGGAACGATTTGCTTGTTGTCGGTTAACAGCGGGTGAAAGGTATCGGCATATACCGTTTGCGGCTGAATAGCCATAAAGCTCCTGATCAGCTCATTCGTTTGCTCAATATTGTCCAGATATTTCATTCGAACAGGGCTGGGCTTAATGGCCATAAAAACGATCTCCGCCTTTTTATTGTCTTTCCTGATAGCGAAGAAAAGCTGTTTGAAATCTCTTAAGATCGTATCGGGCACATGCTTATAGCCGATATCATTATCGCCTATGTACAAAAAGATCTGCCTGGGTTTATATGGAGTAATGACCCTTGCGATATACTGACCCAGATCAGTGGTCTTAGTACCTGAAATTCCCCTGTTTAGTACTTTCTTATCCGGAAAATCCCGCTGCAGCGTTTTCCAGTTTTCCACAGACGAACTGCCGGTGAATACTACAATACCCTTCCCTGGAAAATCAGCAGCATCCTTACGTTCATAGGCTGCCACCTTTTGTTCCCATTTTTCCTTTTGCGTCAATTTCTTTTGCTGCGCAACGGCTGCGTTAAAAGCAAAAACCGCCGCTACCATTAAAATCACTTTTGTCATGTTATTTCGTTTTAGTATTGTTCTGTGCAAGCTCCCCTCTAAGCAATATTTTCCCGAGGAAAACAGCTGTTTTCTCATATCTTTCCGGGTTTTTCCGAATATCGCTGAGTTGCTCCGCCCCGAGAATGTGCCTTTTATCCGCTTTTTGTGCTGAAATGGTGATCGTCACAGTATGTACGCCGTCCTCCAGTTCCACGAAATCATACTGTCCCCGGTAGCGGTTGTTACAGAATCTGTTGAACCGGTTCAAAACCTCATCGCCTGTCGATTGATTCGCCCTCCAGGCCTGATAGCCATTGGCAGAGATCTTCTCGAGTTTCACCGGACGGCCATCCACTGCAATATACAGTTGACCTGCTTCCGGACCGCCTATGTCAAACAGGCCGAACGCGGTTCCTTTGAACCTGAAACTAAAAGAGCTGTTTGCCTTCTCAGAATAAGCGATATAAGGAAACCATCCCAAAAACTGCTTCAGAAAATCATGCTCCTTTGTATTCATCCTTTTCCAGTGATCGTCAAATGAGGCAATCGTCATCGGATCCAGCATTTTTGCATCCTCCCAGTTATCAGGCAACAACGGCTGAGGAAGAGGATGTGATTCGGCAAGGGCAGTCGTCCTCATCTTTATAAAACCTCTGGTAATAGCCGCGGCATAGAGATTTCCTCCCGAAGTCACCGGATGAATACCATCTTCTGAAAACAAAATTTTGCCCGCCGCCGGGCCGGTCTTGCCTTTCCAGATCAACAGGCTGTCTTTTTCCATTTGTGCCGCCTCCATACCTAAATGAATAGAAGGCAATTGATAATGACAGGCGATTTCTTCAAGCCGCTGAATATTGAAGGGAATACCGCCCTTTTGATACACGCTAATCTGGTCTTTAAGAACAGTATAAATAAAACAAATATCAGTAGCAGGGTTATTCCTGATGATTTGCCTGACCATCCCTTCCATGCCGGCTGCATAAGCGCCATTTACAGCAAATTCTATAAATACCAGATCAGGGTTATATTGCAGCAATTGTTCGTTTATCCTGCAGGCGCCAAGATCGGTACCCGTACCTGAGATGCCCGCATTTAACCATTTAAAGTTCATCATCGGACAGGCAGCTGCTATGAACTTTGCCGTCTGCATTCTGTAGCAATATTCAGCCTGTGTAATGCTGCCGCCTATAAACCCAACAGTAACGGCTTTTCCATCTCTTATCTTTGTGAAGAAATTCTTCAGGCCGCTGCGTACCTTACACTCGTCGTCTTTGTAGAACAATCCGGGCGCGACTGACGGCGCCTCTTCATTCGCAATAAAATACAGGGGAGATGCACCAGCCTGAGAAGCGCTGATCCGCTGGAGTTCTTCTGCGTCCTGCCCGTTAACGGTACAGACTTTCAGCAATAAGTATAAAATGATCAATCTTTTTTTGAACCTCACGATTACGGTACCTGCTTATTTCACATCAAAAACAATATGCTCTTCCCTTTCAGGCCTGTCTGCCGCCTGCAGCTTTATCTTTACAGCCGCCTTCCCGGTCATCCCGATTTTATGAAAACTCCATTCGAAAGGATAGCTCTTCCTGGTTACCGTCTGGCCGTTGCACGACACATCGATCGTTGCACCGGTAAGTTTCTGGGAGCTGACATATCCATATATCGCATCCCATCCGAAGGTGGATCTTATCCTGTACATATATAGTTTACCCCAGGGTTCACCCAAATCCACAACCCGCATACCTTGTTTCACTTCGGGGATGGGCTTACTTGCCAGGCTGTTTTTTAGAGGATAAGCCAGTGCTAATACGCTTTTTCCATCTGTTTCAACTGTTGCTTCTGCGTTTGCTATCGGCATATTAAAAACTTTAACCTGATCATTCCGGTATCCTTTAATAGTTCCGTTTTTAAGGATCCCAGCCTCGTCGCCCACCCTAACAGTCACCGGAATTCTCTTATCTGACTCATTCAATAAGATAACCCAAAACTTATTGTCCGATATGGCTGTGATATAATTTATCTGGGGAGAGTCAAGGGAGACAAGGCCTCTTTTCATCCATAAGCGTGCCTGCTGATCTCCAAAGATCTCTCCCGCACCTTGCCCGAATACATGGTTAGTAAACCATACAAATCCCTCCTGTTTGCCGTAAGGAAAGCTGATCCTGCCACAGGAGCGCTGTATAGCCTCCGTGATGAGGTAGTCCCAGGAAAAAGCCATGTGCGGGGGAATATGATGATAATAAATGGAGCTGACATCGGGACCTTTATAGGGAAAATCAGATTGCATGGGAATATCGGTATACCCTGTCGCATAATATCCCGGATAATTGGCAAAACGACCGATCACGGCATTACGGGCATATACGTTGAAAATCGGGCGTCTGGTAAGTTGATACAGCCTTAATAAATGCGGAGCCCAGCTACTCATGAAAACGGGCCTTACTGTTTTACCCACTTCGAAATAAGTAAACGGCTGTTCGAATCCCAGTCCAACGGGCGAAACGGTCCATTGAGCAACCTGCTTTTCCGGAGAATCATCCGGACGTCTGGGAAATCCTAACCGGTATTTCCTGTCCCCTTTCCACCATAGCGAGGTATTACCAGTATATTTACCATCCGGATGGATAACCTGCGAAGCGTTCTTTACAACGGGGTAGCTGCGTATGCCGGCGATGGTATGGAATGCGCTGAATTCTGCGCCGTCTAAATACTGCTTATCTTTTGTTAATTCGTATAGATCCAATAGGTCCCACCAGTAAGCATAGAACGAGGTGTTGTAAAAGCCTCCTTTACCTAACGGAGTCCGGGTATTACTATATACCTGTTGTTTCACGAATTTATCGGCGCCTTCACGGGCTGATTGAAGCCATTTACCGTCGTTTGTCAGCTTATAGGCAGCTAGTTCCTGTACCCAGTCGGGAATTTTGACCGAATATCCGGCGGCGTCTCTTATCTTATTACCAGGAAGTGCGACGTCTTTTATCCAGGGGTTCGCTTTCGCGAGCAGGGTATGCAATCCTTCAAAATAAGCTGTTGTAAACTGCGACCGAAACGGATCAAACACCTGCGACCGGTCTGTTTTATTATCGTCCGGCGCTGCAGCCGTCGACCGGTATCCGCTGCGCGATAAAGTGTATTCTATTGCAGGCAGGGCACGTTTGATGAAGAGATCTTCATCGTTCGTTATCAAAGCGGTCGAGAGCAGGCTAAGCGGAGAAGCCTGCACTACAGTAGGGTCAGCAGCAGGGTTCGCTTCAATGTCATAGAAGCCTTTTAGTCGGGCATCCCATCCACTGGCATCATCGTTTTTGACAAGATCAACCATATTAAAAATCGCATCTGTTAATGAAACCGATTGTGTACGGTAATCTCTTACATGAAAAACATTGTTTGAAACATATTCCAGCGCAGCGTTCCATCTTTCAGGCAAAGCACCTATAATAAACGACCGTTCTAAAGTATCTCCTTGTCGCATCCTGGAATCGGCAAGTCCCAATACCGGTGAAAAAGCTGTAGCCTGTATTTGATTGGATACGTTCTTTATGGAGAATCCTATCCGAGCGTTATCAGAATTACCCCATTCCAAAGGAAAGCTGTCTGCATCCGCGGCAGCGAAAACCGACACAAATCCCTCGCCCAAACGCGACTCAACGATGGCCAACGGTTGCTGCATCATGGATGAGGTTAACATCACCGGTTTAGGCGACACCCGTTTGTATTGAAACATCGGCGGCAACAACACATTGGCAACCTTTTCACTATCAACTGGTTGAAAGGCCGTAATGCCCATGCTGTAATACCCCGCATTCGCTGTAACACAACTTAGCCTCACATGAAAGTGGCGGGTTTCTTTATCGAGCGACCAAAAGCCGGTCACCATAGAACCGTCCATTGTAACATAGGAAACCTTTATGGTACTTTCATTTACCTTTTCTGCACTGACCGGAATCGCCTCACTTAAGTTTCCTGCCGTAAACGGGTTAGTCAAATCGTCGGATTGCTGCAGGAACACCTGTTTGTTATTCCACGTAAAATAGCTGCGCGCAATAGAACCGCCCCAGGCGGGAAAGAAATTTGAATAATGAAAGTCCGGTTGCGCCGAAGAAATGAGGAATACTTTATGGTCCTCGTTAAAAGCATGCAATGCCTGCCAGCGATCGCCTGTTCTGATCTCCGTTCTTGCAGCAATACTCTTATTTCCCGCGCCGGCCCTTGCAAAACGTAAACGCAGGTATTCGTTGCTGATCTCTGCTGTCACAGCGGCATTCGGGGATACCGCCAAAGGCGGTGAAATAGCCTGTGTTCCTGCAGAGGTCGCCTGCATATCAGCCGGCTGCACTCTGAACTTCGCCAGTTCAAAGAGCTTAGCCTCATTAGGATCAACACCAGGGTCGGAAGACAGCATAATGGCATCACAACGCCCATAGTTTTTCCTAATGTCTTTCAACCTTAATAAAACCGGTTTTGCTTCCAGATCAAGTTCTCCCGCTTTTTCCCAGAAGAAACCTTCATGTCCGTGCTTACCACTTGCCTCCATAGCAATATTATTGACTTCCATCTGAAATAACCTGGTTCCCTGCTGTAAGGCGTAATCAGCCGACCTAACCCATATCTGATACCTACCTTTTTCTTTCACATCGATCACCGTGAGGGCATCCGCCGCACCTACTTTACTTCCTAACACCCTCAGCATGGCAGATCCTGTACACAGACCGCTCCTTTCAACAAACCAACCGCCTTTAAACTGGAAACTTTCTGCTTCAACCAAATAGGTGTTGGTTTGTGCTACCAACACACCACACCAGCATAGGAGCAGGATCAATACCGATCGTTTTCTCATTTCGAAACTTATATTACTTCAGATTCATTTATACCTTATCTCTATCGTCTGTAAGCCATACGGCTCCAGGGGAAGAGCCAGGCCGGGGTTCGTCGGTAATTCCCGCCTGCTTCCCCCCTCATCTATTCCAAAAATTGAAACCGGCGTAATCTGCTTATCCTTCCATACCTTACTATAGTCCAGCGAGAAGCTGGCTACCCTCCTTTCGTCGTCATTGTTCAGTAACATGACGAACAATTTCTTTTCATGCTCATTGGCGGCCATAAAATAATCAACATAAGGATCTTCCAAATGAATGACACCGGCTTTTAACAACAACGAAGCCTGTGTGCCGTATACCGTGCCGCCCGTAAAACCATAGGACTGATGCGGACCAACCTTAGGTGTAATAAAGCCTCCTGGAAAGTCAATTTGTTTCAGCGACCGGACCTTAATTTCAGACAACAGGTAATCAGTAATCCAGCCAATTTGCCACCAGGCATGGTGGGGGAAGGGACCGGCGCCGTTATTCATCGCATCCCAATAATAAGATGCAACGTTCGTCCTGGGTTCAACAAAAGCATCCCGTCCGAGCGCCGCAGCCCTGGCCATGTCTAAAAACAACGAGTCTCTCGTTTCCGCAAACAAACGCACGAACATCCCGGCATGGCTTGCCAGTAAAATCGGCCCATGATGGTTCGCCGATCCAAGTACTCCGCCATGCTCAAAGCTCAAGCCCGCCTGGCTTATTTCCCAATCTTCCCGAACCACCCCATTGACCACCTTCTTTTCGGAAGTCGGAATCGGATGGGTATAGATGGAAGCGGTATAAATCCTTGCAGCTGCGACAGCAGCCTCTTTATACTTTTCCTCCTGTGTAAGATCAAACAGATCCAGAAGAGCCTGAACACTTTGCCCGGTAGCAAAATCAGGCATAAACCGGGTATCGCCACATACACCCAAAAAGCGGCCTTTATCAACGGCGTGCTGAATATACCAGTCGGCCCCTTTCATAGCCGCTTGCAGGTATTTCGCCTCGTGAAGAACCTTATATGCGATAACCATACCGTAAAATGTCGGCCTTAGATCTTCCAGATCGGTAAACAGAGCTTTGCCAGTGTGATTATCATAGGCAACCTGCCACCGGCCGTCACTGCCCATCCAGGCTAAAAGCTTATCGGCGGCCAGGCGTAGTTCATCTTTCAGCACTTTATCACCGGGTTCGAATAGCAGGATATTGCCTATGTCCATCATCATATAATAAGTCAAACCGATAGGCTCAGAGTACGGCCCCCACTCCTCTGTAAACCTTTTACTTTTATTGAGATAGTACTGCCCAGCCGCCGCTCCGTAGAAAAAACCGTTTTCTTTATTTTGCTGGGCCAACTTAAAATTGCGGGCATAGGGCAAGCGGGTGTTTCTTAAGATGCTGTCATCACTTATTTTCGCCAGCATCCACATCGCACCATAGTCGGAGTTTTTCAGTGCATCACGTTCAGAGCCGTATACTCCTCCTAAATAGTCCTGCGCCCCGATCGTCATTCCATTGTACTGGTCAAGCCGCCATTTTGACAAGCTATCGTCTACTACATAATTATGCAGTCCTAAAAGCCTGTCGGTGAGCGACTGCCTGGCTTTTTTTAGTTTCAGAAAATCCTTAAACCGGTAAATATCGTTAATGGCATGTTTAAACACCGGATACCAGCCCTGAGGCTGCACCGTATACCTGAACGAAAAACTCACACTTTCGCCCGCTTTCAAAAAAGATTGCTTCTCGCCTAATACGGGATGATAGACGGTTGGTGAAAGCTCTGCCTTCCGGTTCATCACAGACAAGCCTAACAGCCAATCGGACTGTGTCTTCTTATCATACTTCCATGGATCGCGGCCGGTCTTTGGATCCGGTATTACGGCAAAAGTGATCGTATCGGCCGTTGTAACCAGGGGCGACAATGTAGATACAGTTCGTTCCCTTACCACAACAGGCTTGTCAGGAATTCCCTGACCGTATGCAAAGGCCCTGATAAAATCCGGCTCGATGGCATTTCCCTGAAAAACACCTGGAACACTGGCCCATTGCAGATGTTGTTTGCTTAAAGCTGCCAGTGTGGGTGATGACAGCGAATAATACCCGGCTTTTTTTGCGGTGAGCGTCATTGTTACCAGAATGTCGTTTTGAAACCGCTCATCCAGCGACCAGGCAGCCCGTATAGCCGCCAGCCTGTTATCCTCACTGAACACTAGCTGTTCATGATGCCGGTCAACACTCCGAGGTAAAAAATGAACAGCAGAACCTGCTGTATTCATTTCAACAGATGAGGTCACTTGTTTCCATATCGGAGTTATATACCGGTATTTCTCCTCCGGAAAAGTAATCTCCATATTATGTTTATCCCGTATAGAGATTGGGGCTTCACTGGGTTTATCAGCTGCGTACAGGACGGTATACCAACCTGATGGTGATGGCACCGATCTCCATCCGTCTTTTTTATGAACTTTCAGGTCAGCTAACCGGTACCCTTTTTTTGTTTTTTGCCAGCTTAACTGTAGCGCGTCATTATGCAGATCAATATCGCCACGCATCTGAGCTGAACCCCATTCAGGCAAAAAAAACATCAGAGCCACGATAAATGTCCTCCATAAAACCATTCCCTGCTGAGAAAACGTAACCATCCTATATTTTTGAATACACTTCATAAAAACAGGTAAAACCTCATTGATTTTTTCAACAATCATATCAGAACATTACGGCATTATTTGCAGCGACAGCTCCTTGACCACCCGCTTCTCACCATTGTACCTAACGGATGATGCTTCGAACACCACTTTATAAGTTCCAGGCTCTGTATAAACATGTTGATAACTATCCAATCTGGTACTAACGTTTTTCAGCGCGATCCCGAGGTCGGGCTCTACTGATTGGAAATCGAAACCTTTAGAGATCACCCAATCGTCGTTGTCTTCATTGGCAGCTGTTCCTCCATACATTAATAACTGAGTCGAAGAGATCGTCCATACCTGCGTGCTGTTCAGTAAGCTAATACCTTTCCACCCGCCTGTAGCCATTGTCGCCAAATTGGATACCACCCCCTCCGGTGATATTTTGTCGGCGGTAAATGTTCGTATTATCCAACGGTTCTGCCCTTGCGACTTTTTGTAGTCCGTATAGTGAAAAGCCACATATAGCAGGCTGTTATCTCTGACATAGGGCTTAAGGCTGATAACCCCCGAAGAAACATTATCCTGTCCGGCTGAAAAAGTTGCCCGATCAGAGATATCGGTCCATGTTGCCAGTTTGAGATTATCGGCACTATAAATACCATTAAAATCCGTAGAGACCAATAGTTTAAGATTGTCATAGATGACCGCATACTGTACAAGCGTTTTAAATTCGATCTGCAGGTCATTATCTGCGACGGTCCGCGACCTGTAGTCAAAGTTATGCCCGGGTTCTCCCGAATAAAACGTAATATTATCGGGCTTTCCAGAGAAATTGAATGTGATAGTGTCGCCCACCTTATAGGTACCAGATTCTGTGGAAATTTCAAAATCAGGTACAACTACTTTTTCCTTCGAGCATCCCGCTGCGATGAAAACACAAAAAATGTATAAAAAGATCTTATGCATACGATAAAACTTTTGTGGTATTCCTACCATCCTGTATTCTGGATTATCTGTTTGTTGACAGTTATTTCTGTATTAGGTATCGGGAACAATACATTCCTTGCAGTGGTATTGATCCCGGCGTTGCCGGCATATCTGTAAGTAGAAGGAGCCGTTGCCGCTATATCCCTTCCCGTCACATTCATCGTCGTTACATAGCTGCCCCAGCGGATCAGGTCATGCTTACGCAAACCTTCAAAGCATAGCTCCCTGGCACGTTCGTTCTGGACTTCAGTCAGAAAGTGATCTTTATCTAATCCCTGCGGAATATCGCAAACCAGATTAGCTGCATCTAAGGGTTTTCCGAATGCCCGCCTGCGTACTTGGTTGATAGCTTTGTAGGCTTCTTCGGTCGGACCGCCATGTACTTCGTTTTCAGCCTCCGCCTTCATAAGCAGGACATCGGCATACCGTATAACCGGGAAATTCGTTGCATTATAGCTTCGTGCCTTGGTTCCCGTTTCGTATTCCCGCCGCCACTTGCCCGGATTACGGTCATACAACTGCTGACCCGTAAAATAAGAGCGAACTGTCGCGCCATTCGAAGTCACATATTTGTAAGGTGCAATGCTCCAATTACGACGCAATGTATCCGCATTCCCAAAAAGATTGTACAACTTGGCCGTAACACGCATGGCACCGCCAGAATATCCAATCGCCTCGCTCGGGCATTCAATACCGTTCTCAACCCCCACCATTCCGGCAAGATCAACGTTCCCAATTTTATTGCCATACATCCCAATCTCCCACAGACATTCCTTCGGCTCATTGATTTTCTGGCAATGATTAATGAAGATCTGACTGAAACTCGGATTTAACGAATGCTTTCCGGAGGCAATCACCTTATTGGCATATTCCAGCGCATCATTGAATTTAGATACGTCCTTTAATGGCTCCCCGGCCATTTTTAGAAACACTCTTGAAAGAATGGCCTGAACCGCTGTTTTAGAAACACGCTCATTATAGGAAAAATAATCGATATCGTGCACCAGTCCTTCTGCCTCCTTCATGTCCTTCACGATCTGGTTATATACCTCTGACAGCGAAGCCCGGGGCAGGAACGGATCGTTTGGCGACTGAGTCGCCTGCAGCTTTAAAGGAACGGCCCCGAAGAAATCGCACAGTATAAAATAGTAGTAACCCCGCAAAAACAAAGCTTCTCCCTTGATGGCATCTCTCCGTTGAGCATCTATATTCGCACCATCAACATGTTCTATCAATAAGTTAGCCCGGTTAATGCCCTCGTAACAAACCTCCCAAAAACGACCTATATCAAGATCGGCCGCATCCATTGCCATTACGCGGATGTTATTTATTGATATATTCTTAAAAAATGCTTCATCGCTTACAGCGAAATAGCTAAACAATGCCCTGCTGTACATCCGGCCGTTCGGATCGATCAGGCGATTGTATACCCCATTCAGACTTTTCATTAACTCGTCTTCAGTATTAAAATACTTGTCAGGAGTTACAAAATCCGGCTCCTTGTCCAACAGTTTTGAACAGGAAGAAAAACAGAGCACTACCGTGATCAGAAAAAAAAGTAAACCTTTCATATTAACCATTATTGAAGATTAAAAAGTCGCATTTAAACCCAGTGTGATTGTCCTTGGACGAGGATATGGAGACCAGTCAAACCCTGGCGTTAGCGCCGAATTTACGGTAGACACTTCCGGATCCAGGCCTGAGTAATTGGTCCAGGTAACCAGATTCTGAGCAGCTGCATATATCCTTAACGTTTTGACGTTAATTTTTTTCAAAACCGTAGCAGGTAGCGTATATCCAAGCGCAAGCGTTTTCAACCGGAGAAAAGAGCCGTCCTCTATTGTTCTTGACGAATATACCGCCGGCCCCTGCCCTCCCACTCTGTACAAATCATTCGTCTGATTTTCAGGAGTCCACCTATTTTCAAACGATTCAAACATATTAAGGAAATTCCTGGTTACCGGATCTCCGCCCTCGAACTCTATCCTGTTTGCATTTAGGAGATCTCCCCCATAACTCCATTGTAAAAAAACATTCAGATCGAATTTTTTATACGACAAATTATTATTGAACCCACCGGTATGCAACGGGTTCGGGTCGCCAATGATGGTAAGATCATTATTATCTATCTGACTGTCACCATTGATATCTTTAAACCTTACATCACCCGGCTTTATATTTTCTCTCGCAACCCCATTGTTAGGGATTCCTCTTTTCAGAACATAACCTCTGCCAGTAGTACCATCAAAATCACTGTATTGATATACGCCATCGAAAAGCATCCCGTAAAAAAGAGCGATGGGTTTTCCGGGAATTGCAATGTAGGGGAAGGCATTATTAAAATTTCCCCATGTTACACGCGTCGCCAGGCTAGGTTCATCCTCATTCAAAGACAGTACCTTATTCCGGTTAAAGGCGATATTAAAATCTGATGACCACGAGAAATTCTTACGTTCAATATTTATCGTACTCAAAGTAAGTTCAAGGCCACGGTTAGAAACTCTCCCTATATTTTTAAAGGCATACAAAAACCCCATACTGGGTGCAAGGGTAGCCCTTAATAACAGGTCCTTCGTTTCTTTGTAATAGTAATCGGCCGTCAGACTAATTCTGTTTTTAAAAAACCCCAGATCTATTCCGGCGTTCGATTGAACCGTCGTTTCCCATTTCAACGCAGTATTTCCCAGATTAGTGGGCACAATTCCCTGCCCGGCATTATTTCCAGTGGCATATCCCGACGAAGCATTGATCTGTAAAGCCGTCAGAGCAGCATATTCGCCGACCCTGTTGTTTCCGGTAGCTCCGTAGCCGATTCTTACTTTTCCTTCGCTTAAAAACTCGAGTTTTTGCATGAAACTTTCATCCTTCATGCGCCAGGCAAATGCAGCGGAAGGAAAGTATGCCCAGCGATTCTCTTTAAGAAACTTCGATGATCCGTCGGCTCTGATAGAAGCCGTAAACAAGTATCGGTTCCTATAAGAATAATCTACACGACTCAAATAAGACAGTAAACCACTTGATAAATCAGTGGTCGGGGCTGCTGTAATCTGTCCCTCGTCTAATCCTTTAATACCCAAAGATTCATTTGGAACAAGCGTTGAAGTAAAGCCATTAGAAAAGTCACGTATATCCTGTATCGTGACCCCTGCAAGCACTTTTAAATTGTGATCTTTGCTAAATCTTTTATTGTACCTGATAGTATTTTCATTCAAAAGATTGGTTATTTCCCGGTTGCTGATTGTTCCGTTTACTTTGTTATTCGTATAATTATGGCCAAGACGGGAATTAGAATTATTAAATAGTTCCCTTCTCTGATTAGTACTTGTCAACCCACCTGTTACACGGAATGACAGATCTTTTGTGATTTTATATTCTCCCAGAGTATTTACAATCAGAACATTATTGAATAATGGATTATACTCATTGATTGTTGCCAGCAAGGGATTAATACGCAGATCAGTATTTGCGCTCGGATCTATATCAGGATCAAAAAGCTGCTCCAGTAAATTAGCGTCTTTGATCGAATCTCCGGTCACAGGCCTGAATCCCCACATACTATACATCAAACTGGCGGTTGGGCTGGTCTGTGCATCTGCAGCAATGGTTCCGTAACGTTTGGTTGCAGAATAATTGACATTCACTGAAGCTCTGAATTTTGTACTAACATCCTGCTCCAAGCCGAACCGCCCCTGATAGCGTCTGAAACCGCTGTTCAGAATAACACCTTGCTGATCTAAATAAGATCCGGACAACGAATATCGGGTTTTCTCATTTCCTCCCCTGATCGCCAGGTTATGATTCTGCACCAACGCCGTCCTGAGAACCTGATCCTGCCAATTAATTCCCTTTACATCCCTGTAATCTTCGATTGTTTTCCCGTTGTTCAGATAAATAGGAGTATAGACAGTAGGATTTTGCTCAAGCTGATATTTTACAAACTCATAGGGACTTAATACTTCCTGCTTTTTATTGACCTGATGGCTGCCAACCCATCCATCATAGCTTATGACAGGCTCGCCCTTCTTTCCTTTCTTTGTTGTAATCATGATTACACCATTGGCGCCTCTTGCTCCGTATATAGCCGTAGCGGAAGCATCCTTTAAGACTTCAATACTTTCTATTTCCTCGGGGTTTATAATATTGTTCGAAGCAGTTTCCACAGGAAATCCATCAATTACATACAACGGCGAATTATCCTGAGTAACGGAATTGTTTCCTCTTACTACGATATTCATTTCATTTCCAGGCTGCCCGTCGTTGGAGTTCACCTGTACACCAGCCACCCGTCCGGCCAGTGCTTCCGCAAAGCTGGGAACGGGGGCTTTCTTCATATCTCCAACGTCAGCCTGCCCAACGGCTCCCGTTAAATCTCTTCTTCGTACAGAGCCATAGCCAATGATAACCACATCGTCCAACGCTTTTACATCGCTCTGCAACACCACGTTTAATATGGTGTTTTTTGCAGCTACCCATATCTCTCTAGTAGTAAAACCCATGTAAGAAAAACGAAGCATCACATTCATCGAATCAGCTACGGGTATCGAATAAAGGCCATCGTTATTGGTCTGTACAGCAGTCTGTTTACCTTTGATCATTACCGTTACACCCGCCAACGGCTCATTCATTCCATCGGCAACCTTTCCGGAAATGGTTTTAAAAACCTTCTGCTGTGCATAGGCGGTTACCACCGGCGAACAAATGAGGAAAAAAATAAGCACACCTAAATAAACTGGTATTTGTTTTTTCATAAAATTCATCCTTTAAAGTCTATTGAACTGCCGGCATTCTGTCTATAAAGACAAGTCCAGCATAGTAATACTATCCTGTCAATCCATAATGGATTTGCACACCATGAAAGGTCCATCCCCGGCGAGCCCCCAAATTTTAATTGCATTAAAAAAGAATGTTTCATAACTGGTTATTTATATACGTTATAGTTTGGTTTGGTCTGGTCTATATATTTACTGAGGCAAGTATACATATTCTTAATTAACAAAAAAAGGTTTTTTAAAAAATCTATATCGATGAGCTTTGCAACATGACTGGTCTGGTTTGGTTAAAACAATAAATATTTGTTTACTTTTGCGTTTAAATTATGAAATCGTCACCGCACGCCCCTGAAGCGACTGAAATCTCAGCAGACGAGTCTCTTCAGCCATTCAATCACCGTATGAAATACATGCAACTGGCAGAGCACATAAATCACCAGATAGAAACAGATCAATTGCATGTGAACGACCGCCTCCCCTCTTTAAAGCAGTTGGAAGAGCAGCTCGGCATGAGTAAGGAAACCGTCCTTAAAGGTTTAAATTATCTTTCAGAAAAAGGCATCATCGAATCAGTATATCGGAAAGGCTATTATGTTAGAAGAAAAGCACAGCATCATCCATACAGGATATTTTTTCTTCTCGACAAGATGAACATCCTTCGCGACCGTATCTACTATTCCTTTCTGAATACCATTAAAGATTTTGCGGATGTAGACGTGTTTTTCCACCATCATAACTTCAAAGTATTTGAAAAGCTAATCCATGAAAATTTAAATAATTACACGCACTTTGTGATCACCACCTTTCTGAGGGAAGATCCTTCAGCGCTATTAAACCAGATTCCGCCCCATAAAAGGATTATCATTGATTATGACGAAAAGAACCTGAGTGGCGATTATACATCTATTTACCAGGACTTTAAATCCAATATTTATGATTCGTTGGTGGAACTGCTGCCCCGGCTTAAGAAATACAACCAACTTATTCTCATCGCGCCCGAGGAGGCCTATCATGCTCATGCGGTTATAGCTGGCTTTAAACTGTTTAGCAAAGAGTATAAATTTAAAAACAAGATCGCTCATAGAGTCGAGGAAGAAGCGTTTGAAAAGGGTAATGTCTACATCACTTTCGGAAGGTACGATCTGGACGATGTCAGCATAATAAAACTCTCAAGAAAAAATAACTGGAAGCTGGGAAAAGACATAGGACTTCTTTCATATAACGATACTGCCGTGAAGGAAGTTCTTGAAAACGGGATAACGGTGATCAGTACAGACTTTGATAAAATGGGAGAAGAAGCAGCTAAGGCAATCATCGAAAAAAGGATAATACGGATGCGCGACCCCTCGAAGGTTATTCTAAGAAACTCCTTGTAGCCTTTTCAGTATCTTATAAAGCGAGCGAAAATTCACGAAAGTTGCTGCCTTTCGATAGTAGCCTTTTTATGCCTTTTGACAATCTCAACCCCGGCACTAACCCCGTGCTAACCGGCGTTTGTATGAACCAGTACTAATCCCATGCAAAACCCCCGATAAGTCCACGTTTTTATATGAAACATGGACTCACTACTGCTTCTGTAGTGGTTCTTTTTTGCGACATACACAATGGGGGCAGTCACCGGTGGGATCCCGGTCACTCCAATGTTTTCATTTTCTGTATTTTATATTCGTTTTAAATTGTACTTTTTCCTGCATTTTTTTCTTTTTATCCTCAACTTTACTCTCTGTGCAGGCAGGCATTTGCAAGACCTTTTATCCCGGATAGTGCTGTTTCCTTTACCGTATTGCTGATGGCTGCTGCAAAAGCAGAATAACTTAATATATGGCAATTTTAGACAATAAGGGCGGTATCCACGGCAAGGCTGGGACCGTTATCTATCGCAGGTACAGGGGCATGACCGTGGTTCAGGGGCAGCCCAAAAGATTTAAACAAACAGTAGCCAGCCGTGAGAGTGCCTCCGAGTTTGGCATGTCAAGCAGCTGCGGAAGGGTCATCCGCGAGGCTTTCCTTCCGGCATACCGCGATCTTTACGACGGCGGCATGATCAACCGCCTCTCCAGGGCGGTCTACCAGTGTATCCGTAACAGCCGTATCAAAGGACGCGGGGAACGCGACCTGCACGACGGTGAACTGGGTTTCCTGGAGGGGATGGAGTTTAACCTCAACAGTAAACTCTCCGACTGCCTGAAGGTAAAACCGGCAGTCCGGCGTAATAAGCAGGGACAGGTGGTGGTAAGTCTTCCGCAGATCAATGCCCAAACGGATATTGTTTCTCCCTTTAAAAAGGAGAAGATCGACCGGTATCGGCTACGCTTCATGCTGGTGGCCTTCAACTTCCGGCAGGAGTTCTATGAATATGTGGGGGTAAAGGATGTGGAGATAGACAAGGACGACACCATAGAAGCACAGGAGCTGCTGTTTGACGGCGAGGTCCCCCAGGGAAGTCTTTTGATCCTGATAGCTTCGGTCAGTTGCCTGAGCTACAATGAGTATGAGCTGCGCTATGAGAGCATGAACACGAAGGAGTATTGTCCCGCAGCCCTGATCGCCACTTATGCCTCAGAAGGCGAAGCTCCTGCAGGCTACGGAGCAAAGCGCGTGGAAGACGACGACAAGGAAATGAAATCTACAGGGCGGCCCCAGCGGGTGTTTGATATGCTGGAGTACTTTGGCAACGATGTCCTGCGGGAAGCGATGTGGCCTAAGGGAAAGAAGGTTCCCAAAGAGGTGCAATCCCGGCAACGAAAAAGAGAAAAGGCCAGCATAAACGATATCTCTTCCCTCAAGGGGAAGAGGGTGAAGTTTTAGTGGGGGTGCTTTATCACCGGCGGCATCAATTTGTACACCACAGGCGTTACGACCCTCGACAGGAGTGTTGAACTGATCAGTCCTCCGATCATGACAATCGCCAAAGGAGAGATTAATGGGTTACTAGACCAGGCGATGGGCAATAAACCGCCAATAGCGGTCAGCGAGGTTAGAATAATAGGCAGAAAACGGATTTCACCTGCTTTTTCAATCGCATCGTTCAGTGGCATTCCATCCCGCCGCAGCTGGTTGGTAAAGTCGACCAGAAGGATGGTGTTCTTCACTTCAATACCGGCAAGCGCAACTATACCAACCGTGGCGACAAATGAAAGGGTGTTTCCTGTAACCAGTAAAGCCAATACGGCTCCCACAATACCTAAGGGAATGACCGAAAGAACGATCAGGGTACTCTTGAATGTCTTAAATTCGAGTACGAGCACCGCGATAAACAGGAAGACGGTAATAAGGACGATGGTCCCGAAGCCGCCAAACGACTCCTGGGTGGTCTCTACCTCCCCTCCCATTTGGTAATGATATCCGGCAGGAAACGTCATTTGATCCATTTTGCTGATCACATCCTGAATGACACGGTCATTCTGATAGCCCTTCTGAACAAAACTATTGACAGAAACCGTACGCTCTTTATTAATATGATTGATATTTGAGGGCGAAGATTCTAACCGGAGCGTTGCAAGCTGATTCAGAGGTACCGCTCCTCCCTTCACATTATTGACATAGATACCATCAAAAACGGACAAGTCGGGATAGGACGGCCTGGGAATACTCATACGCAAAAGATAATCATCATTATCAGTAGCTGGATCTGAAAATACTCCAAGGTCGATACCTGCCAGCGCCATTCTTACCGTGCGATCGACATTTACGGCGGGGACACCCAAAGCCAGCGCTTTTTGCCGGTTGATATCTACGCGTATATCCGTTTTATTGTTTCTCACCGGGTTGTTCACATAGATTGCCCCCTCCGTGTTTTTGAGCAGCGCTTCGACCCTGGATGCCAGATTCCGAAGGGTATCCAGATTGTCGCCCAAAAGCCGTACTTCTACAGGAGAGATCATAGGAATTCCCTGTTCGAAATCCTTTACTTCTATTTTAGCGCCGGGATAGGGCGTCCAGGCCTTCCTTAGCTCTGCAATAATCTCCGTCTTCCTGTCGGCCCGGGTATCGGGTCGCAATTGAACAAAGATCTCGGCAAGATCGGACTTCTCATTCTGCTGGATTACATTATAATAGATCCGGGGATTTCCCTTTCCAACGTTCGACGAATAATACTTCACTTCGGGCATGCTTTTTAACTTTCGTTCTATCTGCCTGGTGATGCTGTCGGTATAGTATATATTGGACTGAAGAGGGGCTGTAATATCTATCAGGAATTGCGGTTTTTCTGATGAAGGGAACAGGCTGAACCCAATAACGGGAATGAGTGATAGAGACGCTCCGAAAATAACCACTGCAATGACAATGGTATGCCATGGTTTCTTCAGCGCCTTATCCAACAATACAGAATACGTGCCATGAATTACTTTTTGAAATGCGCGTAAAACAACGTTTCCCGCAGGGTTCGCATGCGGCTTAAGCATGCGGCTCGCCAGAAAAGGAACTACAGTAAGCGCAATCAGCATGGATGCAAGTACAGAGCTGATCACCGCTGTAGGCAGACTTCTTATAAAATCACCTGAAGCTTCCGGCATAAACATCAGAGGCATAAAGGCAATAACGAGAGTGGCCGTACACCCAACAACGGCCATTGCAATCTGCTTTGTTGCTTTGAGCGCCGCTTCCAGCCGGGAATGCCCCTCCCTCATCCAGCGTTCTATATTTTCAATAACGACAATACTATCGTCAACCAGTAAGCCCAATGCCACAACAAAACCGACAATACTTAACTGATTAAGACTAAAACCGGCAAGATGTACAAGTACAACGCCGATGGACAGCGACAAGGGAATAGCAATCATCACCACCAACGAAGCTCTTGAACCCAGAGGTAACAAAGTGATCAGTACCAAAAAAACGGCTATGGCAAAGTCGATACCAAGGCCTTTCAGCCGATGGTTTACATTGTCGGCCTGATCGAAGTTCACCACCAGATCTATATTGGCGGGAAGGGTCGTTTTAAATTTCTCAATAACGGGCAGATACATTTCCTGTGTTGCACTGATATTTTCACCCTCCTTCTGGGCAGCCGTTACAAAAAGGCAACGGTGACTGTTAAGACGGGTCATATGTGTCTCCGGGGCATAATCAGGATACACATTGCCTACATCCCGCAGGAGAATATTCTTGCCTGCGTTACTGGAAATGATTGTGTTCTTTATCTGCTCTATGCTTTGATAATTTCCACTGGTCTTCACGCTAAAAGACTTTCCTCCTGCTATAATGCTTCCTCCCGGTATATTGCCTGCTTCACTTTGCACCGCCTGCATAACGGTAGCAAGTGGAATATGTAATTGTTCAAGCCGGTCGGGCTGTACATCTATCCTGATGAGTTGTTGGGGCAACCCGTGGATCCTCACATCCTTGAGTGAAGATATCTTTTCAAGCTCATCCTGAAGATCTTCCGAGAACTTTTTCATCTTGCCCCGAGATGCATTTTCCGAAATTAGCGCTATCTGCAGAACGTTCACTCCGGAGGGTTCCACCTTCTGCACATCTATGCTGTAAATATCCTGGGGCAGCTGACTGCGAAGCGCACCTATCTCCCTGATCAGTTCCTGATATTTATCCTCTACATTACTGCCATGCCTGTATTCGACATTGATTACGGCCAGGCCGTTCAGCACATTTGTCTTTATACGTTTGATATTATCCAGCCCATAAAGTTTTGACTCGAGCGGCTTTACCACCAGTTGCTCCATGTCTTTGGGACTGGTACCGGGGTATATTATCACCACGGGAAACTGTGGCGTCTTCATGTCCGGGTCTTCTGCCCTTGGCATCGTCAGCAAGGTGCTTATACCAACCGCAACTACCATCAGCACCATGATGAGGGTAAACTGATAGTTTTTTACTGCATATTTCGAAATATCCATCGTACGCCTCCTTACTGCACTTTGATTTTAGATCCGTCGTTCAGGTAGGGACTGCCGGAGACAATCAAAAACTTTGCATTCTCCAGTCCGCCGGTTATCGTCACACTATCCTGGTGTATCTCTCCTATTTTTACCTCTGTTTTTTTTGCCGTTTTGCGGTCATCTGAAGTAAATACATAACCCTTTCCGCCATCGCCATCCAGAAGTGCGTCATAAGGAATAGCCCAGGTGTTCACTATTTTCACAGAAGGCGTAATGGCAGCTTTTCCAAACAAACCCGACGCCAATCCTTCAGCCTTTGCATTTAGTTTAAGATGAATAATGAACGTCCCGGACGAAGGATCAATGCCTTCTGACTTTTTGAATACGTATGCCTGCAATACTTTTCCAGGCAGGGCATCCGTCTGAACGGTAGCCTTGTCTCCCCTGGCAATAGCTGCCCATTGGCGGTCACTCACCCCAACTTTCAACAACCATTGCCCCTTACCTGCCCCATTGACCTGCAGTACGGGAGTTCCCGGCCCTACCATCTGGCCTTCGTTAGCGAACTTCTGGAGAACAAAGCCACTAACCGTCGCCCGGATTTCGGAATACTGCTTGTTGAACGAGACAGCCTTCAGCTGCTGAGTTGCAACTTCCAGTGCTGTACGCGCATTCTGCATTTGCTCGAGCGTCGCCACGCTGTCTTTATATAATCTAAAGGCTCTCTGATAGTCCCGTTGTGCTTTCTCTTTTGCTAAAGTGGCCTGCTGTGCACCTGCGTTTACCTCCGTTAGATTCAGGGTTGCCAACACCTGCCCCGCCTTTACAGCATCGCCCTCTTTCACAAAAATGCGGTTTATGACACCGCCTGTTTTAAAAGATAATACGGTTTCATCGTCCGTTGTAAATAAACCAGAAGCATGCACTATCGTTCCATCGCTGCCCAGCTCAAGCGGCTGCAGCCTTACCGGTATTATATCTTCCTGTACAGCCTCATCCGACTGCTTATTATTACCGCATGAGAACAGCAGCAATGAGCAGAACAAACCTATGCTATGAATAAAAAGTGTCTTTTTCATGATATCTTATTTACTGAACGTGTATGAAGCTGTTTCCCGTTCGAGGGTTGCAGAAGCAGCAAGAACATTATACTTATTTATTAGGACCGCCATCCGGGCAGAGGTCAGTTGGGTACGGGCGTCTACCGTTTCTATATAGGTGTTTGTACCCGCTCTGAAGCCGCGTTCGATGAGTCTCTGATACGACTCTGCTGCTTCTAGCTGCACCTGCGCTGATCGATAAGTCTCCCATGCCGCTTTTAGATTATTACGGGCAACGCTGCTGCTCAGCTCAAGCTGTTGCTGTACCAGATCGAGATTCAGCTGCGCGTTCCTGGCGTCGAGGCCCGCTTGTTTCAACTTCTGCTGGTTACGGTTTCCGGCAAAAACAGGAAGATCGAGTTGCAAGCCTGCGAGGTAATACCGAGACTGGTCGTTATATTTCCATCCTTCAGCCTGAGAGCCGAGATCAAGAAACCCACTTAATTTGGGGATCCAATAGCTTTTATTCATTTTCACTACTGTTTCGTTGATGCGAATTCCTTGTTGCAGTGACTGTAGTTCTTCGCGCGCAGCGGGACCTGTTTCCTCTTTTAATTGCACGGAAGCATGAATAAGACCAGCGTCGGCATTATACGCGGTATCGACAGGTGAATCGCCCGGACGGTTCAATAATGAATTGAAATATAACTTTGCGTTTTCAACCTGCTGTTTTGCCTGAGTAAGCTGAGCCTGTGCTGAGGCAATTTCACTATTAGCCCTTAATACATAAGCGTGCAGTCCCTTTCCGTTCTCCAGTAGCTTCTCGTTTACTCGTTTTCCTTCGTTTGCCAGGTCTATGGTCGACTGATAGATGTCCACAGCGTTGAGAGCTGTGAGGTAGTTAAAATAGGCCGACTTTATATTTTTAACCAGTTCCCTGCGATAGGTTGCAACTTCAAATTCCTGCAGAACAACCTGCTGCCCGCTGATCTTTCGATTGTAGATAATGTCGGAGTTGATCACAGGAACCGTAGTACGTAGTTTAGCATCGTAGAAGTTCTTCGGAAGAAAGGTTATTGACTGATTTTCGAGTTGGGGAAAGTTCTGAGAGTTTGTCAACTGATTTAAGGTGGCATAAGCGCCGTTCAGCAAATCGCCGAGGGGCAATGGAATATTCCGCCCGCCGTCGGCTGTCTGATAGTTCATTTGGAAAGCTATGGTAGGCAAAAACAGGCTCTTCGCTGTTTGAAGCGAAAGCAGAGCTTTCTCTAGCGAAATATCCTTCTGCTGAATGACTATATTGTTTTTTAAACCCTCAGCAATATATGCGTCAAGAGGATTTCTCTCCGTCGCTACCTGCGCATGGCTCATTGAGCAAGGCAAACAGGATAAAAAAATCATACATACAATTAATACTGTTCTCATTATTAACACCGTTAATAAGTGGATAAAAAAAATTTATTTCACACCTTCAAGCAATCGGACATAGCTTGCAAATGCAGCTTCAAGGGCTTCTACCCCATCCTCAAAAAAGTTATGGCTCTTTGCCATGTGTCCTAAATGTCCGTGCACTGTAAGGCTGCACAAACCGTGCATAGTAGACCATACCATCAAAGCGAAGACTCTGGGTTCATGACCTTTGAAATAACCCACCCGCTGGCATTCTTCTATTGTCATCAACAATGAATTAAAGGTATTATAACCTTCAGGCCATCCCTCCCCGCCGGGTGTATCACCACAATTATTGTCTAAAAACTCAAGCGGCTCTTTCATGATGAACATTAGTTCATAGAAATCGCTATTCTCAAGAGCAAATTGCATATAGGTTTTACCCATCGCTTTCAAGCGCTCAAAAGGATGTTCTACGTTAATCAGGGCACTGAACTTTTGTCCCATCAGCTTAAAACCTTCCTGATGAAGCGCATAAATGATATCGCTCTTATCCTTATAATAAAGATAAATAGTAGTAGGACTAAACTCTATCTCAGCTGCAATCTTACGGATTGAGGTCGCTTCATAGCCATATTTCATAAATAAGGCCTTGGCCGTATCAAGTATTAATTGCTTTAGATCTTCCTTATGCCGTTCTTTTCTTTCTTTTATTCCCATAAATAACACCGCAAATATACTTAACAGTGTTAATATTTAAAAAAAGATTTAAGATTAGATTGGGCTCTCTACTTTTCGCTTTTACTCAAGTCCCAAGACTCAGACTCAAGATTCCCTTTTACACCAGCTTCTGATAGGTACGCCACCAGAGGTCTGGCATTTCGCCGTTCACGGCAGTCTGATAATCGTCGTAGCGACAGGGAACAAGATGGTACCGGTCGTTCCCCGAATGACTTGTGGGATAAGGAACCTGCATCCACCAGCGATCCGACTTTTTGCTTTTTACAAAAACAAGCTCATGGGTATTGTCGCTGAGTGTTGCTCTGTAAATGAGGTATTGAGATTTAGGCTGAAGAGGAAAATCACTTTTCCGCTGATAATATCCATCAAAAAGATACCATATCATTTGGGCAAGTAACATTGCTGTTTGTCCGTTGCGGTCAAAAGCCGGGTTAAATTCGTACAATCCGAAAGAGCTCAGCTTGTCGCTCATGCCGGCATAGCGACATAACTGGCAGGCTTCTTCGCCGTAAAAACCGTTTGGATTGGCATTCGCGTTTCCGCCTGCATCGGATGACCGGATTGCTGAAATATCAAAGCTTAATATGTTAGCATTGCGAATAATAGGTTCTGCAACAGGAATTCTTCCGTAAAAGTCGCCAAGTCGATTCACGTCAAATAACAGCTGCTCCATCACGCGAAGGCTGTCCTGGTTAACGTAATAACTCTGATAACCAATATTACTGAAGTTAAAAAGATAATTGGGTTGATGAAGGAAGATCTTATTCAAATAAGCATCCGACTTTGTTTCAATGGTAGAGACATCAGTAGTACCGTCGAGGTCGAATTTCGGATCGATAACAACAAGATCGGCCTTTTGCTCAAGCTCCTCGTAGGCCATATATTGAGCGTATGTAAGATCTTGCCCCCCGCCAATAATGACAGGAAGGATATTCTCTTTTACAAGTTCTGCAACTACCGTCTTTACGGCGATATAGGTGTCGGAAACAGTGTGACCAGCTTTAATATTGCCAAGATCTGCAATACGCATGTTCGCTGTTCCCTCATACAAACTATATAGCTTTTCCCGTACATAATCGGGGCCGAGGGCACATCCCTGATTGTTTACCGCATTCCTGTCGTCAAGTACCCCAAATAAAGCTATATCAAAGTTTTCCTTACTTAATTCGGGAAATTCGCCGGAATAAATTATAGCTCGTGCACCCAGCTGGCCAGGCAGAAAACCTGACTGGGGGCTAATTTTATCGTGATCGACAGGCGAGAAAAAATCGTTTAAAGACATATTCGCTCCAAATATCCATTTTATTCATTTACTTTTGAAAGCATTTTCAAAATTTTGCCGGATGATATTGGTTACTGGCGCAACAGGTTTTTTAGGTTCAGAATTAGTAAGACAACTATACGCACAAGGGAAAAGGGTTCGGGCATTGAAACGCGAAAGCTCTGTAATTCCCGATACTTTAAAATCCATCCCTCAGATTGAGTGGTTCGACTCCGACCTGCTCGACTATTTTTCTCTTGAAAAGGCATTTGCAGGGATCAGCCACGTGTACCATTGTGCAGCCACCATTTCATTTCAGCCATCTGACAAAAAGAAAATGATCAGAGTAAATGAAGAAGGCACCGCATATGTTGTTGACCTGTGCATGGAGCACGGCGTCGAGAAACTGGTGCATGTTAGCTCTGTGGCGGCGCTGGGAGATCCGAAGAACGGAAACGCTGTAAATGAAAAGAGCTTTTGGGAATTTGACGGAAGCCAGCACGGTTATTCTATTTCGAAATACGAAAGTGAAATGGAAGTTTGGCGGGGAATTGCAGAAGGACTGAACGCTGTCATTGTGAATCCCTCCATCATTATTGGTAAAAACGCGGGAACCCAGGGAAGCGGTCAAATTTTTGACATGGCGCGGAAGGGATCAAAGTTCTATACAGATGGTGTTTGCGGAATGGCGGATGTTGAAGATGTTGCGAGGGCGATGATCTTGCTGATGGAAGCCGACGTTCGCTCTGAACGCTTCATTCTTAACTCAGAAAACATCGCTTTCAAGACGGTATTTGAAACAGTAGCACACGCACTTGGAACTAAAACGCCTAATATCAGGGCCAGACCCTGGCTGCTCTCGATTGCCTGGCGGCTCACCCGGCTCGCCGGATTTTTCACGGGTAAGAAATACGGCCTGACAAAGGATACGGCACACAGTGCTTCTAAACAGACGAGCTACTCTTCAGAAAAATTCTTACGCTTCTTTCCTGATTTCAGGTTTAAACCGGTGAAGGAGAGCATAAAAGAATGGATCATTGAAAATGGACAATTGACAGGGGACAATTGAGAATGGACAGTTGAAAGGGGACGATTGTTGATGAGCAATGGCTTCGGTGAGTTATAGTATTGAAATTAAATAGCAAGTAAATAGAAAAAGGGGCTGACGGGTTGGTAACAAAATTAGTTTTGTCCCTATCGAATATAAAATGAAGAATTATTACATAATAGATTTTGACAGCACATTTACGCAGGTTGAGGCGTTAGACGAACTGGTAAGGATATCTTTAAAAAAACACCCTGAAAGGGAAGCTATATATAAGAAGATTGAAGATCTTACCAATGCCGCTATGGAAGGAAAACTTTCATTCCGGGAGAGTCTTTCGGGAAGGGTCCAGCTTCTTCATGCTAATGAAGAACATCTTAAACTGCTTGTAAGCCGCCTCAAGAAAAAAGTGTCATCTTCATTCTCGCGCAACCGTGATTTCTTCAAAAAACACGCAGATGAGGTTTTGATTGTTTCCGGAGGATTTAAGGAGTTTATCACTCCCGTTGTGCTCCCCTACTACATCAAAAGAGAGAATATTTATGCCAATACTTTTAAGTTTGATGATAAAGGCAATATCATAGGGTACGATGAAACGAACCCGCTTTCGGAAGAGGGGGGAAAGGTTAAATTATTGAAACAGCTGCAATTACAGGGAAACATCTTTGGAATAGGTGATGGGCATTCTGACTTCCAGCTAAAGGAATCCGGGTTGATACAAAAGTTCTATGCATTTACAGAGAATATTGCGCGTCAGAGCATCCTTGAAAAGGCTGATCATGTTACACCAAGCTTCGATGAGTTTTTATACGTCAATAACCTTCCACGTGCTATTTCATATCCAAAGAACCGAATCCTGTGCCTGATCGTGGGCGGTGTGCCCGAAGAAGCGATAAAAGTATTGAGCAAGGACGGCTTCTCTATCCGTCAAAAGCCAACTTTTGAAGAAAAATACGTTGCAGATGTAGGCATGCTATTGCTGGGCGATGGCGAAAAACTGGACGATGTTCAGCTTGAAAGGGCTGTTAAGTTGAAAACAATAGGATACCTTGGAAACAGCCGGCACAAATTATCTCATGAAATAGCCACGGAAATGGGGATTGTAGTTTTCGATGATCCTAAACAGAATCCCCGTAACGCACAGTTTATCCCTAAAAGGATGGCGACTTTTATTAATAATGGTGATACCTATTTAAGCGGCAATTTTCCAAGCCTCCAATTACCAAAAGTTGGAAATGCCCATCGTTTGATCCATATTCATAAAAATGTTCCGGGAATAATGGCGCAGATCAATCAGGTATACGCACGCAACAATATTAACATTGTTGGCCAGTTCCTGATGACTAATCACCAGATAGGTTATGCTATAACCGACGTGGTTACTGAATATGATCCGCAGGTGCTGAAAGAACTGAAAGAAATCGAGCAAACGATTAAATTCAGGATATTGTATTAAGGGCCGGGTTGTGATTCCGGGTTGATGTATAGGTTTTATAGTATCTTGGTGGTCAGGTACTGCAAGACCTTTCTCCTATTTAGTCCAGTCTTCCAGCTTTATATCTTTAATTCTTTCAAAATGATTATAATTATTCGTAACCATTACCATGCGGTTTGCTATTGAAGTTGCACCAATTAAGAGATCAAAGTCGTCCACAGGAAGCCCAGATTTCCTTAACCGCGCTTTTTCAGAAGCATAAATATCAAGGCTATTAAAAATTGGCAATATAGTAAACATCTGAATAAACTCAGCGACGACTCTTCTATTCTCTGTTTTCCTTTCAGTTTTGCTATTCTCAGCACCATATTTCAGCTCTGCAACTGTAATTTCTGAAATATAACAATTACCTATCCCCTCTTTTTCAATCCTTGAATGGATGTCATAAAGGCCTTTGAGGAAATAAATGCAAATATTAGTATCAAGGAGATATTTTTTCACAATTCTTCAATGCCACGTGTAAAACGTCTGGAATCCCGTAAAGCAGCAATTATTTCATCTGCCTGTTCCTCCGATTTAAAAGCCCCGTAAAGATCATTTAAAGCTTTCTCCGTACTAGAGCCATTCCGCTGAGTTTTTAATGATTCCGAAAGCTTAGAAATTAGATCAAGCTTATGATCCTGGCTTAGGTTCCTGAGCATTTCAAGATAAGTATCAATTAATCGTCCATTCAAATCTGTTGCTCTCATTATTCAAATATAAGAATTTCTTTACTTCCGGTGTTCTAAAATAACATAAGTCAAAACAGTTAGTTTATTGAAACAAGTGAAATAACCCGGCAGCTAACAATTATAGAGAAACAAAGAATTCGCAAATTCTCCCCTTTTACTCCTCAAAAAACTGTTACTTTGTAAAAGTATTCTATAAAACCTCTGATGCCGTGACAGATACACTTGATATAAAGATCACAAAAACGAACAAGTCAAGGCTGGAAGAAACAGATTTCAGTCATTTACCCTTCGGAAAAGTATTTTCCGACCACATGTTTACTGCCGATTACGAAGACGGCGAATGGAAAAATTTCCAGATAGTCCCTTATGGCGATATCTCTTTTAGTCCTGCTATTTCAGTGCTCCATTATGGGCAAGCTTTTTTTGAAGGACTGAAGGCTTATAAACACGATGATGGAAAAGTAACTGTTTTCCGTCCGTACAAGAATGCAGAACGTTTTAATAAATCGGCAGAACGCTTATGCGCTCCGGAGCTTCCCGAAGATATCTTTGTGCAGAGCATAGCTGCGCTGGTGGATCTCGACCGGGACTGGATCCCGACAGCAGCACATCATTCGCTGTATATCAGGCCATTCATGTTCTCTACAGATCCTTACCTGGGAGTTCAGCCTTCTAAGACATATAAGTACATGGTTCTTACAGGACCGGTAGGAGCATATTTTTCAAAGCCTTTAAAGGTGAAGGTTGAAACCAAATACTCACGTGCAAGTGAAGGCGGATTCGGGTTTGCTAAAGCAGCAGGAAATTACGCCGGATCATTGCTTCCAGCTCAGGAAGCCATGAAAGAAGGCTTCGATCAGCTTATCTGGACAGATGGCCGCGACCATGCATTCGTCGAGGAGCTTGGAGCCGCAAATGTTATGTTCATGATTGATGGTACCCTGATCACTCCGTCTACGCGGGATACCATTCTCAAAGGTGTCACCCGCGACAGTGTTCTGACACTTGCGAGAAAATGGGGTATTCCCGTTGAAGAAAGACGTGTTTCGGTTGCTGAAGTGATTGACGCGCTTAAAAACGGAAAATTAACGGAAGCTTTCGGAGTTGGAACAGCAGCTACCATTGCGCCGATTGCCAGTATTGGGTCGGAAGGTGAACTTTATCACCTGCCTGACACCACTAAAGCCGAGTTTTCGAACAGAACACTCAAAGCGCTTAATGAAATCCGCTATGGAAAAGTAGCGGACGAATTTGGCTGGAACTATACCGTATAAAGTCCAAACATAGAGAATATGCAGGGGAGCTATCCTCCCCTGCTATCATAAAGCATCGCACCCAGCGAACTCTTCAATAAAACCTGCCTGCCATCCTGTCATTTATACAAAATGTTCGTACTTTTGCACTTCAAAGCAGAATAGTATGTACAATTTGCAGAGCAGTGTAAAAGAACATGATGAAGCGAGGCAGGGAGAAGCGTTAATGCTCGAAAGTACCTCCACTAAAAATAACGGCCGGAAGCTTTATATCGAAAGTTATGGCTGCGCGATGAACTTCTCCGACAGCGAGATCGTTGCTTCGATTATGACGGATATGGGGTTTGAAACCACCGCGGATTACAAAGAAGCCGATGTTATTTTCATCAATACCTGTTCTATTCGTGAAAATGCTGAACAAAGGGTGCGAAACCGCCTGCGTGAGTTTGGTGCTGTAAAAAGCAGGAACCCGGGAATGGTGGTTGGCGTACTTGGCTGTATGGCAGAACGACTGAAATCTAAGTTCCTCGAGGAAGAAAAGCTGGTAGATGTGGTTGTTGGGCCTGATGCGTATCGTGATCTTCCTAACCTGATCGATAAAGTGGACGACGGTAGCCGTGCTGTCAACGTACTGCTTTCGCGCGAAGAAACCTATGCCGATATTAATCCGGTGAGGCTAAATTCAAATGGAATCACTGCATTCATCTCTATCATGAGGGGATGTGACAATATGTGTTCCTTTTGTGTTGTTCCCTTCACCAGAGGACGGGAACGCAGCCGCGATGCACATTCTATCGTTAAAGAGGCTCAGGAGTTATTCGACCTAGGTTACAGGGAAGTGACTTTGCTAGGACAGAACGTAGATTCGTATAAATGGACTTCTGAAGATGGAACAGAAAGCGTAAACTTCGCCGGCCTTCTTGAACAGGTTGCTCTTGTAAGTCCTGATCTTAGGATCCGTTTTTCAACTTCGCATCCGAAAGATATTACCGATGAAGTGTTATATACCATGGCACAGCATGAAAATATATGTAAGTATATCCACTTGCCCATCCAGTCGGGCAATTCGAGGGTACTTGAAATAATGAACCGCACGTACGACCGGGAATGGTATACAGAAAGAATAAACAGCATTCGTCGTATCATCCCCGAATGCGCAATTTCCACTGATGTTATTGCCGGCTTTTGTACAGAAACGGAAGAAGAGCACAAGGATACACTGAGCATGATGGATTATGTAAAGTATGATTTTGCATACATGTTCATGTACTCTGAAAGACCCGGAACACTGGCAGCTAAAAGATTCACTGATGATATTCCTGACGATGTAAAGAAGCGCAGGCTGAATGAAATTGTCAGGAAGCAGCAGCAGCATTCACACGAACGGCTGCTTCAGCAGGTAGGGAAAGTTCAAAAAGTACTTATCGAGGGTTTCTCGAAAAAGTCAGAACTTGATTATGCAGGCAGGAGTGATCAGAATGCAACGGTGGTATTTCCGGCGGACAAAAATTATAAACCGGGGCAGTACGTGAATGTGTTCGTTGAACGCTGTACGACTGCAACGCTTATTGGTAAAATTGTTGAATAGCAGGTTAGTATCAAGACACAAGATGCAAGTATCAGGACAATAAAAATGGCTCTTGGTACTTGCATCTTGATACTTGATACTAACTACTTGATACTAAATATACATGGATATTCAGGATATAAAAAACCGTTTCGGAATAATAGGCAACTCACCATTGCTTAACAGGGCGATAGATATTGCCCGGCAGGTGGCACCTACAGATATTTCAGTTCTGATCACTGGCGAAAGTGGAAGCGGTAAAGAAGTATTTTCGCATATTATCCATCAGCTGAGTGCGCGAAAGCACGGCCCCTTTATTGCTGTGAACTGCGGCGCAATTCCTGAAGGTACAATCGACTCCGAATTATTCGGTCACGAGAAAGGCTCTTTTACAGGAGCTCATGAGGCCCGAAAGGGTTACTTCGAAGTAGTAAATGGTGGCACTATTTTCCTGGATGAAGTAGCGGAACTTCCGGTTGGAACCCAGGCACGACTTTTACGGGTGCTTGAATCAGGTGAATACCTGAGAGTAGGATCCTCCAAAGTGCAAAAAACTGATGTGCGTATAATTGCGGCAACAAACGTAGATGTTTACGACGCGGTAAAAAATGGAAAGTTCAGGGAAGACTTGTATTACCGTTTAAGTACCGTGCCCCTTAAAATACCGCCTCTACGAGAGCGAAAAGAAGATATTCACCTGATTTTCAGGAAATTTATTTCTGATTTCACCGCCAAATACAGAAGTCCCTCTGTCCAGCTTGATCCTGACGCGCAGCAACTGTTAACTAATTACTCCTGGCCGGGAAATGTCCGGCAGCTAAAGAACGTGGCGGAACAGATTGCAGTGCTCGAAAAAGACAGGAACCTCACTGCTCAAAACCTTCTGCATTATATACCGCAGGATCAGGGTTCTACTTTACCTATGAGGATCAAACAGGATGCGAAAGACGACTTTTCAGAAAGAGATATTCTCTATAAAGTTCTGTTTGATATGAAAAGGGATATGGTAGACCTGAAAAAACTGGTTGCGGAGATTATCCGTGATGGAGGCAACACTTCAGCTTTACGGGAAAATCCCCAGATTTTTAATCAACTCTACCACGAGCCCGAGTTCCCGCCCGCGCCTCAAAACCTGCAGCCCATTCTGCTGCATCAACCGGAAAAAGATAAAAAGAGTGAGTTTAACTTCGCCCCTCATACGGAAGAAGTGGAAGAGTCGCTCTCGCTGATAGAAAAGGAATCAGACCTGATAAAAAAAGCTCTGAAGAAACACAAAGGGAAACGGAAGCTTGCAGCACAGGAACTGGGAATATCTGAACGTACTCTTTACCGTAAAATAAAAGAGCTAAACCTCAGTTAATTTGAAAATGAAAATTATTAAGCAAAAAAGCCTCTGGCTGATTCTTCCTTTCCTGTTTTTATCACAGTCGTGCGGGATCTACAGCTTTTCCGGAGCGTCAATTCCCGCTAACATGAAAACGGTGACCGTTCAATTTTTCGAAAATAACGCACCAATAGTAGTGGCGACCCTCAGTCAGCAATTTACCGAAGCGCTGAAAGAGCGAATCAGAAGTCAGTCGCGCCTAAGCATTGTGAGAGAAAATGGCGATGGTATTTTTGAAGGCCGTATCACAGATTATAGCATTAAACCGGCAGCAATTACAGGAAATGAGCGTGCTGAAGCAATGAGGCTAACCATTACGGTAAGTGTAAAATTTATAAATACTCTGGATAACGAGCTTAGTTTCGAGCAACAGTTCACAAGATACGAGCAGCTCCAGGGTAGTAACATACAGTCGCAGGAAGGTACAGCAATAGCAAATATCAATCGCCAATTAACAGAGGACATCTTTAACCGGGCGTTTGCAAACTGGTAGCTCGGTGAGGTAAGACATTGAAGGATGATTATAAGAGAATATTTAAGTTTTAATATATAGCACAGTGGGAGAACTAAATGTAACAGGGGACGGCGAATTTCTAAAATTCCTTTTGCCTCAGAACGATCTGAACGATGCTGATATTGCTGCTTTAAAATACCTGGTATTAAAATTCCCTTATTGTCAGCCTTTACATTTTGCTTATCTGTCAGCCCTGAAGCATGCCGACTCCCCAGATTACGATTTTTATCTTCAAAAGGCTGCTGCTTATGCTCCGAGGCGGGACGTTTTACATCGCTTTATTTATAATCCTGAGTCATTCTATAATAATCCTGTTTCATCTGGTCTGGATGAAAGCAGCAGTCCTTCAGCGTTCATGCAGGAAGCGTCTGTTCCAGAACCCGCAGTAACGGAGGAGGAAACGACTGGAGTTATTATTGAAGGCGCCGAAGACAGCCAGATTCCTCATGATAGTGAAATACTTTATGTAACTCCGGTTGAAGGTATTGCTATAGAAACGGTGGTCCCTGTTGTTGAACATCTGATAGAAGAAGTAACTGAAATTTCTGAAGAGGTAGAGGAAGAAGCGAAGCCGCAGGAGGCCACAGAAGTTATTGAAGGCAATAACGCCATAGCCCTGGAAAGCATTGCAGCTTCGGATTACTTTATTTTTGACCGTTCTCCTATAGATCCGCTTCAGGGAGCGGAATTAGGGAAAGCGGTGAGCGGGGAAGTGATAACTCCAGGCATTGGACATGACTCAGATATAGCCAAATATGACGATGACACAATGCCGTACACGTTCTTATGGTGGCTTCATAAAACACGGAAGGAGCACGCAGCAACATATCAGCCTTTCGTAAGAAATCCACACCACCTTAAAAGAACACCTGCAGGAGAACTGAATCAGCAGATTATCGAGAATATATTTCATATTCAACCCGAGCTGAATACCTTTGAGGCCGCTGCAGCAGCCACGACCATAGAGTTTGAGCTTAAAAAGAAAGAAGATAAAATAATAGAAAAGTTTATACAAGAGGAGCCTCAGATAAGGCCGCCTGTCGCTAATAAACTTGATACAGAGAACAAGGCCCGCAAAAGCGCCGAGGATAATTTCGAGCTTGTATCAGAAACCCTGGCTAAAATTTATACAGACCAGATGCTCTATCATAAAGCGATAGAAATTTACAAGAAATTAAGTTTGAAATTCCCGGATAAAAAGCTTTACTTTGCCGGTCAAATTGAAGAATTAGAAAAGAAAATCAGTTAATAAATAAGATATTATGTTTTACGTGCTTATCATCCTGGGAATTGTCATTTGTGTATTATTAGCATTTCTTATACTTATCCAGGAACCAAAAGGAGGAGGCCTTACTTCAGGCTTCGCAGGCTCCAACAATATTATGGGTGTTCAGAGAACAGGCGATTTCCTTGAAAAAGGCACGTGGACCCTTATCATCAGCCTGATGGTGATTGTACTGCTGATCAATGTTGTCATTCCAAAAGGTGGTGAAAGAAATTCTGAAGCAGAAGAAATTCAAAAGCAGATTAACAAAGGGGCTCCGGCTGCTCCTATTGCTCCTACCACTTTGCCGGGGTTAAAAGATACCAGCAAGAAGTAAATTCAGAAAAAAAGAATAAAGAAAAGCTGTCCTCGAATGGGGCAGCTTTTTTTATATACCCCTACCTAGCCTCACAACACTGCCACTCCATGACAGCTTGACACTGGAAGGTTAAATCAATTTAAACAGAAATATATAACAGATGAAATTTTGACAAATAAGACACATTAAGATACGTTGCGTATCCTTTGGCATAAAATCTGACGATAAGAGAAACAAACTAATATTCATAATTACTATGGCATTAAATATCAAACCTATCGCAGATAGAGTAGTAGTTGAAGCTGCTCCTGCAGAAGAAAAAACAGCATCAGGTATCTATATCCCTGACACAGCTAAAGAAAAACCTCAAAGAGGAACTGTAGTTGCCGTTGGAGATGGCAAAAAAGATGAGCCGTTAACTGTTAAAGTAGGTGACGAGGTTTTATATGGCAAATATGCCGGTACAGAAATTACCTATGAAGGTAAGGAGTATTTAATTATGCGTGAATCTGATATCTACGCAGTATTGTAAAAAGAAATATGAGATTTGAGGAATGAGAGAGTAGAATCCCTCATAATCCAGATCGAATGTTAAAAAGAAACTATTAAAAGTCGAGGCTTAGATAAGACATTTAGGATAAACAGACTCAAATCTAATATCTAATCTCTCACAACTAAAAACAACAAAAATGGCAAAACAAGTTAAATACAACGTTGAAGCACGTGACGCCCTGAAAAAAGGGGTAGATACTTTAGCAAATGCAGTTAAGGTTACTTTAGGCCCTAAAGGTCGTAATGTGATCATTGACAAAAAATTCGGATCGCCTATTATCACCAAAGATGGTGTAACTGTAGCGAAGGAAATTGATTTGAAGGATAGCCTTGAAAACATGGGCGCACAGATGGTGAAGGAAGTAGCTTCTAAAACTGCTGATATTGCAGGTGATGGAACTACAACTGCAACTGTTTTGGCTCAGGCTATTGTAACTGCTGGTATTAAAAACGTAGCTGCCGGTGCAAATCCTATGGATTTGAAGCGTGGTATTGACAAGGCTGTGGCAGCTGTTGTTGCCGACCTGAAAAACCAGTCGCAAGCAGTTGGTGAAGATAACAACAAAATCAAACAGGTAGCTTCAATCTCAGCTAACAACGACGAAGTTATTGGTGCGTTAATAGCTGAAGCTATGGGTAAAGTTGGTAAAGACGGTGTAATTACTGTTGAAGAAGCAAAAGGCACAGAAACTGAAGTTAAAACTGTAGAAGGTATGCAGTTTGACCGCGGTTATCTTTCTCCTTACTTCGTAACCAATGCTGATAAAATGGAAGCGGAATTAGAGAATCCGTACATCCTGATCTACGACAAAAAAATCAGCAGCATGAAAGAATTGCTTCCTGTACTTGAAAAACAAGTTCAGACCGGCAAACCTCTTTTAATTATCTCTGAAGATCTTGACGGCGAAGCTTTAGCAACTTTAGTTGTTAACAAAATTCGCGGTTCACTGAAGGTTGTTGCTGTTAAGGCTCCTGGCTTTGGCGACCGTCGTAAAGCTATGCTTGAAGACATCGCTATCCTGACAGGTGGTACTGTTATCTCTGAAGAAAGAGGCTATAAGCTTGAAAATGCTGACCTTTCATATCTTGGACAGGCTGAGAAAGTTGTAGTTGATAAAGATAATACTACAGTTATCAACGGAGCTGGCCAGGGTGAAGATATCAAGGCCCGCGTTAATCAGATCAAATCTCAGATTGAAACTACTACTTCAGATTACGATCGCGAAAAACTACAGGAACGTCTTGCTAAATTAGCAGGTGGCGTGGCTGTTCTTTACGTAGGTGCTGCTACTGAAGTTGAGATGAAGGAAAAGAAAGACCGCGTTGATGATGCGTTACATGCTACACGCGCCGCTGTTGAAGAAGGTATTGTTGCTGGTGGAGGTGTTGCTTTCATCCGTGCTGTTGAAGCTTTAGCTGATCTTAAAGGATCAAACGAAGACGAAAACACCGGTATTCAGATCATCCGTCGTGCTATTGAAGAGCCTCTACGTCAGATCTGCGAAAATGCAGGAATCGAAGGTTCTATCGTAGTTCAGAAGGTAAAAGAAGGAACAGCTGACTTCGGATACAATGCACGCACCGATGCTTATGAAAACTTAATTGGCGCTGGTGTAATCGATCCTACTAAAGTAGGTCGTGTTGCCTTAGAGAACGCTGCTTCTATCGCAGCCATGTTGTTAACTACAGAATGTGTACTTGCTGACGATCCTGAAGATGAGAAAGCTGGTGCTGGTATGCCTCCAATGGGCGGCGGCGGCATGGGCGGAATGATGTAAGATTCGCAAATGCCCTTTTAGGGACATAAATTAAAGCCCCGGAGTTTTTAGCTTCGGGGTTTTTTATTGCATTGTACTTCGGCAGATAATTTCGCAACAATTTATTTAAGTTTGAGCTCATGGAACTGGAAAAATTTTACGACAAAGCATATGATTGGATCCTTCGTAACGGACCGGGACTAATCCTGGCAATTATCATCCTTTTAGTAGGCTTGTGGGTCATCAGGCTGGTAAAAAAGGGACTAGCACGGAGTATGGAAAAGAGAAAATTCGACACCTCTTTGCAGCCTTTTATCCAGAGTCTGATCATTATTTCGTTGCAGGTTATGCTGCTTCTGATCGTAATGCAGACGCTTGGAATACAGCTGACCATACTCACCACTGTTATTGGAGCATTTAGTGTGGCGGCCGGCTTAGCCTTGTCAGGCACTCTTCAAAACTTCGCAAGCGGTGTGCTGATACTCGTCCTGAAGCCCTTTAAAGCAGGGGATAACATCATTGCTCAGGGACAGGAAGGAATAGTATCTTCCATACAGATATTTTATACCGTTGTCACTACGTTCGAGAACAAAACGGTTATCATTCCCAATAGTAAGCTATCAAATGAAATTATCATTAATGTAAGCCGTCAGGGTAACAGGCGAATGGATATTGAACTTAAATTTAACTATGGGTTTGACATGCAGGCCGTAAAAGCCATTCTTGAAGAATCAGCAAAAAGTTCTGAGAACATTTTAAAAATTCCTGAACCGCGTATAGGGGTTTCTGCTCTTGAGCCTGATGGATATAAGATGATGGTTAACGTTTGGGTGAACGCCCATGGTTTTATTGATGCAAAACTTAACTTCCAAGAGAAGTTGATCAGCGATCTTAAGAACGCCGGAATTAAGCTGCCCGGGATGTAAGCTAACAGCCTTCGGCTGTTAGCTACTATTGGCTGTTGGCTATTGGCGTGTTAAAAGCTAGCGATTACTTACAGGCTTATTTGTTGCTAAACTGATCAAACAAGCTGAACTCTCGAAAACGTAAAACCTTACTCTCCAATGCTCTTAAGCGAGAAGCTTTCAAATACCGCTGTTTTATATGCGTCACCCTTCGAAGTCAAACCTGCACGGATTGCTCTGTCCCATGGTGGCAGAAAAGTTGCATCTATGCTCTCGTCATTGAACACTTTAAAGTCTTTTCCCGTAGTACTGTAAAGGAACGTAATATCTTTACCATTCTTTACCTGCATGCGAAGGTGTAATTTATCCTTTGTTTTTACAGTCTTTTCCATCATGAATGCTGCATTACCTCTTTTGATTACAGACACGCGTAGCGTGTCGCCAGCCACTGACATGGTCACGATATTATTGTCATCGCCGATTGCAGCGATCCCTGATTCTGCAGTCGATCTTGCAACAGAAACGACCGCATCTGCTGTATAGTCGGCGGTGTATGTCTTCTGCCCGATGTAAGATCCGGAGACGACCGGCAAGGCAGATAATTCCAGGTTACCTTTCGTTAGCTTATAGTCCAGGTTCTGAAATACGCTCCATTGCCATAGTTCTGAGAGGCTTCTTCCTTTGAACTCGTCAGATATACTTAAAGGCACTATTGCTGACTTATCTGAAGCGGTATCCATAAATTGAATCCAGCCGTCGGAAGTAAAAACAAATTCCTGAAGCAGTCCCTGTCGTCCGGCAAAGGCCCCGCTTTTAGCATCGTAGGCATGATATAAGAAATAAAACTTTCCACCCATCTCAACAGGGGTTCCATGTCCGGGACATTTCCATTTTTCTGTACTAACCAAAAGAGGATTTTTATCGTACTTCTCCCATGGCCCAAAAAGGCTCTTTGATCTGGCAACACCACTTACGTAGGTACAGCCCGGTCCGCAGCAGCCGGCAGCAGCATAAAATGCATAAAAATAATCGCCGTGTTTAATCATTGAAACGCCCTCTACCAGGTTTGCCTCCCATGGCTGTTCATTTCTGAATAATTCCTTTTTTTCACTGATGAGCGCGGTGCGCTCTTCATTCATTTCACTGATCCAGATTGGAGTAGGTTTACCAACACTATTTCCATCCTCTTTCCAGATGATGTGCAGCTTGCCATTTTCATCACGCATGGGAAAGGCGTCGATAGAACCAACTTCCTGGCAGATCAAAGGCCCGTGATCCCGATACGGTCCCTCAGGTTTATCGGCACTCGCCACGGCGACACACAAGTTGCCATTTTTCTTGTGAGCTGTATAATACACATATACCCTACCCTTATCATAGGTAACTTCCGGAGCCCAGAAATAATAGTCGGCCCACTCAGGCAGTTTATTAAAAATACTTCCTTCCATCTTCCAGTTAACAAGATCCTTTGATTTTAACAGGGGATATGCGGGAAGCCAGTTTGAAGTAGTAGCACTTGCCCAGTATGTATCACCTATCTTAACAACTGAAGGATCGGGATTGTCGCCAGGAAGTACCAGCTGCTGTGCCTTTATATTCAAAGAAAAGATAACGATTAAAAAAAAGAATATGAGACTTTTAGCTGAAACCTGAGTCTTTAGATATGAGAATTGAGTCACTGTATTAATGATATGAGGCTAATAAAAAACGAAAGCAGAAGGGCAGGTGATAGAAAAAGAAAAGCCCCGGTCTTTGAAAACCGGGGCTTCCGGATTATTTTGCAGAAAATTTGTAAACAGTAGTAGTTTTGTAGGTCTCTCCCGGATTTAAAACAGTAGAGGGGAATGACGGCTGATTTGGAGAATCAGGAAAGTGCTGGGTTTCAAGACAGAAAGCAGTCCTGTGTTCATCCTTCGTGCTATTCTTCAGCGTATGAGAACCGTCAAGGAAGTTTCCGCCATAGAACTGAATGCCAGGTTCCTTTGTCAGAACGTCCATAACGATACCTGATTTGTCGCCAACAACAGTAGCTGCCCTCTTCAATACAGAAGATTTCTTGTCAGCTATTACGAAATTATGGTCATATCCTTTACCGTATTTCAGCTGTGTGTTCTCCTGATCAACCCTGGCACCAATGGCTGTAGGATTCCTGAAATCAAACGGTGTTCCCTCAACTGACTCAAGTTTACCAGTAGGGATCAACGTTGAATCTACCGGAGTATAACGGTCAGCGAAAATCTGCATTAAGTGATTGTTAATGGTACCGCTTCCTTCACCGTTAAGATTGAAGAATGAGTGATTAGTAAGATTGAGAACTGTTTTCTTGTCAGTTGTCGCTTCATAGTCAATCTCCAGGTCATTGCTTCCGGTCAAGGTGTACGTAACCTTAACGTGAAGGTTTCCGGGATAGCCCTCTTCGCCGTCCTTAGCGTTGTAGGTCAGCTCAAGCTGGTTATCAGAGAGTTGCTTCGCATCCCATACTACCCTTGAAAAACCTTTTGGACCGCCGTGAAGTGCATTTGGTGCATTATTAGTTGCGAGCGTGTATTCTTTCCCATCCAGACTGAACTTACCCTTTGCAATACGGTTGCCATACCTTCCAATCAATGCGCCGAAATAAGTATCACCTCCTTTTGTATAGTCGTCAACATTATCGAACCCATTGACAATGTCGATAACCTTTCCATTCTTATCGGGAACCAATAAACTAACTACACGTCCTCCATAATTTGTTATGGCAACTTTTGCATTACTATTATTTTTCAATATAAACAGATCGGTCTTTTTACCGTCAATCGTTTTCTGAAATGCTTCCTTTGATGGGATTGCAGCAGCTTGTGAGTCGGTCATATTACTAGTTTTTTGTTGTTTTGATGGATTATTGCATGCTCCTAAAGCAAGTAAACAAGCTGCGTACAGCCACGGGGTTTTTAGTTGGATTTTCATTGATGCTTATAATTGTTTTTATGAAGTAACTTAACTGTTGTATTTAACGGTTTATACCCATCAAATAAGATTATTGGTCTCAAATTTAACTTTTTAATTAATTCTCTGCTGATAAATTCAGTTTTTTAATTCACGCTTATCAGAAGGAACCGGTAACGGAACGCCTGTTTTAACAGGCATCCCAAAATCAGGAGATCCGTCTGCCTTCCAGGTGAATTTCTGAGCCCGCGGCGAACGGTTACCTCCGCATCCGTCTCCTGGCCGTGGATTTGCATGATAGAGAATCCAGTCCTCCGTTCCATCGGGAGATTTAAAGAAGGAGTTGTGGCCCGGTCCATATACCGCATTTTCAGGTGACTGCTGAAACACCGGATTCGGGCTTTTTACCCACGCTGCCGAATCAAGAAGGTTTTTGCGTCCTGTAAACGTAAGCATACCAAGAGCGTAAAAGTCGGTCCAGCAACCGCTGGCTGAATATATTAAAAACAGCTTATCTTTATTCATTAACGGCTGGGGGCCTTCGTTTACACTTACATGGGAGACCTCACCCGGCAGATTACCGTTCCTCTCCCATTCGTAAACAGGACTGGAGATCCGGACCCTTTTCCCTTTAATCTTCACAGGATTTTTCATTCTGGCGATATAGATATCCTGTTGCCCGTTTACATCTTTCTCCCAGCCTGCCCATACCATATACAATTTACCGCGGTAATCGAGGATGGAACCGTCTATAGCCCATTTATCAGAACGATCGGCTATTTTTCCCTTAAAGACCCATTCACCCTTCATCGGGTCTTCTGATGAGTTCTGCAGGACGAACATCCGATGATTTTTATTATCTCCATCGTCGGCTGCAAAATAGACATACCACTTTCCCTTAATGTAATGTATCTCAGGTGCCCAAAGCTCTTTTGACCATGATTTACCGGATTCAGGCTCAAAAATTATTTTCTTTTCGGCTGTTGCCAGCTCAGCTATGCTTTTGGTTTTCCGCAATACTAACCTGCTGCCCGAAGTGTGCATATAATAGTAGTATCCGTCTTTATAAAAACTGAACGGATCAGCACCCGAAGGCAATAGAGGATTAGTAAAAGTAGTTAATTCAGCGCTTTGGGCTCCACTTTCCGAAAAGGGAGCAAAAACAAATACGATAAACAATATTCTAAAGAGAAGCTTTTGCATATATATTTTCAGCACAAGCTTAGCAAGATTTATTTACTTCTTAATGTTTTTTGTACAAAGTTTCTAATTTTTTACACATCATCTCGAAATCACACCTTCCTTCCAAAATATCTCGCTATGTCCATCGGAGAAATTTCTTGTAGTAACAAGTACAATAGTAGTATCATTTTTCATAAAGGTAGAACTATAATAGGCACCTTCATTAGTAGGAAGATTTGGCCAGGGATAAGAGATACGCGAAAAATTCTTCGCCACACTATTCCCAACAAGAACCAGCATGGTATTCTTCTTCCAGTCGGACCCTATAGCTCTCCCTCCCGCATCCTGAACAGACAAAATGGTTTCACCAGAAGGCAGCTGAATAATGTATGGCGCACCACCCCATATATTCTGTGTTGTCGCCAGCCATCTCCTTCCATTATCTAAAGTTCCATAACCTTTGTAATTCCACTTAGCATCCACCGATGACCAGACAATAAAAGGTGATTTGGAGTTATTTACCGACTCTATTGGAAAAACGATCCCTTTATTCTCCTTTAGCAGCAAAGGTGTTGCCATTCCATCACGCATGCCGCTAATGTAAGCAACGCGAACAGGGGTTTTCCACGACGCGCCGTTGTCGGTTGAACTAACCATGAGGATTTCCTGCTGCGGATTCGTTGCAGGCCACCATGCTGCTTCACTGGAATAAAAAAGCTCTATTTCGCCGTTATCAAACTGGATCATTGCAGGCTCCCAGGACCGGCCTCTGGCAGCAATAACAGGGCTCCCCCATGTCTTCCCCCTATCCTTGCTTATGCGAATTTGAATATTGTCGTGAGCGTTGTCATCCGGATTTCCCCGTCCGGTATAAGCGAGCATCAACCAGCCATTCTTCAGAACAAGCAGTTCGGGATTTGCAAAACCGTAGTACGCGGGGTCATTATCCGGCACAATAATTTCGGCGGTCGTCCATGTTTGTCCGGCGTCAAAACTTTTCCTTAAAGCTATATTATCCCATTCGTTACCTTGTATGCCACAATGGTATAGTAACAATAAAGTGTCGCCGCCTAATTTCTTTACCCGACCATATTCAGCGCTGTAAATGTCGTGCGAAAGCTTCTTTGCCGTGCTGCTCCAATTGATTGTTAAAGAAGGAGAAGTATTATCAGCTGAAGGTAGGTCATCGGGATGGTAGTTTTCCTGAGATTCAGGTTTTGGGTCTACAGGGCTGTCCTTATCCTTTTTACATCCGGTCAACAAAAAAGGAACAAAAAAGATCACCGCCCAAAGTTCTAATTTCCATTTCATCGTTATAAATGTTGCTTTAGGTGTCCTAGATAGATTCATTCTTTTCTTTCTGTCCTTCAGCACATGAGTGCATCGGGATAAACCTACAGGATACAGCAGTGTCCGGCTATATCCTGTAGGTTGTTATCATAAATTCGGATTAATATCCCTGTCTATTTGCGGGATAGCAAGGTACTCGTGCCTTCCTTTGACAAAATTGGCAAAACCTTCATCCCTCGATGACAATTGTGGACCGAGCTCGCCCCATCTCGCGAGGTCGTTCCAGCGATGACCTTCTCCTGTCAGTTCTGTTATCCGCTCGTGCTTGATCTGCTGCAAAAACTGGTCTTTATTGAGCCCTGGCTTCACAACCGATAAGCGGGCCAGACCAGCTCTTTGTCTAACTCTGTCCACATACTGGTATGCATCAGTAGTACGATTTACCGCATTAAGGCATTCAGCATACATCAAAAGCACATCAGCGTAGCGAATGAAACGGTAGTTATTAGGAGAACGATAACCCTCTTCATTTTTCCAGTGGTCATTTAAAAATTTTCGAAACCAGATTCTTTCATTTGTAGCACCAAAACGGGCTGTAAATGTCTGTCCATAGATCATTGAAAAGTTAGGACCTCTTTCATCTGTATAGTTATACAAATAAGTAGCCGCCAAACGCGGATCTCTTGCTCCACTTGTGGTCTGTTCCTGCAAGAACTCGTTCACAGGCCACCTTCTTGCTTCCCCGTCAGACCAGCCTACCGGAGAAAAGAACTGAGGAAGTGAAGATCCATAGTTGAGATTTCCAGTTCTTGGGTCTGTATCATCATCATGATTATCGGCAAGGTTTTCAGCAAACTGCCACTCAAAAACGGATTCTCTGTTATTTTCAGAAGTAATAAGGAAGTTATCTCTGAAATTTGGCATGAGATCGTAAATGGCTTTACCTTCACCCTCTACAAGCCATTGAAGCGGTTGCAATGCTTCAGTATATTTCTGTTGTTGCATTTGTGCTTTTGCAAGTAATGCATAAGCAGCACCCTTGGTGGCACGACCAAGGTCTTCCGGACTAGAATATACGGCGGGTAGTTTAGTAACAGCATCTGTAAGATCACTCTCTACCTGACCCCATACTTCTCCAAGGGATGCAAGAGGTGGAGCATCGAGAGGTGTAGAAGTTTTTAATTGCAGCGGCACTCTTCCCCATATGCTGGCAAGATGATAATAGAACATCCCTCTCAGGAATTTAGCCTCTCCAAGAAGTCTCTGCTTCTTCGTCTCGTCCATCTGAATAGCGGGCACATTATCAAGTACCTGGTTTGCCCTGAATATCCCGATATACATATCCAACCAAACATCAGCAATATTACCGTAATTCGTATCAGTGATAATAAATCTGTCGAAGTTGTTCCTTAAGTCCGGATCTGGGCTGGTGCTGTAGCCCTCGTCAGACCTTATAATTGTAATGAAGAACAACCACCTCGACATCGGGCCTCTGTGCAACGTACTATAGATTGCATTTACTCCTTTTACCGCATCTGTCTCTGTTTTCCAGAAAACCTCCATAGAAAACTCATTCGGATTATCTATTGTTAAATCTTTAACACAACTACTGAGTAACAAGCTACACGTTACAAATAGTGTCATCAATACTTTTTTCATAATCATTTTTGTATAGATTAAAAATCACATTGAAAACCAAAAGAAATAATTCGGCTAGCGGGCCAGTTCCCATTATCCTGCCCACGCTCTTGAATGCCATTACCAACAACGTCAGGATCAAGTCCTTTATACTTAGTCAATGTGAGTAAGTTTTGACCGCTAAGGTAAATCCGTGCGTTGCCCACACTTACCTGTTTTAATAAGCGGGAAGGTATATTATAGCCAAGTTCAAGATTTCTTACGCGCAGGTAAGAGGCGTTTTCCAACCATCTGTTGGTCCTTGTTAAACGATTAATGGACAACCCCACGTCATTAACATCTGTTCCTATCCGAGGGTCCGATGTATTAGTATTGTCAGGCGTCCATGGATTGATATCACTCCGGAAATTAGTATTTTCATAACTATCTAAAACCCTCCTAACATCGTTAAATACCTTATAACCAAATATACCAACAAGCTGTAAGTTTAGGTTAAATCGCTTATAAGAGGCATTAAACTGAAAACCTGTTTGTAACGTTGGCCAGGGTGAGCCATCAAAAGCGCGGTCCTCGTCGTCAATTTTCCCATCATCGTTCAAATCCTTGTATCTTACATCGCCTGGTTTTGCATTCGGCTGAATTATCTGGCCTTGAGAGTTTTTATAATTGTTTATTTCAGCCTGGTTCTGGAACAAACCATCCGCTTGAATGAGAAACCACTCACCAACTGATCTACCCACCTGTGTACGGGCATTATTGGCCTGAATATAGTTTTTCTGAGCACTTTGATTGCCAACACTCTCTACAACATTCTTAATCGTTGTAAAATTGCCGGACACATCCCATTTAAAATCACTTTTATTGTTCCGGTAGGTTATTGCTGCTTCTACGCCTTTATTTCGAATAGAAGCTGCGTTCACAGGCGGGTTACCCTGTAGATTCCCCAAATATCGGGGAAGATCAATATAAAGCAGGGCATTTTTTGAATAAGTATTGTATATGTCAAGAGTTGCGGTGACACTGCCATTCAGAAGCGTTGCGTCTAACCCGATATTCTTGCTTATCCTATCCTCCCAGGTAAGATCTGCATTAGAGAGCCTTGCTTGTGTGGCGCCGTTATTAGGCGTTTGTCCCGGCCCGAAAATAGCAACTGGACCCTGATTCAGATAGGAAAGGTATTGATATGATCCTATAGTAACTATACCTAATTTACCGTAAGAAGCGCGGAGCTTCAGATCCGATATCCAGTTCACTTTAAAGAAATCCTCTTTGCTAATCCTCCAGCCCAGTCCTACCGAGGGGAAATAGGCATTCCGGTAGTCTTCCGCGAAGCGAGAATCCATATCATAGCGATTCGAGAAAGTGAACAGATATTTATCATCATAAGAATAATTTACGCGTCCTAATATTCCTCTCGTTTTATACCAATTAGAAATTTCTCCGGAATTTGTCTGCGCTCCCCCGGCTGATCTTATAGTCGTAAGGTAATTCCCTTCATACTGTGAAAGCCCTAATCTTCTTGCACCAACATCCTCAACTTTCACTGTTTGCTCGGAGAAACCAACGACACCATTTAAAGAGTGTTTTGAAAAAGTCTTTTCAAAATTCAGGGTATGTTCGAAAAGGGTACTTAAAAAACGTCGCCTTGTTTCCTGTACATAACTTTCTGTAGCTGCGGGCTGTTTATACGCCCAGGCGCCAGGTTTTCTCACTTCATTTATTGCGTCGAAGCTCACTTCAAGGCCGGTATTAAAGCGATAGTTTAACCAGTTAGTTAATTTAAAATCAAGGTACGCATTCCCAACTGCTTTTGAATAAGTGTCTTTCCCTTTTCTCAAGCTATTGAGAGCGACCGGATTTATAGCATATGTGGTCGCGGCATCTGTACCGATACCGTACCCCCATGGGTTGTCATCTGTTATATATGCGCTACTCTGAACGGGTATGATAGGCAAAAGCTGTGGCATATCATAGAAAGCATTAATGCCAACCGGGTACTTACTTAAAGTGTGACTTAACAAGAGGTTTTCTCCAATCTTTAGTCTCCCCTTTTGTGCCTCAGTGTTTATCCTGAGACTTCCTCTTTTGAAGTCATAACCGCGAACCACTCCTTTATTATCAAAATAACTCCCGGAAATTAGATAGTTGCTGTTTTTTGTTCCACCTGATGCACTAAGGTTATAGTCCTGCACACCACCAGTCTGGATCGTTTCATCCTGCCAGTCAGTATCAATAGAAGGATCGAAACCTGTAGAAATATTCGCAGGAACAGGCATATTCGAATTAATGAATGCCTGGCTTTTTAAATCTGCATATTCACGGGCGTTCATCACATCCCAACGCTTGGGGATTTGCTGCACACCATACCGGGCTGAAAGATTAATTTTTGCAGGGCCTTCTTTTCCTTTTTTAGTGGTTATTATAATCACGCCATTGGCTGCCCTGGATCCGTAGATAGCAGCAGCTGAAGCATCTTTCAATACCTGTATAGATTCTACATCATTGGAGTTAATAGTTGAATTGGCGTCTGCAATCATACCATCTATTACGTACAAGGGCGCTGTAGTCGTAAAACTGGCAACCCCCCTGATCTCAATCGTCGAATTCTGACCGGGCGCCCCACCATTTCTCACGGTCACGCCGGGAGACAAGCCCTGTATAGACTCAGCAACGGAATTCCCAGTAACCCTAGCCGCGTTTACTGTGCTTACAGTAACATTCGCCCCGGTCACATCCCGTTTTCTTACAGTCTGATAACCAATAACGATCACTTCCTCAAGATTACTTGTAGATTCCAGAAGGACAACACTGATATTCGTTCTTCCATTAAGGGGAACTTCCTGAGTAGTAAATCCTATATATGTAAAAACAAGAGTTGCGTTCAGGTCCGGAACATTTAATACAAACCGTCCGCTAGCATCAGTCGAAGAGCCTCCTGTAGATCCTTTAATTCTGACGCTTACGCCTGGTAAAGACTCGCCGGCGGAAGACTTGACAGTTCCGGTAACATTGACCCTTAGTGCTGATTCACTCTCTGCCTTTCCAGCATTCTCTCTATTGAACAGTAAGATCTTACCGTCCAGAATTTTATAATTAATATACAGAGCGCTTAGATCCTCATCAAGAAATTCCCCCAAACGCTTTGATGTCACATTCATAGAAATTTTCCTATCTGCACGTATGGCCGACGGGCTATAGACGAATTTTACGTCTGCCTGGTTTTGAATTTGCTTTAACACCTGTTTTATATCGCCCTGCTCCACTGACAAAGAGATCTCCCTGTTCAATACACCCTGAGCAGTGACATTGCTCGCGTATGAAGCACATGTGAATAAAATACCTAGAAAAATTTGTGTAAAAGTCACTCTCATTGCTGTCTTTATTAAAGCAACAAATCGCTTTTTTTTCATAACTTTAAAAGTTTTGTTCGTGAATAAAATGGTTAGCGGACAGAATACCCTTATGGGTTATAACTGGCAATACCCTCATATTGCCAGTTTTTTTTCCTACTTCTTTCGTATCTCTTATTTCATAATCTATATTTTATTGTTTACGAATTGGTTAATTACATCCTTTTCCTTCGATATATATTGTTACACCCTTTATTTCGTAGGAAGCCTTAATTGACTGACAGATAAATTCAAGCTTACTGTAAAGATCTTGTCCGGAGAGATCTCCTGTGAAGGTGCAATGCTTCATCGCATCATTACGGGTCACAATCTTTACTCCGTATACTTTTTCGAGCTCATCAAGAACCGATGAGATGGGGCTTTCGTTGAAGATAAAACTAACTGATTGACGACTGCCGTTCTCAGGCGATATCAGCGGAACGGGATCATCCACCAAGCCGACTTCCAGGTGGCCATCCGAAGGGTCAAACGTGGCTTTTTGATTAGGCGTTAGTTCCACTTTGTCCTCCAGATTAAATAGCCTGGCAAAGCTCTTCCTCGTCGGCTTCTCCGTCACGATTACCTTGCCGCTGCTTACTAACACCTCTGTTTTTCTAAATCCCCGGCCTGGCTTTACCGTAAAGCTTGTACCAACGACACGAATAATAACATCGTCATTGAACACAAGAAATGGCCTTCCAGGATTCTTGCTTACATCAAAGAAGGCCTCTCCTTTTAAAATAACCTCCCTCTTTCTGGCGCTGAAGTGCCTTGGGTAGGAAATTGACGCTTTCGGCTTTAATACAACCCGGCTGCCATCTTCAAGGAGGACGGCTATCCTGTGATCGGTATGATTTATTTTCTCGCCAAGGTTCGATAATGCGTTCTCTGCCAAAAACTCTGGTTCCTCATTCTGATAACGCGTCAGAAGACCGGCTACCAATGTCACCAAAACAACGGCTGCGGCCACGGATATCCTTATCCACATTGATCTCACCACCTTCTTTTCTGCGCGACGTTCCACAAATTCAGATTCAGGCTTTACCTTATCCCAGAGCCGCTGTTCTATTTCATTAAAGCTTTCTTCAGGAACCTCAGGCAGATCGTTCTTGTCAAGCAATCCATACCATTGCTCTACTATCTTCTTTTCTTCAGAAGTACAGTTTCCGTCAAGATAGCGCTGCAATAATTGATGAAAGGCTTCTCTGCTCATAATTAGATCAAAATGGTTGTTTAATCTATAAGTAAAGAACAGGGCCTATACCCCTAAAAGAAAATTTACTTTTTTTAAAAGATCCAGAACAGGATCAGGAAAAGAAGGTAATCCTTCAGATAATATCGCATTGTCTTAAGCGAGCGTGTAATATGATATTCTACTGCTTTTTCAGATATTTTTAGCTGCTGCGCAATTTCTCTTACTGTGTGATTATCAAACCGGCTTAGCCTGAAAACCTGCTGCGTCTTTTGAGGTAAGAGTGAAATACCCTTCTCTATAGCATCAGCCAGATCCCGCATCAGGACGAGATGATCAGAAGATGCTTCCTCCTGTTCTGCATGTGTCATGCTATACTCAAGATACTTCTCCTGAACAATCTGCGACTTAATATGATTAATGACAGCATACCTTACTGAGCTATATATGTAATTAGGAAGATTTTGAATGTTAACTGCGCCCCTTTTTCTCCACAGATCCAAAAACACATTCTGGAGCAATTCTTCGGAAAGCTCCTTATTTCCGGTTTTTTTATACGTTGTTAAGAAGGCCCCTCTCCAGTGCCGCAGATATATCTCCTCAAAAGCCTTTTCGTCGGAAGCTTTTAGCAGATCCATCAATTCGTAATCTGACAATAACTGGTAGTTCATTCGGCTTATAGAGGTTGAACAAAGCTAATAAATTTAAGTTTGTAACAGAAGAATTAAACGCTTCACCTCCTCGCGGGGCCAAAGAGTTATATTTCCTGCCTCGCCTTTATTTCCAGATAGCGGTTTATGGTATTTACGGTAAGATCCTGGGGAGACGTGAGAATAGACTGGATTCCCCACTTTGCCAGTTCCTTTACAATCTGCTTCTTTTCGAAGGTGAACTTTTCAGCGATAGTCTTGATATAAATTCCTTCTACGTCGTCAGCAGGCGCTTCGCTTAATTTTCTCAGCTCGGTGTTCTCAAAAAAAACAACCAGAAGTAAATGAAAGCGGGCAATTCTTTTAAGAAAAGGCAACTGACGCTGCAGGGCCGACATACTTTCAAAATTCGTAAATAGAACAATCAGGCTCCTCTGTTTCAAAGTGCTTCTGATCTTGTTATACACCGCCTCCATGTTTATTTCGAGGTACCGGGTCTTTTCTTTATAAAGGACGTCCAATATCTTTCTGATCTGCACCGCCTGCCGGTCGGCCGGCACTACCGTTCCTATCTTTTCCGAAGCCGTTATCAGGCCGGCTTTGTCTTCTTTCAGGATAGCAATATTGGATAAAACCAGTGAGGCATTAATGGAATAATCGAGGAGACTTAGCCCATCAAAAGGCATCTTCATGGCCCGCGACTTATCGATCACACAATACACATGCTGCGACTTTTCGTCCGTGTACGAATTCACCATTAATTCACCTCGCCTGGCAGTAGCTTTCCAGTTAATTGTACGGTAATCATCGCCCGAAACATAGTTCTTCACCTGTTCAAACTCCATACTGTGCCCCAGCCTTCTGATCTTTTTTATTCCTACTTCGCTAAGTCGGTTGGAAACAGCCATCAGCTCATACTTTCGCATTTGCAGAAAAGAGGGATAAACGGGCAAAACCATCGTCTGTTCAAAAGAGTACCGGCGACTGATAAAGCCGAGGGGCGATTTTACATAAACATGAATAGCGCCAAACTCGTATTCGCCCCTCTTTAAAGGCTTAAGAAAATATTCCAGGATCTTATGCTGTTTGCTTTTAAGCTGCGTCTCAAACAACAGATCTCGCTTCTGGAACTGAAAAGGGATCTCGTCTATAATGTTCGCACTGACGGCAAAGCGATAAAAATTTTCAATATAGATCCCCAGCTTATTTTCGTCACCGTTGCTAAGCTTCTCCGGAGCGTTACGACGGGCGAACAGACCCTCGTCCACGCGGTAAAGAAGCCATATATCAGCGCTAAGAAGAAGTACCGCCGTACATAAAAACAAAGCGGGTAAATCACCAAGCCACGGAAAGAAAAACGATAGCAGGAACAATACAACACAGCAGCCCAATACCATAAACAGGCGGTTGCTCAAAAACAAGTTGCGGTAATATTTGGCGAAAAAACTTTTCAATGCTATGTGTTTTGAGTTACTTACCTCGGCACCTCTATCTTCTTAATTATATCTGCCAGTACCTCGTCTGCCGAAACCCCTTCCATTTCCTTATCAGGCGTAAGTATTATGCGGTGACGCAGAACCGGAGGGACCACCCTTATGATGTCTTCAGGAGTAACAAAGTCTCTTCCCTGCATTGCTGCGATAGCTTTCGCACTGTTTATCACCGACAACGACGCTCTTGGAGAAGCACCAAGATAGAGTGACTTGCTGATCCTGGTGTCATGGATAATCTGCGCTGCAAACTCCAGCAGCTTCTGCTCTACATGCAGGCCCCTTACCTGCGCCCGGTAGTCCATAATTTGTCGCTCTGACAGAACTGGCTGAATTTCATTTAATTTATCACTGGTCTTCAGCTGATGCTGTTGCATGAGAATCATTGTTTCCTCCTCCAACGAAGGATATCCCACCTCTACTTTGAAAAGAAAGCGATCAAGCTGCGCTTCCGGCAAACGATAAGTACCCTCGTGTTCAATCGGGTTTTGAGTAGCCAGAACAATAAAAGGCTCATCCATTTTATAAGTATGACCATCTATCGTTATCTGCCTTTCTTCCATCACCTCAAACAAAGCCGACTGTGTTTTCGCCGGGGCTCTGTTTATTTCGTCTACGAGGACTACGTTGCCAAATATCGGACCCTTTTTGAATTCAAAGGACGCTTCTTTGGGATTAAATACAGACGTGCCAAGCACGTCCGAAGGCATCAAGTCGGGCGTAAACTGGATACGTGAAAAGTCCGAATCAATACTACGCGCCAGGAGCCGGGCTGTAAGTGTCTTTGCAACCCCCGGTACGCCTTCAATAAGTACGTGCCCATCGGCCAGGATCCCTGCGATCAGCAGGTCGATCATTTCGTTCTGCCCTATAATGATCTTACTTAATGCCTCCCTGATTTGCTCAACAGATGCGTTCAGCTGACTGAGGTCGGTCCGGTTCTCAAAAATTTCTTCTTCCATTATCTTGATTTCTGGTAAAAGGATTCAATATTCTTATTTAGTTCTATTAGCTCACGTTCGCTTACCATATTGTACCGCGCCAGCTGGGCCATCTGCCGGACAAGGTCGACTATAAGCACATTATCAATACCCGATTTGGCGCTGAGCAGGTCAGAAAACTTCTTATCCGGCTTTTCCATTTTCAAATGATATCTCGAGCGGATAAACTCCAGCAGGTAGACAACCTTCTTCTTCGCAATGTCAGTATGATCCTTCTGCTCGTAATAAACGCGTCCTACAACCCTCACAAAGTCGGCAGAAGTATTTTTAAGAGGCTCTATCACTGGTATAATACGCTGCCTTCTTTTTATCTCATAAATCACAAAGATCAGAAGGCTGAAAAGTGAAAGATACCATGCCCACTTCAAGGAAGGATTGCGAAGAAACACTCTCATTGGCGAACTATTGTCTTCGTTGCCCAGACTAGAGAACTCGTCCCACACCACTTCTCTGCCTGGCTTCAGGTACGACAAAGTCTTCGAAGCGTACTCTGCGCCATCCGGTTTAAGCATGTTATAATTAGAGAAAAAGAAGGGGCTGGCAAGCAGGAACAGATTTCCTTTACCGTAAGTATACCTGATAAAGTTTGCATGTCCCCTGTTGTTCATTCCAAGAACCACCGCTTTCGAGGTATCAAAACCACTGAAATACTGCTGCCCTATTCCTTTATCAAAACGATATTTTCTTGATGGATCCAGGGAAGGGTTAACAAAGTGAAGCGACGTATTCTCCTCGCTTCCCAGGCTTAACTCTGTGTTGATCTTGATTCCAAGTGAGTCGGTAAGATAAGTGCCGGGATAATAAGCAGCGATGAGTACCGTATTTCCTCTCAGCATATAATTCCTGAGCTTATGGAAATCGTACTCGTCCATCTTTACCGTTTCAGCAATCAGTATATACGATCCCGTTTCAACAGTGTCCTCTGTAAAAGTAAGGTAAGGAGCCCGCCGCTCCGTCCGGATCCTTTGTTCTGGAAAGATATCTTTTAGCCTGTTATATACCACGTAAGTACCATAGGGGATCTTATCTTCCTTATTAAAGGTAACGGTCCAGTTGATGGGTTTAGGCCTGTAATACTGGGCTACGAGGTAAACCAAAAGCAGGGCACCCCCTATCACCAGGTAAGTCTTTAGCTGTTTCATCTGTAGACCTCCCTGTTAAAATCCAAAAAAGTATTCCTTATCCTTTCAAACACCGGCAGGTCTACCGGAAAGCCACCGTACCAGACATACTCAAACTCGCGTGTAAGCATCCCGAATCGCTTCTTCTGTACCGGATGCTTCAACTCGTTGATATAGGCTGAATTTGTCTTATCGAGCTCCCATTTGATTCGCCCTGAATCACTCAGGCGCTTCAGCGTCTTTAGATAAAGCAAACGGGTGGCAAGCCTGAAGTCATGATTTCCTATAGCGTTTTCTATTTCCTCATCAAAAGAGATCTCATGAATATTCTCCAACGACTCACGATAAGGCACTTCCACCACTTTTGGCCTTCCTTTAAACAGCAGCGTGATATCCATACCTGTTAACTTAACGATGATAAAGATGATCACTGCACTAAAAGCAACGATAAAGAAGCCTTTCCAGAAAGTGGCTGATCCGGGAACTGCAGAAAGGCGTATCTTTCTGAACTGCTCCCACACCCAACCCCAGAACCTTTCCCACCAGGAAACAGACGTGTCTCCGCCTTTCTCATCATAATTAAAATCCTTGTCGCGACGATAAGCATTAAGAGCCTCTTTACTAAATTCCCTCACATGAAGATGCATCTCGTCTCTCCGGAGCGTCTGCGGAGCTTTCTTCACCACCGCGCCGGCACTATCTTTTTTTACTGTCAGGACGGTCCCGGCCTGAATGCCCGGAACAATCATAGCAAAAAGAAGGAAAAGAATGAATAGTATTTTCCCGGTCTTCAATTTAGTTGTCTTTTAAGCCCTCTTAACACCACTTTGCCGTGTTTTAATATTGTTCTTCGGGAAGATCAGCCGAAGGATCACTTTTCCCGATACTGCTGATCCTTTCGCTGAGCCCGGCCCCGTCTTTCTCTTCAGCCAGGCTGAAATAAGCAATTCCTGTCAACAGATACAATAGAATCATAAAGACCTGAGCCAGATACTGTAACACGACGGTCGCCGCGAGAAAAGGGAAAGGCATGTTAAATCTTCCAAGAAACACTCCCGCTCCTGTAATTAGACTTATCGGCAGCACCAGCACTATACTCACTGCATAGTATACTACCATCATGACGAGCATAGCGCCAAAAGTAGTCCACCATTGTCCTTTAATCAGCTTGAAGCCCCTGTCGAACGAGTAACCCAGCGATGAATTCTCAAAAACAATGCTCGCCAGCATGATTGCGGTAACCGGCATTAAATAGACGCCCGGTATAAAACAGCAAACAAAGCCAATAATAATAAGTATTGATAACAGGATCTGCGCTACAAACATCCGCCCGAAAAAGTAACGTACGTAACTCCACACCTCCTCAACCGATGGCGCTGTATTGCCCTTTTCCTTATATAGGCTCATGTATGAAAAGGTAGTGAGTGTCATCATCACATAGAACAGCATCACCAGCACCACATTGATCACTGTATCCCAGCCGTATACGGCAAATGGACTGGTGCCGGTTGGAAGAGAACCAAAAGCCTGTAGCAGCCTCTGCTGCTGAAGCACTGCCACAATCACGGCTGCCGCCAGGAAGAACCCGCAAATAGTAAAATAAGCCTTCAGCAGGGGCTTCCAGTTCTGTTTAGTAAATACAAAAGTGTCGTTAATCAGCTCTCCAAAGTCGCGGACCTTTCTGAGCTCTACTTTCTGTTCCATTATTGTTGTTGTGTTTCTTTAATTTTTCTATTTAGCTGATGAGGGTAAATAACTACATACCAGATGATGAAAACCAGCGAGAGTACGAGGATAGAAACGCTTGCCCAAACCGGCATTTCAGTATGCCTTGTTACAAACCCCTCCAAAAATGCCGCACAAATAAATACCGGCACCAAACCGATCACAATCTTGAGTCCTTCCTTCGCTCCGGCTTTCAGCGAGACAATCCTCTTATAGGTTCCTGGAAAAAGCAAGCTGTTACCCAATACCAGTCCTGCTCCTCCAGCGATTATTATCGCCGAAATCTCCAGTGTTCCATGTATCCATATCACCAGAACAGAAGCCCAACCCAGCCCTTTGCCGAAAAAATAATATTGGAAAGACCCAAGCATAATTGCATTTCGTATTATAAAGTAGACCGTTCCCACCGAGAAAAAAATTCCGCACACATACATTGTGAAGGCTACGTAAATGTTATTGGAAGCGATGCTCAGGAACATTAAAAACTCCCCCTGCTGGTTGTATACACCAAACGGATTCCCCTTTGCTATATTCTCATTAGTCATACTTACATAACTATCACCCATAATAAGCCTTACAAAGGAGCTGTCGTACTTTGCCGATAAGGCGCCAATCAAAGAGAATATAATAAAGAACCAAAAGGAATACAGAAGCTTCTTCCGGTGTTTAAAAAAAAGCAGAGGTAACTCCATTTTCCAGAACTGCCAAATCCGGCTGCCTTTCTCTTTTTGGTTTTTATAAATGGACTGGTGTAGTTTTGACGCAAGCCCGTTTAAATAAACGGTAGTCTTTGACTTCGGATAAAAGGTCTTCGCGTAAGCAAGGTCATCGGTTATTGTAATAAAACGCTCAGCAAGCTGATCGGGATCGCCTGAACTAAGGTTCTCGAACTCTTTCCATTTATCGGAATTCTGCTTAACAAATAAGGCTTCCCTCATAAATTATAAGGCCTGGATATTTGCAGTTAAAATACTCACAAAAATCAATTCTACAATAAAAAGTTTAATTTAGTAGCTCCTTATTGAGCAATAATGCAAACCATTAAAATAACTACATCACAAAACATCGACATTGACTACGAAGTAGCCGGACTGGGCGAGCGGATACTGGGATACCTTATTGACTGGGGCATCTTTATTTTGTTATTTTTTGGTTTCGCAATATTAGCCACAATACTGGGATATGGCGGACGAATGGACGACGTCAGCACCGGATTCGCCGTGATACTCTTTACATCAGTAGTGGTATTTTATGACCTGCTCTGCGAAATACTCTTTAACGGCCAGAGCATCGGCAAAAAAGCAATGAAGATCAGGGTGATCAGCCTCGACGGCTCCTCTCCGACGGTAGGCCAATACCTGTTGAGATGGATGTTCCGGATAGTCGACATCACCTTCACTTCAGGTGTTGCAGCAATCATTGCAGTAGCGTTGTCAGAAAATAAACAGCGGATAGGAGACATCGTCGCCGGAACAACGCTAATAAAAACCGTTCCCCGAACCGATATACAGCACGTCGCTTTTGTACCACCCGAAGAAGCCTATGAACCGGTTTTCCCCGAAGTAACTCTTTTACAGGACAAAGACATTGTCCTTATTCATGAAGTAATAAACAATGTGAGAAAAAGCGGCAATTCTGTTCTTTTATATGATACTGCAACCCGGGTTAAAGAACACCTCTCCTTACGTAATGTCCAAATGGACGACCTCAGCTTTCTACAAAGCATCATAAAGGACTATAATTATCTGGCGGCAAGAGCAGAAGTTTAATATATATTTCTTATTACCCAAAAAGCAATAATTGCGGCACCTGCGATTAGCCGCATTGTTAAGTTAAATTGAAAAGGGGTTCCCGGTCCTTTTGCCATGAGTATCCCTCTCGCCGTGGATCCAATGTAAGCCAAGAGAAAAGGCAGACTGATAACAAGCAGCAGATTATCATGAGCAGCCTCTGAAAACCGGCCGTTCAATATAGCGTGTATAGCTCTCTGAGAGCCACATCCCGGACATTGCAGGCCAGTAAACTTATGAAAGAGACAAGAGGGATAAAGGTCAGATGTAGCCGGATCAACATAATAAAACACCCCGGCAAGCATTAGTAAAAGAATTGCGGCTAAAGTGTAATAAACGTTTTTCATGTGTTTTACTGGCCATGGACTGTATTAATGGGCTTTCAATTTATAACCCGATATGTTAAGATGTCGGTGCCTCCGCACTCCCGAATCGATCTCTTGACATACTCTTTTGTTACAAGGTTGCCGTCATTGTAATAGCGGCTGAACGCAAGGTAATCATCACCGCCCATTTTACTGTCGATGACAAACATATGCCAAAAATCCCGCCCAGATGGAAGCGACACAATTACCTTTCTCCCTTCCGCTAACTCAGCGTCAATAGTTTTGAACAGACTGTCAAATGGAAAATCGTCTCCCCTGCTTATATTAAACTGATGTTTAAATTTTATACCTGAAATGGTTCTGCCATCGAAATTACTGAACGTTCCATCGTTTTTATCTTTCCAGTCCTTTTGAAGATCATAATAATCCGGAGCGACGCGCTTATTAAATTTCAGTATCATTTCAATGGACATTGGGATACACGAAAAGCTATAAATTTGCTTATGCTCCAGTGCGACCCCACGCAAAGTCTTTGTATGGCCCTTTCCAATTGATGGACTTCTTTGGGCTGAACAGAAGAAACAGCTGCAAAAAATTAACAGGAAAATAAGGTTGAATATTTTTAAGTGCATTGGAAGTAGTTTGTTGTAAAGGCAATATAGGATTTATTTCTAAGCTGGAAAACTGTAGATTAAAATACAATTAAAGACTATCGACCCTGGTCTCTAATACATCTTGCAATCTTTTAGGAAGAGCCGACAAAAGATTATAGCCAGTAGCTTTCTCAATACTTCTTACATTCACGCGATACAGTCGCCAGTCGGGTTTCACATCGTTATCATTGGGCGTATTAACAGCGATAACACGAGTACTTGAATTTATACGCCTCAGATCTTCTCCGCCATCAGGCAGCACCACGATCACCTTCCATATCCTGCGCGGCACGCATATTTTACCATCATCGATTGCTGCGGCAAAGCCTTTTGACCCCACCCCCCCTTTTCCGTAACTGCCCATAATAACATAAACCTCATTGCCGGCATTTACCAGCGACCGGGTATAATCTTCAAGGTTACCCCAGGTCTGTTGATTGTTATTAGGAGCCTGAGGGATCATGTTGGTCATCAGGAAGGTGGCCCGGTTAGCTTCTGTGGTAGACGTACGATCAGCACTCGGACAGTTATGCCCTCTGTTAAATCCAGATCCTTCATAGCTTGAGCTACTCACCCTATACCAGCTCAGGGGCAGTCTCTCATCTACCCTGAATGAATTTACACGTTTGGCGCTGCCCAGACTAGTGCTGCCTACATACCAGCTTACCCAGTTAGGGCCAGTCTTATCCCTGTCGTAACTCTCAACGAAATAGGTCTGATCTATCAGGTAATTATTAGGATTGAGAACACTGCTGATCGCACCGCTTGGATTCCCCAATAACATGTTTGTGTTATCACCGAACGTATCGCTAATACTACTATCAGCAGTAGCGACTTCTCTGTAACTGTAAACAACGAAGTCGTCAATATTAATCCGGTTGTTCCCGCCGGTAGTCTTCCTGATCTCAAAGCGGACAGCATCATCCGCGTTTACCACGAATGTCGCCGTTCTTAATGTAGTATCCGCAGCTGTAACTGTAGCGCCTGCCTGCCTATAGCGTTTCCCTTTGTCATCAGATACCCAAAGCTGGAAGTTAGAGGGGCCGTCCGCTCCAAAGACTGCATATTTTAAAGTAACCTTCGACACCGCACGCTCAGTATCAAATTTCATACGCAGCTTTCCCAGCCTACGTATCCTGACGGATTGTGCACCCGACTTCCTGTCTGCTGCAAGACTACCCGTCATCGCGTCATCCAGACTCCAGAGGCCCGTTGCAAAAGTAACGTTCTCACTTGCATAGGCATTTTTCGAACCCAACTCAAATGCTTCAGACAGAATTAGATCAGGCTGGAACAGTCTGGCCACCGACTTCCGCATTCCGTTTTCCGGCACTGCAGTTTCAGTAGCATTGGTACAAATAATCAGGATAAATAAAGACGAAAGATGAGTAAAGAGCAAACGATGTAATTTCATAACAACAAGACTCAGGCAAATTTGGCATCCCTACACGATCTCCATCCCAAACAACTCCGCTATCTTTCCTTTTAGTATTTCCTTCACTTCCGCCACTTCCACCTCCCGGCTCAGTTCACGCTGCATAGAAGTAACATCCTTGTCGTCAATACCGCATGGAACAATATTCCTGAAATACGAAAGATCCGTATTTACATTAAAAGCGAAGCCGTGCATAGTAACCCAGCGACTGCAGCGCACACCCATGGCACAGATCTTCCGGGCCTTGTCATTATCGGCATCCAGCCACACACCGGTGTAACCGGGATATCTTCCGGCCTCAATACCATATTCCTTTAAAGTAAGGATGATGGCTTCTTCGAGTGTACGGAGATACAGGTGAATATCTGTAAAAAAATTATCGAGGTCCAGAATCGGGTATCCAACAATCTGTCCGGGACCGTGGTACGTAATATCACCTCCCCTGTTTATTTTGTAATATGAAGCATGCTTTTCCGCCAGGCCCTGCTCATCGAGCAGCAGGTTATCCTGCTTGCCGCTTTTACCGAGAGTGTACACATGCGGGTGCTCCGTAAAAATAAGGTAGTTGTCGGTTGGATGAATAACTTCGGCGTTGCGGTTTGCCGTTTTCTGAGCTACAATTCCGGCAAATACCCGCTCCTGCCGGTCCCAGGCTTCCTGATAGTCCACCAGTCCCCAATCCTGAAAGTGCACTTTTTTATTCTTCATTGAATTAGTAAAACTCCCTCACTTATTGCTTGAGTATCCACGTTCACCAGCCACATAACCTATCATATAATCATGAAATGATTCATAATTAACATCGAAGGATTTAAATTCCTGATCCGTCTCCAGGCTGGCCTCAAACCGGCCCTCGGGAGCATAAGGAAAAGCATGGAGCCTTATGTGGTCTTTAAATGAAACATTTCGTTTTCCCTGCAGCTTATAAATAGCTTCTTTTGCACACCAGCAGATATACAAATGTTCTATCGTGTGAGCCGGGTCTATAAACAGAAGCTCTTCCCGGCAGAGAAATTTATCTTCAATCCTAACTATCTTTTCTTTGACGAGTTCGATATCAATACCGACTGGCTTGTCTTCACTGATCATCACAGCTGCATAATCAAACGAGTGGCTAAGGGAAATCTGATGTGGAAAATTAACGAGATAAGGCTTGCCGTGTTCGTCTACCTCACAATTTATATACCTGTTTGTGTTCAACATTTCACGCAACAATACGCGTGTGCTTAACCAGTGGAGGTTCCGTTTCCCATTGTTCAAACTCTCAATATACGCCAACTCCCCGCTCTTCAGCTGAAGCCGCGAAACTAACTCCTCTGCGCTCTCTTCAATCTTCCAGACTGCAAAGGCGGTTTTCTCATCTAGCTGCCTGTGATAAGCAATTGCCATTATCTGATACCTTCAAAAACAAGTTACAATAATACCATAAAGAGTTATCATTGTTCTTGATTCTGTGTAAAATTACCATCTGAAAATTTTACACAAACTCAAAAATATAATGCCTAATTTAGTGCTAACCTTAAAAATACTATGATCCTCTCAGATAAACGCATTTTAGAAGAAATAGATACCGGAAGCATCATTATCGAACCGTTCGACAGAGAGTGCCTGGGAACCAACTCTTATGACGTCCACCTTGGTAAATACCTGGCTACTTATAAGAACAGGGTACTGGATGCACGGCTTCACAATGAAATCGAACACTTTGAAATACCGAAAGATGGCTTTGTGCTGCAGCCCAATACGCTGTATCTTGGTGTCACGATGGAATACACAGAGACACATCTTCATGTCCCTTTTCTGGAAGGGAAATCCAGTACCGGACGCTTAGGGATCGACATACACGCCACAGCAGGAAAAGGAGATGTGGGCTTTTGCAATACGTGGACGCTTGAAATCTCTGTAACACAACCGGTAAAGATCTACGCGGGCATGCCGATCGGGCAACTTATCTACTTTGAAGTTGCAGGAGAAATAGAGACCTTCTACAATTCGAAAGGCGATGCAAAGTATAACCGGAAGACCACCAGGCCGGTAGAAAGCATGATGTGGAAAAATACTTTTTAACAATCAACATTATCAATAACAAAAGCCTCACTACTAGCAAACTAAGGCTTTATTTCTTTTCTTCCATTATAAACCTTTATGAAAAGTCGATATTTCCTTTTTTGCTGCGTGCTGATCTGTTCAGCCTATGGTTTTAGCTTCATCCGCGACGATGACCCTTTGAAAAACCTGCTTTCAAAACTCGAAAAGTTCAAAGATGAGTATCCTCAGGAAAAAGTGCATATACATACCGACAAGCCTTATTACAGTGTCGGTGATAGTATTTGGTTCAAGGCTTACATCGTCAATGCTGAACAGAATGAACTCTCGAATCTTAGCAAGATATTATATGTAGAACTCATTAACGAAAAAGATTCTATAAAAGCGTCATTGCGGCTGCCGGTAATTGCAGGTCTTGCCTGGGGCGACTTCACATTAACCGACTCATTAACGGAAGGTAACTACCGGCTCAGAGCCTATACCAACTGGATGCGTAATTTCGGCGAAGAGTATTATTTTGACAAGGTCATTAAAATCGGGAGCTCCTTCGCAAATAAGGTTATTGGAAATGTAAGCTACAGTTTCACGAAAGTCGGCACGAAGGAAAATGTAAGTGCGGTAATTGTATACAGTGATATTGACGGCGAACCGTTTGCTAACAAAGAGGTAAGTTACAATATCGAGCTTGATTCAAGGAACGTAGCAAAGGGAAAAGGCCTGACCGATGCACAAGGCAGGCTTGTGATAAACTTTGTCAATTCCCAACCCTTTATACTCAAGTCAGGAAAAATAAGCACCACGCTAAAGCTTGACGAAAAAACAGTAGTAAGTAAAGTATTTCCGGTTAAGGCAACCTCCGCAGATGTTGATGTGCAGTTTTTTCCCGAAGGAGGACAGATGGTCTCGGGGCTTAGATCCAAGATAGCCTTTAAAGCGGTTGGAGCAGACGGGCGCAGTACCGAAATCTCCGGACGTATCGTTGATAAGGACAACAAACCGGTGACCGAGTTTAAGTCGGAACATGCCGGCATGGGTTTCTTTAGTTTGCTTCCCGAGCAGGGAAACACCTATACCGCCATTGTAAAATTTACTGACGGCTCTGAAAAACAACTTCAGCTACCGTCTGCCAGCGCTTCAGGTTACGTTCTGGCTGTGGGGAACAATCACGCCGACAATATATTAGTCAGGATCTCAGCCAGCCCCGACCTGCTGGAAAAAGGGCCACTTACCCTCGTAGCTCAGTCAAATGGAGTAGTTAAGTTTGCTGCCCGAAACAGTATAAACAAAGGAGCAATATCGGCCTATATTCCCAAGAAACGTTTCCCTACAGGAATACTCCAGTTAACGCTGTTTTCCCCTTCTTACGAACCCGTTGCAGAAAGGCTGGTGTTCATCAGGAACGAAGAGACGCTTAAGCTTAATATTAGTACCGATAAACCATCGTACACTAAGAGACAGAAAGTTAACATGACTGTCAATGTTGTGGATACCGCCGGAAAGCCTGTAGTCGGCAACTTTTCTGTAGCCGTAACTAATGAGTCGAAGATTCCTTTCAATGATGAAGCAGAAACAACCATCCTTTCTAATTTGCTGCTCTCATCTGATTTAAAGGGCTATATAGAAAATCCAAATTACTATTTCACAGAAGCAAACGACGAAAAAAACGGGCAGCTTGACAATCTGCTTTTAACACAGGGCTGGCGGCGCTTTACGTGGAAAAGTCTGATGGCAAACTCATTCCCCAACCTGGCTTTCAAGCCAGAGCAAGGCCTCAGCATTAGCGGAAGAGTTAAAACATTTGGGGGTAAACCTGTCGTTGGAGGGAAAGTAACGCTTTTAGCTTCGAGAGGAAGTATGATGCTGCTCGACACTGTTACCGACGCTGAAGGCCGATTTGCATTTGATAACCTCAGTTTTACCGACAGCACAAGGGTTGTAATCCAGGCGCGCAACGCTAAAGATAAAAAGAATGTTGATATTGAAATCGACCGCGTGCCGCCTCAGCTGGTTACCCGAAGCAAAAACTATCCTGACATAGAAGTTAATATTAACTCAACACTTCTGTCGTACCTTAAAAGCAGAAACCAGGATATCGCCGAGCTTAAGAAACACGGCATGTTTCGCCGGAACATTATGCTCGAAGAAGTTAAAATTGTTGAAAGACGGCCCGAAGTAAGAAACTCGAGTAATCTGAATGGCGCTGGGCACGCTGATCAGGTAATAAAGGCCGACAGGCTTCAAAACTGTACCAGTCTTGAGCAATGCTTGCAGGGGCTCGCTGCAGGAGTTATTATACAGGGCGGCATAGCTTATTCAACCCGCAGCATGAATACCCCCATGCAGCTGATCGTGGATGGCATGCCTATGGAACCGGACCTTCTCAGCATGATCAATCCAAATGACGTTGAGTCTATTGAAGTTTTGAGAACAATAGGAAATACTGCAATTTATGGAATGAGAGGCGGTGGTGGCGTACTTATCATTAACACTAAAAGAGGCGACCCTAATTATTCCATTAGATCGTATGTTCCTGGTATTACTACCTACAGCCCTCAGGGATACTATATAGCAAGGCAATTTTATATGCCAAACTATGACAAGCCCGAAACCAGCAAAGAACTTCCCGACTTGCGCAATACGGTATTCTGGACCCCCAATATATTAACCGATTCTACAGGTAAAGCTTCTTTCCAGTTCTTCACAACCGGCGAAGGAGGCACCTATAAAGTGGTTACGGAAGGACTGGATGGTAAGGGTGGAATAGCCCGGCAGGTTGTGAGGTTTGTTGTCAAATAGCAGCCTTGAACCGCTCATAAAGAAGGGCCAAAGACGGGATCCGGCCAGGAAGTTCCACCGGTTTCCGTTCCATGAAGGGAATATAAAACAATTCCCGTAAATTTGCATCCTATGAATATTCGCTTTGCTGAAACAGAAACAGAAGTTGAAACCTTCACATTGGAGGAAGTGCTGGCCGGATTAAAGTCGGGGCATAAGCTTATTTTGTGGAATGACGAAGTCAACACTTTTGATCACGTTATATACTGTCTCGTAAAATATCTGGATTATTCTGAGCCGCAGGCCGAAAAAATAGCATGGAGGGTGCACAACGATGGTAAGTGTGCAATTCTGGAGGGCTCATTCACTGAACTTGAAGTCTATCGTAAAATCCTGCAACAGGAAGGGCTATCTGTAAGTATCGACTAGCATTGCATTATACTTGTAAAGTCCTTTGTCATCTCTTAAAATACTTGTTGTAATAAAATGGTTACGGACATAATAATAGCCTCGTAATCACTTTTCTTTGCAAACGCTGTTAAAAATCTGGCAGGCTTGCATTATGAAAGTTTTAACTACGATATATTTCTTCTTCTTTCTCTGTACAATTTCAACATTTGGACAATCGCCGGAAACGGGTACATTGAGCGGGAAATTGATCGATGCATCAACGGAGAGAGTAATTGATTACGCAACCGTTGCTGTAATAAATAAATCTACAGGAAAAACAACAAAGACTACACAAACCAATACTAACGGCATTTTTAATATTCCGGCCTTACCCCTTGGAACGTATATTCTCAAAATCAGCTTCGTTGGTTATAAGCCTTACTCCCGAGACCCTTTGATTCTTACTTCGGCACAACCATCCCTTGATCTTGGCACTATTAAACTCCAGGCAGGGAAGTCAAGTATCTTGAATGAGGTAGTGGTGCAGGGTCAGCGCAGCACCATCCAGTTGGGTGTTGACAGAAAGATATTTAGCGTTGATCAAAGCATCGTAAGTGAAGGTGGCTCAGCTACAGATCTTCTGGCAAACGTACCCACGGTTTCAGTCGACATTGACGGTAATGTAAGCCTCCGAGGCACCGGAAATGTACGCATCCTGATCGATGGAAAACCTTCCGCAATCGGCGGCGGTGATATTGCCTCTGTTCTTCAATCTTTGCCGGCGAGCTCGATTGAGAACATCGAACTTATCACCAATCCCTCGGCCAAATATGACCCTGAAGGTCAAACAGGTATTATCAATATCGTGCTGAAAAAGAATAAAAAGCTGGGATCAAACGGATCTGTTGCCATATCAGCAGGAAACAGGGATAATTACAACGCAAGTACTAATCTTAGTTATCGCAGCGGAAAGCTGAACCTCTACGGCAATTACAGCTATCGGTATTCCAACCGTTACGGCGGCGGATTTAACAATACAACATTTCGCGACAGCAACCGGATTGTGAATAACGTGTCAGACGCCCGCCGGCACAACATAAGTAACACGGCAAAGATTGGGTTTGATTACTATATAAATGAGAAAACAACGATAGGCGCTTCTGGGAACCTCAGCTTCAGAGATGGAAAAGACAGTGAAAACATCGATTACCTGTACCAGAATTACAGTAATAATCTGGACGGCACAAGCAGGAGAGCCTCCACTGAAAATGAAGAAGATAGCGGCTATGACCTGAGTCTCGATTTCAGCCGGAAATTTAAACGTCAGGGAGAAGAGCTGACTTCAAACTTCTCCTTTGGAAGCAGAGAGGAGAATGAAGACGAAACATTCAATCAGGACTTCTATCAGTTTTCAGGTGCAAAGAGAGATACAATGGACCGCCGGATATCAAAGAACAAGGAAGCCGGAGATAACTATAATATACAGATCGACTATACCCTTCCATTCAGTCAGGAGCAGAGATTAGAAGCCGGCTACCGTACTACCATCAGAAACAGTGATGAATCGCAGGTATCCGACGTCTACAATTACCGGACCGATCGCTTTACCAGGGACTACAACCTTTCGAATGATTTCACGCTTGAAGATATTGTGCATGCTGCGTACGCCAGTTACCAAAATCAGATAACAAAGACCTTTGGTTTCCAGATCGGACTACGTGCCGAGCAAGCTTATTTAAACACAGAATACCGTAATACTGATACCGCAACCATGCAGATAAGAAGTACTGAAGGTAAGCTGGATTATTTCAGAGTATATCCAAGTATCTTTTTAACACAGAAATTAAAGAACGATAATCAGCTGCAGCTCAGCTATACCAGGCGCGTCAACCGTCCCAGAGGCTGGCAGGTAAATCCATTCAGAGATGTATCAGACCCCAATAACATCCGGGTAGGGAACCCCAACTTAAAACCTGAAGACATCCACTCCTTTGAGTTTAGCTATATGAAGTACTGGAAATCATTTACGCTTACCTCCTCTGTATACTTCAGGCAGGTAAACGATGTGGTGGAAGGTATTCAGCTGCAGATCGACAGCATTACTACTCTAACTCAATTCTCTAACCTGTCGCGTAACCAGGCTGGCGGACTGGAAATTATTGGCCGTGCCGATATCGCAAAAGGATTTAATGTAACAGCAAATGCAAACGTCTTTTACAATAAGTTCTTCGGCAGCGAAGAATTTAATATCGAAAGTAACAGCGGCTATAACTGGACAGGAAACCTAACAACAAACATATCCTTATCACCAAACCTGTCTACCCAAATCAATATGAATTACATGTCGCACCAGGTGACGGCGCAAGGCAGCCGGCGTGCAATGTTTGGGACTGATGCCGCAGTTAAAATGGACGTGCTAAAAAAGAAAGGAAGCATTTCTTTCAATATGAGAGATGTATTCAATTCGCGTAAATGGGGAATGATTACCGAAACGGCTGCGTTCACCCGGCAGTTCCAAAGGCGAATGCAGGGACGCATGGGGACGCTCACCTTTAGTTATCGTTTCGGCAATACAGAACAGCAGCAAAGGAACAGAAAGAACGACCGGAATAACCAGGAACAACAAGGTGGCGTGCCGGGAGAAGAGTTTTAAACAGGGGACAATTGAGAATGGACAGTTGACAATGGACAATTGAGGATGGCTGCTTGTCCTTTTTCATTACAATTATTAAATGCGCGATTTTATTCTGAAGTTTATAATCTAATTTATACATTCAGAGATCAAAATCACAGATATGTTCAGTTTAGATAATAAAACAGCTGTAGTTACAGGTGCAGGAAGTGGAATCGGCAAAGCGGTTGCACTTACCTTTTCCGCAGCAAAGGCTCACGTATATGTGGCTGACTTAAACGTTGAGAACGCAGAAGCTACAGTAAGGGAAATAGAAGAGGCCGGAGGCAAGGCCTCTGCTCTTGTATGCGACGTTTCAATCCAGCAGGAGGTAATAAAAGCCTTTCAACATGTTGGGAAAATTGACATCCTGGTCAACAGCGCGGGGGTATCACACATCGGCCGGGCCGACAATACCACATCTGAAGATTTCGAACGGGTATTCAGGGTAAACGTTCAGGGAGTTTACAACTGTCTCCACGCTGTTATTCCTTCAATGAAAAGTAATGGTGGCGGTGCGATTTTAAACCTTGCATCCATAGCGGCAGTCGTCGGCCTGCCCGACCGGTTTGCATACTCGATGAGCAAAGGCGCCGTGTATGCCATGACGCTGTCAGTCGCCAAAGACTATATTAAAGATAATATACGGTGCAACAGCATCTCCCCTGCCAGAGTTCACACGCCCTTCGTCGACGGATTTCTGGCAAAAAACTATCCGGGGCAAGAGCAGGAAATGTTTGAAAAACTGTCGAGAACCCAACCTATCGGACGAATGGCCTCACCTGAGGAAATATCCAAACTTGTACTATATTTATGTTCAGACGAAGCATCGTTTATCACAGGGAACGACTATCCCATTGATGGCGGATTCATTAAACTGAATAACTAATAAAATACATTGTCCTATTATTAATCTCTAATTTACACCCTAACAGAAGACCCAAAAACTATGAAATTAATTCGTCACGGTGAACTGAATAAAGAAAAACCGGGAGTTATAATCAATGAAGTATATTATGATGCTTCGGCATTTGGTGAAGACTTTAATGAAAGCTTTTTTGAGACAGGCGGTCTTGCACGCTTGCAAAACTTCGTAGAAGAGAATAAAGATAAACTCAGTCCTCTCGCAGAAGGGACGCGACTTGGATCACCCGTCGCCCGCCCATCTAAGATTGTCTGTATCGGCCTTAACTACGCCGACCATGCAAAAGAAAGCAATGCCGCTCTCCCCCCGGAGCCGGTGCTGTTTATGAAATCGACCACATCACTTGTAGGCCCCTACGACGATATTATTATTCCCCGAAACTCAGTAAAAACCGACTGGGAAGTAGAGCTTGCCTTTGTAATTGGCAAGAAAGCAAGTTATGTTGAAGAAGCCGGGGCAATGGATTATGTAGCCGGATATTGCCTTCATAACGATGTATCTGAAAGAGAGTTCCAACTGGAAAGAAGCGGCACCTGGGATAAAGGAAAAGGATGCGACACATTCGCCCCTGTGGGACCTTTCCTTGCCACTCCGGATGAAGTAGCCGACCCTCACAATCTGCGCTTATGGCTCAAAGTAAACGGCGAGACAATGCAGGATGGTAATACAAATAATTTTATCTTTAAGATACCATTTCTTATATCATACCTCAGCCAGTTTATGACTCTTTTACCCGGCGATATCATTTCTACAGGTACACCTGCCGGCGTAGGACTTGGAATGAATCCCCCTGTTTATTTAAAACCAGGTGATGTTGTTGAACTGGGAATCGATGGACTTGGAACTTCTACACAGAATGTGAGGGCTTATGCAAAGAATTGATGCGCATCAACATTTCTGGCGTTTCGATCCCGTACGGGATAGCTGGATAACAAATGACATGTCGGTAATACAACGTGATTTTCTTCCTGCTGATTTGTTACCCGTTCTTCAGGCGCATCAGATGGATGGCTGTATTGCGGTTCAATCAGATCAGTCGGAAGATCACAATAACTTCCTGCTGGAATTGGCCGCCTCCAATTCTTTTATAAAAGGGATAGTTGGATGGGTAGACCTGCAGAGCGCAGACATTGAAAAAAGCCTGGAGTACTATCGCAGGCACGAAAAGATAAAAGGATTCAGACATGTTTTACAGGGGGAGACAGACCGCGCCCTGATGCTTACCCCACAATTCAAAAGAGGGATCGAAGCGCTTCAAAAGTACGGCTACTCGTATGATATCCTAATATACCCTGATCAGCTTCAATACGCTGCTGCTCTGGCTGATGCCTTCCCCGATCAAAAGTTTGTGCTTGACCATATTGCGAAACCCCTAATCAAAGACAAACTCATTGAAGAGTGGGCTGGCGACATCAAACGTCTCGCACTATGTCCCAATGTATATTGCAAGGCGTCTGGTATGGTTACAGAAGCCGATTGGTATAACTGGAAATATGAAGACTTTGTTCCTTACCTTGATGTGGTATTTGAAGCATTTGGATCAAAAAGAATAATGTTCGGGTCAGACTGGCCGGTCTGTAATGTAGCTGGAGCCTACGATAAAATGATAGACATTGTTCATACTTATACATCCAGCCTCACACATACAGAACAAGAGCTGTTTTGGGGCGGGAACGCGGCAGAATTTTATTCGTTAGGATAACTGTATATTACAGGCGCCTATTTGAAAGAACAAAAGATATATCTGACAACTATGGATTTAAAACTTAAGGACAAGGTGATTATTGTGACCGGAGGCGCCAAAGGGATTGGCAAAGGCATTGTACAAACACTTGCACGCGAAGGAGCAATACCCGTCATCGTCGGACGCAATGAATCTGATAACCTGAAAACAGAGAAAGAAATTGCCGCGGAAGGCGGAAAGGCCTTCTCTATCGCGGCCGAACTGACAAAGCCAGAAGAATGTGAAAGAGTTGTACAGAGTGTTGTTGAAAAGTTCGGAAGAATAGAAGGGCTTGTCAACAATGCAGGATTAAATGATGGTGTAGGCCTTGAAAATGGAAACTACCTCCAATTTGTGGAGTCGCTGCACAGGAATGTCGTTCATTATTACCTGATGGCCCACTTTGCCCTTCCGGAACTTAAAAAGTCGAAAGGTTCAATTGTCAATATCAGCTCTAAAACAGGAGTAACCGGCCAGGGACACACTTCCGGTTATGCAGCTTCCAACGGCGGAAGGAACGCTTTGACCAGGGAGTGGGCTGTTGAGTTACTTAAATACGGGATTCGTGTGAATGCTGTAATCGTTGCTGAATCATGGACTCCTCAATACGAAAAATGGATCGAAACACTTGAGAATCCGCAGGAAAAGTTAAAGGAGATCTGCGATAAAATTCCTTTGGGACAACGCATGACAACAATAGAAGAACTTGGCAATACCACCGCTTTTCTTCTTTCTGAGGTATCCAGCCATACTACCGGCCAGCTGATCTTCGTCGACGGCGGCTATGTGCACCTGGACCGCGCCCTGGCAAATGCTTAACGCACTCCTTTTACTTAAATAATACAAACGTTTTACAAAAACCTATGTATTAGATTTGCCGACTTATTAGGAGTCGGTAAATCTTAGAACATGGTCAGAAATCAAACAGCTGTAATTATAACGTTAGGTGCTTTAACTGCGATAGGCTCGCTTTCTATCGACATGTACCTTCCCGGCTTTCCATCGATTGCAGACGACCTTGAAACGGATGTTTCCCATGTCGCCTTGTCGCTCACCAGCTTCTTCGTTGGTATTTCCGCCGGACAACTTTTCTTCGGACCGATTATAGAACGCTTTGGAAGAAAAATTCCCCTTCTCGCAGGTCTGAGCCTCTACCTGCTGGCTTCATTCGGATGTACGCTTACCAATTCAGTGAATGCGTTGATTATTTTAAGATTCTTTCAGGCATTGGGAGGATGCTCGGGAATGGTCATCAGCCGCACCATGGTAAGAGACCTTTTTCCCGTGTCGGAAACTGCCAAAATATTTTCATTGCTGATGCTGATCATGGGGATCGCCCCTATAATCGCGCCGACGTTAGGGGGCTTCCTGGCTGAAAACACTGGATGGCGGTCTATATTTATATTATTAACCGCTATCGGAGGAATGCTTTTGTTAGCAACCGCGCGGTTTCTTCCTGAAAGCAAAGCAGCCGACAAGACCGTTGCGCTTTATCCTGCGGCGGTTATTAACCGCTTTTATGTAGTCTTAAAGCAACCCATGTTCCTTACCTATGCCATTGTAAGCGGCTTTGCCTCAGCCGGTATGTTTGCCTATATTTCAGGCTCGCCCTTTGTGTTTATGAAACTTTTTGGCTTGTCAGAAACGGAATATGGTTGGTTATTTGGTTTAAATGCAACGGGCCTTATTGCTGCGAGCCAGCTGAACCGCGTGTTCCTGAAAAAAAGGACAAGCAGGGATATCGTCGTAGTAGCCGCATCCCTTCAGGTGCTTTCGGGCATCCTCTTATTTGCAGGCACAGTAACAGGCCTGATTACCAGCATCACCACATTTGTTTTAATTTTCATTTACCTAATGATGCAGGGTTTTGTCTTTCCTAATTCTACAGCCTTATCTCTAGAACCATTTGAGCAGAATGCTGGCATAGCATCTGCACTCGCCGGTAGTATGCAAATGGTTATTGCTGCACTTGCTTCGGCAGCGGTGAGCTATCTCCATAATGGAACAGCAGTGCCCATGGCAATGGTAATCGCTGTTTGTACGGCGATAAGCTTCATCATTCTTATAACAGGCAGAATAGTGATCAGCAGAAAGTTTATTCATTCTAAAGCATAGAATGAAGTTATACGTAATACGTCGTAAGTCTTAAGTAAATAAACTATTGTTTTCGCTTTATGAAAAGAAGCAAGTTATTTTACTCTTAACATAACACAGGTAGATTACTGTAAGGCGGGCGGAGAAGACATCCCGTGCTGAGAGGTCAAAACAACAGAGCCCTTCTCTGAATCAGAAAAGGGCTCCGCAAATATTAATTTACTAATTCTGACTACCAGAATCCGATATAAAGTGCCGCAAGTATTCCGGTTATAATCAAAGATCCAATTATAAAGCCTGGGTTTGTTTTGAACATCTTCGTATCCACTTCCAGAGCATTTATTCTCAAACCTTTCCGGTTCTCGATCATACTGATGATATACATACCGACCACACAGACTACAAACACAATACCCATACGATCTAAGAAAGGAATCTCGTAAACGCCGGAAGCAGTCGGAGATGCAAATCCGATCGGGTAAAGGAACTTAAGATTTACCAGTCCGGGAAGAACCTTAAGTATTACCGAAAACACAAACCCGCCGATAGTAGCAAACAGGGCTGCGTTAGAAGTAGTCTTTTTCCAGAAGAATCCAAGGATGAACATGGCAAAAATACCAGGGGAAACGAAACCGGTATACTCCTGAATATATTGGAACCCGCCCTGTTTATCCATTCCAAGGTGTGGTGCAATAACAACGCCCAGTATCATCGAAACCACTACCGTTACTTTTCCGATGATGACAAGGTTCTTCTCACTTGCATTCTTATTGAAAACGTTCTTGTATATATCAAGGGTGAAAATAGTAGCGATACTGTTTACTTTACCAGCAAGGGAGGCTACCACAGCTGCAGATAATGCAGCAAAAGAAAGACCTTTTAATCCTACCGGAAGCAGGTTCAACAGAACAGGGTAAGACTTGTCGGGGTTCGTGATTGAAGCGAAATCACCTGACTTTTCTTTGAAAAGTACAAAAGCAGCGATCCCTGGAAGAACAATAAGAACAGGCATCAATAGCTTAAGGAAAGCAGCGAACAGGATCCCTGTGCGGGCAGTCTTCAAGTCGGCACCTAACGCCCTCTGAACAATGTACTGGTTACATCCCCAATAGTTCAGGTTCACGATCCACATACCGCCGATAAGAACTGACAATCCAGGAAGATCCAGGTAATTCGGGTCTGTTTTCGGCAGGATCATATGAAAGTGCTCGGGCGCACTGGTCATCATTTGCTTGAAACCGCCCAACAGTGTGCTGTTACCAAAGTGCTCAGCAACCTGGTCTAACGCTATATAAGTCGTTGCAAGTCCACCTAAAACCAGAAAGAACACTTGAACCACAGAGGTATACCCGATAACCTTCATCCCTCCGAGGGTAATGAAAATTGCAAAAACTGCAAGACCGATCATAGCCCAGTTTAAATCAATTCCTGATACACCACTCACGGCAATAGCTCCGAGATATAATATTGAAGTAAGGTTTACCACCACATACAAAAGAAGCCAGAATACCGCCATTACCATTGCTACAGTACTGTTATAGCGCTGGTTGAGGAATTGAGGCATCGTATATATCTTATTCTTAAGATATACAGGAATAAAATACACCGCTACGATAATCAGCGTTAGAGCTGCCATCCATTCGTAAGTAGCTATAGCCAGGCCGATTTTAAAACCTGATCCGCTCATTCCTACAAATTGCTCAGCAGAAATATTAGAGGAGATCAGCGAAGCTCCGATAGCCCACCATGTTAAAGATCCTTCAGCCAGAAAGTAATCTTTAGAGGCCGAGCTGCTCGACTTTTTCTTCTTATAAATCCACCATCCATATCCTGCAACCATTACAAAATAGATGAGAAAAACAATGTAATCTTTCGTGTCCAGAGTGTTCATTTGAATTCAGGTTTTCTAATTCTTTATTTATATTTAGTTATTTAATTGCTTAAGATCCTTCCTTTCGCTTTAAGCGCACGCAAATGTATCATATTCTTCAAAATATGCATTATCGGTTCTGATAAAAGTTAATTTCCACAACATTTTTTCTGTTGTGGAACCTAACAAAAAGGCCTTTTATTAATAAGTGTAAAAGACACAATTCCGAGGGGATTAAAGTATGAATATTTATTTAGTTTTTAAAAGCCTCATTTTAATTTTCTTTAGCCTCTAAAAGACGAAAGGCCTGATTAACAAATCAAGCCTTTCCAGGAGTCTTATAATTTTATTTCGACCTTTGAGCGTATATCAACGGAAGAACTCCCCGCCAATATCTCAAATCCTCCGGGCTCCAGCACCCACTTAATTTGCTTGCTGTCGAAAAAGCTGAAGGCCTCCTTATCCAGTTTAAAAATCAGCTCCTTCACCTCCCCTGGCGCCAGGAATATTTTACTAAACGATTTAAGCTCCTTCTCAGGTCTTTTCAATGATGCCTTTTTATCGTGAACATATATTTGAACAATCTCTGCACCTGCCATTGTTCCGGTGTTCTTAACGTTCAGTCTCACAAACGTGTCTCCATTAACGATAGCTGCCGAAAGTTTACCATATTCAAAAGTAGTATACGACAGACCATGCCCGAAAGCAAACTGCGGTTTTACTTTGTAAGTATCAAAATACCGGTACCCTACAAAAATGTCCTCATTGTAATGAACATTAACACTGTCGCCAGGGTATTCTCCTAATTTGTGAGCTGGAGAATCCTGCAGTTTCTTTGGAAATGTTACAGTGAGCTTTCCTGAAGGATTCACCTTTCCCAGAATAATTTCTGCAAGTGCACTGCCGCCTTCCATTCCAGGATAACCTGCCTGGATAATTCCTTTCACTTTATTCACCCAGGCCGACATGTCAATCGGACCGCCGCCATACAATACAACTATTGTATTCGGGTTTGCCCTGGCCACTGCAGTAATAAGTTCATCCTGTCCAAAAGGCATTTCCATGCTTGGTTTATCAAATCCTTCAGCGTCATAAGCATTATCATCCCACTTGCTGTAATCATATCCATGAATCCAGCCCCCGGCAACAATCGCTATATCGGCGTGTTTAGCTGCATCCACAGCCTTCTGGATCAGTGACGGATCAGCCTTCGCATTTCGCGCAATTGTGTAGCCTTGTTCAAACCGTATACCAGCGTCACTTCCGGCAAGGTTTTGCAAACCTGCGAGAAGAGTGACTTCATAAGGCGGCCTAACCTGCGAACTCCCGCCTCCCATTGCATTCTCCCTGTTCGCATTCGCACCAATTACAGCGATGGTCTTAACCATCTTACTAACGGGCAGAATATTCTTCTTATTCTGCAGGAGGATAATACCTTCCTCTGCTACTTTCTTTGCTACTGCGGCATGTTCCTTTGTAGCGAGTTCACCGGGAGTACGCTTATCGAACATATGCGTTTTAAACATTATCCTTAATATCCGTCTTACTTTATCATCTATAACTTTCTCAGACACCTCTCCGCTACGTACCATTTTTAATGCAGGATCGGCAAAGTAAAATTTATTATAGTCGGGATTGGGGAGCATGGAAAGATCAGTACCCATTTCCAGATCAGCACCGCCTAATAGCGCCTCCTTCGTACTATGTATAGCACCCCAATCGCTCATTACCAACCCCCTGAAACCCCATTCGCCCTTTAATATTTTATTGATCAGATAGTCGTTATAAGTACAGTATTCGCCACGCAACTTGTTGTATGATCCCATCACCGTATTTACCTCACCTTCAATTACCGCGGCTTTAAAACCGGGAAGATAAATCTCACGTAAGGCACGTTCACTCATTTCCACATTGATGCCATCCCTTCTTATCTCCTGGTTATTCCCCATGAAATGTTTCAGGCTTGCCGAGATTCCCTGATCCTGAACACCCTTAATATAGCCAACCACCATCTTCGAAATTAAATAAGGGTCTTCACTCATATATTCAAAATTTCTTCCGTTGAGAGGAGTGCGTATAATATTGATCCCGGGACCAAGGATTACATCTTTGCCGCGATATTTGGCTTCACTTCCCAATACAGCGCCGAAAGCATATCCAAGTTCGGGGTTCCACGTGGAAGCAAGCGTGATACCTGTAGGAAGATAGGTAGACGAGTCGTTTCCTTTATTATCCAATACCCAGTCGCGGCCATGTTCCGGCCGTACGCCGTGAGGGCCATCGGAAGTGGTCAGTTCAGGAACACCGAGACGCGGGACACCGGTAGAAGTGAACGAAGAATTAGCATGTATCATACCAATTTTCTCTTCAAGAGTCATCTTCCTGATCAGGTCTTCAATTTTAGCTTCTGCTGCCGGATCGCTTTTCTCCTGACTGAAGGATGAAGTGCCGCCATACAATAAAACACAGGCAATAGATAAGAACAGCTTAGTTAAGGGAATTTTCATAATATCGGTTTATAATAAGTTGATTCAAATACGCTTCGTGAGTGAAAATCACAAAAGACCAGTATCCAAAAGTAAGTAGTTCCAGAATATATAATGGACAATAAATGTAATTATTTAGGGTGCGAAATGTTAACTCCCGCCTGTTATCATGTCAATTTTTTATGGCCCTGTAACGAAATGTTAAATCCCTGCGTCATGTCCATTATGAAATTACGCGCTACATTCCCCTTGATGCTTCTTTTAATAACAGCATCTCTATCATGCAGGAAAAATAAGAAAGAGACGCCGGAACAAACGTCATCTGTTGCAATAACGGGTCAGGATTACCAAACAATAGCCATTGGAGATCAGATCTGGACTGTTACAAACTATGCCGGTGCCGGAGGAATATTTTATGATGATGCAAAGACCAAACCAGAGTATGGAAAATATTATACGTTCGAAGAAGCAAAAGCCATCGTTTTACCTGAAGGCTGGAGAATTCCCTCGAGGGAAGACTTTATAAAACTAGCGGAATCGCAGGGAGTTGTATTCAACGGTTTTGAAGCTTTGAATCCCGAGCCATTAAAGAAGCTGGCCTCAAAGTCGCGTTGGAAAAATATATCGGGAACTAACGAGTCAGGCTTCAATGCATATCCCGCGGGATACTCATTAAATAATTCAGCCCCTCAGGATGGGGACATTTGTGAGTTCTGGACTACAGATGGCACTACCGTTAGCATTCAGGAAGGAGCGAACTCGCAATATAGATTCACATTTTATAACGACAGTGCTAATCCGGTGTATAAGTTTAATCTGCGCTTTGTAAGGAACCGTTAAAGGAATAACTTTTCTCTTTTTCGGTAGGGAACGTAATCACTTTATCATCATAACGAAGTGTACATGGGTTTCCCAGCCGGGAGGTGATGGTCGCGTACCACAGCTTGCCCTCCTGCCAGTCGATATTGATTTCAAAACCTCCCCGGGCAACAATGCCATGGATGCAGCCTTTCTGCCACACCGCAGGCAGGGCAGGCAGTAATTCGATTTCTCCGGCATGACTTTGCATTAGCATCTCGGTAATTCCCGCTACAGCTCCGAAATTGCCGTCTATTTGAAAAGGAGGATGATTATCGAAAAGGTTCGGCAACGTCGACTTCTGTAATAAAGCACTCAGGTTTTGATATGCAGCTTCACCGTCGCGCAGGCGGGCAAAAAAGTTAATGATCCATGCGCGGCTCCACCCGGTATGTCCTCCACCGTGGGATATCCGGTAGTCCAGCGTTTTCCTTGCCGCCTGTAACAGTTCCGGGTTCTGCTGATAGCTTATCTGCTTACCGGGATACAATCCGAATAAATGGGAGATATGACGATGACCGGGTTCGGGCTCCTCAAATTCTTCTGTCCATTCCATAATCCTTCCATCCTTGCCAAGTTTCGTAGGCGAAAGCCGTTTAAGAATTCCCTGTAATCTCCTACTAAAGCTATAATCGCGCTTAAGGACTTTTGCAGCAGCTATGGTGTTAGTTAACAGGTCACGGATGATCATATGATCCATGGTAGGCCCCATTACCATGGTAGCTATCGCTCCGCTTTTTGTTTTAAATGTGTTCTCAGGTGAAATGGACGGCCCGGAAACAAGCAAACCGGTATGTGGGTCTTCTACAAGCCATTGCTCGCAGAATGTCGCAGCATCTTTCATCAGAGGATATGCGAGCTCCTTTAAGTACTTCCGGTCTTCCGTAAACAAATAATGCTCCCATAAGTGCTGAACGCTCCATGCCATGCCCATCGGCCACATTGCCCATTGTGTCTGGCCGTACGTTTCTGTAAAGTGCCAGGGGTCGGTAGTGAAATGTGCCACAGTTCCCTTCAGTCCGTACATATCCTTTGCGGTTTTCTTTGCATCGGGCTTCAGTTCGTTCAAAAAGCCAAGAAAAGGCATATGCATTTCGCTGAGATTTGTAATCTCCGATGGCCAGTAATTCATCTGGATGTTGATATTGATATGATAATCGGCGCTCCAGGGAGGTGTTAACCCGTCTGCCCAGATTCCCTGAAGGTTCGCCGGCAGTCCACCGGGACGGGAACTGCTAATAAGCAAATACCGGCCAAACTGATAATAAAGTTTTATCAGAGAAGGATCCGAATTACCATTTTGAACCGCTGTGATACGACTGTCGGTAGGAAAATAAACGGCGTCCGTCGTTCCGAGATCAAGCTCTACACGCTTGAAATATTTTTGATAATCAGCGATATGATCACTCTTTAGAGTTTCAAACGACTTACCTTCTGATAAAGAAATAAGATTCGCAGAAACGACCGAAGGATTAGTTCCCCGGTAGTCGGTGGCTGCTGTGAGGAGAAGCACAACGGTGTTTGCCTTATCCACCTTTATTGATGTCCCTGCGGCTTGCAGCGAACCACCTTCATTGAGCACTTTTACCCTCGTTACCATCTTTACGCCGGTGCCATCACCAACATGTTCCGACATCATTAATTCGTTCCCCGATGCCTCCAACTTTGCTTTGTTTCCTGGCCGGCTCAACTTTAATGCAAGACTCAGCGACGCTGCCTTGCTTGCCGTTAACCTGATGATAAGCGCGTTCGCAGGAAAACTCGAAAAGACTTCCCTTGTAAAAGTGACGTCTTCAACCTGGTATGTCACTTTGGAAACTGCTGTTTCCAGGTCAAGATCTCTTGTATAACCTGACACCTCCCCTTCCGGCAACGAAAAATCTATATGCAAATCGCCCAGAGTCTGGTATGAGCTGTTCGTTTTCTTATCCCCCATCATTGCCGACTGCGCGAGTTTTTGTGCTTCTGCATACTTGCCTTCGAAAAGCAACTTCCTCACTTCGGGCAAAGCAGCCTTCGACTGTGGATTCACGAAATCTTCCGGCTTCCCCGTCCACACAGAAGACTCATTCAGCTGTAACCTTTCACTCGCGATTCCACCAAAAACCATTGCTCCAAGAGTTCCGTTTCCTACAGGCAATGCTTCATTCCAGTTAGCCGCAGGGCGGCTAAACCAAATTTTAAGGTCGTCAGGCTTTTGCTGGGCAAAAGATGACATCGGCAATATAAAGAGCAGTAGCAGGCGGAACATTTGCAAAACAAAAGAGTTACTTTTCATAAATTGACGTTTAAATCTACTTATTGCATCCCCGGAGGGAACGATAAAGCTACCAATTAGTAATTAAAAATTATATCTCCTGAATAAATACACAACCTGCCTCATGCAGATTATCAGAAAGGAATTAAGAGAAAAATAGGTTAAATCAGCCAAAGAAGAGAAAAGATACCATCCCGGACAAATGAATACCCCCAGACCATTTTCGCCTCCACACTCGTTATACCAACCTTCACCCCCAGTATAGACTGGTCTTTATTAATGCCACTGATATACTGCTTATGTTCCGCCCAGAGCCCGCCTTTTGTGTATAAAGGCGGACTTTATGCACGATTTAGCCAGTAATCTGGTTGCCTTCTTTATACTGTGTTTAAATTGCGAATTTGTCTTGACCTTTCTGTTGTATTATCTCAACTTTACTTTGCAAACCGGCAGCTCCGGCGCCCATGACCCTCTGGACCTTCGATTCAATCATTCTCCCCCGGGCCTTAACGACGCTTCAGTTAGCCCTTTAATAACGATTATGGCAATTTTAGAGAAAAATGGTGCCCTGCGCGGAACGGCAGGCACGGTAGTATTCCGAAGGTTCCGTACCCATACGGTAGTGCAGAAGCTTCCCGAGAGAAAGAAAGGACAGACCCTGGCCAGCCGCGCCAGCGCCTGCGAGTTCGGACTGGCCAGCACCTCGGCGGCCTCTATCCGCGATGCCCTGAAGCCTGTCTTCCGCAACCGTCACGATGGGGCCATGGTGAACCGCTTCAACAGTGCGGTATACCACAGCATCTTAGGCAGCAGAACGGCGGCCCGTGGCAACCGTGACCTGCACGATGGCGACCTGGACTGCCTGAAGGGCTTTGAATTCAATGCTGAAAGTCCCCTGAGTGAAGCCCTGAAGGTAAAACCGGTGGTATCCCTTAGCCCTGAAGGCAGGATCCGCATCCAGATGGATGCCCTCCACAGCAATACAGACCTGAAGGTACCGGCAAAGTTCAGGGAGATGACCGGCAGGTTCCGGCTGCGCTTTCTGGTCACAGCCCTCAACTTCCGCAGCGAATACTATGAGTATGTGGCTGTAAAGGATGTGACAGTGATCAACGGGATGGCCCTGGAGGCACAGGACTTCGAAATGGAAGGAACTATTCCCCAGGGATGTATGGTGTTGGTAACCTTATCGCTGGAATGCCTGATGCGGAATGATACGGATAATAACATCGAGCTGATCAATACCCTCTCGTTCAGTCCGGCAGCCATTTTAGCGGCGTTTCAGATCGCTGAGGCAATGCCTATGGGTCAATCGGCAGAAGCAAAAAAGCAGGCCTGGGACGATTATTCCATAATGGAAGGGTACAACGGGAATACCTTGTTAGTGAAAATGGCCGAACTGGCCGAACTGGCGGCTGCAGGTCAGAGGAAACAGCGGCGGGGGAAGCGATCCGGGGGCGGTACTGAAGAAAGGGATCCGGGCGGTATAAAGAAGCAGGCTGTCAGCACTTCGAAAAGTGATGAAGGGGCTTCTTTTGTGGTGATTGGCAAGAGGTTTGGGTTTTAAGGAGTTTGTGCTTTTGTACTTTTTTCTTTGACCGCAAAGAAAAAAGCTACCAAAAAAGAAACTCGCGGCTGCTTTCATTGCTTTGAAAGGGTGTGCGGATACCGGGTTTAGAGCTGCCGCAATGAAAAAGGCCGCAGGTTACGGTTATGGCAGGGTGGTGATGGCAAATCGGAATAAGGGATAGGGCTGAAATACAGAAGAACAAAAGACAGATGCAGAGTTGGCCTATTTGGTTACTGCCGCCGTAATGAAGATGGTGGCGGGATAGCTTATGGTAGGGTGATGATGGCAAGACGGAATAAAGGATAGCTGAATTGCTGCCGCAATGAAGATGGTGGCGGGATAGCTTATGGTAGGGTAGTGATAACAGCCCGGACATCTATTTGCTCTCTATGTCAATGACTGCTGATTCCAAGCCTTCCGATACCGCCTCGATATGGATTTTCCCGGCTTTATATTGCGACTGGATAATTGCTAAGGCAAGCCCGTTAAATGCTTTCCTGTCAGCCGACTTAAAACGTTCGTGGCTGGTGGGGTTTCCATTGTCGGTAGCATTCAGGAAGCCTTCGCCCGTCACTTTAAATCTAAGAAGGTTACTTGCTGTGGGGACCGTGTTGCCATCGCCATCCAACACCTGGGCTGTAATGAACGACAGGTCGTTCCCGTCCGCGTTTATGGTGTCCCTGTCGGCTACGAGTTGAATTTTTGCAGGCTTGCCGGCAGTTTTCACTTCACTGGACAGTACATTTTTACCGTCTTTCCGCGATATTGCACGAAGAGTGCCGGGAGTAAAAGGTACCCGCCATTTAACATGCATCCGGTCCCCCTGCTTTGCCTTCGTTCCCTGCGATTGTTCATTAAGAAAGAGCTCAACCTCGTCGGCATTATTGTAATATGCTACTACATCCACAGTGTCGCCTTGTTTCCAGTTCCAGTGCGGATAAATATGTAAAACGGGCTTGTCTGTCCAGGCACTTTGATACAGATAATAAATGTCTTTGGGGAAGCCAGCCAGATCGATAATGCCGAAGTATGAACTTCGTGCTGGCCAGGGGTATGGAGTAGGTTCTCCAAGGTAATCAAAGCCAGTCCAAACGAACATACCTGAGACGTGAGAATTCTTGTTTAGCTCGATCAGGCTTTCTTCGTGAGTAGAACCCCAGGGTGCGCTGACATGGTCGTAAGCTGACACCGTAAAATCCGGGTTTCCGCCTCCTTTAATGGGTTTATCCCAGGCTTCGGGCCAGCGTCTGATGGTGTCGAATGGAATAAGGTCATAGTGCCCCCTGGTTTGCAATGCAGATGTGCTTTCGGTCACGATAAATTTCTTTCCGGGCCAGCGTTTGCTAAAACCGGCCCATGCTTTGTGATTATAGTTATACCCAACCAGCGCGAACGCATTCGATTTAATCAGATTATTCCACTCATTAATCTCGTTGTTTGCAGTGGTAATAGCACGGGTCGTATCGAGTGCTTTTACTATCGACACCAGTTCACGAGCGATGACTCTTCCTGTAGTATCCCCCTTCTTCTCGTCGCCCCACTGCTCCTGGATCTCATTGCCTACGCTCCATATAAAAACGCTGGGATGATTGCGGTCCCGGCGGATCATGTCTTCCAGGTCTTTCCTATGCCACTGATCCCAGTCGAGGTGGTAGTCGAAGGGATTCTTTTGCTTCTTCCACATATCGAAAGCTTCGTCCATCAAAATAAAGCCCATGCGGTCACAAAGATCAAGCAGCTCAGGAGCGGGAGGGTTATGCGACGTACGGATGGCATTACAGCCCATAGCTTTAAGAATTTCCAGCTGACGTTCTGCAGCCCGTGTATTAAAGGCTGAACCAAGTGCACCGAGATCGTGATGGTTACATACGCCCCTGATCTGAAGTGGCTGTCCGTTTAATGAAAAACCACTCTGAACATCAAACTTGAAAGTGCGGATACCCAAAGGCGTCTCGTAAGTGTCGAGGGTCTGATTATTTACGATGACCTTGCTAACGACCTTGTACAAAGCGGGATGTGATACAGACCATAAGAGAGGGTTAAGAACCTCAAGAGTTTGCTCAATTTGAGGGCTTGCGCCTGCGGCAATCGTCTTCTTTACGGAGGCTTTTGACACCGCTGCTCCCTGAGGACTATATATCACTGTATTAAGAGTGACCAAAGCGGGTGTTCCAGATTGATTTGTAACCGTAGTTCTAACATTTGTGCGGGCTCGTGCAGGTGTAACCCAGGGAGTAGAAACAAAGGTACCGGACTGCGGTACATGGATCTTTGAGGTAGTTGTAAGCCATACATTTCTGTAGATGCCCGAGCCGGAGTACCAGCGCGAGTTCGGCTGCTTTGAATTGTCGACTTTAACAGCGATCAGGTTTTTTGCAGTGCCATACTTAAGATAGGGCGTAAGATCATAGCGGAAGGAAATATAACCGTTTGGCCTTTTGCCCAGATAATGCCCGTTAATCCAGACTTCGCTACGGTGATAGACCCCGTCAAAGTCAATAAATACCAGCTTACCTATGCTTTCGGTTGGAACAGTAAAGGTTTTCCTGTACCAGCCCGTCCCTCCGGGCAATGCGCCGCCACCGGGGGTAGCGGGATTATCTTTACTAAAATTACCTTCAATACTCCAGTCGTGCGGCAGGTTAAGGACACGCCAGCCTGCATCGCTTTTAGCGGGCGATTGCCAGCCTTCTCCTGCATTTAACTTAAAATGCCAGTTCCGGTTAAAAGACTGGCGCCTTTGATATCCTTGTGCAGTCGTAACAGAACTAAACGACAGGCCCAGCAAACATGTTAATACGAAGGAAAGTAAACGCTTCATTGAGGCAACTTTATTTTTTTAAGCAGGTCAGTGTAGTTTGTTCAACAACACTGACCTGGATGTATTACTAAAGAATATAGTGGAACGCCAGCCATTCATCCTTTGCGGCATCGTAGCTTGTACCAAACCAGATACCTTTGCTTTCGACCTTTCCGGGGAAGGCCTTAATGACTTTTATTTTATTGGTCGTTGGGCTCATCCAATGACCTGGATTCTGGATTAGGGTACCCCCATTAAGGGTTATTTCATTGGTCTCCTGATTAATCGAGAAGATACCCCTGGTAAACGACCCGTTCTGGTTAAGGGTATAATTCATCCCTCCATTGAGACGATCAAAGAGGATCCATGAATTTTTGGCGATAGCGTCCCAATCATCATTCCATCCCCATGTTTTAGAATCAGCTGCAGTCTTGGTCCATCCCTTGCCCTTTGCAATCCAGTCGACAGGATTGCCCGCAGCATCCAGTGCCCACATCCGCCCGGAAGAGGTATTACCAGTTAACATCTCAAGTAATTTTCCGGAGGCAAATGTAGGGTCGAAGCCCTCGTCGGGTCCCGTTTCTTCAGGCACCCAGTTGTCGGAATATTGCTTGGAAATAAAATTGTAAGACAGCATACACAAGCCTTCACCGTCTACGTCCTTATCTCTGATCACTCCCAACTGCATGGTGTTTTCGTCAAGAGATAAAATTGTGTAATTAGACCAGTTGCTTATCCCTCTCAGGCCATTTTTAGCAGGTTTATAATCTCGCAGAATACTTCCGTTAGTGATCGAAAGCGTTTTTCCTGCCGAATTCAGGTAGTACGTGCCTGTTTGGGTCACTTTCTCAAACTTTTTGTCGGCAGTAAAGATAGCGCCGCCTTTCAAGCTGAAAGTCATGGTTCCATAATCGGTTTTCGTCATCTTGTCGGCATAAATAGTGGTAAGATCAGGCCCCCAGGTCCAGCAATCAGCACCATAGCAACCGGTAGAATTTGCCCCACCATTCCAGGGGTTTCCCTCCTTGAGCCAGCCGTTATTGACACCAAAAAAAGTAAGCGGACCGTTAAAGAATTTCGCATCAGTATCGAGCAGCCAAACCTTCTCCTGGCCTACGCCTCCCGAAATGGCCGTCCACAGAGGGTCATTTACATAGTTAAGATTATCCTCGGTCACTTTAATGGTGACAGGATCCAGTTCTACGATTGATCCCCCGGTAAGGACAGCGAATTTAATAGTATAGTCGCCCTTGAATGCAAAATGAACGGTGTCGACTGCATTTGTGGAGCGACCTGTACCAAAGTCCCACATGGAAATAGTTCCTGCAGTTTCATTTTTCAGTATGACCGTGTTACCGCCTGCATCGGCACTTTTATCCTGAACGATGGAGTATTTTATCTCCGACTTATCAAGGGCCCGCTCAAGATTATACTCTTCTTTCCGGCATGTAATCAGAAAAAGCGAAATTCCAAGGAGGATGGAAAACAGTTTTATAGATCTTTTCATCACTAAGATATTTATTTATACAATCAAAATTTACCAACCTGGGTTCTGCTTTAGAACACCATCGGAGAGCGTGATCTGGGTATACGGAATTTGCTGAAGGCCTTTTGTTTCTTTGATCTTTGCTGACGAAATAGTTTTAGTTACGTTAACCCTGCCATTCAGGACCGTTGTTGTCTCTGCTATCTGGGCTGCGGCCTTATCTACACCCTGACGAAGCAAGTCCCAATACCGGATACCTTCGAAGGCAAATTCGAGCCAGCGTTCCTTCTGGATGTTATCAGGAGTAGCTACAAGCGGAGTATATCTGTCTTTATAGGCTCGTTGTCTTACTTCGTTAAAATAAGTTTGAGCATTTGTACTTCCAAGCTCGGTCGCCATCAGCAGCACGTCGGAATAGCGGATAGAGACGTAGTCCTGAAACTGGCCTCTTTGAAAATCCTTATTCCCATAGAGTGCTTCAGGGAGAGGCACGCCGGCTTCATTAACCATTGGGCTATACTTCTTTATATAATATCCTGTATACTCCCGGTGCCCTTTTTGCTTGGTATAAGTTATTTTCTCGTCTTTAATGGAGATTATAGAAGCCAACTTTCGTGTGTCGCCAGTGCCAAAGGCATTCCAGACTTTCGGATTAACGGTAGCGCCGCCCCAGCCATTTCCATAAGGATAGCTAAACTGGTCACGAATTCCATACATGATCATCCAAAAGTTCCCATCAAGGTTTCCGTCGTAATCACTGGTGGCCGTGTATTTAATGGCAAAAATAGTTTCCTTATTATCTTCCCCTGCATAGCCTTCCGGAGAGGAAGCCGGCCATAACTTGGCAAAATCCTCTACCAGGGCATAGCCGCCATTGCTAATGATATCTTCAAGATACGTGAGAGCCTGTGTTTTGCTGACTACACCTACCAGGTCGTTCTTTCCATAGTAGCCAGTGTAAAACAGATAGACACGTGCCAATAGAGCTTCAGCCGCCCATTTTGTCACTCTTCCATGCTGGGCAACAGGCTGGGATGCATAAGCGGTAGCTGGAAGATTGTCGGCAGCAAATTTCAAATCTTCTGCAATTACTTTATATACCTCATCAGGCGCTGCCTGCGGAATATTATCCTTTGAAGGTGTCGTAAGTAATGGAATATTACCCCATAATCTCACCATGTCGAAGTACATGTACGCACGCAGAAACCGTGCTTCCGATTCGTAAGTATTTCTCAGCGTGGCGTTGGTCCCCCAGGCAATCTGATCCATTTTATTGATCAGCATATTGCAGCGATAGATTCCTTCATAGTAAAACTGCCAGTTTTTATTGAAAAGATTGAGATCGGAAGGCGATCTTAATTTGTCGAACTCGTCCATTAACTGATAACCCAGCCCGTCAGAATTTCCCGTACCGCCAAAACAGTCATCAGAAAAAACCTCAGAAGCAACCGGAAGGGCAACTCCATCTGTCCATACTTTCTGAAGTCCATCATAACAACCTACAAGTGCCTTATATGCATCGTCGGGTGTTTTATAAAAGTTTTCTTCGTTTGCCGTCGTTAACGATTCGGTATCCAGAAAGTCTTTACAAGCCGTTGTGAACAAAATCAGCAAAGGCAGTATGAATATCTTATATGTTTTCATATCAATCACGTTTTATTAGAATCTGATGTTAGCGCCGAGTAAGAAGGTTCGCGGACGGGGATAATACCCGAGATCTATACCGGATGCAAAACTCACTGTACCGTAACCAATCTCAGGATCCATTCCGTTGTATTTGGTAAATGTATACACGTTTAACGCCGAAGCATACACCCTGACCTGCCGCAGATAGCTCTTTTTGAGCACTTTGCCAAAGTCGTAGCCCAGGGTAATATTATTTATCCTGAGGAAGTCGCCCTTATGAATATATAGATCGGAGAAGTTGGTCCAGTTCCTGGCATCTTCAGTTACCCGGGGCATAACGTTAGACGATCCAGGGCCATGCCACCTTTCGAGGATAGCAGTCGAATAATTGGCGTACTGGCTGGCCTGATTGCGCCATGACTGGACGAGTTCATTGCCGGCCACCCCTGAAGCAAGGACTGAAAAATCAAAAGCCTTATAGCTCGCCGAAAGGGAAATACCAAAAGTATAGTCAGGATTCGGATTACCAATCATAGTGCGGTCGAGATCAGAAATCACACCATCATTATTCAAATCCACATATCTTACATCTCCAGGCTGTGCTGTTGGTTGAATCACAGTATTCGAGGTGGACCGGTGGTCTGAAACTTCCTGTTCGGATTGAAATACCCCGTCGGTTCTCAATCCCCAGAAGTATCCAATCGGGTATCCGCTCTGGGCACGGTAGAACTCAAGGGAGTTATTAAATAATAAATTCCCTTCGCCGTGGATTATCCCATCTGCATTGGGGATATCGACAACTTTATTCTTGTTATAAGAACCATTGAGCCCTACAGAATAGTTAAAATCACCTAAATTACTCCTGTAGGCAATGGCTAATTCCACTCCTTTATTGCTGACATTACCCCCGTTAATGAAGGGGGCCTTAGCGCCCGCTGTCGCCAGGATAGGGGCCTCGATTAACCAGTCCTTTGTGGTTTTGTCGTACCAGTCGAAATTTACATTTAGTTTCCCATTCAATAAGCTGGCATCAAGCCCAAGGTTTGTTTGTTCGGAAGTTTCCCATTTTATATCGGGATTACCTAACCTGATAGGATAAGCACCGGGGGTAAGATTGGTTTCTTTATCTCCAAATATATAATTGGTATAGGCAAAAGTTATTGGAGTGAGGTATTGAAAGGGGTCAATATTCTGGTTGCCGACCTGTCCCCAACTGGCGCGGAATTTCAGGTAGTTTAACCAGTTCTGCTGGCCCTTCAAAAACGACTCATTAGAAAGTACCCACCCGGCAGATATCGAGGGGAAATAACCCCAGCGGTTGGCAGCAGCAAAACGTGAGGATCCATCGGCCCTGAACGTAGCATTCAGTAAATATGTATCTCTGTAGTTATAATTGAAACGCCCGAAGTAGGATAGCCTTCTGTCGGGATTAACAGGGGCACCGGCAAGGGAAATATTAGCGCCTTCAGAATTGGTAGCGTTAGTGAGCCACGCATGCGGGAGATCACTGAAGACAAGGTTCGTATTGGTGCCTCTTAAGTTAGATCCGGAATAGTCAAAAGACGACGTACCGCCCATCACTTCCAGATGATGATCTGCGTTTAAGTTAAACTTGTACGTAAGGAGGTTTTCCCATAGGAAAGATCTCGTTTTGTCCATCGACTGGGTGACGCTGGTGCTATTATTATAGGCATAAAGTGATAACTTGTAAATCGGAGAAAACGAGCGGGTTTCGTAAACCGAGTAGTCCATCCCGAGGCTCGATTTGAAAGTAAGTCCTTTAATTGGTTCTATTATCAGATATACATCACCTACCAAACGCTGGCTATTTCTCCGGTTCTGATTGCTATAAACCATTTGTGCGTAAGGATTTGCCTCACCTTCGAACCATTCGGAGCCCGTATTGTCAAAGAAATTGCCATTCTCGTCGTACATCGGAACAAACGGACTGGTATTAAAAGCGCCACGCAAAGCATTGTTATACTGATTGCCCACCTGGATTCCGTTATTTTTAACATAACTGAAAGTGAGATGCTGTCCCATCTTTACAATGTCCTTATAGAAATTGTGTTCAGAGTTCCCCTTAAAATTATATCGTTGGTAATCAGACAATGCTTTTCCGCCAACAATCCCTTCCTGAGAAGTATACGACAGGGCAGTTGAGAAAATGGATGCACCCGAAGATCCCTGTGCTCCTAAAGAATAATTCTGAGTTAATGCATCTTTAACAAACATCTCATCAATCCAGTTAGTACCCTGCCCCATTGCGGCAATTTGCTCATTGGTAAAATAGGGCGATTTACCTGAGTTAACTGCCGCTTCATTCATGATGGAAGCGTACTGCTGAGAGTTGAGCAGCTCTGCTTTACTTGCTACATTTTGAATTCCTGTAAAAGAATCGAAATTTATCTGTGCCGCCTGGCCCGCTTTCCCCTGTCTGGTGGTCACCAAAACAACGCCATTCGCCGCTTGCGAACCATAGATAGCCGCAGATGCTGCGTCTTTTAAAATATCTATCGACTCAATATCAGCAGGGTTTAAATAGGAAATATCCCCGGTCTGCACTCCATCCACGATATATAGAGGTCCGGCGTTATTAATAGTACCTAAACCTCTGACAACAACTTTCATACCTTCACCCGGTTGCCCTGATGTAGATGTTATCTGCACGCCGGGAGTTTGTCCCTGTAAAGCCATTAAGGCATTGGTTGTATTCTGACGCTGAAGATCTTCGCCTTTTACCTGAACGGTTGCACCTGTTACCAGCTTCTTTCGTTGAACGCCATAACCCACCACCACCACTTCATCCAGATCTTTCACATCGTCCTTAAGTTGCACATTGATGGTATTACTTTGCCCTACAGCAACTTCCTGCGCCTGGAATCCCACAGAGCTAAACTGAAGTACGTCGCCGGCGGAAACTTTGATAGTGAAAGCTCCGCCAACATCCGTACTGGTTCCTCCGGTCTTTCCTTTTATTTTGACCGCAACACCAGGTACAGGCTGCTTATCTGAAACGGCTGTTACCTTTCCGGTTATTGTCCTGTTCTGGGCATAACCAGCGACGCTATACAGCATCATGGAAATAATGGCCCACAAGAGAACCCTTATCCTCCTTTTTGTAATAGTTCTTTTCATTCTTTTGGTTTTTTGGTTGTTTATTCAGTTTACTGCATTCTTTATTTTACATAGTTGCTTATAAATAACACCTTACATCTTTACAGATACTGCTTTCCCTGTATAGTTCACTTTCTGTTTTGGCTGTAAGCTTAAGTTTAAAGGACTCGCTTTTCGGTGACTGAGCCATACTATCTGGATAGTCCTGTTCTGAAGCATGCCGTCGAAGCTTCCTTTTCTTTCTCCAATGGTCAGTGTTTTTGTTTTTTCTGTATAGGTAAAGGGAATAGTGCTGTATGCCCCTTTCTCGTAGTTGTAGTTGGTTCCCTCGTCTTCATAGAGGGTAAAGCTGGCGTCAAGTCCTGCATAGACATATAAGGTTATAGGATCGGCCGCCTTCTCTGAAGTATACTGCAATTCCGGCCCGAATGGAATGATCGATCCTTCCTTCACATAAACCGGTATTCTCTCATATGGAGCATCCGCCATGATAGTGTTCCCGCCCGCCTTGTATTCGCCGTTATATAAATCATACCAGCCGGATCCGCGAGGTAAATACACTTGCCGGTCCGTTGCTTTATATTCATATACAGGGTTGATCAGAAGCGATGGGCCGAACATGTATTGATCACCGATATTCTTCACCGCTGTATCAGATGCAAAATCCATAATCAATCCTCTCATAATCGTGTAATTCTCATGATAAGCTTTACCAGCAAGCGAATAGATATAAGGCATGAGACGATAGCGGAGCTTATTATAGTACAGCATACTTTTATATGCGGGGTGATCTTCGGGCGCTATATTATAGATTTCGCGGTATGGGAACTGGCCGTGCACCCTGAAGATTGGCGTAAACGCCCCAAACTGGTACCAGCGTTCATTCAACTCACGCCATTCGTCAAGATCCTTCTCTTTGGCATCTTCGAAGCGCTTCTCTACTGAAAAACCTCCAATATCCATGGTCCAGTAGGGTAATCCTGACAATGAAAAGTTTATTCCTGCGGGGATCTGGTCTTTCATATCATGCCAGCGGGAAGAAATATCCCCGCTCCATGTAGCTGCCGAATAGCGTTGCTGCCCGCCGTACGATGCACGGGTAAGGATAAATACCCGGTCTTCGGGGTTGGCAGCCCGCTGTCCTTCGTAAATTCCTTTAGCATTCTGCAGCGGAAAGGCGTTGAAATACCGCATTCCTGAGCCAATAGAGGGACTCATTAATGTTTTACGAGTCTCCACATCCAGGTTTGAGTGAATATCTGGTTCTGTAGCATCAAGCCACCAGGCATCTATGCCCTTCTTATACAGCTTATCATTCAATAGACTCCAGAAGCCGGCTCTTGCCTCCGCATTAAAGGGATCGTAAAACGTCGATGAGTAGCCCTTGCCTATCCAGTCTTTACGTCCGTCCTCTATGTTGCGCATATAGAGCCATCCTTTTTTCTCGAAGTCGTTATAAGTTTTAATACCCTTATAAAACTTCGGCCAGACAGAGATCATGAGGCGGGTGTGGTATTTTATATGCAGATCGCTCAGCATCTTTCCGGGCGAAGGGAAACGATCTGGATCGAACTCCTGGCTGCCCCATTGGTCCTGGGCCCAGTAAGACCAGTCGAGAACAATATTGTCCAGTGGAATCTTCCTTTCCCGGAATGTCTTTACGGTATTTAATATTTCATCCTGCGTCTTATACCGCTCGCGGCTCTGCCAGAAGCCCATGGCCCACTTAGGCATGATCGGGGCCTTCCCTGTCAGACTGCGGTAGCCGCTGATAACCTCATCAGGGTTTCTTCCGCTGATGAAATAATAGTCGATCTGATCGGCTGCCTCGGAGCTAAAGGCCAGCTGGTTCTGCTGTCCCAGCGGAACCGGCCCCAGCCATTTTAGTGAAAGATAAGACTCGCTGCCGTCGGGGATCCACTCGATAGTCAGCGGGTATTTTTTGCCCTTCTCGAACGCATACGAAAGCTCTATGGCTCCAGCGTTCCAGGGCTGACGCCATCTGTCAGCAAGAAGCTTCTCTCCTATCCATATTTTTATATATCCGGCGTACTTAACAAAAAAAGTATGCTGACCATTGTAAGGCGATTCGATAGAACCTTCCCACCTCACTTTTCCATCCGCCAGCTTGAAGCTGTCGGGAAAGGTTTTCATATCCTTCAGGAAAGAGTAATCGAGGTCTGACTCTGCACGGGAAACAAGCACGTTGCTCTTCTCTTTACCGCTATAAGTAGCAGTAAGCCATCCGTACTTCCCTTCCTTAGAATAAAGTTTCAGTCCCGACAAGGGTTGAATGTCTCTAACATCTCCCACCTTCGTGATCGAATAATTATCCCATAAGATGCCATAATTTTTGCTTGACATCAAAAAGGGGACAGCTACGTCTGTATTATAATGCGACAGGACAACCTGCCGCCCCTGGTAATTCATCACGCCATTCTGATGCTGGCCCAATCCATAAAAACCTTCTGTCGCATCGGTCTCAAATACCTGGTTAATCTTATAAAAAGCGTCGCCAGAATAGGAGGAGTTAACAAAAGAAGCATTAGTGCGGATCGCTTCTTTTAGTATAGGCTGCCCATTGTTATCCGTAAAGGCTACTGCTCCGTTGATTAAGCTAACGTTGGCAGTTAATAACGCAGTTTTGAGACTGACTGCTTCCGGGGACTGGCTTAAATGCCAGGAAGGAGCCTTAGGAAGACTGTCGACTACCATAAGGCTTTTATAGGTAACCGGGAAGCCGGAAATGGCCGAAGTAACCCGGATGATATTGTCAGAAATTACCTGAAGGCGAATACTCTGTGCCGGCAAACCGGCCTTGCCTGGCACACTTATCCGCACTCCGTCGGACAGACGCTTCACCTCAGCAGACTGGGAAAAAACTTTCACTGATACAAAAAAGCAGGTCAAAAAAACAGTTAGTATTCTTTTACGCATAACTCGGTTAGTTAATTAATAAAGCATATTTCGGAAATCAGAATTGCCTTATTTACTGCCGTAAAACTACAGGAGCTTATAAAATCGGAGGGTACAGAAATGTTTACAAATAGGAGAGCAAATGTTAACCAGCATACGAAATGTTCGCCAATAGGCCATAAAACGCTAAACTACTCAGAGTTATCCTCCTTTTTGAGTTTAGACCAGGACGATGGCAGAACGCCAAACTCAGTCTTGAAATACTTCGCAAACGCCTTCGGATTATTAAACCCTACCTCATATGCTATTTCAGAAACTGTAGTTTGTGACTTATCGAGCAGGAGGGCGGCTCTTTTTAACCGGATAGTTCGAATAAACTCACTAGGAGTTTGGCGCGTCAGCTGGAGTAGTTTTTTGTATAACGCCACCCTGCTCATGCACATTTCTTTACTAAATTCTTCAACGGAAAAATCCGGGTTAGATATATTGCGCTCTATAATTGCCAATGCCTGCCGGATAAATTTCTCATCAGCAGAAACAACATCTATCTCGGTAGGTTTAACTTCAACCTGCCTTTGATATGTCTTGCGCAATGACTCATGCTGTGTTAGCAGATTTTTAATCTTCGAAATCAGGATTTCAAAATTAAATGGCTTAGTCATGTAATCGCTCGCTCCGGTTTCCAAACCTCTGAGTAATTGCTCTTCGCCAGTCATTGCGGTAAGCAGAATAACCGGTATATGAACAGTACGTTTATCGTTTCGTATTTTCAGACACAGATCTATGCCGTTCATTTCGGGCATGCTTATATCCGACACAATAAGGTCCGGATGATTCCCAAGCGCCCTGGCCCATCCCGTTTTTCCATTTTCGGCTTCTATGACATTATAGTACTGTCTCAGGTTATCTTTCAAATAGAATCTGAAGTCTTCATTGTCTTCAACCAGAAGTATGGTTAACCTTTTCTCGCTAAACTCCTCTCGTCCTTTCAAAAGAGCGCCTGGCTCATCTATAACGGTCGAAAGTATTTGTCCTGACGCTTTTACCGGCAGTTCTACGGTAAAACAACTTCCTTTATTCGGTTCGCTATCGACTCTGATCGTTCCATGATGCAGATTTACAAACTCCCGTGTTATTGCCAGTCCTATTCCACTTCCCTGATTTACCATAGAGCCCGGCACATCGTTTTGAAAAAAGCGTTCAAATATCAACTCCTGTTTTTCCTTCGGTATACCTATTCCACTATCCCGGATGGAGATCTTGAGGACATAAGCCTCTCCCGCCCTTTGCTCCAGGGCGAGTTCCAGGGAAATAGTCCCTCCGTCGGATGTAAATTTAAAAGCGTTTGAAAGTAAATTGAACAGGATCCTGTCTACCTTGTCATGGTCGAACGCCGTAACGAAATTGTTTAATGCAGATTTAAGCGAAAACCTGATGTCTTTTTTTTCTGCAAGATCAGTAAAAGATTGAAAGCTCTCTTTGATAAAGTCAACTATATCACCCTCTTCTAACTGCAGCTTCAACTCATTCACTTCCATTTTCCTGAAGTCCATTAGCTGGTTTACAAGATTGAGAAGACGGCGCGCATTTCGCTGAATCAACTGCAAATGACGTTTTTCATCACTGCTGTCGGATATGTTCTTTAACAGCTTATCGAGAGGGCTCAAGATAAGCGAAAGTGGGGTACGGAATTCGTGACTGACATTTGTAAAGAACTTTATCTTCATCATATCAAGTTCATGCATCCGCTGTGCCTCCTGCCGTTCCTGTTCGACAGCAAACTGACTTTTGAGCTCTTTGATACCCCGCCAGCGGATATACAATAAAAGTCCAAGTATCGCAACGATATAGGCTGCATAGGCAAGCGGCGTTTTCCAGAAGGGCGGTCGAATAGTAATTTTCAAAGAACTACCATCGTTATTCCATACCCCGCTGTCATTCGAAGCACGTACTCTGAATATATATTCTCCGGGATCGAGGTTTGTATATGTCGCTTTCCTGTTCCTGCTATCGGTCGTCAGCCAGTTTGTATTGAACCCTTCAAGCTTATATGCGTACTTATTCTTAGCTGCATTGGAAAAGTTTAGGGCAGCGAACTCTATGGAAAATACGTTCTGGTCATAGTTAAGTATGATTTCGCTTGTTTCACTGATAGAATGCTTAAGAATACCATTTCCATCCACTGCCTCGCCCGGTAAAACACTCCTGTTGAATAGCTGAAAGTCGGTAAACACCACTGCCGGCGCCTTTTTGCTAACACTGATCGCTTCGGGACTAAAAAGGTTAAATCCATTTGCACCACCAAATATCAATTCTCCCCTGCGTGTTTTAAGTGCCGCATTTTCATTAAATCCCCGTCCCTGTAACCCGTCGAGCTCATCATAATTTCTGAATATATAGTGGCCCGTCCCATTTTTCCGGGTATGTATACAGCAGATTCCATTAGGAGTACTGAGCCATATGTTACCCTTGCTGTCTTCGAGAATGGTGAGTATGGTATTGTCAGGTAAGCCATCGGTACTCCGCAAACGTCTGAATTTCCCTTTTCTCCAATCATAGATATTCAGACCATCCTGGGTGCCGGCCCATATTCTCCCGGCAGAGTCTTCCAGTAAAGAAATAACATTGTTGTTGCTTAAGCTTCCATTGTCTGTCTCTGAATGAGCATAATGTACAAACTTTCCGCTCCGCTTCATCTTTATATCAATGCCATTGTCTGTCGCTATCCAGATATTCCCTCTGCGGTCTTCGAGTAAAGCGGCGATGTAATTTGACTGAATGGAATTGGGGCCAGACTTAAAACGTTCGAAAGATCGCTTTTCGGGGATGAAGCGATTTAAACCGCCTGCGAGTGTCCCGATCCATAGATTCTTGTTAGAATCTTCCATAATTTCCCAGACCCTATCGTCCGACAAACTCGATGAATCCGAATTGTTATACCGGTAATGAGTAAATGTCTTTCCGTCAAAACAATCCAGACCACCAAAATAAGTTCCTACCCAGAGCTTTTGCTGGTGATCAATACATAAACTAACGACAACGTCATTACTCAGGCTATTACTATTTCCGGGCTCATGTTTAAACGTTAAGAAACTATTCTTTTGCCGGTCAAAATAAACAAGTCCTCCCCCGTTGGTCCCTATCCATAGATTGCCCTTTGCATCTTCCACAAATCGGTTTACATCCTCGTAACTGAGACTGTTTGGTTCTTTGGGCTGGTGGCGATACAGCGGGAATTTTATGATACTTTCATGGTAGTAACTAATTCCCTTTTTAAAAGTTCCCACCCACATGACTCCGTTATTGTCACGGTAAATGACGGGTGTACTATTCTGAGCAAGACTTTTTTCGTCCGACTCCCGATTTAGGAGATAGGTCACTTTACCGGTCTTTTTGTTTAAAAGATTAATTCCTCCATGATCTGTGCCTACCCAGATAATCCCGCTGTTGTCTTCACTTATGCTGTAAATGTTGTTTGTATTTAGCCGGAACCTGCCACTGTCGGTTGTGTAATATTCTGTTACCCCATTCGATGGATTAATGTGAACGACTCCCCTTGGTTGGTCTACCGCATATACCCATAGATCATCATCCTTGTCGATAAACAGCTTCCATGAAGCCGTATCTCCTGCAGAAGATGGCTTGAAACGCGTCTGCAGGCTGCTTCCGCGGGAGTCGATCCGCTCGATAAGACCGTTGTTATAAACCACCCATATCCCACTTCGTTTGTCGATATTTAAAGCGCTAAACCCGACAGTCGTTTTCTTCACAAGAACGGCATTTACTGTCCCCTCCTTATAGTAATATAATCCGCTGCTTGTGATTATCCAGAAACGGCCCCTGCGGTCGTCTCTAAGATCGAGGAGTGTACCTTTTATCTTCAGTCGGGATAAAAAAAGTTCAGGACGCCGGTCAAATCTTTCCTTTACCGGATCGTAAATAACAAAGCCCATGCGGGTTTGAACCCACAACTTATTTTCCGGCCCTTGTTGAATATTAATAATGTTATCATCGTTTATAGACGTACTATCTTTTATCACATGCCTGAATACTTTAAATGTATATCCGTCGAACCGGTTCAGTCCCGACATGGTCCCGAACCACATAAAGCCCTTCCGGTCTTTGAAGATACAGTTCACCTGATTGTGAGATAACCCTTGAGAAATATTCAATGCCGAGAATTGATACTGAAGAGATTGTGCTTTAGTTTCCTTATAGAGCAACAGCGGAACACAGAACAGGATAAAAGGATAGAGACGGCTTAACATTAATTAGCGGATTGTTTTTCAAAGGCTTCACAGACAGCCTGATCAAGGTTCTAATTTAATGATTATTTTTCTTGAAAAGACAGGATCTATGAAAAATGCCTGGCAATTCGGTAAATCTGTATCGGAACGGAATGGCCTGGCCTGGCCTGCCATAAAGGTTTATAACATGGTAAATGGACTTTTACGCCTTCAGTAAAATGCCCCGGCAACTGAATCCCCGGGGCATCTAAAGATAGTCAGCTAGTGTATGTTCAAGTAAAATGATTCGCTTTTCCTCAAAAAAGAAGATCTTAAGCCTATTGATACTTAAAACTTACAACTTATTACGTATAACTTGCTACGTATAACTTAACACTAAAATATATACTTCGTACTCAAAAAGTTGGAAGTATGTCCGCTCACGATTTCATTAAATAGCTTTTTATTATTCTCATTCAGCTTGGTAGCTACCAGTGATCTGATCGAAAATGATCGTAATGCATCATGAACCGACAATGTTCCTTCGGCGCTGTCTTTACGACCAGTAAACGGAAACACATCCGGTCCGCGCTGACACTGAGCATTGATATTCACCCGGCTTACCAGGTTCACAAAAGGATCTATCAGTGCAGACACCTCCTCGGCGTCATTACTGAAAATACTTACCTGCATTCCATGTGGCGAATCGATCTGGTATTGGATCGGCTCTTCAATAGATTCGAACGGAACTACCGGAATTACCGGACCAAACTGCTCTTCCCTGTACAGCTTCATCTTTTCGTTCACCGGATACACAACTGCCGGATAGAAGAACGATTCGTGGGTTTCACCTCCATGCTCATTTACAACACTTGCACCGTTTGCAATTGCATCGTCGATACATTCCTGCAGGTATGCCGGTTTCCCAGGTTCTGTCACCGGAGTAAGTTTAACATCTTTATCCCATGGCAGGCCGCATTTTAGTTTGGCTATCTCCTCTCCCAACAGCTTCAGGAACTCATCGGCAACATCCTTATGAACAAAGATCATTTTGATCGCTGTACAACGCTGTCCATTGAAAGATAACGCGCCCAGGATACATTCGCTCACAGATAGCTTAAGGTCGGCATTTTTGGTAACAATAGCTGCGTTTTTAGCATCCAGACTTAATACGGCACGAAGCCTGTTAATCTTCGGATGTCTCTTTTTCAAGTCATTTGCCACCTTACTTGACCCAATAAAAGCCAGGACATTTATCTTGCCCGTTGCCATCAGTCCGGGTGTTACTACCGCACCACGTCCATAAATCGTATTAACAACCCCTTTAGGGAACGATTCCTGGAAAGCTTTCAGCAATGGGTAGTGAAGTAACGTACCGTGTTTGGGTGGTTTAAACAAAAGCGTATTTCCCATCAATATTGCGGGAATAAGCGTGGTAAAAGTCTCGTTGAGAGGATAGTTAAAGGGGCCCATACAGAGCACCACACCAATTGGCGAGCGTCGGATCTGAGCGACTACGCCTTCCTCTATTTCAAACCTCGACGACTGCCGGTCAATATCTTTAAGGGCATCAATAGTCGCATTAATATATTCGACAGTACGGTCAAACTCCTTCGTTGAATCAGCATACGATTTTCCGATCTCCCACATAATAAGCTTCACGATCAGATCGCGCTGCTCGCTCATCTTAAAGATGAAGCGTTCCATACACTTGATACGTCCGTCAATACTCATGGTTGGCCACTCACCACGACCGTTATCGTAGGCGGCTATAGCGGCGTCAAGCGCATGTGTCGCTTCCTTCTCGGTACATACAGGGTATGTACCAATCAGCTTTCGCTTCAGCCCCTCGGAAGTGGGAACACAAACAGGCGAATAAACTTCGCTCACTGCTCCATCCCAGGGACGCATTTCTCCATCGCAGAGATACTCCCTTTGATGTATCTCCCCGATCAGGAATTCCGGCGGAATCTGATCCTCCGGAACAAAAATTGATTCTAGATTTAACTTTTCACTCATAATCGTGTGTTAATTCGATAATTAAGGATTCCAGATAGAGAACCCACTTATTTAATAGCAGCCAAACGCTGAAAGGTAGCTGTAATATTACAAACTTAGGCGAATTGTTGTCATCTCCAAAAGAATGACCACTTCTCTAATACCCTCAAGGCAAATTTTACAGTATAAAAACATCTGCTGAGGAAAAGACATAAAAAAAGACCCCTGGCAACCAAAACCAGGGATCCTTTTTTCTTTGGTTCCTATTATAGATCTGTGATAGGCTTATATTTAGGAACTAATATATTCATAACGGTCCAGCCTATCAGATAAGCTACCGCGCAAATAGAGAAAATGATAAAATATCCTGCCTCTTCGCCTTTAAAGCCCATAAACACCATATTAGTTTGCCCGGCATAGTCAAACAGCACGCCAGAACTTTTATTGATAATGAAAGCACCTACGCCTCCAGCCATACCGCCAATACCAGTAATGGTTGCAATAGCTTTTTTAGGGAACATATCGCCGACAGTCGAAAAAATATTTGCCGACCATGCCTGGTGAGCTGCACCGGCGATACCTATGATGATCACCGGGATCCAGTAAGTAATCTGTCCCAATGGCTGTGCCAATAAGGCAAGGAGCGGAAAAAAGGCAAATATCAGCATTGCCCTCATACGACCGGCATATGGATTCATCCCTCTTTTATCAACGAAATAAGATGGCAGCCATCCACCAATAATGGAAAGAAGAGTGATCATGTAAAGTACAAAAAGCGGAAGTGCACTTTCTGTAGTATCCATACCGTAAACAGAGCTTAAATAGGCCGGTGTCCAGAACAGAAAGAACCACCATACTCCGTCCGTCATAAACTTGCCAAAGGCGAATGCCCAGGTCTGGCGATATCCGAAAGCTTCCTTAAACGTTACTTTTTTCTCTGGAATACCCTCTACATTATCTACAATCTTCTTATCATATACTATATCCTGTTGAATATAGGCAAGTTCGGCAGCGCTCACTTTAGGATGAACTTCAGGTTTCTTATACACAAATACCCAGAACCCCATCCAAACGAAACCAAGAGCACCTATAATAATAAACGACATTTCCCAACCCCATGCGGCAGCAATAAAAGGAATTGTAACAGGAGCAGCCAGGGCACCTACAGTAGCGCCTGCATTAAATATACTGGTTGATAAAGCTCTGTCCTTTTTTGGAAAATACTCTGCTGTAGCTTTTATTGCAGCCGGGAAGTTTCCAGCCTCGCCAAAGGCAAGTACAAGCCTGGCGAAGATAAACAGCGTCACACTAACTGATATCACCATTCCCGTATTATTTACCGTTGCAATGGCCTCCTTAGCTTCTTCAAAACCTACCAGCCATTTCCCTGTAAGGATTCCTGAAGTTGCAATTCCACAAAAAGCGTGAAGACATGCGCCAAGGGACCAAACTCCAATAGCCCACAGAAACCCCTTTTTTGTATCTAACCGGTCCACGAAACGACCGGCAAACAACATACTTACTGCGTAGAAAATAGAAAAAAGGGCGGTAATATTCCCGTAGTCATTGTTAGTCCAGTGAAATTCAGGAACAATAAAATCCTTCCACGTTAGTGAAAGGACCTGCCGGTCTAAATAGTTGATTGTCGTAGCAAAAAACAACATGGCACATATCGTCCACCTGTAATTTCCTATTTTAGTTTGTCCCATTTCGTTATAATTAGGTTCTGTTAGTTTATTTTTTGCAAGACTGCACTATTTCCATAGCCTGTTTAGTAAGGGAAATCAATTCATCATACTTCTTATTTTCCATGATATCCTTACTTACCAGCTTACTTCCCATTCCAACTGCACAAACTCCAGCCTTAAACCACCCTGCAATATTGTCTCTGTCAAGATCAACTCCTCCTGTAGGCATAAACAATAAATTCGGGAAAAGCTCTTTAATGCCAGACAGGAAAGATGGCCCGAGTATATTTCCAGGGAATAATTTTACAAACTTAGCACCCAGCTTCTCGGCCCTGATGATCTCGGTTGGAGTCATGCAGCCTGGTACCCAAAGCATATTGTTCTTATCGGCTACTTCTGCGGCGTCTTCAACAAGTCCGGGACTGATGATATAATCTGCACCTGCGTCGATGAAAGCCTGAGCGGCTGCGGCGTCTTTAATCGTACCGACACCAAGATACATTCCTTTTAATTCAGTATCACAAACCTTCTTCATAGCAGCAAAATTTGTCAATGCTGCCTCTCCCCTGTTTGTATATTCAACCGATCTGATGCCGGCACTATACAGTGCTTTTAGCAAATCCACACTTACCTGAGTATCCTTGTTAAAATACAATGGCAATATACCTTGTTCAGGTATTACTTTTAAAAGTTCTGATTTCTTATCCATATTATGATTCGTGAAAATTTCGGAAATATAATGAGGCTAATGTATAAAATTTATGATAACTTCAACCGGCTCATGACGAGAATCACTTATTAAAACCCGGCTAATTTTTATCATTTTATCATCTAACTGGCTTTTTTATTAAGAAAATCTTAATTTTTCTTTTTAATTGTGAACTAATGTTTCAGCCGGAAACGATTGCACAAATTTTTTACGAAATCCCATTACGGGTTCCTGCATTTCGCGCAACTATAACGTACTTTTGGAAAACTCTTTTGAAAGTATAATTAATAAACCTTTTTAAATATAAAAATTATCATTTTAAGATGTCTAAAAAAGTTGTAACACTGGGAGAAATTATGATGCGTTTATCAACTCCCGGATTTGAGCGGTTTGTACAGAGCGACAGCTTTGACGTAACTTATGGCGGCGGTGAAGCAAATGTTGCCGTAGCGGTAACTAATTATGGCTTAAACGGAGTATTCGTTACCAAAGTACCTGATAACGCCTTAGGCCAGGCTGCCATAAACCATATCAGAAGATATGGCGTAGATACTCAACATATTGCAAGAGGTGGAAAAAGATTAGGTATCTATTTTCTGGAAACAGGTGCTTCAATGCGTGCGTCTCAGGTAATTTACGACCGTGCCGACGCTTCTATCGCTGATGTAGACGTTTCTGAATTTGACTTTGATAAAATCTTCGAAGGTGCCGACTGGTTCCACACTACAGGAATCACCCCTGCACTAAGCGATAAAGCCGCTGCACTTACAGAGGCTGCCTTAAAAGCGGCTAAAGCAAAGGGCATTACAACCAGTATCGACCTTAACTATCGTAAAAAGTTGTGGAGCAAAGAGAAAGCAAGAGAAGTAATGACTAAACTTTGCCAATACGTTGATGTATGTATCGGCAACGAAGAAGATGCTGAAACTACTTTAGGATTCAAGAGCGCCGGAACAGATATTACAAAAGGTGAATTAAACCTCGCGGGATATAAAGATGTATTTCAGCAGATGAAAGAGAAGTTTGGATTTAAATACATTGCTTCTACTTTGCGTGAAAGCCATAGCGCTTCCGACAATGGATGGTCTGCACTGGTATACGACGGCAATGAATTCTATCATACAAAACAGTATGAAGTTCGTATAGTCGACCGTGTAGGTAGTGGCGACTCATTTGCAAGTGGATTTATCTACGGTCTGGTGAGCGGTATGCCGATGGGCGAGGCTGCTGAATTTGGTGTTGGAGCTTCCGCACTGAAACACACTATTCCTGGTGACCTGAATCATGCTACACTTTCTGAAGTTCAAACCCTTATCAAAGGTGATGCTTCCGGAAGAGTTCAAAGATAATTACTTACCCAATGCGGGATCGTAATAAATTATAGGAAAATCCGCCTGCGCGCTTCGATGTGCCTGGCGGATTTTTTATTTTTACTTTAACTAATTGATTATTTCTCAAATCTCATTACTCACGTCTAAAAACTACACAATGATTATAGATTCTTTAGAAAACGCCGACAAATACCTGAGCGTTCACAAACACTTTGCTAAAGCTTTTGAATATCTCAAAAACGAGGATTTACAGTCGCTCGAAGTTGGTAAAACTGTAATTGAAGAAGGATCGCTGACCTCCGCTGTTTCGGCGAAAGAAGGCGCGAAAGTTGAAGACGCTAAATTTGAAGCTCACAACAACTTTATCGACATCCAGGTATGTATCTCTGGAAAAGAAAAAATGGGATGGAGCACCCGCAGTGTGTGCACGAATCCTGTTGCTCCATATAACCCGGAAAAGGACGTTATTTTTTACAATGACAAACCAGGAATGTACTTCGAACTACAGCCCGGTCAGTTTGCTATCTTCTTTCCTGAAGATGTACATGCCCCAATGATCGGCGAAGGAGTTATTAAAAAGCTGGTTATTAAAGTGAAAATCTAGGATTGGTTATGAATCATGAGTTATGGATTATGAATTTAAAGGCACTCATAATCCATAACTCATCACCCATAACTAAAAAAGAGGCTTTCCTTTCGGAGAAGCCTCTTTTCATTATAATCGAATCTGAAAATTTACAAGGTAACACCTGTTTTAAAAATGGCGATTTCGCGAAATCCATTTTTCTCATGGTGCGCTTTCTCTCCGCTTGCCACTCTCACAATCTTATCAATAAATTCCTCTAACGCAGCGTCAAAGGTCTTATCTTCAGCCAGAGGACCTGCGTTATAGTCGATCCAATGAGGCTTTTTAGTGGCAAGTTCATTGTTAGTCGCAATTTTCAGCGTAGGTATAAAGCTGCCGAACGGTGTTCCGCGACCTGTTGTGAACAGTACAATATGACATCCCGACGCTCCGAGAGCTGTGGTAGCTACAAGATCATTGCCCGGGGCGCTCAAAAGGTTCAAACCTTTAGCCTTCAGCCTTTCACCGTATTTTAATACGTCTACCACATTTGCAATACCACCTTTCTGTGTACAGCCAAGAGATTTATCCTCCAGGGTGGTTATACCACCGGCTTTGTTACCCGGAGAGGGGTTCTCGTAAATAGGCTGTTTGAGATCGATAAAATATTGCTTGAAATCGTTGATCAGATGAACCGTTTTTTCGAACACCTCTTCATTGACACAGCGATCCATAAGGATTGTCTCGGCACCGAACATTTCAGGCACTTCAGTAAGAATAGTAGTACCGCCCTGGCTGATCAGAAAATCTGAGAAATATCCTACAAGCGGATTTGCTGTAATCCCCGAAAGTCCATCAGAACCTCCGCATTTCAAACCTACCCTCAGCTCTGATACAGGAATAGGTTCCCGCTTATCTTTACGAACCACCTCATATATTTCTCTTAGAAGAGCCTTCGAGTCTTCTACTTCATCTGAAGTACTCTGACTTGAAAGGAACTTGATGCGGCTTTTATCATAGTCGCCTAACGAGGCTTCGAACTCGTCAATCTTGTTATTCTCACATCCGAGGCCCAGAATAAGCACGCCACCTGCATTCGGATGCAGCGCTATATCCCCAAGGATTTGCCGTGTATTCACATGATCATCGCCCAATTGCGAACAACCGTAACTATGTTTAAATACTTCTATTCCCTCTATGTCCGTTGGATTCTCTTCCGCTTTAAATTCACGGATGATCTGTTCGGCAATACCATTCACACATCCTACCGTAGGAACTATCCATATTTCGTTACGGATACCCACATCTCCATTTGCCCTTCTGTATCCGTTGAAAGTCAGGTTGCGGTTCGCATGAGGCAGCTCTCCGTGCAAATGGGGATTATAGGAATAATCGTTTACATCCTGAAGCTTCGTTCTTACATTGTGTACATGCACGTGCTCGCCCATCCTGATGTCGGCTGTAGCATATCCAATGGGATAGCCATATTTAATCACATCTTCGCCAGAAGTAATATCTGCAGTAGCGATTTTATGCCCCCGCTCCACATCATTCAGTAAAACAATCCGCTTACCTTCAACTTCAATAAAATCGCCCGCACTGAAATTCTTCAATGCAATCACCACGTTATCCCGTGAATGTATCTTAATAAATTCTTTCATCTTAAATTCAAAGCCTAAACGGTCTCTATCGCTTTCTGCATACCATTCTTCTCAATATTGATCAGATGTTTAGTAACAGCTTCAGTAAGGCCTTCCACCTTGTTCAGGTCCATTTTCCAGTTCCTTTCAAAAGACAGCACTTCCCTTACGACATCTTCAAGAGACTCATCGTCGCCGTCATATTTAGCCCATGCGCCTTTCAGTTGAACAAGAACGGCGGCATCGTCATTCAAGGCGATAGCTTCCTCTCCGCGTTTACCCTTATAGAATGCGATAGTTGCAGCAAGCGAAAAAGCTAGCTTTTGAGGAATACCTCCTGTTCTCTTTTTATACTCAAGAATAGACGGTAACACGCGCGTTTCGAACTTCGGAAATGAGTTCAAAGCAATGCTCATTAAAAGATGCTTGATATAAGGATTGCTGAAGCGCTCAATCACTTCACCGGCAAATTTTTCAAGCTCGGCTTTTGGTAGGTCAAGCGTTGGGATGATTTCATCAAAAATGGCCTCTTTGATAAATTTACCTACCACCGGATGCTCTACCGACTCACGAACAGTATCTATACCGTACAGATAAGCTACCGGCACAAGAGCCGTATGCGCACCATTAAGGATCCTTACCTTGCGTGACTTGTAAGGAGTAACGTCTTTAACATAAAGCACATCAAGGCCTATAGAAGGAAAAGGAAGCTCTTTTTGCAGTTCTTCAGGCGCCTCAATCACCCACAGGTGGAAGTGCTCACCCTCAACTACCTGTTTATCTTCATAACCTAACTCTTCGGTAATCTCCGCAATCCGCTCTCTCGGATAACCAGGAACAATGCGGTCCACTAAGGTATTACTGAACGTACAGGCTGTATTTAACCAGTTGACGAAGCCCTCGCCAAGATTCCATTTTGCGGCAAGCTGTAGAATGATCCTTTTCAGGTTATCGGCATTCTTCTCTATCAGCTCACATGGGATAATATGAACGCCTTTAGACTGATCGCCGGCGAAAGTAGTGTACCGGTGGTTCAACCAAACGGTAAGCTTTGCGGGATAAGAATTCGGTGGAGTTGCTGTAGGTACGTCGTTCTCATCATACGCGATCCCCGCTTCTGTCGTATTCGAAATAATGTAACGCATATCAGGGTTTTCAGCAGTCTGAAGATAACCGCTGAAGTCCTCATAAGGGTTTATTCCACGGCTGATTACATCAATCGTTTCATGAGTGCTCTCGGGCTTTCCATCTTTTAATCCTCTCAGATAAAGCGTATAAAGGCCGTCCTGCTCGTTCAGCAAATTGACCATTCCTTTATCAATCGGCTGTACAGCAACCACAGAACCATTAAAATCAGCCTTTTTATTCAGCTCGTGAAACATCCAGTCTACAAAACAACGAAGGAAGTTTCCTTCTCCAAACTGAAGTACTTTTTCAGGATACTCCCTGTATCCCTGAAACGTTTTTTTACTTAATTGCATATTTTCTAAGCTATTAGCTGTCAGCTACTGGCAATCAGCTTTTAACAGTAATTGTTATAGAGACAGTTTTTATTTATTTTTCTAACATTCCATACAACCTAAGCGGTCCAATATTCTTACTACCCTACACTGCGCCTTAAATCGTATATAAAATCGTGAATCCTACTTGCCGTTTCCCTGAATCTTTGATACAGTAAGAATATCCTGACCAGTCGCATCGCCCTGCTCCTGCAGTTTACCAAATGCTGCCGCTGTAGCGTAATCAACAGTATCCTGAGGGCTATGTTTTAAGTAAGACCCATAGATCAACCCGGCCATAAAGCAATCACCGCTGCCAGAGCGGTCAACAACGCCTGTTGTCCTGAATTCATCGGAATTGAACTGTTCCCCACCTGTATATACACTGGTATAATACAGCAGATTGTTCTTATCCGAATCAAAGCGAAATGTATTGGCTACCGACTTACATTTAGGGAAACGATCCATGATCTCAAGCGAAGTTGCCCTTGCATGATCCAGATAGTCTTCACGGGTGCCTTTCAGATGTATATCAGGATCAATAGAAGTACCAAGCAAAGCATTGGCAGACCAGATATTCCCCATCACCACATCACAATGTTCAACCAGCGCCGGCATCACCTCAACGGGTTTTTTCCCATATTTCCACAAGCGGGCACGATAATTCAGGTCCACAGAGATCGTTATATTTTTTGAAGATGCGGCTTCAAGGGCCTCGAGGCACACATCAGCTACAGTCTCATTTAATGCGGGACTAATAGCGGTAAAGTTAAACCAGGATACATCTCTCAACACCTTATCCCAGTCTATCATTCCGCGCTTAAGTTCCGAAAAAGCAGAGTGATCCCTGTCGTATACAACACTGCTTTTCAGATCGGCACCCCTGTCGAGATAATAAACACCTACCCTGTTTCCTCCAAACATGATGGATGAAGTATAAATACCTTTATACTCAAGGTAATTGATCACATACTTCGACATAAAGTTGTCGGGCAGTACCGTACAGTACTTTACGGGTATATTCCAGGCAGCAAGCGCAGTGGCGGTATTCGCCTCTGCGCCTCCCATATATAACTGGAAGGGGTGCTTCTCCGCTTCTTCATTTGCAGCCGGCGAAATACGTAAGAGTAGTTCGCCAAAGCACAAAACTTTACTTATCACCAGTTAAAATAGTTTTTAGCATTATTATAACAAATATCCTTCACCACCTTACCTATCCATTCAATATCATTAGGCAACTCGCCATTTTCGACTTCCTCACCAAATAAATTACACATAATTCGCCTGAAGTATTCATGACGCGGATACGAAAGAAAACTTCTTGAATCGGTAAGCATTCCCACAAAGCGACTGATCAGTCCCATGTTTGAAAGGGCGTTCATCTGCCTGATCATTCCGTCCTTCTGATCTAGGAACCACCAGCCTGAACCCCATTGAACTTTCCCGGCTACTGACCCGTCATTAAAGTTACCGATCATAGTGGCCATCAACTCGTTGTCGGCCGGATTAAGATTGTAAATGATTGTCTTAGCAAGTTTATCTTCCGTATCGAGGCGGTTAAGAAACTTAGACAACTGGCGTCCCTGACTAAAATCGCCAATGGAGTCCCAGCCGGTATCAGGGCCAAGCTGACTCAGCATACGGGTGTTATTATTGCGTAAAGCGCCTAAATGGAACTGTTGTACCCATCCCTTTTCGTGATCCCACACGGCAAAATGAACCAGCATAGCCGATTTAAACTTAAGCACCTCAGAAAAATCAATCTTTTGATTATTTCTTATTTTCTGGAAAATAGCACGGATTTCCTGATCTGTATAGTCCTCTGCATAGATCTGCTCAAGGCCATGATCAGAAACACAACATCCATTTTGTGCGAAATAATCATGTCGTTTCTTCAAAGCAGAAAGATAACCGTCAAAGTCAGAGATACTCACATCAGCAACCTGTTCCAGCTTATTGATATAGGCGTTCAGTCCTTCTATGTCATCGGCGTTCATTGCCTTGTCAGGTCTGAAGGCAGGCCGCACCAGAATCTCAAATCCGTCTTTTGCTATCTGCTGATGATATTCCAAAGAATCAATAGGATCGTCCGTTGTGCAGAGCGCCTCAACGTTCATCTTGCGCAGAAGTCCCCTGACTGAATACTCAGGAGTCTGGAGCTTTGCGGTACATTCATCATACACCTTTCTTGCAGTGCTTCCTGAAAGGATTTCGCTCACACCAAAATAACGTTTCAACTCAAGGTGCGTCCAATGATAGAGAGGGTTTCTCAGAGTGTAAGGAACAGTTTCCGCCCACTTTTCAAACTTTTCGTAATCACTTTTACCACCTGTAATATATTCTTCATTTACTCCGTTCGCACGCATGGCGCGCCACTTGTAATGATCGCCATAAAGCCAAACCTGCGACAGATTCTCAAAGTTGATGTCGTTAGCGATCTGCTCAGGAATTAAATGATTATGATAGTCAATAATCGGCATATCCTTTGCAAACTCATGATAAAGCCGCTCTGAGGTTTTTGTAGTTAATAAGAAGTTTTCATCTAAGAAATTTTTCATTTCCCTCGTCTATTTTAATTTATTGTATTGTTTATATTATAAAGAAACGCCCCGTTTCCAGGGGATAAAATCATCCTGTCCAAGTCGAACTGCGTTCACTTCTATTTCTCCGCTCGCCACACGAACAACATAATCCAGTATCCTTTCACCAGCTTGCTCAATCGTTTCTTCGCCTTCAATTACTGTCCCTGTGTTAATGTCAATAATATCGTTCATCTTATTGTAGAGAACAGTATTACTGGATATCTTAACAACCGGCGCTATCGGATTTCCCGTAGGCGTACCAAGCCCTGTGGTAAACAAAACCACATTCGCACCTGAAGCGACTTCTGCTGAAGTAGATTCTACATCATTGCCAGGCGTGCAAAGAAGATTCAATCCCGGCCTTTTTACTTTCTCGGGATAGTCCAGAACATCGGCAACTGGAGAGGTTCCACCTTTCTTTGCTGCGCCTGCCGATTTAATGGCATCTGTTATAAGGCCGTCCTTAATATTTCCGGGAGAAGGGTTCATGTCAAAGCCTGAGCCAACAGCCTCAGCTCGTTCATTGTATGTTTTCATAAGGAAAGAAAAGCGTTCAGCACTTTCATAATCAACACAACGGTCGCTGAGGTTCTGTTCTACCCCGCAAAGTTCAGGGAACTCGGCCAATATCACAGAGCCTCCTAATGCCACAAGGAGATCAGATGTATACCCGATTGCCGGATTTGCAGAAATACCCGAAAAGCCGTCAGAACCACCGCATTCAAGTCCGATGCAAAGTTTACTAAGAGGAGCCGGTTCACGTTTGCACTGATTAGCCTGCACCAAACCGGCGAAGGTCAGTTTAATAGCCCGCGAAAGGAGTTCAGACTCGGTCCCTATTTTCTGTTGTTCGAGGATATAAAGCGGTTTGCTGAAATTAGGATCTCTCTTCTTTATTTCTTCTTCAAGTATTTCTACCTGGGCATTCTGACAACCGAGACTTAACACAGTTACTCCAGCTACGTTGGCATTTGTAATATATCCGGCCAGCAGCCCGCATAGAGCGATAGCATCCTGACGTGTTCCTCCGCAACCACCCGAATGTGTAAGGAACTTGATTCCATCTACATTGGGAAACAACCTTTCTGAGGAAGGGGTTACACTAATCTCTTCCAAAGGAATGTTAAGTAGAGAATCGACGTCCTTCCCCGATTTATAAAGCTCAATGAGCTGCTTTGCCTGGTTGGCATATGTTTTATTTCGGCCATATCCCAACTGGTTAACAAGGGCCTCCTCGAGAACCTCCAGATTACGGTTTTCGCAAAACACCATCGGTACTACAAGCCAGTAATTTGCAGTTCCTACGCTCCCGTCCGCCCGGTGATATCCATAGAATACTTTCGACTGCCATTTACTAACGTCAGGAGCATCCCATTCTGTCCTTCTTTCACCTATAGAAAAGCCACTTGCCGCATGCTTTATATTTTCAGTAGATAATAAGCCACCCCGATGAATATCAGATTGAGCCTTCCCAACGAGTACGCCGTACATTGTTACTTCAGCTCCGGTCGCCAGGAATTCCTGCGCAAACTTATGTTTAGCAGGGATCTTTTCCTGAATTTGGTATTCCTCTCCTTTGTAACTTACAACTTCACCAGGATTCAGGTCCGTTAATGCTACCAGAACATTGTCGTCTGGATGAACCTTTAATACTTTCTGTTTCATCTTGTAATTTATTAATTTTTCTTAGGTAATTGTAGCAGCAACCAGTTTGTAAGATCAGTAGCTGCTTTGTAGTTTTCATATTCAGCCGGAATCTTTCTTCCGTCTACATATTCGTTGTAGAACCAGGGATCTCCTATTGCAAAAACAGTACCCTTTCCAATTTTGGCTGTACCCATGATTATGTCTTTACCTTCAATAAATGCTGCTTTTGCCGGAGCAGAAACACTGATGGTACTAATTTCCTTAATATACACCTTCTTCGATGTCTTAAAAATTGGATGAGCGGCAGGGATGTTAAAAGCTCCGGTTTCATACTCGTTGCCCTTAACCGCATTTCGCATATCTCCGTTAAAACGGATCCCGAAGCGACCGGCAAGGGTATTAAAATTCCTGAGCTCGCAATTTGCCGGATCATTTGCCATTAAAACAAGTACTCCCCCGTTTTTTACCCAGTTGTACAATACATCGGCATCCTTGGCCGATACGAAGTTTGGCTTCGCCGTTTCCTTCTCGGTATCAGGGTCTACGATGATATATACATCTGTATTTTTCAGATTTGCTGCAGAAGGGGCCACTGTCAGGCTATTGGTCTTGGCACCGGTATAGTTAAAAATATTACCCCAGAACCAGAAGCCGCTGTTTGCCTGGTCATCCCAGGTATAGTGATAACGAACATCTTTGCCGGCAGGTCCCTTTTTCCATTCGTTATTAAAATAGCAATCAAGAGTGACGGTTTTTCCTTTCCCGATTTTAGGAATAGCAGCCAGTTCCATTTCATTGGCAGCCAGCATAAAAGAGCCTACCCCTTTCGGATCGTTAGTGATCACCTTTTCACTCATGTAATACTCGAAGCTGCCATCGCGATATGGCTTTCCTCCAAGTCCCGAAACACTTACCGTACCCTTAAGATTTATTTTGTCGGCATCAACCGTTTCTATAAACTCATTCTGAATACCCTCATACCCTTTTTTTGCCACTTTCAGATACGATGACGGTAAATAGCCCATGCGGACAGCTTTGGCAAACGTATATACAAACATGCTCGAAGCCGATGATTCAAAGTAATTTCCTTTACGCAAAGGAGCATCCAGTATATCATACCAAACTCCTGATTTTGGATCCTGCACCTTCTGCACTGCATTGGCGAAACGCCCCAGGATATCGATTAACTGCTTTTTACCAGGATGGTTGGCAGGAAAGTATTCAATAGCATCAACTAAAGCCATACCATACCAACCCATAGCCCTGGCCCAAACATGCGCCGATAACCCGGTTGTTTTATTAGCCCACTGCTGCTGTTTTGACTCATCCCAGCCATGATACATCAGTCCGGTTGCAGCATCACGAGAATGTTTTTCCATAAAAACAAACTGGTTAGTTATATCATTGAACGCTGCGGTATCACCCATCATTGCCGAATATTCTGCATAAAAAGGTTGTCCCATATATAAACCGTCCAACCACATCTGGTATGGATAGATTTTTTTATGCCAGAACCCGCCCTCGTTTGTGCGAGGATGCGTATTAAGCTGATTTCGCAATATTTGGGCGGCCTTGAGATATTTCTCCTGCCCAGTTACTCTGTATAAAAGTAAAAGAGACCGCCCGTTCTTTACATTATCAATATTGTAAGACTTGTGCTCGTATGTGCGGATCGTGCCGTCGCTCTGAACAAAGAAGTCCATGCTCTTCTTTATATACTCGAAATACTTCCGGTCGGCAGTTCTTTGCCAGATAGAAGAGACCCCTTCAAGCAAAACTCCCTGATCATAAGTCCATTTAAACGGTCGCCCTACCCAGAGTGAATCACTCCAGATGTCCATGACCGTAGCAGCCATTCTTTCCGATAAGGGCTTTGTCTGGCCATACGAGCTGAATACCTGAACAGTAAAAAGCAAACTGAAGAAGGATAATATGCAAATTCTTTTCATATAATTCTATTTAATTTTCAGCGCTTTTTTATTCGCACCGAAGTTAAACTCTGCAACGCTCTTCACATTCTTTGTATTCGTATCTGATACCGTAATATTGGCACTGCGATCCCCGTTAACCGAAAACAACAGATCGCTGCCGTCATTAAAGGTTAAACCCTGAAAATACAACGAATTGCTATTCAAAATATTGACTACGGGTTTCGTCTCACGGGTGATTAGACGAATATTCTTTAACTGAATCTGGCCGGCTTCTTCCATTTCAACTCCTTTTTTTGCCTGCAGGGTCATATTCTCCAGGTAGATATTGTTGATATTCATCTCCGGAAGACCTCGTACAAAGATGGCCTTTTCAGCGCCGTCACAAACCACGTTACTCACGTGGAAGTCTTTAAATTGCGGAGTAGCTTCAGTAACAGGAAGCTTAACAACTTTCGGAGCTTCTCTTTGCTCGCCTGTAAGCGGAACCGGATCTTTCGCTTCGTAGTACATATCGAAGAGAATGGCTTCACCCACAATATCTTTCATTCCGATATTCCTGATATAAACTTTTTCGACAACTCCTCCTCTGCCCCGGGTTGTTTTAAACCGCAGGCCGATGTCGGTACCAATAAACGTACAGTCGGTGACGAAGAGGTTGCGTGCGCCCCCTGACATTTCGCTTCCGACAACGAAACCGCCATGGGCGTGATAAACCGTACAGTTTCTCACAAGAACATTCTCAGTAGGCATTCCTCTCCTCCGGCCCTGCTCATCACGTCCTGATTTAATACAGATCCCGTCGTCGCCAACATCAAAGACGCTATTCTCGATCAGAACATTCTTGCATGATTCCACGTCAATACCGTCGCCATTCTGCGCATACCATGGGTTTTTTGCAGTTATGCCACGGACGGTAAGATTTTCGCACATCAGCGGATGAAGGTTCCAGGCAGGAGAGTTCTGGAACGTCACCCCTTCCAATAATACCTTATTACATTTGGTAAGCACAAGAAGGTTAGGACGTAGAAAGTCTTTGATCTCCTCATAATCCTTCACGGTCTTACCCGGTGCGATAACTCCTGCCCCTTTAATCTTCGAGCCTTTAAAGGAGCTTTCTGTTGGATACCATATCTTTTTATCTTCACTTAGAACACCTCCGGATGCCAATAGCTTTTTCCACTGTGAGTCGGTGAGCTTTTCTTTTTTAACCATCCTCCAGGCGTCGCCATTGCCATCGACAATGCCCTGGCCTGTGATAGCTACATTAACGAGGTTGGTTCCGGAAATGGGCGATTGATTCCGCACTGCTGCAAGTCCCTCCCAATTGGTTTCAACTAATTTATACTGACTTAAGTCACGGGTAAAGGACAGCACTGCATCACTCTGCAAATGCAGGTTCACATTGCTTTTCAACTCGACAGGACCGGTTACCCAAAAGCCGGTAGGAACCAGCACAACCCCTCCGCCCTTGTTGCTGCAATCAGCAATCGCTTTGTTAATACTTACAGTGTTAAGAGTCACGCCATCATTTACAGCCCCGTATTTTACTATATTAAAAGTATCAGTCTTAAAGACTGGAGTCTCCACCACCGGCAAATCAGCGATGGGCCATGACTGCGTACTTTTATTTTGGGAGTAAGCCTTATTCAGCATAATTATCTGAGAGGCAATAAGTATCGTTCTTAATATTTGTGTGTGTTTCATCCTTTAGATTTTTTCAACAGCTCTATATCTTTACAAAGGCCGTAATGGCCAACACTGGTTTTTTCCGTTTAATTACCTGGTTAGTACAATCAGATTTATCAACTTTTAAAACAATTCTACAGACTTTAAGGCGAATAAAAAATGATTTGAATGGAAATATTTACGCAATCGTTATCGGGAACGATCAAGTGTTGCGGGCGTATAATTAAATAGCCGTGCTGCCGGAATTACCAGGCCTGATAAATTCGGAGTCTTATTTTACCTGCTCCACAATAATACTCTTAACAAGGCTGTTCATATAAACTTCTATATTATCGTACCCTGTACTAAGATCCTTGCCATTCGCATTTGATTTGTTAGGATCAAGCTTATTAGCCGTTTCCCAATCATCCGGCATACCGTCTCCATCAGAATCCTTTGGCGAAGTTCCAGATGCCAATTCCGGCCAGCCACCAACATCGGTCTGGGAATCAATAATACCTTTCTTCCCGGTCTTTGAACCACTATATGTTGCAGTTCCGGCTTTCACCTCATTCACTATGCGCGTATCTACAGCGTCTCGCTTTAAGGTTGCCCCTGCAAAGCTAAGCACACGGGTATACGCCTCCTCTGCTGTCTGTTGGGTAATAGCTTCCGCCGACACCGCATTGCTTAACCTAGCATTCGAAAGAACAACGCCTGAAGATATATCGACACCTCCGTTCCAGTTATCGGCAGTTACAGCAGCATTGCCATAAACATAATTCCCAGCGATATAAAAAGAACCATAACCCGGAGGATAATTGGCTAAATCCGCCTCCATAGAAATCTGCATAATCCTCCTGTTTTTGCTGCTTTCCGTACCCGGACCTGGTTTGTAATAATTTGCAACAATATTATACTGCCCGTTTTCTCCTCCGTAAGCGCTGTTGCTGCCCCAGTTATAGATCACGTTATTACGATAATCCACGAGGTCCGTCCCAAAAGGACTTTTCCCTGTTCCTGATCTGCTGCCTCCATCAAACCTCGGATTACGGCTATTGTGATGTGCTAGCAGATTATGATGAAATGTAGCATTACGACCCCCCCAGATGGCCCCGTATCCATGGTCATCCTTCTCGTGAAAAGACTTATTGAGGCTCTCAGATAAGATGCAATATTGCATAGTAAAGTCTTTATTCGCATAAAACGAACTGCATTCATCAATCGACCAGCTCATCGAACAATGATCAACGATCAGCTTTTCACAATTTCGACCCCACAGAGCATCCTGTTCGTTCTGAGTAAGATCCCCCATCCGGAAGCGTAAGAAACGAACAATAACATTATTTGCAGCAATGTTCATCTCATAGTCCTGGATACATACGCCATCTCCCGGCGCCGTTTGCCCTGCAATGGTGACATCTCCGTTTTTTATCTGAAGCCTGCTTTTCAACTTTATATTTCCCGACACCTCAAAAACGATGATCCTGGCGCCGACTGCATTGATAGCTTCTCTTAGACTTCCTGCGCCCGAATCGTTCAGGTTAGTCACCTTTATTACTTTACCCCCTCTACCCCCGGTGGTATTTTTACCATATCCTTCAGCGCCGGGAAAGGCGATGGCGGTTTCATTAACGGGAGTCGGCTTGGGGTTGTTCGGCGTATCCACTTCCTCTTTTGTTTCGGTATGCGCTGAGCTTTTTTTACAGTTTGAAAAGAACAAGGCTAACGACATGCCCCCAACCAAAACCAATGTTAGTTTCAGATCCATAATTGCTTTACAAAATTTCATTATCGAACAGAAGAGGGTGCATTTGATACACCCTCTTCTGTAGTAAAAAATAAAAATCCCTTTTTATTAACGCCATCTTAAATCACCAACCCCGGCTGCCTTCAAAGTAAGATTACCTAAGGTAAAATCACCTTGAGCGACATTCGCAAATTGCGGATCCAAAGTGGTGAATGTACCCGTGTCATTTTTAGCATTGCTTACCGTACTTTGCGTGAAGTTAGGAGCATTAAAATAGTTGTTATTGGACATCGTCGTGATAGTCGTCGAAGGCTGATTGCTATAATAACCATTTGTATTAGCTATCAGATTTTTAGTAAAATGAATCTGATGTGATGCCAGACGAATATACAGATACCTGCGGGAAGCCCCCGTGGAAACACTATTAAACGTATTCGTCCTAATGGTCACGATGCTCGTTTCCGCTGGGAAGTTCGTAGAGCCATTAGCATCCATCCGGAATAAGTCTCTCTCTGCGGCACTGCTGTATACTGTGTTGTTTTCAAAAAGAAATGTTTTTGCCAAACCGGTTCTAAAGTCAATGAAGTCTCCACCTGAACACTCAATATGGTGAATAACGTTTTCCTTAAATGTAACAGATTCAATCAATGCCTTAACATTCACATACATCACACCTTTTACATAGTTTTTAATCTCACAATTTTCGACGTTCAAAGGCGCATAAGCATTATTTAAAGCCTCATCATATATGATTGCCTGGTTGCCATTAAGGGACCCTGTGCCATCAAGTATGAGATCCTTCAAAGACACACCGGCATTTCCTTTTATTCTCAAAACAGCCCCTTTTATTACCGGCCGCTGGCTCGAGCTTGCAGCTTTGATCGTGATCGATTTACTAACTATTACATCGGCATTCACAGTATATTCACCTACCTTAAGGTCAAAAATAGCATCTGCATCGGCATTTGCTATTAAACTCGCAAGATCGGCTCCTGGTGATACAATCACCGCACCACCCAACGTTGTAAACGTTCTTGCACCTCGTATTTTGGTGCCGTTTTGTAAAGTAGCCGTATAGGTAGTTCCGCGTATCAGTCCTCCAACAGTTGCTTCCCCTGCAGCTATCTCCGCTGTAGTAACAGTATGCTGAATATCTCCTGGCGTTATTGTAATCGAAGTTGCTGTTTGACCGGCAGGCCAGTTAAGCGTTACTGAGGTAAACGTCAATTTTTCGAGTACAACTTCTTCAAGGATCTGCTCTGCATCTGTGGTAAAATCAACCGTCATCCATTTCGACTCGTCAACGCCCTCACCAAGTGCCTTCACCCTAGCAAAATATTTAGTCTGGCCATCTAATGCAGTAACTGTATAAGGAACCTGACCAGAGGTGATCCCTTCAAATCTTTTCACCGCTGTACCTGTAAAGTCGACATTATCGAATATCTCTATCGTATACGAATGAGCATTGTTGACCGCTTTCCAGCTCAATAGCACGCCCGTTCTGTTAACCACGGTCGCACTTAAATCAGTCGGTGAAAGCAGTCTATTGAAATCCAGAGTGGTTATTTCGTCCATCGGATCGCTACACCCGGAAACTCCTACACCAGCGATCAAACAAAGGAATATTAAGATCTTTTTCATATCAATATATTAGTATGAATTACTGTACGTCTAAATGTTTATTATCTAACAGCCCGTTCGAATTATCGATAAAATATTGCCAGATCGGCCATACTTGCTGCTTATTAGGGCTGCGGTTTTTGTATACGAGGGCGTCCCAATACGTATTTTGATCAGTGCTGGAAGAAAGGGTCCAGCTTTTGTTGGATGTGAATCCAAGAGAAGGATCCGGGATGTCTTTTTCTCCCATGTTCAGTCCATATATCACTACACTTTCACCGTCTGCTGCCGTTTTATAGTAAATAGTCTTCGGCACATCAACATATATGCCCTGTCTGTTTTCAAGCTGAATCAATTTTGCCTTTGCTTCATTCAGCTTGGTTTCTAACAAATTCCAGCGAATCAAATCAGCCTTTCTGAGCATCTCGCCTGTAAATTCCAGCGCGCGTTCGTTAACAATAGCGTCAAAAAAAGTAGTTTTCGAGGCTGTCACCTGAGCCATAAACTGGTCCACTTTTGCCGCGTTAGCAGGGAACGCCCTTTGGCGAACCATCTTAAGATACGGCGCAGCTGCAGCGGGCCCGTCAATTTCATTAATTGCTTCGGCGGCCATTAAGAGAACGTCGGCATAACGCATATACATCCAGTTCAAGCCGTCGTCGTTGGTGGATGTTACTATCCGTTTCATCCATTCGTATCGGTATTTACCAAAATATAATTTATTCAAGTTGGTAGGTACCTGAACACCGTTTGTCCACTCGTAAGGAACCACCGTTACATCGCGTCGCACATCTCCTGGCTGATATTCATACAACATCAGCGCATTAGGCCCGTTCGTTCCTCCTTTATTTTGCATGGTATATTTATCAGTAGTCGTATGTTTAACTCCCAAATCAAAGATCACACGTCCTCTTCCTTCACTGAAAGGAATTTCCCACATTGACTCCTTCCCCGCGACACCTGTTTCCTGGTTAAGGGTTTTAAATACTTCTTCAAATCCAAGCAGTCGTAATTTTCCGCTATTAATAATGTCTAGACACTCCTTTTTGGCTATTGCGTACATTTTATCCCTCGACAGGTCCGGATCAGTGCTCAATCTTACTGTACCATCCATACGCTGGGCATATCCTCCGGCTGCCAATGCCAGGCGAGCACGTAGTCCTTTAGCAAATGCTTTATTCACACGTTCCACAGACTTGGTAGCTGGTGTTTCATTAGGCCAGGCTAACAGGTTAGAAGCCTCTTCCAGATCGGCAAGTAACTGTTTATAAATAACATCCCTGTCGCTTCTCGGCAAATAAAGCGTTTCTGAACTAATGGGTTCAAACCGGGCAGGGACATCGCCCCAACCTTTTATAAGGTCACTATATACCACTGCCCTCAGAGTTAACATTTCCCCTAAAATCTGTGCCAGCTGCGGGTTATGTTCAACGTCACCATAGGTTCTGATCCCTCTGATAGCCAGATTTGCTCTTTCAATACCTTCATAAAACTTCGCCCAGGCATTGTTATCAGTATTCATCTGGCTGTTATTCACATTGGTATTATAATTTGACAACCGCGATTTATCGTCATCAATGCTCTTTAAACTGTTGCTAATTTCAGTGTCGGTATTGATCCCATAAAAAACAAGGTATCTTCCCCTGTAAGAATTGGTCTCAGCAAACGACTGTATAATGCCTGCGATAGCGCCTTCCGCTAAAGCTGGAGTAGAAAAAATAACAGCCTCATCCAAGGATGACTGAGTAGGCGCTTCAAGCATATCTTTACAACTGCTTATAAAAGTGATGCCGGCTATTGCTATAATTATTTTGACAATCTTTTTCATCTCTCTCGTAATTAATAAAATAGGCAAACTAAAAATTGACATTAAGACCAAACACAAATGATCTGCTTTTAGGATAGGCTGAATAGTCTACACCTGGCGTAAGCGGCGTTTTGCGACGTGTAGAAACCTCCGGATCAAAACCAGAATAATTAGTCAGAAGCCAAAGGTTATATCCAGAAGCATACACCCTTAAACTCTTCATCCGGAGTTTGGATGACAACGAAAACGGAAGCGTGTATCCTACTGTTAGCGTTGATAATCTCAAAAACGACCCGTCTTCAACAGCCCAATCAGTCAAAACATAGCTCTTCATGAAAGGCGACCACATTGTAGTATTTGCATTCATGGCTTCCAACTCAGCAGCGTCATTACTGATCGTGCCATCATCACGCAAGTTAGTCCACCGGTTGCCGCTTTCCATAATGGAAATCATGTTCCTTGAACTATACTTACTGGTGGAAGTATATTCTATCTTATTGGCATTATAGATATCGTTGCCGTAGCTGTAGTTGAAATAAGCGCCTACATCAAAGTTAAATATCCTTGACGTTACAGAGAAACCTCCGGTATGACGTGGATTTGTATTCCCGATAATTGAAATATCGTCAGATGTAATCTTGCTATTATCATTACCCGGAGTTATATCCTTGAGCTTCATAGAACCCGGACGAAGATTTCCCACGATCGGGCTGGCATCGACCACACCTGGTTTCAACTTCCACGATCCGTTATAAGGTTCAAAATCAGAAACCTCATATCTGCCGTCAACCTGATACCCCTGAATTCTGCCTACAGGTCCGCCTGGTTTTGCGATATAATCGGCTCCGATTTCGGAGGACGCCCACCCAGAATACCCCGCAACATATCTCACAACGTCTCCTAAGGTATTCACTTTATTCCGGTTAAACGCCATATTAGCGTTTACAGTGAGATCAAAGTTCTTTTTCCTCACAGCGCTCCAGTTCAAAGAGAATTCTAAACCTTTGTTTTGCGTCTGTCCCAAATTCCGGTATTGGATATCATAACCTGTACCGGCTACTGGATATTCGATCAATAAGTCATTTGTCTTGTTTAAATAGGCTTCGATAGTACCATTGATCTTTGTTTTAAATAGTGAAAAATCAAGCCCCAGGTTTTGAGTAACTGTTGTCTCCCACTTCAAATCAGGATTGGCCATTATCTTTAATGGGCTCCAATAGCTGCTAAACCCATTCACCCATGAAGTATTCTGACTTATAAATGGCTGGACAATCACACCAGAGGGAATACGGTTATTCCCTGCTTCTCCATAACTGGCACGTAGCTTAAGGTCGGACAGCCACGATTTCGTGTCCTCCATAAATTCTTCATCTGAAATTCGCCATGCTCCCGAGAAAGAAGGAAAATATCCCCAACGATTACCATCCGAGAACTTCGAAGACCCGTCCGCTCTAAAAGTAGCAGCAAAAAGATATTTCCCCTTGTAATCGTAGTTCAGTCGACCAAATAAAGAGAACAGTGTCTCCTTCGGAGAATAAAAATTATTAATAAATTTTTCTCCTTCAAGAGTGGTTAATTTTCTCGCCTGGTCAAAATCAAACGTCGATGGATATCCATGAACAGTATTGGTTAAAACGATTTCCTCGGTTCTAATATATTCTTCCCCTAACAAAAGAGTCAGACTGTGGTTTTTATTCAAATACTTCTTAAAATCAAAGTTCAGCGTATTTGTATTCCTGAAGCTGTTTCTGTTGGTATTAGTAAAAATAACTGCAGGACGATTTTGGAAAGTCGCACCCGGAGCATTTCTTACATAATATGTAGTGGTTCCGTAAAAACGGTCCTGATCGTTCCTGTATCCGTCATACCCCACTTCAGATCTCAGGCGCAGGGCAGGGATCACCTGATAATTCACTGCTCCATTTAAATTATATGTTTTACGGTCAACATACTGATCGTTATCAGAAATGGAAATCAAAGGATTATATAAATTGAAATCGTCATTAGTTTCGGTACTTGTTGTTAATCCAGATACCGGGAAAGGAGGATAGATCATCGCATTCTTCAGGCGTGAATCTGCGGATGACTTTTCGTTTTGTTCGTTAGCTCCCCCGCCATTAGTTTTTGTATTAGCGTAACGAACGCCAAAATCAAGCGTCAGCTTGTCAAACAATTTATGATTAAGCTTAAAGTTGAGGTTCTGCCTTTCAAAACCCGATAGTTGCATAATAGCTTTGTCTTTTACGTAGCTGTGGCTGAGGGCGTATTTAGTCTTTTCACCGCCGCCATTTATATTTAGATTTTGATTAAACGTCGTTCCTGTACGACCGAAAATAATATCCTGCCAGTCGTTAGGCACCACATTCCGGTACAAATCTATATCCTGATAATTACCGAAATACTTGGTATAGTCATCTGTATTGTTATTGTCTAGAAGCGACCGTTCGTATTGCCAAGTCACATAATCGAAAGGAGATAGTACGTCGAGCTTCTTTGCCTGATTCCTTACCCCCGTAAATACATTGTAACTTATATTTGTTTTCCCGTTCTTACTGCTTTTTGTCGTAATTACCACGACACCATTTGCTCCCCTCGAACCGTAAATAGCAGTGGACGAAGCATCTTTAAGAATATCTATGGATTCGATATCTGCAGGAGCAATATCGGAAATTGAGTTTAAAGGAAAACCGTCAACAATATACAAAGGAGAGTTATCGCCGGTAATAGAGCCACCGCCCCTTACTCTCACAACCATCTCAGCATCCGGAGAACCCTCTGTGGTTGTAATCTGAACCCCCGAAACCCTTCCTGAAATGGCTTCAAGGGCAGATGACACTGGTGCAGCCGCAATCGTTTCTGAACTAACCGATGCAACAGCTCCTGTTAAATCTTTCTTCTTCACTGTTCCATAACCAATCACCACGACCTCATCAAGCTGACTGGTTGATGCTTTTAAGGTCACTTTCAAGGTCTTCCTCCCCTGTACCGGAACTTCTATAGTTTCAAAACCAACATACGTAAATACTAAAACCGCGTTTTCAGAGGCAGTCAGTTTAAAACTTCCTGCAGCATCTGTAGAAACACCTTTAGCGGTTCCTTTAATTTTTACGGAAACCCCTATCAGCTCTTCCCCTTTCACGTCAACGACTTTTCCCGTAATCACGATATCAGCTAAGGCTTCCTTCTTGTCTTTAATAACGATCAGTTGGTTTTCAAGGGCTTGATAACTAAGGTTGGTGCCTCTCAACAGTTCTTCCATAGCCGCGTCAATAGTGGCATCTGAAAGTGTAACGGATACTTTATTACGTATCCCCTCTAAGTTTTCGTTGTATAAAAACCGATACGAAGTTTGTCCTTCGATCTGACGAATCACATTAGAGATTGCCGATTTCTTTACTTCCAGGTTTATCTTGTTTTGCGAAAAACCTGCTGCCGATACTGATACAGTAAAGATTATGATCAGCATTATGGTTAGTTTCATAGTAAGGACAAGCTTTTGCAATAACGATTTTTGTGAAATCGTATAAAAACATTTCATACTTTTACATTAGGTTAAATCAAACATCCCCAACCCGTCACGGTTGGGATTCTACTACTAAAAAATTTAATCTGTTTTGAACGGGGAATGCGTCACCATTCTCCGTTTTTTCTTTTAGCCAGGCGCCAGATTATTCAGATGACTTAATAAATACTTCACGTCCATATACTTTATATTTAAATGATGCTACTTTCTGTAATGCGTTAAAGGCCTCTTCTACTGTCTCCTGTTCAAACGACCCGTTAAATTTTATGTTCTTCACCCTTTCGTCTTCGAACTGTATTTTAATGTCGTACCATCGCTCCAGCTTCCTGGCTAGTTCTTCAAAGTTCTCGCCTCTGAATTCGATACGATTATAAATCCACGACGTTTCAATATGTTCGTCTTCCTTAAGTTTCTTATCAAGGTTCAGAATCTTAAAATCTTCCTTCTTAGGTAGTACTACAGAAGCCGGCTCAATCGGTACAATCAGTTTCTGATTTGGCTTTAATAATATTCTCGGCGTAGATCCAGATGTATTTTCAGTCACTTCAATACTGCCCCTCAAAAGCGTTGTTTCAATATCCCTGTCATCCTCATAACACTTTACGTTAAAAGCAGTACCAAGTACCTTTATGTTTATCTTCCCTGCGTATACGATGAATGGCCTGTTAGGGTTCTTTACAATATCAAAAAAAGCCTCCCCCACGAGCCGCACCTTTCTCACTTTACCATTGAACGCAGCATCGTAGTATAACTTTGAATCACCGTTTAACCAAACGCTTGAGCCGTCTGGAAGTAAGATTTTCGTTCGCGAGCCGTTTTTTACAGCCACTACTTCTTGCTTTCTCTCAGGGATATGCTTACTATCAGAACGGGGATAATAATAAAGGACTAAAACAACGGTAATGGTTGCTGCGTACAGAAGCTTAAACGAACGACCGAATAAAAATCTCCAGATGCTGTCCTCTTTATCATCTTTACCTATTTCCTCCTCATTAGCGATTCCCGTTCGTTCTTCTTCGGCCTTTTTTAGTATACTTTTAACGCGCGTTTTTTCGTTTGTATCTTGAATGGAAGTTGAATGGAGCTCAGCGTTAACATCCCACAGTTTTTTTAACATATGGTACTGCTGCTGCAATTCCGGCTCGTAATGCAAATAATTTGACAGCTCGCTGGACTCTTCAGCGCTTGCTTCTCCGCTTAAGGAGCGCGCCATCAATCTCCATATTCTGTCTTTGTTGTCCATTACGGTGGTTACCTGCTTTTCTATTAAGACAGCCGCAATGAAAACTTCTACTAAAAAAAATTGTATTTTTTTATCCGGGTAAATGGACCCGATCCTTTTTACTTTTATCTACAGAAAGCGCAGCACAAAGCCTTTTCACGGCGATCGCCATTTGCGCGTCAATGGTATTGACAGAAATATTTAAAATTTCGGCTACTTCCTTGTACTTCAAGCCATCTTCCCTTATTAACCTGAAAATTAACTTACAGCGCTTTGGAAGCAATTCAAGCGTTTGCTGCATCAACTGCATCATTTCGGAAGTTACAAGTAAATCATGCGGCGTGTAACTCTCTGCCTTCATATCCGAATCAGATATCTCAAGAGATTCGGTAACCAAACGCCGGGCCTCCTGGGATAAGGCATTAAGCGAGCGATTTTTGGTGGCCGAATATAAATAGGTAGTAAGATTGTTTATATCAATGATATCCTCTCTTTTGCTCCATAGCTTCACGAAAACGTCTTCTACGACTTCTTCTGCTAGCTCCGTCGAACGCAGGAAATTTTTAGAGAATGCAGTGAGCTTCTTATGATAATGAGAATAAATTTCTTCAAAAGCATGTTCATCACCCTCCGAAATCCGCCTTTGCAGGTCCACTAAACAACTATTGAAATCCTTCCTTCCTTCTTTCATATACAGACGATTACCCTGTAACAGAGAAGTTTTAACTATCAGTCATTTGAAAATTCAGGTTATCTTCAGGTTTATAACATGTTAGCTTCTCTGATAACAATTTTACGTTTATTATATATTACATGCAACAGTAAGCAAAAAACAATTTGTGCAATCGTTCCCGGAATCAGCTATCAGCGATTCATTTATCAGATAAAAAAGCCGGTAATTCAGTTAAATTACCGGCTTTAAGCTTTTACAGAGGCAGGTATTATAACGTTTATTATCTCAGATCTTTAATCGCTACAGCATCCATATCCGAGTATACAAGGTTTTCACCACACATTGCCCAGATAAACCCATAATTGGAAGTACCTCCTCCTGAATGAATAGACCATGGGGGAGAGATAATCGCCTGGTGATTCTGAACGACCAGATGACGGGTTTCCTGTGGTTGTCCCATCATGTGAAACACCACTTGATCCTCGGGAACGTCAAAATAGAAGTAAGACTCCATACGGCGGTCATGCACATGTGAAGGCATGGTATTCCACACGCTTCCGGTACTCAAGATGGTCAATCCCATTACCAGCTGGCAGCTCTTCGCACCTTCGAGATGGATGTATTTATAAATAGTACGTTCGTTTGCTGTATCCTTACTTCCCACAGTAGTTGGAAAAGCATTTTCCTTTGTGATCAGCTGATGCGGATACTCCTTGTGCGCTGGTACAGAATAAAGGAAAAACTTTGCAGGATTAGCAGCGGAGACACTTTTAAAACGCACCGATTTAGATCCTTTCCCCACATATACAGCATCCAGCTTGCTTACCTGATATGTTGTGCCGTCGATGCTCACTTCTCCATTGCCACCGACATTAATAATTCCAAGTTCGCGTCTTTCAAGAAAATAATCTGCACGCAGGTTTTCATACACAGGAAGCTCCAGAACTTCATTAACAGGAGCAACGCTTCCAATTATAGCACGGTCATAGTGCGAATAGGTGAAGCTGAACTGATCAGGCTGCATCAGATCCTCCAGTAAAAAGTTTGCACGAAGCTCGGCTGTATTTAAGCCTGCAACCTCCTTGGGGCTTTGTGCATATCTTTGATTCATTATCATATTACTTGTTATTTATTATTCATTTATTCTACCATTCGATTCTCAACGGCCCATCCAACCCCCATCCACTGTTAGAATTGTACCGTGCACGTAGTCTGCCGCTTTCGATGCCAAAAACACCACCGGTCCTTTAAAGTCTTCCGGCTCACCCCATCTGTCAGCCGGAATCCTGTCCAGAATGGCACGGCTTCGCTCGGGATTATTTCTCAGGTCCTCTGTATTGTCGGTAGATACATATCCGGGCGCAATTGCATTTACATTCACGCCTTTTGAAGCCCATTCGTTTGACAGCGCTTTTACCAGGCTTCCTATCGCACCCTTGCTTGCAGCATATCCCGGTACCAACACGCCTCCCTGAAAGGTCAATAGAGATGCCGTAAAAATAATCTTGCCCCCTCCCTGCTTTATCATTCGCGCTCCTATCTCTCTGCTGATCACGAACTGGCTATTCAGGTTTATATCAATCACCCTATCCCAGTACTCGTCGGAGTGTTCTGCTGCTGCCTGTCGCAGAATAGTGCCAGCATTGTTCACCAGGATATCTATATGTTCATGCTCTGCCTGGACTTTCTCTAAAAACGCGTACACTGACTGCCTTTTACCGAAATCGCACTGATAAGCCTTAAAATTGCGTCCCCGCTCCTTCACCGCCTTTTCTGTTTCACTCCCGTTCAGGGCAATAGAAGAAGACACCCCAATGATATCAGCCCCTGCTTCTGCCAACGCTTCTGCCATTGCTTTACCAATGCCGCGGGTACATCCGGTGACCAGCGCAGTTCTTCCGGTTAAATCAAATAACGAATGGTTGTTCATAATTTAGAGAGGATAATGTGTGCAAATTAGTATTTATAGATAAGATATGGAAGAATATTGCCCCGATATACCAGGCAATTGCCGTATTTTTTTTCCGGCAACGTTGCCGGAAATTTAATAGCCCATTTATTTCAAAATATCCTGAATATCACTATATATTTGCTCAACTTAATTGAACACGAGGCTTTCCGAGCCCATTCCCGGCAGCTTCAATTATAGCTTGTTTTTAACTTTAAAATACTAAATAAACCAAATATGTCACTATCACTTTTTGATCTAACAGGCAAACGCGCACTGGTAACAGGTGCTACACACGGACTTGGAATGTCTATGGCTACGGGGCTTGCTAAAGCTGGCGCCCAAATCATTATCAACGATATCTCTCAGGAAAAGCTGGATGCTGCTATTGCTGAATATGCAAACAATGGAATAAAGGCTTATGGTTTCGTTTTTGATGTTACCGACGAAGAAGCTGTAAAGACTTATATAGATAAGATTGAAAAGGAAATCGGACCGATTGATATTCTGATAAACAATGCCGGAATTATAAAACGCATTCCCGTTGTAGATATGGAAGTAGCAGACTGGGAACAGGTACTTAAAATCGACTTGACCGGACCATTTATTATGGCCAAGCATATCGGTAAATACATGATCGAGCGCCGAGCCGGTAAAATAATCAACATGTGTTCAATGATGAGTGAAGTAGGAAGAAATACTGTGAGCGCTTACGCTGCAGCAAAGGGCGGATTAAAGATGCTTACTAAAAACCTCGCTACCGAATGGGCTCAGTTCAACATTCAGGTGAACGGTATTGGTCCCGGATATTTTGCAACCTCACAAACAGCGCCCATCCGCGTTGACGGACATCCTTTTAACGACTTCATCATTAGCCGTACGCCTGCAGCACGCTGGGGCGAACAGGAAGACCTTCAGGGAGCGGCTATTTTCCTTTCGTCTAAAGCTTCCGACTTCGTAAGCGGGCATATCCTTTACGTTGATGGGGGAATTCTCGCTTCTCTTGGTAAAGCAGCAAACGAATAATCTCAAATCATTTCATAGCAGAAAGCCCCGGCCTGTCCGGGGCTTTCTGCTTTTCCCCTTCAGCTTTCAATTTTACCCTTTCTGCTTTATCCTTTCAGCTTTCCCCTTTCTGCTTTCAACTTTTCACTTTCAACTTTTCCCTTTCAACTTTTCCCTTTCTGCTTTCAACTTTCCACTTTCTGCGTTCCACTTTCAACTTTCAACTTTCAACTTTCAACTTTCTGCTATCTGCTTTCTGCTTTCCCCTTTCCCCCTTCCGCTCCCACGGGAACGATTGCACAAAAAATTCCAACAGATCAGTTCCTTTACCGGAATAAACTTATTAATCTTGTTATAGATCTTACTCATTGTAAACTAAAAAACTAACGAATGGACTATAGATTAATGGCCAAACATTCCTTATCATTTCTGGTCTTTTTGTTTCTTATGTATTTGTTGCCTGAAGCAAAAGCTCAGCCGCAGCAGTATCCTGACTCCTTCACAGTTGCACAGGATGGAAGCGGTGATTTTAAAACGATCCGGGAGGCTGTAAACGCAGTTCGTGATCTTTCTCAGCAACAGGTCAGGATATTCATTAAAAATGGCATTTACAACGAAAAGCTGGTGATCCCATCATGGAAATCAAAGATTTCTTTAGTAGGCGAAAGCAAGGAGAATACCATTATTACAAACAATGATTACTCCGGTAAGCCTTACCCGAACGGCAAAGATCCATATGGGAAAGATAAGTTCAGCACTTACACTTCATACACTGTTTTGGTGGAGGGAAACGACTTCTCGGCCGAAAACCTGACGATAGAAAATACGGCCGGCAGAGTGGGGCAGGCAGTAGCATTACATGTAGAGGGCGACCGCGCAATAATAAAAAACTGCAACCTCAAAGGAAATCAGGACACTTTGTACACAGCCGCCGAAAACAGCAGGCAGTATTATACCAACTGCTATATCGAAGGTACTACCGACTTCATATTTGGTGAAGCAACCGTGGTATTTCAAAATTGTATCATCAAAAGCTTAAGCAATTCCTACATTACCGCTGCTTCAACCACTCCCCACCAGCAGTTCGGCTATGTGTTCTTTGATTGCAAGCTCATTGCGGCACCCGAAGCACAAAAAGTTTTTCTCGGCCGTCCATGGCGCCCCTACTCAAAAACCGTTTTTATCAGAACGGAGATGGGCAGTCATATCCGGCCCGAAGGATGGGACAACTGGCGCAATCCTGAAAATGAAAAGACTGCCACCTACAGCGACTATATGAGCCGTGGCGACGGAGCAACTTCAACCGGCCGCGTGAAATGGGCTAAGACCCTCTCCGCTAAAGAAATTAAAAAATACACGCTTGCAAACATTTTTGCAGGAAAAACAGAATGGCTGCCTGCAGCCGGTAAATAAATACAATCAATCGGAATAAAGCATGAAACGACTGGCGATTTATATCTCTTTTCTTTCTATTTCTACAAGTTTGCTTGCACAACAGCAGGAAGTCAAAAAAAATTATATTTCAAAAGTGTGGGTTGCCGATCTTGGAAATGGAAACTATAAAAATCCGATTCTAAATGCTGATTATTCCGACCCTGACGCTATTCGGGTTGGCGACGACTTTTTCATGGTAGCGTCAAGCTTCGATGCCGTCCCCGGTCTGCCGGTACTTCATTCTAAAGACCTTGTGAACTGGACAATCCTGACACACGCATTAAAACGCCAGCCCCCTTTTGAACACTTCGAAAAAACACAGCACGGCAATGGCGTATGGGCGCCATCCATTCGCTATCACAACGATGAGTTTTATATTTATTACCCCGACCCTGACTTTGGCATTTACCTCACCAAAGCTAAAAAAGCCGAAGGGCCCTGGTCTGAGCCGGTATTAGTAGAAAGCGGAAAAGGCCTCATTGATCCTTGTCCTTTATGGGACGAAGACGGAAAAGTATATCTCGTTTACGCTTACGCTGGAAGCCGGGCGGGAATAAAAAGCGTGCTTGCTGTAAAGACATTGAATACAGAAGGCACCAAAACACTCGACGAAGGTGTTATCGTTTACGACGGGCACGAAAACGACCCAACCATAGAAGGTCCTAAATTTTATAAGAGAAACGGCTATTACTACATCTTCGCTCCAGCCGGAGGGGTACCAACAGGCTGGCAACTGGTATTGCGGTCTAAAAGCATTTATGGACCTTATGAACGTAAAGTGGTGATGGATCAAGGAAAGTCACCCGTAAACGGCCCTCATCAGGGAGCATGGGTTGACACACAGAAAGGTGAAGACTGGTTCCTGCATTTCCAGGATAAGGAAGCCTATGGTCGCGTAGTGCACCTTCAACCGATGAAGTGGATGAAAGACTGGCCCGTGATCGGCGTAGATAAAGACGGCGACGGTAAAGGCGAACCTGCACTAACTTACAAAAAGCCCGACGTAGGTAAAACATATCCTATTGTCACCCCTGTCGAAAGCGATGAATTCAATGATCATAGCCTGGGCCTCCAATGGCAATGGCAGGCAAACCCACAGGCTACATGGGCATTTACCAACCCTGCCAAAGGAGTATTAAGGCTTTACACTCACAAAATACCGGAAGAGGCTAAAAACCTTTGGGACGTACCAAACATTCTTCTACAGAAGTTCCCGGCAGATGAGTTCATGGCAACAGCAAAAGTGACGTTTACTCCTAATCCAAAGCTCGAGAACGAAAAAACAGGGCTCGTGATCATGGGATTAAGCTATGCTGACTTTTTCATAAGAAGTAAAAAAGACGGATTATACCTTATTCAGGGGGTATGCGAAAAAGCCGATAAGGGTGCTACCGAGAAAGAAACTGCTGTAACTAAATTAAAAAGCAACACTGCATACCTTCGGGTGACCGTTACAGCGGCAGCAAAATGCCAGTTCAGCTATAGTACAGACGGCAAAACGTTCATCAGCGCGGAACCGGTATTCACAGCCACGCCAGGGAAATGGATAGGCGCCAAGGTTGGATTATTCGCGTCTCGCGATACGGAGACTAACGACTCAGGTTGGGCTGATTATGACTGGTTCAGGGTTGAACCGCTGAAGTAGTATTCCGCATCTAAACAGCTTCTATCGGTAAAACGCCTTCTCAGGCAATATTTTAGCTTGACCTAAAGCAATCCCGGCCACAAGCAAAATGACAAAAGAAAAACACAATGCACAAAATTAAATTGTGCACAATGTTTATTTTTGTGGCGTGGAAAAAGGAAAAGAAGATGAAATGGTATGCCTCGATAAGCAGGTATGTTTTTCCGTCTATGCCCTCTCAAGGCAGATCAATCAGCGTTACAGACCTATACTTGACGAACTTGATATTACTTACCCGCAATATCTCGTCCTTCTTATATTATGGGAACATCAGAAACACAGTGTCAATCAGTTAGGAGAGAGATTATATCTGGATTCAGGGACTTTAACTCCTATGTTAAAAAGACTTGAACAAAAAGGACTAATTAAGAGAACGCGAAGTACTGCCGATGAACGTGTAGTAGAAATTTCTCTGACAAAAGAGGGAAAACAATTACGGGAGCCTGCGTGTGCAGTCCCGCAGAAATTCCTCGCTTCGTTAAATATCAGCCCTGAGGAACTGGTGCAATTGCATCACACGATAAATAAGATCCTTGATCTTACCAAAAATCTCAAATAGAAAATCATTATTATATATGAAGTCATTGTATTCTGCAGTAGCAACTGCAAAAGGAGGCCGTAACGGTCATGTTCAATCAGATAATCGAGTACTGGATTTAGAAGTCAGAGCTCCTAAGGCTTTAGGCGGGGCAAATGATAATTATACAAACCCGGAACAATTATTCGCTGCAGGTTACTCTGCCTGTTTTGACAGCGCTCTCAATCTTGTTATAAAGAACGAAAAGATAAAAGCAGGAGAGACAAGTGTAACTGCAAAAGTTACTATCGGACAACTGGATAATGGCGGCTACGGCCTTGCAGTAGAATTACAGGCAAATATTCCAGGTGTAACCAGAGAAGAGGCACAAAGCCTGATTGAGAAAGCACATCAGGTGTGCCCTTATTCGAATGCAACGAGAGGCAATATCGAAGTAAAATTAATAGTCACAAATAGCTAATTTACGATATAAGAAATGTCACTTTTAGATAATTTACAATGGCGATATGCCACTAAAAAATACGACCCTTCCCGGAAAGTAGGAGAAGAAGAAATTAAGAAAATCGTTGAAGCCGCCAGGCTCGCCCCAACATCGTCAGGGCTACAGCAGTTTAGAGTGATTGTCATCAGCAATCAGGAGCTCAAAGAAAAAATCGTTCCAATTGCAAAAGGTCAGCAGACTGTTGCCGACTGTTCTCATCTCCTTGTTTTCGCCGCGTGGGACAAGTACACGGAAGAAAGGATAGACTCGATCTTTAACAGAATTACGGAGGAAAGAAGCCTTCCTCCGGAACAATTCAAAAATTACACCGATATGCTGAAATCTGTGTACCTCAATCAGTCCGCGGATGAAAATTTCGTTCATACAGCGCGTCAGGCCTATATAGGCTTTGCCCTCGCAATTGCTGAAGCGGCCGAACTTAAAATTGATTCCACACCGATGGAGGGTTTCGACAGCGATCAGCTTGATGAACTTTTAAACCTCCGCGAGAAAGGATTGAGAAGTGTTACCATATTGGCTGTCGGCTATCGGGACGCCGAAAACGACTGGCTTGTCAATATGAAGAAAGTGCGCAATCCATCAGAGGAGTTTGCACTCGAGCTGAAATAACAATTCAAACTGCACGAACAATTATTCCGGGTTCCATCCCCGGAATATCTTCTCTATCGTATATTCTCTGGCTCCTTCTTTAGTCAATTGATGAGACCAGCTAACCCTATGTTTAGGTTTAAAACCTTCACCCTTGTTATTATACTCTGCATAATATGCAGTTTTTTCATTACTCTCCTTACCCCAGTTATTCCAGCCTTCGGGTTTTATATGCTTACCCAGCTCGCAGTTGATGAAAACTACTTTGGCATAAGGACGCCAGGGGCGTCCCAGATAGAAAGAATTCTCAGGAGCATCCCCTTTGATCCGGCAGTTCAGAAACACGTATCCATACTTTGTAGAGTCGGGTGTAGAAGCTGCGGTTACATAACCTTGCTTCTTGCAAAAGATATCGCAGTTATTAAACACTGCTGTAGACGACCCAAATATAAAGTCGACAGTGCCTTCAATATAGCAATCCGTATAATATTGCCGGCTGCCATATCCATAGGTATAAAGAGTATCCTGAAAACCTAAAAACCTGCAGTTCTTAAATTTCATCCTGTCTCCTGCCGACCAAACCGCCACCGCTTGGCCTACTGGTCCCGAGGAATTCTCAAAAGTGATGCTTTCGGCACTGAAGTCGTCGCCATAAATATAGAAGCTCGCTGAACCTGACGTTCCTTTCTCCTCTCCAAAAATATTTTTCTTCTGGTTATAATCATCATAGGTGAGGATTGTTTTTTCAACGCTCTCTCCTACCAGCTTCACCATTTTCTTGGATGGAGCAAGGATCAGTTTTTCCTTATATACTCCATTCTTTATGAAGATGACAGTCTGCACTTTACGAAAGTCGGGAACAGCATTAATCGCTTCCTGAACGGTTTTAAAATTCCCGCTGCCGTCCTGAGCCACAGTGAAATGTCTCTCCTGAGCGACAACAAACAAGCTTGCAATAAAAGAGATAAGCGTAAGAAACACCTTTTTCATAGTATTTTATTTATTACCCGACAGTTTCTTCAAACCCTGAAAGACTAAACGTGCAACTTCAGTGGCACCTTCAGTCTGAAAATGTGTATTGTCTTTTTGCCCGCCAGGATAAGCTTCGTACGCTCCTGCAGGCAGGTTCATAAAATACCTGGAGGTAACATAGTCCTGGCCTTTCATTGTAAAGTAATCTGCCGACAACTTAGTCAGATTAATCAGAGGGACACGCAGCTCCTTAGCGACATCTTCCATCGCCTGAGGATAGTCACCGTGAGCACTCCCCAGTTTTCCTCCGTTCCAGGGATAATTCCTTGTCACTGGTGTGATTAACACGGGCCAGGCTCTCTTACTCCTGGATTGATTTATAAAAAGCCTCAGATATTCTTTGTATCCGGTGATGTTCACATACCGCTCGGGCTTTTCTGCTGAGGCATCGTTATGTCCGAACTGAATCATAACAACATCATTCTTCTTTAACAGTTTATAAACCTCGGCCCATCGTCCTTCTTCGAAAAAGGTTCGGGTACTTCTCCCTCCTTTAGCCCTATCGTCAACAACTGCACTATCAGCATGTATAATCCCTTTTAAATGAACTAAATTATCACGACGCAGAAACTGTTGAAAAACCTGTCCCCATCCCGTTAAGGGATAGCGCCTGGTTTTATAGTCTGGTTCGAGCGAATAATCAGCAACAGTGGAGTCGCCAATAAGGTACACTTTAACGGGCTCCTTTTTCAGATAAACAAAAGACATTAAAATGCAACATACGAGGCAAAGAAGCCCCTTCATATTCCTGTCCATATCCGCTCTTTAAGATTGAAACAATAGATCCCTAACGTTCTACTTCTTTCTTAGACAGCCCGTCAGATCAATTTTCAATTCCCGCATTCCTTCTGCAGCAAGACCGGCGATTTGCTTAGCTCCTTCGGGACTGAGGTGCGTGTCATCTTTTTTTCCCTCCGGGTAATTTTCGTTGCCTGGCGCCACATGATTAAACAGTTTTATCGATCCTTCCTCGCCAAGAGAAGTCAGCAGCTTTTCGGTCTTCTTCTGCATGTCGATTAAAGGCACATTCAGGCTGTCGGCAACCTTTCTCATTGCATCAGGATATCCCAGATGAGTGTCAACAAGCTTCCCTTCGATAAAATTACGTCTCGCAATTGGAGTTAGTAACACAGGGATCGCCTTCTTTAATCTGGCTTCGTCTATAAATTTTGCAAGATTGGCTTTATACTGATCTATTGAGGTGCCAACACCTGGCTTATTAAGCTTTTCATCGTTGTGCCCAAACTCAATAAACACATAATCGCCTGCCTCTAAATTATCGTATACGGCTTTCCAACGATTTTCAGTTATAAATGAAAGCGTACTGCGGCCATTTACAGCACGGTTATCTACCGTTACCTTTTTATTGAAAAAAGTTGAGAAGGGCATGCCCCATCCAGTTTCCGGGAAGGCTTTTGGTTGCTTCACAGACATTGTAGAATCACCAATCATCCACAAGGTTATCTTTTTATTCTGTATTAAAGCAAACGACATTAAAATCAAAGCAGACAAAAAGAAAAAAACATACCTTTTCATATCTATTTTATTGATAATAAGTTATTAAGATAAATTTCAACGTTCGTGTAATTCTTATCTATTGTATAGGCAGAAGAGTCGAGAGGATCTGAGGGATTTAAGCCGTTCTTTTTTTCCCATGCATCAGGCATTCCATCGTTATCGGTATCTGTGGGAGCTGGCTGCGATTTCAGCTCAGGCCATCCGCCCGCGTCGTTCTGCGAGTCGATAATCCCGTTTTTTTGTGTACCCAGTCCCGAACTGCCGCTCTTTACTTCATTTGCAATCCGCGTATCTATTGCATCCCGCCGGAAGCTGGCACCCGCAAAATCTAATACTGCTGTATAAGCTTTCTCTGGATTCTGGCACGCCAGGGATTCTACTTTGAAGGGATTTAAAGTCCTCGCTGAATCTGGATGATCGGCTTTAACGCCCCCCCAGTTATCCTTCGATATGGCTTTGTTACCGTCAAGATGGTTCCCGTTTAAATAAAACCGCCCGTAGGGCGACCATGGATTCAGGATCTGGGTCCTCTTTGACGACGCGGTTGCAGGCCCCGGCTTAAAGTAATTATTAACTATGTTATACCGGCCTTTTTCGCCTCCATATACACTGTTCGCCTCCCAGTTATAGATGACGTTATTTGTAAAGTCGACCAGCTCATTTTCCGAATTTGGCGTTGTGGATGATCCGCTGAAACGTGGTGTCCGGCTTTTGTGACTGGCAATGAGGTTATGATGAAAGGAAGCTCCTTCGCCCCCCCATATACCGCCGTAGCCATGTTCGCCTTTTTGGTGCACCGATGAGTTCAGGCTCTCGGATATAATACACCATTGAAGAGTAAAATTGCTATTCCGGTAAAATGAAGCACATTCGTCAGTCGCCCAGCTCATGGAACAATGATCAACGATGATGTTATTGTTTCCTTTATTTGCACCTAATGCATCCGCAGCGATCTTTTTTTCATCTCCCATCCGGAACCTGATATAGCGGATTATTACATTATCTGATTTGATGCTAACAGGATAATTTTTAATACAGATCCCGTCACCCGGTGCGGACTGGCCAGCAATGGTTAGGTCTCCTTTGTTTATGTCGAGAGGAGATTCAAGAGCAATCGTTCCGGAGACTGAAAAAACAATGATCCTGGGTCCCTTTGCTTGAATAGCCTTTCTTAAACTACCCTCTCCCTCATCGTTCAGATTACTCACGATCAATACTTTTCCCCCTCTGCCACCGGTTGTAAATTTACCAAAGCCTTCCGCTCCGGGAAATGCAAGCTGCTGTGCAAAAGCAAAGCTTGCAAACCCAGAAATCAGACCTATACATAATATCGTTCTAAAAGTCATAAATTACCCTTTCAATATTCCATTCTTCTCTTTAAACACGTTTACGTGTGCCCTTTTTATATGTTTGTATTACTCTTGATATAAACTTTGATATTATCGTTAGTTGTACCAGGTTGCTGCGTTTTGGCTACTTCATTCTAATATTCACAATCATCAGAGATTGAAGGCTGGTATACTTGATTTATAACTTTTATTCTGGTTTATAACTTCAGACAAAACAATATTAATCACTTTACTAACAATCTTTTAGAAGAACGGAATATATTTTTACGCAATCGTTCCCGCAATCGATTCCGACTTTTTGGTTTATAATGCTCGTTTTCACCGCTCAATTTATTACTAATAATACGCCCTTTTTAACTCGTATACTGAGCTGTACAAAACGATGCGGGCTTTGGATAAAATATAATTATCTTAGCATCTTCATTCAGCAATCAGGAGGTAACCAATGAAGTTTAATACCGTAACTATTAAAGATATAGCGAAAGCATTAGGACTCTCAACCTCAACCGTTTCAAGAGCCTTGCGTGGTGGTTATGAAATAAGTGATGAAACCAAAAAGGTGGTTTTGGAATACGCCGAAAAGATAAACTATCGTCCCAATCCCATTGCTTTAAGTCTTAAAGAGCGAAGAAGTTATTCAATTGGCGTTATTGTTTCTGAGATTGCGAACAATTACTTCTCACAGGCAATTAACGGAATCGAATCTGTCGCATATAACAGGGATTACCATGTTATAATTACTCAGAGCCATGAACGGCTGGACCGCGAAGTACTGAACGTGGAACACCTCGCCTCACGATCAGTAGACGGCCTGTTAATCTCCCTTTCGTCAGAAAGTTCGGATATATCTTATTTAAAGTCACTGCATGATCAAGGCCTTCCGATTGTAATGTTTGACCGCGTAACCGAACAGATCGAGACTCACAAGGTCATTGCAGATAATTTTAAAGGCGCCTTCGATGCGACCGAATATCTCATAAGCCTCGGGCATAAAAAAGTCGCTCATATAACAAATGCTGCGCATCTGTCGATCACACGGGAACGCCTCGAAGGATATAAGGCAGCCCTGGAAAAGCACGGTTTGCCTTTTAATGAAGATTATGTAAAGTATGGCAAATACAGGGGTATTGAACAGGAAGAGATCGATCAGGTAATCAAGGAGCTATTCGAAATGGAAGATCCGCCCAAAGCCATATTTATCGCACAAGATAAAATAAGCACCGGATGCCTTATGGCGATTAAAAAGCTTGTGCCCCACTGTCTTTCCGACCTTGCTATCGCTGGCTTTACCAACGCAAATGTTGTTGACCTCTTTATGCCAGGCATTACAGCCGTAAGGCAACCCGCTTTTGAGATGGGCAAAGCCGCCACCGAACTGCTGATTCAGTTAATAGAAAGCAAAAGACCTGTCACCGAATTCGAGACAAGGGTTTTTAACACTGAATTAATTACGCCTGGCACCGTACTTATTTAAAGTATCCACTTCTATTACGAGCATCACATATCATACGGGCCTCATGAGAGATGCCCTTTTCTTCGCACTCCCGGTGTATTTTATAAGGCAAAATCAACCGTTCATCTAATATTCTCTGCCCTTAGTCTAAATAATTTTCAAATAACGAAAAGTTAGCGTTGCTTTGAATCGTCAATATTAAGCAAAATGAAAACGCCAAAGAATCTTCTATCTCCCTTTATCATCCTGCTGGTACCTGTATTACTCGCTATATTACTCACCTTAAATAATAGCAATAGCACCCTGAACCAGGAAAAGTTTGAAGCTGCCTCTTATTTCAGAATGCCTTCGTTTAACGGACTCGTACGGACATTTTTTTAGAAGCTGTATTACAGCTCTTGCATCTGATGCTGCCCCGGAATCCGCACCTCATTGAATCCAACTTCATTAAGTCGTTGCATAAACTTTGTTTGTACATCATATTCTCCGTGCACAAGGAAAACTTTTTTAACAAGAGAGGGGTCCTGGCAGGATAGGAATTTCAGAAGATCGTTACAATCGCCGTGTGCGCTCATTGATCTGATTACGCGGACCTCGGCGCGGACATCATATTCATCGCCAAAAATAGAGACCACTTTCTTTCCTCTGCTTAGCTCACCTCCTAAAGACGACGGTTCACAGTAGCCGACCATCAGAATGGTGTTCTTTTCATTCCCTATGTTATTTCGAATATGATGCTTTACCCGGCCAGCTTCTGCCATACCTGATGACGATATAATCACACAGGGACGAGGATCATCATTCAATGATCGGGATTCACCTGCTGACTGAATAAACTTCAGTCCTTTAAACTTAAATATATCACTATCCTGTGCCATCACCTCCTTCACGTCCCGGTTATAAACCTGCGGATGTTCTTTTAATACTTGCGTCGCCTTTTCTGAAAGCGGGCTGTCTACGTAATACGGAACATCAGGCAAACTGCCCTTAAGCTCAAGTGAATTGAGGGCATACAGAAGTTCCTGGGTCCTGCCAACGCTAAAAGCCGGAATAATCAGCTTACCACCTTTTAATTTACACGTTTGATGGATGATCTCCTGCAGTTGCCCTTCCAGTGGCTCCAGATCTTTATGATAAGAATCTCCATAAGTAGATTCGATAATTATATAATCAGACTGTTGAAAGGACTGAGGACTTCTTAACAGGAGGTCCTCATACCGGCCAACGTCTCCACTAAATGTAAGCCGGGTAAATTTGCCTTTCTCCAGGATTGAAAGATGAACAGCCGCGCTGCCGATGATATGTCCGGCATCTGTAAAGCGCAAGGTCACTCTTGGCTCAATTTCAAAGTCTTCGTTGTAATCCACAATTTTAAACAAGCGCATTGCCTCCATCACGTCATCTTCTGTATAAAGCGGTTTAAGCGGCGGCAAACCTTTCTTCTCCCTGCTGTCGTTAATAAATTCTGTATCCTGCTCCTGTATCCCGGCAGAATCATTCAACAAGATCCTCGCAAGATCCATAGTGGGAGCGGTGCTGAAAATCGTACCTTTAAATCCTTCTGCTACCATTCGCGGTATGAGTCCGCAGTGATCAATATGAGCGTGTGACAATATAAGATAGTCAACCTTAGCAGGATTAAAACCAAAATGGCCGTTTAACTCATCAGTTTCCCCACCCATCCCCTGAAACATTCCGCAATCAAGTAGTATTTGTGTTCCGTTATCCAGTTTTAGCAAGTGTTTACTGCCTGTTACACAACGGGCGGCTCCATGAAAAGTTATTGTCATATTTAAATGTGAGTATTTAAAAACTTACAGACAACAGAAAAGGAAAGTATAAGTTTCCGAAACAATAAACTAAAAAAATAGTTGCAAAACTAACACAGTAGTTGTATATTTACTTTAAACAATAAAACGATGGGAATGAAAGAATTAACAAAAGCTGAAGAACAAATTATGCAGATACTATGGCAACTCGAAAAAGGATTTGTAAAAGATGTGATTGATGAACTTCCCGAGCCCAAGCCTGCCTATAATACTGTCTCCACAATTATCAGGATATTGGAAACAAAGGGTTTTGTTGACCACGAAGCCTTTGGGAAAAGCCACCAGTATTACCCCCTGGTAAGCAAGGAGCAATATAAAAGCTTCGCAACAGAAAAGCTACTTACCAATTACTTCAGTAATTCGGTGGAGAAGATGTTCTCTTTCTTTGTAAAGAAGGAAAAGATAGACCTGCACGAAGCAGATGAGATATTAAAACTAATAAAAAACCTAAAAAATAAAAAGCCATGACATGGTTCGGTTATCTCCTTCAAACTAACATTTATCTGATCATCCTGTATGCGTTCTATTTTTTATTCCTTAGGAACGAAACCTTTTTTAAGCTTAACAGGGTATATCTTATCAGCTCCGGCATCCTCGCTTTCTTAATACCGCTGACGGATGCGGAGTGGGTGCGCACGTTTTTCGTAAACGAAAAGGTGTACCAGGCAGCCGACTCGCTCAATGTCTTGTATTTCACGGCCAATACTGACCCGACCGTCGAGCAGACCAGCGTCAACTGGCTTTTGATCACTTACCTGACCGGTTTAACTATATTCTTATCACGTTTTATTATCCGCTTTTTACAGGTTTGCCGGCAACGGCCTGACCAGGGGCACCAACCTTACTCATTTTTTGGTCGTATTGTAGTTCCGGATGACCTGCCCGACCGGCATTCCATTCTAAAACATGAAGTAGTGCATGTGCGCCAGTTACATTCAGCAGACGTAGTACTTTTCGAGGTAATTTCCATAATTAACTGGTTCAACCCGATCGTATATGTATATAAAAAAGCGGTGAAGCTTATTCACGAATTTATTGCCGATGAAGCAGCGGCAAAAACTAAAGCTGACAAATCGGAATATTCATTACTGCTTCTGAGCACTGCATTTGGTGTGTCGCCTTCAGGTCTTTCTAATAACTTTTATAACGAATCGCTGTTAAAACTGAGAATTCGTATGCTTCACAAATCTAAATCGCACAGGATCGCCCTGATAAAATACGGTCTCTCCGTTCCGCTTTTCCTTTGCATGCTAATTTTTTCGTCGGCAACAATCGACAGATATAATTCTCTGGAAAAGATAACAAATAAGATCAGCGAAATAAATGTCGTTTCCGCCAGCGAAGCTGGAACTTCCATAATTAGCTCGGCTAAGAAGATATTAGGAGACACCACGACTAACGACAGCACCAAAAAGCTGGGAGGCGCTCCGCTTAAATACTTATATAGTTATGTAGCCAGGAATATCATTTATCCCTCTAAAGCACGGTTTAACAACGTCCAGGGGGATGTGGTAAGTTCATTTAAAATCACTTCCTCCGGCAGCCTTGCAGACATAAACATAGTCCGCGGCCTCGGTAGTGGGATTGATGAAGAAGTGTTAAGGACCTTAAAAAAGATCAATAACATGGACCCGGCAGTAGCGGGAAAGTACTACTTCAGGATAAGCTTCAGTCTGGAAGGAACAGGGACAGGGGCTAAAGAAACGCCAATAACTATTCCTGACGGATATAAAGAGCTATCTTCCATCATGATCGTCGGTTCCCCAAAACGCTTGCCTTCAACCAGCCCGTCCCCCGGGAAAGCCGTTGAAGATGACGCAGTACATGACTTCGCCTCCATCGATGTTATGCCTAACTTTCCGGGAGGAATGGATGCATTCTACGCATACGTTTCAAAAAATTATAAATACCCCGAAGAAGCCAGGAAGAACAACATTAAAGGGAGGCTTATTGTAAGTTTCATTGTAGAGAAAGATGGAAGCCTTGAAGATATAAGGCTCTTGCGTGACCTTGGTTACGGAACAGGCGAAGAAGCTATAAGGATGTTGGAAAATACACCAAAATGGAATCCCGGAATGCAGGATGGACACCCGATAAGAGTCCAATACACATTACCGATTTTGGTAAACCTCACACGTGAACAAGCTCTTACCTTCAGGCATAATTCTTTACCGAATGCTCTTTACATAATTGATGGTGTAGAAAAACCTTCCTTTGATCTGCAATCACTAAAGCCGTCAGAAATCCAGTCGATAAGTGTATTAAAAGACAAACAAGCTACAGATAAGTATGGCGATAAAGGGAAAAACGGAGTAATAATTATTACAACGAAGAAAAAAGCGAACTAAAGTGCCCCAAAAAGCAAGAACCCCGCGCTAATGCGCAGGGTTCTTAAAAAATCCTCCTTGCCTCGTTGGACAAAATTAGTGAATTTCTTCTTCTTTAAAAAATCCGGCAGTAAAATAATCCCGCCTCATCCTGTTAATATTTGTTAAAGAAATCTCTTTCGGACATTCTATTTCGCAAGCACCTGTATTCGTACAGCTACCAAAGCCTTCTGCGTCCATCTGCGCAACCATCGCTTGAACGCGACGATACCTTTCAGGCTGGCCCTGAGGAAGTAACGCAAACTGCGAGATCTTCGCCGATACGAATAACGCGGCCGATGCATTCTTACATGCTGCAACACAAGCACCACATTGGATACATGTTGCTGAATTCATTGCTTCGTCTGCTACCGGCTTAGGAATAGCAATCTCATTAGCATCAGGTACACCTCCTGTGTTTACCGACACAAACCCACCGGCTTCCTGGATACGGTCGAACGCAGAACGATCAACAGCCAAATCCTTGATGATAGGAAAAGCTACTGCACGCCAAGGTTCAATAGTAATGGTTTCGCCGTCGCTGAAACTGCGCATGTGAAGCTGACAGGTCGTAATTGCTTGTTTCGGACCATGAGGACGGCCATTAATATACAAAGAACACGCTCCGCAAATTCCTTCACGACAGTCGTGGTCAAAATGAATAGGATCAGCCTTTTCCTTCACAAGACGCTCGTTCACTATGTCCAGCATCTCCAGGAACGACATATCAGGTGATATGTCATCTGCTTTATATGTTACAAATCCGCCCTTATCGCTGGCATTCTTCTGTCTCCAGACTTTCAAGGTTAAATTCATGTTTCCGCTCATATTACTTTTTTTTAGTAGCAAGTATCAAGATTACAGTATCCAGATTACTTGCATAACATCTAATCAATCTTTTCTCCTGAGCACTTCAAATATCTTTCCGGCATTTCCATTCGTCCTGATACTTGATACTTGCCACCAGATACTTATTTATAACTCCTTTGTGTTAGCTTAACATTCTCGAAGATCAGTTCTTCTTTATGCATCATAGCAGGGGCATCATCTCCTTTAAATTCCCAGGCGGCAACATATGCATAATTTTCATCGTCACGCTTTGCTTCACCTTCCTCAGTCTGGCTTTCTTCACGGAAGTGACCACCACACGACTCTTTACGGTTAAGTGCATCGTCAACCATCAGTTCTGCAAGTTCAAGGAAATCGGCTACACGACCTGCTTTCTCCAGACACATGTTCATCTCTTCGTTCTCACCTATCACAATGGCATTTTTCCAGAAATCTTCGCGAAGTTCTTTGATCATACCCTTTGCTTTAGTTAGCCCCTGTTCATTTCTTGCCATACCGCAATATTCCCACATGATCAGACCAAGATCTCGATGATACTCGTCTACCGTCTTAGTCCCTTTCATAGAAAGGAATCTCTTAATCCTGTCTTCAACGTCTTTCTTTGCCTGAGCAAATGCAGGGTGAGATGCATCAACCGGCTTAGGACCGATATTAGCGAGGTAATCTCCAACAGTGTATGGTATTACAAAATATCCGTCAGCAAGACCCTGCATCAGAGCAGATGCACCAAGACGATTCGCTCCGTGATCTGAGAAGTTTGCTTCGCCTAAGCAATACAAGCCTGGGACTGTAGTCATCAGGTTGTAATCAACCCAAAGGCCTCCCATGGTATAGTGTACTGCAGGATAGATACGCATTGGCATTTCGTATGGATTTTCATTTGTGATCTGATAATACATATCGAAAAGGTTGCCATACTTTGCTTCCACTGCAGCTTTACCAAGCCGCCCGATAGCTTCTGCAAAATCCAGGTATACCGCTTTACCGCTTGCACCAACACCGCGTCCGTCATCAGCCGCTTCTTTAGCATTACGGGAAGCTACATCACGAGGAACCAGGTTACCAAAAGATGGATATTTACGTTCAAGGAAATAATCCCTGTCTTCTTCTTTTATGTCAGATACTTTAATTTCTCCCTTGCGAAGTCTTTCAGCCATCTCCCTTGTCTTCGGTACCCAAACACGACCGTCGTTACGCAGAGACTCAGACATTAAGGTAAGCTTAGACTGATGATCGCCGGTTACCGGAATACAGGTAGGGTGGATCTGAGTAAAGCAAGGATTAGCAAATGCAGCTCCTTTCTTATATGAACGCCAGATTGCTGTAGTGTTACAACCCATGGCGTTAGTTGAAAGGTAGAATACGTTTCCGTAGCCGCCAGTACAAAGTAATACAGCATGGCCTGCGAAGGTTTCTATCTCTCCTGTCAGCAGGTTACGGGTAACAATTCCTTGCGCCTTTCCGTCAACTGTAACAAGATCAAGCATTTCATGCCTGTTATACATCTTCACCTTACCTTCATGGATCTGACGGTTTAAAGCAGAGTAAGCGCCCAAAAGCAACTGCTGTCCGGTTTGTCCCCTCGCATAGAAGGTACGTGATACCTGCGCACCACCAAAAGAGCGGTTGTCAAGCAAGCCACCATATTCGCGGGCAAAAGGCACCCCTTGAGCCACGCACTGGTCAATAATATCGTTCGAAACTTCAGCTAAACGATGAACGTTCGCTTCACGGGCACGATAGTCGCCGCCCTTAATAGTATCGTAGAATAAACGATAAACGCTGTCGCCATCGTTACGATAGTTTTTTGCAGCATTAATCCCACCCTGAGCAGCAATAGAATGCGCCCGGCGTGCACTGTCCTGATAACAAAAGGCTTTTACATTGTATCCTAATTCGGCCAGCGATGCGGCAGCAGAAGCTCCTGCCAAACCGGTACCAACAACGATAACAGTATATTTTCTTTTATTGGCCGGGTTAACCAGCTTCAGATTGAATTTATGTTTAGACCACTTTTCTCCTAAAGGGCCCTCTGGAATTTTTGAATCTAATACCATTTGAGAAATATTTTTTAGTCCCTAAATCGGGATGATCCATCTTATTTGAAAAAAAACACGTAAAGAGGCATTGCAGCGAACACAGCAGGAATAATAATGCTGAACACCCAAAGGCCCAAAAAGTCAATAGCTGGCTTATACTTTTTATGATCAAACCCAAGCGTCTGAAAACCGCTCTGGAAACCATGATACAGGTGGTAACCCATTGCGATCATAGCGATCACGTAAAGCGCAACATACCACCATAGCTTGAAAAGCTCCATAACGATGATGTTCAAATCTTTCGCAATGACAACTTGGTTACCCGACTGCAGATCCACATATTCCGAATGAACCATCTGATGTCCATCGTAAGGAATTTTGGTAACTTTTACTTCTTCCGGGTTGGTAAGACTGGTTTCGTACTTGATAAAAGGCAAGCCGCCCCAGTGATATTCTGCCCAGAAGTTAGTCATGTGGACAACGATAAAGATTAATAGTACCGTTCCCAATATTCCCATATTTCTTGAGCTCCAGCTGCTGTTTGCAGATCCCTTGTAAACAGCATAGCCCACTTTCCGGGCTCTGCGATTCCTGATGCTTATAACTAAAGCATACACAGCGTGGAACACTATCGATAAATATAAGAGATATGAAACGATTTTAATAGGTGGAAAGTGCGTCATAAAATGTGAATACACATTAAACGCCATTCCATCATCATGTTTAAATAATTGTAAATTTCCGAGAAGATGAACAATGAGGAACAGGCACAGAAACAGCCCTGTTAAACTCATGATCAATTTCTTCCCTAATGTTGACGAGAATGCCTTAGTGAAACTGCTCATTACCTTTCATTATTTTTATTAGTGGTACAAAAGTATTATTATAGCCGCAATAATATAACCTATTTTGTTATCTATGGCTTTATTTAATTTATTTAGAACCGGTCTAAGATCATAGTTTTATAACCTTGTCATTTACAACCACGAAAGTAGCAGCCAATTCGTCAATACTAATGCAGCAATTCCCGGTAAAACGACCGAAGGCCGGAAGGATGGCCTGAGTCCGGCCGAAATAAAAACAAGAAAGAACAGTGGTTTGTCTGCCCTTTCCTCTAAGCCTTACAGCAGGATGAACATGGCCACTTATAATATACTCATTACCATCGGGTTTCGAAACAGGCTCATGGGTAAAAACAAAGGGGTTCAAATCAAGTTTCTCACATACTTCAAAGCCCGCTTCGTTGTAATACTCATCGTGAAGTATATCATGATTGCCCCGGACGAGAATTATTTTTACATCCGCGAAAAGCTCACGCCATAACTGCAGCCAGTTCCAGTCATTATTAAACTCGCTATGAAAAAGATCGCCAAGAAAGATTAATTTCTCTGGTTTTAATATATGTATCAGATCAGCAAGTACGGCAAGTTCTTCCTGTTCCAACGGACGGGGTATCGCAATTCCGGCTTTTCTGAAATGCCCTACTTTACCGATGTGCAGATCGGCAACAATTAATGCTCTCTCTTCATCCCAATAAAGTGCTTTCTGAGGAAGCATTACTAAATGCTGACCAAGCAGTTCCCATTTCATTCCGTGCTCTGTCATATCAAAAACTAAGATAATTTGTTTCGGCGACCTTTCATCGTCAGGGCAAAAAAAAACCTTCCATTTCCGGAAGGCCTTTTTTTATATATGTTGGACGATCTGCTATTGAGCGACCGGGAAGGACATCATAATTCTTGATCCATCAGCTGATATACCATTGATACGGATCATGTTATTACTGCTTGCCGAAAGGGCATTGTCAATATCATCAACCTTGTTAATCGGTTTATTATTGATACTGGTGATAATGGTACCTTTTTCGATTCCAAAGTTTGAGAACAATCCGCCGTCGCGAGCTTCAGTCACAACTACTCCTGAATTAATCTTATAACGTTGTTTTTGTGCCGTCGACACAGGAGCAAAGCTCGCTCCAAGTTGATTATAAAGCTCTTCGGCAGAACTATTATTATTTCCCGCGATCTTCACATCATCTTCGCCTTTAAGAGTAACGGATACAGTACGCTCTTTTCCATCACGGTTGAAGCTAAGCTGTACCTTATCGCCGGGACGAAGGCGTGCTACGCGTTCCTGAAGATCAGACGACGACATAATCCTCGCTCCGTCTACCTTGGTTATCACGTCACCTTTTTTTATGCCGGCAGCAGCAGCACCGCTGCCTTCGACTACTGTGTTTACATACAAGCCACTGATTTCACTAACTCCAAGTTCCTTGGCGATACTTGAATTCAGCTCCTGGAATGTTACACCTACAAAGCCACGTCTAACGGCACCATACTTAATGAAGTCGTCCATTATCTTTTTTGCAAGGTTAACTGGGATAGCGAATCCGTAACCGGCATAGTAACCCGTTTGAGAAGCAATTGCAGCGTTAATACCAACCAGTTCGCCTCGTGTGTTCACAAGAGCGCCTCCGCTGTTTCCACGGTTAATGGCTGCGTCAGTCTGAATAAACGATTCAATTGCTGAATTCACTCTCGGCTGATTCCGGTTGCCGTAATAATCTTCTTGCTCGGGTTGCCCTAATATCCCAATAGCACGTCCTTTTGCGCTCACAATACCGGCGGTCACTGTAGTATTCAGCGTAAGCGGGTAGCCTACAGCCAGAACCCATTCGCCGACCTGCACATTGTCCGAATTTCCAAGTTTAACAACAGGTAGTTTAGTAGCATTTACCTTTAGAAGCGCTAAATCAGTATTGGGGTCGCGACCAATTACCTTTGCCTGAAAAGACCTGTTATCGGGCAGGATCACTTCTATTTTAGAAGCGTCTTCTACAACGTGATTGTTAGTTACAATATATCCATCGTCAGACACGATCACACCCGATCCGGATGCCATTGCTGGAGCACGTTGGGTATTACCCCGGGGGCCGCCAAAGAAATCTCTGAACATATCTTCGAAGGGGTCAACACCTCCCCCGCCACGTTGCTGCCTGGACGATCCGCCATAGGTGGTCTGAATATGAACCACCGCGGGCGTTACTGCAGCAGCCGCCTGAACGAAATCGACATCGCCCGCAGAAGAAACACTTACGGGATTATTAGTAAAATAAACCTTTTGTTTATCCTCAATACTCATCTTTTCGGTGTTATTATTTTCAATAAGCTTATATCCGCCTATTGCTACTGCACCACCGAAAAATGCAGTGAGAAGAGTTATTCCTATTTTTTTCATATTCCTATTTTTTTCTCTGTGTGCGTTTCTTAGTTCAAAAGTAATACCACTGAAACTGATTATGCAACTTCCTGGTATCTCATTTTGTGTTAAAAAATGTTAAAGATAATTTGAAAAGTAGTTCTCATAGCTGGAAGGATAGGTCAAAATTGCCTTTAAAACGGAAAAACGCGATGAAATGCTTACCTGACCCCAAGTGTGAAGAAAAGACCCCCTGGTAGCCATAGTCTCTCACCAAACCCTTATCAGTGCCTGACCGGAGCCTGATCTTGTCAGCATCTCGTCAGCATCTCCTCAGGATCATGTCAGACTAAAGTCTGACGAGAGTCTGACATGATGCTGACAAGAGTCTAATGAGATGCTGACGAGATGTGGGATTGGTCAGGCACTGGTAAGCCATTCTACAGGCATTTGGGATAAAAGTGTATCTTTACATATTCATTTTCCCCTTTACAAATGTCAGATCTCCATTTCTATAAGTATCAGGGAGCCGGAAACGACTTTATCCTGATTGATAACCGCGACAACGTCGTTAACCACCAGCAGCCGGAGCTGATCGCTGCTTTATGCAATCGCCGGTTTGGTATCGGTGCCGACGGCATAATGTTCCTGCAGCAAAAAGAAGGATACGATTTTGAAATGGTTTATTACAACGCTGATGGTAAACCCAGTAGCATGTGCGGGAACGGCGGACGTTGTATAGTTGCCTTTGCAAAGCATCTAAACATCATACACGATGAAACTAACTTTCTGGCAGTCGATGGACCTCATTATGCCAAAATTTCAGAAGATGGCAGCTGGGTGAGTCTTCAAATGATCGACGTTAGCAAAGTCGATTCCGATAAAGATGCACTTGTGTTAAATACGGGTTCGCCTCATTACGTCGCCTGTACTTCGGGGCTAGCCGATAAAAATGTCTATACCGAAGGAAGAACGATACGTAACAGTGAAAAATATAAAGAAGAGGGAATAAACGTCAATTTTGTAGAAGACCAGGGCGATCACTATTTCGTGAGAACTTATGAGCGTGGTGTTGAAGACGAAACCTATGCCTGCGGAACCGGAGTAACTGCTGTCGCTATTGCTATGGCAAAAAGGAAAGGCCTTACCGGTGACGTTAGCACGGCCATTAAAGTACTCGGCGGCGATCTAAATGTTAAGTTTCATACGGATGGCCTGAGATACACAAGTGTTTTTCTTGAGGGCCCCGCAGAATTTGTCTTCGAGGGTAATATACCGTTGAAGTGAGTGCCGGCGTCGCTAATTTTTGAGACTATCGGGAACGCTTACCCTGCTTGTATCACTCCCCGGAGCTTTTAAAGTATCCTCGTCTATATTTCTGCCTGAGCCACGTGGGATAGGGCTTTGTCCGGTAGGATCTACTGATTTTTGTACACTGTTACAGGCAGCAAAAGCGGCAAAGCCAAAGAACATCAGGCGAAAAGCTGTTTTTTTCATCGGTAGTGTATTTCAGATTAAACACGCAGACCGCGGAGTAGTTTCATTAAAAAATTCATTTACTGAAGCCTATCCTTCATCAAAAAAAGTACTTTTGCAAAATAATAAACAACTTATGCACAGAACACATACTTGCGGAGAATTAACCCTTAATGATTTAGGCAAAGAAGTTACTCTTGCCGGCTGGGTGCAGAAATCGCGCGACCTTGGGGGCATGACCTTTATTGACGTCCGTGACCGTTATGGAATCACTCAACTGCTATTCAATATGGATGATAATGCAGGTTTATGTGAGCAGGCTCGCGGACTGTCGAGGGAATTCGTAATAAAGGTAACCGGATTGGTGGTTGAACGTTCTAATAAGAACCCTAAAATGCCAACCGGCGATGTTGAAATAAAAGTTACAAAACTTGAACTGCTGAACGCAGCCAAACTGCCTCCCTTTCTTATTGAAGAAGAAACGGATGGGGGTGACGACCTGCGTATGAAATACAGGTACCTCGACCTGCGTCGCAGTCCGGTGCGTAATAACCTGATCCTTCGTCATAAAATGGCGCAGGAAGTTAGAAAATACCTGGATGCGCAGGATTTTCTGGAAGTGGAAACACCTGTGCTTATAAAGTCGACACCTGAAGGTGCCCGCGACTTTGTAGTGCCGAGCCGCATGAACCCGGGCGAATTCTATGCTTTGCCGCAATCGCCGCAAACGTTTAAGCAATTATTAATGGTTTCGGGCTTTGACCGCTACTTCCAGATTGTTAAGTGTTTCCGCGATGAAGACCTGCGTGCCGACCGCCAGCCTGAGTTTACGCAGATCGACTGTGAGATGGCATTTATTGAGCAGGAGGATATTTTAAATACCTTCGAGGGTCTTATCCGCCACCTCTTCAAGGCGATAAAGGACATTGATATTGATGCTGTTCCGCGTTTGTATTACCAGGACGCTATGCGGATGTATGGCTCAGATAAGCCTGATACACGCTTCGGAATGCTGTTTACTGAATTAAATGAAATTGTAAAAGGACATAGTTTTCCAGTCTTTGATGGTGCGGAGCTTGTGGTCGGCATCAATGCATCCGGCTGTGCGCATTATACACGCAAGCAGCTTGATGAGCTCACTGACTTCATCAAACGCCCGCAAATAGGCGCTACCGGGCTTGTTTATTGCCGGTATAATACTGACGGCACGCTGAAGTCGTCGGTAGATAAGTTTTACAGTGAAGATGAGCTGAAAAAATGGGCAGTGGCATTCAATGCACAGCCAGGTGATCTGATGCTCATCATGGCCGGTCCCACAGAAAAAGTCCGGAAACAATTAAACGAACTGCGCCTGGAAATGGGTAACCGTTTAGGCCTTCGCGATAAGAACAACTTTTCTCCGCTATGGGTACTTGACTTTCCTTTACTGGAATGGGATGAAGAAACTGGTCGTTATCATGCCATGCACCATCCGTTTACTTCACCTAAACCGGAGGATATCGCATTGCTTGATTCAAACCCCGGAGCGGTAAGGGCAAATGCTTACGACCTTGTGATCAACGGAACGGAAGTAGGCGGGGGCTCTATCCGTATACATAGCAGAGATTTGCAATCCCTGATGTTTAAACATCTTGGCTTTACGCCGGAGGAAGCTCAGAAACAGTTCGGATTTTTGATGAACGCTTTTGAATACGGAGCTCCTCCGCACGGAGGTATTGCTTTCGGCTTCGACCGACTGGTATCTATCTTCGCAGGACTTGATTCTATCAGAGACGTTATTGCCTTCCCTAAAAACAACTCGGGCAAGGACGTTATGATTGATTCTCCAGCCACGATTTCTGAGGAACAATTAAAAGAGCTTTGTATTAAAACAACGGTATAGACAGGCAATCTGCAGCTATATTGCTATTGCTTGTTCCATCTGTAACAGAAAAAAGGTCTGCGCCCCGATAGGTGCAGACCTTTTATAATATATAGATCAGCCCAAAATCCGCAATAAGTATTGCCCGTAACCACTCTTCACTAAAGGAGCTGCCGCTACCCGCAACTCGTCAGCTGAAATAAATCCCATACGGTACGCAACCTCTTCGATACAGCCAATTTTAAGCCCCTGGCGCTCTTCTATCACCTGAACGAACTGCCCGGCCTGCATAAGGGATTGAAACGTCCCTGTGTCAAGCCAGGCCGTACCCCGGCTTAAAACACCTACTTTAAGTTTACCTCTTCTGAGATATTCTTTATTCACATCCGTTATTTCGTATTCGCCCCGTACAGACGGCTCAATGCTTTTGGCAATTTGGACGACTTCGTTATCGTAAAAATATAACCCGGGCACAGCAAAGTTAGATTTGGGGGCCACCGGCTTTTCTTCTATCGAAATAACGTTATTATCTCCGTCGAACTCTACCACACCGTATCTTTCTGGGTCGGATACCTGATAGGCGAATACCACTCCCCCATCCGGCTCCTTCATCTGCTGTAACAATACCGAAAGCCCGTCGCCATAAAATATATTATCTCCGAGGATCAGGGCAACACTATCATTTCCTACAAACTCCTCTCCTATTACAAAAGCCTGAGCCAGACCATTTGGCACTTCCTGCACCTTATACGTAAAACGACAGCCAATTCGCGATCCATCCCCCAGTAACCGTTCAAAGTTAGGAAGATCCTGAGGTGTTGAAATAATGAGGATTTCCCGAATACCCGCAAGCATTAATATCGAAAGGGGATAATAGATCATCGGTTTATCATAAACCGGCATCATTTGTTTGCTTGTTGCCAGCGTAAGGGGGTGAAGCCTGGTTCCGGATCCCCCTGCAAGTATGATTCCTTTCATTATATTGATCTTAGTTAAAGTTACAGGTCGTTTCTATATTAAATTAAGTTCTTTCAAGTATTCTAGCTATCCAGTTTCCCCGCGGCATCTGCATCCGGGTCCTGCAGTTTACCAATACAATCAGACAGGCTGTCGCGCCAGTAAGGGATTTCTAAACCAAAAGTATCTTTAATCTTTGACTTATCCATCACAGAAAAGGCCGGTCTTGCGGCTTTTGTAACATATTCTGATGTCTTTACAGGTTTCAATTTTACAGTCGTACCGCTCAGGTCGAATATCGCCTTTGCAAAATCATACCATGAGGCGACGCCCTCGTTGCTGTAATGATATATTCCGTATGCCTGAACATCGGACTGAATGATATCGAAGATTGCTGAGGCCAGATCCATACCGTAGGTAGGCGTGCCCACCTGATCAACAATTACCCCCAGTTCATCTCTCTCCCTTCCAAGTTTGAGCATGGTTTTAACAAAATTATTTCCATACTCCGAATACAACCAGCTGGTACGAAGGATATAATACTTGTGTATGATGCCGGCGAGCGCTGCCTCTCCCTGTAACTTGGTAAGCCCATAGATATTTATGGGCCTGGCAGGCTCCGTTTCTCCTAAGAGTTTGGGAACATCGCCCTCGAAAACAAAATCGGTTGAGATATGGATAAGGGTGGACTGATGCGCACGGCAGACTGTTGCCAGGTTAGCCACTCCATCCCTGTTTACTTTCCGTGCGGTATCAATTTCGTCTTCGGCCCTGTCGACTGCTGTATAGGCGGCACAATTGATAACATATGCTGGCGTCTCATCAGCAAAAACCTTCGCTACAATATCCTTGTCAAGAATATCGGCTTTTTCCTCTGGAAGAAAATTTATATTCTTAATGCCCCTTACCGCCGCTTGTTGTTGAAGACACTGTCCCAGCTGACCAGAGGCGCCGAAGACAATTATTCTAGTACCCAAATCTGCCGGGGGGATATTTACTTCCGAAGCAGAAAGACTTGTATAATTTATATCGTTCATATTTGATACAGGTACAGGAAGCTATCAGATGTTAACCGCTCCCTCCAGCTCGTTAAACCAGTCTTCTCCATATTTCCTTATAAGAGGCTCCTTTAAAAACTGGTAAACTGGTATTTTAAGTTCTTTCCCGAAAGAACAAGCCGACTTACAAATGTGCCAGCGATCGTAATTTAAGACATCGAATTCCGGATACTCTGTAATCCGTATTGGATAAAGATGACAAGAGATTGGCTTTTTCCAATTGACACGTCCTTCGGCCCAGGCTTTTTCAATAGCGCATTTACTCACACCATCTTCTGATATTACATAAGCGCATTCTTTATTTCCATCAATGCAGGGAGTTGTGTAATCTCCTTCGAAATCACGTACCCATGTACCATTCTGCTCTACGGTCTCAATACCTTTTTGAGTCATATATGGTTTCACATGCTCATATATCTCATCCAGTATCTTCAGCTCGCTTTTTTCAAGAGGAGCCCCGGCATCACCTTCCACGCAGCATGCACCTTTGCATTTATCCAGGTGGCATACAAAATTCTCTTCTAAAATATCCTCATGCACTAAAGTCTGCTGTACCTCTAACATATTATTCTATTTAAAACGCAAATGTCGGAAATATTTGGTTGGGAAACAGGGATTTTAAGCTACAGGTTTATTATTAACCATTACAACATGTAAAGTAATGGAAATATCGCTAACTACAATTTCGGTTGCGGCGATAAGGAGTCGATTAAACAGTGCGTAGCTAGTATCTCAGTCCTTTGGCAGAAGTTATCTCTAAAGTGACAGAACCCACGAGAATCTCTACCTGCGCTTTGACAGGAATACGGTTTCCGTCGTCAGTAATCCATAGATAAAGCTTACTGTCTTTACGAAAGATACGACCTGGTTTAATAGAGGGGTTAAATTTCAAACAATTAAAAGTGCCTATCGGGGTTTTAACCTTTTCTTTACCTACATAGGTGATTTTTAAGTCGGAAACTTCATCGTCGAGGAAATAAGGAATAGTAAACTGAGTTCCAATCTTTACCGAAGACAGATCGAGACTACGGGCGAAATAGAATGCGGAAACAAGATCGAAGGTTTTATCCTTTCCTTTAAATGTTCCTTTGTTTCCCACTACTTTTTCCTGGTCCTGATAAAAGCGCACCTTGTCAACCCGGCGGTAATTGGCTTCCCGAATATTCTCGGTATAAAGGTACGGTATCAGTTCAGTGCGGTCAATGTACGAATCATAGCGGTTCCTTACCTTATAGAAGAGATTGAAAGATGCGGCAGTTCTACCCTGAGCCACCAGGTGGTAAACTGCCTTGTTATCGAATTTAACATCTGAATCAAGAACATTTAATGTAGCTTCAGCAGCTGTAATAAAACCATACCGCAAACGATACTTTAATTCTTCTCCGGGTTTAAAGGCGGGTTCTTTCCTATTCTCCAGATTCTGAGAAAAGACCGTTTGGGTAAACAGAAAAAAAGGAAGCAGAAATAAAACTCTTCTCATACTATCAATTGCCCTGCCGCTTTTGAACACCATAAATTATATATCTTCATTTGTATTATCAGGTAAGTTAACAATTTCTGTGATCTTACTAATCTAATCTTTACGTTTAAATACTGGCACGGTAGAGCATGGCTCTCCGTACATCACGCTTTTTGCAACTTTAGTGAGCCTGGTTGTAAGATCTACATAAGCAGAGATCGGCACTGTAACATCGCCGCAACCCTTTACAACCACACGTTTGTCGCGATAGCTTTCCATATCAAGCGTTTCCAGGGCCTTTTGAAAAAGGACTGTTTCCAATGTATCAAGAGATCCGAAAACAACTTCTCTGGCATATGGAGCCATTCTGTTAGCCAGCAACATATAAGCCCAGGTAGGAACAATAGCATCCGATGAACAGATAATTGCTACATTTTTACCTGTGTATTGCTCCCAATCATGGTCCTTCACAAACTCGCGAAAGTCTTTCTCTTTAAGTATCAATCCATGAAACAGATTGTCTTTTATATCGTAAGTTACCCGCTCGCCACGTGGATAAAAGTCGGCTAAATCAAAGCTGACCAGACCACTCTGCGCCACGCGGTTTACTATGTTCTCGTTAATATCCATTTTATTCAGCTATTTCAAATGTCAAAGATCGACACTTAAAAACCAAACCCTATAAGCATAAAGTAAAAACTTTAAAACTGATATTGTTTTAAATGCTATGCTATTAAATAAAAAAAGTCCGGAAAATTTCTCTTCCGGACCTCTATTTCTAATTGCTCTTCTAGAAAAACTTCAAGCGGTAATCCTTTATATCGGCTTTGTCGCGCAATACATCGAGCACCTGTCCCTGAGCCCTTTGATCTATAGTCTGGGACATTTGTTGTTTTTGACTGAAGGTATTGGTTAACGGTGCAGGATTAGTAAAACCATTCACCTGTACCAGGTAAACACCCTGCTCTCCTTCAATTACTTTAGAAAGTTTGCGGGGTTCAAGGCCAAATACCGTACCCACTACTTTATTTTCCTGTGCAACACCCGGGATTATAGGGTTTGCAAATACTACGTTCTGCACTGGCTGAACAGGTCTTCCAAGTTTTGAAGCAACCTGTTGAATAGATGAAGCGCCTGCGAGGGCCTTCTCAATTTTTTCAGATAGCATGCGTGCTTTAACCTGGTTGCGAACCATCGGCTCAATTTCTTTTTTAACCTTCTCAAGAGGAAGAATACCCTTCTTACGAATATCGCTGAGTCTGGCAACAACATACGTATTTTCCATCTCAAATACTTTTTCGGAAACATCTCCTTCTTTGGCTTCGAAGGCCCAGCGCACAAGCTCACGCGGGTTATCCAACCCAGAGACTGAAGACTGAGAAGGGCTAACATTCTCGGCTACTAATTTCCGAAGCTTATGCTTTTGTGCATATTCATCAAACGCTTTTGAATCGTTTACTGCGCCAAGAAACTCTGAAGCTTTAGAATATGCAGCCTGCTGAGTTTGATTGCTGCTGGCAACTACCTTGTCAAGAACCGCTACTTTCGCCACCTTCGATGAACCTACCTGTTTATCAATCCTTACAACGTGAACGCCATACTGAGTGGCAACCACTTTAAGATCACCTGTGTGTCCGTTGAAAACAGCTTCTTCAAATGCCGGAATCATAGATCCTCTGGCAAATGTACCAAGGTCGCCTCCCTTTTCTTTAGTACCGTCAGAACCAAACTTATTAGCAAGTTCGGCAAAGTTTGCGCCTTTACTGATCAGGTTTCTAAGAGAATCAGCTATCGATTTTGCCTTGTCAAGTCCGCCTACGGTAGCTGGGTTAATTAAAATATGACTGGCCTTTACAGAGTCGGGACTCATTCTTACATCGACAACTTTTGCCACTTTAAATGCGCCATTGCTAAACACTGGTCCAATCACTGCTCCTACACTAGCATTGAATACAGCTGAATCCAGTACCGGATCTAACTGTCCTTTTCTTACATAGGTTACGGGTGTCTTGGTATCAGAATTTACACTTACGAAAAGAGAATCGTTGGCTGTAGCTTTAAAGTCTGCAGTAAGCTTCGTTATTAGCTGCTTTGCCCCAACTGAATCGGCCTTTGAAGGACTTGCGTCAAAAACCACATAATCGAAAGACCGTGATTCTTCTCTATTGTAAAACCTCTTCTTATTCTTATTATAGTATTCCTGATAATCGTCGTCAGTTAAAGTTACCTTGTTATCGGGAATAGAAGCATACTCGAGATTTACATAATTAAAGCTGGCAAGTTTATTACGCTGTAAATATTCCTCGCGAGCTTCGAGGGAAGTTACATAGATACTGTTTCTTACCAGATTATTGTATTTCTGAAATAAACGGCTACGTTTTAATCCTACAAGAAAGTTACCCCATTGCTCCCTCATTGGGTTGCCTGCCTGAGATTCTATATTATTAAGGAAGGTATTTAACTGAGCTCTGTTTATCTCGCCGGTCTTTGGATCACCGAAAGCCTGAACAACCTGAGGATCGGGGTTCTTACCAGTTAGCATGTCGTTAATTTCTACCTTACCAACCTCAAGACCCAGTCTTTTAACTTCATTGTTTAGAAGCATTTCGCTCACTGTTTGATTCCATGTGTTTTCAACAACGTACGAAGCCATCTGAGGATTCAAACTCGACTGTCCCATCTGTTGTTTAAACTGGGCTTCATTCTGCTCCACTTTTGCTCTGAACTCATCAATATTGATTGGCTTACCGGCAACCTCGCCAACTTCAGTCTGGTTCCCTCTTAAAAAAGGACTACCAACCCGTAAAGCATCACCGACCAAAAAAGCTACTATTGCAAAACCAATTGCCCCTACAAGGATAATACCTGCACGGTTCCGCAAAAAATTCATTATTCCCATATGTTCTAAACTTTATTCATATTCTAAAAGAGGGCGCAAGATACAATTTTTAAAAAAAAATACTAACAGAAATTACACTATCAAACCTTTTAGAAATCACTCAATTAAACCGCTGTTTGACGGGAAGTTACCGGTGGCGTCACTTAACTCCCAGTGTTTAAAGTTCTCATCGCTCGAAAAGCCATTACCAAATATCACGTTTCCATTAGGCTGAGTAACAGTGACCAATTTGGTCGAATAAATAGGATAGGGCCTTTTAGGGTCCCAGATCAATTCGTCTGACTTGAATACATCGCCCTTCACACTGGTTCCGACAACGTTCTTTCTCATCTCCACAATGCGGCTCTTTTCATGCATAATTGCATAGTCGGAAGTTATCCTGCTGCTTTCTTTTTGATTCTGATCAAAAAATATAACAGTTGTACCTTTCGGCATTTCATAATAAGGAGTTACAGTTTTATAGTAATTGAGCACAGGAGTGAGAACCTTTGCCTTCACCACAGCCGAGTCGCTGTAAATGACCTCTACACCGATTGATTTATCTACTTGCGCAGATTGTCCTTTCGCCGCTACCTTTTCGACCTCCTTAAGATCATTCTCACAGGAGCTTAAAAAAGAGCATGCGGCAACAGCTATTGTTAATCCGATAGCATGAACACGTTTCAAACCTTAATCAAATTTATATCTCCGGAACCATTGATCATTAAGGGTAAACCCTAAATGGATATTAATGTAGCGTTCGCGGACCAGGTTGTTAGATTCTGTACCGCGCTGCCCTAATTCCGCTGCGACGTTTATTTTATAAAAGGTTGTACGGGTAGGACTGGCCTGAAGCGGGAATCCAAAACCAAGAGTTACGGCCATCTGCTTAATATCCGTATTATTGATCCTCATATTGGTTTTATCGTAGGCAAAACCTAAGCGATAGTCCATTACCTTCAAATAGCTGCCTACTGAATTAATATCGGGTGTTATCTGACCTCCTACGGATATACCGTACGAATTCTGAATCTCACCTGGATTCTCATTACCTTCGCGATAATTATCCCATTGACCTAATCTTAAATCGGCTCCCAAAAGCCATTTATTAACTTTCTCTACGGTGAACCCAACCGTATGCATAATGGGCAGCTTAAGTGTTTTTGTAGCAGAACTATACTGATATGCAGTATCGGCAGCGACTTCTTCTTCTCCTCCGGCTCCTTTTATATAGCGGGTGAAGACACTACTTTCGTCCAAATCAAGCTTTGAAGAAGCAGTACCCGCATACCCCAGTACAAGTCTCGTGTTCTTAGATAAATTACCGGTATACTGGAGGCCATAATCAAAGTTGAAGCCTCCTATGCTGCTGCTGCTTTGCTGCCTGGTATTAAAAGCCGAGAAATCATTTACGAACTCCAGAGAACTGCTTCTTTCGAGTTTGCCAAATATGTATGAAGCATTAGCACCGATGCTGAAATGCTTTCCTAATTGAATGCCATAACCAAAGTATGCCTTAGAAAGTCCTCCGTCTCCGCTGTACAAGTGATCTACCATACTTGTATCCAGGGCTCCTCTAACACGTGTTTGGTAACCGAGACTACTGTAGGGGAGGATACCGAAACTTAAAGCCGACGTTTTAGTTACGGGAATACCAAATACAAGATGACTTAACGATCCTGTAAAATCGCCTTCTGAGACACCACCTTTGCTACGATCAAGTATTTCTCCTGAAATACCAGCATCAAAGGTAGTGAGTTGAATAGCTGAATACGAGGCCGGGTTAGCCAAATTTACATTATTGTAAGCGCCTGGTTTACGTAAACCGGCAGAAATACCTCCCATAGCTCTGCTCTGCGGAAGGAGAGACCTGTTTAGAAGTCCCGGTCCGAGTTGCGAATATGTGGAACTTGTAGTGGTTTGCGCCGCTGCACTTAAAGAGCCGGCAAAAATCCAAAGGAAAAATATATTTTTTAAAATTCTACTCATTATGCTGATGAATAACTTCGTTTAAACCAATAAGAACCAGATAGGGTTCGGTCTTTACAATGCCGGCAAAGATGCTATTTTTCAACCGTCTGTCAAAAAAATTCATATCTCCGCCGCAAAGAAGTACTTTGAGGTTAGAATGCTTGTTATAAAAACTGTTAATAAATCCTGTTACTTCAAAAATAATTCCGTTACTAACTCCCGATACCAGCGCGCTTTTTGTATCCTGCCCATATTCTGAATCGAAAGCATCATTAAACTCAACTAACGGAAGCCGTCCGGTAAAAGTATGCATAGCCTTTAATCGCATGCCAATCCCCGGTGATATACTTCCGCCATAATAGTTACTTTCACTATCAATAAAGTCATATGTGACACAAGTACCGGCATCAATTATCAGACAATTAGTTCGTGGCATTACGGCCCTCGCTCCAATCACTGCTGCATATCTGTCCAAACCTAATGTTAAGGGCGTTTTATAGTGATTCACTATCCCCGCCTGAACGCTGGCGTCGAAACGAAAGTACCTGCACCTGGCGCTGAGATATGTTTCAAGTTCTACCGCACTATTCCTTACAGAAGAAACAATCGCATTATGAATCTCGTATTTCTGAAACCATGCTGATATCGTTTGTTCTGTTACATCTATTGTAGTCGCGAACTCCTGTAGTTTCCGGTTATCAAACAGAGCGATTTTGGAAAAGGTATTTCCTATGTCTATAACCAGATTCACCATTAGCACTGAACGGTTCTTATCGATTCAAAAATACATGGATAGTCTGTATCCCAGAGCTTAACAACCTGCTGATATGAGATTTGCCCGGCAACTTCAATGCTGTCCTTATCATATTTCAATCTGGTAAAAACGGCAGCTGCGATCTTCATGATACAAAACTATCTAAATTTTGATTGCCTGTATCTTTTATTTTGTTAAAAAAGGTTAAGGAAGAGGAGTGATAGTAGTATCAAGTATATAGTATCAAGTATCAAGACAGGACGCATAGTGGCATTTAAGTAATACAGCTAATAGATGACCGGATCCTTTCGACTGACAACGAACTTCTTAACTCCTGTTTCCTGATTCTTTTTTCTGAGACTTGTCTTGATACCTGATACTAATATCTTGATACTTGATACTTATGTCTTGATACTATCGACTTACACAAACTGAAAATAAATTATAAACGCTGCCAGGAGCAGATAGACGCTTTCGTAAAACCAACGTTTTGTAGCATTTAAAAAGAAGTGAGACATAAAGATGGCGAGGGCCGGTATTGCCAAAAGAAAGTGGTAAATTTCATACTCGATGCTTAGTGAGAACGATAATATAGAAAAGAGCAACAGGAACAAAAGAATAAAATAAGCTTTACGTACATGGACATTGCTGCGGTAAAACTTATGCCATATTGTAAACGCAGATGATACCAGTATCAGCAGAACAGGAATAAGCACAATATAATCATACGGGTTTACATGGAAACCGGGATGAAAAGCTTTTACCAGTGGAACTGTTTTAAAAAAATCGTTAAGGGAGCCGTTTAGATAATAAACCGTCATAACAAAAAAGCAGATCGTGATGAAGCCCGTAAGTCCGGCGACCCACTCTCTCCAGTTAAACGGCCTGAAAATTATAAGGGATATCCACAACAAGGGAAGCATTGCGATAAAAGGAAAGTAAATTAACGTCCCTGCAGCTACTATCATTCCCAGATCAAATAATACCGAAAGCACTTTTTCCCGCCGGTAAATGCTCATGAATTTTTCTATCATCCACAGAACCAGAAAATTGGCGATTAGAACGGGATTAAGGACGATGAAAGGCTCCAGAAGAGCGGTGGCTGTAACATACAGCAACGCTGGCATAAAAGAAGGTTTTCCTAAAAGATTATAGTTATTAACGATCCTGTTAAGCAGTATTGCCTGTATCAGGACAACAACAGTTGCATAAAAAACACTGCTGAATGGCGTAAAAAGATCTTCAGGGATATTTATGAGTAAGCCAGTATAGGATTCCAGAAGAGAAAAGCTGGATGAGTCAGGTAATCTTAGTAAAACGCCCGTTCGTAATATTATGGCTATTACAACCAGAAATATCAGGTTAACGGGATTTAAACTGCGGAACTGATTGATCATACCTCAACTGGGATTTTAAACGGCAATATTAGGATAAAAGCAGCGAATGCTGAAAATTATATGTCATCGTTTTGAATCCTTCATTTTTTGCAGACTCTTAAAGTGATAGATGCTGTATATTTCGATGAAGCGGATCCACTCGTTGCAGTTCAGCATGCCCAGCCTCTGATGTCGTATTCGCTGGTAGGGTGAGCATTTTAAGATTTTAGGCATCAGCTCATTAAGCTTGCCTGTAAACTTAATAAGGTCGTTCTTTGCTTCTTCCTTAGTTATAACTTTCACGATAGCACTGATATTAGCTGGAATTCGTATCCGACCAGGTGGAAGCTGGCCAAAATATAAGATAAGGCGGCTTATCAAGGGTGCAACATCTCTTTTCTGTTGCTGCTTACCGTAAATACACCTCTCAACAGCCAGAAGTGAACGCATGTTGACCTGAATAATATGGCAATAGATTTCAGCATAGGACCATCTGCCGTTTTCGGGTTTTCTGCAAAATTCCTCTTCAGAAAAATCCTTAAGGGCCTCCTGGTAATCATTAATAACCCTTAGAATAGATTCGGCACACAACCTGGTATTCATAACAAGTTCATTAATTCGTATAACTGTGTTACTTGTACTTCTACATCTTCGGGTTTTGGTTTACCGCCGGGGTTAAAATAAATAGCACTCATTCCATAGCTCAACGCACCCCTTATGTCTGCTTCCAAGCTGTCTCCAACCATCAGGCTCTCCTCCTTTTGCGCTCCTGCACCCTTCAATGCGAAATCAAAAATGGCCCTGTCAGGCTTGTTAAAGCCTACATTCTCAGATATTACTACAGTTTTAAAATATCTCTCCAATCCGCAGAGATCTACCTTCATTTGGGTAGATTCTAAAAACCCATTTGAAATGAGATGCAGACTGTACCTTTCTTCCAAATAGCTTAAGGTCTCATGAACGTGGGGAAAAAGATTTGTCTTCGTCGGACAGATACGGACATAGTCATCTTCAAAAAGAGTAGGTATTATCTCAGGCGGCACACCAAGATCGAGGAAAGTCTTTTTAAAACGGGTCTGCCTCAGCTGGTCTTTCGAAATCTTTCCCTCATGATATGAAGTCCATAGTTCATGATTGTTTTTTGTATAGGTGTCAATGAAGGTATCTGCACAGGAAACACCTAATTCGTCGAGCTCATAGGTTTTATATAACTCCTGCAGTGTTTCCTCCGCATTTTTATCAAAATCCCATAGCGTATGGTCTAAATCGAAAAAAATGTGCTTATACCTCATGTCACTCTTTTATTCCAAAAGCGAGATCGCCCGCGTCGCCTAATCCTGGAACAATATATGCCTTGGTGGTCATTTCCTCGTCGACGGCTCCCAGCCATAATCTAGCTTTTGGCAGGTTTGCCTTTACATAAGCCACCCCTTCGGTACTGGCTATTACAGATACGATATGCAACTGCTTGATCTTATACTGATCGAGCAACTCTTTACAGCTTAAGACTATGCTTCTTCCGGTTGCGAGCATTGTATCGGCCACTATAACAATCTTGCCGTTTAAGTCTGGGCTGGTTACATATTCCTTTTGAATAACAAAGCCGTCGTCTTTAGTTGTCTGCCTGTACGCTGCAATAAAGGCAGAATCAGCTTTATCAAAGTAATTAAGCAGACCCTGATGAAGCGGCAGCCCGGCGCGAAGAATAGTTGCAAGAACCGGGTGTTCTTCCACTACTGAAACGAGAGCCGTACCGAGAGGGGTCTCAAACTCTGTATCTATATACGCTAAAGTTTTACTGATTTCGTAAGCAAAGATCTCCCCCAGGCGTTCGAGATTTTTACGAAAACGCATACTATCCTGCTGTATCTGAGCATCCCGTAATTCTGCCAGGAAATTATTTCCAATCGAGGGCGTATTATTTAAAACAAACATATAATGATAAAAATAAGCATTTCTATCTTATAGAAGTAATATAATCGGCAAATGTTGCGCTGGCATTAAATGAATATTCAACTAAACTAAAATACCAGAACAGCGTTTTGCTTTAATGGCGCTAGTGAATGCTTTGTTAAGCTAAAGGGGATTGCAGAAATTGCACTGTAATTCGCCAGTCTGTTCAACCCGAACACCGGGGGGTTCGGCATATTTCATTATCTTTGATCTTGCATGGATTTTAAATTAATATCTGACTATCAACCCACGGGTGATCAGCCTGAGGCAATCAGACAGCTGGTTGAAGGGGTACAGAACGGGGATCATTATCAGACACTTCTGGGGGTTACGGGATCAGGGAAGACATTTTCTATTGCCAACGTGATACAACAAACCCAGAAGCCAACGCTCATCTTAAGTCATAATAAGACCCTGGCGGCCCAGCTTTATGGCGAATTTAAGCAGTTCTTTCCCGAAAATTCCGTTAATTACTTTGTATCCTATTACGATTACTACCAACCGGAAGCTTACATTGCTACCACGAATACATATATTGAAAAGGACCTTCAAATAAATGATGAGATAGAAAAACTACGACTTCGGACAACATCGTCGCTTATGTCGGGAAGGAGAGACGTCATCGTTGTTTCTTCAATCTCCTGCATTTATGGCATGGGCAATCCGGAGGATTTTTACAATTCGGTTTTCCGTTTTGCCGTAGGAACACGAATTAGCAGGAATGCGTTTCTTCACCGCCTGGTTGAAATTCTTTATTCGAGAACGACCGCCGATTTCAGAAGAGGGACATTCAGGGTTAAGGGTGATACAGTAGACATCTATCCGGCCTACCTCGATTATGCTTACAGGGTAAGCTTTTTCGGTGATGATATTGAAGAGCTAAGCATCATAGATCCGTCAACTGCCAAAACGATCGAGAAAATGACGCATATGGTTGTATATCCGGCAAATCTGTTTGTTACTCCGCGTGACCGGTTTAATAAATCGGTATGGGCAATCCAGGAAGAGCTCGAAACGCGTAAGCAGCAATTGATCGGAGAACAACGATTTCTTGAAGCAAAACGGCTTGAAGAAAGGGTGAATTACGACCTGGAAATGATGCGTGAACTAGGTTACTGCAGCGGAATAGAAAACTACTCGCGTTTCTTCGACGGACGTACACCAGGGATGCGTCCCTTTTGCCTGCTCGATTACTTTCCTGATGACTATCTCATGGTAATTGATGAAAGTCACGCCACGGTTCCGCAGATCAGAGCGATGTATGGCGGTGACCGTTCGAGAAAAATGGCACTGGTGGACTACGGGTTCAGGCTTCCGGCAGCGCTTGATAACCGTCCTCTTAACTTTGAAGAGTTTGAAAGACTTGCCCCCCAAACCATATATGTGAGTGCTACTCCGGGCGATTTCGAGCTTGAAAAGTCGGGAGGTGTAGTCGTGGAGCAGGTGATCCGACCTACCGGGCTTCTTGATCCAACTATAGAAATCAGGCCTGTAATCAACCAGGTGGATGATCTTCTGGAGGAAGTAGATCAGACGGTTAAGCTGGGTGACCGTATACTCGTTACTACCCTTACCAAAAGGATGGCTGAAGAGCTCACTAAATATATGGACCGGCTTGGCATCAGGGTGCGATATATTCACTCAGAAGTTAAGACTTTAGAAAGGGTGGAAATTCTCAGGGGCTTACGGCTAGGTGAATTTGACGTTCTGGTGGGGATCAACCTTCTCAGAGAGGGACTTGATCTTCCTGAAGTGTCTCTGGTAGCAATCCTGGATGCGGATAAGGAGGGATTCCTGCGCTCGGAACGCTCATTGATCCAGACTATCGGACGTGCTGCAAGAAATGACCGGGGAAAGGTAATTATGTATGCCGACAAGATTACTGATAGCATGCGTATTACCATTGACGAAACGAACAGGAGACGCGAAAAGCAGATAAAATACAATGAAGAGCATGGTATTACTCCACGCACGGTTGGTAAATCAAAAGAAGCAATTATAGAACAAACCTCGGTAGTTGATTTTAAGGGTGGTGTGCAGAAGGTATATGTGGGTGCGGATGAAGTGAATTCTGTAGCTGCCGATCCGATCGTTCAATATATGAGTAAGCCGGAACTGAAAAAGGCTATTGATAAAACGAAAAAAGATATGCTTGCTGCGGCGAAAGATCTGGATTTTCTTTTAGCCGCGAAACTTCGAGATGAGATGTTTGCACTGGAAAAGGAAATGGAAGGACGGGGGTAGGAAGTTGTGAGATGTGGGTTGCATGTTGTATAGAGTATCAAGATATTAGTATCAGGTATCAAGAGTGTGGCTTACTTTTAAAATAAATCAACTTTAGCAGCTGAATGCTGACGGCTGATTGCTAATTACTGATTGCTATCTTTGCTTAAAGCTAAAACAATGAACGGACAAAACAGAAAAGATATTTATCCGGGTCTTGAGGTAGAGATCATTCTAAAAAAAGACCAGCGGACAGGGAAACGAACAAGGGGCTTCGTTAAAGATTTGCTTACTAGTTCATCCTTTCATTCGAGGGGCATTAAAGTACGTTTGGAGGATGGTCAAATAGGACGTGTAGCGGAAATAATTGAAGAAGGTTAGCTGTATTTTATTTCATACAAATGTAAATGTTGCTTTACAGATGTAATATTTTAGAGGTTTAATCGTCATATTTGTATTTATAAAGAATGGCATTACTTAAATTTTTATTTATAACGATCTGCATACTGTGGCTAATCAAAATGATTGTCAGGCTACTGTTACCTCTTCTGTTTCAGAAGATGGTTAACAAAGCGCAACAGCAGGTTAACAATCAATACCGGCAGCAACGCCAAAGTAGCAGAAGCTCAAACCGAGCTTCTGAAAAGATCAGCATCGACTATATCCCCCCTAAAGATAAAGAAGCAAGGGCTGCAGATAAGGCGGGTGACTTTATCGACTTTGAAGAGATAAAGTAACAGCGGTATTATTTTGCAATGATTACCCAACCCCGGTAAACTTCAGGCTTAAGACGAGGCTTCGGTGAAATAACATAATAATATACTCCTGGCGGAAGATCCTGCCCGTTTAGTTTTCCATCCCATGGTTTTAAATAACCGGTCTCCGAAAAAACTAATGATCCGTATCTGTTATACACTTTTATATCAGATTGGGGATAAAAGGCAAGAGCTTCAATATTCCAGACGTCGTTGACCCCATCTCCATTGGGGGAAAAAGTATTTGGAATAATAAGCTTCTTAAACACTTTTACAAAAACTTCCTCTGAGGTGCTGGTGCATTGATTATTTGATTCGGCATGAAGGGTGTAGACCATGTCAGATGGCGGACTGGCTTTTGGACGCAAAGAGGCAGGATCGTCGAGATAGTCTGATGGCGTCCAATAGTATCTGAGCCCGGCAGGACCTGTCACCTCTCCTTCTAACATCACAGAATCGCCTTCGATTATTACTTTATCAGAACCTGCGTTAGCTATCGCTGGTTGCAAAACGGTAACGAGTACTTCATCCGAAACACTGCAGGCCCCATTAGACACAGAAACTGTATAAGCAGTAGTTTGCAGGGGTGTAGCAATAGGATCCGAACTGTTGGCATCAGACAATCCTACAGATGGTACCCATTTATACGATGTTCCTCCTTTAGCGTGCAAAGCAGTACTACCACCTATACAAATTGTGACATCATCTCCTGCATTAGCTACTGGCGGTGGAACGACTTCCACCCTTGTTTGATCCGTTTGGATACATCCGGCAGCAGAAGTAACAGTAACTTGATATACTCCGGCTGCGGCAGCTGTAATATTTCTGATGACAGGCGATTGTTCGGACGATACAAACCCATTGGGGCCGGTCCACCTATATAACGTTCCACCCTGTGCTGCTAAAGCCAGGTTGTCACCATAGCACACGGGGCCATCATTCCGTGCAGCAGGAACTGGCTTAGGGTTTACAGCAATAGTAAAAACATTTGAATTAATCCGGCATCGCTCGGAGCCGAACATAGCCGGCTCACCTACTGTAAGACGGTACAAATAGTTACCTGGCGGTGCATCAGCAAATGAAACCTGAAGTCGATCCGTTACTTCGCCTGTTACATCCCTCCATGCAGTACCATCATAACGCTGCCACTGTGTAAGCGGATTCAAAAATTCGCCGGATACCGATGCAACTAAATCCACATTGACGTCATCTCCTTCGCAAAAGTTTGTCAATGTGTTACCTGATGAAGTTGCTACTACTACATTAGGCCCACACGGCCTGAATGTAATGTCGTCCAGAACAAGATCATTCCCCAATCCTCCCGGCCCGTTATTCCGTATATTCAATACAACTTCAGAAGTATTAGCAGGAGTAGTAAAAAAAAATCCGTACTGAAGCCATTGCGGAGTACTGCTTTGAGGAATCTCCCCGGTGGTATAGGGCTGACCAATAGGATCACCGCCAGCGGTTTCAACCCAAAATGTAATATTTGGTTTCAAGCCGTCGTATCCCGTCAGAAGATTCATGACCCACGCAGCAGCTTCATATTTGGTACCCGGACAAAGCCCATCGATACTCACTCTATAAAAGGTACCGGGATCGTAAGAGGCATTAACCAGCATCATATAGCCGTCAGTGTCTCCCGGCGTATGATCATATGTTGAAAACCAGTTTTGGTTCATACCCGAGGTATTGTTCACTATGGTGTAAAAACCGTCATCCACATTAGTACCAGAGTATCGGTAATTCGTAATCCCAGCAGCAAGAGGGTTCCCTCTTGAAGTGCTTCCTCTGCCAAAATCGATGTTAACAATCGGGTCGCCCAAGCTACCGGTACACAGCTGGGCTGCTGCAGAAAGAGGAGAAAAGAAAACCCAAAAACTGATTAGCCAGCAAAAATATGAAGAGGACCCAAAAGGAATCATTATAGTAAAAAACAGATCTAAAGAGGGAAGAAAGATAAATAAGAATTAAGAGAAACAGTATAGTTTTATTTTATAATTTCCTGATTGATCAACACTAATGTTCTTTGTCTGTTCACTATCCCCCAAAAAGTTCTATTTTTGGTCTTCAATAATTTGAATAATGAGTAACTGGTTTAAACGTAACGGTGTACATCTGGCCATCATCGGGCTTTTCATAGTAATGTGTTTTATCTATTTCAGTCCGGCTCTTCAGGGTAAGATACTTTATCAGGGTGATGTTTTACAGGCAAAAGCCATGCAGAAAGAGATAATGGACTTTAAAGCCAAAGACGGAACAGCGCCATTATGGACTAATTCTATGTTCGGCGGAATGCCCGCTTATCAGATATGGGCGCAGTTTCCCAAGAATATTACGACTTATGTAATAACCTTTTTCAAAACCGTATTCCCGAATCCGATAGATGTCGTCCTTTTGTATTTATTGGGGGCCTACCTTTTATTTTGTGCACTGCGGGTAAATCCGTGGCTAGCTGCTGCGGGTGCTATTGCCTTTGCATTTTCTTCATATAACTTCATTATTATAGAAGCCGGCCATAGTAATAAAGCGCTCGCCATTGCATTTTTCGCACCGGTAATCGCTGGTGTTATACTCACATTCAGAGGGAAACATGTCTGGGGGGCGACGATTGCGGCGCTTTTCCTTGCGCTGGAAATCAGGTCGAACCACATACAAATGACGTATTATCTGTTCCTCGTGTTGTTGATTCTCGCAGGAATCGAACTTTACCATGCTATTAAGACTAAAACAACAAAAGGATTCTTAAAATCGGTAGGCTTTCTGGCCGCTTCGATTGTCCTTAGTGTAGCGGTAAATGCAGGAACCTTATGGACAACCTATGAGTACGGACAAGAATCTATCAGAGGAAAATCTAACCTGAAAAGTGAAGCAGCCAAACCGTCTAATGGTCTTGACCGTGAATATGCATACCAGTGGAGCCAGGGTGTAGGAGAATGTATTACTTTCCTGGTACCTAATGCTTACGGCGGAGCTAGCGGATCAGGCGCATTTGGAGAGGATTCTGAAGTGGCTAAAACACTCTTGCAACGGAACGTTCCTGCCGAACAGGCAATTGGCTTCGCCAAGCAAATGCCCACTTACTGGGGTGACCGGCCTTTTACCTCCGGGCCATACTATTTCGGAGCCATTGTATTCTTCCTTTTCATTTTCGGGTTACTGATCTTGAAGGATCGCCTGGCCTGGTGGATATTCGGGGCAACTCTACTGACAATGTTCTTATCGTTTGGAAAGAACTTTCCGTATATCTCAGATCTGTTCTTCAATTATTTTCCCTTCTATAACAAGTTCAGGGCTGTAGAATCAACACTCGCTGTTACAGGCTTGCTGTTTCCAATCCTCGCAGTGCTTGCGATTCAGGAGATAGTTTCCGGACGTCAGGATGTTAAAGTTCTTGTCAAAAAGTTAAAATATGCATCTTTTATTACCGGCGGCTTACTGCTAATCGTGATCATTGTACCAGGCTTGCTTTTCAGTTTCAAATCCCCTACACATGAAGAGTTCATTCAGCAGCTGACACAGATAACAGGTGGCGACCAGGGCTTCGCTAACGCGATTGCCAATGCCTTGATTAATGACCGAACTAGTCTGGCGAGGACAGATGCCCTCAGGTCGTTATTGTTTGTGCTGATTGGAGCTGCACTACTGTGGGCTCTGATTAAAAATAAAATCAATCAACAGATTGCGTTTATCCTCTTTGCAGCCGCTATCCTGGTGGACATGTGGACGGTGGACCGCCGCTATCTGAACAACGAAAAGTTCGTAGATGAAAGCACCATTAACCAAACCTTTCAGCCTCGTCAGGTTGATGAATTGATACTGAGGGATCCGAGTCTTAATTACCGGGTGCTTGACCTTACTATAAATACTTTCTCAAGCGCTACAGCTTCGTATTTTCACAAAACAGTAGGTGGCTACCATGCTGCAAAACTTAAACGTTTCCAGGAAGTGCTAGACAAACAGTTCAATGGCGCTATCAATGAGGATGTACTCGACATGCTAAATACAAAGTATGTTATTACTGCGGATGAAAAAGGCGAATCGCAACGTATTCAGAACAGGAGCACAGCCTGCGGCAATGCCTGGTTTGTTTCAAAAGTCCTATACGTAAAAAATGCGGAGGAGGAAATGACCGGAATAAGCAGTTTCGATCCGAAAAAGGAAGCAATAGTTGAAGAAAGTTTCAAACCGTTAATAGATCTCACGAAAGCAGGCACCCCGGATCTGAATGCTTCTATTAAATTGGTGGACTACCATCCTGATCACTTGACTTACGAGTATTCTGCAGGCAAAGATATGATAGCTGTTTTTGCAGAGGTATGGTATGACAAAGGCTGGACTGCCTATGTAGATGGTGAAGAGATTCCTCATTTCAGAGCTAACTACATTCTACGTGCGGCACAGCTGCCAGGTGGCAATCATAAGCTGGAATTTAAATTTGAGCCTGCCTCCTATTATGTAGGTGAAAACATCTCCTTAGCAGCTTCTATTTTGCTGGTAGGAGGCTTAGGTTTTGCCGGTTATCAGGAAAAAAAGAAGAAAGGTAAAAGCCAAAAGGTTAAATCTTAGCGGTTTTATTACCTCAATAGCATAAAGGACAAAAGAGGCCGTATCATAATTCAAATGATGCGGCCTCTGTATTTGTTGCCTATTAAGGTAGTGCAAGATGAATTTGGGCAAGCTGTGGATAATTTGCTTTTCGGGGTCGAAAACCAGTCAAAAAGCAGCTTTTCACCCTGCTTTTTTCCTTAAGTTTTGTGCAATTGCAATCAAACCCCATTCGATCTCCACTTTTTCCTTACCCCGAAGCATGAACCTTTTGAAACCATGGTTCTGTTTAATGTTTCCGAAAGTTGGTTCCACATCAAAGCATCGTTTCTTTCGCCGCTGTAGGCCTTCTTCACTGTTTAACAGTTCATGTGCCTTTTGCTTAAGCCGGTTCAGATTTACATTGACCTCAATGATCCTGTTGGCGCTTGATTTATGACAAGCACCGTTGAGCGGACAGTTAGCGCAATTGCCCGCCTGGTATCTTTTTACTGTTTGCTCAAAACCGGTGCTTGTTCGTTTTCTACTTGTCCCGATGAAATTCATCTGCCGGCCCATCGGACAGATGTAACAATCTTTCTCCTGGTTATAGAAAAGCTTGCTTGCTGCAAAAGGCTGTTTGTTATTGTAGTTTTCATTTTGCTCTTTATCGAACATCCCATACTTTACAAAGGCAATGGTTTGCTTTTGTTCCAGCAGCGTGTAGTTTTCTTCAGATCCGTACCCGGCATCCGCGGTGAGCTTTTCAGGTGCTTTGCCAAAGCTGGCTTCATGCTGCGTTAAATGAGCATTCAGCGTATTGGTGTCTGTTGTATTGGAATGAATGGTATAATTGACAATGAACTGGTTGGAGGTAGATATCTGAACATTATAGGCGGGTTTTAACTGACCATTTTTCATGTGGTCTTCTTTCATCCGCATGAAAGTAGCATCCGTATCGGTTTTACTAAAGCTGTTCCTTTGGCCCAGGATCTCTTCCTGATGCTCATATTTTTCTATATTCTGCGGGTAATGTTTAGTAATATACTTCAGTTTAGCCTTCACCTTTTTATCTGCATTATCTTTTGCGGCCAGCTTTTCGTTAAGCTGATCTACGGCAGCTTTTACTTTTTCGCTGTTAATTTCCGTAAAATCAGGCGGCTCAGGCATCTTGTCTTCTTCCGAGGCTACCTGTTGTGCATACTGCCATATCTCAGTCAGTTGCTTTTTCATCTTCTCTTTATTGGTCTGAATCGACTTCTTCCAAACGAAGGTGTACTTGTTGGCATTGGCTTCGATCTTCGTTCCATCCGTATTAATCTCCTCTATGCTCAGCAGCCCTTCTTCCGACAACAGCTTTACCACCTCTTCAAACACACTGCGCAGGGCATGTTTCAAGCGCACACCCCGGAAACGGTTGATCGTATTATGATCGGGATAGCTCATCGAACTTAACCACATGAAGTAAATACTTTCCTTACAGGCTGCCGCCAGTTTACGGCTGGAATAAAGGTTGGTAACGTACCCATAAACCACCACTTTAAGCAGCATTTGAGGGTGATAACTTGAACTTCCCCTAATGTGATAAGCTTTTAAAAGCGGCTCTATATTGAGCTTGTTAATGACCTCATTTACAACCCGGACCGGATGCCATAAAGGGATCAATTCTTCAAGGGTTGGTGGGAGTACCAGAATTTGTGCCTGATTATAGGGCTTGAAAACAGGTTGCTTTACCGCCATCTTTTATCTGATTATACACTAAATATATGAAAATCAGATTATTAAATCAAATAATCAATGGTAAAAATCCTGAAATATTAAAAATAAAAAGAGGCTGCACCATGATTTATGATACAGCCTCTTTTGTCCTTTATGCCAATTATAGTCCTTCAACAATATGACTTTTTGCTTTCAACTTTTAACTAATCATTAGTTCTTCCGTGTCTAAGGTAATACAGGGCAAGATTTGCAGCAATAAAAATATGATTGAATAGATTCGGCAACAGGCCATAGTGCTTTGTAAATATCCTAAATCTCTCCACAAGACTCTGGCGATGCTTTTTTTTGGACATGCCCCCTACCATATATTTGGCAACATACCTGTTTGTATTCACAATTCTCTTTGCCTTTTTTAAGGATCTTAGTATCCAGTCGATATCGGCGCTGAGTGCATATTGTAAATCATATGGAGAAGTGATGCTGCGACGGATGTATATTGCCTGGTGGCTTACACTCATTCCGTAACGGAAACTCTTAAAAGTAAGTCTGTCTGGCGATCTATGTCGCCTGCGACCTAAGCTTACCCAATTCTCATCATACATTTCTGTCTCACCGTAATAAATATCGGCATCAGGAGAGGAAACAAATACTTTCTCAACTGTGTCGGGTGAATAGATCTCGTCACCCGAGTTCATAAACAGCACGTAATCACCTGTTGCCAGTGCAAGACCCTTATTCATTGCGTCGTAAATTCCGTTATCTTTTTCGGACACGATCATTGCAATGCGGTCTTTATATTGATTTATAATCTCTAAAGTGCCATCGGTAGAAAGTCCGTCTATAACAATGTATTGTATATTGGGGTAGCTTTGCTCCAACACAGAAAGCATCGTGCGTTCTATGTCTTTCACGTTATTATAAACTACTGTTATGATGCTTAAGCAAGGTCTCATTTCACCTCTGAACTTTCTTTAAGTACTTTTCGATACAACTCAATATGATGACGTGCTATCGTATTTTCATCAAACTTTTGTTTTACTGCGGCTCTTCCACTCTGGTTTAATGCTTCTCTGTCGGTGTGATTGTATACCCAGACAATTCCGCGTGCAAGATCGTCTGCTGATTTATACTTGGCCAGATAGCCATTAACTTTATGGTCGACCATGTCTGGAATTCCCCCGGTAGTGAAGGCAACCACTGGCGTTGCACAGGACAAGCATTCCATAACGGTATAAGGAAGATTATCTTCAAGGGAAGGCGTTATAAAAACATCGGCCGCGCTGTAACACATGGCCAGTTTCTCGTCATTTGATATAGTCCCCAGGAACGTAGTCTTCACAGGAAACTCAGCTATATTCCTTTCGTCCCTATTTCCAAATACAATTAACTCAACATCAATCAATTGCTCGCTTTTTAATAATTGCAACGCTTCGAGCAGATAGGATGTTCCCTTATGAAGATCTTTGCGGGATGGCATAAAGCCGCTTAGCATAATAAACTTGCTTTCCGGAATACCCAGCATCTTCCTTGCCTTAGCCTTATCATAAGGTTTAAAAATGTCTGTTTCAAGGGTATTTGGGATGATATTTACTGACCGGCCGCGCATAAGCTTACTCCTTTTCACAGAACCAGCCATCCAACTACTGGGAGCAATTATTTCGAAGTTTAAATACTCGTATGCCCTGCTTTTTGATTTCCATATTTTATGCGACAGGTCTCGAGGATGCGAATTCTTTAAAATCGGACAATTCCCACATTCATTCTCGAAGTGATCACAATCGTATCTTACATGGCACCCTCCTGTAAACGCATTGCTATCATGAAAAGTCCAGACAATTGGTTTATTCAGTTTACTCAGTTTTCGGAGATATCTGGGGCTAAGAAAAGCATGATTGATCCAATGAATATGTATAATATCGGCATTTTTAAGAGCAATCGTCTCCGTTATATTTTGTCCCCATAAAGGAACAGAGAACGGGATCCTAAGCGGCTTAGATACGAAGGAGGAGACCAACCGTTCAAGTACAATCTTAAAAGCGGCTATGGCTTTTGAAAAGCCATTGGAAGAAAAAGAATGAACATCAGGATTAGCGCTGAACTTATAGCCAACCCAAACAGTAGAATCAACGCCCTCCTTTTTCAGTGCCCGATTCAGTCTAAGACAGGCGCGGCCTGCTCCACCATTTCCGTCGTATGTATTAATATGAACAATCCTCACCCCTTACGCTGTTTTTATTGATTCTTAGGTTTTTTGAAATAAAGTTCCCTTTTGCAGTCTCACTAGTATGTTATTTATATAACGAACTCCCCGGCGCATTAATGAACCTTTCCGATGTTTCAAAAAGTCTTTAACTGCAATTAAAGCATTCTTATCCTCCTTCAACTCAACTGGAAACTGGGTAACACGGGTTTTGTTAATATTGCCCTTGTAAATCGTACTAACACCTGAATGCACTCCCGATCCGTCATGACCAATATTATCAATCATTGATACCGCTGGGTTCAGTGATAACCCGTTCTGTAAAAATACGGAGGCATACCATCTGATTGCCCATGAATTGTTTTTCCCTGCTTTAAACTCTCTTAAATGCTTCCAGAAATTCATAGCTCCTTCAACTTCAAACTGAAATTTTGTTTGAGGAGTAAAACTGCTCATCAACTTATCGATATCAGGCTCAAAATACTTCCATGCCCTGTCCCACGTAGCCCAGGCCTGACTGCTGGCTATCCGAAGGAAAAAACTCTCGGGAAGATCATTCGTCTTGATTGGATACATGAATGCCGTAATATGCATGACCTTTTCCTGTCGTTCGTACCGCTGCAATCCATCGTTAAAAAACTCCAGCATATATGGTGACGAGATGACGTCATCCTCAATGACAATCACCTTTCCATATTCACGGGTAAGACGACTAACCCCATCAATAACGGAATTAGCGAGACCGTAATTATGCTCCCGTTCGATAACTTCGACAGATTTAAAGCCTTCTGCATTTCTAATAAGCTCACGCACTGCTCTTACATTTTCTTCCTGTCCCTGTCTGGCTCCATCAGAAAATATAAATAGTCGCGACTCGTCGGCAAGAAGGTTTTTCTGAAGAGAGGCCAACGTCCGTCTGGCATGATCGGGCCGGTTGTAAACAAATAACGCGATAGGGGCGAAATTCTGCATGTGTTATTTTTGAATAATTACACTTTTTATAGAAGCAACATCTTGTCTGCTTTACGGTCCAAATCTAACTAATGTAACTGATTTATGGTTTGATTATTCCAAATAATACTTGTCCATGCTGCTACACCGTGTGCGTTATCTACTTATTTTGATAATTTATTTTTTAACAGTTAATTTACTAAAAAAAAAAGCTTATAGGTTATAATGAATGCTATTGAAGAATATTTCAGGAAAAACGATCAGCGGTTAATTCATAAATGGAATCATTACTTTGACATTTACGAGAAGCATTTTAACAGATTTAAGGACAAAGAAGTAGTAATTCTTGAAATTGGAGTTTCTCAGGGAGGAAGCCTTCAGATGTGGAAGAATTATTTTGGCCCCAATGCAAAAATATATGGCATTGACATTAATCCAAAATGTAAAGAATTAGAAGAAGAAAATATCAAAATATTTATAGGCTCGCAATCCGACCGGAAGTTCTTGAGGACCGTAAAAGAGCAGTTACCTCCAATAGATATTCTTATTGATGACGGGGGCCATACCATGAGACAACAGATTATTAGCTACGAAGAACTTTTCTCTGCCATCAGCGAAAATGGACTTTACTTATGTGAGGACCTTCATACTTCTTACTGGTTAAGTCATGGCGGTGGACATAAAAGACGAGGTACGTTCATAGAATATAGTAAGAACTTCATAGATTCCTTAAACGCCTATCACTCTGAGCAACGCTCTCTCAAGATAAATGAGTTCACCCGTTCAGTTCATTCTATTCATTATTACGATAGCATAGTCGTAGTAGAGAAAAAAACAAGATCTGCCCCTTTTGACGAAAAGACAGGCACTCCGTCTTTTCAGAATCCAGTCAGGAAAAACAAATTTCAAAAACTTGGCGATAGGCTGGAAAAGGAATCACTCACTGTGATAAATAAGGTTCTGCGTTTTTTTAGGTTGGGCGGATTCATCTGGAAATAAGTATAGAACGATAGCGAATACAGCCATCCTATTACAAACTGATAACCAAAGGGAGAAACCGGTTTCACGATTTAAGATCTTCAGGATCTGCCAAACCTAAGTTGCCAGACAATCCATCATTAACAGCTTTCAAGAGTTTTTTATAGTTTTCCTGTTTTGAGGATAGAAGGCTTATAAGATATTGTATATATAAGTACAGGCATTTATTTATATTGTAAGTAATTTTATTGCTTACAGTAATTCTTGAGTAAAAGAATACACTGTTCCTAACCTGATAATAAGTACGGAAGCTCCATAAATCGAGAAAAATTGACTTCCAAAACCTATGCTTGTATTTAGTTCCAATTGATCTGTCGATATCCGTGATCTTACTCCCCGGAATAAGCCAAATCGTACCGCCCCGCTCCGTGATTCTGTAAGTATATTCAGAATCATCAGCGTATAAAAAAAAGCGTTCATTGGGATATCCAATTTTCGAAATCATTTTCTTATGAAAAAACAATCCACCGTAAGGAACATATGGCATTATAGCTTTCCTTTTAAAGGGCTTTAATCGAATAAACTTGTCTCTAATTTTCAGGAATTGATTTAAAGGTATCCTAAACAAATTAAAACCCATGAATCCGTTAGGAATAAGGTAGTAACGTCTGGAATCAACGCCGCGGGCAATATTAATATGTTGCTTTCGATCGGTCCGCAAAGAAAACAAGGCTATCGTATCTTCCTCACCTGAAATACTATGCCATTCATCCATCAGTTTCGTTAAGGCATCCTCATTCGGAAGATTATCGTCATCTAAGAGCCACACAAAATCTGCCTGGGTTTGATTTTCAAAATATTCCAATCCAATTTTGTACCCGCCAGCTGAACCTTTATTCTGTTGTTGGGTAATAACTTTAATTCTGGCATCCCTCATTTCCCTACACTTAGCCTCTACATTGTAAGCAGATGCATTATCAACAACAATAAGATTGGCTACTCTATCTAGTGTTAAAACCTCTTTGATCACTTGTTCTAAAAACTCCCACCGATCGCCATATGTAACAGTAACCACACAAATATTATATGCTATCTTTGCCATCTTATTCTGCACAAGTTTACAATAGATATTCAGATTTCACAATATGACAGTTGCTTTTCTATTCATTCAAATATTGGAATATCACTTAATTAATAAGTATAAAAGCGAACTTTATTTCTAATGGGAATTATACAACAGCAAACGGTAAAGGGGTCCGTCTATTCTTACCTGGGCGTATTCATCGGCTTTTTTACAACCTTCCTGATAATGCCCCATGTTCTTACCCCTGAGCAAGTTGGGTTAACGGGCATTCTTTCTTCCTTCTCTATTATGACAGCGCAGTTCTCGATACTGGGCTTCAATGCTACAGCACGTATATTTCCTTTTTTCAGGAACGAAAAGGAAAATCACAATGGCTACTTATTTTTAGCGTGTGCTGTTGCATTTGTTGGCTTTATTTTATTTTGTATCGTAGCTTTCCTTATCAAAGACCAGGTGGTAAGTCAGAAAGGTTCTGAGAATGAGCTTTTCAAGGATTATTATTGGTGTTTAATACCACTCACTTTTTTCACCCTCTTTTTTAACGTCTTTGATCTCTATGCCCGAATGCTGTATGACACTACGACCGGAAGGGTGCTCAATGAATTCACCAAGCGTATATTTATCCTGGTGACACTACTAGTTGCCTCTTTTAAGCTTTTAGATTTCAACCAATTTATGTGGATTTGGCTGATTGCTAATATCATACCAACAACTATCATAGCGTATCGCCTCTATAGCAGAAAGCAACTGGTTATTAGACCCAACTTTCATTTTCTTAAAAGACCGATTAAATCTCAGTTAGTTCACCTCTGTGTATTTGGAATACTAACAGGCTCGGCACCGTACATTATCCAGAATGTCGACAAGTTTATGGTAACGGAATCTCATGGGCTTAATTCTACTGGCGTCTATCAGATAGCATTCAATTTTGCAATCATAATTACGTTACCCGCGCGGTCCTTATACAGCATTGCATATACAGTTATTTCGGAGGCTTGGAAAGATAACAATCTGGACAGTATTCTGTCCATTTACAAGAAAAGCTGTATAAATCAGATCATTAGCTCTCTATTTCTCTTCATGCTTATCTGGATAAACATCGACAACATTTATAAAGTACTACCGCCAGAATATGCCGAAGGAAGATATGTGATTTTTTTTATTGGCTTGGGTAATCTTATTGATTCTGCGACAGGAGTCAATGGAGTGATACTTTCAACTTCAAGGTATTACAAGCTGGATTCTTTCTTCTATCTTGTTCTGGCTGGAGTAACTATTGGAGCCAATATGATTTTTATTCCCATTTTCGGGATCACCGGTGCTGCTATTGCATCGGCTTTAACATATGCAATTTTTAATCTGTCAAGGTATCTGTTTATACTTTTTGTTTTTAAACTTCAACCTTTCACAGTTAAAACTCCGGTAGCAATTCTTATTGGCATAGCGTCTTATTATGTGGTTAACTTCATCCCTGTTATGCCTAACTTCATTGTTGACGGCTTTACACGCTCTATATTAATAACTATACTTTTCGGCGGAGCGGTTTATTACCTCCGACTTTCGGAAGATATTAATGCCCTAATAAAAGAAGCTTTATCCCGATTTAAATCAAATAGACAATAATACCGATCCTAGTAGTTAGGCACAGCTCTTATCAAACCCCGCCTGAAAAATGGAGGAGAAAGCACTTCATCGTTGCTAAGGAAGAACATATAGCCCTTGGTGGAACTAATTTTATATCCAAGTTGTGTAAGGTACTTATTGAATTTCTCAAAATCATGCTGTTTATGGTACGTACACAAAGCAATTTGAGGACGGCATTTTCCTATAGTAACACGCATGCCATTTAGCACACGTTCTTCAGCTCCTTCTACGTCTATTTTTACAAAATTAACATCAAACTGTTTCTCAGATAAAAAAGTATCAATGCTGACATTGTCTAAGTCATCTGTATCTGATACAAACTTTGATATAATCTCCACTTTTTCCTTCCAGGGAGCAAAAGTAGCTTCAAGAGCTTCAATCCATTCGGGATCGCGTTCGAACAGAATGGCTTTCTTAAGTTGTTCTATATTCGATAGAGTAAATATCCCCTCGGCTGATCCGATATCCAACAAAACATCACCTTGCTTTATATTAAAATCTTCATTCACATAGCAATGAGGAGATTCAGGATCCTGTTCGGTGAGCAGACCATTATATAATAGTCTTATGGTTGTGATATTGTACGATCGTTTAAAATAAAGTCTCTTACCGTAATGATCTACCCAAAAAAGATCGTTGGATGTATCTTTAAAGACCTTGACATCTTTTGGCTGATATTTATTTTTAAATGAATTTAGAAATACACCCAGGGGGTTTCTTTTTAAAAAATCAATAATGCCCTTTATTTCAGGGTCAGTCGGATTATTCTCCCGAAAATACCTCAATATTTTACGTCGCCGGCTTTCATTCTTGGTCCTGGATATATATGTGCTAAAACGGCTCCTAATCTTGTATGCTAGCTTATCGATAATATTCATATGGATAAATGTATAATCTTTTGAGTTGAGAAAGTAATAAAGATGCTCAATTTCTTTGATGCGCATGTCCCCAAAAACGAAAACACCGATGCCGATGAATGTGGAGAATAACAAAAAGACATGACAACCCAGTGTCCTTTAGATAAACAACCTTTAATAAAAAAGCCCGCTGAAAGTATCAGCGGGCACAATAATCTTATTATAGTTGCAAGGATTCTATTTACCTATGCAAACTTCTTAGCGTTCACCTTACGTTCATTCTCGGTAAGATAGATTTTACGCAACCGCATGCTCTTTGGAGTTACTTCGATATACTCGTCGTTCTGAATGTATTCCATAGCTTCCTCAAGAGAGAACTTTATTGCAGGAGCGATACGAACATTATCGTCACTTCCAGACGCGCGCATATTTGTTAGCTGCTTTCCTTTTACAATATTCACAACAAGATCATTATCGCGTATATGTTCACCCACTATCTGGCCCTCATATACATCCACACCGGGATCCACAAAGAAACGGCCTCTATCCTGAAGTTTGTCAATAGAGTAGGCCGTAGTCTGACCTTTTTCCATCGAAACAAGCACTCCATTTAACCTGCCAGGAATAGTTCCTTTCCAGGGTTCGTAGGCTTTAAAGCGGTGAGCCATTATAGCTTCTCCTGCTGTAGCAGTTAATACATTATTCCTCAGACCGATGATACCTCTTGCAGGAATCTCAAATTCAAGATGCTGTAAATCGCCTTTTGGTTCCATTACAAGCAACTCGCCTTTTTTCTGCGTTACGAGTTCAATCACCTTGCCTGCCACCTCTCCGGGAACATCAACTATTAAGGTTTCTACCGGCTCGCATTTCACTCCGTCAACCTCTTTAATAATTACTTGCGGCTGTCCTACCTGTATTTCATAACCCTCACGACGCATCGTTTCTATTAAAACCGACAGGTGAAGAATTCCTCTTCCGTATACAAGATATGAATCAGGAGACTCCGTTTCAACCACCTTTAGTGCCAGGTTCTTCTCCATTTCCTTATAAAGGCGATCACGAAGATGGCGTGAAGTAACAAATTTACCCTCTTTTCCAAAGAAAGGAGAGGTGTTTATTGTGAACAACATATTCATTGTCGGCTCATCGATGTGAATCACCTCCAATTGTTCCGGTTTTTCAAAATCAGCAATAGTATCACCAATTTCAAAACCTTCAATACCTACTACAGCACATATATCGCCCGACTTCACTTCCTGGGCTTTAATTTTACCGAGTCCTTCAAATGTATAAAGCTCCTTAATACGGGACTTCTGAATCCGGCCGTCACGTTTTACAAGTGACACCGGCATGTTTTCTTTGATCACGCCTCTGGCAACGCGGCCTACCGCAATACGACCAACGAAGGACGAATAATCTAAAGAGGTAATCTGCATTTGCAGCGTTCCTTCAGAAACCGGAGCGGAAGGAATATGTTCCAGAATCGCATCGAGAAGAGGAAAAATATCCTCTGTAGGCTTATTCCAGTCAGTACTCATCCAACCTTGCTTTGAAGATCCGTAAATAACCGGAAAGTCTAGCTGATCTTCTGTTGCTTCAAGATTAAAGAAAAGCTCAAAAATAGACTCATGTACTTCTTCGGGCCGGCAATTCTCTTTGTCAACTTTATTGATCACTACAATAGGTTTTAGTCCTAATGCAAGAGCCTTTTGTGTTACAAAACGTGTTTGCGGCATAGCCCCTTCGAAAGCATCAACCAGCAGTAATACTCCATCAGCCATCTTTAGTACACGTTCTACTTCACCCCCGAAATCGGCGTGCCCCGGAGTATCAATGATATTAATCTTAACCCCCTTGTAGTTTACTGACACGTTTTTAGACACAATGGTGATCCCGCGCTCACGCTCGAGGTCATTATTATCTAATATCAGTTCTCCTGTCTCCTGATTATCCCTGAATAACTGACACGAGTGTAAAATCTTGTCTACCAACGTAGTTTTGCCGTGGTCAACGTGTGCAATAATTGCAATATTTCTAATATTCTGCATGAAAAAATGCTTTCAAAAAATTTTGGCAAAGGTAAGGTTTTAAATCCGCATTTCAGAGGGTTTGCAATCGTTAAAATCTCATGACAATCAGATATTAAGATTAGTTTACTTTTGTATGATGAGAGTACAGGAAATAATAGTGATTTGTCTATTCCTGATAGCCCTATTTTACATTGGCAGAATGATTTATAGAAATCTTAATAGTAAAAAGGGATGCGGACATTGTAACCAATGCGGTGTCGATTTTTCCAATGTAGATCCTCAAAAGAAAAAGGATCTCCTTTAGCCCTGGGATTCAATCTTCTCTATCAAGCATACCGCGTAAGCTACAACGCCCTCTTCTCTTCCTATAAAGCCCAGTTTTTCATTTGTTGTCGCCTTAATTGAGATGTCTTCTTCTGAAAGTTGCATTACCTCCGCGATATTTCTTTTCATTTGCGGTGCATGTGGATTGATTTTCGGGGCCTCAAGACAGATCATGGCGTCCACGTTCCCAACCTGCCATCCCTTCTCTTTAAGAAGAGTCATACATTTTTTCAAAAGAGTGAGGCTACTAACCCCTTTCCATCGATCATCTTTGTTTGAAAAATGAAAACCTATATCTCCTAAGTTCGCTGCACCAAGAACAGCATCGCAGATGGCGTGCAGCAAGACATCAGCATCCGAATGTCCAAAAGCGCCTGAATGATGGTCAAGCGTTACGCCGCCAAGTACAAAAGGATGTCCCTCCCTTAGTTCATGAACATCAAATCCAAATCCTACTCTAATCTTCATTTCTTAATATTGAATGCAAGTGAAAAACGCAGCGTATTAGCCAAAGGGCTTTTCTGCTGGCTACCGGGCAGATATGAAAAATCAAGATTAAATTGTCCATACCTGAATCCGGCCCCTAAGGTAAGATATCTCCTGTTACCTTTATCCGGATTCTCATAAAAGTACCCCGCTCTGAGCGCTATTTGCTTGTTGTATACGTACTCGCCTCCTAATGAAAAAGCTATTTCCTTAAGTTCTTCCGAAAAGCCTCCGGGAGCATCCGTAAAAGACCCAAATATTGCTGATGGAACCGACTTATCAGGATTGTATCCCCTGAGTATGTTTCCTTCAGCATCTCTTTCAGGGGGAGATGGAACCAGTAACTTATTTATATCGAACGCAAGGGTAAATTCGTTCCTGGACTCAAAAACGGTGGCTGCCGCTCCTAACCGCAGGTTAGTTGGCAAGAACAATTTACTTCCTCCATCGGTATAGCTTATCTTATTCCCAATATTAGAAATGACTGCGCCAAAAGCAAGCAAGCCGTCCTTCCCGAAGAATACTGTTTCCTTATTGTAATAGCCAGACACATCCGCGGCAATAGCTGTCCCTGGTTTTGCGTACTGCCCCTGGGTAATTTGTCCGTCGGACAGGTTCGAACGTATAAACCGTATGCTCGTCCCGAGAGAAAATACTTCTCCAAACCGTCTCGAAAAGGTTCCGTCTATAGCGAACTCATTAGGATTGAAAACAGTAGGACTATCATCCGGGCCAACTCTCTGCTCAAGGTTGCCCGCAGAAAAGTACCTTAACGATATACCTAAAACATTCCGGTCATCCAGGCGATAATAGCCGTTCACATATGCCAGATACATATCCGATATTAATTGCGAGAGCCAGGGGCTGTATGATATAGACACCCCTGCACTATCCCTTAAAAAAGCAAGTTTTGAAGGATTCCAGTGTATCGCATTGATATCAGGGGTCGTTGCCGCGCCAACATCACCCATCCCTCCAGAGCGGGCGTCAGGACCTGTCAAAAGAAAAGGCACCCCCGCCTGAACAACGGCGTCTTCCCGGGCAACTGATCCGGACTGCGCCAATACGCCCGTTGACAGCAATAAAATTAAGGCTATCAGCGCCGCTAAGGCATAAAACAACTTCCTGATCATCATTCATTAAAAGTAAAAAAAAAATTATACGGGGCATCATTTTATTAAAAACCCCGCGGCTCTCTAAAACTGAAATTGTTCAGCTTTAGGGTTTTAATTACCTAGTTTTAAATTGGTGTAACCCACGAGATTAATAAGCGTATAAAGATAAAATCGGCTTTGAACTTGATTTTGTCATGCTGATGATTTATGACTATTTTAGCATCGTAGCTCTCATTAATAATTTAAATGAAAAAATTATCTATACTTTTTAGCGCAGGGATATTGGCGTTGGGAATCTTTGGGACTTCCTGTAAAAGCAAAAGTAGCGGAGCTTCCTCTAAAACCGGATGGGCCTACAATAATAAATATAATGGCGGGTTTTCGGTGGCAAGAAAAGTCAAACCGGGGCCAGGACCCGGACTTATTGCTATTGAAGGCGGAACATTTGTAATGGGAGGAAGCCTTAACCAGGATTTATCATATGAGTATGATAACCTCAGAAGAAGGGTAACTGTAGCATCATTCTACATGGATGAAACTGAAGTTTCAAATGTCGACTGGCGCGAATACTTATACTGGATACAGCGAAATTTCCCTGAAGACAGGGAGTATTATTACAATTCACTGCCAGACACGCTGGTATGGCGCCGCCCATTGTCGTATAACGAGCCTTATGTCGAAAACTATTTAAGACATCCTGCATTTCAAGACTACCCGGTTGTTGGTATTAGCTGGGAACAGGCACGGGATTATGCAGAGTGGCGTACGGATCGTGTGAATGAGGAGATATTAAGAAGCAAGGGAATTATGCTTGATCACAAAACCCTTGCACGGGGAGGTAGCGCTACTACAGCTGGAGCCGCTCAGGCAACTACTGCTGCAGCTCCTTCGACACCGTTTAATACGGATATTTACTTGAACGGGCAGTATCAGGGAGCGGGAATTGACGGAAAGAGAATGCCTAAAAATCTTAATGCTACTTCAAGTCCAGCTGCCGGAGCTACTACCGGAAAAACCGTAGCAAGAAGACCTGTTACAAGAGAAGACGGTGTTTTAAAAGAACATTATCGTCTGCCAACGGAAGCTGAATGGGAATATGCGGCCTTGGCGCTCGCAGGCAATACTCAATACGAGAACATTGAGGATGGGAAAATCTATCCATGGGGAGGACTTGGAGTAAGATCTCCTAAGAAGAAAACTCAGGGCCTTATAATGGCCAACTTCAAAAGAGGAGAAGGTGATAACATGGGTACAGGCGGTTATCTGAATGATAAAGCCGACATCACAGCGCCGGTAAAAAGCTACATGCCGAACGACTTTGGTTTGTATAATATGGCGGGCAACGTGAACGAATGGGTTGAAGATACCTACCGCAAGCTTTCATTTGAAGATTTTGAAGACTTTAACCCCTTCCGCGGAAACCAGTACGTGAATAAACGCCTGGAAGATAAAAAGAAATGGACATACGCAAAAGATAAATATGGCCGACCGATTAAGGATCCAGCACCCTCACGCAGAAAGCAAACATGGGCTGAACTAAATGGATTAGCCGATAGCTCGGCAAACTCTGTCGCCTCGTCCGGGAGATCTTTCGATCCTGATATGAGAGGATTCCAGGATACGGTAGATCAGAACCTATACGGAAACACTTCATTGGTGAACGACCGCTCGAAGGTTTATAAAGGAGGATCCTGGAATGACCGCGCATACTGGCTCAACCCTGCAACACGAAGATTTATCCAGCAGGATGAATCGAGTGCAGAAATTGGCTTCCGCTGCGCGATGAATATGGTGGGTTCAGCAGAGATCAATACGAAATATAAGCCCCAGTTTAGTCAGCCTAAATCAAGAGCAACAAGCAGGGCGAGATAAGAGTATCATTACTCAATAAAAAAGGGGCGATTTATTGAATAAGTCGCCCCTTTTTTATTGAGTAAATACGAACTGAATAAGATTTGCGCCCATTTCAAGCGCTTTCTGGCGAGTCGCTTTAGAATCGCCTGGGTATGTACCGTAGTCTTCCCAACCGTTCCCAAGATCACACTCATAGGTATAATAAACAACTACACGCCCTTTATAAACAAGTGCCAGTCCCTGCGACCTTTTCCCATCATGCTCGTGTATCTTAGGCAAACCTGCAGGGAAATTGAATTTTTGATTATATATAGGATGTCCTGAACCCAACTCAAGAAATGTCAGTTCAGGAAATACTTTCTTCATTTGCGGCCTTACATACTTATCCAAACCATAATTATCGTCTATATGAAGAAATCCTCCCCCCGTTAAATAGCTCCTTAGGTTCTTCGCTTCCTGATCAGAAAACATAACATTTCCATGTCCGGTCATATAAACAAAGGGATAATTATATATACTCGAACTTCCTGCCTCTACAATAGCCTCTTCAGGCTCAAAATTAGTTCCAATATTTTTATTACAGAATGCAATAAGGTTTATAAGAGCCGTACGATTGGCATACCAATCGCCCCCTCCATTATACTTTAATCTGGCAAGTTTATAAGAGGGAACGGCCGGGCTCATTAAAAACGCAGCTTCTATTATCAAAAGAAGCATCAAACCCTTACGTTTCATCCCTTACCGGTTTAAAAAGTTTACTTCAAAGCACGCTTCAAGTCCGGCGGTCTCCGTACGGAGCCTGCTGTTACCCAAAGAGATCGGACGAAAGCCACAGTCTACTGCTTCCTGAAGCTCGCCCGGCGTAAAATCTCCCTCCGGTCCTATTAGTATAGTGTACCTACCTCCTGGTATCATACATTGTTTTAACGAAAATTTATCACCTTCCATACAGTGAGCAATAAACTTCTGTTCTTCAACCTTATTGATAAATTGCTTATACTTGACAGGCTCGTTAAGCACTGGATGATAGGCTTTTAAGGATTGCTTTACCGCAGATGTGATGATCTTGTTCAAACGCGCTGTCTTGGCCTCTCTTCTTTCAGAACGCTCACATATCAGCGGTGTAATTTCATCGATCCCTATTTCTGTTGCTTTCTCAAGAAACCATTCAAATCGCTCGATGTTCTTTGTCGGAGCCATCGCAATATGGAGGAAATGATTTCTCTTACCGTACTCAGTTGAGTGTTCTTCCACCGACAGAACTGTCTTTTTAGGGTTTGAATGAACGATTCGGGCCCTATAGAATCCGCCTCTGCCATCAATCAGAAACACCAGATCATTCGCTTGTAAACGCAAAACCTTTACACAATGCCGGCTCTCTTCTTCATTAAGCTCGTAATCACTGCCCTTGATATCTGGAGTATAAAACAGATGCATAAGCTACTTCTGTTACTTGTTATCTGTTGTCTATGGCATCTTCGTGGTTTATTACCAGATCCAGTTTAACCGACTCAACATTTTGTTCCGTCTTCTTTAAAATGGTAATAGTATAGCCGTAAAACTCTTTACGTTCTCCAACTTCAGGGATCTTCCCAAACAGATCACCTACCAGCCCGCCAACAGTATCATAATCTTCGTCCTCAGGTAAGTCATGCGGGAGATATTCGTTAACATCATAAATCGCCGCATTCGCATTCACGATAAACTCCTGTTCCGATACCTTCTCGACAATAGGTTTTTCTTCATCAAACTCATCCTGTATTTCACCCACAAGCTCTTCAACAATGTCCTCTAAAGTCACCATGCCTGCCGTCCCGCCAAACTCATCCAGAACAATAGCGATCTGAATGCGCCTTTGCTGAAACTCTTTCATCAGATCGTTGATCTTTTTTGTCTCGGGGATGAAAAATGGCTTCCGTATAATATCCTTCAAGATCATCTCTTTCCTTCCGGCAACAATCGGCAAAATATCTTTGGCATGAATAACACCAATTATCTTATCAATGGAGTCGTCATAAACAGGGATACGAGAGTACCCCTCTTTTAAAATAGTTTCCAGTACCTCGGATTCAGGGGCATTCATTTCGATCCCTGAGATCTTCGTTCTCGGAACCATGATATTCTTTACAACACGCTCATTAAAGTCGAATACATTTTTGATAAGCTCATGCTCGTTGCTGTCCAGGACGCCGCTTTCTTTACCCTGTTCAAGGAGGTATTGAAGCTCCTCAGAACTGTGTGCCGATTCGTGCCCGCTTATTGTACTAATACCAACAAGTTTGAGTAGAAGATTTGCCAAACCGTTTAATAACCAGATAAAAGGCCGGAATAATATATAAAAGAAGTGCAGCGGCAAAGAAATCCCCATAGTAACGCCGATGGGGCGCTGAATGGCTATCGACTTCGGCGCAAGTTCGCCGAATACAATATGAAGGATAGTAATAATCAAGAAGGCGAGAATTGGAGCTGCTGTGACAGTAAACGAGCCAACAAATTCGGGCCCTGCTCCGAATGCATACAGCAAGCTACTTAGAAGGTGTTCCATTACTTCTTCCCCGACCCAACCAAGTCCCAGCGACGCTAGAGTAATACCCAGCTGCGTAGCCGCCAGATAGGCATCAAGATGCTGAGTAATATGCTTGGCGGTTTTACCTACGCGGCTCCCCGATTTAGCCTGAATCTCAATCTGGGAAGCGCGTACTTTTACTATTGCAAATTCAGCTGCAACAAAAAAGCCGTTGAGTAAAACGAGAAAAAAAGTAAGAAATATCTGGAAGCCCATACTATCTATAGCTTGTTTGCAATAGTATTGTTGTACAACTCAATACTCTCCTGTATAACCCTGTATGCTTCCTCACGTCCCATCAGCTGCTCTACCGTAACATTTTTGTGTTCCAAAGCTTTATAATCCTGGAAAAATCTTACGATTTCCTTCATAGTATGAGGTGGCAAGCTGTCTAAATCATCGATGTAATTAACAGACATATCATTTTTAGCAACCGCAATGATCTTATCGTCCTGCTCTCCGTTATCTACCATGTGCATTACACCAATTACCTTGGCTTCTATGATCGACATTGGAAACACGTCAGCTGAACACAATACGAGAATATCCAGTGGATCTTCATCATCACAGTATGTTTGTGGTATAAAACCATAGTTGGCAGGGTACATCACCGACGAGAACAGAATTCTGTCGAGTCTTAACAGGCCCGACTCTTTATCTATTTCGTACTTGGCTTTTGAGCCTTTCGGAATTTCGATAATAGCATTAACAGATACTGGTAGTTGTTTGCCTGGTGAAACTCTGTGCCAGGCATTATCATTACTCATAGTCATTTATATTTTCGTTCAACTTTTTATTCTCACTTTTGTTTAAAACAAATTTCCTTTTCAGGAAAGTCCACACTAACGGAATCGCAGTAACAACAATAAATCCTACAATAATATACAAAAGGTATTCATCAATTTGCTTCTCAAAACGTCTGCCTAAAAAGAATCCCAATAAAGTTAAGGACGAAACCCATAAAATAGCACCGGAAATATTATAAAAAGCAAACTTTCTTGTATTTACGCCTATTACTCCGGCAACAATCGGAGCGAAAGTACGTACTATAGGAATGAAGCGCCCCATTATTAATGCAAAAGCCCCCTGCTTCTCATAGTATTCCTCAGCTGCCCTTATGTAACGCTTTTTGAAAAACAGCGAATCCTTTCGAACATAAAGTACAGGCCCCGTCTTCTTTCCAAACCAATACCCCACAAAGTTGCCTAGCACGGCAGCTGCAATTAACCCCCCAACCAGCGTATATATGGAGGCATCGAGCTTTCCTGTCGCAACGAACATTCCAGCCAGAAAAAGCAAATAATCGCCCGGTAGAAAAAAACCAAAAAAAAGTCCTGTCTCAGCAAAAACGACAAAAAGAACGAGGTAAAAACCTCCCTCTCTTAGAAGCCGTTCAGGATTTATCAATTGTTGAAGGTAGTCCCAGAGCTCGTACATAAATGAATATTCGTAAATCTACGAATATTAAAATAATAAATGATTTTAATATTCGCTCAAATCAGGCTTGCTATAAATTCAGGGTAAATACCCAGCACAACAGTAGCCAGCGCCGAAAAGGCAAGAACAATTTTAAAACCGGTAGGAACAGTTAGCTCTGCCCTTTCTTCGGGCTTAAAATACATAGAGATGATCACCCTGAAATAGTAGAATATACCAATTACGGCGTTGATAACAGCAAATACTACTAATATTGTATGATATGCAGAAAGCGTTCTGGAGAACATCATAAACTTGCCGACAAACCCTGCAGTAAGCGGAATTCCTGCAAGCGAAAGCATGGCTATTGTTAATGTAAAGGCAAGAAAAGGATTCTTCCTCGCAATACCATTAAAACTATCAAAGCTATCATTGCCGGTCTGACGCTGAAGTAATATCAGAGCAGCAAAAGCAATAACCGATGCTACAGAGTAAGCCGCAGCATAAACGAACAATGCATTCACAGAAGAGGCATTCAGGGCAATCAACCCAAATAGCATATAACCTGCATGAGAAATACTCGAGTAGGCAAGCATACGTTTAAAATGCTGCTGGTATACGGCGGTAACGTTTCCTATCAGAAGAGACAAGGCCGCAATGGCCACAATCATCGGGATCCAAAATTCCTGTTTAGGCGCAAAGCAGTACAACATAATACGCAAAAAGGCAGCGAATCCTGCAGTTTTAACAACTGTACTCATGTAAGCGGTGATCAAAGAAGGCGAACCTTCATATACATCGGGGGTCCAGAAATGAAAAGGAGCAGCACCCACCTTGAAACATAAGCCAACGATTAATAAAATAATGCCCGAATACAATAGAGGAGATGATTTAGTACTCGAAACGAGGTATTCTCTGATCTCCGCGAGATCAAAAGATCCTGTAGCACCATAAATAAGTGCTGTCCCGAATAACAGGAAGCCGGTCGAAAAAGCACCCATAAGGAAATACTTTAAAGCGGCCTCGTTAGATGAAAAATCCCTTTTCTTTATACCCGCAAGTATATATAGGCTTACCGACATAATCTCAATGCCGATAAAGAGCATTGAAAGGTTATGGTAGGAAACCATAATTATAATACCAGCAAGAGAAAACAGAATCAGCGCATAATATTCAGCAACATTTGCACTAATCCTCTCGAAATAATCCTTAGACAGAATCAGAACCAATACAGTTGTCAGGATAGTAATACCTGAAAAGACCACAGCAAAGCGGTCAAACTGCATCATATTGTTGAAGATGGGCTGAGCATAACTATTCCATTCAATCACGGTAAGCACAAATGCACCGGTCAGTCCCAGTAAAGTCACTGGCAGCAACGCCCTTTTTGCCTTAAACAAGCCTAAATATAAAATGAGTATTGCTAAAAGAGATATCGTAATTAATGCGTTCATTTTTCTAATTCTGTATCACTTATTCAACTTAGAATGTCGTACTTATGCCTTGTATTCTGCCATCTACCATTTCCACCAGAGATTTCACTGTCGCTTCAGAAATATGAAGAATAGGATTAGGATAAACCCCTATAACGATAATGAGCAGACATACGATTCCAAGTACCAGCTTTTCCGTTCCGTCAATCTCTTTAAAATTTAACGTACCTTCGTTGGTATTGCCAAGCATTGTACGCTGATACATTCTGAGCATATATACTGCACCGAAAATAATGGTAAGTCCCGCAATAACCGAAGCCCATAAATTGTAATTATACAGGCCCATCAACAGAAGAAACTCTCCGATAAATCCATTGGTAAGCGGCAATGCAATAGTCCCTAGCAGGATTACAAGAAAAGCAACGGCAAACGTGGGAGCAACTGCAGCTATTCCTCCCATCTTATCTGTATCACGCGTTTCCATTCTTCTGATGAGTATATCCGCTACAAAGAACAATCCAAATACATTTACCCCATGGTTTAACATCTGGATCATGGCCCCTTGTAAGCCTTTAACATTCCACACGAATACACCCGCTGCAATAAGTCCAACGTGCGCTATCGAAGAATAGGCTATAAGTCTTTTAATATCTTTTTGTTTAAACGCAATTATTGATGCGTAAACGATCCCCGTAATCGATAACAATAATGCAACAGGTCCCCACTCTGCAAAACCTAAGGGAGCTACTGGTATAAGCCACCTGATAGCGCCGTATATTCCCATTTTAAGCATTACACCCGCAAGAAGCATGCTTCCTGCAGTAGGCGCCTCTGTATAGGTATCTGGCTGCCAGGTGTGAAAAGGAAATACCGGCATTTTAACAGCAAAAGCAAGAAAAAACGCCCAGAATACCCAACCTTGTGTTGCCGGGTCAAGTGTTACCTTGTAAAACGACTGTATACTGAAAGTCCCGTCAGGAGTATGCGATGCCATATAGATGATACCTAACAGCATTATCAAGCTACCAAAAATGGTATAAATAAAGAACTTCAGATTAACACGAATGCGGTTCTCTCCTCCCCAGATTCCACAGATAAAATATATTGGAATCAACGCGGCTTCCCAACCTATGTAAAATAGAAAGCCATCTAATGCCGTAAACACAAGCAAAAGTCCGCTCTGCATAAAAAGGATCAATGCATAAAACGCTCCGGGGTTCCGGTAATGGTGTTTAAAACTCGAAAGTATAATAAGCGGAATTAGACCATTTGTTAGCAACACCATCAGCATACTTATCCCATCAATGCCGGCCTGGAATCTTATGCCAGAATATAAGAACCAAGGGTAATCATAGGTAAACTGAGGCTCCGGAGAATTGGGATTAAACACTGAAAGAAGATAGGCCGATAAACCCAACGACAGCAACGACCAGATAAAAGCCAGCGTTTTCACCCCTTGAGATTTACCCGATAAAGATGCTATAACAGCACCCACCAGAGGTAAAAATATAAGTAGTAATATTTCCATTTATTATTTCTTATCCCTCCCGTTATATTTTATAAAATCCATATAAGAGCAAAGCAATAATGCCTGCAACCATCATAAACAGATAGAAGCCAATATTGCCTGCCTGCAGTAACCTTAAGCCTCTTCCTGCAAGGCTTGTCGCTTTACCTAATCCGTTAACTATCCCGTCTATAGCTGCCTTATCAATAATTTTGTAGAAAAACCCTGATAAAAAATCTAAAGGTTTGGTAACAACAGCATTATAGATCTCATCGATATAATACTTGTTATATGATATCCGCGCCAGTATTCCCCGTTCAGCGTGATCGGAAGCCGGCACATGACGCTTAGCAACATATTTAACATAGGCAATTACTGCCGCAATAATAGCACCTCCAACCGATACCGCCATAAGAAGGTATTCGGTACTGTGCTCGAGAGCAAGAGCTGTTCCTTTAGCAGTCGACATTGCAAAGACCGGAGCAAGATATCCTGCAAGCCAATGATGCCCACCCAACACTTCCGGAATTCCAATAACCCCTCCAACTACGGATAACACAGCAAGCACAATTAAAGGAATGGTCATCGAAGGAGGCGACTCGTGCAGATGATGCTCCTGTTCATGCGTACCTCTGAATTTACCATAAAATGTAAGATAAACCATTCTGAACATATAGAAGGATGTCAACATCGCTCCAATTACGCCAATGATCCAGAATATCTTATTATGCTCATAAACATGCGCCAGAATTTCATCCTTGGAGAAAAACCCAGAGAATGGAGGAATACCGGAAATTGCAATCGTGCCGGCAAGCATAGTGAAGAATGTTACAGGCAGCTTCTTTCTTAATCCACCCATAAGTCGCAGATCCTGCTCGTTGCTCATTGCATGGATAACCGAACCCGCTCCAAGGAAGAGTAACGCTTTAAAGAAGGCATGTGTAATTACATGAAAGAAGGCACCGGTATAAGCACCTACGCCAAGTCCGAGAAACATATACCCTAGTTGAGAAACCGTAGAATACGCAAGTACTTTCTTAATATCTGTTTGGGTGATTGCAATGGTTGCTGCGAGAATTGCGGTAGCGAGACCTATAATAGCTACTACATCCATTGTCACCGGCGAAAGAGTAAAGAGGATATTAGAGCGCGCAATCATATAGATGCCCGCGGTTACCATCGTAGCCGCATGTATCAATGCAGAAACGGGCGTTGGACCAGCCATAGCATCGGGCAACCATGTAAAAAGTGGGATCTGAGCAGATTTTCCGGTAGCACCAACAAATAGCAGAAGCGTAATTAATACCAGTACAGGAGCACCGGCAGGCATTAAAGCAGCTTTTGCAAAAACGTCACCAAACTCCACGCTACCGAAGTAACGGAATATCAGAAATACAGCTATCAGAAACCCTAAGTCGCCAATCCTATTCATTACAAAAGCTTTTCTGGCAGCACTCGAATATGAATCATTTTTATACCAGAAACCAATAAGGAGATAAGAGCATAAACCTACCCCTTCCCAGCCGATAAACATTACAACGTAGTTTGATCCGAGTACCAGCAGGAGCATGAAAAAGATAAAGAGATTCAGATACGAAAAGAATTTAGCATAACCCTTATCGTTATGCATGTATCCAATAGAATAAATATGTATCAGAAAGCCTACTCCGGTTACCACAAGCATCATCAGTGAGCTTAGATGGTCTACCTGGAAGGCAAAAGCAATAGAAAGGTTCCCTGCATTTATCCAGCTGAACAAGGGCTGGTGATACGATGTAGCACTTGATTCACTTAACTCGTAGAATATCCCGGCACTTACTCCAAAAGACAGCAGAACCGCCAGACATCCAATTAATCCAACAATACTCTTTGGCAAAAAATTCCTGCCTATCCCGTTAATGAGGAATCCTAATAATGGGAACAAAGGAACCAACCAGACTAAATTTATCAACATGAATGCTATTCGTATAAATGTTTATTTATTGTTATTTAAACTCTTCAAGACTGCAGCTTACCATTTTAACCTGTTCAGTACATTTACATCTGTAGAGTTTGTGTTCCTGTAAATCATTACAATAATAGCTAGTCCAACAGCAACTTCCGCTGCAGCAAGTGCCATTATAAAAAACACAAATACCTGCCCTGAGGCATCTCCCCAATAAGCAGAAAAAGCAGTCAGTAGCAGATTGACAGCATTAAGCATCAATTCCACAGACATGAAAATCACAATGGCATTTCTCCTTATCAGCACTCCCATCACGCCTATCGAGAAAATAATGGCGCTCAACAAAATATAATGATTTAGAGGTACGCCCTGAATTGTTTGAGTTACAGTTTCCATTATACTTTTTTTGGATCCTTTTTAGCCAGCAATACAGCCCCTACCATCGCTGCCAGCAGCAAAAGTGAAGAGACTTCAAAAGGCAAAAGAAATTCTTTGAATAAAACTTTTCCCAGATTCTGAACAAGCCCGATGTCAGGATTCTTTAACACCAGAGGATCGGAAATATTTAACAATTTTACGGATCCTGCCAGAGTAACCAGTAAACACATCCCCGCAACTACTCCCGCTATCTTAATCAGATTCGATTTCATCGGTTCCGATTCTTTATTCAGATTCAACAACATCAGTACAAACAGAAATAGAACCATGATTGCTCCCATGTAAACAATAAAGTTTACAATTGCCAGAAACTGAGCATTCAGCAAAACATAATGAATCGTGAACGTAAAAAACGTGATAATAAGATACAGAACGCTGTATACCGGATTTTTTGAAAAAATTACCAGCAATGAAAAAAAGACTGATAAAAAAGCAATTAAATAGAATAAGCTCATTAAATTCTATGGTTTTACTTCACCCTGTTGGAAAATAGAGGTCAAAGGTATGATTTTTTACGATTTCAATGGAGCTTCAACCAGTTTATCTTTACCGAAGATAAAATCCTTCCTCACATAATCTGCCTCCAGAAACGGCCCGTCAAGATAAATAGCCTCCTTAGGACAAGCCTCCTCGCACAAACCGCAGAAGATACAACGAAGCATATTTATCTCGTATACTGCCGCGTATTTTTCTTCCCTGTACAAGTTCTCTTCACCCTTTTTACGTTCAGCTGCCGTCATCGTTATCGCTTCAGCCGGACAAGCTAAAGCACACAGGCCACATGCCGTACACCTTTCGCGACCTTGCTCGTCTCTCTTCAGCGAATGTAAACCACGCCAGTTTTCAGACATAGGCCTTTCCTGTTCGGGGTAAAAAATCGTTTCCCTCTTTTTAAATATATGTTTAAAAGTTATAGCCAAACCAGTAAGTATAGAAGGCAGATAAATCCTTTCTCCAAAACTCATCGGTTTTTGCTCTAATACTTTCTTTCTGTTACTTAGTGATTCCATAAAATAGCTTTATATAAAGCACCCGCCTTATTAAATTAAATCTTTAACTGTCATCCAGATCCCTGTAATTACAATATTTGCTATTGCCAGGGGAATAAGGACCTTCCACCCCAAATTCATTAACTGGTCATAACGGAAACGCGGGATGGTCCAGCGTATCCACATAAAAAAGAAAATAAAGAAGAATATTTTTCCAAAAAGAAATACAATTCCAAGAAGCGCAATAACATTGTCCGACAATCCCAGATCGTTCATGAAAGGGAAGTTATATCCGCCAAAATAGAGGGTAGACATAACCGCTGAAGAAACGAACATGTTAATATATTCAGAAAAGAGGTATGCGCCCAGCTTAAATCCCGAATATTCAGTATGATAACCTGCCACCAGTTCATTTTCACTTTCAGGAAGGTCAAAAGGAGTGCGGTTACATTCGGCAAAAGCGCAGACAATGAAAATCAAAAAACTCAGAGGTTGTTTAAATACATTCCATGTAAACCATCCATCAGCCCAAAATCCTTCTTGCTGCGCTGCAATACCCTTTAAGGATAATGTTCCGGTGATCATCAGCAGAGCAATAATTGAAAGCCCCATGGCTATTTCATAACTGATATTCTGCGAAGCTGCGCGGATAGCGCCCATTAGCGAATATTTATTGTTTGAAGCCCAGCCTCCGATCATTACACCATAAACGCCCAGAGACACCACACCGAAAATGTAAAGCAGACCAACGTTAATATCTGCCACCTGAAGTTCGATAGCTCTCCCTCCTATGGTCAGCACTTTCCCCCATGGAATCACAGCACTTCCGATACTCGCCGTCAACAAAGCAAGTGACGGACCCGCTATGAATAGAAAATGATTCGATTCCGATGGGATGATCTCCTCTTTAAAGAACATCTTCCCGCCGTCTGCGAGAGGTTGTAACAGCCCTCCCGGGCCAGCTCTGTGCGGCCCGATCCTTCCTTGAATATAGCCTGCTATTTTCCTCTCAGCTAAAGTGGAATAAGCAGCAATACCCAATGTAATCAGGAAAATTACTGTTACTAATACAAACTTTTCTATAACAAATGCTAATTCCATTAAAGTCTCGTTATTCGTTCAAACTCTTCTTTATTCGATTCTAACAAAGCAGGGTTAGTTCTTATTACTGATGGCGGATTCAGTTGTTCATAATGATTGGCTGAAATAACAGAATGAGGCGAAATACGCCGTGGTCCTTCGATTACCCAGTCACTTGTCTTCTTTGTTTCGAAACGACAATCATTACAAATAAACTCTTCTGCTTCACCATACTCATCTTTTCGTGCAGTTACACGTATTACATCTTCGCCCTTATACCACAAAGTCACCTTCCCTGAACACTTCGGACAATCGCGATGAGCGTCTACTGGCTTTGTAAACCATACCCGGTTCTTGAACCTGAATGTCTTATCGGTAAGAGCACCTACCGGACAAACATCAATTACATTGCCCGAAAAATCATTTTCGATCGCCTTTTCTATATAGGTAGATATTTCAGCAGCATCGCCCCGTCCTAAAATTCCATGAACACGGTTATCTGTAATCTGATCAGCAACATAAACACAACGGTAACACAGAATGCAACGTGTCATATGCAGCTGTATCTTATCACCTATATCGATACGGTCAAAGGTCCTGCGTTCAAATTCGTAGCGCGTAGATTCCGTTCCGTGTTCATAAGATAAGTCCTGCAAATGGCATTCACCCGCCTGGTCACATATAGGGCAATCGAGGGGGTGATTAATGAGGAGCATTTCGACAACGCCTTTGCGCGCCTCCAATACTTCAGACGACGTAATATTCTGAACCTCCATACCTTCCATAACCGTTGTGCGGCAGGAAGCCACCAGTTTTGGCATAGGCCTTGGATCTTTCTCAGAACCCTTGCTTACTTTTACAAGACAGGTGCGGCATTTACCCCCGCTGCCTTGCAGCTTAGAATAATAACACATAGCAGGAGGAACAATATCCCCTCCGATCTGCCTGGCAGCATTTAAAATGCTCGTACCCGGCTCCACCTCTATACTAATCCCGTCTATTGTTACTTTAACTTTATCAGACATGTTAAAGATTCCTTCTTTAAATTAATTAGCTGTAACTCCCTCTGGTTTTGGCAATGGATCCGCATAATGAGCCAATCCATAATTTCTCTGCATCGCCTCGTCCGGATGAGTTACATGCCACTCAAACTCGTCCCTGAAATGCCTTATAGCACTGGCAACTGGCCATGCAGCTGCATCACCAAGAGGACAAATTGTATTACCCTCTATTTTCTTTGAAACATCAACCAGCAAATCAATATCACTTAACTTACCATGCCCATATTCCAATCGGTGCAAAACTTTTTCCATCCAGCCGGTACCTTCGCGGCATGGGGAACACTGTCCGCAGCTTTCATGATGGTAGAACCTTGAATAATTCCAGGTATTTCTAACGATACACTGGTCCTCATCAAATACCACAAATCCACCCGACCCAAGCATTGTTCCTGTTGCGAACCCTCCATCGGCGAGCGACTCATAAGTGATCAGCCGGTTTTCGCCGTTCGCGGTCTTCAATATAAGATTAGCAGGAAGAATAGGAACCGACGAACCACCGGCTACAACGGCCTTCATCCTTTTACCATTCGCTATGCCTCCGCAATACTCATCAGAATAAATAAATTCTTCAACGGAAACACCCAGTTCAATTTCATAAACACCAGGCTTATTGAGGTTTCCGGATGCTGATATCAGTTTGGTTCCTGTACTTCTTCCAATTCCCATCTTCGCATACTCATCGGCGCCATCATTAATGATAGGTACAGTCGCAGCAATCGACTCAACGTTATTTACAACCGTAGGACAGTTGTATAATCCTGATATCGCAGGGAAAGGAGGTTTGATCCTTGGATTACCACGCTTGCCCTCAAGAGATTCAATAAGTGCAGTCTCTTCACCACAAATATAGGCCCCTCCTCCTGGCTGTACATATAATTCAAGATCGTATCCCGACCCCAGTATATTTTTTCCGAGCAAACCTGCATTCTTCGCTTCTGCGATTGCCTTCTCAAGGATACGGATCTGAGGCATCATCTCCCCCCGTACATATATATAGGAAGTATTGGCACCTAAAGCATAACTTGAAACAATCATTCCCTCGATCAAAAGATGAGGGATATAAGTCATCAGGTAACGGTCTTTAAAGGTTCCGGGTTCAGATTCATCACCATTACATACCAGATAACGCGGCTTGCCTTCAGGTTTTGCAAGGAAGCTCCATTTCATCCCGGTAGGGAAACCAGCCCCGCCACGGCCCCGAAGACCGGATTTCTTCACTTCCTCTACAACATCCTCCGGAGACATGCTTTTGAGCGCTTTCTCAACAGCACGATAGCCTCCTTTCTGACGATAAACTTCAAAAGTGTTGATGCCAGGAACGTTTATATTTTCTAATAATAGCTTTCGTCCCATCTTTATATCATTTGAGCATTTTCAGCTGTTTTCAAACGTAAACCATCAATTAACTCATCTACTTTTGCCTCGGTCAGATTCTCGTAATAAGTATACTCGGGACCAATCTGTAAAACAGGTCCGGTACCACAAGCTGCCAGGCATTCCACTCCTCGCCAGCTAAATAATCCATCAGGAGTTACTTCTCCCTCTTTTACATTTAGCTTTTGCTCAATATATTTCATTATCTTCTCTGCGCCAACCAAACAACATGGCCCGGTACGGCAAACTTCCAGGACATACTTACCCTGGGGCTTCAGAAAGAACATGGTATAGAACGTTGCCACCTCGTACACCTCAATTGGCTTTAGATCGAGATACTCGGCCACCTTGTCCATTGCAGGTGTACTGATCCAACCATATTCCGCCTGAACAAGGTGAAGAATCGGAAGAAGAGCCGACTTCTGCTTATCTTCCGGGTAACGTGAAACAATCTCGTTGAACTTAGTAACAAGCTCAGGACTGAAAATCACTTCTTCTGTGTTAGAAATTTTAAGCATCTAATTCTCCTGCAATCACATTTAAACTACTCATATTGATAATCGCGTCAGACAATAGCATTCCACGACTCATTGGTGCATATAGCTGATAATTTATAAAGCTTGGTCTGCGGAAATGAAGCCTGTAAGGCGTACGCCCGCCGTCATTCACAAGATAAAAACCAAGTTCGCCATTTGCACCCTCCACACAGTGGTAAACCTCTGTCTTCGGACTATCAACTTCGCCCATAACTATCTTAAAATGATAGATCAGGGCCTCCATATTGTTATAAACCTCTTCCTTCGGAGGAAGGAATATTTCAGGAACATCCGCATGAAAGACACCCTTCGGTTCACGTTCAAGCATATCAAGAGCCTGCTCTATAATGCGGATACTCTGATACATTTCTTCGTTCCTTACCATATAGCGATCATAGACATCTCCGGTTGTACCAACAGGAATATCAAAATCGAAATCTTCATAAGAACTGTAAGGCTCGTTTACCCTCACATCATAATCCACTCCGCATGCGCGTAAAATCGGCCCGGTCCAGCTGTAGCTTAAAGCAGTTTCCGCATCCACAGCGCCAACGCCCTGGGTACGATCCATGAAAATACGGTTACGGGTAAACAACTCTTCAAACTCTTTCAGGACAGGCGGATAATCTTTTACAAATTTCCTGATCTTGGTCCAGGCTATATCGTTAAAATCACGCTCAAAGCCACCTACACGACCAATATTCGTGGTTAAACGCGCTCCGCATATCTCCTCGTATATTTCGTAAATATGCTCGCGCTTTTCCATTAAATATAAAAAGCCGGAATAAGCGCCCGTGTCTACCCCTAAAATACCGTTACAAATAAGATGGTCTGAAATACGCGCCAGCTCCATAATAATAACGCGCATATAGTCCACTCTCTTTGGCGTTTTAATTCCAAGCATTTTCTCGACCGTCATATGCCAGCCCATATTGTTAATGGGCGATGAACAATAGTTCATCCTGTCGGTAAGAGGAGTGATCTGGTAAAACGGCCTGTGTTCGGCTATTTTTTCAAATGCCCTGTGAATATATCCAATAGTAGAAACGCCACTCACGATACGCTCTCCATCCATCTCCAAGACATTCTGAAACACACCATGTGTCGCAGGGTGTGTTGGGCCAAGATTTAATGTCGTGGTCTCTTTGCGTTCCTGATTATTTACGATTACGGGTTGATTCATTTTTTTACCTTCCGAAGTAAAAGTCCTTTTTATCTGCACGGTTTGGATCTTCAAGCGGAAACTCTTTCCGCATCGGAAATACCGTCATATCGTCCACATTTAAAATACGGCGTAGATCTGGGTGACCTTCAAAATTCACCCCAAAAAAGTCATATGTCTCCCTCTCCATCCAATTAGCCCCATGCCATAAGCCGGTCGCCGTAGGAATAGAAGGATTCTGATCTTCCAGAAAAACTTTTATACGTATACGTACATTGTTCCTGAAGCTGTGAAGATGATAGATTACGCCAATTGGCAATTCTCTTTCGGGATAATGGATCCCTGTTATATCAGTAAGAAAATTAAAATTTAACTCTCCGTCCTCTTTCAGGAATGTTAAAATTTCTAATATATCGTTCCGCCCGGCCTCAATTGTTAAAAGGCCTTGTGGTTCTGATGAAAGCAAAATTTTAGTGCCAAATCTTGCACTCAGTTTTTGAAGTACAACCTGATTGCTAATTTTACCCATTTACTGGATTCCGTATTTATTTAATAACTCTTTATATTCCGGCTGATTCCTTCTGCGGAGAGGTTCAGTTTTTACAAGCTCCTGCAATCTCAAAACACCGCTTAAAATTGCCTCGGGTCTTGGCGGACAACCCGGCACATACACATCCACCGGGATCACTTCATCTATGCCCTGAAGCACAGAGTAGGTGTCGAAAATCCCACCGCTGGTAGCACAAGCTCCGACTGCTATCACCCACCTCGGCTCGGCCATCTGTATATAAACCTGCCTTAAAACGGGCGCCATCTTTTTTGCAATCGTTCCCATAACTAAAAGCATGTCGGCTTGTCTTGGCGAAAAAGAAGGACGCTCCGACCCAAAACGGGCCAAATCATAATGTGCACCCATCGTTGCCATAAATTCAATACCGCAACAGGATGTAGCAAAGGGTAAGGGCCATAAGGAGTTTGCCCTGGCCAACCCAATCACTTTTTCTAAAGAAGTTGCAAAAAAACCAGAGCCTTCTATCCCTGCAGGTGCTTCTGCCAATTTTATATCACTCATTTCTGTCTCCTCCTAAAATAAAAAAAGCCCATTTCATCGTAGAAATATGGACTTCAAAGTTACAAAATTAACACAGCACTAAGATATGCTGCATTTATTTAGAATAATTCTAATTACTCCCAGTCCAGTGCTTTTTTCTTTATTATATAAATAAAACCAAGCAGGAGTGTCCCCATGAAAATAAACATCTCAATCATCCCATCCATTCCCATCTCCTTAAAATTTACCGCCCAAGGATACATAAAGATCACTTCCACATCAAACAGCACAAACAGTATCGCAACAAGAAAGTATTTAATTGAAAAGGGGGAGCGGGCGTTTCCAACTACTTCTATACCAGCCTCAAAGGGTGTTAATTTATCTTTAGTTTTCCTTTTAGGACCCAGCATGTGCGTAAGCACCATTGTGAATACAACGAAGCCTAATGCAACGAGCATTTGAAACAAAATAGGAAGGTAATTAACAGGCATATTCACGGGCGTTTCCATCGCTAAGCTTTAAAATTACGCAAATATAAAAAAAGAGCCCGAAACAGGCTCTCTTTCTTTTAATTCCCTAATGATTTTAACGCCTCGGGCGCATAGGTGTTTGTTGGATCGAGTTGAATCGTCTTATTGAAATAGTCTTTCGCTTTAGACTGGTTTGACCTGATATAGAATGCGCCGAGATTATTATAAGCTTCGGCCAGGTTTCTCTTGTTCCTGGAATCAGCCACTGCCTCCGGTTTCGCGGATACAATTTCTATAAACTTCTCATAAAAAGGCACCATTAGTCCTTTTGAATTCTGATCATCATCAAGCAAGCGGTTTACCCGTGCCCTGTATAAATAAGAATCGGGAGTAGTAGGTGATTTTTGAATTACGAAACTAAAAGCTGAATCAGCTTTCACTAGAATATCACGGCTGGCCTTTTGAGTCGCTGCATCTTTACCTGCATAATCAAAATAATGGGCCATTCCTAAATAGAAATTATCATAAACCAAAGTTTTTGATTGAGGATAAGTTATTGCCAGCTCATAAAGCCTCGCAGCCAATCCATATTTCTTTTCTGTAAATTGGGTTTTCGCAAGCTCACTAAGAGGCTCGGCATAAGAAGAATCAGTTGCAATCGCCTTTGCAAGAGTTGAAACGGCAGAAGTATCGCCTAACTGCAGCTGTGCTCTTCCCAAATAATAATAATCCTGGCCAATTACTTTTTCAGACTTTGCCATAAACTCTTTCAACGCGGTTACGCTTTCTGCAAAGTGTCCATTTTCGAAAGCAGAATAGCCTAAGTACCGGTAGATGCGCGGATTGGCCTTATCAATCTTAGCCATTTCCTGCGCTTCCTGTTCCAATGCACTATACTCTCTGGCAAGGATCAGGAAGTCCGCATACCGCATTCTCGACTCTATAGAGCGATCGGTAAGATCCATGTACTTACCATAATATTTTAAAGCCTCCTTAATCTTGGCTACTTCATAATTATTATCCTTTGCCCACAGATAGTAAGCTTCTGCCAGCTCTCTGTAAGCAGGTGCATAATCCGGATTAGTTGCTAATACTGCATTAAATTCATTGGTAGCTTCGTTATAAGCTTTAGAACGTATAAGAGTCTTTCCAAGTTCAATCTTTGCCCTCAGCAAGTTCTTGTCCATATCAAACGCGGTACGATAAGCACTATATGCTTCACTGTTCTTTTTATCACCATTATAGGCGTCTCCAAGAGCAAGAAAAATCTCCGCATCTTTTTCATTTATTGATTTAGCCTTTTCAAGGTTCTCGATCGCCGCAGCATAGTTGGGCTTAGGGTTATTCGTGTAAGCCTTTCCTATATAAAGATAAGGTGTATAGTCCTTTTTCTTTGCCAGCGACAATGCCTTATCAAAATTGGTTTTTGCCGAAGCTGCATTATTGGCATGGAGATCAACAGCTCCTAGTCCAACATAGTTAAGTGGGTACTCATTGCTTGCCGACACCCCTTTTGTAAAAGTTGCTTTAGCAGAATCAACGTACTCTGTTTTAAGATATACGTTTCCTAAATAGAAATAATTTTCTCCTGAAGCTGGCTGGGTTGCAATTAGTTTTTTAAGAATAGTTTTGGCTTGCTGATATTTCTCTGCATCGATTGCCTTCTTTGCATCGCCTAAGTTTTGTGCAAAAGCCGCCGTCCCTATCATTCCCATTACCAGGCCTGCCTGTACTGCTCTTCTTATCACTTTCATAGTTTATTAATATACTTTTTATTTTACTTAATTTATCTGATCATTATTTCGCGGGGTGGAATGCTATCTGGCAATAATCCCGACTTCAGTACAATCCTCTGTCCGGTTTCACCGGCCAGAAAAGAAGCGAATCCCCAACCCAATCCAGGCCCGCCCTGGCAATTAATAATATATAAACTTCTGCTAAGAGGGTAAAGCTCCATCGCAAGATTATCCTGGCTAGGCTTGTAAAACTTATCAGAACCGGCTTTCCCGGCGACATTCTTTACACCAAGCACCTTTAGATCCTTTACCAGAGGCTCTAGTTCCTTGCTCGGCTGCTTATACCAGTTTATTCCTATAACACCAATCGACCCTATATTATTGTGTACATACTCAATAACTTGCGAATTTGTTTTAAGAGCATACACACCTTTCGAAGGCAATTTACTAATTTTTGCTAAATCTTTTAAATATCTGACCGTACTCGAATTGGGATTGTCAAATACAAGCTGCCTTTTTGAGGGCTTTCCCTGCATAATATCCACAATTTCCTGAACAGTAATCGTCGTGTCTGACGATGATTTGTTTGCAATCAGAGCTACTGCATCAACAGCAAAACGGGTGGCCCGTATTTTTATCTTTTTCTTATCAAAAACCCTCGCCTCATCCGGAGTTAACAAGCGCGACATGATAGCTATTTTCGCGCTATCAGCAAGGAAATCATTAACGAGCTGATTCTCGGCTTTATAAATTAGCTTAATATCAGCCCTGGTATAGGTATTCTCAAATACATACCATTGATCCTCCACTATAGGCGCGAAGCTCTCATCGACCAGTATTTCGGTAGACCCGGTGGTTTCCGACTCTGTAACTTTACCGCTATTACACGATATAAACAGAGTGCCTGTAAATAAAAGATAAAAAATATGGCGTTTCATCTGTCAGTCCCTTCTTGTTTGTAAAAGCCTAACCAACCTTAAAAAAGAATAAGCAATCAGGAAAACGCCAAATACCACGCGATAGGTCTTCTCCAGATGCAGGGGAACTCCGTCCCAAAAAATTATAGCCAGTCCAACTACTAAGTAAAACACAAACATGAACAGGCCAAAAATGAACAAAAATCGCTTTGCGGGCGATTTTTGTTGACTTTCTCTTTCAATCATTTCTATGATCCCTCCAGGTTCAGCATGATCGGTAAAGTGTATTGAACACGTACCGGCCGGCCGTTCTGAATACCAGGCTTCCATTTCGGAGCCTTCTTTAACATCCTGGCAGCTTCCTCGCCGGTTCCCATTCCAAGATCCCTAAGCACCTTGATATCGGTTAAACTTCCGTCTTTCTCAACGATAAAACTCATGATCAAACGTCCGGAGACTCCTTGTTCACGCGCTGCAGCAGGGTAAACGTAGTTCTTACTAACATAGTTGTAGAACTTTTCCATACCGCCCGGAAAACTTGGCATTTCCTCAATACTTGCAAAGTCATGCACCGAGTTATCTTCTACAACTGCTGCTTTGGTTGGAGGAGCTGTTCCCACCGGTTCGTCGATTCTGATTTCAGCATTCGGGTCTCCGGCAATAGTTTTCTGACCAGGGTCAGCAACTTTCAGTTCTTCTACTGTAGGAGGTTCTTCATCTCTCACCTTTTCAGCAGGTACAACTACCGGAGGCGGGAAACGCACCTGGTCTACCCTTGGGCGCGGTGGTTCTGCAGCCGGGGGAGGAGGAGGTGCCTGCTCATCTACAGGAGGAGGCGGTGTTAAAACTACCTCAGTTTCTATAACTCTGTTTTCAGCCTCTTCGTCGGGACCAAGGCCACTTATATACTTAGCGATAAGCGGTGAGCTTATTGCCAATATAAAAAGGATACTTCCTATTATAAGGGCCCGGTTTGTCGTTCTGGCATTATTCTTACGAAGCTGATACGCCCCATAAGCCTGATTTCTGCCGGCAAACACCACGTCGATCCACTGAACATTAAAAATATCTAATTTTGCCATCTCTAATTTCTTTCTTTAGTGGTATTAATATATGTCATCGCGCTTAAGCAGACCGATTTCAGGATCTGTAATATCTACTATGGCATACTGCTTAACATTGGTGATCTTTATCTCATCCAATATATCTACCAGGTTTTTATAATTAGACTTAGCGCTTGGTTTAATTAATACGATCATGTCTTTTCCGGTAGCACCCTTAATTTCTTTGGCTTTGTCAAGAATTGCTTTACGGATGCCGTTCTTACCATAGTTTTCAACAGTCGGTGGCGTCTTCGGATCATCAACTAATCCTATATACCATTCTATCCTGTTTTTATTTCCCAGTAATACGGTCATTGTCCGTGTATCAGCAACATCCAGCTGCTCGTTAGGGTCCTGATCATTCTTATCCGGCATTGCAAGGTCCATTGCCTGTGGCTTTGCAAGCGTTGTAGTGAGCATGAAGAAAGTGATCAGAAGAAACATAAGGTCAACCATCGGAGTCATATCCACACGAGTCGACTGCTTCTTACTTCTTACCTTCCCTCCTTTGTGTTTGCCACCACCCCCACCGGTATCTAATTCTGCCATATCTATTTATTTTTTACGATTAATGGATTAATCAAGTCCCTCCAGAGAGGTAATCAGACTAAATTTATTAACCTTTTGTTTTTGTAAAATATCTATAATTTTCTTTACCGCAGGGTATTCTTCTTTAGAATCGCCTTTGATAGACACGCGCATCTGCTCGTCGTTAAGCTCTTTTGTAGCTACACGGGCCTGATAAATCCAGTCGTGCAACTGTGATGGAGCCGTTCCAACCGAATCAACTGGTATCCCGGGCTGCAAACCTTCTTTGTTTCTGTCTGCACTTGACAGGGCGATAACCTGTTTTAACTGACGAATATCAACACCAAAGCTTTCCATTAGCGAGAAACGTTTCTTTTCTTCAGGAGTGAACTGTATTTTATAACGTTCGCCCATCTTTTCAAGCATACTTATACGTACGTTCTGACCTTTCACGCCAAAGAAAACCTTTCCGTCTCCGACAGTTATTGTCCCTATATTGACTTCCGGAACTTTGATCTTTACGGTTGAAGTCGGAGTGTCTACAGTCAACGGTTCTGGCTGACGGGCAGTTGCTGTTAAGATAAAGAACGTTAACAGCAAAGAAGCCACATCACACATCGCCGTCATATCTATAGCGGTACTCTTTCTTGGTACTTTTACTTTAGGCATCTTTCAATTTTATAATGATTCCTTAATCATTTTTAATAGTGGATGAAAAAAGGTCGGATATTCCATAAATCCGACAAACTTTTTTCAAATATTATTTATGCGTGCTAGCGTAGGTCTGTACAATTGAGAATCCAGCTTCGTCAATTGAATAAGTTAACTTGTCAATTTTTGAAGTAAAGATATTGTACATAATAATAGCAACAGTAGAAGTTGCGATACCTGTAGCTGTGTTGATAAGCGCTTCAGAGATACCATTTGCAAGCTGTGCCTGGTCAGGAGCACCGGCAGTTGCCAACGCACTGAACGATTTGATCATACCTGTTACAGTTCCTAACAGACCAACTAATGTACCAGTAGAAACCAGAGTCGCAATAATTGTAAGATTCTGTTCCAACATTGGCATTTCAAGAGCTGTTGCTTCTTCGATGTCTTTCTGGATAGCTAAAGCTGCCTGATCGTTATCAAGAGTACCTTCAGCTTCTACCTCACGGTATTTTTTCAAACCTGATTTAATAACGTTTGCTACAGAACCTTTTTGTTTATCGCATTCAGCCATTGCTGCTTCGATATTTCCTGCAGTTAATAAAGTTTGAACCTTTTTTACAAAAACTTCAACGTTACCTTTCCCTGCGGCTTTATTAATAACAAAGAAACGTTCAATAGAAAATACAATTACCATCAGGAACATACCCATCAGCATAGGTACGATCACTCCCCCTTTATAAACCATTCCGAAATAATTTCCTACAAGCGGGTGTCCGTTTTCAGGATCGCCACCTTCAAAATTGGCGGGATTTCCCATTACATACTTCCATAAAAGGATGCCAATAACAAGACAGATAACGATCGTTAAGCTTGCAAAAATGTTAGAACCAGAGCTTTCTTTCTTCGCAGTTGTTGGTGTTGGTGCGGTTGCCATTTTTTTTAGAATTTAGTTTTTAGTTTTTAATTTAAATATAATAGTTGCTACTTACTTGCAATTATACAATAACAAAATTAGAGTTTTCAAATAAATAAAAATGTGATCCTAATTACATTTCCATTATTCCTATCAGCAGCATCCCGGTTAGGAAATAACGTTCTTCAAAAAAACTGTCTTTTGATTGTAACAATTTTCTGCAATAAAAATCATTTTTTTTTTCAATTGCAAATCTCGGATAAAAAAGAGCCTCAATCGTCTTAATAAACTTCATATTAATCTGTTTTTAGGTTTTTAGCCTCCGGATTTCTTTACTTTATAGCCTTCAGATTTCAGAGTTTCAACAATTTTATCGCGAAAATCACCCTGTACAATAATTTCTCCGTTCTTTGCAGAACCGCCCGTTCCGCATTTCTGCTTCAATCTTTTTCCCAGAATTTCAAGATCATCGGCAGTGCCAACAAAACCCGTTATCAGAGTTACCGCCTTACCACCTCTCTGTTTTTTGTCTAATTGCACACGCAGATCCTGTTTTGACGGAGCTAATGTTTCCTGTTCAGCAGGTTCTTCGAATTGAAATTGAAAATCGGGGTCTGTTGAATATACAACACCGGCAATATTCTTGTTCTTTTTCGACATGCAGCTAATATAACACAGAAAGCGAAGAAGGTTTTACTGAAATAGAAATTTCTTTCCCAGCTTCTCCAGGCTCTCCATCTAAATGAATTCTTGTATGATCGTATGATACAATACGTATATTTCTGCCTTTTATTATTTCGAGGTACTTCGAATATTGAGATGTTTTTGTAAACATCCTTAAAACTACCGCTGGAAAAAGAGCAAGGGGGAAAGGCTTGACTATGCAAACATCTAATATTCCGTCATTTAACAAGGCAGTGGGCGATATAAATGCATTATTGCCATATTGCGGCGAGTTGGCTATACTAATCATAAATGCTGTCCTGTCGTAATTCTTGCCGTCTACTTCTATCCTGTAGGAGCCAGATTTGTACTTCACTATCTCAGAAAAAGCAGTCTTAACATATCCAAGAAAACCTCTCGATGTCATATTCGAGAATTTATGACTGATATGGGCATCAAAACCTATCCCTGCCATATTAAAGAAATATGATCCATTTAATATACCTGTGTCGATGGGACTTGCCCTCAATAGATTGACCCTCTCGATTGCTTTCCGGTGGTTTAACGGGATATTGAGAGATAACGCAAGGCCATTTCCAGACCCACATGGAATAATGCCCATCGCAGAACGGCTACCCTGAACAGCCGATGCGATCTCGTTAACAGTACCATCGCCACCTACTGCAATAATAAAATCGGTACCTTCTTCCACTGCTTTTAAGGCAAGCTCATATGCATGGCCAGAACGGGCGGTGAAAACAAATCGCGGCGTAAATTTATCTTTGTCGAGATATCTTTCTGCGACTGAGGGAAAATGCTTTTTATCCTTCCCTCCTGATATAGGGTTTATTATAAATAAAATACTTTTTTTCAATGAGCCAGCTTTTTCAAAATCGGTGCTAAAAATAGCCTTTAATTAAATGCTATTCAAATAATACCTAAGAAGCAGCCTTTAATGCATCAGAGCAGCTTTCATAGGTACCTCCTCTGCCCTCTTAATTCCTCTCATCTACGATTAGCGGCTAAGAAAGCTGACCAGGAAAAATGCCCCCATTTTGGCACACTTATCACTCCAATCTCTTAAAAGTTCCTGACCAGTCCCTGACCAGTCCCTGATCTCGTCAGCATCTCATTAGACTCTTGTCAGTATCATGTCAGACTCTCGTCAGACTTTAGTCTGACATGATGCTGAGGAGATGCTGACATGATGCTGACGAGATCAGGGACTGGTTAGGCACTGGTATGGCATTCATATGGGTTTGTACCTACTTCTTCTTCTCTTTTGTATCATACGTATATCCTTCATTTATAGTCCCGATTTCAACATTAACAAACGACCAGCGTTCCTTCTTTTACGGCACTTCTATGTATTGAGCAGCTTGTTGTTACTGGTGGCATGCTACGACGTTATAATAAGGAATTGTTTGTCTGTTGAATTTTCTTTCCGGATGCTCAGCGGGCCTTATACTCATTTCTTAAAATATAAAAAATCTTGTACCTTCGTGCTGCAAAGTGGACTGATTTGCTGTGTTCATATTAAAAGGGAACAAGATTGCAACCACGTAAAAAAAAGGCTAATACATGCTCATTTTTTACATCTGCTGCAAGTGCCGGTCTCTCCTCTTTTGCATAAACTCAAAAATCTTTTTTATGCCATATTTATTCACATCAGAATCGGTTTCTGAAGGACATCCTGACAAGGTCGCAGATCAGATTTCCGATGCTTTAATTGATAATTTCCTCGCATGGGACCCTGATTCGAAGGTGGCATGCGAGACGCTTGTAACTACCGGACAGGTTGTTCTGGCGGGTGAAGTAAAATCAAATACGTATCTCGATGTACAAAAGATCACCAGAGATGTAATACGCAAGATCGGCTATACGAAATCGGAGTATATGTTTGAAGCAAACTCCTGCGGTATCCTTTCGGCCATCCACGAACAATCTTCTGATATCAACCAGGGAGTTGACCGCAAGGAAAAACAGGAACAAGGTGCTGGCGATCAGGGAATGATGTTTGGCTATGCAACAGACGAAACAAGCAATTACATGCCCCTTGCTTTAGACCTTGCGCATAAAATACTTATAGAATTGGCTGCACTCAGGCGCGAAAACAAGGAGATCCCATACCTGCGCCCGGACGCAAAATCGCAGGTTACCATCGAGTACAGCGACGACCATCAGCCTATACGGATAGATGCCATCGTGGTATCGACTCAACATGATGATTTTGCTTCTGAAGAAGAAATGCAGGATAAAATCCGCGAGGACATTATTCAGATTTTAATTCCGAGGGTAAAAGCCAGCATTTCTCCTGAACTGCAGAGCTTGTTTACCGATAGCATCAAGTATCACATTAACCCTACCGGGAAGTTCGTAATCGGAGGCCCCCATGGAGATACCGGACTTACAGGAAGGAAAATTATCGTTGATACTTACGGAGGTAAAGGAGCTCATGGCGGGGGTGCGTTCTCAGGTAAAGATCCTTCTAAAGTAGATCGCTCGGCGGCTTACGCAACACGTCACATTGCTAAGAACCTTGTTGCAGCAGGAATATGCAGTGAGATACTCGTGCAGGTGTCGTATGCCATTGGGGTAAAAGACCCAATGGGAATTTACGTAAACACCTACGGCACTTCTAAAGTTAGTCTTTCTGACGGTGAAATTGCCAGCAAGATCACCGAAATCTTCGACATGACCCCATACGGGATAGAAACACGCTTGAAACTACGCAACCCTATCTATTCTGAAACTGCAGCATACGGACATATGGGCCGCGATCCGGAAGTAGTTACTAAAGAATTTGTGGGAGCAGGAGGTGAAAAGAAGCAGATCGAAGTTGAGTTGTTTACATGGGAAAAACTTGATTATGTAAACAAGGTGAAAGCAGCCTTTGGAATTTAATATCAGTAACAGAGCATACAAGCCTTCCGCATCATAAGCAGAAGGCTTTTTTTTATTCTGCCTGTGACGCTTCATGCATTACAGGTAAAAATTATTCCGATTTGAAATTATGCTGAATGAAGAAGTTAATCCCTGGAAAACATTGTCAAACAGGGAAGTCTATGAGAATCCCTGGATAAAAGTAACAGAATTCGATGTAATCAACCCATCAGGAGGGCAGGGCATCTATGGAAAGGTTCACTTTAAGAATTATGCTATTGGGATAGTCGCGCTCGATGATCAGCTAAACATATGGCTCGTGGGACAGTACCGCTTCCCAATAAACCAATACAGCTGGGAAATCCCGGAGGGTGGTGGTCCCCTGGGTATTGATCCGCTCGAATCTGCTAAAAGGGAATTACTGGAAGAGACTGGACTTGTTGCTAAAAACTGGACAGAGATTCAGCAAATGCATCTTTCTAATTCTGTGAGCGACGAGTTCGGAATTATTTATCTCGCTCGCAACCTTGAACAGTTTGAGTCAGAGCCAGAAGAAACGGAACAGCTTCAAATAACGAAGATGTCTCTGGAAGAAGCCTTCCAGATGGTCATTTCAGGGAAGATCACTGACTCCATAAGCGTTGCAGCCATCTTAAGGGTAAAACTGCTTGTCATAGAGGGAAAGCTATAAAACATCATCGGCCGCGGCTTTATCCATACTGATAAAATTTGTAATTTGGCGGCCCGGTATGCTTAAAAGAAACTGTCTTGTAAAGGATGCCGGATTTCACTAACAATCAATGAACAAGTTATTTGGTTATATTTTTTCTCCGCTTCATTATCTCGCCTTTGGACTTTTTCTGGTTATCTTTCATCCCATCCAATGGCTGAGTTTGAAACTGGGAGGATACAGTGCCCATAAAAGGTCGGTAGATATTCTGAATTTCTTTCTGGTTACTACCTATTACCTTATGGGTTCACGGATGAGGTTCTCGAATAAGGTGGGACTCCCTGCCGGCCGGTCCATTATTTTTATAGCCAATCACCAGAGCATGTACGATATTTCGCCGATGATCTGGCATTTGCGGGCTCACCATCCGAAATTTATATCGAAAATTGAGCTAACGCGTGGAATTCCAAGTGTATCCTTTAACCTAAAACATGGCGGCGCTGCCAATATTGACCGCAGCGACCCTAAGCAATCAATAGCTGAGATCCTGAAACTGGCAAAACGTATGCGTGAGAATAACTGGTCGGCAGCGATATTTCCGGAAGGTACCCGCTCAAAAGACGGGAAGATGAAGCCGTTTGCGGCGGGTGGGGTAATAACTTTGTTAAAGAAAGTTCCCGATGCCCTGGTGGTGCCGGTAGCTATTAAAGGTTCATGGAAACTAACACGATTTGGCGTTTTTCCTTTGAGCTTTGGTGAGAAGATGAACTGGACAGTACTTCAACCGATCGAACCGGCTGGAAAAACGCCTGAAGATGTGATAAACGAAGCTGAAAGAGCGATTAAAGAGGCAATCGCCGATTAACCCCAATTGTTGAATCTCGACCACAATGATCATTATCAATCATTGTCAATTGTCCCCTGTCAATTGCTAAATGTTCCTGTCTTCTATTTTCTTAAAGAAGTTATCGCGGTAGGTATCTCCAATGGGAATAACTTTATCTCCTATTTGTATTCGTCCTCTTTCTATACTTTCAATCTTATCAATCGAAACAATAAAGGATTTGTGCACACGGGCAAACCGCTGGTTAGGCAATACTTCCTCCAGCTTTTTCATGTGCTGTAATGTTATTATTCTTTCGACGGCGGTGAAAATAGAAACATAGTCCTTCAGTCCTTCTATGTACAGGATATCATTAATATAGATCTTCTGGATACGATGCTCAGTCTTAACAAAGATAAAATCGGGTGCCGATGCTGCCACAGGCCGCTCTATCGTCACTGCAGGAGTACTCTGACTTTGCTGGTTCTGGACTTTTAAAACAGCCTTATAGAAGCGATCAAAGGCGATAGGTTTTAAGAGGTAATCTGATACATCAAGCTCATAGCCATCTAATGCATATTGAGAATAGGCGGTGGTGAGAATTACATTGCATTTCCCGTTAATGATCTTCAAAAACTGGATGCCTGTTAGCTCCGGCATTTGCACATCAAGAAAAACAAGATCGATCAAGTCATTCTGAACTATCGACAATGCCTCAAAAGCACTCGTAGTAGCTTTCACCAGCTCTAAGAAAGGCACTTTAGCAATATAATCCGTCAGAATATCGAGTGCTAAAGGCTCATCGTCAACAACAAGACAGCGTATCATATTATAAGTCCAAAACTAGTGTACAATGATATATTTCTCTACCTTCATTAATTTCCAACTCATATTTTCCGGGAAAAAGTAAATCGAGCCTTCGTTTCACATTGTTAAGACCGATTCCACTAGCCTCGTCTTTGTTCTGAGCGCTCTTTTTATTTTTCACACTAAAGAACAATCTTCCTTTCATTACATCAATAGTAATTGCAATAGGATTTTCGGGATCAGAAGCGACGCCATGCTTAAAAGCATTCTCTACGAAGGCGATTAAGATCAGCGGAGCTATGCTTTGCTGCATATCGTCGCCCTTTATATCCATACTTACATAAGAATCGGCCTTGAAGCGTAACTTTTGCAATTCTATATAGTTTTCAAGGTATCTTATTTCCTTTGACAACTCCACCTTTACTTCGTTGCTCTCCTGAAGCATATATCGCATAATTTCAGATAATTTAAGGATGGCTTCCGGAGTTTTCTCCGAATGCTGGTAGGCAAGCGAATAAATGTTATTCAGAGAATTAAACAAAAAATGGGGGTTGATTTGTGATTTCAGAAACGCCAGTTCGGCGATGAGCTTTTCATTCTCCAGATTCTTACGCACCTTCTCATTTACAAACCAGTCTACTGCAAATTTCGCGGCAGTACTGAGGAATACAAAAAACGTTCCTGTAAAAACCGTTCCCAGGTAATACTCCCAAAAAGTGATCACAATTTGATGTTGGGGCCCGCGCTTTAAAACAACGCTACTAAAAAAGCTTGCTAAAGTATATTTAATAAGGCCCGAGAATAGTATGAGGAATATAATACTTAATGCGCATCCGAGATACCTTCGGCTGTTTAGATATTTAGGTAAGATGTAGAGATAGTTGATATAGAAAATGGCTATATTTAATAAGCCAAAGTATACAAAAATAACAACAGCTTCTTCCAGCTTCCCTCCCCTGCTGCCGATACCTACAAACAGAAGGAGGATAGAAAGCCATATTATGGCGTGCAGAAAAACTGTCCTTGGTTTATTCATCAGCCTAAATTAATAAAACCGGTGAAATAAAGGGTAAATAAACAAATGAGAAGGTTTTACCTGCCGATGCAAGAAATTAAATGGCGACAGGGAAGCAGGTAAAAATAAAAGGCGTTAAGAAACACAAACAGGGTTATCTGCGTCCGTGCTCTTAACGCCCGGGATGTTCTATTTTGATTCTAATAGCTCAAAGCATTCTTTAGCTATTTCAAGTTCTTCGTTAGTTGGAATAACCATAACCTTCACCCTAGAGCCAGGAGTATTTACTTCCCTGAGCTCACCGGAACGTTCGCGGTTCTTATCCTTATCGATTTCAATGCCCAGGAAGTCCATGTTACTGCAAACAACTTCCCTTAGGTTCTTATCATTCTCACCTACACCGGCGGTAAAGATAATAGCATCCAAACCATTCAACGCAGATGCATAGGCGCCGATATACTTCTTAATGCGATAAGCATACATATCATATGCCAGACGCGCATTTTCATCACCCTCTTCTATTGCTTTAAGAATATCACGCATATCGCTGTAGCCAGTAAGTCCCAGCATACCGCTCCGCTTGTTAAAGAGAGCATCCACCTGTTCGATATCGTAGCCCAGCTGGGATACCAGGTAAAAAACTACAGATGCATCAATATTACCGCACCTTGTGCCCATAATTAAACCATCAAGCGGACCAAGCCCCATGCTGGTATCTATACATTGTCCGGCGTTTACAGCAGCCATACTACAGCCATTACCGAGATGGATCGTAATAATCTTTGCATCCGGCTTTTTGAGGTAGGAAAGCGCCTGAGCTGTTACATATTTATGACTTGTTCCGTGGAAACCATATACACGTACTCCATGGTCGGTATAAAATTTACCCGGAATAGCGTATCTGTAGGCTTTTGCAGGCATTGTTTGATGAAATGCAGTATCAAACACCACGATTTGGGTAGCGCTGGTAAAAATCTTCTGGGCCACCGTTATACCAACGTAATGAGCGGGATTATGCAAGGGAGCTAATGCAGCGAGTTTCTTTATCTCTTCCTTTACTTCAGGGGTAACGATAGTGGTGGTAGAAAAACTCTCGCCACCGTGAACGATCCGATGCCCTACAGCTTCGATCTCTGAGGGGTCCTGAATAACGCCGATTTCTGGTTCTGTGAGCAAGTGCCCTACTTCCTGCATACCGGCCTCGTGATCGGGCAATTCAAGGGTACGCTTTATCACCTTTTCTTCGCCATTTATATAGACCTTGTGCGTGATCGCTGAAATTTCAAGACCGATACGCTCCACCAACCCGCTGCATATTGGCGACTCGGAAGGCCATTTAAACAACTGGTACTTAATCGAACTGCTCCCGCAGTTTACTACAAAAATATTCATGCAAATAATATTTCTTTATCCTGTGTAAATAACAAAACCGTACAAGGGAGGCTGCCGTCCCTTGCCGGTTTCTAATTTGTTTTCTGTTAATTATTCTGGCTTTGAATAGCCGTGATGATAACCGTGTTGAATATATCATCTACTGTACATCCGCGGCTCAAGTCGTTCACGGGTTTATTTAACCCCTGTAACATAGGACCGATTGCGAGTGCGCCTGTTTCGCGCTGTACTGCTTTATAGGTATTGTTACCTGTATTAAGGTCAGGGAATATAAGCACGCTTGCTTGTCCCGCTACTTCTGAATTCGGCATTTTTTGTTTACCAACAACCGGATCTACAGCAGCATCATATTGGATAGGGCCTTCTACCTTTAGATCAGGTCTCTTCTGCTTAACAATTTCGGTAGCTTTGCGAACTTTATCAACATCTGCACCTTCGCCTGAAGTTCCCGAAGAATATGAAAGCATAGCAATTCGTGGCTCGATGCCAAAACGGATGCTGCTTTCGGCCGATGAAATTGCAATTTCAGCAAGCTGTTCGGCTGTAGGATTCGGATTCACTGCACAATCGCCGAATACCGATACACGATCAGGCAGGCACATAAAGAATACAGAAGATACAACAGAAATCCCGGGCTTGGTCTTCACAAACTGCAGGGCGGGCCGTATCGTATGCTGTGTTGTATGAACTGCACCCGATACCATACCGTCAGCGTGTCCTTTATAGACCATCATCGTTCCAAAATAAGAAACATCTGTCATCAGGTCACGTGCCATCTCCATCGTTACGTTCTTATTTTTTCTGAGCTCGTAAAGTGTTTCTACATAATCATCGTAGAACTCTGATTGGGCAGGATTAATAATCCTTACTTTATTGAGATCAAGATCGAGACCCAAACGCTTCACAGCAGCAGCGATAGAAGAGGCGTCGCCAAGAATAGTCAGATTTACAATTTCCTGACTTATCAGCCGGGCTGCAGCCTTAAGGACGCGTTCATCGTCGCCTTCCGGCAACACAATATGTTTAATCTCACTCTTAGCCCACTTACCGAGTTGGTACTGGAACATATGAGGCGTGATTCCCTCTGGTGTAAAGGTTACGATTTTTTGATCAAGCGCCTGCACATCCACATATTTGTCGAATGTATCAATTGCCAGCTGAATCTTCTTGGTGTTGTCGGTAGTGATCCTCGACTTAATAGAGGCGATTTCAGCAATAGTTTGAAAGGTACCTGTATTTACCGAAATAATTGGAACGACTGTTTGCGAACCTTCAATCAGGCGGATAATCGGTTCTTCCGGAATCGATCCGGCAGAGAGCACAATACCAGCAACTTTCGGGTAGTTTGTAGAAATATTTGCCTGTAATGATCCTATAATGATATCTCCGCGATCACCAGGTGTAACAATAAGGACATTATCTTTAATGTGTCTCAGGAAATTCGGAACGTTCATGGCTCCGGTAACGAAATTATCAACCTGATTAGATAAATACTCTTCTCCAAATAAGAGATTTCCTCCCAGGTTCTCATAGATCTCCTTCATTGTCGGATTCAGAAGGCCCTTGTCTTCAGGAATAACGGCAAGAATCGCATTCTTAGGCAACTGCAGAGTTAGAAGTTCTTTTACATCTGCTGCCTGATCTTGCTTTACCTTATTTGCTACTATAGCAAGCACCTGCACCTCGCGCGCCTCAAAATTCCGCAACATAGTGAACACTGAATTCACTATCTGTGCGGTGGTCTTACCTTCACCCGATACAACTATGATTGCCGGAGCGCCCAGGTTTTTTGCAATCGAAACGTTTGCTTCAAATTCGAAAGCAGCCCCTTCTCCTACAAAATCACTCCCTTCTATTACCGTAAAATCATAGTTTTCTTCGAGCTTTTTAAACTTACTGATAATGGTATCCATCATTTGCCCCTGGCTTTCGCCTTCAAGCTGTCGCATTGCCTCCTGTCTCGTCAGGGCATACGTTTCGTCGTAATTAACAGGGAGTGAAAAATAGTCTACGATCGTCTGGATATGAACATCCTTTTTTTCTTTTGGATCGTAATTAATAATAGGCTTAAAATAACCCACTTTCCGGGTTTTACCCAAAAGCATATTTACAAGGCCCAGCGCCACAATAGATTTACCACTGTATGGCTCTGCTGTTGCAATAAAAATATTTTTGGTCATAATTCTTTTATTGAAATTCTGCACGAAGGTATGGCTTACTCTAAAAAAATATTATGACAGCCATCATATTATTCGATTAAAAATAAAATTTCCTATTATTACGGCTTTTTTTTACGAAAAACCTACAATTTAAACTCAGAAAGGCTCCTTTTATTACTATATCGAATCTTAGGGTTTAAACGTGCCTGCATTTTATTCCTTTTTCCGCTACCTCTCCAGTTCAGGATATACGCTCGTATTTTCAATTAAGGGTTGTACCACTAATTGCAACTAACAATATCGCTTCAAACATTTAATGTTTAACATCATATTTTAGCGTAAGAAACATCATTCCTCACGATTTATACACTCTCTACATTTGTCGGTATAGAATAAAAACAGAATACACAGTAAAAACGAGAAAGATGAAAACAGTAAAAACAATCGTAAATTCATTTAAACACTACCAGGTATTAAGCGTACTTGCCTTAGTAATCAGCATAGGCTTCAGTGCCCAGGCTCAGAGCTATAAAACAGTCGCAGGTTCTTCTCTTAAGGTTTTAGGAACATCCAATCTTCATGACTGGGAAATGGTTGCTCAAAATGTTCCGGCAGAAGCCCAACTTTCTTTCAAAGGAAGCGAAGTTCAGGATATTACAGCACTCAGCATTTCATTACCGGTAAAAAACCTGAAGGCAAAAGAGGATCTGATGAATAGCAGAGCCTATAAAGCGATGAAGGCCGACAAGTTCAATACCATCACTTTTAAGCTTGCTTCAGCAGAAATAGCGCAATCAACAGCAAAAGCAACAGGCGCGTTGACTATTGCAGGTGTCACTAAACAGGTAACACTTCAGGGCAAAATCACCGAAAATGCCGATGGTTCAGCTACAATTACAGGGTCACGTAAAATCAAAATGAGCGAGTTCGGAATTACGCCTCCTTCATTTATGCTTGGCGCACTAAAAGTTGGCGACGAGGTAACTGTAGAATACACTTTAAAACTAAAAAAATAACACAAATAAGCAGTACACATTAAAAATTGAAACATGAAAACACGTTTAAAATCAAATCTATTTAAAGCAGCAGCGGTGTTGTTTATCGCCGGCACTCCTGCGCTTCTAAAAGCACAGCAGGTAACTGTAGGGGAAAGAATGCAAAATATGCGTGCTTATGACAAAAGCGGTATCAATGTATTTGAAGCACCAAAAGAAGCAACTTCATTCGACGGAATGAAATTCAATATCGGAGCAGGATTTACTCAGGGATACCAGGGCCTTAAGCATGAGAATGACAGAACTACCGGCGCGTCCTTGTATCGCATGAGCCCAGGCTTTAACAATGCAAGCGCCAACCTGATGTTTGATGCTCAACTGGCTGACGGGATTCGGTTAAACTTAACCTCTTACCTGTCATCACGCCGCCATAACGACACCTGGGTAAAAGCTGGTTACATCCAGTTTGACAAACTTCCGTTCAAGGGTCAGTTCTGGGACGATCTGATGAAAAACATCACTCTGAAGGTAGGTCACATGGAAATTAACTATGGTGATGCCCACTTCCGCAGAAGTGACGGTGGATCAACGATGTACAATCCATTCGCAGAAAACTATATCATGGACAGCTTTACGACAGAGATCGGTGCCGAAATATATGTAAGTGGAGGTAACGGCTTATTTGGGATGATCGGTGCAACTGGTGGAACAATCAGAGGTACTATTGACAGTACAAATAAACAAACTGCTGCTGCTCCTGCAGGAATCAGCAAAATGCCGTCTTTCTTAGGCAAAGTTGGATACGACAAACAGGTTGATGAAAACCTTCGCGTAAGATTAGCTGCCTCTGTATACCACAACAATGCGGTAGCTGCTGCCGGCAACACTCTATTTGGTGGCGACCGTACTGGTTCTAACTATTTCATGGTAATGGAAGCTAATACAGGAACATATTCTGACAACGCGTTATCTGGCCGCTTTGATCCAGGTTTTAAAAGAAAGATCACAACTGCACAGTTCAATGGATTCGTTAAATATTCGGGTCTGGAAGTGTTCGGAACCTATGAAGTAGCGAAAGGAAGAGCTTATGACGAAGCAACCAAGAGAGATGCAAATCAGTATGCTGTTGAAGGAATTTACCGCTTCGGTTCCAAAGAGAACCTCTTCGTTGGAGCACGCTACAATGCTGTTAAGGCAGACGTGGCTGCAACAGCAGACGTTGCTTCCGTACAAAATGACGTTAAAATCGATCGTACTACATTCGCAGCAGGTTGGTTCTTAACAAATAACATCCTGTTAAAGGGTGAATATGTAACGCAGAAATACAAAGACTTCAATGCAGCTGACATCCGCCACGGCGGTAAGTTTAATGGATATGTTATCCAGGCAGTTGTAGGATTCTAAAAAACTGTTTTCGTTTTTCAAAAAGTCAGGCAGGAGATTTCCTCCTGACTTTTTTCATTTTAAGTTGTTAACAGATAATGATACGCTACCACAAATTTCTGTTGTCCTTCTTACTGCTGTTTCCGGCATTTAGTCTCTTAATTTCTTTCAGAGAGGCTGATCGCGAGCAGACGGCGGCCCGATGGGTTGTACTTAAAGGGGGATCCCTGCAAGTACAGGGTAGCACCAACATTAACACATTCAACTGTGCAATTACCGGATACAGTAGTCCCGATACCATTGTTGTTTACAAAAAACAGGGAAACGCAGCTGCTGTATCTCTTAATGGGGGTTTAAGTCTCGACGTAAAACTCTTCGATTGCCGCAATCCTGTGATGACGAGCGACCTCAGGAAAACACTTAAAGCAAAAGATTACCCTAAACTCAAGATCAGGTTTCTTTCATTGAATGAATTTCCTAAACTCGATTCGCAAACAGATAACGTAACAGGAGTAGTGGATATAGAGCTTGCCGGCGTGACACGTCGGTTTATTGTTAATTACAAATTCTTTCGCGATCAGCAGAAGATAATCAGGCTTATAGGTGAGCGGGATGTCCACTTCTCGGATTTCAATCTTACTCCTCCCCGTAAACTAGGGGGAATGATCAAGACAGACAATAAACTGAGAGTTCAGTTCGAGCTCGGAATGAAATCAATTTAGGTTTAAGGGTTGATCCTTGCAAGAACGATCCCGGCAACCACGGCCTGGACGAAACCATAAAAGAGCCAGCTCGAAACCATGGAGATTGTAATATCCATCGCACTAAAAGTGATCCACATTACAGGAAGAAGGGCCACGATTGCATATACTATTCCGAATTCAAGCCCCCTTAGGATAAAACCGCCTCTGAATAGGCCTTTAAACCTCTCCCAAAACCATGACAGCGCCATACTGATAATAAAGGCGTGCAGATAGAACATAATATCCCGGCTGCCATCCGAATTAAATAAAGGATTATTATAATCAATAAAGAGCTGGGGGAAAAACCGGATAGCGAGATATAAACCGCCGTAACTAATTACAAAAAGTATGACACCGGCTATCAACCCCGAAAAAAGAACCTTCTTCATCTATTCTGATATAAACACATTACACGCGCAATTCAGCCTAATTTCGTGCTTGTTGCGAATGTTAAAAATAATATAAATGAAGCAATAACTGCACATCTAAGCTAAAATATTTCGACTCTCCCAGACGCATTTCCTGCGCTGAAATACAATTAGTTATAAAAATGGTTTATTCTCTATATCAAGTCATTCGATGATCTATATCATTTTTATCAACAGAAATAAACCGCAATTTTATATCAGACAAATAGTTAAGTTATGAAAGCAGCCGTAATATCTTCATCTGTACGTAATGGAGTAACACTTCAGACACTATACCTTTCTTCGAGGAACTGGCTCTCTTATATAGAGTTTTTTGAAGATGAAATAAAGTTCTTCAAAAAGCTGTTGATGAAATATTTCCTGTCGGATGCCAATGACGATAACGTTAATAAGATCCATCTTATCAATACAGAGATCAAAAGACTTGAAAGGCAAAAAAATCAGGTATTAAATGATATCTTTTGCTATCAATCAAACCTGAAAGCCACTCTTGAAGATATGATGCAGCTCAGTGAGCAATATTTAACTGTACAGCACAATAAGATCCAGGAAGAAGTAAAAGGCCTGCAGCCTGTTCTCGACCAGATCAAACAAGAACTTTATATCATTACTGAACAACAACTAAAAGATAGAAAATCTGAGTAGTCTGATACATTCCTTTCCTAAATAAACCTCCAATTTTTGCTGCAAAACTCTACCTTTGCCACATCATGACACTCTTACAAAATATTTAAAAAAGGACCGTAACATTTACGCTTCCTATTAACCTAATTTCTGGCATTTTTCCTGATTGATTTATTCAACATAGCTTCATGCTGTTTAGAGATGAAAGGTAGATACACAATATAGTATGCGAAATAAAAAACAAGCAGCCCTCAGCTTTATATTCATCACATTGCTGGTTGACGTAATCGGAATGGGTATTATCATCCCGGTGTTACCTAAGCTCATTACAGAAATGATCCACAGCGACCTCAGCGTAGCTTCCGAATACGGAGGATGGATGATGTTCGCCTATTCTTTTATGCAGTTTATATTTGCCCCTGTACTGGGCAATTTGAGTGATAGATTTGGAAGGCGGCCGGTTTTATTGCTGTCTCTTCTAGGATTCGGGCTCGACTACCTTTTTCTTGCTTATGCGCCGTCTATAACCTGGCTGTTTGTCGGTCGTGTTGTCGCAGGAATAACAGGAGCAAGCTTCACAGCCGCCTCTGCATATATTGCGGATATTAGCACCCCCGAAAAAAGAGCACAGAACTTCGGACTTATCGGGGCGGCTTTTGGAATAGGCTTTATCATAGGGCCTGTTCTGGGTGGAGTCTTAGGCCAATTTGGTTCCCGAATACCATTTCTTGTTGCAGCGGCCTTAAGCCTGCTCAATTTTCTTTACGGTTTCTTCATTCTTCCGGAGTCGCTTCCAAGGGAGAACCGAAGACCTTTCGAATTGAAGAGAGCAAATCCGGTGGGTTCGCTTAAACAGCTGAGGCGCTTCCCTGCTATTGCAGGACTTATCATTTCGCTGATCCTGGTTTACATCGCAGCACATTCTGTGCAAAGTACATGGACCTATTACGTAATGGAAAAGTTCAAATGGAACGAAGCCTGGGTGGGATACTCCCTCGGATTTGTAGGTCTCCTAACTGCCATTGTACAGGCGGGCCTCATCCGAATAATTCTGCCCAGAATAGGACAGGAAAGGGCAGTATATGTTGGTTTGCTACTTTACAGTCTCGCCCTCTTATTGTTCTCCGTTGCAAATAAAGACTGGATGATGTTTGCTTTTATGATCCCTATACCCTTGGCGGAATTGCCGGACCGGCTATACAAGGGATCATTTCAACACAGGTGCCGTCAAATGAGCAGGGTGAACTGCAGGGAGGCTTAACCAGTTTGATGAGCGCAACGTCAATCATAGGGCCGCCCCTGATGACTACGACGTTCGCCTATTTTACGGGAGACAATGCTCCTTTTCAGTTTCCCGGGGCTCCGTTCCTTCTTGGGGCAGTGCTCATGCTGATTAGCGCACTTCTTAGTATCAGACACTTTAAGAAAAGAAAAACCGCCCAGTCTTAAAAAACATCAAAGAACGGGGATGCCCTTGCTCTCTTTATATTCTTTTATCGTCTTAAAAATTGAATAAGGGAAATTATAAGGAAACTTACAAGCTCCTTTATCAAGCGGCTTCTTGTAAGTATCTGTTAGCGTATAAACCGAGTCCAACACCTTGAACGAACTATCATAATACTTTAACATATTTTCCATTGCGGCCCCGCGCGTGCATCCATTATTCAGAAAGTTATTTATCCGCTGAAAAGCATAGAGATTTCCGGTTGAATCATAGTAGCTTTTATAGGCAATAAACCATTCGCTTGTTTCGCTATACGGCAATTCAGCCAGGTATATAATGCGGCCTTTTTTGTCCTTAAGCACGTTATAGGTAGTTTCAATGTTACGGGGATATCTTTTATTCTCTACACGGACAAGGTTTTTTTCGCCTTTAACTTTCACAAGTACTATTAACGAACTATCAGAGATCTGCCGGTCGGTATTGTATTTCTGTTCTTTCAACTGCTCCGTCAGGTCGTTGCCTGAAACATTTTTTTTAGAGTTTTTGCAAGCAGAAAGACCAATTGCCAGAGCAAAACATATTATATAGGATCCTTTCATTTTATTGGAATTTAAAGCGTTTAAATTACTCTTTTTTTTGATTTCAATAATGCCATTGTGCCGCTTAATGAAAAAGTCCCGGCTGGCCATTCACCCAAGAACTTTGCCGATTGCCTTATAATCTTTAACTTGCGTCCAATTAGAAAAACACAACATAACTATTGACATTCCAGGATTTTAATTTCGACGAACAACTGCTTGAAGGAGTATTGAGTATGGGCTACCGTGAAGCTACTCCAATTCAGCAGCAGGCTATCCCTCTGATCCTTGAGGGCAAGGACTTAATAGCCTGTGCTCAAACAGGCACAGGAAAGACGGCCTCATACCTTCTTCCGGTTTTGAATAATATATCTAAAACAGAGAAGAAACATACACATACCCTCATACTAGCTCCTACGCGTGAACTGGCACAACAAATAGACCAGCAAGTGGAAGGATTAGGATACTTTACCGGCATCAGCTCTGTTGCTGTGTACGGAGGCGGAGACGGCATTATCTACGCTCAGCAGCAACGGGCAATGAAAGAAGGCGTTGAGATTATTATCGCCACGCCAGGACGGCTCATCGCCCATCTTAACTCTGGAACGGTTAAAACCGAACATCTTAAATGTCTTATTTTAGATGAGGCAGACCGGATGCTCGACATGGGTTTTCTGGATGACATCATGCGGATTATCAGCTTCCTGCCCAAAAAACGACAAACGTTGCTGTTTTCTGCAACTATGCCTCCGAAGATCCGAACATTAGCAAAATCGGTTTTACATGACCCGGCGCAAATAAACCTTGCTGTGTCACAACCAGCCGCCGGAATAGACCAGCAGGTTTATAAAGTTCATGACGAGCAGAAGATACCTCTGCTACGCATACTGCTGCAGCAGAAAGAATACAAGAGCGTTATTATATTTGCCTCAACAAAGGAAAAGGTAAAGACGTTATATAAAGCCCTAAAAGAGACGAAAATACAGGTTAAAGCGTTTCATTCAGACCTTGAGCAGGCAGAACGGGAGGAAATTATGCTCGCTTTCCGTAACCGCCAGTTACAGGTGCTCATAGGTACCGATGTCATTTCAAGGGGCATAGATATTGAAGGGATTAGCCTGGTAGTCAACTTCGACGCTCCGGCAGATGCCGAAGACTACATCCACCGTATTGGCCGCACCGCGCGGGCCGAAACTACCGGTACAGCTATCACACTCGTAAACGAACGTGATCAGCGCAAGCTGCAGAATATTGAAGCACTGATTGGAAGATCTGTACCAATTATGCAACTGCCTGCCGAAATAGGAGAACAGGCTGTATTCAGGCCTTTAAAAGCAGGGGGCTCTAAAAACAGAAGAAACTCCAACCAGGGCCGGTTTAAAAACAAGAATAAGAAGCACAATAGTAGTACGCGGCCTCACGGCGAAAAAAACAAAGACGTCTAAACTTTTATGAAAGATAATATAGGAATTGGCTCAAGAGTACAGCATGATAAATACGGAAAAGGCGTAGTGATTAATGTTCGTTCTGATGTTTACGTGATCACATTCATCGATAGTGGATACAAAGAGATCCCCGTTGCCGAACCGCTTGATGTACTTGATGAGATGGTACCCGATACGGATATGGTCAGCGCATATGAAGTGGAGCAAACCCTGAAAAAACTTCTCCAAAGGTGGTCTGATATATCGGAAACAGTGCCATTGGGTGATAAATGGAAAAACGGAAAAATGATCCTTCAGCCTGCTAATAGCGGGCTATCTACAAAGGAAATCCCCATAGACCAGTTCTTCAACAAAATAGTGCTTGTAAGAGATCGTATCCGGGTAATGGAACAGCGTATCAACAGCAGCAATCTTGATAACGAAGAAAAGGTAAACTTGCAGCAATATATAACACGTATTTATGGAAGTCTTACCACATTCAACATTCTTTTTAAATATAAAGAAGACCAGTTTGTAGGAGAAAAAGGAACGTAACGATAATAACGCGCACGTTATTAAGCAGCCTCATCGCACCATGTACTACATAATTCTGCAAAAAATTCGTCATTTCTAACGTTACCGCGTAAATGCGGCTTTAAACCCAAAGCCGAAATATCTCCGTCCATCTGTAATATTTTGCTTATTATTTCCTATAAGATTCCTTGAGTTAAGATACACCTCAAGTCCTTGTAGCCTGGAAGAAGGAATACGATAACCGACGCTCAGATTCTGCAGCATAACCGAATTATAAATACCCGAAGAATAGTCTCCATTACTTATTGTTCCTCTAAACTTCGTAAGCAGATCAACCTCAGCAGTGAAACTATTAAGGGATACCCGGTTGGCCCAGCCCCCAGACCAAACCCTTTTGCCTTGAATCTGATTTATCCCGACGTATGTGTTATTTATAAAGAGATAGCCGATTCCGAAATCTTCTGAATTATCTACCGTATTAAATACGGTAGTTATACTGGCTGAAGTATTCCATTTAAACTTATTGTTACTCAAAATATCTCCCCCGAGCCGTATTGCATGTAACTTCATCTCTCCTCTTGCCGGAACATAACGAAAAGAGGGGCTGGAAGGATAAGACGGGCTATAAAGATATTGTAAAACAGCTGAACTAAACTCCCTTTGATTATAACTATAAGATAGGGTGACCCTGTCAAAGAGGGTTAGATCAGCACCAGCCTGAATATTCTTATACTTTTCATCCGGATCATTTAGAAACAACATCGATCCATCGAAAACCAAAGGAGTATATATATCAGAAGCATGGAAATCATCATCAAGATTTGCAGCAAGATTGAGATCATCGGCAAATGAACCAGTTTGTGCATACGAACCAAATAGTCTTAGTCCCGTTTTGCTGTTTCTGTCTATAAGTCGCACAACATCGACGGAGGAAGATATAAATGGAAATCTTCTTTCTATATCTGTTCCCACCGATTCAGAAAGGTTCACAACTAATCCGCCCTGAATATTAAATAAGCCTTTGTAATGAAAATTTATTGAAGGAGTAAGCAAATACACCCGTGTATACGCTTTGTAAGCCGACCAACTGTAACTATATCCAGTATTGGCACCATTTGAGTAACTTAGTTGTGCTAAACTGTCCTTTTTATGCCAGTTACGATATCTGAAGGAAAAGTTTAGAGAAGGCTCAATAGTCCAGCCTGAAAATGATTTGTTATAAACAAAGTTATCTCTAAGAAGGAAATTGTTTGCTGTTTGTCGTAACGATTTGTCACTGGTGGAATAGTAATTATAAGCGGAGTTGCTGAACACTGATCTTGATCCGTCATAGTCGTCCTGATTGTAATTACCGTACTCGAAATTCAGGGTATTTGAAATGGCTGTGCTAAACTTATTTTTGAACTTTATACCTGTATTTATTATCCCTGTTTTGTGCTTCGTGTTCTGCACCACGTCAGCATCGTTGGAATTCCAGCTTTGTTCTTCTTTTATTCGTTGGGGGGCATAATTTAAATAAATGTCAAAGTTTGATGATTTACCTATCTCCGCATTTGCATAGCCATTGAAATTCAGGCGGCCTAAAGTTGGTTGTTTGACTACTTCCATTTTCTCACTTTCGGGTTCAGGAAACACGTCTTTAAGATATGCGGCAGATATACCGAATTTACTTCTGTTCGTATTTTTATAAGCCGAAATATAATAGCGATGGAATAAAGAGAGAGCTGATGTTTTATCATTGTCGGTTTCCTCTGCTTGTTTATCTTCAGGATACAAAAGTCCTCTTTCAACCATATTGGTTTGTGCCGCTACTGTGACACCCGATTTTCCAGGCTGATTTCTGCGAGTTTTAATATAGGCCATCTGTGCATTCTGGACGACACCATTAAGCTGAACCATCGCATTCTGAATAAAAGTAACCTCCTCTATATCGTATACACTATATACATTTACATCAGTAGTTATATTACCATCAATTATATAAACGAGGGTATTCTTATTGCTGAAAGTCCCGTAAAGCCATACATTGAGTGCTTCAGAAAGGTTAGCAACAGGGAATTTTTCGAGATCTCCGCCTTTGATGCTGATATGCTGAGTAAACTTCTTATGTACCTGTACGCGGCCGAGGTCAAGCAAATCTGTGTCTTTTTGTGCTAAGGCATCAACAGTAAATAATAAAAACACTGAACAAATAGACAGTGAGAGCAATGAATGTTTCATGTATTGATGGTGGCTAAGGTTGTGTTATAAGATAATCGGATATTTTAACAGAAGTCATTATAACGGCTTATGGATGTGTAAATCTGGGAAGTATTTTTGGTTAAAGCAAAAAAAATAAAAAGCCTTCCTAACGAAGGCTTTTCTAAGTGTAAGTTATATGATGGACGCCCTGAGGCGGAGTATTGTACTAATTATGCACAGCAGCTTTATTGCATAACTTCTTGCCAAAGATCAGGTGAAGGCCGAGGGCTAGAAGAATTACAGGGAATATCAGGTCATGAGATTGTACTCCTGGAATAATGCGTTCGGCGAGGAATACACCCCCTATGGCAATCATAAAATACGCTCCCGGACGACGGAATTTATGGTTAATTCCACTTAAAACCCCTATGATTATAAGCAGCATAGGCCAGCTTATGATCCAGTCGGGTATATCAGCTGCAAGGCCTGTTGTTTTTGCAAGCATAAATACACCTAATAAAAGAAAAATAATCCCTGTCGTTGCTTTTCCCTGACGAGGAGTTTGTATATTGTTTTCGCTTTTCATACCCTTTGTTTTTTCTTCAAAAGTATACTCAGAAAGCTCATCAGGCAATCAGAATTAGGTAGGGTGACTGAACATTTCGGCGAATTACAGAAAACAGACGGCCAACATGTTAGAACTGTCTCTGTGCGCAAGAGGCTTTGTAGCGGTTATTTAACAGAAATCCAATAACAATCTCGTGCGAACCGTTGCTGACTGTATTCAGCTCGGAAGTTGTAAAATCGTATGAATAGCTCAGGTTGAGGAAGTAACCTATGTTAAAACCCGCCATACCCGAAAAAGAATCCTTATTGCGATAGCCACCGCCGATCCAGAATTTATCGGAAAATGCAAGTTTGCAATTTAGATCAACCGAGACGGGTACCGATGTGACATATTTCGCCATTACCGACGGCATCACTGCGATCTCTTCTCCAAGGAATATTTTATATCCTGCGGTAGCAAAAAAATGAGGCTCCAGTTTTCCCTCATTAACACTAGCCTCGTCGGAAAAACGTAACTTTTGAGAAAGAAGCTGTTGAGCAGAAACCCCTGCAAAGAATGTAGGTCCATATAGCCATACCCCAGCGCCGAGATCGGGTGCTATCTGACTTTCGTCGATATTACTCAGCGCATTATCCATTTTAACATCAGTAATTATTTCCGATCCATCGGTCTTGATTTGAGAAAAACCAGCAGAAACGCCAACGGCCAGATTAATCTGAGCGGCAAGTCCCAGGTGATAGGCATAGCTGGCAGAAAAATCGGTACGTGAAAAAGGGCCTGCCTTATCATTTGCCACCTGTAACCCTACACCATGATGTGGTTCTGCGGCCATATAGTTTTGCTTATAGCTTCTGTTTAAAGGATTATTGCCTTGTCCGCCAAACGAATTTGCATTGCCGTAAAGAAATTCCTTCCCTAAGGGTGCATTTATTGATATGAAGCTTGTAACAGGTGCTCCGTCAAGACCTTGCCATTGATTTCTGTAACCTAATTTCAGGTCTATGTAATTCTCTATGCCGGCCAACGCAGGATTAAGCAAAAAACCATTGAAAATATATTGGGTATACTGCGGCTTTTGCTGCGCCTTAACAGACAAACAGGCGATTAGAACTAGAAGAAGAATGATATATTTCTTCATTTAAATGATACGCTACTCACAATCCTTAGGTCAACTATACCGGTTCAAAGGAAAGACTAATATAGGTTTATGCTTTAAGATTTCTGCAAAAAACTCAAATCATTTTAAATTTATAAAGGGTGCGTTCTTCACCAAATCTTCACATTGGCTTCGCAACTTTGGTATATAAAAAAAACAGACAAATGAAAAAGACAATTTTAGTATTAGCATTAGCAGGGTTTACTTTAGGAGCATTTGCTGCACCTGTACAAACAAAACCTCTAACAAAAACTTCAACTACTACTACAAAGGCTGATACAGCTAAGAAAAAAGCCGTTAAAACCACAAAGGCCAAAAAAGCTGTAAAAAAGTAAAGATTAGTTTATTTATTAGGCAAGGTAAAGGGGGGTGGCATGTATTGCCAGCCCCTTTTTTATATCAGTGGTATAATTCGAAAAAACCTTGGTCTTGTCTTAGATATTATCTTTTTTCTTCGTATAAAACGGCGCTGTAGCAGCTAGCAAAAGAAAAAGTACCACTAAAATGAAGGGAGCAATATTCTGATGGCCTGAATTTGACCCGGCAGTATTACTTATATCACTGTCGGCAACATTTACTGCAAAAGAGTTAACAACGCTAAAGCAAAGAAAAACCAGGGTATAAAAAACTTTATTAACAACAGATTTCATCGGACGTATTTTTGTTAGATACCCCAAAAATAAGAAATATGTTTTAACATTCATACACAGAAAAGGGCTGCCCTATTCAAGCAGCCCTTGTTCTGATCAACCAATTAAATGGCTAATCCCCAATTTATTCTTATTATTTACCGCAACAAATAAAACACATTATCCTGAAAGTACAATGAGTAACGAAAAAAAATTGTTGCAAAATGGCTCTATCACTTAAATAGCACTGAAAGGTTCTGACTGTAAGCCTCACTTACAGGGACCTTCTGAGCATTAACAGTAACCTGATGCCTTTCAACCTTGTCGATCTTAGAGACCGCCACCAGGTAAGACCGGTGAACCCTTATAAACTTCCCTTGCGGTAAAAGCTGTACAGCCTCATTGAAAGTACTTCTTGAGAGAATACTTTTGTCCTTCAGAACAAAGGTCACATAGTTTCCTGCGGCCTCCAGATATAGGATCTCATCAAAGAGCACTTTTACCTGTTCGAATCCGGTTTTAACAAAAAGGTGATCACTGATATCCGATATATTTCGGGCGGTATACAACTCATAAGCCTTATTACAGCCTTTTATGAACCGTGCAAGCGGGAACGGCTTCAGGAGATAATCCACTGCATCCAACTCAAAGCTCGTTAGGGCATGCTCGGAGTAAGCTGTAGTAAATATCAAAAGTGGCTTTTTGCTTAAACTGCTAAAAAATTCAATCCCTGATATATCGGGCATTTTTATATCAAGAAAAATAAGATCAACAGGCTCTTTCTGCAGATAATCCAGCGCTTTAAAAGCATCCGTAAACGTCTCCTTCAGATCGAGAAAAGGCACTTTCGCTGCGTGTGCTTTCACCACCTCTAACGCTACCGGTTCATCATCAATGGCTATCGCTTTCATGTTAGCCAATATAATATAATTCTATACACAAGTTTAATCTAACTGAACCGTAAGGTGAACAAAAAATTCATGTACTGTTTCCCGAACTATCAATTCGTGCTTCTCTCCGTACAGAAGCTTCAGTCGCTGGCGGACATTATTTAAACCTATCCCGCCCTTATTTCTTTCCGGATCATCGTCCGCTTTACGGTGAATACTGTTTGTTACATCGAAATACAATTTTTTATCGCGCAACTGCAGGCTGATGGTGATATACGAAGCCTCACGAAGGCTGATACCATGTTTAAAGGCATTTTCAACAAATGGAATCAGCAGCATGGGCGCTACCTGCAACTGCTCAACCGGGCGCTCTATTTCCGATCTGATAGTGATACCCGATTCATGGTTCTGATCAACACGGAGCTTCTGCAAACTAATATAGTTGTTAAGATATTCGATTTCACGGGCAAGCGGAATCTTTTCCTGCATATTCTCCTGCAGCATGAAACGCATCATTTCGCCAAGCCGTTCCACTCCTTCGCTTGTACGTTCTGCCTTTTCCTGCAAAGCCGTTCCATAAATAGTGTTCAATGCATTAAACAGAAAATGAGGATTGATTTGAGACCGCAAAAAGTCAAAGTTAGCATTCGATTGTCCAAGAGCAGTTTTTAGCGTTGCTATTTCTTCCTGATCCTGACGTTGCCACCGGTAAACCATCCACGACAGCGGGGCGGTAATCAGTAACTGGAAAGGAGCATTAAACGCAACAATCATTGCGGCCAGCGACATTTCATTTGCGGCAATGCCTATAATCAGAAAGAGGGGCACGAGCGAAACAAGCAGCACCAGCAGCACTCTAAAATAGTAGCTTAGCAAGGGCTGCTTTTTCTTAAGAGAATCGGGAATAAATGCATAGAAAGAATACCAGTACAGACATATTCCGAATGGGATAATCACCAGCCAGACAACAAGTACCCCCTTGTCGGCATCGGCAAGCAGCAGGAGGAACATACTGATCATCCATAAAACAAAAGCCGCGATCCCGTTCCTCGTTACCATTCGGTATTTCGATTGAATAATATCAGAATTAGTCAGAAGATACCAGCCTGCATATTTAATCACTGAGTAAAAACCAAACATAAACAGCAGCCAGGAAGTGTAAAGAAAACCACTTATGAAAAAAGCAGTATAGGCCTCTTTATCGGTTCGGTGTTGAAGAAAGATATAGTTCTTCAAATATGTATCGGCGGTTGACAGAACAAGCCAGACGGCCAGAAATGAGAGAATAAGCAAGACCGTATTTTTAACTGGTTCCTCTTTTTTTAGAAGCCCCGGAACAACGCTAAAATTCAAGGTCAGAAAGCCGAGATAAAGCGCAATATAGCTTATTAGTTTTGGGAAAAAATAATATTGATTGTAGTGCAACTCGATATAGGTTTGCAGCCCCTGATTTCCATTGTTATTTAAAAACAGAGAACCGTCCTTTTTTACTGCTGTTCCGATAAGGTAGAACATGGCAAAAACAAAAAGTGCCGTTGCTGCCCAGAACTCGATTTTTTTCAGGAGGTCCTGTTTTTCTGTTAACTGTTTCATCTCTTCCTTTCTAACATACTAATTTATCGCTCATCATAAATATTTTTCTTTCGCCCTTATAAGCCGCCACCGCCCGAAACATCATCATTCTTTATCCCTCTTTTGTTTTTCTTTAAAACCTCTTTCAATTTTCCAAAGCGGTAATTTATGTTAAAATTATAAGCTCTGAAATAAACCTGGTTATCATTCACCTGTATAAAGTTAGGATCAGATATTTCCTGTCGGTTATTTCTGTATTTGGTAAAAGGATTACTTGCAGAAGCTGAGAATGCGAGTTTATTTTTCACCAGGTCTTTTTGAATACCAAGTGAAGAGCTTATATACGAATTCGACCGGCCCTGCGGGCTAATATTACCACCATACCAATACAATCCGCCATTCAGTTTCCAGCTATTCTCAAGGCGATATCCTGCGGAAACATTCATTCGGTGCATCAATCCTTCATTTTTTACCCTTATTCCATTGTTCACTCCCTTCACCATGCCATACCCGAGCCACCCGTTAAAGCTAAGATCTCCTTTTTTTGTCAGCGGAAATCTAACATTATAATTCAGGCCCGGCAATCTTGCTGAACCTGTATTCTTAGGGGTACTGCGTGTAACGTTGGTAACGGAATCATAAGAAGAAACCCTGAACATCATCGTATTGGAATACATGTAGCTGGCACTTAGATATAATGAGATTTTCTTTTGCAAGCTATAACTAAATTGGTAAGAGTTAATCAATACAGGTTTAATTTCGGGGTTTCCACTTGTTTCAAAAGCCGGATTTGACCGATCTACAAACGGATTAAGCTCAAAAACACCGGGCCTTTGAATGCGCTGCGAAAAGGCCAGATTAATAGTGCTATTATTTTTAAGCTTACGATTTACTGCCAGGGAGGGAAGAAGGTTAAAATAGTTCTGCTTCACCTGGGTATCACTAGAAACAAAATCTGCATCGACTATTGTCTGCTCCACGCGGAACCCAACTTTAAAGCTCCAGCTTTTTAAACTATATTGATAGGAATTATAACCACTCAAGACTTTCTGAGTATTATTATACTGATTTGTCCGGCTATAATCCCTTGCAAAAACGCCCTCCGTATTCAATGAATCATAGCCAAAATCAGTGTTATTATCCCTGAATATTGCTTTGACGCCTCCTTCAATATTTAGCTTTCCGATATCGTGAACATAATCCACCTGCAGGGTCTGCTCCGAAGAACGGCTAAGATTGTTCTGCCTATAGTCCGGATTAAAGAAATTCATTCGTTCAGACACCAGAAGGTTAGAATTCTGCCGGTCTGAAAACCGGTAGTAACGATACGAGAATGTAAGAAGCCGGTTCTTGCTTGATTTAAAGCCCAACTGAAAGTTCAAACCTGCGTCCATACCATTGCCTCTTCCATTTCTCCTGTTATCCAGCCGGTATGCCTGTAAAATTTCGTCAGACTCGGTGAGTCCCGACCGCTGAGCACTCTCCGTCTCCGACCGGTTACCGTTAATATTAAATTGAGCAGAAATAAGGTGCAGGCTGTCGATTTCCAGACTCAATTCAGAACCGAGGTAAGCGTTCCGGCTGTCGCCTTCACTTCTGCTGTTCTGATTTAAGACAGATGGCTCGGCCCCTAACACACGTCTGCGCGTTAAGCTTTCTGTCGCCGGATTATTATGGTCACTTATGCCCCCATATATCGATACTCCAAATTTGCCCTGCTTCATGCCGGCGGAGCCCCCCACACCGGGGCCTCCCGAAGGCAGGCCATAACTGGCATTCACACTGCCATTATAACCGTTATCCAGTTTTTTAGAAGTAATAATATTGATGATACCAGCCAGGCCCTCTGCATCATATTTAGCCGGAGGATTAGTGATCACTTCAATTCGTTGAATGGAAGTGGCGGGCATACTACGGAGAATGTCTTTCGGGCTCCTCTCCATCATGCTGGAAGGACGGCCATTAACAAGAATCTTATAGTTAGAATTTCCCTGCAGTTGAATATTATCGTCGGCATCCAGCGAAAGCAGGGGCACTTTACGCATCATTTGTAATACATTCTGCCCTTTACTTTCCGGGTCGGCCTGAAGATCATAGCTGATACGATCAATCTCCTGGCTGACAAGGGGTTTACTGGCAGTAACTACTACCTCTTTTAAATGACTTGAAACAGCAATAAGATTTATCGTGCCAAGGTCTTTAACCTTCAGGCCATTCGAGACAAAATCTATTGTCAGGCTCTTGGGACTATACCCAACGGAAGCTACCTTAAGTATATATTTTGCCAAAGGAAGAGTTTGGAAAACAAAAGTCCCATCAGCATTAGTCTGCGCTGTCCTGACCGATGCTTCGTTATCGGTCTTTAAGCTCACTGTTACGAAATCGAGGGGCCTCCGTGAAACCGAATCAACCACTTTCCCTCTTATCCCGAATCCAGTAACCTCCGTATTTTGCGCCTGAACACCAAAAGAAAAGCACGTAATGATTAACATCAAAAATTTCATTATCTCTGTTTTTTGAATACAGAGCAATGATAATCCCGCTAAATATGAGAAACCAATGAATGTGACGGATATGCCTTAAAATGTGACGAACGGGAAATACCTTTCATTATACTGGTGCCGCCGAAACAGGAATCCTGAAATAAAAAGTAGACCCTTTGCCCAGTTCGCTTTCCACCCCAAGAACACCATTATGGGCAGCAATAATTTCAGAACATATATAAAGACCCATACCAAGCCCTGAGGCTAAAAACTTTTTATCTTCTACCCGATAAAACCGTTCGAAAATCAACTCCTTCTGATCATCAGAAAGCCCGATGCCAAAATCAGTAATCCGCACCTCGGCCATGCTGTCTTTTAAAAAAGCTTTAATAATGATTTTATAGTTATCCTGCGAGTACTTTACCGCGTTGCTTACCAGATTCATAAATACCTGTTCCAGCCGTTCAGCATTTCCGGCTATCATAACACAGTCTGAAACATATTCCTCAAGGCCCTGCCTGGTTAACTTACCATCTCCTCTTTCTCCTGTAATAATAGATGTAACGCCTTTATCTTTTAGCCAGTTAAACAATCGTCTTAATTCGGCACGTAGTATGCCCTCATTGCTTAATCCTGCAAACAGATTTTCAATAGTATCCAAAACTACCCGTTTTGCCCCTATAGAATTGATATCATGTTCAAGGCGTATAAAAAGTCCTTCAAGATCATACTCCCCGGTTTCCTCAATTTCACTTCGGTCTATATGCACATGACTGATCTTAATTTTTTTTTCTGCCTGCAGCTTATTCAAGTCAAATCCAAGAGAAGCAACATTGGTTGACAGGTCTTCGCTTTTTCCTCAAAGGCCATGAAAACTCCCGGCTCGTTATACTCCATTGATCCCCTGATCATAAATTCAAGCGACATCAGGGTTTTTCCGCTACCGGCGTCGCCACAAATTAACGTGGTCCGGCCAGTAGGAATTCCTCCATAAGTTATCTGGTCCAGTCCCGAAATGCCTGTTAAAGTCTTCGGCAGTGATGGTTTCACAGATTCCGTTTGTTCATTTTCTTGAGCTTTACTCTTACTCATATTTAATCTGAAACATAAACTTAAAGTACAACACGAAAAAAATTACCAGCAAACTAAGACTGCCGGCTAAAGTCAAAATCATATCCCTTTTCTATTGTTTAAGAAGACAGATGCGTATTGCCTTTTTAAGCATTATGGATATAATTTTCTTAATAAATAACTGATTTAACTATAACATCCTAGACGGAGAATGGTTTTTAACCGCGACGCTCGACATCCGGTCAGCGTGTATAACTGGAGCCGGCTACCAGAGCGAAAATCACTAAAACAGATTAACATTAATTAAACAACATACTTGCTAATGGCTATATAATTAAAATAAACCCTTCTATTAATAATGAATTGATTTAAAGCAGAAAACCACCAGCATCTCGCCTGCCTTTTAGAAAAACGGACTGTTTTTTCATCGAAAATGGCTTTTTCTTTATCACAACCCCCACTTTCTCGTTAAAATTACTTTTCTTTAAGGATCGGTCATCCATACACAACCTTGGGGAGGTTAAAAAAAACATTATTACTTACAATACAGATACCAGAAATCAATACATGGACAAAATCATCAATTCAATTAACGATATCGTTTGGAGCCAAGCCCTAATTATTCTTTGTCTCGGAGCAGGAGTGTATTTCTCATTTATTACCCGTTTTTTACAGGTGCGTTACCTGAAAGAAATGGTAGGATTACTTTGGAAAGGAGAATCTTCTGAAAAAGGAGTCAGCACGTTTCAGGCATTTACTATGGCCATTGCTGGACGCGTAGGAACAGGAAATATCGCTGGTGTAGCAACTGCGATTGCAATGGGTGGGCCCGGAGCAATCTTCTGGATGTGGATGATTGCCTTTTTAGGGAGTGCATCCGCTTTTATCGAAGCAACGTTAGGCCAGATCTATAAACAGGTTAAGGATGGCCACTACCGGGGAGGGCCTTCTTATTATATTGAAAAGGGATTGGGAGTAAAATGGTATGCTGTAGTTTTTGCCGTAGCCACAATAATAAGTTCAGCTCTCTTATTACCTGGCGTGCAAAGCAACAGTATCGCCTCAAGTATAAAAAATGCCTTTGACGTCCCCCCCACTGTTACCGGAGGCGCTGTAACTCTTTTACTGGGATTGATAATCTTCGGTGGAGTGAAGCGTATAGCCCGTGTTGCCGAAATAGTGGTACCTTTTATGGCCGCAGCTTATATTCTGATGGCCGTAGTTATCATCTGCATGAATCTCCCCGAAGTACCCGCCATGTTCGGCCTGATCTTCAGGTCGGCCTTCGACCTGGAACCTGCGTTTGCAGGAATTTTCGGAATGGCAGTGGCATGGGGAGTAAAGCGGGGCATTTATTCGAATGAAGCGGGACAGGGAACCGCTCCACACGCGGCCGCGGCTGCTGAAAACAGCCATCCGGTTAAACAAGGCCTTGTTCAGGCCTTTTCTGTGTATGTCGATACGTTATTTGTTTGCACTGCAACGGCTTTCATGATTTTGTTTACCGGAAAATATAATGTTGTTAATCCGGCTGGTGGTTTTATAGTCGAAAACTTGCCCGGGGTTGCTATCGGCCCTGAATATACTCAGCAGGCAATATCTACCTACTTTCCTTCTATCGGAGCGGGTTTCGTTGCTGTATCTCTGTTTTTCTTTGCTTTTACTACGATTATGGCCTATTACTATATCGCCGAAACCAATTTGAGTTACCTCAACAAGTACCATAGCAGAAGGTGGATGTTATGGTTGTTAAGGATTTTAATTCTTGTAACCGTTTTTTATGGTTCTATCAGGACTGCTGAACTCGCATGGGCAGTTGGAGACATTGGAGTCGGTATCATGGCCTGGCTGAACGTTATTGCCATCATCCTTCTTAGGAAACCTGCTTTGCTTGCGTTGAAAGATTATAGCCGACAGCTAAAAGCCGGGAGAGACCCTGAGTTTAATCCAACTGAACTCGGCATTAAAAATGCCGATGAATGGAAAACCCTTAAGTAATATCTGACGGATTCTTTTTGCGTTATAATAAAAAAGCTTTCAACGCTGCCTGCGCGTACTCTCCCCAGTCTTTCAAGGCCGACAGAATCGTCTCGTGAAGTTGCTTATTATTCATTTGCTTCCCTTTTGCCGGAGGAGTAAGAGCATTCGCAGGCACCGACTGATCAGTGACTTTAGTCGCAAACCAGGTGATATTCTCGTGAGGTAGCGCGAGCCCTAAGATCATTCCCGGAAGCCCTGTAAACGACTCGGGGCCTCCTGATACCGGTATTTTCTCGGCATAAAAAGCAACCACATAAATAGAATCGAGCACTATCGCGTTAGCCCTCCTGCATTGATATCCTGCAATATCGCGCATCTCGGTTGTAATTTTCCAGTTAATCTTGCGAATGCTGTCCTTAACGAGGAATGTTTCTTCAAACACCTTCTTCTGTGCAATGCTGGATGCTGTTGTGAGATTCGTATAGATGATGTTATTCTGGCTTACCATGGGACTGGCTCCAAAGAAACCGGCGTTGGTTTCCGTTTCTTCTAAAGGCCTGAAAAGTGTTCTGTCTTTCGAAAAGGTTAGGTTACTCTTAAGCTTTTTGAACTGCGGCTGCGACTTCCGGTACTGCTCAAATGCCGGCTGCAGAAAGCTTTCGTTATCCTTATTGATATTCTTCCGGATCAAAGCATACATATTTACCGATTTTTCGAACTCGATTGTCCCCTCGGTGACAAACCTTGCATACTGAGCACATACCGATGTGCTCACAAATATGGCTGCGACTATTATTACAATTCGTTTCATCGTTATTTGGCTTGCTGAGCGACTCCGCCGCCCATTTTATTAAAGTCCCATACCAGAGAGAACATAAAATATCGTCTTATATTCGTATAGCTGGTTTGCGAAATGTAGTTACCGCCAGCGCTCCTGTTAAATCCTTTGTTCTGATCCAACAAATCATATCCGGTGACCGACAGTTTTAAAGCATCCTGCTTAAGAAAGGTTTTACTTAAAGAAGCGTTCCAGATAAAACGCTCGAAATTTTCGTCAAAAGACTTCGTCTTTGCACGATACTCGTAATTACAGTCTGAACCGATACGAAATTTTCCCGGCAGATATACATTAAAAGACGCATCACCGTTAAACCCGGCTCCGTTATTATTCAGATCCTTTTGAAGCGACGACTCGCTGGTATTGTAATTCGGACCGAAATTGGTATAAAAATCGTACTTCTTCTGCTTATACTTCGATATTCTTAGACCTCCTGAGTAATTAAATGAGCGCGTTTTATTCAGAATGTTATCTACCAGGCTGAAATAAGTATTTCCATTGGCGCTGACATTCACACCGACATTCATATCTACCTTCTTAATTTTCTTATCAAGATAGGTACTAAAGTAAAAGCTGGAAGGTTTCTTGCCGCTCAGATTAATAGACTGATAGGTTTTGACCCCACTGGGGTCGACTGCTACACTGCTAACTATAGGATCGACTGTAAAATTATAGGATCCATTTATCCAGACGGACTGCTCACTTAATATCTTATATGAACTATAGCTTGCATTGAAGCGGTTGGTAAACGAGGGATTAAGATCAGGATTCCCGAGGGTTATATTCAAAGGATCGGTATTTACCCGTATGGGTTGAATTTGCGATAACCCCGGCTGGGAGGTGTTCCCGTTATACGAAATCCTGATTGACCTCTGTTGCGTAAACTTATAGTGATAGCTTGCCTCGGGATTCCAGTTCGCAAAATTGCGTTTATACCTGGTGCCGGTATATTCGTCGACCTGCTGAAACCTGACAGCCGAAGCTCGTGTCCCAAAGTTCACGGTCGTCTTATTATTCTTCCTGTAACTGAAAATGGCGCCGACCTGATTAGAGAGCTGGTCAAGAGAATAGTCGTTACTCAGTGAACGGTCGAGCAGGTCATAACCAGATTCCGATAGATTAAAAGACTTCCTGTCGGCGCTGCTGTTATTAATGGAAAAACCATAATTAAAAATAACAGAAAAGTCTTTAGTTATAGGTTCAGAATACGTAAGATTACTCCGCAACGCCGAATTATTGGTTTTATTCGTCTTATACTGGTCGATCTGCCGTACACTGTCGAGAACTCCCGTCTGTCCATAATATTCAATGCCTGATTTTAGAAAGCCTTTTGCATCGTTCTGATTGACCGATCCGTTTACGTTTAAAGACAAAGTGCGGCCTTTCTTCTTTAACTTTTTAGTCCAAAATGCACTTGCATTAAAAGCCTTTCCATCCTCATCGTTTGTTACCTTTCTGTCACTCACATTCATCAAAGTGTCATTTCCTCTCCTGCTTTCAGAAAGATAGGCGTTCCTGGTTTCACTATTTCTCACTGAACCATCCAAAGATATCTTCAGCGTCGAGGTGGTATCAAACTTAATCTGGTAAATTCCATCGAGTTTCTGTCTCGACATAAAGTTATCGAATGTCTGATCCGAAGTGCTGCGGATAACATCTTCTGACAGATTGTTCTGGGACAAATCAGTTCTTGATCCTTCTACTCCCAATGATCCGATCTTATAGTTGGTATTAAGCGACTGGTTATCGTTATTCCATTTAACGTCGTAATGCACGCCTCCATTTTTAGCTGTCGGAATGCCTTGCCCGTTATACTGTCCGTCAAATGAATCAAGATCATCACCTCCCCCGCCATAAATCATAATCCCTCCGTCGTCTGTAAATTCCATATTTGAAGAGGAGCCATATTTGCTGTTATCCTGCCATCCCAGCCCGGTCTTACCTGTATTAGCAATCGTTCCATATGCAGAAATCTTTTTCTTCGCTTTAAAGGCATTGAACATTGCTTGTTCCTGGTAAAAGTCGTCGGTTCCAAGTCCCGCATCTATCTTCCCGAAGTAGCCATTCTTCTTATCCTCTTTCAGCTTAACGTTAATTGTCTTTGTCTTTTCACCATCATCAATTCCGGTAAAAGTAGCCTGATCGCTTTTTTTATCATATAACTGAACCTTATCAACCATATCGGCCCTCAGATTCTTGGTTACAAGAGTAGGATCGTCGCCAAAAAACTCTTCGCCATCTACCAGTACCTTCTGTACGGTTTGACCCTGGGCGGTGATTTTTCCGTTTTGATCGACCTGTATCCCGGGTAACTGCTTAAGCAGGTCCTCCACTTTCGCATTAGGCTCTATTTTAAAACTTCCAGCATTATACTCAGTGGTGTCGCCTTTTATTTTTATCGCCGCCACTGTTCCTTTAACTATTACATCCTGCAGAAGCAGGGATTTAAGGAACATATTTATATTCCCGAAATTGATCTCAGTTTTAACAGAATCTAGGCTAAAAGTTTCAACATAGTCAGCATATCCGGGATAAGTAACCAACAGCGTAAATTTCCCTTTTGGAAGACCGGTAATAGAGAAAGATCCATCGTTTGCCGCACGTGTAAACTTGCAAAGAATAGAATCCTTTGCGTATAAGACACTGATGCTTGTGTTGAAGAGCTTGATACTCGACACAGAATCGACGACCGAACCTTTCACAGAATAAGGTTTTTGCGCAAATCCTCCAAAATGTATCAGGAAGAGAAGGCCTAGGATAAAAGTTATTACTCTCATTGAGCTTATTTAGAGAGGCCAATATAGAACTAATCCTTTAGTCCATAAAATTTTTAACACTTTTTAAGTATTATGTTCTCACATTACTTGAACACTTTTTCAAGGAAAGCTGAGATATAATCTACTGTTGGATCGAACCAGGGCTCAAAAAGGCAGAAAGAATGTGGTGAATCAGGGAAGGTGTGAACTTCAGAATAAATACCGTGCTGATCTAATATGCTTCTAAAATCGTCTCGTCCAGCATGCATCCTATCGACAGAACTGTTAATAAATAAAAAAGGTGGTGTGTCTTTCCCTGCATGAGTTAAGGGCGATGCTTCTTTCCACAAGTCGGGCTTGTCTTTTTTTGAATAACCAAACCAGTAAGTTGCAGCCGACGTTGAACGCGTATCATCCCCCTCTCCCGACTCCGGGTGCACGAATGAAAGCGTTCCATCAATATCTATAACCGCTTGAACTGCATCTGATTCCCCGAGACTACAAAGGGATTCAAACTGACGCTTGTTATTTGTGGTGCCAATAAATGCCCCAAGCTCTCCTCCTGCAGAAAACCCAAGTGCAGCTATCTTTAAAGCATCTGCATTGTACTCCGGTGCATGGGAACGAATCCAGCAAACGGCTGCTTTCAGGTCTTTAACAGCAGCGGGATAGAGGGCCTCGGTAGAGAGTCTATATTCTGCTGTAAAACAAACATATCCCCGCGCGGCGAGTCGTTGGGCAAGGGGAATATGTTGCGCACGACTTCCGCTGCGCCAGCCGCCGCCATGAATTATCAGTATAGCGGGCACAGGTTTGTTGCCTTTTGCCTCCGGGTAGAAAGCATCAAGATACAAGTTTCTGTCCTCCCTGCTGCAATAAATAATATCCCTTTTTTCTTTCACTTCAGGCAGCGTTTGCTCCCTTACCAGTTTTATATAAGGATATTTTTTTACAGCAGACTTAAACGCACTTTGGTTACTGTAACTTGTATCCTTTTTTCCGGTTAATCCATGCGTCATTTGCGTACCAGCGTACGTTACGGAAAAGAGCAAACACAACGCAGAAATAGCAGCTTTCATTTCTTAATAGTTTGTAGTCGGCATAATAAAAAAAAATTACGACTGGTCAAACTGCAGGTAAGTTAAAAGTAGAACGCTATATGTGGTAGTTACAATCATGTTTTCCTTTAGAAATATGGAGAACATGCCTTGCAGAGTAAATAGGATACGGCAAGGTAACAAGGCGGTGACCGCCTTGTTGTATAAAATGTTAAAGAAGTGTTGCCTCTGAAGATATTTCAGTATTTAGAAGCTTAGAGATCGGACAATTTTCCTCGGCATCTTTTACCGCTTCCTGAAACTGTTCTTCACTAATCTCCGGAACCTTTCCTTCCACAATGAGATGGGATTTGGTGACAGCACCATTTTCGAAAGTAATTTTACATGTTGTACTCAGCTGATCGGCTGTAAACCCTTTTTCATTCAGCACGAAGCTCAGTTTCATAGTAAAACAACCTGCATGTGCGGCAGCTATAAGCTCTTCGGGGTTTGTCCCCACTCCTTCAGCAAACCTTGAGTTAAAAGAATACTGGGTGTTGCTAAGCACCGTACTCTGGGTGCTTAAATGCCCGTTACCGTCTTTGCCGGATCCGTTCCAGACGGCAGTTGCGTTTCTGATCATAGTTTATAAATTAATTTTTACACTATAGAGGAGTTTTCCCCAAATTAAACAGTATTAAAACAAAGCCGTTGCCGTTTAGTTTTCTCACAACATCATCAAACTATGAAAGACACGAACGAAATCATAGGCCTTGTCGCTGGGATATTTACATCTTCTGCCTTAGTCCCTCAGCTTGTAACTACAATAAAGAAAAAAAAGGCACAGGATATGTCGTTCCTGCTTTTTATTATCATGCTAACTGGAAACGCCTTGTGGTCTTATTATGGATTTAAGAAAGATGATTTCCCTATTATATCCACTAATATATTTTCAATTTTACCAAATTCGACTATGATTATCCTGAAATATCGATACAAAAACAATAAATAGCCGTTATTTTTATTACAAAATGCCAAAAAGCAAAAAAAATTGAGTTTTCTTTATATTAAAATCTACCGAAACGCATTTTAAATACAATAAATCACTACAAATACCATAAAATAAAACTGTAAATCATAAAAAAAGAATAAAAAATAAAATAATTTATTAAAAAACTTGCAATTAATTATAAAAATGCATTATATTTGTATCAATAATTCACGAGGAATTATTCAACTTGCGGAAAGACAGAAAAATGTATCTGTCTTAATTGGTGGAGATATTAAATGTAAATCTTCGAAGGTTCGAATCCTTCTCCTGCAACTCCTTTCAATAATTTAGGTTTATAATTGGTTAGTTTGAGCTCCTGCCCATCAGGAGCTTCTTTTTTAAGTCGACAGAGAAACAACTCGGCTTGACAACGCCAATGTTAGACATCCACTTAAAAAGCACCTTTTAGTTTATTTTCAAAAAACAAAACCTTTAAAAACGGAGTGTGTTATCAAATTATTAATCTGATAGTTATGAGAAGCATGTACCAGGCTGAACAGCCTTTAATGAAAATGTCACCTGATGCAGACCTGAGTTCCTTTAACCCGCAAGTCTCCTATAAACAACAGGGCGACTGGTTTAAATCTGAAGGTTCTAATATTAAGAATGCATCCAGGCAGAAAAAGTCAAGGCGGCGAAAACCTTAATTCCCGCCTAAACTACAATAGGATATCACTATAGCGATCACTTATAATATCCGGATTTAAATTTCAAAACATAGCTCTCATTTTCCAGAGCAACTTTCCACTGGTCAATGAGTCGCTTATAAGCCTCCCCTACAGGCCGGATCTTTCTGTCAAGATCATATAACCCCAGGGAGTTTACACGTCCTGCGTCGTTTCTTAGGGCCGAATCCCAATCTACCTGGTCGGTCAGACTGTACCATGTAAACCCATGGATCGGTATTCCATCGCGCTTCAGTCTTCGTACGTTTGCCCACTGCGTTTGGAGCCATCTTACTGAATTTGGCTCTGCAATATTAGTTTCGGTATGCATTATGGGTAACTTATACCGACTGTAATACTGGTGAGTGATCACATAATAACCGAATATTTCTCCAGCGGCCGAAGTGCTGCCATCTTCGTGAACCATATGCTCATTGGTAACATAATAATCGTTACCCATAATGCAATTTCCTTTAATGACATTGCTTTCAAACCATTGATATTCCTTCTTCGTCATCCCGTTCTCCAGAAGATATTCATACATCACTACGCTGATGGGGTAACCGTAACTCAGGTCAAGCGACAAGAAGCGCCGTTGATTTAGAAAAGTAGCCAACGGATCGCAATCAGGGGATTCGGGGTGAAAATATTCCGAAGATTCGCTTTGTATAAAAACAGCATCCGGTTGAATTTCCAGGATTGCGTTCATAGCCAGCACATTAGCCTTGCACATATTCTTTAAAGCTGTCACAAACGACCGGTCATCGCTTTTACACTCATTCCACCACCCATACTGGCCCGAAAACGCTGCAGCAACAAATATCTCGTTAATAGGAGTGTAAAAACGTATATAGGGATATCGGGTAGCGAAGGCACGCGCATACTCTTCAAAATAGCCAGGCAGATCCTCATTTTGAAAGTCACCCAGCCAGTCAGGCACACCGAAATGGCAAAGATCAACGATGGGCTCGATATTCAGCTGCCTCATATAATTGAAAGTATCGTCGGTAAACGACCAATCGTATTGTCCCGGTGCCATATGAGTTTTATAATAAGGCGGACCGTATCTTAAAAACTCAATCCCCATTTCACGCACCAGATTAAAATCTTCCTTCCAGTATTTATAATGTCCGCACTTTTCCATTTCGTCCACCCTCTTCCTGCTTCCGTCAGGAAGAGTGATCATCGGATAACTGTTCTCAATACCAGTTGCGAACATAAACTTGTTCCTGTCCATAGGCTAAATTTATATGAACTACTTACAAGCAAGATTCCCGAATGTTTGACGGCCTTTCTACTAATAGGAAATTTTATTGTCAATAAAACAATCGGGCTTTTCTAACTGTAATTATAATACTCTATGTTAAAACTATGAAGAATATAGCTCAAGTCTTACCCCAAAATTTGATGTGCTTTTCGCACTTACGCTGGGATTTTGTATTTCAACGCCCGCAACATTTACTAACAAGAATGGCAAACTTCTGTAATGTATATTTTATGGAGGAGCCGATACATGATTCAAATAACGAAGCATATTTAGCGTTCTCAAAGCGTTTGGATAACCTATGGTTATGTGTTCCCCATTTGCCTGCGAAAATCAGCAAACAGCAAACAAACGCCCTGTTAACCCAACTGCTTGATAAATACTTCCAGAATAAAGACCTGGAGGACTTTGCATTTTGGTATTATACCCCGATGGCGCTGGAGTTTTCAGCGAAATATAGCCCTAAGTTAACGATATACGACTGCATGGACGAGCTGTCTGCGTTTAAGTTCGCACCTAAAGAGATAAAAGATCTCGAAAAGAAGCTGATGCAAAATGCCGATATCGTGTTCACTGGCGGAAATTCACTTTACGAAGCTAAGAAGAACCAGCATTCAAACATCTATCCTTTTCCGAGCAGCATCGATAAAAATCATTTCGAAAAAGCAAGAAAAACCCGTATTGAACCAGAGGATCAGATTACCATTACCGGCCCGAAAATCGGATTCTACGGGGTAATAGACGAACGTTTTGATATAGAACTAATCAGGAGCATCGCAAAAGCAAAACCAGAATGGCAGTTGATACTAATTGGGCCTGTAGTTAAAATCGACCCCGCCATACTCCCTAAACAGAGTAATATACACTATCTTGATCAAAAAAGCTATCAGGAGCTCACTGGCTACTTATCTGGCTGGGATGTTGCCCTGATACCGTTCTTGCTGAATGACTCTACCCGCTATATAAGCCCGACCAAAACACCTGAATATCTTGCTGCAGGCATCCCTGTAGTATCATCACCCATCAGAGACGTTGTAAATCCGTATGGCAAGAATAAGCTTGTATCGATTGCTTCGAGCGTGGAAGAGTTTGTTGAAGCAATAGAAAACGAACTTCAATCGAAAAGAAAAACAGAATGGTTAAAAAGAGTAGATGCTTTTCTCGCTCAGAATTCCTGGGATATTACCTGCAAAGCAATGCAGAAGCTTATGCTTGATACGATGCAAAACAAAGACAAGATTTCTATCGCAAGTTAAGTCGACGCTTATTCAGGAAATCACATTTACAAAAGTCTATGGAACTCTGGGGAGGTATAGAATGTACCATTAACAGAGTCGGCAATCTATATTTAGATCAGCTCGACTACTCTGGCCACTACAACAGAACGGAGGATCTTGAACTTTTTGCCGATCTTGGCATCAGCAAGATCCGGTATCCGGTGCTATGGGAAAGGCACCTGCCGGAAGCGGATATTGATATTAACTGGTCGGACACTGAAAAAAGACTGCTTAAAATAAAGGAGCTGGGCATAGATCCCATCGCCGGCTTGGTACATCATGGAAGCGGCCCGGCTTATGTACAAATGACGGACGACTCCTTTCCCAAAGGATTAGCGGGCTTTGCAACAAAAACGGCAGCCAAGTTTCCATGGATCAAATACTACACCCCTATAAACGAACCGCTTACCACAGCCCGCTTCTGTGGTTTATACGGGCACTGGTACCCCCACGAAAGCAGCGATAACAGTTTTCTCCGGATACTTATCAACGAGTGTAAAGCTACAGTGCTGGCAATGAGGGAAATCAGGAAGATCAACCCCGGGGCTATCCTGGTACAGACCGAAGATCTCGGAAAAATACACAGTACTCCCTTATTGAAATATCAGGCCGATTTTGAAAACACCCGCCGGTGGCTTTCGATCGATCTGCTATGCGGAAAAGTACACAGTAAGCATCCCCTGTGGAGCTACCTGCAACGTGCCGGCATTAACGATAGGGATCTCGGTTTCTTTCTCGAAAATCCATGCCCCCCTGATATTATCGGTTTTAACCACTACGTAACATCTGAGCGATTCCTGGATGAACGAGTTGAACATTATCCTTCTCATACGCATGGAGGCAATCATTTTCACCGCTATGCCGATGTAGAGGCCGTGAGAGTTGCAGGTACAGAAATGTCAGGCCCTTACAATCTTCTTAAAGAAGCATGGGAGCGGTATCATTTGCCAATGGCAATAACGGAGGTGCATCTCCATTGCACAAGGGAAGAACAATTGCGGTGGTTCGATTCTGTTTGGAAGTCGGCCATTAAACTTGAAGATGAAAAGATTGATCTCAGGGCTGTTACCACATGGGCGATGCTTGGTTCCTTTGGCTGGAACAAGCTGCTTACACGTCCTAATGGAGAATACGAGCCCGGAATTTACGACGTACGATCAGGAAGGCCCCGCCCAACAGCCTTATGCAAGATGATCAGGTCTCTCTCCAAAAAAGAAAAATACAATCATCCAGTCACTGAAAGACCGGGATGGTGGAAAAAGGACACGCGGATTATTTACAACCACGATCCCATTAAAATAGAGAATATAACCAACCAACGTAATATCCCTCCGCTTTTAATTGTAGGAAAAACCGGAACTCTTGGAAATGCTTTTGCCAGAATATGCAAACTGAGGGATATAGATTATAAGCTATCGGGAAGACAGGAATTCGACATCACCGATCTTGCCGGAATGGAAAAGCTGATACGGGAGGTGAAACCCTGGGCCATAATTAACACCGCCGGATTCGTAAGAGTAGATGAAGCTGAAGACGACGAATTAAACTGTTTTCTTAGCAACACAACCGGTCCTGGCCACCTCGCCGCACTTTGCAACAAGTACGGAATAAAACTAATGACATTTTCTTCTGATCTTGTTTTCGATGGCCGAAAAAACATTCCCTACATTGAAGATGATAATGTAAACCCGCTGAATAATTATGGGTTAAGTAAAGCGAAGGCGGAACAGGCTGTTCTCCAAAGTTGCCCTGACGCGCTCATCATCAGAACAAGCGCTTTTTTTGGTCCCTGGGATAAGTACAATTTTGTCTCAGAAGTTCACAACGCCGTAAAAAAAAGGATCCCTTTTAGGGCAGTAAATGATATTATTATCTCGCCGACGTACGTCCCTGATTTAGTCAATGTATGTCTCGACTTATTAATTGATGATGAAAAAGGGATATGGCATCTGGCAAATGATGTTGCCCTTAGCTGGTTTGATCTTGCTGCTCAGATTTCTGAAAGAAGCGGCGGAGATCCAGCCCTTATCATCCCGATCTCCGCTGCAGAAATGGATTTCAGGGCCATGCGTCCCATCTACAGTGCTCTTCGAAGTACCCGGGGAGACCTCCTTCCCTGCCTCGACGACGCACTCAACCGGTATTTCGCTGAACAGTTAATAGTCGCCTGATATCACCAAGCTTTCATCAGCCATAACAAAATACTCTGCCATTAAAGTAGTCAGGTATACCACCATACGATCTGATTATGTATTTTTTACGTCATTCGAAAATAATATTGCATCTTTACAAAGATACCTGCGCGTTATTGAAAAAGCTGCAAATTACATGGCAATAAGATACAAACTTAATAATTTAATAATAAGGATTACATTACTGTTAACCATCATTGCATCCCTCGCTCTTGTTAGCAGTGAAACAGCCAGGTATATCTCACCGCAGGTATTTTGGCCATCGGCTTTTATTGGGCTTGCTTACGTTCCTCTTTTTCTGTTAAACCTGTTGCTGTTGATCTTTCATAGTTTGAGACGAAAAATCACTTTCCTTATTCCTTTGATTGCAATACTTCTCGGCTGGAACGTCATGACTGATACATTTGGTCTCAGATCAGCATCCGCAATAGAATCAAAAGATCCGGAAACCATTCGCCTGCTAACCTGGAACATCCATTACTTTCAGGATATATATCTAAGGCCTCTTGCCGAATCGCAGCAAGAAATGCTTGCCACTATAAATGGTACCGAAGCCGATGTTATTTGCATACAGGAGTTTTACACAGGACAAGATAATGATGCCACTAAAGGGATGAACAAAATTAAAGCATTCCTAAAAAAGAGGTATGCCTTCTTTCAACCAATGGAGGGTGAAACGAGGGGAATGGCCATTTTTTCGAAATATCCTATACTCCGGACGGGAATGATTGCGTTCTCCATCGAACCGAGCGGCAACCAGTGCATCTTTACCGACATTCTTAAAGATGGAAAAACACTACGGGTTTATGCGGTACATCTTGAATCTATAAAACTTCAATCACAGCAATTAAGCTACATAGATAGTTTTGTAAAAGGCAAAGAACGAAATATACGCCCATCGAAAAAAATTGCCGGCCAGTTAAAACGTGCGTTCCTGGAAAGAAGCAGCCAGGTTAAACTGGTAAAAGAACATGCGTCCACCTGCCCATACCCTTATATTATCTGCGGCGATTTTAACGACCCTCCGTCATCATATGCTTTCCATTCAATGGCCAGGGGTTTGAAAAACACCTTTGCAGAGAAAGGTCATGGCATATTTCCGGTGACATATTATAAAGGTTTCCTAAAATACCAGATTGATCATATTCTTGTAAGTCCTGAATTTGAAGTTTTAAATCATCAAATAATCAAGAAAAAGCTGTCAGATCATTATCCAGTACTAACCGATGTAAAACTCTGAGTAACACACACAGATACACTCACTTATCTATACTAAACGACCATTAACAATCAAAAATAAAAACACACGAGGCATTTTGGAAATCGATTTCCAAATCATACTTTTGTTTGAAAACATTTTTTATAAATCAACTATGCCTAAATTAAACCAGCAACAATTTGCGTTTATTCTAATTACATCGCTGTTCTTCTTGTGGGGCTTTGCATTGAATTTGAATCCTATTCTCATACCCCATTTAAAAAAGGCTTGTCAGCTATCCGACAGCCAGTCTGCGTTTATTGATTCCGCGTCGTATATCGCCTACTTCCTTCTGGCAATCCCTGCTGGCAGATTTATGAAACGCTATGGGTATAAAGGAGGAATAATACTTGGACTACTGCTTTTCTCTGCCGGGGCATTCTTATTTTATCCGGCTGCAGCTACCCGCGATTATGCTTTCTTCCTCGTTGCATTGTTTATTATTGCCAGCGGACTTACTTTCCTCGAAACTGCGGCTAATCCCTACGTTACTGTATTGGGCAGTCCCGAAAGTTCAACCCAACGGTTAAACTTTGCGCAATCATTTAATGGTCTGGCAGCATTTCTGGCACCCTTAATTGGCGGAACGTATATTTTATCGGGCAAATCGCTGTCTGCCGCTGAAGAAAAAGCCATGTCGGCCGAACAGTTAAATCAATATCTTAATCACGAAGCCACTTCGGTTCAAACGCCCTTTATTATTATAGGTGTCGTAGTTCTGGTTATCGCTATCTTATTATGGAGGACATCGCTTCCCGAAATCGCCGAAGATGACTCTATGGAAGTAGAAGGCTCTATATTTAAAGAGAAAAACCTGATGGCGGGAGTAGTAGCCCAGTTTTTTTACGTAGGCGCACAGGTGTGCGTAAGCAGTTTCTTCATCCGCTTCTCCGAAAGAGTTGCTGGCATACAGGAGAAATCGGCAGCATACTTCCTGTCAGGAGCTCTGTTAGGATTTATGGTGGGGCGATTTATAGGAACCGCGCTGATGCGTTTCATATCTCCTGCTAAGTTACTGGCTATCTACAGCATTTTAAACATAGTCCTGCTGATAACAGCCGTTCTGAGTCATGGCAAGTTTTCGGTATATGCGCTTGTTGGCGTTGAGTTCTTCATGTCAATCATGTTCCCGACTATCTTCTCATTGGCAATACGGGGCCTCGGTACCAAAACCAAGGAAGGTTCTTCCCTGCTGATCATGTCTATTGTAGGCGGCGCCATTTTTCCGGTAATTATGGGAGCTGTTTCCGACATCAGCAATATCCAGATAGCTTACCTGGTGCCAGCTGCATGCTTCCTGGTGATCTTCTACTTTGCGTTGAAGAATATCAATGTAAAGAACATTAAACTTTCAACAGCTCATTAATGACACCACATACAAAACAGAAAGATATTACTCTGCCAAGGGTAATTTTTGGGACAAGTGCCCTTGGGAATTTGTACACAGCACTCCCTTATGAGGTAAAAGAAGAAATTGTAGGTGAGTGTGTTAGAAATTCGCAGGGAACAGTTGTATTTGACTCGGCAGGCAAATATGGCGCCGGACTCGCACTCGAATCATTGGGTAATTGTCTTGACAACTTAAATGTATCGCCCGAATCAGTTATCATCAGTAACAAGCTGGGCTGGTACCGAACAAATCTGAAGACTCCCGAACCAACTTTCGAGCCAGGAGTATGGAAAGACCTTAAATTTGACGCTGTACAAAAAATCAGCTACGAAGGAATCCTGGAATGCTTCAGGCAAGGAAACCTATTACTAGGAAAATATACTCCTCAATTAATATCAGTTCACGATCCCGACGAATACCTCGCTATTGCCCGAACCTCTGCCGAAGAGGATAAGTTATATCAGGATATCCTGGAAGCGTATAAAGCCCTCTTAAGTCTGAAAAAAACTCATCAGGTATTGGTAGGAGTTGGAGCAAAGAGCTGGAAAGCTATTGAGAGGATATATGCAGATATCAAGCTGGACTGGGTAATGATTGCCAACAGCATGACAATTAAAAATCATCCGCCCGAACTGCTCAATTTCATGGAAAAACTAAAACTGGATGGAGTTAAGATTATCAATTCCGCTGTTTTTCATGCTGGATTCCTTACCGGAGGCGACTATTACGACTATAAACTAATTAAACCAGATGCCAACGAGCATAAAGAGATATTTAAATGGAGGGATGAGTTTTTTGAATTATGCCGGGAGTTTAACATAAAACCTGCTACTGCATGCGTACAGTTTGCACTGAGTGCACCGGGAGTTGTAAGCATTGCGTTAAATACTACAAATCCTAAAAGAGTAAAAGAAAATATAGGAATGGCCTATGAGGTAGTCCCAGCGCCATTCTGGAAGGCTATGAAAGAAAAAGGGCTAATCTCAAAAGAATATAATTATTTGTAGACATATAAATTGATGCCTGCACTGGAACATCGATAAAATATTTTAAGAATATATACATGAAAGCTTTAGTTTGTACAACACCAGGACAGTTTGATTATTGTGAGAAAGACAAGCCGGTTCTGGAGGAGGGAAAAGCAATAATAAAAATCAAAAGGATAGGGATATGCGGAACTGATCTCCATGCATTCGAGGGAACACAGCCGTTTTTTAGCTATCCGCGGATTCTTGGTCATGAACTTGCAGGCGAACTCGTCGAGGCTGACGCAGCCGAAGGGTTTGAAACAGGAGAACGCGTTAGCTTTATACCGTATTTTAATTGCGGTAAATGCGTGGCCTGCAGGAACGGCAAACCTAACTGCTGTACGGATATAAACGTTTGTGGAGTACACGTTGACGGAGGCATGGCCGAATACCTGTCTGTACCTTCTGCATCTTTGCTTCATGGAGAAGGACTAACTTTTGATGAGCTTGCTTTAGTTGAGCCTCTGGCTATCGGTGCGCATGGAGTTCGCAGGGCAGGCGTGCAGAAAGGTGAGTTTGTTCTAGTGATTGGCGCGGGACCGATAGGACTGGGAACAATGGAATTCGCACGTATTTCAGGCGGTAATGTGATCGCCCTCGATATCAACAACGAACGCCTCCAGTTCTGTAAGGACCGATTGAAAGTGGAGCATACCGTTAACGCCCTTTCTCCCAACGTTACTGAGCAACTGTGGGAAATTACAAACGGCGACATGCCTACTGTAGTGATTGATGCTACTGGTAGTCAGAAGGCAATTAATAATGCTTTTCAATACATGGCCCATGGCGCCCGTTTTGTACTCATCGGTTTGCAAAAAGGTGAAATTTCGTTCAGCCATCCCGAATTTCATAAAAGAGAAGGAACATTAATGAGCAGCCGCAACGCCACGCGGGAAGACTTCGAACATGTCATCTCCTCCATGAAACAAGGCCTTGTGGATCCAAAAACCTACATCACGCACAGGGTTAATTTTGACAGCGTTAAAGAACAGTTTGAAAGCTGGCTCAATCCCGCAACAGGTGTAATAAAGGCCATAGTGGAACTTTAGAATTAAAAAAGCAAATTTAAAAAGGATGCATCTTCTGGATTATGCCTGATGCATCCTTTTAGAGCTCTCCCGGATAACTAGTTCGCTTTCGATAATCTTTGTTTTGCTGGCTTTAACAAGCTCCTTACCATTGAGCATCTCACTAAAGTAAAGCATGGCGGCTTCATATCCCATGGCGGTGCTTTTCTGATCAACTGAAGAAAGCGAAGGACTTAAAAGCTCTCCAAAACTTTCATTCGCAAATCCGAACAGCCCCACTTTGTTTTTATCTATATTTAACTTTTTGAGAGCCATAGCCACACCGAGCGCCTGATGGTCAGATACTGTAAAAAAAGCATCCGGGGGATCACTAAGACTTAACAACTGGATTGCCGTTTCACAGGCCTTTTCCTTGCCTAATCTTCCTTCGACGATAAAGTTTGGAGGTACATTTAAAGAGAAGTCCTTCATGGCTTTTAAATATCCCTCCTTCCTGTCCCGGAAAACGTTTACAGCAGGAGGGCCTCCGATGAAAGCGATTTTACTGAATTTCTCTTTTATCAGGCATACTGCCGCGTTATAAGAGATTTCGCGGTTATCATTAAGAACTTTATAACTATCAACTGATTCGATCACCCTGTCAAACTGGATCAGCCGGATATTATGACTGATAATCTGCTCAAGCAAGGCAGGTGATTCCGTTTCTGCAGAAACAGAGATCAGGATACAATCAACATTATAACGAATTAAAGATTCTATGGCCCGGGCTTCCAGTTCAGATAAATCGTGAGACTGGCATATTATCAGGTTATGGTTATTCTCCGAGCATGCCAGTTCAATCCCCGCAATAGCATCCGAAAAAAAACTCTGGTTGATATGAGGGATTATAACACCTATCGTTCGTGAGTGCCCATGGCGCAGATTAGCCGCATAGATATTATTCTTATAGTTCATCTTTGCAGCTGTTTGCAAAACAAGTTCGCGTACCTGTTTGCTGACACCCGGCTTACCATTAAGAGCTTTTGATATATAACTTGCTGATATTCCTAACTCTTTAGCAATGTCATAAATGGTTATCCTTTGGTTGCTCATTTTGCTCAAATGTATGGGTTGGGCAGCAAAACGACAAGACCATCATATAGGTTTAAGTGAGAGAAGAAACCGCCTACAGTAAGTTACTGATTGTCTTGATAATAGTGCGCAAACTAGTCGCTATTACCAGTACGCCTACGCCGATAAACATCGATTTCGTATTCAGTTTACCTGTGAGCCGGGCAGCTATAGGAGCCGCAATAAGTCCCCCGATAATCAATCCTGCTATCGTTTCAATATGACTCGTGCCCAGAATAACAAAAAAGGTTAAAGCACTGCCCAGGGTAACAAAAAATTCCGTTAAGCTCACGGTGCCAATAATATATCTCGGTGTTTTCCCTTTTGCAATGAGTGTACTGGTTACCAGGGGGCCCCATCCACCCCCGCCAAAGGAATCCAGAAAACCACCCGCTCCGGCTAACCAGCCCGCATGCTTTACCTTTCTTGATTCATTCTTTTTCTTAAAAGCATTTATGAGAATGCGGGTACCGAGCAGAAGAGTGTAAAGCGATAATACCGGTCGCAGCCAGTTACCATATTCTTCCCCCAGATAAGAAAGCAGCAATGCACCGCCAACCGCGCCCAAAACTCCGGGTAATAACAGCGTTTTAAACAACTTCTTGTTGATATTACCAAATCTGTAATGACTAAAGCCCGAAGCACCACTCGAAAACATTTCTGCGGTATGGATACTTCCGCTGATTGCAGCAGGATTAAGGCCGGTGGAAAGAAGCATAGTAGTAGAAATTACACCATATCCCATTCCAAGAGCACCATCAACTATCTGCGCCAAAAAACCCGCCAGAAGCATCCAGCCGAATGCAGCATCCAGATTCAGGCTTTCGCCTAACGACTTACCTGCACTTAACAAATCGTGTAAAGGATAATAAGAAGAAATGACATGTCCTGTAAGTACAAAGGCAAGTGCAAAAAGACATCTCTTTGCTACTTTTCTCCAATACCTCTCTCCGGAAATAATACTTTGCGCCTTTGGCGCTATAGCATCTTCCCCAACAACAGATACCCAAACATCTTTTTCTTTAGCAAGCCTTATAATATCTCTTGTGAAAGCAGTACCCGGGCTCTTAATCAGGATCAGATCATACCGGCCGATCAGCTCGGGCGTGAGATCTTCTTTTAACGCATCAACGCCATTTAATCCTTCATCAAAACCCGGAACGGACCCGTCTCCCTGCTGATGTAATATATCAGCCCTGACCTCTCTGTTCTTTCTCAAAGATAAAATGGCTTTTGCGGCTTCAGCACACTTACCTACAACCAGTATTTTGAATCCCTGGTCGCCACGTATTTCGCCATTAAGATGTATCTCACTCATTGTTTCTACTTCCGTTTGTGGATTTTGAAAATTTGCAGGGTGTAAATTTATATTAAATTTATTAGTCTATAGAATTTATAGATTAATTTCTTTAAAAAAATCTACCCGCTGATTCAAGGCAGAAGCATAAAATGAGATATACTATAGAGTTAAGCACAAAAACACCAGAGGGAGATAACGCTCTGGTGTTTTTGTGCTATTCAAAATGTAAAAACTAAACTTAAAAACCGTATGCACTAATCTCTCCGAGCGTCATGAAATGATTATTTCCCCTAAGTCCCACAAATTTAAAATACCTGCCTTTAGGAGATCCGGATATTGGAAACACCTGCTCTCCGTTAATTGAATTATTAAAAGCATATTCTCCAAGGCTTGTCCAGTTTTGATTGTCCATGCTAATTAAAAACTCAATACGGGTGGGCGCCCGGTCATCACCATTAGGTGTATCAAAAAGCGTTCTCCACACACCAAACTGCGAAATTGTACGTACAGCCCCCATATCTATCGTAGCATAGTGCGGATACGCAGAGCCATTCGTATGCCAGCGCGTCCCATCAGTGCCATCAATAATGTTAGCAGCAGCATTATCTCCATCTGAATATTGATCTGAATAACTGATCACTCGCCAGTCTTTTTTATCAAAGTTAAAGAATCCGGCCTCTGAATATGCTGTATAAAAACTATCGATACTTAGCGAATCAGGCTTAAACATGGTCCTGTACTGGTAGCCCGTATTGGGTTTAAGGCCAGTAATTTCAGAAGTCGGAAGATCTGTAGGAAACATTTGATACCTGATGTCTCCGTTAACATCGGTGTATTTAACTTCCGAGGCGAATGCACCATTAGAAATATCTGCAGCGCCCCACTGAATGGTAATCTTGCCTTTAGTATCGCTTAGCGTAGAGTTCACTGGCCGGGTTAACAACTGCGACTGGTATTTCTCGCCGTAAGAACCACCAATTGCTTCGACTGGAATGGATGAATTGCCCTTTTTATCATAGGTGCGGATTACAAACGAATAACTTTTCTCCTGCAGATTATCAATAATGACACTGATAGTATCCCCTGTGGGGGGGATTGACACCACTGTCGAATCTCTAAAGTTATTCCAAAACACCCGGGCGCTTATCACATCAGGGTCCGAGCCCCTCACCCAGGCAATCTTTACTCTATTGAATCCCGGGTATACTTTCGGCGAATTCGCTTTACCCGCATAGGTTAAGCCGCCCGGAACAACAAACTCTTTATAAGTACTGTCCATTTTTGTACAGCCCGGGAGAGCACAAAATGCCAGGAACAGTACCACGATCATCATAGTATTACTGAATATCTTCTTCATAATATAATAAAATTTACACTGATCATTAGTAAGGTAACTAGGGTTCAACCTGGCCCCAAAGTGAGATTTCTGCTATAACAACCTGTCCTGGGCTGGCATAGGTTTCGAGCGTTTTCCACCGAAGGTACCGTACCGCAGGCGGCTGATTATCAAACCCATAATCACAGCCAAGGATCGAAGCGTAATTCGTATCTTCAGCGGTTGCCTGACCTAAGGGTAAACCAGAAGGTTTAAACGTTTCAAATGTTCCAAGCAGCTGCCATTGAGTCCATCCACCGTCTGTGTCCGGAGAATTTGAACCCCATAGTTCAAACCTTTTCACGCCAGAGCCTACATAACAATGGCCGTCGGCAGCGTCCATAAACATTTTAAATCTGCTCATCAGCACTTTCTTACCCAAGTCAATCGTAAACCATTGAGGAAGTGTAGAGCTATTCGATGAGGCGTAATTTGCACCGGTACCCGGAATTCCGATTACCTTATTCCACAAATTACTCAAAACAAACCCAGGTTCGGCAAGCGCCGTTTGGTCTGTTGGCAGCACCAGGGCACTCCAGGTTGTTTTTGGGATCTCCACCTCGAACTTAGGGGTAAGTGTTTTGAAAAGCGTATCCGATCTATTGTTCCAGCGGTCGCGGACAAACATGGCAAACTTCTGTGGTTCAGATTCGAGACCTCGTGCAGCAAAGTTCCCGGACACGGCAGCAGTATAAAAAGTGGCCACCTTTGTCCATGTATTATTGCCAGTTGAATCCCTCATTACTACAATTGACAGTTCTGCCTTATCCGGATTCTTAAAGGAAACACTTACTCCTCCGAAAGTTGAAGAAAAATCTGCAGTAGCAAACACAGATCTGACAGCGGGTGTCCTGGGGATGACATCGACCGATATAGGTTCCGAGACTTTCTCATTCTTCCCTACGCTGAATACTTTCACCGCATGTTTTAATGTGTCGCCAAACCCTACCAGCCGGAGTGTATCCGTGTATCGTGATGATTTAGCTTCTCTGAATACCCCTGGCTGAATTTCATAGACAGCCTTTATATAAGAAAGGTTCGGGTCTGACGGAAGCTTATATGTAAGTACAGCTCCTCCCGGCGTTGGAGAAACCTTTACATTACTGACGTTCAAGGGAGCAGGTAAATCCTCATCTATGAAGTCAAGTCTTCCTTCTTTTGAACACCCCAACCAGAAAAAAACAATCAACAGTCCTCCGATAAAATATATTCTTTTCATTTCTTTGTTTTAATTTAATAATCAATTCTTCAGATGCTTACCAGCCCAGGTTTTGCACCAGGTTTCTGTTGGTGGTGATATTATTGTCAGCAATAGGCCAGAAATAGTCCTTTGTTCCAAAGGTTTGATTAAACAGTACAGTTGTCCGGTAAAAAGAAGCGGCAGTTGTTTGCGAAAGGTCCCAGCCCTTGATTGGATTATTCAATTCTCTGGCTGATTCTTTCCAACGACGCAGGTCCCAGAAACGTTGCGACTCAAAAGCCAGCTCTATCAACCTTTCCTGATGAATGATCGCGCGCATCCCGTCCTGATTTGTAAATTTTGCGGGATTTGTAGAATAATTAGTCCATGATGAGGTTACGGTGCCCAACCCAGCGCGCTTTCTGACAAGATCAATATATTTATATACTTCCGGACCGGGGCCCTGTGCTTCATTCAGTGCTTCCGAATACAAGAGATACAGATCAGACAAACGCATTAGCGGATACGGATAATCAACAACAGAGTAATCGCTTGAAGAATTCACTACATTCTGAAAATGGATCAGTTTTTTAATGTAATAGCCCGTGACGGTATTGAAGCCATATTTTCCTTTTCCATTTCTCTGTTTAAATTTTCCTTCCAGGTAGAACAGATTCATATCGTCTTTATCGTCATAATGTCCCTGTCCGTAATAAATACCACCGTCAAAACCAAGGTCAGCATAGAATCTCGGCTCTCTGTCAAAATGCAGTCCCACTGTGGTATAGCCATTTCGGATATATAGTCTGTCGTCTTTTCCTGCTTTTCTTAAAGCATATCTTCCGGTGTAATCCCAAGTTTTGTCTTCGTTAATAGGGACCCCATGATCCGAATAGAACATTTCCGCAATTTTCAATGGTGGCGATAATTCCCCTCTGGTTACAACGCCGTCAAGGTAGCGGGGATCCCACCAGGTAGAGATCAATCGTTGCAGGTCAGCTGTATTGGATTGGGTATTAGCCCAGATGATTTCACTGTTCCACTTTTCTGTAACACTGTTTCTTATACTCAGCTGTGTTTCGATGGTATCGGTAAGCACATATTGCTGAAAAGCGGGATTATAAACATACAGTTTCATCCCCTGTGATTCACACATATCTATGGCCTTTTTACATGCATCAGCCGCAATTTCCCATTTCTCTTTGGAGTACGTTTGGTTAAAAAGTGGCTCTCCGTCAGGGTTATTCAATCCAACCTGATCGGTGTTACCGTTAAACAACGGGCTTGCCGCGGTAACAAGTACCCTGGCTTTTAAGGCCATCGCAATTGGCTGGGTAATGCGGCCAGCTTCGGTGCCGGGACTAATTATCGTTGTTGGAAGTCCCGGAATGGCTTCGTCCAAAAGTTGTACAATATAATTAAAGCACGAATCCACCGGGTCACGCATTACTTTTACCTGGTTTACATCTGCCGAGATCGGAAGGTTCGTCCTGATCAGAGGAACCGGACCATACATCCTCACTAAACTGAAATGATAAAACGCCTTAAGGAACTTCACCTCTCCAATCCAGCGAGCTCTTTCCACTTCCTGCATATCAGGCACCCTGTCAATGTTTTCCAGAAAAATATTGCAGTCCCTGATCGCCTGGTACATGGAAGTCCATCGGTCGCCCAAAGGCCCTACTTTGCTCTGAAAACCCTTAGCTAAATCAAGGTAAGCAGCCCGCTCTGGAATCTCCCACAGCTCATCGCCACCCACCATAGCTGGGTCGTCCGTCAGCTGGCCTGTCCTGGGCATAAATGAATAGCAGGTAAATAAAAATTTCATAGCCTGAGAACGCATGGTAAAGGCATTATCGATGGTAGCTACATTATCAGGAACAACATCTAAAAATTTCTTGCAGGAGCTGAGCACGGCGAGAAATGCCAATAAAAAGCCCCCGTATATAAGATATTTTCTCATAATCTACTTTGATTTACTTCAATGATATGTTTAAACCTATATTAAATACACGCTGAATAGGATAACCGAGCCCGTCTCCACCCATTTCAACGTCCCACAACTTGAATTTGCTGATATTGACCAGGTTACTGGCATTTACATAGAGTCGAAAACCTGAGGCATGAAGCCTTTTTTGAATACTTTGAGGAATTTTGTAACCAATTTCCACCTGCTTCAAACGTAAGAATGAACCGTCGCGCATAAACCAGGTACTGGTTTGATTATTATTGTTATTGAGATTGGGGCTTAGCCTGGGCCACAGTGCGTATACATCGCGCGAATCCTCAGACCAGTGGCTGTCGGCGTAAGCCTTCAGTAATTGGGTTTGATTATTGAACGGTGAGGTACCAGCAGCATCTATCCAAAACGATTCGTTAGCTAAACCCTGGAAAAAGGCAGAAAGGTCGAAGCTTTTATAACCAGCTGAAAAGCCAAAGCCGTATACTATTTCAGGTAATCTCGGATTTCCAATTGGCACTCTGTCTGCTTCCGTAATCTGGCCGTCACGGTTAACATCAGTGTACTTGATATCCCCTCCACCATAGGCTCCAAAATTTTGCCTTGGGGAATTCGCTGCTTCGGCATCATCAACAAATAGCCGTTCTGCTATATACCCATACTCCTGGAAAATGGGATGGCCTATGCGGCTGCGGTATTTTTCGTCGTATACCGGCTCTTCATAAACTTTATACTTGCTTTTTGCATACGTAAAGTTACCCATCGCCGAAAACCAGAAGTCACGACTAATGGATTGCTGGTAATCGGCAGAAATATCCATTCCTTTCCCTGAAGCTTCGCCGACGTTCGACCTTACATCTGCGGTTAAACCCATAGTAACAGGTATGGCCTCACGTCTCATCAGGATATTCTTACGCTGTTCGGAGTAGAAGTCGGCATTTACCTTTAATTTATTGAGCAGCCCAAGTTCAAGTGCTAGATTTGTCTTTGTGGATTTTTCCCAGGTGATATCACTGTTTGCATATCTGGATATATTAACTCCATTCAATCCAAATGATGCACCCTGACCGTTTCCAAAAACAGCGTATCTTGCCCCGGCGTTCATGTCGACATTAGACAAATAGAAGAACCGGTCTGAAGGCGATCCGATGGCATCATTTCCAACAACACCATACGTTGCCCTTAACCGGAGGTTGTTGATAACCGGCCTTACTTTATCAAAAAACTTTTCGTTAGACACACTCCATGCTATCCCCACAGACGGGAAAAACCCAAAACGATTTTTTTCAGCGAACCTTTCCGATCCATTATAGCCAAAGTTATATTCAAGATAGTAACGGCTATCAAAATTGTACGTCGCTCTCCCAGATAAACCCAGGTTTCTAAACGGCAGTGATTGCTGAAGATCTCCTGCATTGGCGTTAATGTTATTCTGCATCATGTAAACCAGTAATCCACTAACTCCGTGCTTTTTGAACTGAGCATTATAATTTAACATGGATTCCATGTAAAACGTGGAATTGAGTGTCTTTCCTCCTTCACGGTAGCCAAGATATTCTGTAGCGGTATTTTCGTTAATATTCTTTAAAAAATAAGTATTTGCCGAAGGATCATAGCCGGCGAGTGAATAAAAATAAGGATTGTACTCGCGCTTAACATCGAAATAAGATGCGCGGTTAGTGTTCATCATTACCCTCAGAGAGAGCCCCTTCGTCAAAACAGATAAATCCTGCTTTGCCTCTAACTGCGCCAGCATCAATGATCTTGAATAATCCATATAGCCACGGGTCATGTCAGCATAGGGATTAGTATATCCTCCTTCTTCGAAATTGCCATACATAATGTGTTTTACATATGAATGCGCTGCATCCACGGGGTAAAACATCGGAAACAATACCGGATTTGAACGCATCACTTTGCGGTACATTTCTGCGCCTCCGTCCATAGGACCGGTATAATCATCGAAGTTTCCGCTCAAACGGACGATCATTTCGGTCGATTTAGTCAGGTTCACGGTGATATTGGATCGAAGCGAATAACTTTTCAGGTCTATATTATTATTAAAATTATTCCGGTGATCTACCTTTAACAATCCATTGTCCTTATTTAAGGAACCCGAAACGAAGTACCTGGCAACATCTCCTCCGCCGCTTACATTCAGGTTTACACGCTGGTTCACCGCGTAATCCTTAAACATAAGTTTCCGCCAATCATTTGCGGGATAAACAATGGGATTAACGCCAGCTGCAGTGTTTGCGATCTTTTCATCACTATAAAGCGTTGTTCCTAAAGGGTTACGTGTTAGAATTGCTTCGTTAGACTGCAGCATATAGGTAATAGGATCTGCCAGTTCAATGTCTTTTACCGAAGCGGACACTGAATTTTCTAAACGCAATGAAATTTGTGCTTTTCCTACCGCACCCTGTTTAGTAGTAACCAGGATAACACCGTTTGCTCCGCGTGCACCATACAGCGCGGTTGACGTAGCGTCTTTCATGATAGAAAAACTTGATATGTCGTCGGGCTGAAGGCGGGCAAGATCGGTAGTCGTCAATTCCATGCCATCAATCAGAATCAAAGGAGTGTTTTTATAACCAAAGGTGGTGACCCCCCGAATAAAGAAATCGGCATTGTCGCGCCCAGGCTCTCCGCTGCGCTGAAAAGCAATCATACCGGCGGCCCGTCCCGCTAATGCATTAGTAAGGTTACTTGACGGAATTTTAAGGTCGGATACCTTAACGGAAGTAACCGATCCGATCATGTCTGTCCTTTTTTGCGTTCCGAAGGCTACAACGACAACTTCCTCGAGTCCTTTAGTGTCTGGCTTAAGCATGATGTTAAACACTTCCCTTCCCCTAACGGGAACTTCCTGTTTCAAATAGCCCACCATAGAAAAGACCAGCACCACATTCTCATTGGGAACGTCCAGCACAAATCGTCCGTTTTCATCACTTTTCGTACCAAGTTTAGTATCCTTAATGACGATAGACACACCGGGTAAGGTTCCTACCGAATCCCTGATTGTGCCGGTTATAGTAATCTTCGGCACCTCTGCACGAACTATTTTATTGGCAGCATCCGCAGGCTTATTTTTAACAATAATTGTCTTCTGTTCAATAGTGTAGCTTACGGGCTGCCCTTCGAAACACTTTTCCAGTGCGTATTCAATCGGCGCATCTCCGAGCTTTACCGTTACAGGCTTGGTGTTTCGAAGGACTACCGGGTTATACAGAATGTTGTACCCTGTCTGTACTTTAATTTCTTTTAAAACATCTTCAAGTGAAGTCCGTCTTAAAGAGAGACTTACTCTCTGCCCGAAACTTGCGGCGCTCACTTGTACTAGTGAGGCTATTAATAAAATAGCAGTAAGCTTCATTATCTTGATGAATTTTGGAATTACGCAAAGTGCTATAAGCCCGCGAAATGCCGTAGAAGTTTTATACATTTGAATGTTAGTTTTATTAAGTTATAATTGTTAGTAACAGAATGACTTTGAGAAGCCAACATTAACCGGGAGCGTCGCAACCGCTCCTGGTTTTATTCTGATAGATATAATTCTAAATCATATTTCGAACTCCTTTCATTTAAAATTGGTATTACTATAATTCATCCGATATAGTACCTATCCTATACCCGCGTATTATTCCGGTTTTTCAATAAAGACGGTTAACTGAAAGAAATGGGGGGATGTCTCGTAAATATTTTTTCAAAACGGATATAATATCGTTTCCCGGCTATAATAAATAAGAATGAGTTGGAGATAGTAAAAGAGAACTGGTGAATAGGAATTAATTCCAGTCGTCATCTAAATAAATAAAAATAAAAAAACATATTATCATAGGTAATCTTTCGTTTAGCCTTATCACAAACAGCATAATTTTCAATTTTGGTACCATCTTTCAGTCGCATGTCGATAACATACACAGTACTATTAAGTGTAAGTGACAACGCTAACTGATTTCGCATATACTGCAATGCCTCTTCATACTCCTTCGACAGAGTGTCGGCCTTTAGTAATTTCAGCATTTTTGTATTGCCGCTGTATTGAATAAAATAACTACTCGAGGTATCAACAATCCTCTCATAATACTGACGAATTTTCAGACTATCGGTCAAAGAATCGACCAATCGGTATCCCGTTAACTCAATCTCATCATAATTAATGATATTGTCCTTTTTCCACGACCGAAATAAGTTTTTTAGATTGCAAATGCAACTGTTGCATTGCTTCGGGCCGCTGTCATATATAGGGATAGCGGAAAAGCTATCCGCTATTTTATTTTCCTTCCAAATAACTGAATCTGTATTTTGCGCCAAAGTATATTTCCAACAGAAAATAACAAAAAGGCAAAGCAGCTTATTCATAAAATGTCACATTGTTTGAAAATGCAAGGCAGAAATAAACTCGGATCCCGTATGGTGTAACTCAGAGCCGAGTGCTGTACCTAACGTTATACTAAAACCCGAACCAGGTGAGTATGTCATAGAAATCGAGACAGTTGGAGCGGCAAGGTAAAGGCCCCAATGTACAGATGACGACCCATCTTCTCCATAATGTGTAGAATGATTGACAATTTTCGCATCTCCTTTGCCTAAAGTCATATAAGAATAAGCGTCAACAGCCGAACAAGTTAAAACTTGCTTTGCATGACCCGTCCTCGTATCAGTATATCCTTCTACAGTATGACTCACCCTGGCTTCTCCGCGGTCAGATCCCCATAACCATTGAGCTGTCCATCCATGTGAAACAGTTTTGTGTCTGGGAGTGATACCTGGTTCCGGAAAAGGCATAGAGATACAGATATCGGTGGTCAGTGTAGCTTTATTGGGATCCAGAACAACTTCTCCCTCATGTTCTTCTTTAATAATCATTATGTTAGAAATCAAGTTATCGTAGATGATCCCTATTTTATCATCTACAACTGCTTGGGTGGTAAATGGAACCCCATTATTTTCCCATGCTATCTCAATGATTTTTTGACCTATCTTAACTACGGAGTCTAAAAATACGGAAGAGCCTGTTATATCATAAGTAAGGGCTTTATGTTTCACTCCTGAGGTTTTCCGCTTTATTTCTCCAATCTTAATCAATTGGAGGTCCTTTAAATCAACAGGTGAATAATCAGGTAAAACCTTTTCATCTGTTAACAAACTATTCTTGAATCTTTCAATTTCAGGCCTAGATGCTAATATTTCCTTTTCCTTATAACCTGTCATCTTTAAAGATGATTCTTTTAGGAAGTCATTACCTGTCGTGAGAACTTGCTTAAGCTGTGTTTCCCATACTGCATCAGCTTGCTGCGATGAGAATTCTTTGCTTTCCGAATCCTTTCTGCACGATAAAAAAAAAGATAATACAAGAACGCAGACAAGAACTGGCCATTCCTTCAAAATAATCGTTTTCATAATTGTTAGTTTTTTTATTAGTGATAAATAATTTGATAAATCGGATAATAAATATTCATTTTATTTGATACAGCTTTGTTATTCAGGCTTTTTAATAAAGACGGGTATCGACAGAAAAAGGGGGGATGCTTTTAAATCTTATTTAAGGGGGTAGAAATCGTCAATTGAAGCTGCCTTCTATCTTTACTGTCATTTGAATAATTGGCAGTCTCAGCATCCTATGCTGATTAAAGATATTGGAGCTTGTACTTATGCTTCCCTTACAATCATCAAGAAACCAATATTTTACGATCCTTAATGGTAAATGAAACACTTCCGGTTAATTGCAGCATCTTTAAGACGTCTTTCACATCTTTATATTTTGATATGGTACCAGTGAAAACCTTCCCCTGCATGCTACCATGATATTCGATTTCAACATCATACCACCTGGCTATTTTTCGCATCACCACCTGTATCTCCTCATTATCAAACTGAAAACTTCCATTTTTCCACGCTGTAGCTGATTCAATGTTCCCATTCTGAATAACAAGGTCATTTCCGGTAATTACAGATTGCTGTCCTGGATGAAGTGTTTGATTTGATGTAAGTTCCTTATCAGTAAGGCCGTTTAAAACGCAAACTTTTACGGAGCCTTGAACTAAAGTCGTCTTAACGGAAGTTTCGTCAGGATAAGCATTCACATTGAATTCTGTTCCTACTACTTCAATTTTTTGATGGTTACTTCTAACTATGAAGGGAAGATTACCTTTTTTGCCGTTCCCAGGTTCGGATGACGGACGCGGAATGGAGACTATCTCAAAGTACCCCTCACCTTGCAACTCAACAACCCGTTCGTCTTTAGAAAACTGAGCTGGAAATTTAAGAGACGAAGCGGCGTTTAGCCAAACCCTCGATCCATCGGGTAGTATAACCTGATACTGTCCTCCTTTAGGGATTGTAACAGTATTGAATATTAGACCGGGTCTTTGATTTGAAGCCGCCTCATCGCTATTTTCATTATAAGTAAGAACGCCATCTTTTGACTTTTTAATAATGGTATTGGCCTGCGTTGCGATATTGCCAGCTGATACGTCGTCTAAATTGATTTTTTGCCCGTTACTTAACGTTAATATTGCTTTATTCCTTCCGGCAACAATCTCCCTGCCGGGGTGATGTATCTCAGAGACGTATCCTATTGAGTCTTTTATATAGAAATAAGATCCTATAGAAACAAACAGGATCACCACAGCAGCAGCATACCACAACCGCCTGGGTGATATTATTCGCATGGTTGGCTTTTTTGAAACAGGAATATCAGAATTTAAAATTTGCTGAAGCCGGAGGTCGAGTGACTCTTTTACTGAGTCGTTGATATCATCGGCAGCATTGGAGAAACCGGTATCCTTTAGCTGATTCCTGATCAACCAATACAATTGCTTCTCTTTAGATTTATCGGCAAGTATCGTTAATAAAAGTTCCGCTTCCTCTTCAGAGCATTTATTTTCTAATAATTTTTTAAACAAAACCGATAGTTCCTGGTCGTTCATTCATTAAGCTTTATCTAAAGACGCATTTCAAAAGAAAACGGGGGGATTAAGTTCTTAAAAGTATAACTTACTCAACAAAAAAGAAACAGCTGTAAAACAACCTATAGTTTCCATGTTCGCCGTAATAAAAGTTCTAACCAGGCGTTTTGCCGTACAAAGATATTCTTTAACCGTATATGGAGAAATCCCGAGCCTGCCTGCAGTTTCTTTATAACTAAAACCGTCAATTTTACATAGTTGATAAACATGCCGTTGCTGAGGGGAAAGCAGAGCCAACGCCTGCTCTAAAAGCATCTTACTTTCCTTGAAATATATATCTTCTTCTATATGGGAATAGTGTTCAGTTATGGTGGATATAAAATGGGCCCTCATTTTTTTGTCACTTTCCAACTTCCTATAAAAGTCGCATACCAGATTCGATGCGGCACGGTAGAGATAAGAGGAAAAATCAAATTCATAAGTAATAGCTTCCCGATGTTGCCATATCCGTGAAAATAAAACCTGAATCATCTCCTCTACAACATCGTTGTCCTTTACCATCCTATACATATTAATATACATTTTTCGACTGTATTTGTTGTATAGCCTTGTAAAGGCAAGAACATCACCTGCTTTTAACAAGGTAACTAATTCCATATCGGACTGTTCGTTGCAGATATTCATATCTATAAAATATCAATCTTAACCGTTCCTGACAGTTCTGCTGTTTCCATACCGGCCACTGTACCGGAACCAAACAAAGCCACTATTTTCATTCATCATAACAGATCAAATCGAAGGCTATTAGCTAGTTTAAAAAATCATCTCTTTGATCCCTTCTTGAAAACAGCACAGAGCAAAGAACAACCCTCCCGCAAATCACTGATTTCAGAAGAGTGAATTAAAAAAGGTTTAAAGATTTTTTTCAAGGTGTAATATTTTTCGTCATAAAATTCGTCGTTTATACTGATCAGTGGACAATAATACTTGTCTCCTTAAGATTTGGCAACCTTAACTGTCCTGCTCGATATTAACAACATTCTTCCCTTCGTTTAATTATATTGGATCAAGCGGAATACTTGGGGGATACAATGAAAAGTTGTTTTTTTGCGGAGAGTTAATAACACGTAAAAAGAGTAACCCTTGCAAGATCCATACCTACAGTTAGCGAGCATATTATTACCGAAAGGCATCTTAGAATTTTTTGAATTAACACAGGTGCTTCAAAGTGCAGCAGGCCTGCATATATATCTTGAAGAGAAGAATATCCTTCCCCAGGAATATCACAACCAAAAGCTGGAATCCAAGGGGTTCATGCCCGAAATCACCATTCAGGACTTTCCTATCCGGGGCCAGAAGGTAAACTTGTGTATAAAACGGCGCAGATGGGAAGTAGCAGATAAAGGGACTATAGTAACCAGAGACTGGGATTTAGTACAGAAAGGAGCGCGGATGACCACAGAATTCGCCGCTTTTTTAAAAGGAATATTTGGATAATTATCCGGTAAGCTGTCATCAACTGGGACACTATTTTAGGATTGACGGTAAACAGTTACAGGAACAATATAAAGATCATATCAGTACATTCCATCAGTGGGAACAGAAAGATCATGCTGCCGAATGGATGATATTCCCGGCCAACATGGGAGAATACCTCAGTATAGATGAAACGGCCCTCTCTGGCGGAGAATTGTATACTATAATCACTAATAAGGCTGCAAGAGGGAGAAAAGGGAGCATTGTAGCCATGCTGAAAGGCACTCAGGCCGATCAGATCATTGCAGTTTTAGAGCGTATATCATTCCGCCTGAGAAAAAAAGTAAAAGAAGTAACCCTGGATATGGCTGCAAATATGGCCAAAGCTATCCGAAGATGCTTTCCATCTGCCCGCCGGGTCATTGACCGGTTCCATGTACAAAAGCTTGCCAGCGATGCTGTTCAGGAGCTCAGGATCAGATACCGGTGGGAAGCTTTGGAAGAGGAGAACGGACGGATTGCCCAGGCCAGGAAAACCAAACAAAGCTATCAGCCTGAGGTGCTTCCTAATGGCGATACCCTCAAGCAGCTCCTGGCCCGAAGCAGATATCTGCTCTTTAAACACGAAAGCAAATGGACTCCATCACAAAAAGAACGTGCAGACATCCTATTTCCCCGCTATCCCCTGTTACATAAAGCCTATCAGTTAGCCCTCAGGTTAAGTAACATCTTTACCATCTGTAAGAGCAAGACACAGGCTTTTAAAAGACTGGCCATGTGGTATAATGATGTGGAAACTTCTGCTATTGATTCTTTCAGCACAGTAGCCAGATCGGTACAAAGCCATTACGAATATATCCTGAACTTCTTTGACAACAGAAGTACCAACGCCGCTGCTGAATCTTTCAATGCCAAGATCAAGGCTTTCAGAGCTACCTCCAGAGGTGTTAGAGATACTGCTTTCTTCTTATTCCGTCTTGCTAATATTTATGCTTAATAAAGCCTTCCCCCCAGGAATTCCGCTTGATCCATTATATTGTAACCCGGCACCTTTAGAAATTGATAAGTATAAAAGTGATGATTCGGATCCCCGATCCACGGTCCCGCGGATCTCAAAATCACTAAAAATACAAAAGCCACTCATTTCTGAGTGGCTTTTGCGGTCCGGACGGGACTCGAACCCGCGACCCCATGCGTGACAGGCATGTATTCTAACCAGCTGAACTACCGAACCGTTCCTTTTGGGACTGCAAATATAGCTTGTTTCTTTTATTTGTCAATATATATTTTCAATTAGTTCCCTTAAAGCTGACTATCAGGCAAATAATTTTCAACGAATATTCACAAAGTCGATTTTTAACTCTATATGCCCGATCCTTCTTTCATTTTCTCTGCATTTTCGGCAAATTGAAGGGCATCGATGATGTCCTGTATCTCTCCATCCATAATAGCCGGGAGGTTATACATCGTTAATCCGATACGATGTTCTGTTACTCTCCCCTGTGGATAATTATAGGTACGGATCTTCGCCGAGCGGTCACCGGTAGATACCATTGTCTTTCGTTTGGCAGCGATATCTCCTGTTTGCTTCTGAACCTCCAGGTCGTAAAGTTTACTACGCAGCATTTCCATGGCAAGCTCGCGGTTAGCAAGCTGAGAACGCTCTACCTGGCAAACTACCACCATCCCTGTCGGTTTATGGGTCAGTTGCACCTTTGTTTCTACTTTGTTTACGTTCTGTCCTCCTGCACCTCCCGAACGCGAAGTCTGCATCTCCACATCGGCAGGATTAAGATAAAAATCAACTTCTTCTACTTCGGGCAATACAGCTACGGAAGCTGCCGAGGTGTGAACACGTCCCTGTGTTTCGGTATCCGGCACGCGCTGTACACGATGCACACCCGACTCGTACTTAAGCTGGCCATAGACATCTTCTCCCGAAACCTTAAGAATCACCTCCTTGTAGCCACCTGCAGTACCTTCTGTTACGTCCACCACCTCCGTTCGCCAGCCTTTCTTCTCGAAAAACCGTGTATACATCCGGTAAAGGTCTCCAGCAAACAAAGCTGCCTCGTCGCCTCCTGTACCTCCGCGAATTTCGACGACTGCATTTTTAGCATCCTCGGGATCCTTAGGTATCAGCATCAGACGAATTCTCTCCTCCATTTCCTCTTTCTGCTCAAGCAAATCATCAAGATCAAGCTTCGCCATCTCGCGCAACTCATCGTCTTTCTCGTTATTGAGGATATCCCGGTTTGCATCTATATTAGATACGACATTGTGATATACCTTATACTCCTCCACGATCTTTCCCAGATCCTTATATTCCTTATTCAACTGAGCAAAACGTTTCATATCGCCGATGGTTGCAGGATCACTCAGCTCCCGCTCCACCTCTTCCCAGCGTAATTTTATCGCTTCTAATTTATCTAGCATGTTTTATTCAAAAGCAAAAGCATAGTCGGAGAACGTCCCCCAATGACTGATGCGGTTTATACTTATTTTTTTACAAAGTGCACAAAAATAAGGCTTTTTATACAAAAAGTAACGGCCATTAGGTTTTCGCCCGGGAAACTAGTTTAAGAACATAAAAGATAGCACAGGGGACTGGATAAACCCGGATAAATGCCTGACAAGTGTCTAACCAAAGCCTGATCTCGTCAGCATCTTGTCAGCATCTCCTCAGGATCATGTCAGACTAAAGTCTGACGAGAGTCTGACATGATGCTGACAAGAGCCTAATGAGATGCTGACAAGATCAGGTTCTGGTCAGGCACTGGTCTGGGACTTTTAAGGGATTGGAGTGATAAGTGTATCCCGGAGATTTACTTATGGATGCTACTTACAAGATAACAATGATAATATAGGGCCGTCTTTGAACATTAAACATGACCAGGGTATGATGCTCCTCCACGGGTAAAGCAGAACATCACATTATATACTGGGAGAGAACAAAAATAAATTGTTATTTTGGGGTTGGATTCGCTTTTTGCCTTTCGATAGAATATTTATGAAAATTTAGCGCAAAAGATTGCAGATGGACAATACTTTAAGCAAAGAGAAGCCAGTAGTACGACTAAGGGCATTCCGTGCGATTGATGACCCCGAGGCCTGTGCATTGTTTGTAGAAGGACATACGCATGTGCTTACTAATTTCGGGATTCAAAAAATCACCTCTGCAAGGCATGGATGGCTTACTAATCCGGCAGCTTTTGTGCTGATAGTAGAATCATTGGACAAAAAGAAAGTATATGGCGGCGCCCGCATACATGTTGCAGGCGGAAGTGAACCCTTACCCATTGAGCAGGCTACAGGAGCGATGGATCCGACAATCCATAGTCTGGTGAGAAAATATGCACTGTATGGCACCGGAGAAGGCTGCGGACTATGGAATTCAAGGGAAATCGCTGGCTACGGTATCGGCAGTATCTTCTTAACCCGCGCAGCAATATCGCTTGCCCCTCAGATCGGTATTAAATCGCTTTTTGCGCTTTGTGCCCCTTATACTGTAAAGTTAACCGAAACTGTAGGATACCGCCTTGAAACAAGGGTGGGAAATAACGGCACGTTTTACTATCCAAAATTAGATCTTATAGCAACAACAATGATCTATGAAGATATGGACGGATTAAGCACGGCAAGCGAAGAAGATCGCAACTCCATGATGGAATTAAGGAAAAACCTCAATATTGTTCGTACCGAGGTGTTAAGAAAAAAAGAAATAGAAATCCATTATGAGCTGGAGATTCCCAACCTGGATAAATGGAGCCTTGCCGACACTATCGCAAACTCTCAAAAAATACGCCCTGTTACTATTGACGAAAACAATCTGAATATCTTATAAAATTGCAATACACACACCAAATGTCAGATAAACACTACGACATCAGTTATCTGGAAGGAACTGCGTCGATCCTAAAAAAACTAAAGGAATATTCATATAATCCATTTACTGCCATTCTGAAAGGAACCGTCCTTGAGTTGGGTTGCGGCACAGGCATTGATGCCATTAATCTGGGTAACTTGCTGGGCAAGGAAGTAAAGATTGTTGGGATTGATCATGACTCCCGGATGATTGATAAAGCGATCAGCGCTGCGGCTGATAATGAGAATGTAGAGTTCATTCTTTCAGAAGCTAGTCCAATCCCTTTTGAAGATGCCACTCTTTCCGGCATTCGTACCGAAAGACTGATTCAGCACCTTAAAGAGCCACAGAAAGTAATAAACGAGGCTTACAGAGTATTAAAACCAGGACAACCGCTGGTTATTGTGGAAACCGACTGGAGCAACCTCTCGTTTTATAATGCAGATACTGCGATAGAAGAAAAAGTGAGCCGTTATCTTACTGATGAAAAAATAAATAATGGCAGGGCGGCCAGACAGCTTACCGGCTATCTCGAAAAAGCAGAATTCAAAAACATCAAACTTGAGGTATTTCCCTTCGCATTAAAGTCATTGAAAGAAGTTTTCACTTATTTGCTTATTGATCAGTCACTAACAGAAATGAAGAGCAAGGGGTATTTAAACGCTGAGGAATACGATTCGTTTATTGCTTCTTTGCAACGGGCCGATTCGAACCATTACTTTGCTTGCTCAATGAACCTGGTGGTAGCTTCTGCTTTAAAATAAATGACCCACATGCTAAAGAATTTTCTTATTGCTGTTCTTTTCGTTTTTGTTTGTTCTTTTTGCAAGGGACAGGTTGTTATTACAAAGTCTACAGAAAGGGTACTTGCGGGAAAAGAGTTGTTCACATTGCAGCCCAATAAGGAAATTGGCTTTAAAGAGGTCTTACATTCTTCAGACTTTGTTCCCTCTACGGTAACCGTACCTAATTTTGGCCTGAGCAAATCAAGTATCTGGCTAAAGTTTAGTATCAGCAATCAGTCGTCAGACAATCATTTAGTATTACATATTGCTTATCCTGAACTGGATAAGGTAGAACTCTTCTCGCCCGGAAAAAATGGCGACTACGAGCATATTTCATCGGGAAAGGATGTTTTCTTTAATACGCGGAAATACAAATCGCCGGATTATCTATTCGACCTCAATGTTCCGGTCAATACTACTAAAACTTTTTTTCTGAAGATACGAGGGGATAAACAAATTTTCCTCCCGATATATGTAAGCCGGCCAACAGCGCAGTTCCAACAAAGCAGCAAAGAAAATATGCTTTCGGGAATTTACATAGGTATCGTTCTGATCATGCTCTTTTACAACCTCTTTGTATACTTCTCGGTTCAGGACAGGAGCTATTTATACTATGTAATTTACATCTTTTTTGTAGGGCTTACGCAGGTTGGCTTAAAGGGCTATAATTTCCAGTATCTGTGGCCTGCCTGGCCTGGTTTTGATTCGAAAAGTATCATCTTATTCGCCTCAACCAGCGGATTTGCGGCCCTGCTCTTTACCAACAACTATCTTGAGGTTGGTAAAAACTTCAGAAGAGCACGACCGGCGTTATGGCTTTGCATGGGACTATTTATTCTCAGCTTTGTGCCTACTCTTGCCGGCAATATACCGTTAGGCTTTAAAATAATGCAGTCGGCTACTTCGCTGGCATCCATCGTTATATTCGTTACCTCGCTTACCATCATGATAAAGGGGTACCAGCCTGCGAAGTTCTTTTTCTCGGCATGGTCGGTGTTACTTGCCGGAGCTATTATCTTTTTGCTGAAAGATTACCAGATACTTCCCTATAACACTCTCACCAGCTATGCGATGCAACTTGCTTCGGCTATCGAGATGTCGCTGCTTTCCTTTGGTTTGGCAGATCGCATAAATATACTTAAGAAAGAGAAAGAGTTTTCGCAGGCAGAAGCGCTAAGGGTAGCCAAAGAGAACGAACGGATCATCCGTGAACAAAACGTTATACTCGAGCAAAAGGTTAATGAGCGTACGCTGGAGCTTAAAGAATCGAACGACGAACTCAATGTAACGCTTGAAGATTTAAAGCAGGCACAGAGTCAGCTGGTGGAATCAGAAAAGATGGCTTCGCTCGGGCAGTTAACGGCAGGAATTGCTCATGAAATAAACAACCCCATTAACTTTGTTACATCGAATGTAACGCCTCTGAGGAGGGATTTTGACCTGCTTATTGAAGCGCTGTCGTCAATTGAAGATATTGCTCTATCAGAGGAAACTTCAACGACAGATAAGCAAAAAAGCATAGAGAACATTAAGGAAGAGCTGGATTTCGATTACCTTAAAATAGAAATATCGCATCTTCTGAAGGGAATACATGAAGGAGCTACCAGAACAGCTGAAATAGTAAAGGGACTGCGTATCTTCTCGCGCGTTGATGAAGATGATTTAAAGAGGGCGGATGTTACCGCGGGACTAGAGTCGACGTTAGTAATTGTAAACAACCTTTTGAACAACCGGATCAGGGTAATTAAGGAATATGACAGTGTACCTCCGATAGAGTGTTATCCCGGCAAGTTAAATCAGGTATTTCTTAATATCCTTTCTAACGCCATACATGCTGTAAATAAAAAATTTGGTGAGAAACCTGGAGGAGAACTTAAAATCAGCACGTCTTTTAACGAAGAAAACGTTTTTATTAAGATTGCTGACAATGGAACGGGCATGGATGAGAATACCAGGAAGAAAATATTTGAACCATTTTTTACGACGAAAGATGTCGGCGAAGGCACGGGATTAGGGATGTCGATCGCCTTTAACACCATAAATAAACACCGCGGGCAGATTTTAATAGAATCAACCCCTGGCGAAGGAACGGAATTTACTTTGCAATTACCAATTATACATAAGTTATAGAGGCTGTTTCGTCATAGAATACAGCCGGTCACTTGTAAATGAGTTCGAGAAAAACACAACTGTTTTTCATTACAAACGTATAATAATTGTTAAAACACCATTTTTTGAAATTTTTGCTCTCGTTCCCACTAACAGAACCGTTTAGTTAATCGCTCATGTCAGAAAAAATAAAGATACTATATGTTGATGATGAGCCTAATAACCTGATCAGTTTTAAAGCTTCACTCAGAATGGACTGCAACGTGTTTATCGCAGATAACACAGTTGTAGCCGAGAAGTACCTGGCAGAACACCCCGATATCCGGATTATTTTCTGCGACCAGCGTATGCCGGAAAAAACGGGCGTCGAGTTCTTTGAAGAAATCAGAATCAAATATCCTTTGCCGGTACGTATACTGCTGACAGGTTATGCGGATATTGAATCGGTAATTGATGCAATTAATAAAAGTCACATCTTCAGATACGTGAGAAAACCATGGGTATACGAAGATCTGTTATCCTCGATTAAGGAAGCAAATAATTTTTACCTGGCAAACTCCATGCTGATTGTTAGAAACAATGATTTGCAGAAAGCCTATAATGAGCTTGATAAATTTGCCTATAGTGTTAGTCACGACATACGAGGGCCTCTCTCGGGCATTTTAGGTGCTATTAATGTATCTGCCGAAATGGATGAAATATCGGAGATTAAAGAGATGCTGGGCTTAATGGAAAAATCGGTGAAAAATCTTGATGCCTTTATCCAGGGCATGCACGATTATTATAGCCTGCAACGGGGAGAGTTATCTATAAAGGAGATAGATTTTGCTAAAATCACACGTGAACTGCAGGACATTTATAAAATATACGCTGCCGGCAGTAATACAGAGCTTGACATTAAAATTCAAACTTCGGAACCATTCAGAAACGATGAAATGCTGCTGATGAGCATTCTGAACAATTTATTATCGAATGCTTTTAAATATCAGAAAAGAGATACTACTTGTAAATCTGTTAAATTACTTATTGAGGTAAACAAAGGAAAGGCAACTATTGTAGTTAAGGATAATGGAATTGGTATTCCGAAAAAATACATTGGTGATATTTTTAATCTCTTTTTCCGTGCTACCTACCTTGGTTCGGGATCGGGATTTGGTTTATATAATGTTAAAAGTGCTTTGTTAAAACTTGGCGGGGATATCACAGTGGAATCAGAGGAAGACATCGGTACAACATTTACAGTTACAATACCTAATAAATAACTATGAAACTTTCGTTTATCGTGATCGACGATAGTGAACTCGATTGCTTTATCGCAGGTAAACTGATACGACATACGGGCAAAAGCTTAAACATAAAAACATATGCTAACGCTGCGCTGGCCTTAAATGATATCAGAAACCATCAGCCCGCAGACGACGTTACCACTGTAATTCTGCTTGATATTCTGATGCCGTTAATGAATGGATTCGATTTCCTTGATGAGTTTGAAAGCCTTCCTGAAGAATTAAAGAAGCGGTATTTTATAATTGCCATTACGTCGTCTTTAAATAAGAACGACATCGGGACTATCAGAAATTATGCTTCAGTAAGGGATGTAATCGATAAACCGATTAACATCAATGTAGTATCGAAAATACTTGAGAATAATAACCTGCGCTGGACGAAAGAATAGGTAAGCTATCAGGAAAGCAGTTTCTGCCTTAAAAGAAACTCGAGCTGATCATTCGATACTGCCAGTTTCCCATTCATTTCCTTTATATTTTTTCTCTCACTGTATACTTCGTATGCACGCTGTATTGTCATGTCGAGTTCGTTCTCATCCCAGGGTTTGGCAAGATAATGGAATATCTTTCCTTTATTTACGGCATCAACAACAGCGCCCATGTCGGCATATCCGGTTAATAAAATCCGCATCGGATCTGGATATTTTCCAATAATGTTCTCCAAAAATTCTACTCCGGTCATGTTGGGCATGCGCTGGTCTGTAATAATTACATCAACCGGTTTAGTTTCCATTATTTTGATTGCCTCATCGGCACTAATAGCAGTATAGACCTGATACTTGAGCCTAAAGGTAGCTTTAAAGGAGATGAGGTTATTCTCCTCATCATCTACGTATAGTACGGCGATTTTCTTATCCAGCATGATTGATAGACATTTAATGTTATAGTATGCAAATATATTACGTAAAAAACATAATAAAGGTTCCAATAATTAAACAAGCATTTTTATTGTTTAAAGTATTGCAACTTCAGTTCATTTCCATCGAAAACCCCGTAGGAATAATAGTTTATCCACTCGCCAAGATTAATGTACCGGCTGCTTTCGTTCAACGCAATATCCAGAGGCAGATGCCTGTGTCCATAAATAAAATAGTCGAAATGCTCTTTCTTAAGGATCTCCCTGCTATAGTCAACAAGCCATTCGCGGTCCTCGCCAAGAAACACTTCTTTTTTCATGTTTTTCAATCGGCTATGCCCCGACCAGCCAAGCGCAATGGCCATACCTAAATTGGGATGGATCCTTGCAAATAACCACTGGCATATCCGGCTTCTGAATATCTTTTTTAAGATTTTATATTTTGCATCGCCAGGGCCTAATCCATCTCCGTGATGGATATAGAACTTCTTCCCGCTACGATCGATGATTAACTCGTCAGAAACAATTGTTACTCCCATCTCCTGAGTGAGGTAACCGAACATCCACATATCGTGATTGCCCTTAAACATGGTGACCTTCACTCCTTTATCTGAGAGTTCGGCCAGCTTACCCAAAAAGCGGATAAAACCGCGGGGAACCGCCCTTTTGTATTCAAACCAAAAATCAAAGATATCGCCCACAAGATATAGCTCCGCGGCATCTTCCTTTATCGAATCAAGCCAGTGAACTATAAGTGCCTCGCGTTGTCTGCTTTTAGAATAATCAGGTACTCCAAGGTGAAAGTCTGAAGCAAAATAAATTTTGTTGCGCTCTTCTGCCATGCTGGTAATAGCACAAAGCTAATGTAAAAGGCCGAAACCCAAAAGGTAAAAGCTCGGGATGGTTAAAAGCGTTTAGAAGATAAATATAAAATTGTATTTTGCGCTTTAGTAGCAGTATAAAGAATAAATGGCAACACTAACAGTATATGTTTTCCGTTGTATCTAACACCGCATCATCGACGCTATATTCAAGATATGAAAAAACTTTGCATCTTCATGCTTATTACCGGGCTTACACTTCCCGGCTTTGCTCAAAAGAATTCAAAAAAAATGATTCAATACCCCGTTACTAAAAAAGGCAACACTACGGATACGTATTTTGGGAAACAGGTCCAGGACCCTTACCGCTGGCTCGAAAACGACAGGGCCGATGATACAAAGGCCTGGGTGACTGAAGAAAATATAGTTACTCAAAATTACCTTTCAAAAATACCTTTCAGAGAAAAGATAAAACAGCGCCTTGAGAAACTGTGGAACTATGAGCGTTACAGCGCCCCCTTCCGTGAAGGTGAATATATTTACTATACAAAAAACGACGGACTGCAAAATCAGTCGGTAATGTACCGGCAGAAAGAAGGCCAGGAGCCAGAAATATTCCTTGACCCCAATAAGTTCTCTTCCGACGGAACGACCTCTCTGGCAGGCATAGATTTTACCAGGGACGGAAGTCTTGCTGCTTACCAGATTTCTGAAGGAGGATCTGACTGGCGTAAGGTGATTGTACTTAAAACGGCCGACAAGAGCGTTGTGGGAGATACGCTCGTTGATGTCAAGTTTTCAGGATTGGCATGGAAAGGAAATGACGGCTTCTATTACAGCAGTTATGATAAACCTGTTGCCGGAAGTCAGTTGTCGGGAATGACGCAACACCATAAGTTATACTACCATAAACTGGGCACCCGGCAGGATCAGGATCAACTGATTTTTGGCGGAACGGCCACACCAAGAAGATACATTGGCGCTTCGATTACCGAAGATGGCCGTTTTCTGGTAATAACAGCTGCGAACTCGACAACTGGTAATGAGCTATACCTGCAGGACTTAAGCAAACCGGGCAGCGCTATTGTAAATGTTGTTAACAATTTCGACAACGAGCATTATATCATTGACAACGAGGGAAGCAAACTATTCATTTTTACTAACTTAAACGCACCCAACAACAAGGTGGTGAGTGCAGATGCAGCAAATCCGGCTCCTTCAAACTGGAAGGATGTCATTGCCGAAACGGAGAACGTTTTGCAAGCAGGAACAGGCGGCGGAAAATTATTTGCGAACTATCTGAAGGACGCAGCGTCATTAGTACTGCAATACGATATGAATGGTAAGCTCGAACATACCGTCAGCCTTCCAGGTGTGGGAACCGCTTCCGGCTTCGGTGCAAAAAGGAATGAAACGGTTCTGTACTATACCTTTACTTCTTATGTATATCCGGCGACTATCTTCAAATACACCATCGCTTCAGGGAAATCTGAAGTGTACAAGAAGTCGGGAGTGCAGTTTGATCCTTCGAAATACGAGTCGAAGCAGGTTTTCTACAACTCGAAAGATGGCACGCGCATTCCAATGATCATCACTCATAAAAAAGGGATCAAACTTGACGGCAGCAACCCTACCCTGCTATATGGCTACGGGGGATTCAATGTTAGTTTAACTCCGGCCTTCAGCACTTCTAACATTATCCTACTGGAACAAGGCGGAATTTATGCAGTAGCCAACCTCCGCGGAGGAGGGGAATACGGCGAAAAATGGCATACGGCAGGTATTAAATTGCAGAAACAGAATGTATTTGATGATTTTATAGCGGCGGCAGAATACCTGATTGCTAATAAGTACACATCAAAAGAGAAACTAGCCATCTCGGGAGGCTCGAACGGAGGTCTGCTTGTGGGAGCTGCAATGACTCAGCGGCCTGAACTCTTTAAAGTGGCGCTTCCTGCAGTAGGCGTGCTGGACATGCTACGCTACAACAAATTTACCGCCGGTGCCGGATGGGCATATGATTATGGCACAGCAGAAGATTCTAAAGAGATGTTTGACTATCTTGTTAAGTACTCTCCTTACCATGCTCTCAAGCCAGGTACTGCATATCCGGCTACGCTTGTTACTACGGCCGATCACGATGATCGTGTAGTGCCTGCTCATTCGTTTAAATTTGCTGCACGCCTTCAGGAATATCATAAGGGGCCAAACCCGGTTCTGATACGGATTGAAACAAAAGCGGGACACGGCGCAGGAAAATCTACCGCTCAGGTAATTGCAGAACAGGCTGATAAATGGGCCTTTATGCTATATAACATGGGGTACAAGGAATTATGAAAAGTATCAAGACACAAGTAGCAAGTATCAAGATATAAGTAGCAAGTATCAAGACACAGGTATCAAGAAAATTTATAAATGAATATGTAAACTGATGGTGTCTGCCTAGTGCTAAAACTAAACGCCAACAGCTAACTACTAAATAATGAATCCATACGAGCAGAAACGACGCTGGAAATTTCTTTTACTTGCCTTTGCTATGGTAATAGCTGCAGCGTCGCTCTGGTATAGTTACTATCTCGTGAAGAACATTTCTCTTTCGGAACGAACGAGGGCTGAAGTGTGGGCCATGAGTACTAAAAAGATCGTTGAAATTGAGGATATAAACGATGAGTTTCTTACCTATATCTACTCGGTACGCGACAGTCTGACCATGCCCGCTATCCTTACAGACGAACAGGACAGCATCATATACTGGAAAGGGCTGGATAGTACAAAGACGAATATTCCGCAAGAAGCTGCCACCATTGAGTCGCCGGTTTACAACCAGAAAACATACGATCCTGTTTACTTTAAGATGCAACTGAACGAGATGAAGTTGCAGCATGTACCCATTGTAATTACCAAGGATAATGGCGAAAAGTGGTTTGTATATTATAAGGATTCTCTGCTGTTAACCCAGCTGCGCGTATTCCCTTACATCCAGCTTACTGTTGTGGCGCTTTTTCTTTTGGTTGCGTATACTGTTTTTAGCTCGTCGCGACGATCTGAGCAGAATCTGGTTTGGGTTGGATTGGCCAAAGAGACAGCTCATCAGTTGGGAACGCCTATTTCTTCTTTGATGGCATGGATAGAACTATTGAAATCAAAGTTTAATGCCGAGGAAGACCCGCTGATCCTTGAAATGGAAAATGATATAACCCGGCTTGAAATGGTGGCCGACAGGTTTTCTAAAATAGGCTCAAAGCCGGTCCTTCAAAGCCACATCGTTTTTGACGTGGTTAAAGATTATGTTAACTACTTCAAGGTAAGGGCGAGCGACAGAATTAAATTTGAAGTTTCGGGAGATACTGAGGTTGAGGCCCTGATGAACGTCCCACTTTTTGACTGGGTTGTAGAAAACCTCTTAAAAAATGCAGTAAATGCGATCGAAGGAGAAGGAAGAATAGAAGTACGGGTTATTGAAAATTTAGTTAAAGAACAAGTGTTTATCGATGTTGTCGATACCGGCAAGGGAATTTCCCGGCTTAAGTTTGAAACAATATTTCAACCGGGATATACAACCCGTAAAAGAGGCTGGGGACTGGGTTTATCCCTGACCCGCCGCATCGTCGAAAACTACCATAAGGGTCAGATTTTCGTGAAAGACTCTGAGCCCGGCAAGGGCACTACAATGCGTATAATCTTAAAAAGCAGCACACAATATGAACCGGCCACAGCCTGACGAACATGCGCCTTTCTATAAAGGATATATAGAAACTGTAGCAGACGATGTAATCGATGAGCTTGAAACCCAGGCACATGCTTTTCCGGATTTCCTTAAAGCGTTACCACCGGAAAAAGCGGACTATGCTTATGCAGAGGAAAAATGGACTTTAAAAGAACTTCTGGGTCATATAATAGACACTGAGCGGATTATGACGTACCGTATCCTCTGCATTTCCCGCCAGGATCCCACCCCTCTTCCTGGATTCGATGAAAACGAGTACGTGAAAAAATCCAGTTATCTAAATCAGGATTTTGGGAAACTTATAGAGGAATTCGGGGTTCTAAGGAGAGCCAACCTGTACTTATTCCGCTCACTTCAGGAAAGCGAATTATCATACAGAGGAATGGCTAATAATTGTACAGTTAGCGTTAGAGCACTTTTATTTATTATAGCGGGGCATGTCAATCATCATCGCAGAATCATAACTGAAAGATATTTATGATTACAGGCGCAAAAGCTTGGTGATTTTCTTTTTTTTAGGAAGTTATGGTTAGATTTGCCATCCCAAAAACACATTATTGACAAATGAGTTCAGTTGAAATTACCAAAGATACTTACCTGCAATGGTATGATTCTATGTTGTTGTTGCGTAAGTTCGAAGAGAAAGCCGGACAGCTTTACGGACAGCAGAAAATTAGAGGTTTTTGCCATTTATACATCGGCCAGGAGGCTGTAGTTGCTGGTGCAATTTCAGTTTTAAAACCTGGAGATTCAATGATCACTGCCTATCGCGACCATGCTCATGCAATAGCAAAAGGTATGTCGCCCAACGAAGTGATGGCAGAGTTATATGGAAAAGCCACTGGCTGCTCAAAAGGTAAGGGAGGCTCCATGCACATGTTCAGCAAGGAACATAAGTTCTTTGGCGGTCATGGTATTGTGGGCGGACAGATTCCTCTGGGTGCAGGAATTGCCTTTGCCGAAAAATATCAGGGTACTGATAATGTTTGTGTATGCTACATGGGTGATGGTGCGGTTAGACAAGGGTCGTTAAATGAGACCTTTAACATGGCAATGATCTGGAAGTTGCCTGTCATTTTCGTTTGTGAAAATAATGGCTACGCCATGGGTACTTCGGTTGCCAGAACCACAAATATGCAGGATATCTATAAGATAGGTTTGGGCTTTGATATGCCGTCGGAACCTGTTGACGGTATGGATCCGGTTGCAGTGCATAATGCAATGGACGCAGCTGTGGAGCGTGCCCGTAAAGGAGAAGGCCCTTCTTTTCTTGAAATACGTACCTACCGCTATAAGGGCCATTCTATGTCGGATCCAGCCAAGTACCGCACGAAAGAAGAGCTTGAAAGGTATAAAGCTAAGGACCCAATAGGGGTTGTAAAACATGCTATTGTTCAAAATGGCTACGCAGACGATGAGTGGTTTGAAGAAATAGACAAAAAAGTGAAGGCTATAGTGGATGAAGCAGTGAAGTTTGCTGAGGAATCACCATGGCCTGATCCTTCTGAACTATATAAGGATGTATATGTCCAGGAAGATTATCCTTTTATAAGAAGCTAAATAATTGTCAGACAAAAAACCGTATACAAAATGGCTGAAGTAGTTCGCATGCCTAAAATGAGCGATACCATGACCGAAGGGGTTATCGCTAAATGGCACAAAAAGGTCGGTGATAAAGTAAGCTCAGGAGATCTGGTAGCTGAAATAGAAACCGACAAAGCAACAATGGATTTTGAATCATACCAGGAGGGAACTATATTATATATAGGAGCAGAAGAAGGTTCAACCGTTCCGGTAGATTCTGTTATTGCTGTATTGGGTGAGGAAGGCGAAGATTATAAAGCGGCTCTTGATGGAGCTGGCTCCGCAAAAGAAGAATCAGGAAAAACGGATAAAGTAGAAGACGCAAACTCTACAGCAGAAACAACTGAAAAACCAGAAACGAAAGTTCCCGATGCTCAGGTTGAGGCTAAAGGAGCAGTAGACCCTGAATCAATTGGAGCTACCGTTATCCGCATGCCTTTGCTTAGTGATACTATGACTGAAGGCGTAATTGCCGAATGGCATAAAAAGGTGGGTGATCAGGTTAAAAGTGATGATACTCTTGCCGACGTTGAAACAGACAAAGCAACAATGGAGGTAACCGCTTATGCGGAGGGAACATTACTTTATATAGGCGTAGAGAAAGGACAAGCTGCAAAAGTTAATGATATTATAGCTATTGTTGGTAAAGAAGGCACAGATGTTCAACCTCTGCTTCAGGGCGGTGCACCGGCACCAACGACCTCTGAAGATAAAAAAGAGGGAGATGCGCAGGCAACAACAGCTCAACCAGCTGCTGAAGCTGCTGCTACTCAAAGTACAGCGGATTCGGATGCTCGTATAAAAGCTTCTCCACTGGCTAAGAAGATCGCTAAAGACAAAGGGATTGATCTTTCTCAGGTGAAAGGAAGCGCCGAAGGCGGACGCATTGTAAAGAAAGATGTTGAGAGCTTTACCCCGGCTGCAAAAGCTGCAACTGCTCCCGCTGCTGAAAGCGCCGCTCCGAAGGAAACGAAACAAGAAGCTCCGGCAGTTTCTATCCCTCAGTATATAGGCGAAGAGAAGTTTACTGAAAAGCCGGTTACACAGATGCGTAAGACCATCGCGCGCAGGCTTTCGGAAAGCTTATTCACGGCTCCTCACATTTATGTAACCATGAGTATCGATATGGACAGCGCTATTGCTGCCCGTACGAAGATGAATGAATATGCTCCTGTGAAAATATCATTTAACGATATGGTGATCAAAGCCGTTGCCGTAGCGTTAAAACAACATCCGGGTGTTAATTCATCATGGAGAGATGATAAGATCAGGGTAAATGAACATGTCAACATAGGTGTAGCGGTTGCAGTAGACGAAGGTTTGTTAGTGCCTGTTGTTCGCTTCGCCGACGGAAAGTCGTTATCTCATATCTCTGCCGAAGTAAAAGACTTTGCGCAGAAGGCTAAGAATAAAAAACTCCAGCCTGCTGATTGGGAAGGTTCAACCTTTACAGTATCTAACCTGGGAATGTTCGGCGTAGACGAATTTACGGCGATCATTAATCCTCCTGATTCTTGTATTCTCGCTATCGGTGGGATACAGCAGGTTCCGGTTGTAAAGAACGGAGCAGTCGTTCCTGGCAACGTAATGAAAGTTACTTTAAGCGCCGACCACCGCGTTGTGGATGGAGCCCAGGGTGCAGCATTCCTTCAGACGTTCAAAAAACTGCTTGAAGAACCTGTAAGGTTGTTGGTTTAAAGCAAATAGCTGTCAGCTAATAAAAATATAAGGCGGCCCTTTAAAAAAGGCCGCCTTTTTACATTAGAATAATATTACCCTTTTAAGGATCGGCAGCAATTGATAGTTGGCAACTACCGGCTGATTTTTGACAGCTGAAGGCTGACAGCTAACGCCTGATTGTTAATTGCTAATTACTGAAGGCTGATTGCTGACAGCTGATCGTTGATTGCTGATCGCTGACAGCTAACGGCTAATCCCGTTCTCCCCAAATCACTTTTGTACCAAATCCCAACGTGTTATCAGTAAACTTCATCCAATTAAGCTTGATCGCCCATAGTTCTCCTCCCATAGCCAATGCAAAAGGATACTTTTTATAATAAACTTTTTGCAGATCATCCTGAAGTGCAGCATCTACCCTAACCAGAATACCGGAATACTGAATACCCTTTACCTTGCCTGTAACCAGTTTATCAGGCAGAACAGAGCCTGCTACAAAGTCGTTCTCAATACCCTGAGCGATGTGAGTTGTTTCGGGTGAAGACTTAAAAACCAGTGCATTGGCATTTTCGCTATAAGCATAAAAGCAAGTTGCGCAGTACGGCATATTATTGGCGCTGGTAGCGATAGTAAGTACTGATTGAGATTGGATAAACGCTACTATGCGCTTGTCGACTTTTATTATTTCTGTTGGGGCGTCTGTCATTTTACTTTTTCTACTTTTATAATATTGACGGGGCAATGTATGGCAGCAGACTTATTACTTTCGTATTCGTCGTCGCCGACTAAAACAGAATAGAAGCCTTTTTTTTCTACTCCCTGAATCAGCGTACATTTACCATCTTTTCTTGAAATACGCCATCGGTAACTCGCAGCTTCTACACAGGCATTACATCCTATGCACTTCTGCCTCTGCTGTGTAATCCGAACCATCAGGCATCTACCAATTTATAGAGCTTATCAGAAGGCCTGACCTTCTCGTCCAGCAACATAGAAAATACGTCGCCTTTCTTCACCCGTCCGGTAGGGCGGTCATTCACCCTCAACTCGCTCACCGTGGTCTGTACGATTCCCGTTGTCGGACCAGTAATCAATATTTCATCCCCAATGTCGAGTGATTGCGACTCCATCCGGAACTCACCGATCCTTACGTTGTCGAAATATTTAACACCCTTGCCCAGATATACCTTTCTGCGTGTCGCTTTCGAGCCGTAAACGTTGCTCCACTCGCCCATCTTCCTGCCAAGATAATATCCATCCCAAAAACCGCGATTAAAAACAGTAGAAAGGCGAGTCTTCCACTCCTCTATTCTTTCATTGGTATAGGTTCCGTCAAAATAAGCTCCTATTGCCTCTTTATAGCATTTAATAACGGTATAAACATAGTCGGCACTACGCCCCCGGCCTTCAATCTTCAACACCTTTATACCGGCATCCATCATCTTGTCGAGGAAATCTATGGTACACAGATCTTTGGCCGACATGATATACTCATTGTCAATCTCGAACTCTACTCCCTGATCTTTGTCGGTTACGATATAACTGCGCCGACAATTTTGTATGCAAGCGCCCCGGTTAGCCGAAGCGAAATCAGAATGAAGGCTCATATAACACTTTCCCGAAACAGCCATACATAAGGCCCCGTGTGCAAATACTTCTATTTGAACAAGCTCACCTGACGGACCGGTTATATTCCTGCGCTTTATTTCGCGCGTAATGGCGCCCACTTGCATCAGGCTGAGCTCTCTGGCCATCACCATTACATCGGCATAGTCGGCAAAGAACTCCACTGTTTCAATATTGGTTATATTCGCCTGGGTAGAAATATGGACATTCAGTCCTACTTTCTTTGCGTAATGAAGTACCGAAAAATCTGTGGCTATCACAGCATCTACCCCATGCTTCTTAGCAGCATCAATGATACTCCGCATAAGGCTGATATCATGATCATATAAAATTGTATTGAGGGTGAGATAGGCCCTTATATTATGCTCTTTACATATAGCAGTGATTTTTGCCAGATCGTCGATAGTAAAATTATTGCTCGACCGTGCGCGCATGTTGAGTTGCTCAATGCCGAAATACACCGAATCTGCCCCAGCTTTTATAGCCGCCATTAACGATTCAAACGATCCGGCAGGGGCCATCAATTCCACTTTACTGTTCTGCATTTTATACCATTTAATTAAACTACAAAATATTGTATTTTTTTTGCTATAAAATATGATCTTTATCAAGTGTGGAGAAGAAAAGACTCCTATTTTTGCAGCGTTTCAAAAATTGTCAATTCTATGACACCAGAAAGTATCAAAAACACGGAGATTAAAGAGCTTGGAGCAACCTTGTTACACATTGGGGCTCTTCTATTGAGTGCTGGAGCTAGTACAGGGAGAACAAGAAATACGATAACCAGAATTTCTGACTCTTTTGGCTATAATACAGAGTTTGTTATCAATAACCGGACACTTTTATTAACGCTTAGTGACGAAAACAATGAATATTTCTTTAATAGCTTAAAACGTTCCTCTCCTCACGGGGTAAACTTTACGCTATTATCGGGCATAAGTCACTTAAGCTGGGAGATTGTAGAGGATAAACTAACTATAAACCAAATCAATGAACAACTTGCAAAGTTAACAGCATTACCTCATTATGAAAGGTGGATAGTGCTCATTTTAGTTGGGCTGGCTGGTTCGTCATTCTGCAGAGTAAATGGAGGTGAAGCGCTTGATATGCTCGCTGTCTTTATCGCAACTTTTGCCGGGCTCTTCGTGCGCCAGGAAGCCACCCGTTTACGCTTCAATTTGTATATGTGTATTTATTTCGGAGCATTTACTGCTTCATTGATTGCAGGCGGTGCCGTTAAATTTGGAATGGGTTACACCCATGAACAAGCCTTTGCTACATCTGTATTGTTCCTGATCCCGGGGGTGCCTCTGATCAACACCTTCTCGGATATGATAGAAGGGAACCTTCAGAACGCAATTGTGCGGGGAATGAATGGCCTTATTATCTCTTTTGCGATAGGGTTAGGTTTATTGACATCTATGTTTATTTATCAGTTTTAGAAAATGGAGTGGCTACTTTTATTAGAGAAATGTATTTGGTTTGGCCTGGCAGCGACAGGTTTTGCCGTTTTGTTTAATGTACCGGTAAAGAACCTGCCTACCATCTATCTTATGGGGGCTGCCGGCGGTTTTACCAAAGTATTAACTATGCATTTTGGGACGAATATTGTTTTCGGATCATTATACGGAGCTACAGTTGTTGGGTTCCTAAGCATCTATTTTGCTCACAAAAGACATTCACCTCCGCCTGTCTTAGCAATTCCTTCTGTTATTCCAATGATTCCAGGCATACTTGCGTACCGTATGATCATTGGCTTGACTAAACTAGCGGGAGAAATACAGCCCGAAACTTATAATCAGGTCCTTGCCGAAACAGTTAATTATGGACTAAAAGTGATGTTTATCCTGATGTGTCTTGCTGGGGGCGTTGCGATACCAATGCTTATTACCCGTAAAGAATCTGCAAAAGACCTGAAATTCAGAAGGAGAAATTGACAAAGGACAATTGACAGTGGACAATTGAGAGTTGGTAACGGATAGTGGAAGAATGATAAGGGATAATGAAAGGAATCATTAGTATTAAGTGACTCTGTTTAAAATACTCTAAGAAAGACAAAAGGCAAGCGTTTAATAACAGCTTGCCTTTTACTTTTGTTCTTTATTTTAATTCTCAATTGTCCATTGTCAACTGTCCATTATTTCGAGTACATTATCTCATAGTATTCCTGAGCCATACGGCCGGATTCGAAAGCAGGGGCTACATCTGCAGCTCCATTCTTAACTATTGAAAGCCATTTATTCTGATCTTTATAGTAAGTTGGAAGCACTTTATTTTCGAGAGTCTCGATTAGATCAAGCGCTTCAATACGATCTTTTTCTTCAGTCGACAAGTGATCGGGCGCGGGTTCAATAATAAAACAGTTTTCAAGATCTTTGGCAAACTCAGGAATCCATCCGTCTGGAATCGACAGATTAACACTTCCGTTCATGGCAGCTGTCATCCCACTGGTGCCAGAGGCTTCCCTGTACATTTTTGGATTATTAAGCCAGATATCTGATCCCTTTTTCAGTAACGCCGAAAGCTTTAACTCGTATCCCGTCAGCACTGCGCAGTTTGCAATAGGTTGAGTCCGCTTAATAATGCTATTAAACATATCAATCGCTCCATAGTCCTGAGGATAAGGTTTCCCTGCCCAAATTACCTGAACGGGGTATTCTGTATTTTCCACGAGTCTGAGAAATCGTTCCCAGTCATACATCAGCAAGTCAGCCCTCTTATAGGCAGCAAACCTCCTCGCCCACACAATAGTAATAACATTCTCGTCAAACAGCTTGCCGCATTGATCAGCAACCAGTTCGAAAAGGGCTTTCTTCATTTCCTTCTTCCGGGCAACAATGCCCTGGTCGTTTCCTGAACGAAGGGCCTTTTCAAAGGCGGGATCCGTCCAATAAGCTGTATTTTGAGCGTTAGTAATAGAAGTGATTTCACAGATGCCTTCGTTACCTTTCCACATGTCGCGCGATACGTCACCATGAAGCTTAGATACCGCGTTGGCTTTCCCGGCAAACTTCAATGCTGCAAGCGTATAGTTCAATACCGGTCCGTCGAGGCCTAACACTGATTTAACTTCAGCCTCGGTAAGCCCATAAAAAAAGGACATCTCCTGCAATAATGCATACCCATGTTCTTCATTACCGGCAGCTTCGGGCGTATGAGTAGTAAAAACAACACGTTTCTTAACTTCCTCAACACTTTTGAACTTAGAATAGAGGTAAAAATTGAGAGAAAGCGAATGGCCTTCATTCATGTGATAGAGTGAATCATCCCGACCAAGTATATCAAGCAATTTAGCTCCCCCTGTTCCTAACAGGATAGATTGTGCAATACGCGTGGCTTCGTTAGAATCATATAAGCGGTGACAAATGCTCTTTGAAATTTCATCGTTCTCGGGAACATCAGTACTAAGCAGAAAAAGAGGTGCCGACCTGAAAACATCAGGCTTCAAAAGCCAGACTTTAACATGCACCGGTGATTCATGAACCGGAATCGTAAACTTAATACCTGTATCTTCGAGGAAGGAATAGTGTTTCTCTATAAAAGCAGCTTTCATCGTGCCGTTAGTATCCCTTACCTGATCATAGTATCCGAATTTCCAGAGGATCCCAACTCCTATTAAATTTTGCTTCAATTCATAAGCGCTTCTCAAATGGGATCCGGCAAGGAATCCCAGACCGCCACTATAAATTTTTAAAGCCTGGTCAACGGCAAACTCCATTGAGAAATACGCAACGGGGGTTGCATATTTTTTATCAGGTTCATAGCTAAAAATATCCTTAGTTGTAATCATATAAGCAAAGTAGTAATAAATTTATTATTATTATAAAAATGTGTTTCGAACTTGCACCTGCAAATGTATTGTCTTTATACTTAGATGAAATATAAATGTTTCAACATTTAAACAAAAGTGATTCCTTGCTTTAATGTTGAAACTTTTATGCCGGAAGTTTTACCGGAATATTTTAGAGAAGTTATTCTTTTAAAAACGCTTTACGTAACTCTTCTACCTGCTCGTTGCTGATAGGAACCATATTACCTATGGAGGCGCACATAACAAGGGATTTGGCACTAAATTCTGCCACTTCCAGATAGTCGAAGGTTTGCAGTAACTGGTTTCCCGTTACGAGTACACAGTCGTTTTTTATCAAAACGGCAGGATTACTTTTACAAACCAGGTCAGGAATATCAGGTCTGCCCATAAATTGAGCGCCGAACTCAAGAGACTGAACATCCTGAAGAAATATCCAGCTTTCGGGAATAGTACGAACATTAAATGAAGCCCCCGTTACAGAAAACGCCATCAGGTACGGCGACTGCGTGATGATAATGGAGTTGATCTCAGGATGTTTACGATATATTTCCTGATGGAGATAGGTCGTTCGGCTTGGCACCTTTCCTGGCTCACGTTTTCCATCTTTTATCTGAACGATTTCATCTGCCTGAAGATCCCAACGCGAAAAGTCCGTAGGAGTGATTAGAAAGTCGTTATCCCGCCATCTAACGGATATCGTTCCGTAAGAGCTGAACATGAGACCTTGCGTACAGGCACGATGAACGATCTTACATATTTCGGCGCGTTTTTCCCTTTCGTCCGATGGATATGCCACTTCTTCCATTTCAGGTAAGCAGGGCAATTGCGCCTCAAATGCATCAACATCCGAATCCTGAAGATAGGTAGGAGAACCTACTGACTTCCCGTACAAAATGGTTCTTGCTGAAAACTCTAACGTTTCGAATCTTTGGAACGCATCCATTAGGTCCGTCCCGCCAACTACCGTACCATGGTTCTCCATAATTACGGCTTTATATCCCTTGGTAAATTCCTGGGCAATTTTGGTACCCAGAGCCTCACTACCGGGAAGTTCATATTCAGCATACCCTATAGGGCCGCAAACTGTTCTGGCTTGTGAAAGGATATTTGTATTTGGAATCGTTCTTGCAATACTAAACGAGACAAGAGCTGGAGGGTGTGCATGAATAATGGCCTTAATATCGGGACGTATTGAATAAATAGCCTTATGAAAAGGATATTCAGAAGATGGCTTATGCACACCTTCAATGGTTCCGTCATTTTTCATACAGACGATATCTTCCGGTTTTAATGACCCCTTATCAACAGCAGACGGCGAAATCCATATATCTCCGTTCTCATCGATTACAGAGATATTACCTCCAGATGTAGTTGTAAGGCCCCTCCGGTAAATCCTTGTCATTACTAATGCAACCTGTTCGCGGGGATGCATCAGTTTTGTATTCAAAATTTCGTTCATTTTAATAGTACTTCTTTAATAAATGCGCAATTATACACGAAAGCCCCATCTTATCTGTCCTGTGGTATCCGGCTTGTTATTTAATCACTTATTACTGCAAAGAAGGTAAATATTACGCTGACGCGAAATGATGGCGATCATTTAAAAGTACGATTATTGATAGAAAAGACCGATACGGAAAATTTTAGCCACTGCTTGCTAGCAGAATTGTTATAAAATCTTTACCTTAATCGGCGTAACCAATCGCTGTGTGAACCTGCGGAAACTTCTTCTGTACATCGCAATAAGCATTCTGCTAGCATCAGGCAGTAGCTTACCTTCTTTTGCGCAGTCTTTTCACCTTACGAACGGCAAAAAAAGCAAAACTCTAACCTTCAAGTATATTAAAAACCTGATTATCATCCCGCTCACCATTAACGGAAAAGGGCCATATAACTTCGTACTCGATACAGGAATAGGGATTATGCTGATAACAGATCCTTCTTTATCTGATTCGCTGGGACTTAAAAACCTCCGGACATTAAGGATCACTGGTTTCGGAGAAGGGGAAGAGTTAAGTGCTTTTGTAACCCCGTCTTTATATCTCGGTATCGGTGGCAATGATATTGTTGGAGAACTATCAGCTGCTATCCTCAAAGAGGACTCGTTTAACCTGTCATCTTATACAGGTACTCCGGTACATGGCCTAATAGGCCATGAGTTTTTTAGCAGCTTTATTGTAAAGTTGAATTACTCGGTTAATACAATTAGGCTTTATTCTCAACGGGTGTCTTACGTTCCACGCCGCGGGCATAGAATTCCCATTACGATTGAAGACAGGAAACCTTACCTGACAGCTGCTGTATCAATCAAACAGGGGGCAAGTTCTTCCGCGAAATTAATTATTGATACCGGGGCCGGCCATCCGATATCGCTCGAAACCGACTCGGGTTTACCATATCAGGTTCCTGAACCTAACATACGTGCCAATCTCGGAGTGGGGTTAAACGGCGTTATAAATGGCCATATTGCAAGGATCCCATCTTTGGAAATAGGAAAATATAAGTTTAAGAATGTTATTACAGCTTTTCCGGATTATAAAGATGCTGCTGGAAAATTCCCATCGATCAACAGGAATGGAAACGTCGGCAACAGCATATTACGCCGGTTTAGCGTAGTTTTTGACTACAATAACTCCTGCATTTACCTTAAACCAAATTCCAGATTTAAGGAAGCTTTTGAGCACGATATGAGCGGCCTGGAGCTATCATGGAGTGGGCCCGGCTATAAGCGCCTATTTATTGCCAGGATAGAGGATGGTTCTGCTGCTGAGGAGGCGGGGCTGCAGGAGAATGATGAGATTATTGACATCAACTTAAAACCTGTTAACGAAATGGGAATGGAAGACATCTATGATTTACTGCGCTCGGGGAATAAACGTAATCTAATGTTTCGCATTCGTCCTTCCGGAACTGATAAAGTCAGGGTTGTTATTCTTTCCCTTAAAAGAAGAATATAAACTTTACCTTTTTAATGCTCCTGCCAAATCCACCGACACATGAAAAGGCCTGACAAAGGCGTTAAAAAGGACGGCAAATTCCCGTCGCGTAACAGGCCGGGCCGGGTCAAACTTGCTGGGGAGCTTCAGAGAAGCACTCCAACCCTTCGTGACTTCTCTGTCCAACTCGTTACCCCTGGAAGCTATGAACTTTATAAGTGACAGGGTCTCCTTCAAAGAGAGCTTTTCAGACTTATTATCGAGGAACCAAATTTGGCTCCTTGAGGAATACTCTTTTACCGGTACCATTATTTCATCGGTTGATATATTCGAATCAGGCATAAAGTGAAATTTACCCGATACTGCGCGTCCTTTAAGTATCCCCGTCAGTGCTATATTTTGAATAGCCATGGCGTTTGTATCTTTTTCGGCAACATCATCAAATCTCATAAGCTGAGAACCAAACGACATGAGCTCACTCTGGATCATACGAACGTTCAGGCTTTTTGTGGTCGTTTTAAAAAAAGAGCAAAATGCTGCTATTGCGCCAGTGGCCTGACCACTCGCAGTTGTAGCGATGATCTCCCTGCTCCAGGGTGCGAGAAAATTATCAGTTGCACCAATGAAGGCCGACACTGGTATAGTAACCGGAAATGTGTTAGCAGAAGGGGTTATCGCCACTCCCGTGCGATACTTATTGTCGGCATACGGAAGAGAGTCTGGAGAACTATTCTTAATGGTGTCCACCACCTTTAAAGATGCCAGAGAGGCAACATAATTATCCTGAGTCGCATCAACAACCACATCAGCTTTTACAATTTGCTTGTTAGATAAAATGGCTTCCCATCCTTTTCCGTCTTTCGCAATAGCTGTCACTGAACCCCTGGTAATTACCGTCAGGTTTTTAACTGTATCTGCCCACGCCTTAAAGATAGTCGCTGCGAAAGAAGGCGAAAACACCTGGTTCTTCGTCACAGGATACTTCTGCGCCGACTCTACTCGTTTAATAAAATTAGCATAAATACCTGACCGTGTTTGTCCTTCATCAGACGGCAGCACGATAGATTCAAAATTACCTTTATCAATCAGAATTGTCTTAACACCTGAATGAGCCGATTGGATTGCAGCGGCTACCCCGGCAGATGAACTGCCAACTACCAGCACACCTGCTTTTATTTTCTGGGCATAACCATCAAAGCACAACAGCAAGCAAACAGAAGCTACACAAACTCCTTTAAATATCTTTCTTATCATCTTCTTAATTCTCTTTCAAATATAAAGTCCTCAACGTAAGAAAGAATCTGATAATTCGGCCCTACTAGCAGTTTAACAAATTTTAACAAAATACAATAAAAAAACCCACCTGCAACCAGGTAGGTTTTTTTTATTTCGACTCTAAGAGTACTATTGCGCGCTTTGACGTGCTTCGTTCTTCATTTGCTCGTTCGCAACAATTACGATCTCAACACGGCGATTCTGCGAGCGTCCGCTTTCAGTTGTATTGTCGGCAATTGGCTCTGTCTCACCCTTACCCGAGATATTAATACGGGAGGAACTTACACCACTTGCTACAGCAAAATCTTTTACTGACTGTGCACGCTTTTCAGATAGCGTATAATTATAGGAATCCGATCCTGTATCGTCAGTATGTCCGATCACCATGATGTTAGTTTGTGGATTGTTCTTCATGGAAGTCGCAAGGTTCGCAATATTTGTTCGGGCTGCATCTTTCAGGTTCGCTTTATTAACGTCGAACAATATACCCGAATCAAACTTCACGATCAATCCCTCTCCTGCTTTTATAACCTCGGCACCTGGAACAGTATTCTTAATTTCTTCAGCTTGTCTGTCCATTTTCCTTCCGATAAATGCCCCGGCAGTACCCCCTATAGCGCCACCAACAATGGCTCCGACAGCCGTATTACCCGCTTTCTTACCTATCAAAGCTCCAATGGTACCGCCTGCTGCCGAACCAATAACTGCCCCTTTCTGAGTACGAGTCATCTGACTACAACTAGTTACCACGAAAGAAGTGGTAGCAATAGCAACACACCAGGTTGCTATTTTAATCTTAGTTAATTTCATATTATCTGTGTTTGTTTGCAAATTTAACAATCAAATCTCAAATCCGATGCCAAATACACGATTAGAAATAAACCCGCTTCACGAAGCGGAATCTGTGTATCTGCACAAACCTACGTTTCTATAAACAAAAAAACGACCATTTTTAAGTACACTTTTGTCGTTTAAATATCGAATGCCGACATTTTTTTTCGGTGAGGTAAATCGACCCTTATTATAGAATTCAATTTATGGCATTTCAGCAACCGATATTCAATTATCTTTGCGGTAAAGACAACACGTATAGATGATTGTATCTTATCCCTTGCTTAGCGCACTACTTCAATTAGTTATTCTCCTTCCGTTTATTTTTATGGCTAAACGTAATTGGGAAAAAAGCGACAGGAGAATAATTGCAGTTTTCTTTGTCCTCTTCCTCCTGTGGTCTGTTTTGACAACGGGACTATCAGGAATAAGATTATTTGAAACACAGCAGTGGAACTGGACAGGGAAGCTCATCACTTTACTATTGGGACTATTTTTCATTTATCGCAGTAAACTGTTAAGCAACAAAGAAACGGGATTGAGGGTGCGTTTTACTCAAGGATCATTTAAGCCGGTAGTCATTCTGCTGCTGGCGGCAGTTGCATTAAGGGCTGGAATCTATTTCGCTTTTCAATCCACCTCTTCTAACTTTAACACAGAAACCGTTCTTTTCCAGGGTAGTCTCTCCGCTATTAGCGACGAAATTATCTTTCGAGGCATCCTTCTGGCTCTTTTAAACAAGGTCTTTACTTCAAAAGAAGATACGTTTGGTTTTAGCCTCAGCTGGGGAGTACTGATAAGTTCACTTCTTTTTGGGCTCACACAGGGCTTTGTTCTTCAGGACGGATTACACCTGCAGATCAACCTGGTCAGAATACTACTTTCATTCTTTACAGGAATCATCGCAGCCTTGCTTAAAGAACGTTCAGAAAACATCCTTCCAGCCATAGTATTCCATGCTTTATGGAATTTAATCGGCAATCACTAGCAGTCTAAGCTTAGAGGGACGGGGTTTTGCCCCCATCTACCGGAAGATTGATCCCATTTATATAACCCGCCGCGGGCGAAGCAAGAAAGGCAACGGCAACAGCCACATCTTCAGCCGTACCAATCCTCCCGACGGGGATCTCTTTAATCATATCTTCCTCAACCTCCTCCGTACTCTTCCCTTCGTTTTCGGCCCGGCTCTGAATAAGTGACTCCAGTCGTGCTGTCATAGATGTAGATGGCAGCACATTATTTACGGTGATACCAAAAGGCCCCAGTTCAAGCGATAGAGTTTTAGCCCAGCTTGCTACAGCGCCACGAATAGTATTAGAAACACCAAGTCCCCTAAGAGGGGTTTTTACCGAGGCAGAAATTATATTAATGATCCTGCCCCAACCAGCGCTCTTCATACCCGGCACGACGGCAGTGGCGAGAATCTGGTTACAAACAACATGATTTGAGAAAGCCTGAATATATTCCTGTACGTCTGCATCGATTGCCTGCCCCCCTTTAGGTCCCCCGGTATTGTTCACAAGAATGTCAACAGGGTGCTCTTTAAGAAAATGGTCCAGTTCCTGTCTCAGTTGATCAGGGTTGTTAAAATCAGCTACGAGGTAGTTGTGAGTCTCAGTATCATCAACCGGCAACAGCCGGATCACCTCCTTTAGCTTTTCTTCGTCGCGCGCAACTAATGTTATACTTGCACCCATAGAAGCCAGTTCAATAGCCGAAGCTTTCCCAATCCCCTGGGTACTTCCGCAAACTAAGGCCCGTTTTCCTGTAAGATCAGTGTTCATACATTGTGAGGTTTATTGCATAACAGAAAAGTACTCTTCCAGTTCTTCTTTTGTATTACTATCTGTCTGGATGTCCTTAATAATCTTTCCCTTTTCCATCAGTAGTATCCGCTGACAAATGTCTGTAACATGGTTTAAATCGTGACTGGAGATAATCGTTGTCATGTTCTTTTCCTGATTAATCTGACGCAGCATATTCTTTAGGCGGATCTGCGTACTCGGATCGATATTGGCGAAAGGCTCATCAAGCATCAGTATTTCAGGCTCCTGCAACAAACATGAAACTACCCCGACCTTACACTGGTTGCCCTTAGATAAATCGCGGATATACTTCTTCTTGTTCAGAATTTCGCCGTTAAAGAAGTCATTATACTTCTCCAGTTCTGCATCCGTATGCGCTTTACTAAGGCCTGAAAGAGATGCAATAAAATAAAAGTACTCTTCCGGAGTCAGGTAATCAATTAGAAACCCCTCATCAAGATAAGAAGCTGTGTAGTTTTTCCAGGTCTCAGAATGAGCCACATTTTCGCCTTTTGACAATACCTCTCCCCGCTCGGCCCGTATCAGGTCAAGGATCATCCTGAATAAGGTAGTCTTTCCGGCTCCATTATTGCCCACCAGGCCTATTGTCTCGCCTCTGTTAATTGATAACTCCGGGATATTTACAACCGGTACATCATTATAAACCTTAATTAATTTTTTTACTTCTATCATGACTGAAATCACTTTTGGGAACGGAGAACTTACTGATAATCTTTATTTCTTCTTTCTATCTTTTATAGAGGAGTCATAAGTGTCAACTATGCCTGAAACCTTCTGCAATAAGATAACGTTGCTTTTTAAAATTTTTGACTAACATATTAATCCAGATAGTGCGGGTGATAATAAACACTAAACCAACAAACCCCATCAGTGTAACGGCGATCAGCGGATAGCCAAGATAGTTTAGTGGAACGAAAATCACATATGGCAATATAAAAAGGGGAAGCGAAAGCAACCATTGAGAAGCTCCAACCCCTTCCCAATTAAGGGTACCTCCTTTAGAAAGGTCTATTCTTCGGTAATTACGGTTAGCGAAAAACAACACAATCAAAGTATTTACACCGAGGTTCCAAAAGAACATGCAGAACTGCACAAACAGCACCTGCCACCCAAAAAACACATACGGGATAGTAAGGATAAACGCAATGCCCGAAAAGATAGTAAACAGAATAAACTTCGATTTAATAAAATCTTCTGTTGTAATGCGGTGTGCTAATATCCCGTCAAAATGACTCGACTGCCAGCTGAACATGAATTGACCGTAGTTGATGATGAAAATGCCGGTCATAAACAACGATGCAAATATCTTCCATCCATAACTGCTGCCCAAAGCAGGGTTAGTGTAAAAAAGAAGACCGTATAACATCATCATTGAACAAATCGTAAGAGAAGATTTCGATCGCTTATTCCTGAGAATTAATTTTAGCTCGGTTACAGTCAACTGCCCGGCCATTCCGAAACGATTTAGAAAAGGGATCTCTGTAGATGATTTCTCACCCGAGCTGTCTGATCTTAGCTCATCAAGATATAAGTTGCTCCTAAGAAAACGATAGTTAACCAGGTACATCCCTGCGGCAAGCAACACCGGAAGCAACATGTACAGCGGGTAAACAAGCAACTGATTAAATATGAAAACGGAAAAAGACGAAATAGAAATAGCTTTAAATTTAAAATCAAGAAGACTGACAACAGCTATAAACAGTAAAAAAGCAAGCATATACCAGCCATTCAGGTTCACCTTCCGTTTAAGCCAAAGGCTGAAAAAATGGTTAAACATAGTGAGCCCCAGCAATGTTACCACATACGCTGTAAATACAGCGCCGCCAGCCGATGGAATCACCACCTTAATCAGAAAAGGCAAAGTCAGCAAAAAAGGTGTAAGATTAAATCCCGACCACAACGAGGTCAAACACAAATAATTCACAATCTGATTCTTTCTGACAGGAAGGTTCAGATAGGGTTTGACGCTCAGTGTAGGAAGTTCCTGTAACTGAAAACGGGCCAGCAGGTCAAGGAGAAAATAATAAAGCAGAAAACTATTGAACGATCTTATAACGTCGGCGGCAGGATAAATAGCTTTAAAGATCTTGTCGAGAAAGAAAGCAAGAACCAGCACATTAACCAGAAGATAAAGGATCAATAAGGCCATTACAATTCTGACAGCGATACTTTTACCGGTATTCTTAGATCGCCAGAATGCTTTCCACTGATGTTGTAAAAAAGATGAGGTCATAGGTGTGAAGGTAAAAAAATAAATCGATCAGTACTTATATTTATTCTTCCATAATGTTTTTAACCGCTCTCTTAATTTTTGTTCGCTTGCATTATTGCCCGGTTCGTAAAGCACGGTACCACTCAATCCCTTAGGAAAGTACTCCTGCTCCTCAAAGTTACCTTCATAGGCATGCGAATATTTGTACTCTGTGCCATACCCGATATTCTTCATCAACTTGGTTGGAGCGTTTCGCAAATGTAAAGGCACTGAAAGGTCGCCGGTTCGTTCAACCAGTTGAGAAGCCCGGTTAATCGCTTCGTAGCTGGCATTACTTTTTGCACATGAAGCGAGATAAGTCACAGTTTGCGACAATACGATACGGGATTCTGGCCATCCTATTACATTCACAGCCTGAAAACAGTTATTAGCAAGAAGCAGTGCATTGGGATTGGCATTACCGATATCCTCCGAAGCCAGTATAAGCAGGCGCCTGGCAATAAACAAAGGATCTTCACCACCGGCAATCATCCTTGCAAGCCAATAAACGGCAGCGTTCGGATCGCTGCCACGGATAGATTTTATAAATGCCGAAATGATGTCGTAATGTTGTTCGCCGGCCTTATCGTAAAGCGCCATGTTCTGCTGAACGTGTTCAAGAACAAACGCGTTGGTTATCTCTACCGACTCCTTCCCACTTGCATTAATCACAAGTTCAAGTACATTCAGCAAGCGGCGCGCATCTCCACCCGACAAGCGAAGTAAGGCCTCATGCTCCTTTATCGTTACTTTTTTATGCAACAAAAACTCATCTGCACTTAACGCTCTGTTGATCAGGTCAATCAGGTCATCTTCACTTAAAGATTTCAATATATAAACCTGGCATCTTGAGAGTAAAGCTGAAATCACTTCAAACGAAGGATTCTCTGTAGTAGCGCCAATCAGAGTAACGAGACCACGCTCAACGGCCCCCAGCAATGAATCCTGCTGCGACTTTGAAAAACGATGAATTTCATCAATGAACAATACAGGTAGATTATCCTGCGACTCCTTTAGCTTCGCTGCCTTTTCAATCACCTCCCTTACATCTTTTACGCCCGAATTGATAGCACTCAGGCTAAAGAAAGGACGCTGTAACTGCTGAGAGATAATATACGCAAGCGTGGTTTTACCAACCCCGGGAGGCCCCCAAAGGATCATCGATGGCAAATTACCGCTCTCTATTGCCTTCCGTAGGATAGCATTTTGCCCAACGAGGTGCTTCTGACCCGAATACTCATCGAGCGAAGCAGGTCGCATGCGTTCAGCTAATGGAGGTAGAGTGGCCATATATACCTGGTGTTTAGTTTTGAGATATGAGTATTGAGAGGTGCAATCCAAACATTTATTAGAGATCTGACTATCAAAAACTTAAAAAAAACGATCTCAGCACTCATATCTCACATCTCAATACTCCCTTATCCTTTCTTAATTTCCTTTGCCCATGTATCCTTTAATGTAACCGTTCTGTTGAACACCAATTTACCGGGTTCAGATTCTCTGTCTAGAGTAAAGTAACCCTTCCTGATAAACTGGTAACCTTTGCCGGGCTCGGCACTTGCCAGGTCAGCTTCTATATAAGCCTCTGGAATCACCTGGAGGCTTTCAGGATTGATATATTCCCTAAAATCTCTGCCTTCGGCTCCCGGGTCTTCTACACGGAACAGACGATCATATAAACGAACCTCGGCTTTTGCTGCGTGAGAAACGCTTACCCAATGGATCGTACCTTTTACTTTCAGCGCCGAAGTATCGTTGCCCGACTTTGATTCAGGAATATATGTACAATGCACTTCGGTAATATTCCCCTGTTCATCCTTTACAAAGTCTTCGCATTTAACAATATAAGCATTCTTAAGCCTTACCATTAAACCCGGCCCCAGTCTGAAATACTTCTTAGTAGGGTTTTCCATAAAGTCTTCACGTTCAATCCATAGTTCTCCGCTGAATGGAATCTCACGCGATCCTCCGCCATCTTCCTCTTCCGGATTATTCTCACCACTGAAAACTTCTTCCTGTCCCGCGGGATAATTTGTGATAACAAGCTTTACGGGATCGAGAACAGCCATTCGGCGCCAGGCCGTTTTATTTAAATCTTCCCGCACGCAAAACTCAAGCAAACTTACATCAATCACATTCTCCCGCTTTGCAATTCCTATTCTCTCACAGAAATCACGTATCGAAGCAGCGGTGTAACCACGACGACGAAGTGCACTGATAGTAGGCATTCTCGGATCATCCCATGAATCCACAAAACCCTCATTCACCAGCTGGAGTAAACGGCGTTTGCTCATCACAGTATACGTCATATTCAAACGTGCAAACTCGTACTGTTTCGACGGAAATATTTCAAGCTCTTCAATAAACCAGTCGTACAACGCACGGTGAGGAATAAATTCAAGCGTACAAACCGAATGCGTTATTTTCTCAATAGAGTCGGATTGTCCATGTGCAAAATCATACATCGGATAAATGCACCATGCATCTCCCGTTCTGTGATGGTGAGCATGACGAATACGATACATAATCGGGTCGCGCATATGCATATTTGGCGACGCCAGATCAATCTTAGCACGTAACACCTTTTCGCCGTCCTGGTATTTCCCTTCACGCATCTCAGCAAACAACTTCAGATTCTCTTCTATAGAGCGGTCCCTGTAAGGCGATGGAGTTCCTGCTTCAGTAGGCGACCCCTTTTGTTCTGCTATTTCATCGGGAGTACTGTCGTCTACATAGGCCTTCCCCTTTTTTATAAGTTGTATTGCAAACTCATAAAGCTGCTCGAAGTAATCAGACGCATAAAACTCATTCTGCCATTCAAATCCCAGCCATTTCACATCCTCCTTAATACTATCCACATACTCGGTTTCTTCCTTCTCGGGATTAGTATCGTCAAAACGGAGATTCGTCTGGCCATTGTACTTTTTCGCCAATCCAAAATTCAGACAGATAGATTTAGCGTGTCCTATGTGGAGATAACCATTAGGTTCAGGAGGAAAACGGGTATGGACCCGTCCACCATGCTTGCCGTTCTTTATATCTTCTTCAATTATTTCTTCTAAAAAATTAAGTGATCGTTCTTCGCTCATATACAGCATTAAAAGGCTACAAAAGTACTAAACATTCAATTAAAAGCATCACAAGATCGTCCTTGATGTGAACAACGTTCTGAACGCGTACCAGCGTAGCCATTATCATGTCTGATAAAAGCCGATAAATTGTTTTTGTAGATTATGTCCGCATATAAAAGCAATTCTCTAAGTTTGAAAAAAGAACGTAAAATGAACACAAGGCTTCTTTCAGGATTCAATTTGCTCGCCAAACCGACAGGTGCGGTGTGCAATCTGGACTGCGCTTATTGTTATTATCTTGAAAAAGAAAAAATGTACCCGGGCGCTTCCAGTTTCAGGATGAGCGACGAAACACTGGAAACATTTACACGAAAATATATCCATGAGCAGCCAGGCGCCGAAGTAACCTTCGTATGGCAGGGCGGAGAACCTACTTTATTAGGATTGGATTTCTTCAAAAATGCCCTGCTGCTCCAAAAAAAATACGGCAGCGGAAAAATCATCCATAATTCATTTCAAACAAATGGGGTTCTTTTAAATGACGAATGGTGTAAATTCTTTAAGGACTATAACTTCCTGGTAGGTATATCTATTGACGGGCCCGAAAAGCTCCATGATGTTTATCGTATTAATAAGGGAAGCCAGGGAACCTTTGCAAAGGTTATGAGAGGAATAGAACTGCTGAAAAAGCACCAGGTTGAATTTAACACATTAACCGTAGTCAATAACGTCAACGCAAAAAAGCCCCTGGAAGTGTATACTTTCTTAAAACAGGTGGGTAGCGGGTATATGCAGTTCATTCCTATTGCCGAACGTATTGCCGGTAACTGTTCTCCATCTGATCTCACACTCATTTTACCGGAATATGAAGGCCAGTCAGAACTGGCTCCATGGTCTGTCAATCCCTTAGAATACGGTAAATTCCTTGTTGCCATCTTTAATGAGTGGGTAAAAAGGGATGTAGGACGTTATTTCGTTCAAATATTCGATGCTACATTAGCTAATGAAGCAGGTATGCCGGCTGGTGTATGTGTATTTAATGAGCGTTGTGGCGACGCCCTGGCCGTTGAACACAATGGCGATGTTTTCTCGTGCGACCATTTTGTGTATCCCGAATATAAAATAGGGAACATTAATAATACTTCGCTCAAAAAAATGCTTCTTCTTCCTGAACAGCAAAAATTCGGTAATGATAAATACGATTCATTGCCTCGTCAATGCAAAGAATGTGACGTGTACAGGTATTGCCGCGGCGAATGTCCAAAAAACAGATTTACAAATACAAAAATGGGCGAAGCGGGACTTAATTACCTTTGTGACGGATATAAGTTATTCTTTCGCCATGTAAAACCGCATATGAAGTTCATGGCCAATGAACTGGCACATGAAAGATCTCCCGCAAATATCATGTATCAAAGGATACGTTGATAGCGCAACGAGCCGCATGCCCTCAGAAATTCTCGTCTCGAAAAACCCAGGCTTACTCCGCGATACCGGCTGCGGCAAGCCTTGTTTAGCAACGCCTGGAAACTGCATACAGCAGCGAAAAAGCATATAAAAAAACAAAAGACTCGAATATCGCGATCTTTTTGCAACAAAATACGTATAACCCCAGAATAAGGGTCAGATATCTAAACAAGTTGAAGACCAAAGATAAACTATGGAAAAACTGAAGTTTATTTGCAGAAGTTGTAGAATATATTTCCCAAATAATTTTTATAAATTACCTTTATAGAACTGTTTCTATTTATTATGAAGAGGATTTTAATAGTTGATGATGAGATAAATATTGGTCTTTTATTATCAAAGTTCCTAACCCGCAACGGATATGAAGTTAATATAGCTACCAGCGGCGGCTCTGCGATGGAAATGTTGAGCAAAGACAACTTTAATCTCGTTTTATGCGACTTCAGATTAGAAGATACAGACGGACGGGAAATACTGAAGAAGATCAAGGTTCTGTACCCGTCCACAGGAGTAATCATCATCACCGGATATTCTGATATCAAACTCGCGGTCGAGCTTATCAAAATGGGAGCATACGACTATATTACCAAACCACTGTATCCGGATGAGATTCTAAACACTATTAATAAAGCGCTTGAAACCCAGGAGGCCTTATCCAGACCAGAAACAGTTTCGACCTCGATAAATACAACAGGCAAAAAAGAAAAGAGCAACGGCATTGGACTTCCTGAGACTTTTATTGTAGGTGAAAGTATAGCCTCTAAAGATCTATTAAGGCAAATCGAACTGATCGCACCCACAAACTACAGTGTAATATTAACAGGAGAAAGTGGTACAGGTAAAGAATCTGTAGCCCAGGCAATTCATTTAAAAAGCAATAGAAGAGACAAACCCTTTATCGCCATGGACTGCGGTTCACTCACCAAAGAGCTGGCTGGGAGCGAGTTTTTCGGGCATGAGAAGGGGTCTTTCACAGGGGCTTTATATACCAAAATAGGGCATTTTGAAATGGCTAACGGCGGAACTTTATTTCTTGACGAAGTAGGTAACCTCTCCTACGAGATACAGGCAGCCCTGTTACGTACCGTTCAGGAACGTAAAGTGAAAAGAATAGGAGGAACGAAGGAGATCGATCTGGATGTCCGCATCATTATTGCAACGAACGAGAATTTACATGATGCTATTCAGAAGGGAAAGTTCCGGGAGGATTTATACCATCGTTTTAACGAATTCAGCATTCATCTTCCTCCTCTTCGGCAGCGTGATAAAGATATTATATTGTTTGCTCATAACTTCCTCAAGTTTACAAACAAGGAGCTTAACCGGAATATCGAAGGGTTTTCTGAAGAAGTAATTAATTGTTTACTAACATACAACTGGCCGGGAAATGTCCGTGAGCTTAAGAATGTTATCAGACGCGCTACCCTGTTGACAGAAACAAACGAAATCCAGCTTAAAGCACTACCTCTTGAAATATCAACCTTTGCAAAGGTAACTGCCATCGAAACAGCGGTCGAAAATATACACAGCAGAGAAAACAGGCGGGGCCTCAAAGATGCCGCTCTTGAAGCCGAATACGAAACAATTTTGAAGGTACTTAAAGAGGTTAACTTCAATAAGACTAAAGCTGCGAAAATTTTAAATATAGACCGGAAAACCTTGTACAACAAGATGAAGGCAATTAATCTGGAATAAGAATTGCCATAGCTTAGTTAATTTATTGCCGGTAGCATAAAGTATAACTAAGTTAAGAGTGGAGAACCGCTTGTTTATTCGTCATTACAAAAACAGGTTAAATCTGCCGTCGGCACTAACGGTAACCGTACTGGCAATTTGCGTCGTTCCTGCCATCATTGTACTTCCCCAACTTGGAGTTAACAATCCTGCTGACCTTAAGTACACAAATTATCCCCCCTCCGGTGGCAATCTCAGTAACTTTCTGTTATATCACACCTGGCTCATATTTGGCATCGTGTCTTGTTTCATAGCAGGCGGCCTGGCTTTAGCACATTACGCGTTCCGAAAAGAAGCATCGGGCCTGACAGCCGGTATTGCTCTTGCAATCACTGGATTATACGATGTCTTCTATTCACTGCCGTACGATGTTTTGCCGACGCAGGACTTTTCGGATGGACTCTACTCCAGATGGCTGATAAGCAGGTTATTGCATGTCAGCATTCTCGTAGCCAGCACATTTTATTTCATCTTTAACGCCAACAAAAGTATCCGGGAAAACAATAAAGATGTTCCATTTCTAATCTTTACTTATTTTCTTTTTTTCACTGCGGCGGTTGCACTTACAGCCTTTCTGAAAACCATTCCGGGCCTCCACAATAAAAATCAATTCATTACTCATCCATACGAACTACTTACCCTTTCAATCTATTTAACCCTGGGATCTATAATTCTCCCCCATTCGCTACAGAAGTTTGCTTCACCATTTTCGGGGATTATAATAATTAGCATTATACCATCAGCACTCGCTGGGGTCTTTATGGCTATTCACAGGGAGGATTTTGATGTCTTTTTTAACGCTGCGTACTTCCTTCGCGCTACAGGATATCTTACGCCACTGGCGGGGATTGTGTTAAATTATATCCATGCAATAAAAAAGGAAAAACAAATCGCAGAGCACCTTCGAACCCAAAAACTTGCCAGCCTGAGGACTTGGAAAAATCTGGAAGAACGCGAATCATCACTTGCAAAAGCCGGGGCCGACCTGGAACGCAAAGTTGAAGAATTAAAACGTTCTAACCAGGAGCTGGAACAGTTTGCCTATGTTGCCTCTCATGATATACAGGAGCCTCTAAGAAAAATAAAGGCTTTTAGTGACCTGATTGAGAGGGACTACGGAAACTCGCTCCCCGATCAGGCTCAGGACTACATAGCCAGAATGCGTAAAGCCGCTGAACGACTTCAACTTCTTATTGACAATATTTTGTCATTATCAAGGGCAAGAAAATCAGCGAATGAACTGGTTATGGTCGACCTGAAAGAAGTAATCAACGATGTACTCTCCGACCTGGAATATATTATAGAGAAAAAGAATGCCCGTATTGGGGTAAAGGTGGACATGCAATTGAGAGCAATCCCCGTACAGATGCGCCAACTGTTTCAAAACCTGATAAGTAACGCACTAAAATTTTCAAGGCCGGAAGTCCCTCCTTTGATTACAATTGAGGCAATTTATATAGATGGAGAAGAACTAAAAAACAGAACCAGTGACATCAATCCACAAGCGCTGTATTGCAGGATTGAAATTATCGATAATGGCATTGGATTTGACAAACAGGATGCGGAAAAGATTTTTAATCTATTCCAGCGCCTTCACAGCAGAACAGAATACGAAGGTACCGGCCTGGGTTTGGCGCTATGTAAAAAAATAACGGAGAACCACCTCGGTTATATTGAAGCAGAGGGCGAAGAAGGCAATGGAGCTAAGATAAGAATTTATCTGCCCTGTTAGAATAGTCATTGTTATGTGCCGCATTAAAATATTGCTTATTGACGACGATGAGGACGACTTCATCCTTACCAGAGACATTCTGTCTCACAGGGCGCATGGAAACACCTACGAGCTATCGTGGTGTAACAATTATGCAGAGGCGATCAATGCAATGCTCAAGTGCCATTACGACGTATATCTTGTTGATTATCACCTCGGTAAACATTCCGGTCTTGACCTGCTGAACGAGGCTGTAAGGTCTAACTGTTCAGAGCCTGTAATTATCCTTACCGGCAAAGGAGATAATAAGATCGATGAAGAGGCCCTACGCCTGGGGGCCGCCGATTATCTCACTAAAGACGAGCTTAATTTTGACATCCTCACCAGGGCAATCCGCTACGCTTTAAGGCATCATAACACGCTCGGCCAGCTTAGAAGCAGCGAAAACAAGTTCAGGATACTTTTTGAACGGTCTAAAGATCCGATTATGATTACCGATGCAGAAGGATTTGTTTATGCGGCAAACGATGCAGCGGTAGAGTTTTTAGATACAACTCCCGACAGGCTTAATAATGAAACTCTTTTCACCTTCTATAAAAACCCAGAGGATAAAGAGCTTTTTAATAATACCATGGAACGGCTCGGGAGCGTAAAAGATATGGAACTTGAAATTATTTCATCTTCGGGGAAAACAAAATATTGCAGTATCTCTTCTTTCATACAGATTTCACAACATGGACACAAAGAGCTTTACTATTCCATACTGCATGACATTCCGCCTATTAAGCACAATGAGCGCGAACCTGGTACATCCGACAAACGAATATCAGTTGCCCGTTTGGCTAATGTCATGGTCAGGGAAGTGTACAATCCTCTTTCAAACATAAATTTTGCTACTGAAGAACTGAAAAATAACCCTGATAGATATCGGAACGAAGAACTGCTGGACATTATCAGAAAGAACTGTGAAAGAATCAATCAGGTGACTTCAACCCTTATTGAAGAAGCAAAGAAAGAATAGAAAGAACCGGGGGTTGAAGATGCCAGTTCCTGGTAATCATCGAAAAGCTCAACCCATATGGCGGTATTTAACTATAAACAACGTAATAACATCCTCCTGATCATCCTGGTGATCCTTGGATGCTGCATCTTATATTCGCTCAGGTTCATAGCAGGTTCATTGTTGAGTACTGTTATAATGTACACCCTGTTCAGGCCTGTATACGTATATCTCACCAGGTCGCTGAACTGGAATAAATACGTGGCCTGCATTGGCATCATTATCAGTTCCTTCCTCACTTTTGTAATACCTTTTTACGGGCTAAGCCTTATGGTGATCGACAAAATTTCTGAGTTTCAAAGGGACCCACTGAAGCTTAAGGTGATTGCCCGGCGGATCGATGATTTCTTTGGATCCAAGCTACATCAGCCTGATATGCTTCAAAAGGCTATTCAAAAGACCACGTCCTATGCCGGAGAGCTTTTCCCTTCCATCATAGGTGGTGCAGCGGGACTACTGTTGGGAATAGTTGTAATGTATTTCCTGCTCTATTTTATGTTCCTTAATTATGAAACATTTGAGAAGCAGTTGATCAAGTACTCGCCCTTCAGAGAGCAAAATGCGCTCAAATTTGCCGATGAATTGAAATACACAACCTATTCGAATGTTCTGGGACAGGGAATCATTGCTATCGTCCAAGGCTCCCTCGTGTGCCTGGGCTTTTTTATATTTGGTTTAAAAGACGCGGTATTTTGGGGAGTTATATCCATATTCCTGTCCTTCCTCCCTTTAGTAGGCTCGGCGCTTGTTTTTATACCAGCCGGCGTTATAGCACTCGCCAACGGGAATAATACAGCTGGTATTGGTATTTTGCTATGGGGGATTCTGCTTGTATCGAATATCGATAACGTAATTCGCTTTTTGATAGCAAAACATATTGGAAATATTCATCCCATAATTACTGTGATTGGCGTTATTATCGGTATTCCGGCCTTTGGGATTATGGGTTTAGTTTTAGGCCCTCTTTTGCTTTCCTATTTTATCCTGACTGTCCGCATTTATGAAACCAGTAAGCTGGCATCTGATCGGCTTGAAAGAATTATGTCAACCGATGAGGAGTAACCCGAGTTGCCGATTAAAAGAATCGCTTCAAATTGCTTTATCTATTCTTTTTTTTGAGATTTGCACTACAAACAATTTCATCAAGTTTTGAATTAATCAAAACACTTAATGCCTGTACTTTGTATTAATATAGATTAAATAACACTTTAAAACTTAAACTTCTAAGTCATGAACGACAATACTAAGATTTTAGTAGCATTACTTGCAGGAGTAGCTGCTGGCGCTGCACTGGGAATTTTATTCGCCCCGGAAAAAGGTACTGAAACACGCGACAAACTAAATGACGCCCTTAAAAACCTGGGTGACTCTATTAAGGACCGCGCGGCAGAAGAAATTGAAAATCTTACTGCGTTTAAAGAAAAGGTTGTTGAAAATATAAAGACCAAACTCAGCTCGGCAGAAGACGAATTTGCCTCACAAGACGCTGCAGGACAGGTTTAAATTAACAAGTCTCCTATTCATTTACTCCATTGTTTATGCCTGAAACGCAAGACCAGAAACCACAGGATATTGTTTCTTTATTAAAAGAATATATAAGTACGAGGATAGAACTTATCCGTCTTACTGCTATTGAACGCCTTACAGTGGTGGTAGCGAGTTTAATAACAAACACCTTTGTTATTGTAGCAGCGCTCTTAACCTTCTTGTTCGCATCTTTAACCCTTGCCTTTTATCTCGGGGAATTGCTTGATTCGTACGCAGCAGGATTTGGAATAGTGGCGCTTATTTATCTCGCAGCAGCTTTGGCAATTGCTTTTACTAAAGAAAAGTATCTTAATAAGTATCTGGAGGATTTCATGGTGAAAATAATATTCAATAAAAAGAAGAAATAGATGGAAAAATCTTTTAGCAGCTTGGCGGAACTACAGGCAGAAATTGACCTTTTGAAAGTTCGGAATTTCCAGCAGGAAGAGGCTTTAAAAGAATCTCTTAGCAGCCCTTCTGCAATTTTCAGTTCGGTGAAAGGCTTTTTCATGTCTGGAAACAGCAAAAAATCTTTAACATCAGATCTTCTTAACCAGGATATTCTAACGAACGTAGCAAGGTTTGTAATTCCCTTATTTATGAATGGGATTGTATTCAAGAAATCTGGCTTTATTACCAAAACGCTGATCACCTTTCTTTCCCAGAAAGTTGCCAAGCAGGTGAATTCTAATGCTGTATCAGGAATATTGGATAAGGTGAAAGGGATATTTGCAAACAGAAAGAGCTCTGGAGTAAGTAATTTCGGAGTAAAAACCCGTCGCCATGTGGACTACGGTATCCCGCCTGACAGCGAAAGTTATTAACTATACAATAACAAAAGAGGGCTGTGTGATAAAACCCTCTTTTGTTATCGATATTATAGCTTGCTCAAAAAATCAGAGTACGCCATCCTAATACCATCCCCGAGCTCTACTGTGTGTTTCCATCCATACGAATGTAACTTTGACACGTCCATTAACTTTCTGGGCGTACCATCAGGCTTCGACGAGTCAAATTCAATATTACCCTCAAATCCTACGATCTCCTTAATAATTAAGGCGAGCTCTTTGATTGTAATATCCTCGCCGGTACCTATATTAATAAGATTCGGCTCGTCATAAGTCTCCATCAGTGATACACATGCCTCAGCCAGATCATCAGCAAATAAAAATTCCCTCTTAGGACTGCCGGTACCCCAGATCACAACTTTATCTTTCCCCAAAACCTTGGCCTCATGAAACCTTCTGATTAAAGCGGGAAGTACGTGAGAATTTTCAGGATGATAATTATCATTGTACCCATAGAGGTTTGTAGGCATCACCGACACGAAATTACAGCCGTATTGGTCGCGATATGCATCACACATTTTTATGCCTGCAATTTTGGCTATAGCATACGGTTCGTTGGTATGTTCAAGCGGCCCAGTAAGTAAATATTCCTCCTTTAACGGCTGCGGAGCCATCTTTGGATAAATGCAACTTGAGCCTAAAAACATCAGCTTCTTAACCCCTTGCAGATAGGAGTTATGAATGACATTATTCTGGATCATCAGGTTTTCATATAGAAAATCAGCCCGGTAGGTATTATTAGCAACAATTCCGCCCACTTTGGCAGCCGCAAGAAACACATAATCAGGCTTCTCTTCTTCAAAAAATGCCGCCACTGCTTTTTGATCTCGTAAATCAAGCTCATCCGATCGTCTCGTAATGATATTTGAATACCCTTCTTTCTGAAGCTTACGGTAAATTGCCGACCCTACCATACCACGATGTCCGGCAACATATATTTTATCTTTTTTTTCCACGGATATGTACTATTTGGCCAAATATAAAAAATCTGCAATCATCTATGCAGAATTGTTCTAATAGAGAATTGTTCTTTAAGGGGATAAAAGAATTTTATCTAAGTTTGTGGCCAATTTTGATTTTTAATGGGGAAAGATAAACTACGGCGTTTTGCAGAAATAGACACGTTCGGCAATGTTTTTCAGTTGGAAGAAGGCAAGCGTTTTAAAGGTCACTGGAGTTCCGGGCACTTTCAGAATGATAAGCCTCTTATTTTAGAACTCGCATGTGGCAAGGGTGAATATACCGTTAACCTTGCCAAACTATTTCCTGATAAAAACTTTATCGGAATCGATTATAAAGGCAACAGGATCTGGAGGGGCGCTAAAACAGCAATAGAAGAGAACATCCCAAATGTGGCTTTCCTGAGAATACAAATAGAAAACATCCTCGATTATTTTGGAGAAAATGAAGTCTCCGAAATATGGATTACGTTCCCCGATCCGCAACCGCAAATAAGTCGCGAAAAAAAGCGCCTCACTTTCCCGGGCTTCCTTGAGAAATACAGGCAGATCCTAACGGAAGAAGGAATAATACATCTTAAAACAGATAACGACGGATTTTACGCTTACACTGCCGAAAAAGTGGAAACACAGAAGTTAAGGCTGTTGCAAAAAACGGAAGATCTGTACAACTCCGATCTTGTAAACGAAGTTCTATCTATAAAAACATATTACGAAAAAAAGTATCTTGCAGTAGATAAAAACATAAATTACTTAAGCTTTAGCTTCGGGTAATGGATAAAGAGAATTTTTTTGAAAAGGTCTATGAGGTTGTAAGGTTAATTCCTCGTGGAAGGGTTACATCCTATGGCGCGATTGCAGAATATCTGGGAACCAAAGGTTCATCCCGAATGGTTGGATATGCAATGAACGGCTGTGGAACTGCCTATCCCCCAGTCCCGGCCCACCGTGTAGTAAACCGGCAGGGACTGTTAACCGGGAAACGATCTTTTGCTACTCCCCACCTGATGCAGCAACTACTGGAAAGCGAGGGAGTTGAAGTAGAAAATGATAAAGTGAAAAACTTTAAGAAACTATTCTGGCAACCCGGGGCCGAGCTTTAACGGAAGGTTCGTTTAGATAAGTTATACGTAATAAGTTTTAAGTATAACTTGTATGAAATCTCAATTTAAGAAATACGATATTTATTCAACACTACTAATATCCATATTCAAAGCCAGCAATTCATTACTTTTAACTCTCCACTTTTAACTCTTAACTCAATGGGACAACTAATTGACGATTTTAACAGTTATCGCAGCCGGATGAACGACCGGATTATGGAAACGGCAAACACCAATATAAAGCGTTTTTTTGCTCTGGATACTACATCCTATGCCGAAGGGGCGCTAGATGTTAAAACCAAAGAAATGCTCGGATTAGTTGCTTCTATGGTACTGCGGTGCGACGATTGTATTAAATACCATCTGGGGAAGTGCTACGAAGCAGGCGTTACAACAGAAGAGTTGAACGAAGTTTTTATGATCGCCAACCTCGTTGGGGGATCTATCGTTATCCCCCATTACAGAAGGGCCGTTGAGTATTGGGATGAACTTGTTGCACAATCTTAAAACATTACTACTCATGAATACTGACCTGAAAAGATGCTCCTGGTGCGGCAGTGATCCGCTTTACGTAAAATATCACGACGAAGAATGGGGAAAAGAGGTTCACGACGACAATGTGTTGTTTGAATTTTTAATCCTTGAATCAGCACAGGCGGGATTAAGCTGGATAACAATATTAAAGCGAAGGGAAAACTATCGTAAGGCATTTGCTGAATTTGATCCGGTTAAAGTAGCGGAATTCACACAGGAGGATGTTGAACGGCTCATGAACAACACCGGCATTATCCGTAACCGGATGAAGATTGAGGCCGCCATTACAAATGCACAACGCTTTCTTGAAGTACAAAAAGAATTTGGCTCCTTTGATAAATATATGTACTCCTTTATGCCAGAGGGCAAACCATTAGTTAACGACCTCGCCGACCACCGCCATGCACCCGCAAAAACCGAAATTTCGGATGCTATTTCTAAAGACATGAAGAAAAGAGGTTTCAAATTCTTTGGAAGTACTATCTGCTATGCCCATATGCAGGCGACAGGCATGGTCAACGATCACATCGCCGATTGTGCATTCAGATATAACTGATAGTAAATAATCCAGGCTTCCTGCTTATCAGGAAGCTAGATTCCCGACGACTATTAGCACTCCTTTATTTCCCAGGCTTAAAACCCCGTTTCAGCATCTCAAACGGTATTATAAACACGTGACCGGTATTATCTAAGTATCGGCCTCTCCCTGACAAGTTTCTTATTAATCCCTGACCAATCCCTGACCAAAACCGCATAATGTCAGCATCATGTTAGACTCTCATCAGCATCATGTCAGACTAAAGTCTAACGAGAGTCTGACATGATACTGAGAAGATGCTGATGAGATGCTGACAAGATCAGGGACTGGTCAGGCAATTATCAGGGACTGGTAAGACAGTTGTCAGCTCCTTGTCGCAATTTTGTGGTATAGAAGGATGAAAAGGGCTAGACGTCCGCGGCTTTTCAAAAGCGATTTCGCTGGTGTCATTCCGCAGCCACGAAGATTGATTATTTCTTGTTAACTTTGAATGATTGTATACCTGACTGCCCCGCACAATCGTTTAAAATCAGTCGATCATATAATCTGTGTAATCATATATCTCACTGTAAACGTTACAATGAAAAAACTCTTTCTCTTAGACGGCATGGCTCTTATCTACAGGGCACATTTCGCATTAAGCAAAACTCCCCGGTTCACATCGGGAGGTATAAATACTTCTGCTGTTATGGGTTTTACAAACACCCTTCTTGAGGTGCTGAAAAAAGAAAACCCTACACATATGGCGGTAGTGTTTGACACAGAGGCTCCTACCGAACGTCATACTGATTTCACAGATTATAAAGCACACAGGCAGGCGATGCCTGAAGATCTGGCGGCAGCCCTTCCCTATGTGGTTCGGCTGATCGAAGGATTTAATATCCCCGTTATTACGTCGGACGGTTACGAGGCCGATGATATTATCGGGACGCTTGCAAAGAAAGCGGAACAGGCTGGATTCACTGTGTTCTGTATGACCCCTGACAAGGACTTCGCGCAGCTTGTTTCTGAGAATATCTTTATCTATAAACCCGCGAGGATGGGAAATGATATGGAGATCTTAGGCGTACCCGAGGTGCTGTCGAAATGGGAAGTTGAACGGGTTGAACAGGTAATCGATATCCTCGGTCTGTGGGGTGATGCAGTCGACAATATTCCTGGAATTCCAGGTATTGGCGAAAAGACTGCAAAAGCGCTCATTAAACAGTACGGTTCGGTAGAAAAAATCATTGAAAACAGCCACGAGTTGAAGGGCAAATTGCGTGAAAACGTTGAACAATATGCCGAGCAGGGTATGGTTTCAAAGAAACTGGCTACAATCCTGCTGAATGCACCTGTGGAACTGGATGAAGAGGCCCTGCAGATAAATCCGCCCAGCCGGGATAAGCTTGAACCGCTGTTTATGGAGCTGGAATTCAGAACAATCGGACGGCGGGTTTTTGGGGAGGAATTTAATGTAACGAACATAAAGCAGGTGAGCTACGGGCAGCAAACAGATCTGTTTGGCCAGCCTGTAGAAAAAGTAGAGGTAAAAACGGAAACGATCATCGAACCCCTTGCACCTTCGAAAAGTATTCAGAACACACCGCACGAGTATCATCTGGTGGATACGGAGGAGAAACGGCAGGAGCTGATACGTATTCTTGAACAACAATCTTTCTTCTGCTTCGACACGGAAACGACCTGTACAGACGCAAACAATTGTGAACTGGTGGGTTTGTCGTTTTCCATTAAGCCGCATGAAGGATGGTATGTACCAATATCTCCTGATCAAAAAGAGGCTTTCGAAGTAATTACAGCCTTCAAGCCTATAATGGAAAATCCGGCTATCCGCAAGATTGGGCAGAACCTCAAATACGATATTCTTGTTTTAAACTGGTATGATATCTACGTAAAGGGAGAGCTTTTCGATACCATGCTGGCGCATTACCTTCTTGATCCAGACACAAGGCATAATATGGATCTTCTTTCGGAAAACTATCTGGGTTACACGCCTGTATCGATCACATCGCTGATAGGTGCAAAAGGCAAAAACCAGGGTAACATGCGCGACGTGGAGGTCGAAAAGGTGAAGGAGTACGCGGCAGAAGACGCCGATATTACCCTGCAGCTAAAAGATGTTTTTGAACCTCTACTCGATAAGGCCGAAGCCCGAAAACTGGCTTCTGAAATTGAGAACCCACTGATCTATGTCCTTGCAGAAATGGAACGCGAAGGCGTGCGGATTGATCAATCGGCACTGGCGGACTACTCAAAGCAGCTGGAAAAAGATATCAGGCAGCTGGAACTTACCGTTTATGAAAAAGCGGGAGTGCAGTTTAATATCGCATCACCCAAACAACTGGGCGAGGTCCTCTTTGACAAGCTTCAACTGGATCCAAAAGCGAAAAAAACAAAAACGGGGCAATACCAAACGGGCGAAGATATTTTAACGGCGCTGGCCAATAAAAGCGATATCGCAAAAGACATCCTGGATTTCCGTCAGCTTCAGAAGCTCAAGTCGACCTATGTGGATGCACTGCCACTGATGATCAATCCGAAGACGGGCAGAATACATACTTCTTACAACCAGGCCGTGGCTGCTACGGGGCGACTTAGTTCAAATAATCCTAATCTGCAGAATATCCCCATCAGGACCGAGCGGGGAAGAGAAGTAAGAAAAGCCTTCATTCCACGCGACAACGAACATGTTCTTCTTTCGGCGGATTATTCGCAGATTGAACTGCGGTTGATTGCCGAAATAAGCAAAGATGAAAACATGATGGATGCTTTTGCAAAAGGTCTGGATATCCACACCGCTACGGCCGCTAAAGTTTACGGAATCCCGCTCGAAGAGGTTGATTCGACGAAACGGCGAAACGCCAAAGCCGTAAACTTTGGTATAATTTACGGGCAGTCGGCTTTCGGCTTATCTCAAAGTCTGGGCATCCCGCGTAAAGAAGCTGCGGATATCATTGAGGAATACTTCAGGCAGTATTCGGGCATAAAGAAATACATGAACGACACCATGAACTTTGCCAGGGAAAATGGTTACGTACAAACTTTAATGGGACGGAGACGCTATTTAAGAGATATTAATTCGGCGAATGCCACAGTGCGCGGCTTCGCAGAACGAAATGCGATCAACGCTCCAATACAGGGATCGGCAGCCGACCTGATCAAGATTGCTATGATCAACATTCACCATGACTTAAAAGAACAAAAATTATCGACAAAAATGACGATGCAGGTTCATGATGAATTGGTTTTTGACGTACCTTTATCTGAAGTTGAGCTGGTGAAAACAATTGTAGAAGAGCGGATGAAAAATGCCATAAAAACTACAGTTCCGATACTGATAGAGACCGGCGTGGGAACAAACTGGCTTGAAGCCCATTAAGGGAATATGAAAATAAAAGTACTACTAACCGGCTTTATCTTCTTTGTGCTGCACAGTTATTCAGTGTCAGGCCAAACAGACCTTAAGTTATTCGAACGGACTTCAGATAGCCTGTATACGTTCTACTTTGACAGCCAGTATTATCTTGTCGACAAAGACTGCGAATTCTTTGCCATAAAAAGATTAAGTAATTACAGCATTGAACTAAAGGCATATGACGGAGCCTTCACAGATTTCGACACAGAGGGGAATACTCTTTTAACAGGCACTTATAAAGAAGGGAAAAAAGACGGTACTTTCAAAGCGTTTTACCCTACAGGATTTTTAAAGTGGCAGGCGGAATTTAAAGCAGGCTGGCCCACAAAAACTTGGTACTTCTATTACCCCGACGGAAGTCCTATGAGCATCATAGAACTCATTAACAGCCGTCCTTATATTACCAATACCTGGAACACGAGAGGAAAACCTGTTATTAAAAACAGATCCGGAAAGTTTGAGCTTCGTGACCCGCAGTTTGGTTTTAACGAGAGGGGGTATGACGCTATAGTGTATAGTGGCAAGGTTGAGAATGGCTTGCCGGAGGGTTTATGGAGAATTTCTTATGAATACCCCAAAGGAGGGAGTGAGGTCGCTGCAATTGAAAAATTTATTAACGGCAATTTGGCGGAGGGGACAATGTTTCTCGACCACTACTCAACATATACTACTTCAAAAGTGCTGTTTGCACCATCAGAACCTTATCTCAATGCAGAGCTTTTTGTGTCCAAGGGCTGTAATATCGACGAACATGATAACTATACGCTCTATTTGTCGGGCTACCTAAGTCAGAACTTTAATTCTGAATGGTTAAGCGACACTACCGATAGAACCATAGAATTCACCCTGATGGTTGATAAAAATGGAGCATCGTCGCGCATTTCTCTTATAAAAGATCTTGGGAATACTATTGCGAACAAGGCCTTTCTTCAGATATTGAACTCTGTGGACTACTGGATTCCGTCGCAAAAAGATGGAAAGATTATCAACGATGTTCTTACCGTTAGTGCAGATCTTACGACAGAATCAACCGGCAAAATCCTCTTTACAAACGCAAAAATCAAAAGACGCGACGGCACGTAAGTCTATATAGCTGATTAATAATTAAATAAAAATCGTAAAAACTGTTATCAAAATCATTATTTTCTTGTTTTCCACATATATAAATTCATAACTTTCAACAGCAAAACATACAATACATTATGGTTGTAATCCATGTAAGCGCCGAGTGTTACCCCGTAGCTAAAGTTGGCGGCTTAGGAGATGTGGTAGGTTCACTTCCTAAATATCAACAAGCAGCGGGAATAACATCGATGGTTGTAATGCCTTATTATGACCGGCAATTTGTGAGAGAAAGCCGCCTGGATGTCGTTTTTGAGTCTGAAATACTGATGGGAGGCAAAACCCTTCCTTTTCAAGTCCTCAAAGAAAGTACAGATAAGCTTGGGTATCCACTTCATCTCATCCGAATTCCGGGTTTACTTGACCGGTCAGAAATCTATTCTTACCCAGACGAAACAGAACAATTTGTAGCTTTCCAGCTTGCTTTTCTGGAGTGGCTTATACAATTTGGCGATAAGCCCGATATTGTACACTGCCATGACCATCAAACCGGATTGATACCGTTTTTGATGAACCACTCTTTCCGTTATAACCAGTTAACTCACATCCCTACTATTCTTACAATACATAATGCACAGTACCAGGGTTGGTTTGGATGGGACAAATACCATTATTTACCCGACGTAGACCCCTGGAAATGGGGAATGCTTGACTGGGAAGGCACTATTAATTCGCTGGCAGTCGGAGTAAAAAGCTGCTGGAAATATACCACTGTATCGCCAAGCTACCTTGAGGAACTTAAATATAACTCGAACGGACTTGAACAGTTGTTCATACACGAAGAAAAGAAAAGCCTGGGTGTGATTAATGGAATTGATACAGAGGTCTGGAATCCTGCCACCGACCCGATGATTCCGTGTCATTATCATTCTGACAACGTAAGCAAGGGAAAGCAGGAAAATAAAAGAGCTATATGCAAAGAATTTGGACTGACTTTAACAAAGCCATTGGTGGCATTTATCGGTCGTTTGGTAGGTGAAAAGGGAGCTGACCTGCTGCCCGAAGCCATCAGCAATACGCTCGAATCGTTAAAAGGTAAAGTCAGCATTATGGTTCTGGGGTCGGGCGAACCCGAAATAGAAGAGGCACTGGCCGGACTGCGAACAACTTTCAAAAAAGACTATAACGTTTTTATAGGGTATGACGAAGCCCTTTCACACCTCATTTACGCGGGGGCAGACTTTATCATTATGCCATCCAGGGTAGAGCCCTGCGGCTTGAACCAGCTATATGCGCTGAGATATGGAACCATACCCGTAGTACGAAGTACCGGTGGCTTAAAAGATACGGTAATAGATTACTCACAGCCTGAGGGTTACGGTATCTGCTTTGAAGAGGCCGAGTCTGAAGCTATATCGCATGCTATAACCCGGGCTACCGAATTATATTCAAACACGCCGGGCATGAGATTGTTACGTAAGAGGATGATGAGCCTGGACTTTTCGTGGCATCGTTCAGCATCTCAGTATATTGACCTTTATAATAGCCTTAAATAATTAAAATATATGATGTCGAAAGTAATCGCAGTTATTCTTGGAGGCGGGCAAGGAACCCGCTTACATCCTCTTACTGCCACTCGTTCAAAACCGGCCGTCCCTATTGCAGGGAAATACCGCCTGGTTGATATTCCTATTTCAAACTGTCTTAATTCTGGTATCGACAGAATCTTTGTACTTACTCAGTTTAATTCCGCTTCCCTGAATAAACACATTAAGAACACCTACCATTTTAATGTATTTAGCAATGGGTTCGTTGACATTCTTGCTGCAGAACAAACACCCAGTAACAGCGCCTGGTTCCAGGGAACCGCAGATGCGGTAAGACAGTCTCTCCATCATATTTCACCATTTGAATTCGATTATGTACTTATCCTCTCCGGGGATCAGCTGTACCAGATGGATTTCAATGATATGATTGAGAAACATGCGGCAAATAAGGCCGACATCACCGTAGCCACTATTCCGGTAACCGCAAAAGAAGCTTCTTCTTTCGGTATCATGAAGATTGATGAAAATAATAATATCACTTCATTTATAGAGAAACCAAAAACCGGACTGGAGGAATGGGCTTCGGAAGTTGGAGATGAAATGAAGTCGCAGGGCCGCTTATTTCAGGCATCTATGGGTATTTATGTCTTCAACAGGAGTATGATCTACGATATGCTTATGAACGATCCTCACACCGATTTTGGAAAGGAGATTATACCTGAAGCGATCACCAAGCAAAAGGTATTAAGCTATCAATATGACGGGTACTGGACTGATATAGGAACTATCTCTTCCTTTTTCGAGGCCAATATAGGTCTTACGGATAATATCCCTAAGTTCAATCTCTTTGACAAGCGTAGTATCTTCTCAAGAGCGAGAATGTTACCTCCTTCAAAGGTTCTGGGAACAACACTCGAAAAAACGGTTATTGCTGAAGGCTGCATTATAAACGCCAGCCGTGTAGAGCGATCGGTTATCGGAATCCGTACACGTATCGGAAGAGGAACAACGATTGAATGCAGCTATATTATGGGCTGTGACTATTACCAGACCCTGGAGCAGCTTGAAGAAGCAAAAGAGAGTGGCTCGCCTATTATGGGCATTGGCGAAAGATGTTATATAAAGAATGCCATCCTGGATAAAAACTGCCGGATCGGAAACGACGTTAGAATTAATGGAGGCCCTCACCTGGAGGACGGCGATTATGAGAAATATACAGTAAGAGACGGCATCGTTGTTATTAAGAAATCGGCTGTAATAACCAATGGAACGGTGATTTAGGCAATGAACAAGGGAAAGGGGACAATTGACAGGGGACAATACCCATTTTCAATTGTCAATTTTCAATTGTCAATTGTCAATTATTTCAACGCTGCTTCCGATATCAATCAAACTTAAACGGAGCCCTGCATTTTCAAACTTTGTCAGGGCTTCTTTTTTATCGATTTTAATGTATCCGAACGTATCATAGTGCATCCCTATGATATTTGTACAATTAATAAATTTCGAGGCAATAACGGCATCGTTAATTCCCATCGTAAAATTATCCCCAATCGGGAGGAAAGCAAGGTCTATAGTATAGAGCTCGCCTGTAAGCTTCATTTCCTGGGTTAGGGCGGTATCTCCTGAGTAATAAACGGTCTTCCCGTCGGATTGAATAATGAAACCTGCCGCCGTGCCGCCATAGGTTCCGTCGGGCAGTGAATTTGAATGTGCGGCAAATACCATTTTTACCTTACCGAACTCAAATGACCATTGTCCGCCGAGATTCATAGGGTGCGTATTAGATACCCCCCTGTTATTGAGCCACTCAGAAATCTCGAAAGAACACACAACAGTGGCTCCCGTGCGGCCGGCTATAGATATAAGATCGGCTGCATGATCTGAATGTCCATGTGAAACAAGTATAAAATCGGCTTGTATGTTATCTGCGTCAATGTCCTTCGCCAGTTCATTAGGCGTTATAAAAGGATCGAACAACACTTTCTTTCCCTGTAATTCCAAAAGGAAGCAGGACTGTCCATAATAGGTTATTCTCATGGCTATTGAGGTTTATTGTCCGAAGAGATTCCCTAGTCCACCCATCATATTTTGGCTAAGAGCCTGCATCTCCGATTGATGCACGTTCTCGGCTTGTTCAAGCGCCTTATTGACAGCAACAGATAACAGGTCTTCGAGCTCTTCTTTATCAGCAGCCTTCAGAAAATCTTCGTCAATATGGATAGCATTTATATGCTTGTTGCCGGTAGCTGTAACTTTTATCTTTCCACCTTCTGCTTCGCCACTCACAGTTATGGCATCAAGTCTTTTCTTGATTTCCTCTGCCTGTTGCTGTACTTGAAGTAATTTATCAAACATGACTAAAATTTTATAAGCTATAACAGCGTTATGAATTAAAAGTTCAAAGTGTTGTCCGGAGAATTTGAGGAGTAAGCGGTTTTGATATAAAACCCGAGACCATGGAGTAAGACTCAGCCCGTACTTTATCTTTCTCGTCGACAGATGAACTGACGATGTATATCTTTATGTCCTTTTGAAAAAAAGGTTTCAGCTTGTCGTACTTATCCAAAAACTCCCATCCGTCAAGTCCCGGCATATTCAAGTCAAGCAAAATCACATCAGGTAAGTCGTCGGTGTCACGATTATGTTCAAGGTACTCGATAGCCTTAGCCGCATCCAAATAACTTGAATATTCATCGTATATTGAATGTTTTACTATCATTATCTGCGCAATTCTCTGATGAATCGGATCATCGTCAATTATAAAAACCTTACTCATGTGGTTTAGACCCTATAAAAATGTAAATGCATCCCCGAAGAATACATCAAGCAATTTTAGCAACTTATACTGGTATACTATATTTTTTGAATATTATTCAGGAATACTTTATTGATTTTATAAACATACGAAAATGGCGGAAACCAAGCAATAAAAGACGAAATGATATAATCTTAATCTTCAGATGTGTCCCCATTCCCGGTATAAGCGCTTTTTTTAACAACGGGCATACCTACCATCTTGTACAGTTCATCCAGCTGCAGCAGGCTTCCATTGGTTAGATTGCAAAGTAAAACGATCGTCACGTCTGCAGTAAGGTCTCTCAGGTAAATATGTCGGAACCCATGCCACCATCCTGTGTGATAGACAACTTTATGCCCGTCGCCCTCAAAAGTACGCCAGCCATAGCCATAGTTAAAATGGCCCCTTACAAGATTGTTATGGCCTGTATAAGCTGAGTCAAGCCAGGCCTTTCCCAGCAATTTACCTTTACGCAAGCAACGGTCAAAAAGGAAGAGATCATGAACAGTACTGTAAATGCCTTTATCACCAACGGGACCGTCCAGAAAATTCTGAACGACGGAATAACGCCAGGTACGATCATGTCCTACTACATCAACTGGAATTTTGTCGTATTCAGCCTTAGAATATACGTTGGTATTTTTCATACCACAAGGCTTGAAAATATTCTCCTGCATAAACTGGGAATAAGGCATACCCGACACCTTTTCAATAATAGCCCCCAGGATCATGAAGTTCGAATTATTATAGTGAAACTTTACATTTGGCTTTGTATATACAGGTGGCTTATGCTCTGCGATAAGTTTCATCACATCAGCGTTGGTAATCCCTTTACTTTCATTCTTACGCTGCGCTTTCCAGAGCCGGTCAACGAAATACACGTAATTCATCAAGCCAGAGCGATGGGAAAGAAGCATTCTTATGGTGATGCCAGGATAGGGGAAATCTGGATAAAAAGCGTTAACTGTCTGATCCAGCTTAAGTTTTCCCTGCTCAGCAAGCATTAATATAGCAGTAGCAGTCATTGGCTTAGAGACAGACGCGAGCTCAAAGACGGAGTTAATAGTGAGACTGTCCCTGTGAAGGTAATCAGCCCAGCCAATAGCATTCTGATAGATTATCTTACCTTTCTTTGCTACAAGTACATTGCCGTTAAAACCCCTTTTTTTATGAAGCTCCTTCATGTAGGCGTCAATGCGCTTATCAGCCTTCTTACTGTCATATACGAGAAGAAGACTATCGGATTTGTCATCCTCTATAGTTCTGACTCTTTTTTTCTCCGGTTCGGACGAACAGGAATTTAATGCAACAACGGAACAAAACAAATAAAGGGCAAGAGTACAGAATCGAATCATATTAATTATAACCTGTTATATAAAGGGCGAAAATCAGAAAATATTATAAAAAGAACACCAAAAGAGTTTAAACAAAACTTTTCTTCCTGATTTTAAGGACAAAAGTTATTATTCAGGGAACTAACAAATTGTTTGATATACCGTTTTGGAAAATAACATATTAAACAATTTTTATATAAGTTTGCGGGATCAAAAAATCCTAAAAATCATGAGTTTCAGAATAGAACATGACACAATGGGCGAAGTACAGGTTCCTGCAGATAAATACTGGGGAGCCCAGACTGAGCGCTCAAGAAACAACTTTAAAATCGGGCCGGAAGCATCCATGCCCAAGGAAATAATCGACGCTTTTGCATACCTAAAAAAAGCTGCTGCGTATACAAACACAGATTGTGGAGTGTTACCGGCAGAAAAGCGCGATCTAATTGCGAAGGTGTGCGACGAGATCCTTGAAGGCAAACTGTACGGCGAGTTTCCTTTGGTAATCTGGCAAACCGGCTCGGGCACGCAGTCTAACATGAATGTTAACGAGGTGGTTGCTAACAGAGCACATGTAATCCAGGGAAATAAGCTGGGCGAAGGTAAGACGTTCATTCACCCGAATGATGACGTTAATAAATCCCAGTCGTCAAACGACACCTATCCTACTGCGATGCACATTGCAGCTTACAAAATGGTGATGGAAGTAACAATCCCAGGGGTAGAGAAATTAAGAGATACACTGAAAGCTAAGTCCGAAGCTTTTAAAGATGTTGTTAAAATTGGCCGTACTCATTTAATGGATGCTACGCCGCTTACCTTAGGTCAGGAGTTTTCAGGTTATGTTTCTCAGTTAGACCATGCCCTTAAAGCTATTAAAAACACCCTCGATCATCTTGCAGAGCTTGCGTTAGGTGGTACTGCAGTGGGCACAGGTATTAACACTCCCAAAGGATATGATGTAAAGGTGGCACAATATATTGCCGATTTTACAGGACTTCCGTTCAGAACCGCTGAGAATAAGTACGAAGCCCTTGCTTCACATGATGCAATGGTAGAGTCGCATGGAGCACTGAAGCAACTGGCTGTTGCATTAATGAAGATCGCTAACGACATCCGGATGATGGCGTCAGGACCTCGGTCAGGGATCGGCGAACTTTCTATCCCAGAAAATGAGCCAGGGTCGTCTATCATGCCAGGAAAGGTAAATCCGACTCAAAATGAGGCGATGACCATGGTGGCTACCCAGGTAATGGGTAACGACGTTGCTGTTTCCATTGGCGGTTCCAACGGTCACTATGAGTTAAATGTATTCAAACCGGTTATTGCAGCAAACTTCCTTCAGTCGGCCAGACTTCTTGGAGATGTATGTGTAGCCTTTAATGACCATTGTGCTATTGGCATTGAGCCAAATTATGACGGCATTAAGAAACACGTTGAAAATTCGTTGATGCTGGTTACTGCGCTTAATCCGCATATTGGCTATGAAAATGCAGCCAAGATTGCCAAAAAAGCACATAAAGAAAAGAAGTCGCTTCGCGAAGCTGCTTTAGAACTGGGATTACTGACAAACGAACAGTTTGATCAGTGGGTCCGTCCTGAAGACATGATCGGAGGACTAAAATAAAACATGTTCCTGTAATCCCTCTCTTCCTTAAAAGAAGAGAGGGAATTTTATTTATATGAGATTCACTTATTTTTCTTTTAGCCTGCTGCTTGCTGCTGTATTGTTTTCAGCGTCCTGTAAATTTAATCCTGACGTTCAAGGCAAGGGCTTTGCCGCCATTCAGGGCGTTTGGGAGGAAGAGCCAGGGAAGTATCGTGACAGCCTGTTACAATACACCCGCCATCAGTTTAAATTTACCTGCGACTCTTTCTACGCTACGCTTGAAACAACTGCGAAAGCAAACTATTATGACGACAGCTGCTTCAACAACGGGCATTGGAAAGAGTATGCGAAAGGGAATTATGCTGTAAGCAATGATACCCTCTATTTCAACGGCACATTCACAAAATCCAACTTCAAACAAAAGTTATCCGGATGTTACCGCATAGGGCAGTATATTCCTGTCTTTTTAATAAAACATACTTCAGCTGAAAAGATAGAACTATTAAATTTACAACAGAACATTTCAGTTGTCCTGAAACTTAAAGAGAAAATAAATTGTAATCCTCAGCCATTGTAGCATATGAAAACTTTACTTAGAAATATACTGATTGCTGGCCTGTTTATCTATACCCCGGTCCAAACCATGGCATGGGGACTTCTAGGCCATCGTATTGTAGCAGAAGTAGCCGATCAGCACCTGAATAAGAAGGCCAGGAAAGAAATTCAAAAGATACTCGGTACCGAAACGCTTGCAATGGCTGCGAACTGGATGGACTTTATTAAATCAGATCCCTCCTTTAATTACCTGAATAACTGGCACTATGTAAATCTTCCGAAGGGGCTTTCGTATGAACAGGCAAAAAATACCCTTGAAACGGATACGGGGGCAAATGCTTACACTAAGATCCGATTTGCGTCTTCTGAATTAAAAAAGAAGGATCTGACGCCTGAAATGAAGCAAATGTATCTCCGGATACTGATACACCTGGTAGGAGATATTCATCAGCCTATGCACTGCGGACTCGAAGAAGACAAAGGTGGAAACGATGTGAAGGTGAAATGGTTCAATAGACAGATGAACCTGCACAGCCTCTGGGATTCAGACTTCATAGAGTTCCAGCAACTAAGCTATACCGAATACGCAAAAGCAGTGGACCATGCCACCCAAAAGCAATTGATTACCTGGCAGAAAGACGACCTTAGCCAATGGGTATTCGGATCGTACCAGATTAGCGGAGAGCTTTACAAGGAAGCCGAGAAGAATACAAACTACAGCTACAGGTATAACTTCGACCATCTGGCTACACTTAATCAGCAACTTTTAAAAGGAGGAATCCGGTTGGCAGGATTGCTAAACGAAATATTCTCCTGAAAAATCCCGCCAATCCACTTACAACCCACAACTTGCAACACGTAACTCAATGAAGATATTGATGGTCTGCCTGGGCAATATTTGCCGTTCGCCACTTGCTCATGGAATAATGGAAAGCCTGGTGAAAGAAAAGGGTCTTGATTGGGAAGTCGACTCCGCCGGAACGGGACACTGGCACATCGGCGAACCACCTGACCGCCGGTCGGTTGCGATAGCAAGAAAATACGGAGTAGATATCTCGGCTCAGTGCTGTCGTTTGTTTGATCCCTCTGATTTCGGGAAGTTCGACAGGATATATGTGATGGACCGGATGAACCTTCGCGATATACTCGGGATGGCGAAAACAGACGCCGACCGGAAAAAAGTACGACTACTTTTAGATAAGGAAGTCGTTCCCGACCCATACTATGAAGATGACCAGTTCGACCCGGTTTATCAGATGATAGAAAAAGGCTGCAGGAGAATTATCGAAGAAGAGCTGAGAGGCAATTAATATTACGTCAAACTATCCGCTTTTTGTACTTTTGCCGCATGGCGAACAATAAACCGTCTGTTCCAAAAGGCACAAGAGACTTTTCACCGGCTGAAATGGTGAAGCGTAATTACATTTTTGACACCATCAAATCAGTTTTCAGGAAGTATGGCTACCAGGAGATACAAACACCCTCTATGGAAAACCTTGCTACCCTGACGGGAAAGTATGGAGATGAAGGAGATAAACTGATTTTCAAGATACTGAACAGCGGAGATTTCTGGGGAGAAGCCGAGAGCAAAAAACAAAAGACTGAAAACTTTGAGTTTAGCTCAAAGAGCTTATTGCCCGTATTGTCAGAAAAAGCCCTTCGCTATGATCTTACCGTACCCTTTGCAAGGTATGTAGTAATGCACCAGAACGAAATCTCCTACCCCTTTAAGCGTTTTCAGATTCAGCCGGTTTGGCGTGCAGACAGGCCTCAGAAGGGTCGCTATCGTGAGTTTTATCAATGCGATGCTGATGTAGTGGGATCAGAAAGCCTCATAAATGAAGCGGAGTTCGTAATGATATACCACGAGGCGTTAAGCAAACTGGGTTTGAAAGATTTTACTATAAAAATAAACAACCGTAAGATACTCTCGGGAATAGCAGAAGTTATCGGAAAACCTAAGCTGATCACCGATATGACGGTTGCAATAGATAAGCTGGATAAGATTGGGATAGACGGCGTAACCAAAGAGCTGATTGAAAGGGGCTTCACTGAAACGGATATCGAAAAGCTTAAACCTGTAATTCTGTTACAGGGGTCGAACCAGGAGATGCTTCGGGATTTAAAGATCGTTTTGGCCTCATCTCCTATCGGAATAAAAGGGATAGAAGAGATAGGAACTATTTTGGAATATCTGGCTGAATTTTTAGGCACTGAACTGAAATCCGTAAATGTCCAGCTCGATATCACCCTGGCCCGCGGATTAAACTATTATACCGGAGCTATCTTTGAAGTTAAAACGAATGAGGTAGCTATGGGCAGCATCGGAGGAGGAGGACGCTATGATGACCTTACTGGTATGTTTGGACTGAAGGGCCTTACGGGCGCTGGTATATCATTTGGAGCCGACCGGATTTATGATGTTTTAGAAGAACTGCAGCTTTTTCCTTCAGGCGCAACAACTACCACCCGGGTACTCCTGACAAACTTTGATCAGGAAGCAGAAAAGTATGCTCTGCCGATACTCCAGGCATTGCGGAATAAAGGTATAGCAGCAGAGCTTTATCCTTCCTCTGCAAAGATTAAAAAGCAGATGACTTATGCAGACAATAAAAACATTCCGTATGTCGTCCTCATAGGCAGTGAAGAAATGAGTTCGGGAAAACTTACACTAAAGGATATGCAGAGCGGAGCTCAGGAGCTTTTAACAAAAGAAGAGCTAATCGAAAAAATTACGATGGATTAGACTCCTCTCTCCTGCTTCCCTGATATAACTCGTATTCCAGGAGCCTGCAATCCAGCTTCCCGTTATAAAACTCTATACGCCGGGAAGCTTTCAAGCCGATTTTTTTAGCCAGATCGGGGTTTCCTGTGAATATGTAACCGAAGTAGCCTCCACACTTCTGCTTCATGAAATCGCCTATGCGTTTATATGTTCCTTCAAGCACTGAGTGAACTCCCAGGCGCTCTCCATATTCGGGATTAAACATTACAATCCCCGGACCAGCAGGGACTTCTGTCTCTTCAAAGTCGCATACGCGGAACTCAATCAGATGATCAACACCGGCAGTTTTCGCATTTTTCTCTGCAATATCAATGGCCTCTTCGGATATGTCGGTAGCTATAATTTTGAAATCGACTTGCTTTTTAGCTTTATCTTTCAACTTTCGCCGCTCCGAGAAGAACACTTGTTCGTCATATCCGAGAATATGCATAAAGCCATAGTTCATCCTGAAAAAGCCAGGACTTTTGTTGGTTGCTAAAAGGGCAGCCTCAATTGCAAGCGTCCCTGAACCACACATCGGATTAACAAAAGAACTGTTTTTATCCCATTTGGTAGCAAGAATAGTTCCGCAGGCGAGAGCCTCGAGCATCGGCGCCTTACCCGGCAGCTTTCTGTAACCATGTTTTGATATCACTTCACCCGAGGTATCAATGTAAATTTCAGCCTCTTCGCTCCTCCAGTAAAGGTGTATAACTGTTTTATTGGTTAACGGTCCGGAATCCGGTCTGACATTCACTTTTGATCTTATGCGGTCAACAATAGCATCTTTAACCTTCACATTGGCAAACAAGGGCGTCCGGATGTACTGATTCTCAACATTAGAGGTTATAGAAAAATAACCTGCAAAGTCTATCAGCTCTTCCCATGGCACTTCAACCAGTTCTGCATATAACTCCTCAGGGGTACGTGCACTAAAGCTTTTTAGCGAATATAAAATCTGACTTGCTGTACGAAGGTTGAGGTTCAATGTAATACAATCGTTGACGCTCGCTTCAAGTTCAAGGCCGGTACTAAAACTCCTTTTCACCTCGAAACCAAGCTCCTCCACCTCGGCTAAAAGGTATGGCGCCAGGCGCTTATTACACGTTACGAGGACTTTGCTGCTGGTGTTGAAAACTTCCATAAAATAAGTGCGAAGTTAATCAATTAAATTTGCCAGCTTTGAATACTCATAACAATATTAAATATAACATGGATATTAAGGGAAAGATACACGAGATTTCACCAATTATGAATGTCACTGAAACATTCAAAAAACGTGAACTTATTATCGAATATGCTGAAAATCCTTCGTACCCCGAATACATAAAATTTGAAGCATTACAGGATAAAGTTAATTTATTTGATAATCTTAAAACAGGGGACCAGGTAGAAGTATTTTTTAATCTGCGCGGCCGTCCGTGGACAGACCGGAATGGCAAAACTGCTTATTTCAATACGTTAGTAGTATGGAGAATTAACACACTAAGCGCGGCAGGCAATGAAAGTCCTGCACCTGAATATGCCCCTCCTGCTGATCTCAATTCTGCTCCGCAGGACGATGATCTTCCGTTCTAATTAGCTTTTACAGAGCAAAATCCCCGCTAAACGAAAAGGTTTTGCTCTGTAAATCCTCTTTTTAATCCTCCTTATCAGTCCCCATCATTCTTTCTGTTAAAAAGTGTTAAACCATAGTTGAGTTGCGGGCACTTCTTTATTTTTGTATCAGATGAAAAAGAGAAGTATCAGCCTTATTATCGGATTGATGAGTGCGGCCCTGCTGGGAGTAATAGGAATGCAATACTACTTTATTCATGAATCCTATATCCAGAAGTCTCAGCTTTTCGACCTTTCCGTCAATAACTCCCTGAGCGAAGTCACAAAAAAGCTGGCAAAAAGGGATGCTATGCTTTTTGTAAAACGTAAAGCCTACGCCGAAGAAGAACTCAGGAATACCCGGAAAAAGAAAAAGGAACAGGATATCGCACGGCGGCAAGCCGAGTTGTTTGCACAACGCATAAAAGTTATAAACGACAAGATTGAACGCGATTTCAAGATGCGGGACAGCGCCCTCAGGAACCGTTTTCAACGTGTTATGACCATAGACAATGAGTTCTATGAAACCTATTTAAGAGATCCGGGAGAACGGAGTAAAGTCCGCTTTCAAATAAAAATGCAGCAGTCCATTGACGATTACGGACAGGTTTTTCAAAACGAAGTTCATGAGCTGTATGTAGAAAATCCAGACGTACAGAAGTTCAAAAAGACGAGGAAAGCTGTTCAGGATACGGCTTATTACCTTATTGAAGATCCTACAACGGGTTTAAGAGTGGTATCTTTACCCAAACGGAATCCGCGCCTGAATCAGCAACTGAAAGAAGAGCGTCAAAAATACGAGCAGGAACAACTGGCAAAAGCCTTGGAAGAAGAAAAGAAGAAAGAAGTTAAGAACATTAACCACTTTTTCAATTCGGTAAAGTCTGTCAACTATAAATCCGCAATCTTCGAAGATCTGGCTAATGAATATGAACAGTTCAGCACGCCCCTGCTCCGTCGTATAAATCCGGTCCTGGTAGACACCCTGCTCCGCTCAGAGCTTCTTCGCCGCGGAATTAATCTTGCTTATAAATATCGGATCGGCTCCGCCAATTCCGACTCGCTACTTTTTGCCACCGACAGGAAAGGTTCCTTTGACGATGAGAACACGTATACTACTGCACTTTTCCCAAAAGAGATCATCAACGATTCAGGAATATTGAGTATCACATTCCCTGAAAAGAATAAGTACCTGATCCAAAATATGAATGTAGTACTTGCCTCGTCGGCCAGCCTTTTGATCGTAATGATTGGCTGTTTTGCATTTACTATCCTGACTATTTTCAGGCAGAAGAAAATTTCGGAAATGAAAACCGACTTCATTAACAACATGACTCATGAGTTTAAAACTCCTGTGGCTACAATTATGATTGCGAGCGAAGCTCTGAAAGACCCAGAAATCACAGAGGATGCAAACCGCATCCAGCGCCTGGCTGGTATTATTTACGATGAAAATGTACGCCTGGGCAACCATATTGAAAGAGTATTAAATATTGCCAGGATCGATCGCGACGACTTAAAGCTCGACTTTAAGCCCGTTGATATGAACGATCTCATATCTGCCATTACAGACAGCATGCAACTACAATTTGTAAAGAAGGAAGCGAAGGTAGATCTAAATATATCAGCTCTTCATTCTGTAATCAATGGTGACGAACTGCACTTGAGTAATGTGATATTCAACCTAATCGATAACGCGTTGAAATACAGCAATGAGAAACCAGAAATATCGATCAGTACAAGCAATACCGGAAAGAACCTGACTATAAAAGTTTCCGATAAGGGAATTGGTATGAATAAAGATCAACTTTCTAAAATATTCGAACAGTTCTACCGTATTCCAACAGGCAATGTTCATGATGTTAAGGGCTTTGGACTGGGTCTCAGCTATGTAAACAACATTGTTAAACGACATCGGGGCTACGTAAAGGTTAAAAGTGAAAAGGACAAAGGATCAGAATTTGAAATTACTTTTCCTCTTTCCTGATATAATGATGAAAGAAAGGTTTAACAATCCAATTTTATATATGCAATGAAAAAAATTTTACTGGTAGAGGATGATCCTAACCTCGGATTGCTGCTTCAAGATTACTTACAACTAAAAGGTAAATACGAAGTTGTTTTAGCGAAAGACGGCGAAGAAGGTTTGGAATTGTTCAACAAGGAAAGTTTTGACCTTTGCATTCTGGATGTAATGATGCCAAAGAAAGATGGATTCTCGTTAGGAAAGGATATACGCAGAATAAACCCGGTTATCCCGATCATTTTTGCGACTGCCAAAACTATGATCGAAGACAAATCTGAGGCCTTTAATCTCGGCGGCGATGATTACATAACCAAGCCGTTTAGGATTGAAGAATTGCTGTTGCGAATCAACGCGTTGCTCAAAAGGGTTTCCAACCAGGAAAGCAAACAGGAGGAACAAAGCAAATTTCAGATTGGGAATTATATATTCGACTACACCACACAGGTAATAAAAAAGGATGACTTCCAGCAAAAAGTATCGACAAAGGAGGCTGAATTGCTGCGGTTGCTGTGTCTCAAAAAGAACAATGTCCTTACCAGGGAGGAAGCACTTTTAAGCATCTGGCACGACGATAACTATTTTAACGGCCGGAGTATGGATGTGTTCCTTAGCAAACTACGAAAATACCTTAAAGACGACCCTAAAGTAGAAATTATCAATGTACACGGAAAAGGCTACAAACTAATTGTGAACTAACTCAATTTTTAATGTAACTTTGCTGCATTCACATGATGCGGAAAAAAACATCGGTTAAGGTAGCACTCTCCTTCTGTTTATTGCTGTACTTCTCGGCGATAACGGTTTCCCTTGATTTTTTCCACGACCATAAAGCTGAAGTCGCTTGTCACGATTCAGGTAAGCATGGGGTTTGTACTCACAAATCTCACGTTTCTAATACATCATCGTGCTGGGTATGTTCTGCTCATTTACAAAAAGAAGCTACTGAACCAGCTATAAGTACTGAGTTGTCTCTTGAAGTGCCGTTTGTACGCATTTTAACTGAAAACAAAGCTATTGGTTACGTTTGCGAGCGGCTTGTCCTGCTCCTGCGGGGACCTCCGTCAAAATAATACCGTATTCCCGGCTCACCTGTCTGGGATCATTTCATATTTGCCATTTGGCCCCCTTCATAATTTTATTGAATGCAGCAGAATCATCATGGTTCTGGTTCATACATCATATTCCATACAAGTGTAACATGAAACTTTATTCATTATTCATATCATTATTTATATTATTAAGCAGCTTTGATACTATGGCTGATATTCCAGCCATCAAAGGCCGTGTAACAGATGCTGATACACAGGCTCCCCTGGCCGGTGCTACACTTTCGATTCCTGAATTACGAATCTCTGTGGTAAGCAATCAAAACGGAGAATACCACTTTCCGTCTCTCCCTTCAAAGGGGCGATTTCTGATCGAAGTGAAATTTATAGGCTATAAATCGGTTGTACAAACAATTAATACGACTAGCCTGGCTTCGGTTGATTTCAAATTGGAAAAAAGTGTTATCGAAGTTCAGGAAGTAGTAGTAACAGGAACTTTGAACAGTTCTATGAATACAAAAAACAGCACTTCGGTCGCTGTAGTCAATAAAGCAGATTTATTACGCTTGCCATCTAATAATATTGTTGATGCTATTTCAAGAATACCGGGTGTATCGCAGATCACCACAGGTGCAGCTATATCAAAGCCTGTTATCAGAGGCATGAGCTATAACAGAGTGATCACGCTATCCGATGGAGTGAAACAGGAAGGGCAGCAGTGGGGAGATGAACATGGGATAGAAATTGACCAGTATCGTGCCGATCGTGTTGAGGTTTTACGCGGCGCTGCCAGTCTGCTTTACGGCTCTGATGCCATGGGTGGCGTAATTAACATTATTGATCCTCTGCCGCCATCAGAGGGTGAGATCAAAGGCGAATTCCTTACAAACTATGCAACCAATAACGGTTTAAGCGGTACCTCTGCAATGATTGAGGGAAATAGCAATGGCTTTGTCTGGAGAGGCAGAGGTTCTTATAAAAATGCATTTGGTTACAACACGCCCGACTACCGCCTCCCTAACAGCGGATTTCATGAAACTAATCTGAGCAGCCAGATCGGTTTCAATAAAGCATGGGGCTATGTACACCTCGACTTGTCGAGTTTCAGACAAAAATTAGGGTTGCCCGAATTTGAACGCAACGAATCAGGACAATTTATTCTGGAACCGGAAGAAGAAGGAGAAGAAGGGACTGTAATGAGCCCATCGCTGTACAAAACACGGAACCTCTTTACGCCCCTGCAGGACATAAGACACTATAAAGCAGCTTTAAACAGTTATGTACTATTGGGTGAGGGTAAATTACGTTCAACCATAGCCTTTCAGAACAACCAAAGAAGAGAACTTGAGGAAAGTGAAACCGATCCAAGCTTGTTCTTCGACCTGAAAACATATAGTTATGATCTGAAATACTACTTTAAAGAACTCAATAGCTGGGAACGGGTAATCGGTGTATCAGGGGCTTTTCAAAATAACAAGAACAAGGCAGAAGAGTTATTGGTGCCCGATTATGACAGCTATGACCTCGGCGCTTTTGCATATACGAAGAAAACCTGGACGAATACTACATTCAATGCCGGACTACGATTCGACTACCGCAATATAGACGGCAAGCAAATGGAGGAAGAAGGTGAGCCAAAGTTTTCGGCTTTCTCAAATAACTTCTCAAACATCAGCGGCGCTATCGGCTTCACCCATGAAATTAACTCAACGTTCAATTTAAAAGCCAATATAGGAAGCGCATTCAGGGCGCCTAATGTTGCAGAATTGAGTACCGACGGAATTCATGAAGGAACCGCCCGATACGAAAAAGGCAATCCAAACCTCGATCCCGAAAGAAGTATTTACGCCGACGCTGCTGTCTCGTACCATACCAGCAAAATGAATATCTTCCTGAACGCGTATAACAACTATATTCATCAGTATATTTATCTGCGGCGCCTTAGTGATAATGAGATCATCGACGACCATGAGGTTTATCATTACGTGCAGGACAATGCTAACCTTTATGGCTTTGAAGCAGGGTTAACACTGCACCCTGTTTCACTCATCCACTTTGAAAACAGCTTCTCGCTAACACGAGCAAGGAATAATTCGACTAAAGACAACCTGCCTTTTACTCCTGCTCCGGTACTACGAAACGAACTCCGTTTTGAGCCAGAGTTTAAAAACCTTCAGAACACCTGGTTCTCTATAGGTTTAGACAACGTGTTTAAACAAAACCACGTGGATGTGCTGGAAACCCCAAGTCCTGCTTATACGCTGGTGAATGCTTCGTTTGGCACCACCGTTAAATTAGGGTCACAAACACTCCAGCTCAGTGTTTCCGCAAATAACCTGTTTGATAAAGCGTATATCGATCATTTAAGCCGGTTTAAAAACGATGGTTTCCTGAATCCGGGACGAAATATATCCTTCGGCCTATTCGTACCTTTGGTGCTAAGCGGCGTAAAATAGCCGAAGATCTCAAAACAAACCTCCGACAATATCCGGAGCTTTGTTTTGAGATCTCCTGAAAACGGAGAAACTTTCCAGGCATGTATCAGTTAAAAAGATTATGAGAAAGATATTGATCCTCTTGATTCTGTTAGCTCCTGCCGCATTGCTTGCACAAACAGACACACTTTCAATTACTCTTGAGAACGTAAAGTATCCCCATCCCGTTAAATTTATCAATCTAACTGCAGAGGGCCAGGATATCCGCATGGCGTATATGGACATTAAACCAGCTAGCACGAACGGAAAAACCATCATGCTCTTTCACGGTAAAAACTTTGCCGGATATTACTGGAAAGACGTTATTAAATCGCTAACAAATAAAGGGTACAGGGTAATAGTTCCCGATCAAATAGGCTTTGGAAAATCGTCGAAGCCATTCATTCACTATAGCTTCCACCTTCTTGCAAAATTCAGCAAACAGCTCCTCGATACTTTAGGCATAGCGAAAACTGCTGTTTTGGGTCACTCTATGGGAGGTATGCTTGCCACCCGTTTTGCCTTGCAATATCCTGAGACAACAACGAAATTGCTGCTTGAGAATCCTATAGGGTTTGAAGACTATCGAACGTTTGTTCCCTACATTACAACAGAAGAACAGTATAAAAATGAACTCAAAACCTCGGCTGAAAGCGTGAAAAGGTATTATCAGTCGTCGTATTTCCCCGAATGGAGGCCTGAATATGATTATCTTGTAAAAATTGCAGCGGGTGTAGTAAACAGTGTCGACTTTCCACGCTATGCAAAGGTATCCGCCATGACGTTTACCATGATCTATGAACAACCCGTGGTTTATGAATATCTCAATCTTAAAGTTCCGACGGTATTGTTCATAGGTATTGAAGATAAAACCATTGTAGGCAAAGGTTTACTTTCAAAGGAAGAACAAGCGAAACACGGTCAATACAAAGTGCTCGGTAAACAGATAGCAGCAAAGATTCCAGGCGCTAAACTGGTGGAATTCGAAGGAGTGGGTCATATTCCGCACGTACAAATTCCTTCAAAGTTTAATTCTGCTCTGATAGTCAATCTATAGTCGCCTCGCAATACGTATTTTTGGGGCGTGAACAGAACAATTATCATTGAACAGACCATCGCTTTCGTAAAGGACTCGTTAAAAGGCGCAGAGAGCGGACATGACTGGTGGCATATAGAACGCGTATGGAAAACAGCTATAAACCTGGCATCAACCGAAAAGGCCGACCTCCTGATCGTAGAGCTCGCTGCCCTATTGCATGATATCGCTGATCCCAAATTTCACAACGGGGATGAAGAAATTGGTCCCGCCACTGCTGTTACATTTTTAAAATCAATTGATTTAGAAGACGATGTTATTTTCCACGTGGAACAAATCATAAGAAACATGTCGTGGAAATCAAGTCTTGGAAAAATCAATTTCCGCTCGAAAGAGCTCGAAATTGTTCAGGATGCCGACCGTTTGGATGCCATTGGAGCTATAGGGCTAGCGCGGGCATTTACTTATGGAGGGTATAAGAACCGTGAGTTGTATAATCCTGAAATTCCACCTAACCTTTCGATGACGAAGGAGGAGTACAAAAAAAGTACAGCTCCCACTATCAATCACTTTTACGAAAAACTACTACTGCTAAAAGACAAGATGAATACTGAGTCAGGAAAGATTCGGGCTGAGGAACGACACCGCTTCATGGAAAAATTTCTTGAGCAGTTTTATGCCGAGTGGAACGGAGAAAAGTAGTATTATTGTATATGAAGCTCAGGGAATTAGTATTTATTAACGCGTTTGTAGTTGCATTAACGTTAGCCATCGTCAACTTTTACTTTCAGGGAAGTTTTTATGACCTGACCATAACCTTTGTTATCACTCTGGTGATTTGTTATATCGTATTTTATTACCTTATTGAGAGATATATATACAGTAAGATAAAACTCATCTATAAACTTATCCACAACCTCAAACTCGGGAAAGATCTTAAAGACGCATTAGGAGAGTACGTAAGTAACGACCCTATTAATGATGTGGAAATTGAAGTAAAGGAATGGGCAAGGGTTAAAAAAATAGAGATAGATGCTTTAAAGCAACAAGAGCAGTTTAGACGCGACTTCCTTGGAAACATATCTCATGAATTAAAAACGCCTCTTTTTGCTGTTCAGGGCTATATCGAAGCCTTACAGGACGAGGCTATGGAAGACCCTGCACTTGCCAAACAATTCCTTGAAAAAGCTTCCAGGAACATCGATCGCCTCAGCCTCCTTATAAAGGACCTCGACTCCATTTCAAAGCTGGAAAGCGGTGAAATCCAGCTTAGCTATAAAAAGTTCGATCTCACAGCACTTATAAAGGAAGTTATAGATCAAATGGAACTAAAAGCCAGAACCCAGAAAGTACAGTTAGTATTTAAAGATAAATATCATGTGCCCACCTGGGTCAACGCCGACCGCGATAAGATTTGCCAGGTACTCATAAACCTGATTGATAATTCAATCAAATATGGGCGTGAAAATGGGACTACATCTATAAAAACTTTTGAGCTGCATGATCAAATTTTAGTGGAGGTAACAGACGATGGGATTGGAATAGAGGAAAAATATCTGCCCAGGCTGTTCGAGCGCTTCTTCAGGACAGACATGAGCCGCTCACGTCAGATCGGAGGATCGGGACTTGGACTGGCAATAGTGAAACATATTCTGGAAGCACACCAGCAAACCATAACGGTGAGAAGTACCGAGGGACTGGGTTCTACCTTCGCCTTTACACTCGCCAGGGCTAAAGCAGCGTTCCCCATTTAGGTCAGCGGAAGAGAACCATTCACAAATATCATTTGCAATGCTTTATTAACAATTAACATTAAGTTAACATTGTATTGATACTTTTGCATGATTCGAAAAATATAATATGTCACTAAACAGCATTTTCCAATATTTCGTACCGAAGGACCGGAAATTTTTCCCTTTGTTTGAAAAGGCAAGCGGGAACCTGATTAACTTAGGAGAAGCTCTAAACGAACTTGTTCACACGAATGATTTAAACCGTAAGACGGAATTGACCAAGAACATTGAAGATTTTGAGCACGTGGGCGATGATATCACGCATCAAATCTTCCTTGAAATGGGAAAGAACTTCATTACTCCTTTTGACCGCGAAGATATCCATGCACTGGCTTCAGCGATCGATGATATAGCCGATTTCATTCACGGCTCTGCAGCAAGGATGCAATTATATAAAATTACCGACAATACAGTTCCTGTTCAGAAATTGTCGGAACTGATTCTTCAGGGATGCCAGGACTTACACAAAGCGGTATGTGAGCTAAAGAATTTAAAGAATATCCGTGTAATCACTGATTCTTGCGTGCGTATCAACAGCATGGAGAATCAAGCGGATTACGTGTTCGACAGAGCCGTTGCTGATCTTTTCGAATATGAGCAGGACGCAAAACTTATTATAAAATATAAGGAAATTCTTTCTGCACTTGAGACCGCTACGGATAAGTGCGAAGACGCAGCTAACGTTCTTGAAACAATCCTTGTTAAAAACGCCTAATAATTTAAATTAACTAAAAATGGTTACAACCCTTTTAGTGATTGTCGTTATCCTGGCAGTTTTGTTCGATTATATCAACGGATTTCACGATGCGGCAAACTCCATTGCTACTGTAGTTTCTACAAAAGTATTATCGCCTTTTCAGGCTGTTCTTTGGGCTGCACTTTTCAATTTTGCAGCGTATTTCTATTTTGATGATCATAAAGTTGCCAACACTGTTGCAAAAACGGTAGTTGAGAACTTTATTACCATGCACGTGATTCTTGCCGGACTGGTAGCCGCCATTACGTGGAATCTCTTTACGTGGTACTACGGCATACCATCAAGCTCAAGCCATACTCTTATCGGAGGCTTTGCCGGCGCGGGGATTACCTACGCTTTATTAAACGGCTATACACCGGTAGATGCGCTGAATCTTGGTTATGTATTTAAGATCCTTTCTTTTATTGTACTTGCGCCAATCATAGGTATGATCATTTCCGTCATCATTACGCTAATCATTATTAATCTTAGCCGATGGTCGAAGCCTTCAACGGCAGAAAAATGGTTTAAACGACTGCAATTGGTTTCGTCAGCTGCTTTAAGCTTTGCTCACGGGGGAAATGATGCGCAAAAAGTAATGGGAATCATATATGTTGCTCTTGTTGCATCAAATGTGATAGGCAGTAATGATCATATGCCAGAGTGGGTTCCTATCGTTTGCTACAGTGCCATTGCTTTCGGGACAATGAGCGGGGGCTGGCGCATTGTGAAAACCATGGGTTCAAGGATTACTAAAGTAACAGCACTCGAAGGTGTAGGTGCCGAAACAGCAGGCGCTATAACGCTTGGCATAACCGAGCATTTTGCTATTCCAGTTTCAACGACACACACTATTACAGGATCTATAATTGGAGTAGGTTTAACTAAAAGAGTATCAGCAGTACGTTGGGGGGTTACTATTAACCTGATATGGGCCTGGGTATTAACCATTCCCGTATCCGCTATCCTTGCCGGCCTGGTTTATCTGGTTATCAATCTCTTCTTATAAGAGTTAAAAAACATTTTATCAAAAGAAAGAGGGTTTCCGGTCAACGGTCACCCTCTTCTTTTTGAAGTGCCGCCTCTTTTTTTATCCGGAAAAAAGTCGGAGGTTTGCAACGCCGTTAAAGCCAATTCAATACTATTTTTCAATGGAAATGAGTGTCTCCTATTTAATAGAACTTCTGGGGGTTATAGTGTTTACTATCTCGGGAGCATTTTCTGCTATGCAAAAGCGTTTTGATGCATTCGGCGTGCTAATAATAGGATTTGTAACTGCACTTGGCGGAGGTACCATCCGCGATGTTTTAATTGGCTATACTCCCGTCAGCTGGATGAGAACCGCTAATCTTCCCTTGATAACCCTGGTTACCGGCATCCTTACAATCTTTTTTAAACAATATATTAAAAATCTTAAAACCACTTTTATAATCTTCGACGCGGTAGGTCTTGGATTGTTTACAATGATCGGGATCCAGAGAGGCGTTGCCGAAGGCTTAAGTCCCGAAATTTGTATCATTCTCGGTACCATAACCGGAAGCTTTGGAGGTGTGCTGAGAGATATCCTGTTAAACAATATTCCTCAGATCTTTAGGAAAGAGATATATGCTACTGCCTGTATTGTTGGAGGGATTGTCTATTTCCTGTTAATTAGCACCTTTGATAAAAACATCGCCAGGCTAGTTACTATCTCGCTCATTTGCGGAATTCGTCTCGTTGCGGTACGCTATAATCTTAGTATGCCTAAGTTTTACGCTTAAATTTTTTCATCTTCTTATATAACTATTGTATGAACTGGATACTACTCATCATTGCAGGCCTTTTTGAAGTTGGATTTACTACCTGCCTCGGCAAGGCAAAAGAAACGGAAGGTACCGCTTCGGCATTCTGGATCGCAGGTTTTTTCCTCAGCCTTTCGGTCAGCATGTTTTTGCTCTACAAAGTAACTCAGACCTTACCTATAGGAACTGCCTATGCCGTATGGACAGGCATCGGCGCTGTTGGCACCGTGATTATGGGGATAATTTTCTTTAAAGAACCCGCAGATTTCTGGAGACTTTTCTTTATCAGCACCCTAATATGTTCGATAGTAGGCCTTAAGTTCGTGTCCAATTAGTCCCGGGTGTAAGTGCCGGACAGTAGATCCGAAGGCTATTTTAAGATTTGATCTATCGTGTTATATGACACTGAATGGTAATTTGGTCTCGCCTTTTTATAGATTTGTATTGCCCAGGCTTTCCCCTCAGGCGTTGCTGCCATCTCTTTATATAGAGGAAGCAGAAATTTTCGGCGGCCCACATTTACGAGAAATTCTTCAGTGCGTGCATACGCCGGCTTGTATTGATGTCTGACGGCAAGCGTATACCATGCACATTGAATTTCTGCATTCCCGGATTTTGTAATAGCCAGCTCTTTATCAATCAGAGCCATCTGACTTGCAGACAAGTTCTCGGGGAGGGCTTTAATAAAATAAAGCAATTCATTCGTGGTTTTAATCCGGTCCTTCAAGCCCGCAGTCTTATTTGTTGCTTTCCATCGCGCAACCAATGAATCTATTGCGTTAAACTTTCCTGAATTCACAGGAGCAATATTTGAAGGGAGACCAGTCTGATAAATCCAGCCAGATACTCCAATCTTATCACTGAGGCCAGCATTCTTAGCAAGAAGATTAGATTCAAGATATTTGACGAACTCTTCGGTCGTTACTGACTTAAAGGCATGCTGGTCAAAATATCCTTTTAAGAACTTGTCAAAAGCTTCGCGTCCTGCCGCTCGCTCAATCGTTTTTAGAAAGAAATATCCTTTTTCATAAGCAATATCCGTCATGCCCTCATCCGGGTCCCGCCCAGCGAAGTTACCTTTAAGTTTTGTATCGTCACCAGATTCTCCAATGGACTCCTTGAGAGCCTGGAAACCCAGGACTTCCTGCATTTCGGCTTCTTCTCTTCCGTAAACCGCCTCAACAATCCGGCGTTCAAAGTAAGTGGTAAACCCTTCGTTCAGCCAGAAGTCGTTCCATGTAGCATTCGTAACCAGGTTACCACTCCAACTGTGTGCAAGCTCGTGAGCTATAAGACTTACAAGAGAACGGTCGCCGGCAATAACAGTGGGTGCGGCAAAAGTAAGCATCGGATTCTCCATTCCACCAAAAGGAAAACTTGGCGGCAGTACCAACACATCGTAACGTCCCCAACGATAGGGACCATATAGTTTTTCTGCAGCGTTAACCATTTTTCCCATTTCTGCGAATTCCCATGCAGCCTTGGGCAGAGTTACTGGTTCGGCATAAACGCCTGTCCGTTCGTCGGTTTTCTGAAACTGAAGATCGCCAACGGCAAGAGCCATTAAATACGAAGGAATGGCGTGAACTTGTTTAAAATGATATACGCCGTCAGTTCTAAGCTTCTGTGAATTTTCAGCGCTCATCACTGCCATTAGCTCATGGGGTACTGTCACCACAGCATTATAGGTAAAACGAATTCCCGGACTATCCTGACAGGGGATCCATGTACGAGCAAGAATAGCCTGAGATTGCGTAAACAGGAAGGGGTGTTTCTTACCGGCAGTTTGAGCAGGCGTGAGCCATTGCAAGGCGGCGGCCTCTTCAGAGGTTTTGTACCAGATAGTCACCTTTGTAGAGGAAGGCTTAATATGCACCTTCAATGGTTGCCCGAGAAACTTATCTTCCTTACCCAGAGTAAAAGATGTCTCTTTGACATCCTCTCCCAAAACCACTTTCTCTATTTTGAGCCCACGGGTATCAAAGATGATAGTATCACTATTCGTTCCATTCTCAATCGTCCATTCTGCCCGGCCTGACAGGATGTGAGATTCGAAATCAACTTTAAGGTCGAGATCAAGATGCTTTACGACTGCCTGCTGAGGATTTGAATACGAATGAGGGTCAGCACTTCCTTCATTAGAACTATGGGGCTTATTCTGCTGACATGCGCCAAAAAAAAGACATAGAGTAGAAATGAATATATACTTCATCGAAAAAGTAAAAAGACGTTACTAATTAAATTTTATCGTCACCCGGGCCTCAGAATCAACTGCCCCGGGCATCCATGATGGCCCTTCTTTTATTATGCGGATAGCTTCGTTGTCGGATGCCTCATTCAGGCCTTTTTCTATGTGAAAGTCACTCAGTTCACCGCCTGGCTTGACCACGAAACGCAGGGTTACATTGCCTTTCAACACGCCATCTGCAGACCGCACACTGTTTTTGAGGTATTCGTTATATTTCTTCCAACCAATAGCAGGAACAGGTTTTCCTTGTTTTTTTACGGCAGAACCATACCCAACTACCGCAACTTCGCTCAACGCACTATTCTGAGGCTGCATTTCAACCATAAGCGTTTGTCCCGGCTGCGCTCTCTTTACCTGCGATGTATAACCGATATAAGCAAAACTGATTCTCCCGCCCACAGAGTCAGCCAGAGCAAATTCGCCGCTTACATTCGTCGTGACGCTCTTTGACGTACCCTCAAGCCTTACCGAAACACCCGGTAAAGGAGAACCATCTTCTTTGGAGATCACTTTGCCCAAAATGGTTTTATTATCAGCCAAAGATATGGAAGCAACTCGGGCATTTTCACCGGCAGGCAACGAACTAAGTCCCCTGATCATGATTCGGGGGGAAGAATCGGCTGAAGACACAGCCCCTGTAATATCTTTTTTTGATTGAGATCCGTGACTAACTACCACCACTTCACCCAGCCTGTCTGTGTCTGCGGCAATCTGAACAGAAGACAACCTGCTATCTCCCGGCTTCGCGGTGAGCGTTACGCTCTCTGGAGTGACTGAACTTTTTTTCTTTATCTGCGGGCGACTTTTTTCAATGGAGGGGCTCCCTACTGTAACAGGTTCCTTTTCTAAAGATGCCATGTCGTTCGCTTCCGGCTCATTATACAAACTGTCAACAGGCGTTAACTTCACCTCTACATGCTTAGCCACTCTCGTTTCACGGTTGTCGCCCTTCATCCAAAACAATATACCCGCAGAAATAAACATAAGGCCGGCAGCTGCAGCGATGCTTAAACGCTGCCAGGTAAAAAAGAATGTATTTTTATTTTCCTGCTGTTGCGCGATCCGCTCGTCGAGTTGCCTTTGCAAAAGGCTGAGATGCGGTGCTGCCTGAACCTCCGTCTCAGAATATCCTTCCAGCGCTTCTGCTAGAAAAGGATCTTCCAGAGCCTGTTTCTCAAGCTCATGCATATCTCTTGGGTCAAGCTTTCCCTCAAGGTATTGCTGTATTACGCTGTATTTAATTCTATTCGTTTCCACTATTCTTCTCCATACAAATTTTCAGATTTCTCTTGCCATTTTGAATATAGCTTTTCACTTTATTCATATCGAAGCCCGTGATATCAGCCACTTCTTTATAACACTTCTCCTGCAGGTAAAACAGATCAATACTGATGCGCTGATCGTCAGGGAGCTTCTCCATGCATTTCTCCATAGAGCTTAACGCATTTTCTTTAGACTCATCTATATTAAGATGCACTATTCCATCCCTTTCCATAACACCATCCTCAACCGGCACGAAGATGTGTTTTGAACTCGACCTTAAGGCCATCAGACAATAATTCCGGGCAAGAGTATACAGCCAGCTCTTAAAATTACTTACCTCATGCCTCCTGAGTTTATCGATCAGCTGCTCGAATATCTGCATTACTGCATCTTTGCTTAACTCTTCGTCTTTGAAATACTTGAGGCATAATCCGTAAACGAGTGGCATGTAGCCCTGATAAAGCCTTCCCAACAACTCAAGATCTCCGGTACGACGGTAGTCACTCAGTATTGCAGCTTCATCAGCTTCAGCAGAATGTAATTTATTTTTGATAAACCTCAAAGCGACGATTCTTCTACAACCTACTAAAGGAGTTAATTACTACTATACTATTAAGGATGCGGAATTTCCGATTTTCCACATTCAAGTATAAATTTTTTTTGCCGGATTATGGAATATAAGAGATTGTTTCATCACAATTGAAACTGATGATTATGAAAAAGATCTTAAGCTCCCTCTCTGTTCTGGTCTTTCTGATGCTTTACGCATTTACCGGCACCCGTGTTTATACTATTTCAGGAACGATCAGAAGTGCAGCAGACGGACTGCCTGTTCCCCGAGTATCAGTGAAAGTGAAGAACACTAATATCAGCGCAACAAGCGCGATTGACGGAAAGTATACGATAAAGGTACCAGAGAAAAAGTCTGTATTAGTTTTCGCCTGTATTGGATTCAAAAAAAAAGAAGTTGCACTTAGCGGCAGGAAGAAAATGGATGTTACTCTTGAAGTCAACAATGATCAACTAAATGAAGTGGTTATAGTTGGGCATGGGACACAGAAGAAGACCTTAATAACCGGATCGGGTTCTTCCCCGATAATGATCAGAGGAGCATCGTCAGGGATGATGATCAGAGGTATAGCACGAGATGAAGATTACAATACCGAATCATATGCGGCAATCAACGAAAACCGCTTTATGGGCACAAAAGAAAATCCACTTTCTACTTTTGGAATAGATGTAGATGGCGCATCATACAGCAATATCCGCCGCTTTATCAACGAAGGTAAGCTTCCGCCTGTTGATGCTGTACGCATCGAAGAAATGATCAACTATTTTGACTATGAGTATCCCCAGCCAACGGGAGACCACCCTTTTTCGGTAAATACGGAAATTTCGACAGCTCCATGGAATAGCAATCACCGGCTTTTAAGGATTGGCCTACAGGGTAAAAAAACTGACACTAAAGAACTCCCACCATCCAATCTCGTATTTCTTATTGATGTATCCGGATCAATGTTCTCATACAATAAGCTACCGCTAGTGAAAGCATCTCTAGAAATGCTGGTTGATCAGCTCAGGAAAACCGACAAGGTGGCTATTGTTACCTATGCCGGGCATGCCGGAGAGGTGCTGCCATCTACTCAAGGAGACAAAAAGCTTACGATAAAAAACGCCATTGACCAGCTTGCCGCAGGTGGTTCTACTGCCGGGGGAGAAGGAATAAAAGCGGCTTATGCAATTGCTGAAAAGAACTTTATTAAGGGAGGCACAAACAGGGTGATACTCGCCACAGACGGCGATTTTAATGTCGGTGTATCCAGCGATGGCGAAATGCAGCGTCTCATTGAAGAAAAAAGGAAAGGCGGTGTTTTCCTCTCTGTACTGGGTTATGGTATGGGTAATTACAAGGACAGCAAAATGGAGACTCTTGCCGATAAAGGCAATGGCAATTATGCATATATCGACAATATAAGTGAAGCCCGGCGAGTACTGGTCAAAGAGTTTGGCGGAACTCTGTTTACTATTGCAAAAGACGTAAAGCTGCAGATTGAATTTAATCCCTCCAAAGTTCAAGCCTACCGTCTTATAGGCTACGAAAACAGGCTGCTCAATAAAGAAGACTTTAATAATGATCAGAAAGATGCCGGTGACCTTGGAGCAGGACATAGGGTAACGGCATTGTATGAAATTATCCCTGCCGGCGTCAAAAGTAAATTTACTGACTCCGTTGACAAATTAAAATACCAGAAGAACGAGGCACCAAACCTTTCCTCAAACGGCGATGAACTTCTTACCATTAAACTCCGGTATAAAAAGCCTGATGAGGACCGAAGCAGATTGATTGAGAAACCGGTTGTTGACCACAAAACGCCATGGAGCGCTACGTCGGACGACTTCCGGTTTGCCTCTGCAGTGGCAGGATACGGTATGCTCTTAAGAAAATCGGAATTTTCACAACAGGCAACATTTGCTAACTTAGCAGAAATAGCCCAGTCAGCTTTAGGAAAAGATCCGGAAGGTTACAGGGCAGAGTTTTTACGGATTGTGAAGTCATCTGCATTAGTGGCAAAGGATTTGCTCTCCGCTACAGAAAATTAATATATGAAGTATTCTTTAAGCATTTTGGTGTTATGTACCGGTCTTTTGTTAAGCAGCTGTGAAACCCTCAATCAAACAGCTAAAGTGTTAAATCAATCGCTGGGCACCCCCACCTCTACCGAAATAGCATTGGGGTTGAAGCAGGCCCTCGAAGTAGGCACGAATACCAGCGCAGAAAGACTAAATGCCAAAGACGGATTTCTGGGGAATATGGCCATAAAGATACTTTTTCCACCGGAGGCAAAAAAAGCAGAGAATACATTAAGAAGCCTGGGACTAAATCAGCTATGCGACAATGTGATCACCAGCCTGAACAGAGCGGCAGAGAATGCCGCTGCGGAAGCAAAGCCTATATTCATCTCGGCAATAAAGCAGATGACTATTGCAGATGCAACCAATATTCTCTTAGGAAAACAGAATGATGCAGCTACACAGTATTTTAAACGTGTAACAAACGCTCAACTTACCGAAAAATTCAAACCGGTGATTCAGAGCAGCCTCGGCAAGGTGGGTGCAACAAAATACTGGGGCGACGTCGTATCCCGATATAACCAAATTCCTCTCGTTACTGATATCAATCCGGATCTTACTGCTTATGTAACACAAAAGGCAATTGAAGGTCTTTTCGTCCAGATTGCTCAGGAAGAATTGAATATCAGGCAGAACTTTTCGGCACGAAGCACTTCACTCCTTCAAAAGGTGTTTGGATATGCCGACAGGCAACGCTAGAAAATATCTGTAAAGCTCTCTAAGTATCGCAATCTTCAGGCTTCTCAGAATCTGCGTCGACACCACAATGGCCCTGCGGAGGAAGTTCGTCTACTTCAACCTCCTCTTCCTGCTGCACTACATGAACAGCGTAAGGAGAAGGTTTTATAGCTGTGCCGAATTTTTCTGCATATACCTGCGTAAATTCTGCGCCAAAATAAAGAATAGCTGCTGTATAATACACCCAGGTGAGGATAACAACCACAGAACCGGCGGCTCCAAATGCTGAACCGGTACCTGCAATCTGAAGGTACATTCCTATCAGAAACCTGCCGAGCATAAACAAGAGTGCGGTTGCTATTGCCCCTACCCTGACATCTTTCCATGATATTCTAACATCAGGAAGGAATTTAAAAATGATCCCAAAGAGTACGGAGATAATCACAAAAGTAAGGACGACATTAAAAGCCATAACCAGAATTATGGTTATATCCGGAAAATAAATTGTCAACCTTTCACTTATGGCAGCTACTATACCGTTAATAATAAGGGATACAACAAGCAAAAAACCCAGACTGATAATCATCGAAAACGATAAAATTCTGTTAATTAGCAATTTCTGAAATCCCTTCTTTGGTTTCGGTCTTACTCTCCAAATGATGTTCAGGGTGTCCTGGATTTCGGTAAATATAGCCGTTGCTCCTATAAGCAAAACGACGATACTAATGATCAGAGAAATGGTAGAGCCGCCAGAAACAGCACTCTTCTCAATCAGCAGCTGCAATTGATGTGAAGTATCCGGACCTACCATTGCACCGATTTCGCGGAAGAGCTTGCTTTGTATTTCGCCTTTTTCGTAAAATATACTGGCCAGTGAAATGATAAGAACCAGCAACGGTGATAATGCAAAAACGGTACTATAGGCAAGAGATGCACTATACTTCATTGCTTTATCCTGGCCGAAAGCCTTTCCCGCGCCGAGTACTACGAACCACAGATCTTTAAAATATTGTTTATTTAAACGCATAGGTATTCTTATTGTATTTCTTACAAGAAAACTACACGCTAAAGTGTTTTAAATATTTACAGAACACCGCGGCAAGTCGTAAAAAGTAAACGGGCTTTCCTACCGAAAAGCAAGCTGTTTATTGTCTGCGGAGATAATCTTCTTATAGAACTCCTGAAAAGCGGCGACCTGAGCTGCCGGAACAATTGCCTTCTTAAGGCGCAGGGTCCTGGAATAAGTAATATTTTTTCCGTTTGATTTCACCGTTAAGCTATAATCCATATACTCGTTTGAAAGGTTTATCGCTGGGATATTTTCAATAATTTTCTTACCTGCAGGTATTTGAAGAACAAGAGTTTCGCTCTCAGAATCAAAGTCGTACAGTTGCGAAATGTCTAAAGAAAAATGCCTCGGGAATGACAAGGAAAAGTCCGCCGGAGCTGCTTTATCCGACCACGGAAGAGAAAGTATATTTAAACCTCCTACAGTCTTGACGTCGTCTTTTATACGGTAAGCGATATCAGTGAACAGGGTGTCGCGGTTTCCTGCATTCTCAAGATTCCTAAAAGACAATTTCATCAATTCTGCAGATTGGAATGATTTTCCTAGTGCTTCCTGCATTTTTTTCTCCCTGTCTTTTACACTTAAATTCAGGTAAGCCTCTCTTAAATATGCTGCAGGAGCTGCAACGCGGACATTTTTTTCATTTACAACCAGATTCTCCTGTTCTATCGAAACGGACGTATTTCTAAGTATGGAGTTTATTTTCCGGGTCTTAGGATCCAGATATTTAATAGATTTTGCCTCTGCTGTTCCATCAATGTCCAGGATTGCCGAGTTAATCTCACCTTCGCTAAAACTGCTAAAAGGAAGATAATTAGAAGTGAGCTCCAGATACCTCTCTCTTCCATCGGTATTGATTTTGACGATACAGTGATTGAAGTTAATTGAAGGTAACACCATGGCTTCAACCCCTGCGTTCTTCGTATTGACCAAAACGAGCTGCGCATTTATCCCGGCCTCTTTTGCCATTGACAAAAACAGCGTGGAGACATCTTTGCAGTCACCTATCCGCGTATTTAGCACAGCCGAAGGGTTCTGCGGAATTAATCCGCTTTGCCTGAAAGGAACAGAACTATAGGTTATATTGCTGGTGATGTAGTTATAGATCCTTTCTGCTTTTTCCGTGTCAGTGAGTTTTCTTTCACCTCCTAAAACCACACTTACCGCCTCTTTCACTTCGTAAGCTGGCTTCGCTTTAGCTGAAGCGAGATCATTATACCAGTTAGAGATGAAAGACCAGTCGGGAATAGTCGTCACATTCAAAACATTGGCAACATCATCTAAAGGCGGCATCTTATCTTCATATTGAAGAGAAGGTTGATTCTGGTTAACCCAATGGTACAAAAGAAACTCATCTGATTCTGTTTTTACAGGAGCAATATCTTTCTGAGAAAATTTGTAGTATAATTTCTGGTTCCGGGCAGCCAGAACACTATACTCCGACTTTATATAGGGATATCCATGGCTGAAGTAAAAGCTATCCCAAAATTTGTTTGCCAACTGTCCCTGCGAATAATTATATAGTTTATACCTCACAAAAACACAATCCCCAACTTCCAGATTAGTGAATACAATCTGAGTTTCATTCACCTCCGCGGGCACCTTACTCCCATTTGATTTAATCACTTCGGCATCTTCAATAATATAGTTCTGCCAGTTCTTTACACTCGCTGCATATTCCTTCCACCCTTCGAGCCCGGAAGTGTTTAGTATTTTTGCCAGCATTAAATGCCTCTCTTCCGAACCACCACCCGGATAAATAACAGCCTGTGTGCTTTCATTCAGGATCAGCACGTTATCATCCGGATAAGCAGAGGCTGCAGGAGCATTACGAACTGCTTGCTGAACATCATATGGTTCAAAATAATCAAACACATCCTTCTTATTTTCCAGCTTTCTTAGCTCTCTTATCGCGATGTAGCTATTCGGATTTAACTCAAGCGTTGTCTTATATTCAGCTATAGCCTCTGCTTTTCGTCCCTGGTTGTTTAACAGCTGCGCAAGGTCAGAATGATAAGATGCCTGGTATGGAGCTATTGAAATCGCCTTTCGCAAAAGCTCCTCTGCTTTTGGGTAATTCTGTAACTGTCCATAGATTTTTGCGAGGCTGGTATATATGCCAACACCTACCGGATCATTTTCTATTTCCGTTAAATATATTTTTATACCGGCATCTACACTTCCAGAGTCAAAATAAATCTGCGCAAGGGCTTTAGCCATCACATAATCATCGTTATCCTGAAGATACTCCTTTAACACAGCTATTGCTGCTTTGGAGTTCTTCCTAAGGTTATTTTCAATGAGATATTTAAATTCAACAAACGAACGGTTTTGAGGGTGTTTAGTGTAGGCAAGCTCGGCAAGCCTGATCATCTCTACCTGGTTTTTATTCTTCCCGGCCAGATTAATCCTTTTTAACAACACCTCTTCATCCTCCTTACCAAAGAGCGCTTCGTATTTGTCAGCGTATTCAGAAGCCCCCTTGATGTCCTCTTTTTCAATCGCACTGTTATAGAAGAAATTAATCGCCCAGGGATGTCCTGGATCATCCATTTTTATAGCTTCCTGCGTGCTCTCTAATCCTGTCCGGTTGTTGGTTTTGGTGAATAATTGGAGCAGTAATGAATTGACATATGTGCTTTTAGGATAAGTGCTCTTTAACTGATCGATAACATGCCGTGCTTCAAAGAGCCGGTCGTTTTGAAGATAAATATTTGCAAGCAGGATCTGATTTAGTGCGTTGCCAGGAAGAGATTTAACTTTGTCTTCGAAGAAATTTTCGTAACATGCACCAATCTTTTCTCCCTTGTAAGGGGCAGCTGGTTTATAAGCCTGAACAGACGCTACTGAATTCAGCCCGGTAACGGCATTTCCATTATCATCTGTAAATCGAATAAGGAAATTAGATCTCCCGGCATAGCTCTCCCCCACCTGTACCAATACCCGGTTATACCCTTCATTTAGCTCTACTTTCTGATTGTAATTGTCAAGGTCGTTATTTCTTTCCTCCGACTCTGAAACAACAAGCTGATCATTCAGCCAGATTTTCATTGAACCAGAAACTCCCGCTCTGAGCTGAACTTCCTGACGGCGGGGGCTATTTACAAAGCACTGGGCAAAGACTACCGAATTTTCATAATTAAAGTAATAGGTGAAGTCGAACCACTTGTCTTTCCGTTTGAAAGGAGGAGTGAACCACTTCACTTTAGCTCCATATTTATTCACAAAAAGAGCATCTGCTGCAGGCAGCTTTAACGTTTCGTACGACTTATCAAAACCACTCGCAGAGATATTCTCGAATTCGCCTGCTATGGCCCATTCGTCTAATGCACCGATTTTAGCAAACGCCTTTTCCGCTTCAATAAACTTCTTTTTATCTGTATAAAATTTACCCAGTCTCGAATTAGCCATTGCCCTGAGTGTTCCCAGCGTTACATCATTGCTGCCCGCCAGTTCCTGCACGAACTTTATACTTTCCAGTTGGACAGCCGGATCGTTGCTATTAAGAATGCCGGAAAACCACAACGCATGAATATAGGGCGCCGGCTCTTTCTCTTCGCTGCAGAACTGCTTAAAATAAGTAAATGGCTGCCCGAGATAGGTATCATTCATACAGAGCAGCGTTAAACCAAGCAAAGCCTCTTTCCGTTGTTCGGAACTTTTGAGAGCTTCTGTAAACTCTGTCTTGGCAAGCTGACGGTCATTCACTAAGAAGGACTTCCAGCCTTCGGCCAGATGATTTTGTGCATTTACGGTGCCAGTTATTACGATTAATAAGAGGCTTAGGTACGCAATAAAGGATTTCATTATGTAATAAAGGTTGTTAACGGTGTGATATTATAAGCAGCTCAAGATCTTTCGGAGGAATATTAAATCTTTCGGCCAGATCTTTATTAGTAAGGTGTCCCTGATAAAGATAGGTCGCATTTCTGACTCCGGGCTTCTCCCAGATGACATTCATTATACCTCCCATTTCGCCGATATCCATCAGAATTGGTGCGAATATGTTCGTCAGCGCATAAGTCGCTGTACGGGCTACCCGTGAGGCGATATTTGGTACGCAATAATGAATAACGTCATATTTTCTGAATACTGGATGAGTATGATTGGTTATCCTGGAAGTTTCGAAACAACCTCCCTGATCGATGCTTACGTCTATAATCACGGAATTTGGTTTCATCCGGCTTACGGTTTCCTCTGACACGATGCAGGGACTCCGTCCATGTTCCGAGCGGATGGCGCCGATTACCACATCGCAGGTGGTAATCGCTTTATTTAATACGATTGGTTGGATAACCGATGTAAATACACGGTTCCCGATATTGTTCTGAAGCCTTCTGAGACGATATATCGAACTATCGAACACCTTCACCTCCGCACCCAGGGAAATTGCTGTGCGGGCAGCATATTCAGCTACCGTGCCGCCTCCAAGGATAACGATTTCTGTGGGAGGAACGCCTGTGATACCTCCTAACATCAAACCTTTGCCGTCAAAAACATTACTTAAATATTCAGCAGCGATCAGAATTGACGTTGCTCCTACAATCTCACTCATAGAGCGAATAACGCTGAGGGAACCACCTTCATCTCTCAAATACTCGTACGAGAGTGCAGTGATCTTTTTCTTCATCATTGCCTCAAGGCTTTCTGCCTTGAGAGAGCCCATCTGAAGAGTGGAAAACAAAACCTGATAAGGTTTCATCATCGCTATTTCCTCCTGGGTGGGCGGACCGATTTTTACGATAATATCCGACTTGAATATTTCTTTCTTGTCATAGGTAATTCTCCCGCCCTGCTCGCTGTAATCCTGATCTGAAAAATTAGCACCAGCACCGGCGCCGCTCTCGATCACTACCTGGTGCCCGTTGTTTACTAAAAGGGCAACAGAAAGCGGCGTTAAGGCTATACGGTTTTCCTGGAAGGAGGACTCTTTGGGAATACCAATGAAGATACTGTTTTTCCGGCTTTTAGTCTCCATCATTGCTTCCTGAGGTTGAATCATAGCTTGCCTCGCAATGTCAGATAGTTCATTTATCATCAGATCAGGTCAAATTGGGCTGAATTTACGAAATTCAGTTTAATATCTTTAAAAATTTTATCTATTGTCTGGAAGCAATAATATGTCTGGTGTCGCCATCTTCAGCAATAATACTAACTTTAATAAAATGCTCAGGAATAAGATGAGGTATCTTTTCAGGCCATTCAATAAAACAATAATTTCCTGAATAAAAATAATCTTCGTACCCTAGATCGAGAGCCTCCGTTTCATCTTTTAGTCTGTAAAAATCAAAGTGAAATACCATCCCCCCGGTGGCTTTATATTCATTTACAATTGAAAAAGTAGGGCTTGAGACCATGTCCTGAACTCCTAGTTGCGCACAAACGGTCTTGATAAAAGTTGTTTTTCCCGCACCCATATCGCCATAAAGGAGAAAGATCTTCTCATTACCGGCAAATGACAGCAATTCGTCTGCTACCCGTGACAGCTCTGTTATATCTGAAACTTTTGATTCCATGTACGAAGATAAGTTAGAGATTTCAGATGTTGAACATCTACGTCTTTTTTACCTCGGACTATAGGAAACATACGGAACAATTATTTCCTCAAGTGAGATCCCTCCGTGCTGAAAAGTTTCATTATAGTAATTCACGAAATGATTGTAGTTATTGGGGTACACAAAATAACTGTCTTCTTTTGCGAAAATGAAACTTGAGCTAACGTGGAGCTTAGGCAAGAACGCTTCATACGGATTTTTGACATGAAAAACTTCTTTTGCAGAAAAATTAAGGTTTTTGCCTTGCTTGTATCTCAGATTGGTGTTTGTATTCCGGTCGCCTATCACTTTACTTGGATGTTTAACCCTGATAGTACCATGATCTGTGGTAATAACAAGTTTTATATTTTTCTGCGACAGTTTCTTTAAAAGGTCAAGAAGTGGCGAATGTATAAACCACGAGAGAGTTAGTGAACGATATGCAGCCTCATCATTTGCCAGCTCTCTGATCATTGCCATATCAGTACGGGCATGCGAAAGCATATCAACAAAGTTATAGACAATAACGTTCAGCTCGTTGCCCATCAGGTTATTGAAATTCTCTGAAAGTTCTTTACCCTGCTCAAACGTAAGTATTTTATTATACGAGTGCTTGACGTCGCGTCGCAAAACACGTTGGATATGATCAGCGAGGAACTGTTCTTCAAAAAGATTTTTACCACCTTCGTCTTCATCATTCTGCCACATGGATGGATAGCGCTTTTCCATATCAATCGGCAGCAACCCCGAAAAAATAGCGTTACGTGCATATTGAGTGGCGGTGGGTAAAATGCTGTAATAAGTATCTTCCTCGTCTACTCTGAAGCTCTCAGTAAGTACAGAGTTTATAATCTTCCATTGATCATAACGCAAGTTATCAATAAGGATAAAGAATGTCGGTTTAGCAGCTTCGAGAGAAGGAAAAAGCTTTTTCCGTAATACCTGATGCGACATTACCGGTCCCGATTCAGGATCCTTAAGCCATCCAAGGTATTTTTTTTCAATAAACTTACTGAATTGTACATTCGCCTCTGCCTTTTGCATGGTTAATATCTCGTGCATTCCGGCATCCTCGAGTTTTTCAAGCGACAGCTCCCAAAAGATCAGTTTCTTATAAACGTCCGTCCATTCAGCAAAGCTAAGATTCTCGTTCAGTGTCATACCAAGGTTTCTGAAGTCCTGCTGGTAGGCCATGGATGTCTTCTCACTAACAAGTCTTTTATTTTCAGTGAGCTTTTTAATGGTAAGCTGGATCTGCTTCGGATTAACCGGCTTTATCAGGTAATCATCAATTTTCGACCCGATAGCATCTTCCATCAAGTGTTCCTCTTCATTCTTAGTGATCAGAACAATCGGAACATCGGGATTTATATTTTTTATTTCAGCAAGAGTTTCGAGTCCCGTGAGGCCCGGCATATTCTCATCAAGGAATACAATATCGAAGTATCCGCTCCTGAAAGCATCGAGAGCATCATTCCCGTTTGTGACTGTTTTAACGACATATCCCTTTTCAGTAAGAAACATGATATGAGGTTTTAAGAAATCAATTTCATCGTCAGCCCAAAGTATTGAGGTTCCTTGCATCTTTTGTCGTATTTTTATGATTTTATATTGCTAATCTATAATAACGCAAAAACGCGTTTTTTGTATTCGGGAAATTTAACAATTTTTGCGACGGGAACATTTATCTTGAACAAGAAAAAAATAATCAACGATCCTGTTTACGGTTTTATAACAATTCCGGCAGGGCTCATTTTCGACTTAATTGAGCACCCCTACTTTCAGCGGCTTCGAAATATAAAGCAAATGGGGATGGCATACCTTGTTTATCCAGGGGCTATTCATACAAGGTTTCACCATGCTATCGGAGCAATGCACCTGATGGGAATGGCAATAGAAACCCTCAGAGGAAAAGGTTTGATCATTACTGAGGAAGAAGAAGAGGCTGTAAATGTAGCTATCCTGCTGCATGATATTGGTCACGGGCCATTCTCTCATGCATTGGAGCATACTATTGTAGAAGGCATATCTCATGAGCATATTTCATCTCTTCTGATGAACAATCTGAACAGGCAGTTCGGAAACAGGCTTGAACTGGCGATGCAGATCTTCAACAACCGCTATTATAAGCCCTTCCTCCATCAGTTGGTTTCAAGCCAGCTGGATTGCGACAGAATGGATTATCTAAGCCGGGACAGCTTTTTCACAGGGGTATCTGAAGGCATCATCGGCTTCGACCGTATTATCAAAATGCTCAATGTATCCGACGGACAACTGGTAATTGAAGAAAAAGCAGTTTATTCTATCGAGAAATTTCTAGTAGCGAGAAGGTTAATGTACTGGCAGGTTTACCTGCATAAAACCGCTGTCTCGGCAGAGCATATGCTTGTTAATATCCTCAGGAGGGCAAAATACCTTGCTTCCCGCGGAGAGGAACTTTTTGCCACGCCGAATTTTGAGCATTTCCTGGTAAAGTCTGTCACAAAAAAGGATTTCGAAGAAGATCCGGTTCACCTGGAATGCTTTTCATCTCTGGATGATTACGACATTTATACGTCCATAAAAGTTTGGGCAGGAACAAAGGACTTTATTCTTTCACATCTTTGTAAAAGTATCCTCAGCCGCACTCTTTATAAAACGGAAATAACAATGGCACCTGTTGAAAAAGAAAGAGTTGATGAGATCACTTCTTTAGCCGGGAAATTCTACCCTATTGATAAAACAGATGTTCCGTATTTTGTATTTACTGATATAGTTGCTAATACCGCGTATAACATTAATGACGGTAATATTAATATTTTAACCAAAGACGGCTCAGTGAAAGATATTACAACTGCTTCAGATAATTCTACCCTCGAAGCACTTGCAAAGACGGTAAAAAAACATATTCTTTGTTATATGAAAGAGCTAAAAGCCGATAAGCCACAAGGAGTTATCTTTTAAAAGCACTAATAATTTTCAAATTTGTTCATAATATAATAACATATAAATTTGCCCGATGCAATTTACTGCCCAACAGATCGGAATTTTACTGAATGGAAATGTGGATGGAAATCCGGACGTTACAGTAAATGAGCTGGCCAAAATTGAGGAAGCCCAGGCGGGATCCCTCTCGTTTCTGGCCAATCCCAAATACGAGCCCTTTCTCTATCAGACGGGAGCTTCAGTAGTAATAATAAGTGAAGAGTTTATTCCCTCAGCACCGGTAACTGCTACCCTGATCAGAGTAAAGGACCCTTACAGTGCCTTTTCAGTGCTGTTGGAAAAGTACAATACCCTTAAATTAAATAAAACGGGCATTGAAGAGCCGTCATTTATTCACCCTTCAGCAAAAATAGGTGAAGATGTTTACGTTGGCGCTTTTGCCTATATTGGAGCAGGCGTTGTAATAGGCAATAACTGCAAAATTTATCCCCAGGTTTATATCGGCGATAATGTTGAGATTGGAAACGACTGCAGCTTTTTCCCTGGTGTCAAAATATACTATGACTGTAAAATTGGATCAGATGTAGTGATCCATGCAGGAACTGTTATTGGTAGCGACGGATTTGGATTTGCACCTCAGGCAGACGGAAGTTATAATAAGATCAGCCAGATTGGAAACGTTATTATTGAAGACGATGTTGAAATAGGCTCAAATTCGTCGATAGACCGCGCAACAATGGGCTCGACTATCATACGTAAAGGCGTTAAGCTGGACAATCTTATTCAACTCGCACATAATGTTGAGATTGGGAAGAATACAGTTATTGCATCGCAGACCGGAATTTCGGGGAGTACTAAAATTGGTGAGCAATCCATCATCGGTGGACAGGTCGGCATAGTTGGACATGTTAGCATTGCACGCGGCACACAAATTCAGGCACAGTCGGGTATAAACCGTGCGATCGAAGAAGAGGGAAAGAAATGGGCCGGTTCTCCTGCAACTACATATAGTAACCAAATGCGAGCTCAGGTTATCTTTAACCGGCTTCCCGAACTAGAACGCAAACTGGAAGAATTACAAAAGAAACTTCAGGAAAATATAAATAAAAATAGTTGATACATGCATCAGGACATGAATGTTAAACAAAGAACTATAAAGAGTGAAATAACTGTTTCAGGAACCGGATTGCATACAGGACAACCTGTAAATATGACCTTTAAACCGGCTCCCGAAAATCATGGGTATAAGTTTAAAAGAGTCGATATACAAGGTCAGCCAGTTATTGAAGCTGACGTAGACAATGTTACGGATACTTCAAGAGGAACAACTATTTCACAGAACGGCGCCAGCGTAAGTACCGTTGAGCATGTTCTCGCGGCTCTTGTTGGGGCTCAGATTGATAATGTACTGATCGAGCTTGATGGGCCTGAAACAGCAATAATGGACGGAAGTTCCATTGAATTCATAGAAGCTTTTGAGAGAACCGGAATTATTGAGCAGGAAGCCGAAAGAGAGTATTATCACATTCCATATAACATTCATTATACAGAACCCGACCGTCGTGTTGAAATGGTGGCGATGCCCCTCGAAGAAGACTATCGCTTTACATGCATGATTGACTATAACTCGCCTGTACTTGGCAGTCAGCATGCTGCCATCACCAGCATATCGGAGTTCAAAAAAGAGATTTCGTCGAGCCGTACTTTTTGCTTTCTTCACGAACTTGAAATGCTGCTTGAGCACAACCTCATCAAGGGGGGCGATTTAAACAACGCCATTGTGGTGGTGGATAAGGAAGTTAGTAAAGAAGAGTTAAAACATCTGGCCACTCTCTTCAACCGCGAAGATATCGATGTTGCCCGCGAAGGTATTTTAAACAATATTGAACTCCGCCATCAGAATGAACCGGCAAGGCACAAATTATTAGATATGATTGGCGACCTGGCGCTTGTAGGGGTTCCTTTAAAAGGCCATATTATGGCTGCCAGACCAGGTCATGCTGCAAATGTTGCCTTTGCGAAGAAAATCAAGGCTCAGATAAAAAAAGAACGCAGTAAAAAAACAGTGAAGGTATATGATCCTACCACTCCTCCTGTTTACGATACCGTTCAGATTATGAATATTCTGCCCCACAGGCAACCGTTTTTAATGATTGACAAGATCATTGAACTAACGAAAAACCATGTGGTTGGCGTGAAGAACGTCACAATGAACGAAGAGTTTTTCAAGGGCCATTTTCCAGGTTCTCCTATTTTTCCAGGAGTACTTCAAATTGAGGCAATGGCACAAACCGGAGGAATCCTCGTTTTAAATACGGTACCCGATCCCGAGAACTGGCTTACGCTCTTTTTAAAGATTGAAAATGCCAGATTCAAAGCGCAGGTTACGCCGGGCGATACAGTAATTTTCAGATGCGACCTTATTACCCCTATCCGTCGGGGCATAGCCCAGATGAAGGGAATAGGTATGGTTGGAGAAAAAGTTGTGGTAGAGGCCGAACTCATGGCCCAAATTGTTAAAGTTAAAAATACAGAAGAATGATCCAACCCTTAGCATATATTCATCCCCAGGCAAAAATTGCCGACAACGTTGTTATTGAACCCTTTGTTACTATTAATAAGAACGTTGAAATCGGCGAAGGAACCTGGATAGGTCCGAACGTGACTATCATGGACGGCGCCCGCATTGGCAAAAACTGCCGTATCTTTCCGGGAGCTGTTATTTCGGCAATACCTCAGGATCTCAAGTTTGCAGGCGAAGAAACAACCGCTGAAATTGGCGATAATACGACGATCCGCGAATGTGTAACCATCAACAGGGGTACTAAAGATAAATGGAAAACGGTTGTGGGCAAAAATTGCCTGATTCAGGCATACTGCCATATTGCGCACGACTGCGAAGTTGGCGATAACTGTATATTCTCAAACAGTACAACCCTTGCCGGCCATATTACTATAGGCGACTATGTTGTACTCGCAGGCCTTGTTGCTATTCATCAGTTTTGCAAAGTAGGTTCCCACGCTTTCATCACCGGTGGTTCTCTGGTAAGAAAAGATGTTCCTCCTTACGTTAAGGCTGCAAGAGAGCCTCTGTCCTACGTCGGTATAAATTCAGTAGGGCTACGCCGCAGAGGTTATTCTTCTGAACAGATCAATGAGATACAAGATATTTACAGGACCCTGTTCGTTAAGAAGTATAATATTGGTACAGCTTTAGATATTATTGAAGCAGAGCATCAACCAACCGAAATAAGAGACGAGATATTAGATTTCATAAGGAATTCCAACCGTGGGATCATGAAGGGCTTTAGTGGGGCTTAACAGCCACAGAAGCTATCTTGTGTGCCGGATAAGTGTGGACCGCCTTAAAACTTTCTGATGGAAATAAAACTGGAACACATTGGCCGGCGCTTTAACCGGGAGTGGATCTTCAGAGGAATAGATTACACTTTCGAGGAAGGTAAGACATATGCTGTATTAGGTCCTAATGGTTCGGGAAAGTCTACGCTTTTACAGATTGTTTCCGGCAACCTTAGCCCATCTGAAGGAAAGGTTACTTATTGGAACACATCTAATTCAATAGATACCGATTCTGTCTACAGCCATATCAGCATGGCAGCTCCTTATATGGAACTTATTGAGGAATTTACGTTATCCGAACTTCTCGATTTCCATTTTGGCTTTAAACGTTACCTTAATCAACTTAGTAAAGATTCTGTGATAGACCTGCTGGGCTTCGAAAAATCAAGAAATAAAGCGGTTAAGCATTTTTCTTCCGGAATGAAACAACGTACTAAACTTGCCCTGGCCTTTTGTTCTGATACCCCGGTTCTGCTTTTGGACGAACCTGCTTCCAACCTGGATAGCCAGGGAATTAAATGGTATAATACGTTGATAGAAGATTTTACAAAGGGAAGAACCCTCATTGTCTGCTCCAATCAGGAATATGAGTATGCTTACTGTGAGCGGCATATCCATATCAGCAATTACAAAAACCCTGATCATCTGTAATGTCCCTGCGTGGGCATGGGGATGTATTACCCCGGCCATTCTTTTGGAAAAAATATTTTATCTTTGGCTTTAGTAACCTAAGAAATTTGTATGGCAAAAGCTTCGGACATAAAAAATGGCAATATCTTGCGTTTTAATGGTGAATTGGTAACGGTAGAGGAGTTTATACACCGGACCCCCGGCAACCTCCGCGCTTTTTATCAGGCCAGGATGCGCAACGTTAAAACGGGCAAACTTGTAGAATATCGCTTCCGTACCGATGAAGAAGTCGAGATTTGCAGAGTGGAAACGAATGATTATCAGTACCTTTATGAGGACGGAGATTTCTTCGTTGTGATGGATAACAGCACTTACGAACAATACAATATTCCAAAATTCCTATTCGGAGAGGCTGCTAAATTCATGAAAGAAGGGATGAACGTCGTTGTTGCTTTCGAAAGCGATGAACCTATAATGGCTAAAGCTCCGGCAAGTGTTGAGTTGGAAATTACCTACACAGAGCCAGCTGTTAAGGGCGACACTTCTACTAACGCATTAAAATATGCTACGGTAGAAACAGGCGTTGAGATCCGTGTTCCTTTGTTTATAAACCAGGGTGAAAAGGTTAGAGTTGACACTACCACTGGTGAATATATAGAACGTGTAAAATAATCCCCGTTATATAAAGTTTTGATTTGAAAACGGTCTTAATGGTATTTAAGACCGTTTTTTGTTTCTAATATGGACAAGCAGCACCTGAGAAAATGGTACGAACAAAAACGAAATGAGCTTAGCCCCGGCGATGTTGACAGCCTGAGTATAGCCATAGTACGCCAATTTTCATTGCTTTCTCTATCAGGAATAAAGTATCTGCACCTATTCTATCCCATGGTGGGGAAGCACGAGTTCAACAGTCTTCTTCTGGTAAAAAAAATACGGGAGCAATATCCTGGTATTTCTCTGGTCTTGCCTAAAAGCGATTTGAAAAAATATACCCTCCGCCATATTCTGTGGCTGGAAGAAACTCCCTTATCGATGAATGCCTGGGGCATAACAGAGCCTGAGCAAGGGGAAGAGATCTCTCCCGGGCTTATTGATATGGTAATTATTCCCCTTCTGGCCTTTGACCGGGAGGGAAACCGCCTGGGCTATGGAAAAGGCTTTTATGACCGCTTCCTCTCCGAATGCAAGCCGGGTATAATAAAAGCTGGCGTTTCTTTCTTTCCTCCTGAAGAAAGCATAGAAGCAGAAGATCACGATATCCCGTTGGATTTGTGCATTACACCAGACAAGATCTGGAGCTTCGGAAAGCATTAAAACTCCGGCTCTTCGGTTACATTTCCAATTCCAGCAGCACGGGGCAGTGATCAGAATGAACTGCATCGCAAAGAATTGAAGATCTTTTGAGTTTTGACTCAAGCTCGCTGCTCACCATATTGTAATCGATACGCCAGCCCAAATTTTTCTTCCTGGCCCCTGCCCTGAAGCTCCACCACGTATAATGATGAGGGTCGGGATTAAAAAACCTGAAACTATCAATAAAACCGGTATTGATAAAGTTCTCCATCCATTCGCGTTCGGCAGGGAGAAATCCTGAAGAATTGGCGTTCGACTTGGGATTGTGTATATCTATAGGCTTATGACAAATATTATAATCTCCTGATATTACCAATCGGGGATATTCCCCTTTTAACTGATCAATATAGCACTGGAAATCGTCGAGAAAGCGATATTTGAACTCCTGCCTGATGTCGCCGCTCGATCCTGAAGGGAAATAGGTACTCATTACCGAAACATCGTCAAAGTCGACCCTTATCATTCGCCCCTCAAAATCGTAGTCGCAGTGCCCGCAACCATATTCGACATGACGGGGAGTTCTCTTTGTTAAAATAGCAGTTCCGCTATACCCTTTCTTTTGCGCAGGGTACCAGTAATGTTCATAACCAAGCTGTTCCAAAAGAAACAAATCGGTAAGCTGTTCGGGTGACGCTTTTATCTCCTGCAAACAAACGACATCCGGATCTGCTGCCTGTAACCAGCTGAGCCAGTTCTTTCCGAGAGCTGATCGGATTCCGTTTACATTATACGTAATTATCTTCATTATTCGTAATCGTTGATGATAAGAGAGCTGTATAAGCCTTATTTATAAATCTGCCGCAGGCTGCCGGCAAAATCGTAGTTTTTCACAAGTGCACGGTTTCCCGTTATCACATGATCAGCTTTTTTCTGAAGTTCTCTTGAGCCAGTTCCTTTTCCAATTTCTTTATTTCCTTCCTTTTAAGCAGTCTCATTTGAATGCTAATATCACTAAGAGGACGGTCGTTACCGTCGGTTGGAACAGAAGCAACTGAGTCAACCATCTCAATTCCTTTTACGATTTCGCCGTATACCGTATAATTCTGATCAAGGAAAGGAGTCCCTCCAATCGTTTTATATATCTGCCTCTGGGCCGGCGGAATTTTACGTCCCTTTAACCGCTTCTCTTCAACAACATTTAACTCTTCGTCTGTATATACTTTACCCTGAACCAGGTAGAACTGCGATGCGCTTGAAGACTTTGCTGCGTTATCGTCCCTCGCCGCTGCAATCACTCCTTTCTTATGAAAAATGCCAGGGTTAAATTCAGCCGGGATCTGATAACCCAGGTCGCCTTCGCCCAACAGTTGAGCGGGTTTAGCATGTTTTGAATCGGGATCGCCACCCTGTATCATAAAGGATTTAATTACCCGATGAAACAGCGTGCCGTTGTAAAAACCTTTCTTTACGAGCTTGACAAAATTATCCCTGTGCTTAGGCGTTTCATTATATAGCCTGACAATACATTCTCCTTTATCTGTTTTTATAAGGACATACTGATTCCGTGGCTTTTTTAAAAAGTCAAAAATGCCTGTTTCTTTCCGATCGCCGCCAAAAGAGCTGCCCAGAACGAAAGATAAAAACAATATGAGAATCGGTTTAAAGGCAAAAGGTCGCTTGTAGTACATTGGCATGTGATTGTGTAAGTTTCTTTCCAGGATTAATCTCTAAAATAGTCTTCAAAATAAGTAACAATAAGCGACTTCATAAGCATTTCCTGCTCAAGAAGTGTGTAACTGGGGATTTGTTTCACAAGCTTCCAATGTGGCCAGCCATCCTGATCAACGCCTTCCAGCTCATAAAAGCCAAGTTCACTGAAAAGCCGACAGTTGGCAATATGCATCAGTTCTTCTTTTTGACGTTTCGAAAACTTACGGGGGCCTTTCCCTAGTTCCTGAACTCCGATAAGGAAAAGCATTACCTTGATATCCGGCTTTTCGGTATCAAAATCAAGGGCGATTTTTCCCTGTAACTCGCTCCACTTTTTATTTACTTCAGAAGGTGACATATTTAATATTGTATTATAACGTTAATATAAGCAAACCGTATATCCTGAAGAACAAAAATCGGGATATTGGCGAAAGCAAACTTATACAATTTGCCGGTCATCAGTTTACGGGATAGAATATAAAAAGTTATGACCGCTATCCCCGAATGAAGAAAATACATACACAATGGTTAATTGAATATTTTTTGCTATATTTATTAAAATCAGAAGGAAAGAAGGCGCAGAAGAATTTAACTTATCCACAAAAACAAAATGTTACAAACCTGTCTTTTAGTTATTTAATCAATTTCTACCAGGATGTTGAAAACTAAGCAAACGACAGGATCCCGAGATTAGCTAACTTAATGTCAAATTAAATCGGGATAGATTTAAGGTTCTGTTAATACATTCTGCAAAAGAAGCCGTTCTTAAATTTTATATTAATGGAAGAAGATTTTGAATTTGAATTCTCTGAAGATCCAAAGTTTTCAGTGGAGCGATATGAAGAGATGATCCGGAATCAGGATCAGTACTTTTTTGATTCCCAGGCATTTGAAAGCATCATAGATTATTATATTGAGAAAAACGACCCTATAAAAGCCCTACAGGTTGTAGAATATGCAGTAAATCAACATCCTTTTGCAGCAGTATTTTTTATCAAGCAGGCACAGCTTTATGTAGCTACGAACCAGCTTGATAGCGCTTTTGAATCGCTTGATAAAGCAGAAATGCTTGAGCGTTCTGAGGCCGACATCTACCTGATAAGGGGTAATATATTTGAAGTTCTCGACCGGCCGGATGAAGCGCTTGAAAACTACGAGAAAGCACTTGAACTTGCCGAAAACACTGATGAAATCTTGTTGCTGATTGCTCTCGTTTATCAAAGTACCGGCGATTATGACAGTGCTATCAGGAATCTGAAAAGATGTCTTGAACAGAACATGGAAAATCAGGATGCTCTGTACGAGCTGGCTTTCTGCTATGACGTGCTTGATAAGCAGGAAGAAAGTATTCAATTTTATAAGCAATACATCGATAATGAGCCTTATTCGTATGCAGCCTGGTATAACCTGGGTAACGCCTACCATAAGCTGAATTTGTTTGAAAAAGCGATCGATGCCTACGACTACGCGATACTTATTAAAGAAAACTTTGCGTCGGCTTACTTCAATAAGGGTAATTCGCTTATTCATCTGGATAAGTTTACCGATGCAATAGAGGTTTATAAACAAACTTTTGAATATGAACCACCCAATGCTGACACTTATTGTGCTATTGGAGAGTGTTACGAAAAGCTCGAGCATATGGAGGAAGCCCGTTCTTTCTATAAAAAGGCAGTGAAGTTAGATACAAAACTTTCAGATGCCTGGTTTGGGATTGGGGTTACACTGGACTTCGAGGACCGTTATTTTGAGTCGCTGCACTTTTATAAAAAAGCTCTCGCCCTCGACGATGAAAATCCGGATTACTGGTTCGCAATAGCAGATGCTCATTACAAACTAGGCCGACTGGAAGAATCAGAAAGAGCTTATGAAAAAGTGTTAGAACTCAACCCTATAGATATTGAGGCATGGCTTGATTTCTCCTCTATCTTATATGAACAAAAAAAATTAGACCGGGCAACAGAAACGATATCAGAGGCTATTAAAAATAACCCGGATGCAGCAGAACTATATTACAGAATGGTTGCATACCTGTTTGCTGACGGGAAGTATAACGAAGCATTAAACTTTCTGGAAATTGCGCTCAGAATTGACCCCGCTAAGCATGAGATTTTGTTCGAGTACCTGCCCCAAATCCAGGATAACAAAATCATTATTGATATCATTAACAAGTATCTGATCTGAAAATGCCTGTTAAAAAAGTTTTAATAAAAAATCCAATACGTAAGAATAGTATTGGATTTTTTTTTGAGATTTGCGCCATATGATGAATTTCAGTTTAAAGAATATACCTGACCGCAGTATAAAGCCCCGGGAAAAGGGAGTAACGATGGTAATGGATAAAGGCTTAAGCGTTCGGGAAATTGAAAATTTAATTGAAGTAGCAGGCCCCCATATTGACCTTGTCAAATTAGGATGGGCCACTTCGTATGTAACTCCCAATCTTGGCGACAAGATTAAAGTGTATAAGAATGCCGGTATCCCTGTTTACTTTGGTGGCACGTTATTCGAAGCATTTGCTATCCGCGGCCAGTTCGACGACTATCGCCGGGTATTGGACAAATATGATTTGCGGTATGCCGAGGTCTCTGATGGATCTATAGAAATTCCTCATGAAGAAAAATGCAACTACATCTCATTGCTCAGTAGTCAGGTTACCGTTATTTCAGAGGTTGGCTCAAAGGATGCCCAAAAGATCTTTGCTCCTTATAAATGGATCAAAATGATGAAAGCAGAGCTTGAAGCTGGTTCCTGGAAACTGATAGCAGAATCGCGTGAAGGAGGTAACGTAGGCATATACAGAGATTCAGGAGAAGTTAGGGAGGGCTTGATTGACGAAATTCTCACTCAAATTCCTGAAGAAAAAATTATATGGGAAGCGCCTCAGAAGGGTCAACAGGTGTGGTTTATAAAATTAATCGGTGCGAATGTGAACCTTGGTAATATAGCCCCCGCAGAAGTTATTCCCCTGGAAACTATACGGTTAGGTTTACGCGGTGACACCTTTAATCATTTCCTTAACACAATTTAGCCTCCATCAGGTTACAAGAATATATGAAGAAGTTCGGGCTGATAGGCTATCCATTGAGCCATTCTTTCTCTGGCAAGTATTTTCAGGAGAAATTTGAAAAAGAAGGGTTAACGGATTGTTCTTACGAATTGTTCCCTTTGGAAACCCTTAGCGATTTTGAAAAGCTGATTACCTCTAATCCTGATCTGTGTGGCTTAAATGTTACTATTCCGCATAAGATAGGTGTAATGTTTTACCTCGACAAAATTGATCCGGCAGCGAAGGCTATTGATGCAGTTAACTGTATAAAAATAATAAAGCAAAAACCGGTAGAATCCTTTTTTACTGGCGAGCTTTCATCAACAAAAGTAAGACTGGAAGGCTTTAATACAGATTGCTATGGTTTCGAAAATTCGCTGAAGCCTTTATTAAAAAAGCATCACAACAAAGCACTTGTGCTCGGAAGCGGAGGCTCGTCAAGGGCAGTTGCTTACGCTCTTTCGAGACTTGGCATTGATTATAAAATCGTATCCAGACGCAAAGCCAGAAAACAAATAACATATTCCGATATAAATAGGAACTTAATGTCGGACCGTTTGCTCATTATCAATACTACACCCCTGGGTCTGTCTCCGGCTGTCGAAACATATCCCGACATTCCTTACGAGTATATTACCTCTAATCACCTGCTTTACGACTTGATTTATAATCCTGACGAAACTGAATTTCTGAAACGCGGTAAAGAAATGGGAGCTACGATAAAGAACGGTGAGGAAATGCTGCATCTCCAAGCTGAAAGATCATGGGAAATCTGGAACAACGGATAAATTTTGCAGTGCTTCTTTGCCTGCTGTCCGTGGCGCTTACTTCCTGCAATTCGTGCGGAGATGATAGTTATTCACCCAAACCAAGAGGTTTCTACCGACTTCAATTCCCGGCGAAAGCTTACCAGGAATATAGCGGCCCCTGCCCTTATACGTTCAAATACCCAACCTACTCGAGAATACTACGTGACAGCTCGCGCGATGCGCAACCCTGCTGGATAAACATCGATTTTCCTCAGCTTAATGGTAAGATACACCTAAGCTATCATCCGGTTACTTCGCAGAAGGTTTTTAACGAGCTGGTGGAGGATTCGAGAACCTTTGCGTTTAAGCATACGGTAAAGGCGACCTCAATTGACGAGGCAAGAATCATGTATCCCCAAAAGAAGGTCTATGGAGTTTACTATACAATAGAAGGCAACACAGCATCATCCGTGCAGTTTTTCCTTACAGACAGCACCCGGCATTACCTTCGCGGGGCACTTTATTTCAATGAGGCGCCCAGGATAGACTCTATCAAACCAGTACTTGATTTTGTTAAGAAAGATATTGATGTAATGATCAAGTCCTTTACCTGGAAATAATATCGCCACTGGGTTCGGCCGCTGTCGGCTGAGAGAACATTAGTGGTATTAATGAAATTAATAATATTTTTGAGTGTATGATCCAGATAAAATCATTCGTATGTAATCCATTTCAAGAGAATACTTACATCCTGTCTGACGAAACAGGTGAGTGCATTATTGTAGACCCAGGAATGTATTCAGGATACGAACAGAATGACGTAACCGACTATGTGCAGAGTAAGGGACTCAAGCCAGTTCTACTTCTGAATACCCACTGCCATATTGATCATATATTAGGCAACAAATTTATACACGACAGATACGGCCTGCTTCCCTGCTTTAATGAAGGTGAATTGCCTGTGCTTGAATCTGCACCCGCATACGCAGCCCCAATGGGCATACGTTATGAACTTTCGCCCCTTCCGCAAAAGTATCTCCCCGAAAGCGGAAGTATATCCTTTGGAAAAAGCGAGCTTGAGCTTATCTATGCCCCCGGACATTCACCTGCTCATTTGTGTTTTTACAGTCCGGCTGATAATTTCATTATAGGGGGCGACGTGTTATTTTACCGTAGTATCGGCAGAACGGACCTGCCTGGAGGGAACTACCAGCAGCTGATTAACAGTATTCAAGAGAGACTTTTCAAACTACCCGACGACTGCATTGTTTACCCTGGTCATGGGCCGGAAACCAATATAGGGGACGAAAAACAGTACAACCCGTTTTTGACTTAGCGTTTTTAAGACCTAACAAATATACAATTGCATTTAAGAGACAAATAGATGAATACTTCCTTCTATATCGCCAAAAGGTACCTCTTTTCAAAAAAATCTCTTAATGCTATTAATATTATTTCGGGAATATCTGTACTTGGCGTATTTGTAGGAAGCGCCGCTCTGATCGTAATTCTCTCCGTCTTTAACGGTTTTGAAAATGTAGTACTTTCGATGTACAACACCTTCACTCCTGAAATAAGGATTGAGCCCTCCATTGGTAAAACGTTTTATCCTGAAGGACCTTATTTTTCAGAACTGAAACGCGATAAACGAATTGAGAACTACACAGAGGTACTCCAGGAAAAAGCCTTGATACGATACAAAGACGGCCAGTATATTGGCGTCATTAAGGGGGTAAGCAACGATTTTCTAAGACGTTATCAGTTGGACAGCACCATCATTGAAGGTAGTTTCACGCTAAAGAAAGGCGGAACAAATTATGCTGTGGTGGGATCACTCGTACAGTCGTACCTGAGTCTGAACGTAAACGACCAATTCAGCGATCTTATGATTTATTCCCCCCGGAAGGGAGCTGGAAATTCGATTAATCCCGCAGATGAATTTGTCGTGAAAAGCATCCACCCTGCCGGCGTGTTTCAGATACAGCAACAGTTTGATGAAACCGTGATTGTCCCCATGAACTTCGCACGTGATCTGCTGGAAGAAGAAAGGAACATATCTTCCATTGAAATATACCTGAAGAAAGGGGAATCAGTAGACAAATTTCATGACGAAGTGTCGAAAAAGCTGGGTGATGCGTTTTTAATCAAAGACAGGGTTCAGCAAAATGAACTTCTTTATAAGATACTGAACTCCGAAAAATGGGCTATTTTCATCATTTTAACCTTTGTACTGATTATTGCCGTGTTTAACATAGTAGGCTCTTTAACAATGCTGGTGCTGGATAAGAAAAAGGACATTGCTATATTAAGCAGCATAGGAGCCGGTACAGCTCTGATCCGCAAAATATTCTTCATTGAAGGCATGATGATTGCCTTAACCGGTTGTATTTCGGGTATGCTGGCGGGTCTTATATTCTGTCTCCTTCAACAGCATTATGGGTTTATTAAGATGGCCGAAGGGAACGCTATTACAGAATCGTACCCCGTAGGTCTTAAGGTGACCGACTTCATACTGATTTTCTTTACGGTGACAGGTGTCTCCGTTATAACATCTGGTATTTCATCCCGTTTAAGCGTTAAGAGCTTACGCGGGATGAAGGAAGAATTATAAATACTTATTAGGGATCAGGTAGTTTGTGACATAGTCATGCACTCCCTCTTCCAATGTATGAAAAGGTTTATGATAGCCTATAGAATGGAGTTTGTCCATTTTTGCCTCTGTAAAATACTGATACTTATCTCTTATATCTTCAGGCGTGGGAATGAAGGATATATCCGGCTCTTTCCCCGTAGCTTTAAAGGTAGCTGCTGCCAGATCGTAAAAAGTACGTGCTTTTCCCGAACCCAGATTATAAATACCGGCATCCTTACGGTGATGCATCAAAAAGTATAAAACTTCAGTTACATCCTTAACGAAAACGAAGTCGCGCATTTGCTCACCGTCATTAAAGTCAGGACGATGAGACTTAAACAACTTCATTTTACCTGTATCCCTAATCTGATTATAGGTATGGAATATAACAGACGCCATTCTGCCTTTGTGGTATTCGTTAGGTCCGTAGACATTGAAAAACTTGAGTCCGGCCCAGAAATAAGGTTTCCTTTCCTGCTGCAAAGCCCATTTATCGAATTCGTTCTTTGACTCACCATAAGGATTGAGAGGCTTTAGAAGATTGATCTTACTCTCATCATCCTCATAACCATTTTCTCCCAGACCATAAGTTGCGGCAGACGATGCATAAATTAAAGGCAGACCGAACTCAACGCAGCAATTCCAAACATCTTTAGAGTATTCGAGGTTCAGCTCATTTAAGAGAGCATAGTCAAACTCGGTAGTATCTGTACGGGCTCCGAGATGAAACACAAACTGTACATGTAAATGATTTGCGGTTAACCACGGAATAAATTCAGAACGGTCTACCAGCTTCGAGAAGCGCTTGCCCTCGAAGTTTTTGTTCTGCTTCTCATCAGAGAAATCATCAACCAATATTAAATCGTAATAGCCTTCATCGTTCAGTTTCTGTACTAAACAACTGCTGATAAATCCTGCAGCTCCGGTGATTATAATCATAGTTTCTTTCCCTCAACGGGATTATTATTTATAAAAAAATGCTTTCGTCTATCTGGGGTATTATTCCCTTTGATAAAGCGGTATCAAAAAGAAGCCTGACAGCTTTCCGGCCTTCAGGCCCCAAATTTACTGAATATTTGTTTACATAAAGTTCGATGTGTTTATACATCACTTCCTCATCCATTGCCTGAGCATGCTTCCGGATAAAATCTATTCCCGATGCCGGATTTTCAAATGCATACTCCACGCTTTTACGCAGGATACGATTTACCTTATGCTTCAGATCGTCGGGCAAATCTCGCTTAATTACGATCCCTCCAAGGGGAATAGCGCATCCGGTTGTCTCCTCCCAATAGCTTCCAAGATCTATAATTTTCTTTAACCCCTTATTCTGATATGTAAACCGGTTTTCGTGAATGATCAGACCAAGATCAATTTCGTCGCGCAGCAAGGCGTCCTCGATGTCTGAAAAAACAAACTCCGTTTTATTTGTAAGATTAGGAAATGCGAGGCTTAAGAGGAAGTTGGCAGTTGTGAACTTTCCGGGAATGCCAACCCTAAGTTGTGGGTTGTGAGTTGCGGGCTGCGGGTTGTGCGAGGGAGACCGCACCTCCTGAAGGTCGGAAGCAGCGAGATCTTTCTTTGAAATCAAGAGCGGGCCCACGCCAAAGCCCAAAGCGCTGCCTGCATCGAGAAGGACATAATCCTTAACGGCGTATGCAAACGCATGGAAGCTAAGTTTTGTAATATCCAGCCTAGCCTGAAATGCCTTATGGTTAAGCGTTTCGACATCGTCGTAAAACACCTCAAACTCCAAGCCTTCTGTATCAATTTTATGATGGATCAAAGCATCAAAAATGAAGGTATCATTGGGACATGGTGAGAATCCAAGCGTTAATTTCATACTATTTTATTTAAGAGGGCAATGAGTTCATAATTCAGACTGGCAACGGCCAGAGGGATATTCCACGACTCCCGGTTTCGTCGCTCGATATAGTTTGATATTGCCCTGATTTGAAGACAAGGCAGCTCATTAAACCGACAGGCGTAAAAAAAGGCGGCACCTTCCATGCTTTCTATCCCGGGATTTATCCTTTCAACTGTGCTTTGAATACTTTCATCATTGCCATGCACTTTGTTTACGGTAATAGCCGAAACCGTTTGCAGATGCGGGGTAAGGGTTTCTAATGTTTCGCAAGCAATAGAGGTTTCACAACTCCGGCCAAACCCCATCTGATCTATGGACAGGAAAGCACTGTCATCTTCTGCGCCTAGCTCGGAAAAGCAATCTTCAATTACCTTAACCACCTTACCAATCTCTAAATATCGCTGAAAACTGCCTGCGATACCTGCGTTAATGGCCATATCGAAGCTACGCAACGCAAGTATATTTCCCAGGGAATAAGCGGTGCTAACCATCCCCACCCCCGTAACCAGGATTGTAATATCATGACCGTTCCTCGTATTCTCTCCTTCTCCGAAATCAAACGTTTCCATAAGGGGTTTAATTTCTTCCAAAGTAGCAGATACAAACAGCAGTTTCATGATGCGAAGATACGTATTGCCTGATTTTGAAGGTAAGGCATGCTGGGAGATTTAAGTATATTTGTATACTTTATTAAATTTAAATGATATACATTACCCGAAGAGAACAGTTTAACGCAGCCCATAAGCTATACAGAGAAGAATGGAGCGATGAAAAAAACCTTGAGGTTTTTGGAAAGTGCTCTAATCCTAACTGGCATGGACATAATTACGAACTTTATGTAACGGTAAAGGGTGAGATTAATCCGGAGACCGGTTATCTTATCGATCTGAAAACACTAAAGGACCTTATCCGGACTTGTATTACGGATAAACTGGATCACAAAAACGTGAACCTTGATGTCGATTTTATGCGCGGCAAAATGGCTTCTACCGAAGTTATGACGGTGGAGATCTTCAATCAGTTAAAAGGGCCGCTGGAACAACGATCAGTAACTCTTTACAAGGTTAAATTAGTTGAAACGGAGAATAATTTTGTAGAATATTACGGCGAAGAGCCAGCATTATAAAAAATGAAAGAGAAAGAGATAAATCACATGGCTGAAGAAAACGAGTTGGATGGATACGTTAAAATTGACCGGTATAATGCTGTTAAAATTGAACGAATAGCGTCTCATTACAGTGAAATACTTTCTGATTTGGGAGAAGACCCGTCACGGGACGGCTTATTAAAGACTCCTGAACGTGTGGCTAAGGCTTTACAATTTCTCACACATGGCTACGATCTGAAGCCACATGAAATTTTAAAGAGCGCCATGTTCAAGGAAGAATACAGCCAGATGGTGGTTGTAAAGGATATCGAGGTCTATTCCATGTGTGAGCATCACCTGCTTCCGTTCTTCGGCAAAGCGCACGTTGCTTATATTCCTAACGGCCATATTGTAGGGCTGAGTAAGATCCCCCGTGTTGTTGAAGCGTACGCACGAAGGCTGCAAGTACAGGAAAGGCTCACAAATGAGATAAGAGATTGCATTCAGGAGACGTTGCAACCGATGGGTGTAGCGGTAGTTATTGAATGCAAGCATTTATGTATGTCTATGCGGGGTATCCAGAAGCAAAACTCGGTAACAACTACTTCAGCCTTTACAGGTGCATTTGCAAATGAAAGAACCAGGGCCGAATTTTTGAGACTGATTACAGCGAGTCTCGATTAAGCAGGACATGCGAGGCGCCTTTTAAAAAATAATAAGTCACGTTATCTTTAACCCAATAATAAATAAACTGAATGGATAAAAAGCATATGAAAGCATATATATTCCCCGGACAAGGATCTCAGTTTCCCGGCATGGGCAAGGATCTGTATGAAGATCCAAAATCGAAAGAATTGTTTGAAAAGGCGAATGAAGTTTTAGGATTCAGGATCACTGATATCATGTTCGACGGTACCGAAGAGGAACTAAAACAAACGAACGTAACGCAGCCTGCAATTTTCTTACATTCTGTTATTCTTGCCCGTTCTCTTGGTGGGTATTTTGAACCCGATATGGTGGCAGGACATTCATTAGGGGAATTTTCTGCTCTGGTCGCAGCAGGCGCCTTAACTTTTGAAGACGGATTAAGACTTGTGTCTGCACGTGCAAACGCCATGCAACGGGCCTGCGAAATTCAGCCTTCAACGATGGCAGCAATTCTGGGTCTTGATGATTATACTGTTGAAGAAGTATGTCAGATGGTAAGCGAGATTGTAGTACCTGCAAATTATAATTGCCCCGGGCAATTGGTTATTTCAGGCAGTATTGAAGGTGTGGATAAAGCATGCATCCTTCTTACTGAAAGAGGTGCTAAACGCGCTTTGAAGCTGAACGTAAGCGGTGCATTTCATTCACCTTTAATGGAAGCTGCACGGGTGGAATTAGAAAACGCAATCCATGCTACTGAAGTCAAACCGCCGATTTGCCCTATCTATCAGAATATTGATGCTAAACCTCATACTGACCCAGAAATCATTAAACAAAACCTGATAGCACAGCTAACCGGGCCTGTGAGATGGACACAAACAGTAAAGAGAATGCTAGAAGACGGCGCGACATCTTTTACGGAAGTTGGTCCGGGAAATGTTCTTCAGGGACTAGTAAAGAAAGTGGATCGCTCAGTAGAAACGATAAGCGCTAAAGCATAGCGTTTGATAGTATTGTTAATTATCGACCGGATACAGGCAAATAAAAAAACAGAGCCTGTATCCGCTTGTTACTCTCTCAAGCTACATTAAAACTTCCTCTGTGAGTGCTCTGTTTAAAATAAGACTCCTTCTTTTTTTCCTCGCCGTTGGCTTTGCAGTTACAGCAGTCTCCATTCATTTTACATTTAACAAAAACCAAATCCTGGAGCTCGATGCAAAAACCATTGAGACCAATCTTCACAAAAAGGAAGTCTTTGTAAAGCGATTTTTAAACAATAAAGTTAACTTTAATTCGCTCCGAACTATTCACAATAATCCGCAGGTGGCAGCAGGATTAATAAAAGATTTCAGGGATAAACGTTCTATCTATCTTCATACATACTACAACAATCAATTGGTTTTCTGGGGAGCTAATAGAATTGCCCCCGCCACCGACGCCGGCCTCAAAGATGGAAGCAACCGAATCAAAACGCAAAATGGCTGGTATGAAGCAATCAAAAAATCTTCTGGCAGTTTCTCCGTTGTTTGTATTATTCCAATAAAAGCAGAGTATCCTTTCCAAAATAAATATCTTAAGAACACCTTCGCTCCCGACCTGATTAAAGAAAACAACCTCGAAGTAGCCGATCTTGACGATATACGGGTGTACAATATCAAAAATAGCGATGGCCAGTTTATCATATCTGTTAAGCTGAAATCGTCGGTCACCAATAGCTTTTATTCAAAACTCGAGCTATTAATGTTTATGCTGGCCGCGCTGCTGATTACTATTTTTGTAAACTACTTATGCGTTCTTCTTGCCTCGAAAAGTTATATAAAATCAGCTATAGCCATTTTCTTCTCATACTTCCTGGGAATAAAACTTCTTTCGCTGCAGTTTCCTGTTCTTGATACTTACTTTAACATCAGCATCTTTGATCCACGACATTTTTCTGGAGGATATTTTCTAAGGTCGTTAGGCGACTTTGTCTTAAGTACGGTTTTAGTAAGTTGGTTTCTATGCTTTGTTTATAGCTATCGCTTTAAAATTCAGCTCTCAAACAAACCTGTCAGCAAGACAGCAGGGGGAATTATTTTTGTCTTATTGGGTCTTATAATCTATTTGATCGCCAACCAGCAAAGCGACGTTTTCTACAACCTCGTAACTAAATCAAATATAAATTTTGACCTTACAAATATCCTTTACCTCGACAGTTACAGCTGGGTAGGGATTCTTTTGATGTTTATCGGAGCTTTTAATCTTTACCTTGTACTTGAAATACTGCTGGCAATAGGAAAAACTCTTCCATTAACAAATCCACATAGACTGAGGATATTTATCGCCGGGCTTATGTTGATTATAATCATGCAAATAGTATTTCACGATTATAGCCTGTATATTCTTCTTTTCAGTACAATCGTTTTCATTAGAGGATGGGAGTTCTATACCAATAATGAACGTTACAAATTTTTAAGTTTTCTGTTCGTTGTGCTTCTGTTTGCTATAATCGCATCGATAAAACTTTCTTCATTTCAATTTTTAAAAGAGCGGGAACAAAGAAAGATTATCGCTTATAAACTTGAATCGGCAGATGACCCGAACGCAGTGCTTCTGTTCTTCTCGCTCGAGCAGGAAATACGTAAAGACGACGCAATAACAGACTATTTCAAGCAGCCTCAGGTAGACAATGTTGCGCTTCGAAGCAAGCTTCAGAAATTATATTTTGAAGGCTACCTCGCCCGGTATGACTTTGAGGTCTTTACCTATAAAAACGGTCAACAGGAAACCTCAAAAGATATAGCAAGTATTGATCTTTTTAAAAATCTTGTTCTCGCGGGCTCAATAAAAGTGTCGGAGAATTTCTATAGAATCAATAATACTTTCGGGTTCCAGCATTATTTCGCAATTCTTCCGATAAAGGACGGCGACCTCCAGGTCGGAACGCTTATCATTACCTTAAAGTCAAAAACATTTAAGGACCCTGGCTCTGTGCCCGAAATTCTGGTTGACAGCAAGATGAACGCAGATAAAGATCTTGATAATTATTCTTTTGCTTTCTATCTCAACGACCGCCTGCTCAATCAAAATGGGACTTACATTTACAATTTGGTAAACAATGATTTCAAGGGCAAAGACAAAAACTTTGTATTCATTGAAAAAAATGGATATAATCACCTCATTTATAAACCAAACTACAAAAAGGTAATTGTTGTAAGCCTGCCGGTAACGACCTGGATAATGAAGCTGGCGTCTGTATCGTTCCTTTTCCTGGTGATGACAGGCTTGTCGGCATTAATAATTGTCATACATCAAATATGGACTATCTTACATGATGATACGTTCCGTCTCCAACAAAACAAATGGACTTACCTGGTTTCGCGTAACAGAATATTATACCGGACACGAATACAGGCATCGCTGGTAGCCGGGATTATTTTCACACTTCTGATCGTTGGCCTGATCACCTATATAAGCATCAGCAAACAATTCAGACAGCAACTGGAAGACGATGTAGTAAAAAAGGTAAATCAAATCAACAATGGATTAGAGAAAAACAAAATGTTTAATCAAGGATCGCTCGCCGATAACGAAGAGGCCCTTCATGCCTTTGCTGATATTAATGCTACCGATCTGAATCTTTTTGACGTACAGGGAAAACTTGTTTTTACTACCCAAAATAAAATTTACGAATACGGTTTTCTGGAACCCAGGATGAACGCTTTTGCTTATATCTATATGAGCCGATATCAGCGTTCAGAATTCCTTAACGTTGAACAGGTAGGACGGATGGAATTTATTGCCGCATATAAACCTGTAAGAAACAGCCGGAATGAGACTATTGCATACCTTGGGTTACCTTACTTCTCGAATGAAAGCGATTACGATCAGCGGATTGGGCAATATTTGAATACCCTAATTAATGTATATGCTTTGGTATTAGTTGTAATTGTTCTTTTCGCGATTTTCCTGGCAAATCAGATAACCTACCCTCTCACGCTGGTGGGTAAGAGTTTAAGTGAAATAAAAATCGACGGTAAAAATGAACCCATAGAATGGAAAAGTAATGATGAAATAGGAAGCCTGATAAAAGAATATAATCATATGATTATTGCACTTGAGGAGAGTGCTAAGAAGCTGGCACGGTCCGAGAGGGAGTCGGCATGGAGAGAGATGGCTAAACAGGTGGCCCATGAAATAAAAAATCCGCTTACCCCCCTGAAACTTGGCGTTCAATTATTGGAAAAATCATGGAAAGAAAACGATGTAAACTTTAACAGGAAGTTTGAAAAGTTCAGTAAATCGTTCATCGAACAGATCGAGAGCCTGTCGCTGATAGCCTCTGAGTTTTCTAACTTTGCGAAGTTGCCTGATACTCCATTCGAAAGCATCAACCTCGTTGATATGATAGAAAAATCAATGGAAGCGTTCCAATCTGTGGGACCCGACATCCAATTCACTTATCCTAAAAAAGAAATATTTGTGAACGGTAGTAAAGACCATCTTCTAAGGATATTTAATAATCTTATAAAAAACGCTATCGAGGCCATCCCTGAAAGTCGTGAAAAGATTATCGGCATTAACCTGTCCCTCTCTTCAGGAAACGTTATTATAAATGTGAGCGACAACGGCAAAGGCATACCTGAAGAATTGCGTGAAAAGATATTCAATCCTAATTTTACAACTAAGAGCTCAGGAACTGGCCTGGGTCTTGCCTTTGTTAAACAAGCTGTAGAAAATATGCTCGGATCTATTCATTTTGAAACGGAACCCGGCAGAGGCACAACGTTTCATATTATTCTGCCACTTGCTTAAAGTGGCAGCGCACGTCTTTATTTCAGGTTCACTTTAGACGTACCCATTGTGTAGCCATCAGAATAAAGAATAACGGTGTATGTTCCTTTTTGGAAAGGACCAGGATTTGTCCAGTCAATATTGAAGACCTTGCCTTGCGCATTATCAAACTCGATGGCTGTTTTGTAGGTATACTGCAGGTCATCCCCGTCGGCAGTAAATAAACTGCCGTTATCAGAAACGATCAGATTTCCTGTCGGATCAACAATTCTTACGAAAATGTCATGCATACCTTTTTCTGAGATCGGATTATCTGCTATCGTAAAACTGATCCGAAGCTTCTTGGCCGATCCTGCACGACTTACTTCTGTTTCTTTGCCATTATTCCTGACTTTAACAGGCGTAATATTAATGGCTCCTGACTTTAAAGCGGCAGCAACTTTCACTTTGCTGTTTAACTCGCTGTTCTGTTGTTCCAGGCGGCTTGCTTGTTCGCTGACATTTGCCACCGTCGTTTTCAGGCTATCCCTTTCAGAAATCAGCGCTTGGTTCTTTTTTTGAAGACCGGCTAAATCAGAAGTATATTTTGATACGAAATAACGTAATTGTTTAACTTCTTCCTGGGCTTTTGCAAGTTGTCCCTGCGTCAGTTTGCCTTTTCTGAGCTCTTCACGCAGTTCATTAATTTTCTGCCTGGCAAGCTCCTGGTTTTCTTTCATTTCTGACGAAAGCTTCACGTTGTTCGTATTTGCCTTATCCAATTCAGCCTCAATCTTATCAATCTCAATCTCCATACGCGACTTTTCATCAGTAAGCGTAACGATCTTATCACTTGCCTTTTTGTCTTTGAAGAACAGGTAAGCATTCGTTCCAAGAAGAGCAACAATAACCAGGATCAAAAAATAAACTTTATTCGAATCTTTTCTGGTAGCCGGCTCGTATTGAGTATTTTCCATAATTTTTTAGTTTCAAGCTTATATTCGGGCAACGCAGCGGTATAGACATCCAATATTTATCATCCATCACTTTATACCCGCGAAAAGACAAATATAATATTTTAGGAAAGCTTTAAATTTCATTAGTTAATTATACTTACTCTAACGTTTGCTCTAAACAAAGCTTATTGGCCTTGAAAATTATTTATCTGGCATTCTCTGATTAGGAGAAAGTCGCTTGTGCTCATAATAATATCTTATAAAGATTGTTTAATTATCTTTGCCCAAATACACTTTCTGGATTAGAAAGAGAAACGGGCAACGACATTGTTAAAGGGATATTCCATTAAATTTTATAATTATAAAAGATATATGTTTTTAAGATTCTGGCTGGTGATGATTATCTTTTGTGCTGTAATTTCCACGGCTTTATCACAAGTCAACTCGGATGAGTTGCATCCAAAAAGAGAATTCAGAGGTGTATGGGTTGCAACCGTTGCTAATATCGACTGGCCATCCAGGCCGGGACTTTCTGCAGGGAAACAGCAGGAGGAACTTATTCAAATTCTTGACGCGCATAAGAAAAATGGTATAAATGCCATAATATTACAGGTACGGCCGGCTTCGGATGCTTTTTATGGAAAAGGCAGGGAACTTTGGAGCAGGTTTATTTCCGGCAGGCAGGGACAGGCGCCCACTCCATATTATGACCCACTGGAGTTTGCAATTAATGAAGCACATAAAAGAGGAATGGAGTTACACGCATGGTTTAATCCATACCGCGCATCTACTACCCTTGCGGCAGCGGACATCCATTCTGAACATATCACCAGGAAGCATCCTGAATGGTTTTTTAGCTTCGCAGGCAAAAAGCTTTTCAACCCCGGGCTGCCGGAAGTAAGGGAATATATTATACAGGTGGTAATGGATGTGGTAAGAAACTATGATATTGACGGAGTTCATTTTGATGATTACTTCTATCCTTATCCGGAAAAGAATCAGGTAATCCAGGATAAGCAAACCTTTAATACCTACGGAAAGAATTTTGACAATATAGCAGATTGGCGGCGTCATAATGTGGATACATTAATACACGACCTTTCCGATAGCATTCACGCGGCAAAAAAATATGTTAAGTTCGGAATAAGCCCCTTTGGTATCTGGCGTAACCGATCTCAAGATCCGGAAGGATCGGAAAGCAGCGGTCTTGACGGATATGGTACATTATATGCCGACGCAAGGAAATGGGTTCAACAAGGATGGCTCGACTATATAAATCCTCAGATCTATTTCCCCTTTTATTACAGAGCTGCACCTTACGAGAAATTAGTAGACTGGTGGAGTAATAATACTTTCGGAAAACACTTATATATCGGACATGCAGCGTATCGCGCCATCGAACGAAGGGCTGGATGGAACGACTGGAGACAAATCCCCGATCAGATCAGATATGCAAGAAAAAACAATAGGGTGCAGGGAGGCGTTTTTTTTAGCTCTAAATCTGTTACTCTAAATTATGCCGGGATACAGGATTCTTTACGTCAAAATTTTTATAGCCATCCGGCACTGCCTCCGCAGATGCTATGGCTTGATGCCGTTCCTCCACAGTCGCCACTTAATCTCCAGGCCAACGTCACGGGAAACAGGGTTTCTTTAAGTTGGGAACAACCTCTTAGAGCTCGTGATGGGGAAACAGCGTATGGATATGTAGTTTACCGTTTCCATTCCAATGAAAGTATCAACTTACAGGATGGATCTAAAATCATTAACATAAGTTTCGAGAACCACACAGGCTTTATAGATGAAAACGTAAGGCCCGGTACGTACTATTATGTTGTGACAGCCATAGACCGGTTAAAAAATGAAAGTCAGCCTTCGAACAACGTTATGATTTCCTTACCAACAGCTAATTAGTGTCGGGTAATAAGTCGTAAGATACAAGCGTGGACTAACCAATAGTCAGCTTATAAAAACGAAGCAAGATATTTACCTTAACATAACACAAGAGATAAAAACAGAACAGGCCGGTATATTAATATACCGGCCTGTTCTGTTTTTATAAAACTAACCTCGTTTATTTCTTCTCGGGCAATAGAACAAATTTTATCAAATTACTACCGCTCAAATATTCATTAGCCGCAGTCTTCAGGCTTTCAGGTGTAATCTTCTTTAAGGAATCAAGATATGTAAGAATCTTAAGAGGATCCTCATTCAACTGATAATTTGAAGTTAAGTAACCCGCCCAGAATCCATTTTGCTTTAACTGGGTTTCTGTGGTTCTTCTCTCTTCTGCAACATACTTCTCAATATCGCCAGCCTGAGCTCCGTTTTGTTTTATCTTATTGATTTCGTCTAATGTAGCATTCACCAATTTATCAACATTTGCTGGTGCGCACCCGAAGGCAACAGTCACAGAATACCGGTTTCTTGGATTTTTGCTGTAGCTGGCACCAGCCCCAGGGCTGTATACACCACTTTCTTCTTCTCTTAAGCGCTCAATAAGCTTTATCTGAAGAACTTCGGCCAAGGCATCCAGCCGGTTATTATTTTCGTCACTGTATTTATAATCACCGCTAAAAATCAGCCGTACGGTGGCTTTGTCTTCCTGTCCCTTGTAAACATTTTTAGTAATCTCCCCCGCAGGCGGATAAATACCAAGATCCTTAGCCTCCTCCTTCCTTTTCGAAGAAGGCAGAGCACCAAGATACTGTTCAAGCAACGGTCTTATCTCCTGATCCTTAAAACTGCCAACAAACGTAAAGGTAAAGTCACTGGCATCGGCAAAGCGATCTTTATAAATAGAGTAGGCCTTTTCAAGATCTATTTGCTCTATTTTTGACAGAGTGGGCCCGGTACGCCTTATATTATAATTTCCCAGCACGGCAGATATTGTATCTGAAAAGACGCTGTTCGGGTCATTTTCCCTGTTAGCAAGTGCGCCCTTTTGCTGCTGGATAACCGATTTAAATATCTCCTCGTCTTTTCGTGGCTGAGTAAAGTACAGATACACTAATTGCAAAGCGGTTTCGAGGTCTTTCGGCGCAGAAAAGGCGGAGATGCCCTCCGCACGCTCGGAAATATAGGGAGTTACAGATACTCTCTTGCCAGTGAGAAGCTTGGGAAGCTGAATCGAATTAAATTCACTGATACCACTGCGTGCTACAAGTGAGGACGCAGATGAAGCCGACTGGTAGTCAGCATCTGAGTAAAGCGAAGTGCCACCAGGACTAAAAGCATTGATCAGAATCTCATCATTCTTAAAATCCGTGGGTTTTAATACCACCTTCACTCCATTACTTAAAGTTAATTCTGTTACTCCTATGGCACCAATCTTTTTTTCGCTGACCACTTTTCCCGCTGTGGGTTTAACTGCCAACAACGGTTTATCCGACACCTGATCACTGTATGCAGTAATATTGCTTTGCTTCACTGCCTGAATCCAGGCGTTCACTGTAGCTTCTACCGGAAGAGTAGCAGTTTCCTTCTCGGGAGCCATGATGATAACATCCCTGTTTACATCAGTAAGGTATTTAGCAGTTAATCCGTTTACTTCCTCCAGTGATATTCCACCTATCGTATTCTTTGCAAAATTATACTCGTAATCTATCCCGGGACTGGCCTCTTCCTGAAGAAACAACCTCAGGTATTCCTGTACATAGTTTTCAGAAGACGTTTTATCTTTTTCTTTATATGCTGCCTCCATCGAAGTCATGTACGACTGTTTAGCGCGTTCCAATTCTGTCGCAACAAAACCGAAATTCCGGGCTCTCTCAATTTCGGTATACACCGCCTTAAACCCGCTTTCAAGCTCTCCGGGCTTGGCTACTACAAAAGCCGAGGCAACATCCAGTCCGGCCATGAAATCTCCGATGCTGCTTCCTCCCTGTAGAAACGGAGGGTTAGCCTGTTTCATTAATTCTGAGAAACGGGCGCTTATCATGAGGTTATAGAGAGTTCTGACGATACTGTTCCTCATGTCGCCTGTTGTTTTCAAGTCTGCTGCAGGGTGCTTTACCATCACCTGGGCGACAGTATAGGGCATTTCCTTATCTGTTACTGCTATAAACTGATTTTTATTAAGAAGCGGAATAGTATATTTTGTACGAGGAAGTGGCTTTGCAGGATTTTTAAGATCGGAAAACATGCTTATGATCATCTTCTCCACCTGGGCGACATTTACATCTCCAACAACGATCAAAGCCTGAAGTTCAGGCCGGTACCAGTCTTTATAAAACTGCCGGATAGTTTCAGGCTTAAAACTTTTCAGCACCTCCTCTGTTCCGATAGGAAGGCGTTTTGCATACCTGGAGTTATTGAACAGCATAGGAAGATACTTATTCTGCATCCGCTCCTGGGCACCTTTACCAAGGCGCTTTTCTTCTAATATTACTCCTCTTTCTTTATCTATCTCAGACGGATCAAGCAGGGCGTCCTGCGCCCAGTCGCGCATAATCTGCATTCCATTTTTAAATAGTTCAGGGTCGTCTGTAGGCAGTGGAAGCTGGTATACTGTCTCATCAAAACTGGTATAGGCATTGAGATCTGCGCCAAACCTGACTCCTGACTTCTGAAGGTAGTTAACCAGCTCATTTTTGGGGAAATTTTTGGTCCCGTTAAAGCTCATATGTTCCATGAAATGAGCAAGCCCTAATTGTTGTTCATTCTCCAGTATCGATCCTGCTTTTGTTGCCAGGTATAGCTGAACCCTTTCTTTGGGTTCGGTATTCCTTCGAATGTAATAAGTAAAGCCATTTTTTAGCTTACCTACTTTGATTGCCGTATCCAAAGGGAGTACCTCGCTATTTATAACGCGGCCGGTTTTTGTCTTAAGATTAGGCTGGGCCTGAACGTACCCATTTATGCATATAGACAAAACAAGCAGGTACAGCCAGGATTTAATACATTTTTTCATGGTGTTTCGATTCGTTAAAGCAATTTTTGTTACAAATTCATAATGAGGCGGCGTGCATACTGCTGTGTAGTATAGCCAGCATAAATGTAGGCTTTTATAAGAAATTTTCGTGTTTTTTACGTTCCTTAGTAGTGATTTTATTCTCCGAAGGAGAATGCCTAATATTCTATGAATAAGGAAATACAAAAGCTATGCCTGATGGCCGACAAGGAAAGCCGCCTGATCGTCGGACTTATGTCTGGTACATCTCTTGATGGGCTTGATATCGCGTTATGTCGTATTCATGGCAGCGGAAGACAAACCCGGTTGGCCGTTGAAGAATTTGAAACGCTTCCATATTCTGAAGATTTTAAAGCAGATGTGAAAAGTGTCTTTTCCAAACAACAGGTTGATCTACAGAAATTAAGCCTCCTTAATGTACTAATAGGAACCCTTCATGCCGATATGATCCTAAGCATGCTCGGCAAATGGGGAGTAAGTGCTTCTGATATTGATTGCATTGCCAGCCACGGACAAACCATTTACCACGCGCCCCGGCGCCTGCATCAATTGACGGGATATCCCGACGCTACCCTTCAGATTGGTGACGGCGATCATCTTGCAGTAAAAACGGCAATTTTGACGCTCAGCGACTTTAGGCAAAAACATATTGCAGCCGGTGGGGAGGGAGCCCCTCTTGCACTCTACGGAGATTATATATTGTTCTCCTCTGAAGAGGAGAACCGTATACTATTAAATATAGGTGGAATTTCAAACTTTACCTATCTTCCCGGTGACGGAAATGCTTCCAGAGTGGTGTGTACTGATACAGGGCCAGGCAATACACTAACAGATGCATTGTCAAGAAAGTACTTTAATTCACCCTTCGATAACGATGGAACCTATGCAAGGTCGGGGAAGGTAATCCCTTCGCTTCTAAACGCTATGCTGGCGCATCCCTTTTTCAGGGAAGATCTTCCCAAAACTACAGGTCCTGAATTATTCAATCTAAATTTTGTAGAAGAATCTAAGGCATTAGCAGGCATTTCAGAGGCCAACCCTGCCGACGTCATAGCAACTGTATCGCTCCTTACGGCACATTCCATTGCAAATGGTATTAAAGAGATAACAGGTAAGGAAAATTTGGTCGTATATGTAAGTGGAGGCGGCTGCCATAATTCATACATTATGGAGGAGATTCAAAAATGCCTGCCTCATAGTGCCATAAAGCGAACAGAGGAACTGGGATTTAACGCTGACGCTAAAGAAGCAGCACTATTTGCCCTGCTTGCAAACGAAACCATTTGCGGATCGGTTATACAAACCGGAGGCGGGCCTGCCGTAATGATGGGAAAGATATCGCTTCCCCTGTAGCTAAAAGCTACTCTTTGCGGAAGATGCGTTATCACCAAAAAAATCAGCCCCGTTTCCGGAGCTGATTATGGGTAAATAGCTTAAGACGTTAGTTTTGTTCTTAACACCTACAACTTATTACGTATAACTTAACCTAGAATAGCTTATAACCCAGGCTTAAATGCCATAGATTTTGCTTCTGGTCGTACTGTCCGCTTTTGCTTACATTACTTAAGCCGGCCTCATACCTCAGGTCAACAGCCAAACTGCCAATATCTACTCCCGCGCCTATCTGGGCGCCCCAGGTTTGATTTTTGTAATCGTTAACGTCTGTAACATTCTGGAAATTACTTTTAAAACTATCATCCAGGATGAAAGAAACAACCGGACCGGCCATAAAACGCACATTCAGTTTGTCAAATCCTATTTTATTTCCGATCAATACAGGTACGTCGAGTGTTGTGAACCTTACTTTTCCTTCAGCGTTAACGCCGTTGTCCTGGCTCAGATCAAACTTTCCACCCTTTCCGGCCAGATAAGCCTCTGGCTGGACATAGAAACCTGCACCCCCTAAGCGAGCCCATACACCGAACTGATAACCCAGGCGATTTTCTTCACCGAAAAAATTGTCCGACTTCAGAGTTGCCAAATTAAGCCCTGCTTTTACTCCCAGATTAAAAGAGGGAAGCTGTGCGAATGACGCAAAACTCATTGCGACGCATAAACAGCTTAGTAGAATGATTTTTTTCATAATTTTTATAATTTAATTTTCACGTATCAGTCAATATTAAGTCAACAACACCTGAATTTTAAAAATGTTGACGAAGTATATTCTGATCAGCTTTAACAAGACGACAAAATTTATAATTTTGTAACAAAGAAAATTATGGCAGAGATCAGTATAAGCAAGTCGGACTGGGAAAGACTTAAACTTAAGGTAAAACGGAAATACAGGGAACTTTCTGAAGATGACCTCATTTACACTCCTGGAGAAGAGGAGAAGCTTATTCAGCACCTGATGAACAGATTGAAACGAAACAGGGAATATGTAGTATTCACCCTTGAAAAAGGACTTGCTAATATTGATAATAATCGTTTATAAGGAAGCTCCATCTGGGGCTTTTCTTTTATCCAGGCACTGCGAACCCTCCTGCAGAAAAAAGATTTAGATCTATTAAATCTCATAATCATCTGGTATATTTATAATCCTGTACACTATTACAGCCGTTTTCGTTTACATGATAGAAAAACATTATGCTTACACTGAATAAAAACCTCAGAAAAAAAATACTTATAGCTTCTGTGGGAATCGCCGGATTGTCTTTGGCCTTCAGCGACGATTACTTTCAGGCGTCAAAAAATCTCGAGATATTTTCTACCCTGTACACTGAGCTCAACATGAATTATGTCGACGAGATAAATTCGTCAAAGCTTATGCAAACAGGGATTGATGCCATGCTTGAAAGCCTTGATCCATACACGGAATTTGTGCCTGAATCCGAAATGGAAGATTACCGCATGAAATATGTGAGCACCCAATATGGAGGCATTGGAACGAGCATTCAGAACAGAAACGGTAAATTTATCATAGCCGACACCTTTGAAGGATTTCCCGCTCAGAAAGCAGATATTCGCGCAGGCGATGAGATTATTAAGATAAACAACGTCTCCCTAAAAAACAGACCTTACGAGCTTGTCAGTTCAATGTTAAAAGGGCCGAAAAACACACCATTGAAGCTTCTGATTAATAGACCCGGAGAGGCAAGCCCCATAGAAAAAGATATTGTTCGCGCAGAGATAACGCAACCAAATATTAGCTATTTCGGAATGCTGGATAATAATATCGGCTATATTAAGCTCGACAAGTTTCTTGAAAACTCTGGTGCAGAAGTTCAAAATGCGCTGATGACCATCCTTAAGAACAAACCAACCGGACTGATTCTCGATCTCCGCTCTAACGGAGGGGGTATCCTGCAGGAAGCTGTAAAGATTGTTAACCTTTTTGTTGCTTCCAATACGAAAGTTGTAACTCAAAAGGGCAACAACCAAGAAAAAACCTATACATATAAAACTTATAATTCCCCTATAGCGCCAACCCTTCCGCTGGCAGTACTTATAAACAATCGTTCTGCCTCGGCTTCCGAAATTGTAGCCGGGTCGCTGCAGGATCTAGACCGGGCCGCTGTTATTGGACAACGAAGCTTTGGGAAGGGACTTGTTCAGCAAACCTTTAACCTCCCCTACAACAGCCTGGTAAAGGTCACCGTTGCGAAATATTACACCCCCTCCGGAAGATGTATACAGGCATTAGATTACACACACCGTACCTCAGAAGGCAGTGTGGAGAAAGTAGCCGATTCTCTGATTTCTGCTTATAAAACGCTCGGCGGACGTATCGTTTATGATGGAAGTGGTATCTATCCCGATATTTTCGTTAAGCCTGTAAAATATAGCCCAATCTCGCAAACGCTGGCAACACGCTATTACTTTTTTGATTATGCAACTAAATATCGAAACGAGAAACCAAAACCGAATGACCCCAGGCACTTCAAGTTAAGTACAAATGAATATAACGAGTTTATAAATTATTTGTCGGATAAAGACTATAACTACTATACGAGAACAGAAAGGCTGCTCAACGACCTCCAGTCTGAAGCCGATAAAGAAAGTAAAATGGCAGAGATCAAAGCTGAATACGAAGCTCTGAAAAATAAAGTCTCTGTAAGTAAAAAGAACGACTTCATACAGTTTAAAGAAGAAATACAGCGTATCCTCGAAAATGAAATAGTATCGCGTTATTATTTCCAGAAAGGGCGAATGGAGCAGTCTTTCAAATATGATGAAGATATTAAAGCTGCTACATCCGTTATCACAAACAACTCCAGCCTGGCAGCGATACTGCATGGCGAAGGAGCCTACAAATCAATAGGAAAACCGGCAGCAGGATTCTCAGCCAATATAGCAGAAGATTGAGATGGAAGGTTTAACGTCGGACTCCCCTGTCACCAACAGATAACCGTACTACTTATATGAATATAGAAGAATACAGAGATTTCTGTCTTTCCCTTCCCGGCGTTATTGAAGGATTTCCGTTTGGCGACGACACCTTGGTAATGAAAGTCAAAGGAAAGATGTTTAGCCTTGCTTCGTTAAACTCATTTACATTTAATGTAAAATGCGATCCTGAGAGAGCTATAGAGCTGAGAGAGCAATATCCTGAAGTACTTCCCGGTTACCATATGAATAAAAAACACTGGAATACAATAATTCCCAACGGATCTGCAGACGATGCACTCATGCGGGAGTGGATTCGTGACTCTTACAGGCTCGTGGTATCCAAACTGCCGCTTAAAGACCGGACCGGTTTGATCTGAAAGCTTTTATATTCATCTCCTTGCAATAAACCATCTAAGCTTCTTATTGTTATAGCTGAATGAAAAAATCTATTCCTATGATAGCTGCAGCAGCGTTGGTGTTTGGGACTGCAGCGTTAATTATTAAAAAACTTCTTGAACAACCGCTAGATACAGTTCCAAAGGTGGATCTCAACCGCTATCTCGGCAGATGGTATGAAATAGCCGCTATACCTCAGCGGTTCGAAAAAGGCTGCACTTATACCACTGCTCAGTATTCGCTAAATGATGATGGCACTATCGCTATCAAAAATTCGTGCATATCTAAAGGAATACAGAGAACGGCAACCGGAAAGGCATCAATTTCCGACCCTGTTAGCAATGCCAAACTAAACGTAAGCTTTTTTTGGCCTTTCAGCGGAAAGTATTGGATTATCGATCTTGCATCTGACTACTCATACGCCATGGTTGGCCATCCTAACCGTAAATACCTATGGATTCTTAGCAGAAAGCCGTGGATGGAAAAAGAAACCTATAAAGAGCTGCTTATTTCGGCGATGAGTAAAGGTTTCGATATCTCCAAACTCAAGATTACACCTCAAAAATCAGGCGATTAGATAAAGCCAGGTAGCGGTTTGATAGATTAATAGGCACATTTCTATTACCATTGACTTTATGAATTGCAGAAATATCTATTTTAGCCCTTGATGATTTTAAAATACTTCTGTAGAAAGCCCGGACTGTCTCTCCTTAGGGTTATGCTAACTCTTTCAATAATTAGTGGATGCAGCCGGGAAAAGCCAAAAGAAAATGATAGGCCGACCTTTAAAGCAGTGCTTGGAATGCAGTATATCGAAACCGACAGGTACTTTACCTCCGGACTATCCTTTAACGATCAGGGATATGAGCTTGAACCAACCTGGAAAATGTATCTTCTTTCAGACGACTCTCTGATGATTTTTCATCCGCAGGCAAAGGTGTTTTACCACTATCCTATTTATCATGATCATGACTCGGTATTTAATATCGCCCGCCACTGGATGAGAATTAAAACGGTAAGCAAAGACAGCCTCATTTTTCAGCTCCTTTCTGTGGAGGAAAAAAAGGTATCAAAAGACTTTTCCAATGCCTACATGAAGTTCTATTCATATGCTTACCTTCAAAAAACACATGCCGACCCTGAGCAGCTTCGTAAGCCTTCACATAAAGACACATTGTTCATCCAGGCAAAATCAGCGAAGGCAAACAGGAATCCCGGAGTCAGAGACAGTGCATTCGCAGCCCGGATGCCCGTTGTTCTCAAAAGCAAAATCCCTGAGATCAAAGTAAACAAACTCAAAGTACAACTTGACCCACACGACCTCCTCCATGTAAGCCCCTCGGATGAATACCTTTACCCGGAGTATAGCATTACAATTGATAAAGCCTATAAGGATTTTAACTATTCATTCTCTGTTTTGGTAGATGATAAAGGAAGTATGCGACTTTCAAAATTCACCGTAAGTCCCGAATTCAAAGAATCAAGAAGACGTGTCCTTGAAGGCATTATAGACGTCTATCTTGAGCGTTTTCTTGATATTAAGCCAGGAACAACATTAGATATAGCACATACGAGCGAAATTGCCCTCCATGTTAAAGGGACAAAGTGATTATAAAAAAAGTGCTGATTCCAAAATACAAAAAGAAACTTCCCCCTTAGAATCAGCACCTTGTTTGAACTAAAGCCCTACGGCAACTTTACAAGAGATTTATTGTACAGCTTTTGATGAACCTGTTTCAGCTTTGCTTCCGGCACTTTTATTACCTTCCTGTCGTAAGTCATAAGACCATTCGTTTCAACTTCAACATCTGTTGTCTGCGTGTACACAGCAGCAGAAAGTCCCGCTTTGATTAACCCCTCAAGCGAATTCATGAAAGAAGAATATCTTTCAAAAAGCGCATCCGCACTTTTAAAGCTCTGATATCCCCAGTTGTCTTTCTGCTGCCATACATGACCATCTACCGGCAGTCCAAGACCTCCAAACTCGCCTAGCACAAGCGCCCTTTCAGCACCGTAGGTACGTGGATCCGGCATTAATGGTTCAGGATAGTTGTGCAGGTCGATGATATGCCCTACAGGATGGAAATTACCACCGCTTGCCGTATTTATTAAACGAGAAGGGTCTTTTTTCATCGTCCATTCCACAATCTCTTCGGTTTTAAACTGCCCCCAGGCCTCGTTGAAAGGAGTCCAGACTACAATTGAAGGATAATTGTGAAGAGCATCCATAATAGCATTCCACTCTTTTCTGTAATATCCTTCCGATTCAGGACTGCGGTTCTTATCTGTTGCGCGACCAAACACGCCCGGCCTCATCTCCCAGTGATTACCCAGGTCGCCGCTTGGCATATCCTGCCAAACCAGCAATCCCATAACGTCGCAGTAATAATACCAGCGTGCCGGTTCCACCTTAATATGTTTTCTGATCATATTGAAGCCCATTTCTTTAGTCTTCTCTATATCAAACTTCAAGGCCTCATCCGTTGGAGCAGTGTAAAGCCCGTCGGGCCACCAGCCCTGATCAAGAGGCCCATATTGGAATACGAACTCATTATTCAGCAGCATTCTTTGTATGCCGTTTGCATCCTTACCCATAGAGGACTTCCGCATCGCAAAATAACTTTTCACCTCATCTATCGTCTTACCATTCCTGATCACTGACAAACGGAGGTCATATAAGAAAGGGCTGTCTGGCGACCATAGTTTGGGATTCGCTATATTAAGAGCGGTTTCAGTTCCCGCATCAACCGTTGTTTCTGCCACTTTCGATTTACCATCCCAGGCAGAGATCTTCACCTTATCGCCTTTAACAGCATTTTCAACAGAAGCACTAACGATCAGCGCTTTTTTATCGATGTCTGGTGTTTGCTTTGTGCCACTTATATAAGTTTGAGCAACCGCTTCCAGCCAAACAGTCTGCCAGATACCAGTAACGGGAGTATACCAGATTCCTTCGGGCCGCCTAACCTGTTTGCCTCGTGGTTGAGGACCTTCATCCGTAGGATCCCATACCCGTACCGAAATCTCTTGTTTTCCACTCTTTTTTAAACTCGAAGTGATATCGAATGAAAAGGGATCATTACCGCCCTGATGCATTCCCACCTTCTTGCCATTCACATAAACCTCAGTTTCCCAGTCAACACCACCGAAATGCAAAAGCACCCTTTTCCCTTTCATAGCTGATGGTATACTTACAGAAGTGTTATACCAAAGAATACTATCCTTTCCAACCCGTTTTCCCACACCCGAGAGTGCCGATTCTACAGCAAAGGGTACTAATATCTTACCCTGGTAAGCCGATGGTTTAGCGCCATCTTTAGGCAATATAGAATAGTTCCACAGTCCATTTAAGTTTGCCCAGTTTTCCCTCACCATTTGTGGACGGGGATATTCGGGTAATACCCGCGATGGATTTACATTTTCACTCCATGGAGAAGTGATCTTTCCCTTCACTATTTGCCACTGAGGGCTCTGTCCGTTTACACCAATCTGGCTTAGCAGCACAAAAAGCAGAAATAAATACGTCTTTTTCATTATATAATTGTCGTTTAACTTGTTCTGGTAATCATCAGAGCCACAATCCACATCAGCTAAGTCTAATTTTCAGACCTTACCAATCCAGCGATGTACTTCATTTTATATCTCTCTCCGTCGGCGGCGTCATTTCAAAATCAAAAGGCTCATCTCTTAAACAGGTAAGAGTACCATCTTTTAATACGAGTTCGGCTACTTGTATGGATGAGCGTCGAAACTCGTAGGGAAGCACCCCATCCGGACGAATATCTGCTGCTGAATGCGCCTTTCTGCCAGGATGCGTAAAATAAAACACATACGCCTTATTGCCCACTACAACCACGTCGCCATGAGCGCCGGTAGGTGTATCATCTGGCCTCTTCCCGGCTTTATCAAGTATTTTTCCTTGTTTCTCCCAATGTTCAAGATCCGCAGATTTATATATCCTCATGCCCGACCATTCATCAGTAAGCATCCAATAGGATCCTACGAATCGGAAAACTTTTTCTCCTTCATGTGGATTCCCTTTAATCACCGGCTCCTTTGATGGTGAATGCCACTTCTTTAAATCTCTGCTCTCAGCCATATAAGTAAGACTATTGGGACCTTTATACCACATCCGCCAGTTGCCGTCGGGCATTTGGAAAAGAGTCGGATTTATTACGTTATCAAATGGCAATACAGGAAAACCTTCAAACTTCCAGTTCCACAGATCTTTGCTGGTATAATGTACCATTCGTGGCTTTCCTGCCCAATGGTTATATACACCCCGGATATAAGAAACAAATAAGTGATATTTCCCTTTATGGAAAACAATATCAGGAGCCCAGAACGTATTATGACCGTTTTCAAAGTCAAGATTAAGTGTTCCACGGTAAGCCCATGTACGTCCTTTATCTTCGGTCGAAGCGATACCAATAGCATTCCCATAACAATAAGCAACATCGGCTGTTTCCGAATTCGCCCTTCTCTGTGTATAAAGCATCCACCACGCTTTTTCTTTATGATTCCAGAAGACTACGGGATCAGCGGCACCATCGGTGACCGGATCGCGGAACAGTGGTGCTGGCGCGGCATGCATGTTATCGCGTTCCTGCGCCTGTAATGAGAAGAAACAGCTGGTAGTAACTATAAAAACTAAATAGAACAGGTTCAACTTCATTGGCTTACAAATAAAGTAAAAAAGGCAGCGATACTTTCACTAAACTGTCTCATTATATGTACTAAAGATCTCAATATGGCTATGAGTTAATCTCCATTCATTCTTCAGTATCCCTTCAGCGCGATAACGAAAAAGGCCGGTCAGATACACTTTGCGCTCTTTGCGTTGCGGGCTGAGCCTGCATATCAAACTCCAGCAGTCCGCCGTTTGTAATGTCTGAGTGTTTTATATAAGTAGGAGTATAGTCTTTTCCGTTAAGCTTTGCCGACTGGATATATACGTTCTGCGCATTGTTATTACGCGCCTGGATCACAAACTTCTTCCCATTCTCCAGAGTAATAGTCACCTTATTAAATACCGGACTGCCGATTACATATTGATCAGTGCCGGGACAAACACTATAAAAGCCTAAAGCGCTCAAAACATACCATGACGAAGTCTGACCCTGATCTTCGTCTCCGGGATACCCGTTTTCAGTAGAATTATACAAACGGCTCATTACCTGACGTACATGATATTGAGTCTTCCAGGGTTGACCCGCATAGTTATACAAATAGATCATATGCTGAATCGGTTGATTGCCATGAGCATACTGCCCCATATTCGCCATCACCATCTCAGTCATCTCGTGTATCATTCCACCATAGGTTCCTGTATTCACTTTATTAGGCTCTGAAAACACCGAATCAAGCTTCGCAGTAAAATTTTTCTCTCCCTGCATCAGGTTGATCAGTCCCTGAACATCATGAAAAACCGACCACTGCCAATGCCAGGCATTACCTTCGGTATAGGGACCGCCCCACTCAATAGGATCAAAGTTGGCTTTCCATTCCCCTTTGCTGTTTCTGCCTCTCATAAAGCGCGTAGATGGGTCGTAAACGTTTTTATAGTTGTACATCTGGCGTTCAAAAATACGGGTATAAAATGGCTGATCCGTTTCTTTCGATAACTGCCAGGCGCAAAAATCATCATACGCGTATTCAAGAGTTTTTGCAGTAGCTTCTCCGTATTCGGGGTAAGGAACGTACCCCAGTTGATAATATTCCTTCCAGCCATGTCTGCCATTGGCGGGGCCCCATGGACCTTTGTTAGTGGCTTCATGAAGATAAGCCTGCAAAGCTTGTTTCGGATCGAATGTCCGTATGCCTTTTACCCAGGCGTCTGTAAGTAATGAGATGGCATGATTTCCGATCATACTTCCGCCTTCACCGGGAAACGACCATGAAGGCAGCCATCCGCATTGTTCGTAAGCGGCAAGCAAAGCTTGCATATAACGACCATGCATAGTAGGATGCATGATAGCATTTAACGGGAACTGAGCCCTGAACGTATCCCAGAAACCGGTGTCCGTGTACATGTACCCTTCGTGTATCTTTCCGTCATAAGCGCTGTAGTAATAAGGTTTACCATCCTTATCATATTCAAAAAACTGACGGGAGAATAAACTGGCCCTGAAGAAGCAGGAATAGAATGTTGCTTTCTCCTCCTCAGTGCCGCCTTCTACAAGTATCCTGCTTAAGTGCTCATTCCATATCTTAGCGGCAGCCGTTTTGGTAGCCTCGAGGTTCCTGAACTTGCCAAGCTCTCTTTTTAAATTTAGTCCGGCCTGCTCAGTACTGATATACGAAGAAGCAACCTTCGCCTGTACCTGCTCTCCGGCCTTAAACTCAATATACGCACCCGCTCCCTTACCTTCCAGCTCCAATGTCCCCGTAGAAACAGAATTTGTACGGTTTTCCCATGTGCCGTAGCTTTTGAAAGGTTTATCGAATACCACGACAAAGTAGTTCCTGAAATTCTCAGGCACATAATGACCATTATTAACGTATCCGATGATCTTGCGTTCTGAAGGAATGATCTTCACCATGCTCATTTTTGTGTAGCCGTCCAGAACCAGATAGCTTTTTTCGCCTTTAGGGAATGAGAAACGAAGATGTGCCCCGCGTTCTGTGGGTGACATCTCTGTAGTAATTCCGTTATCAAGCTTTACTTTATAATAGTTGGGACGTGCAATCTCATTATCGTGACTAAAACCTGCAGCCCTTTCTTCTTCGTTTACCTTAAGAGCTCCGGTAACCGGCATGAAAGAAAATACCGCATAATCATTACTCCACGAACTGCACTGGTGCGCCTGCTGGAAGCCCCTGATCGTTTTCTTAAAATACTGGTATTTCCAGCCATCACCATTTCGGCCCGTCTGCGGAGTCCAGGTATTCATTCCAAAAGGAAGGGCTGTAGTGGGGTACGTATTGCCGCGCGTCAACTCATGTTTTGAATTGGTTCCCTGCAGTGTGTTGACATATTTAACAAGATCAGGCGTTTGAGCAACAGCCAGCTTGCTAACAAATAAAAGAACAATTAAATATTTCATCCAATGTGTGTTTAATAAACCTTTATAACCCGGTCTGCTATTATAAATAAGGTTTTGGAATATTGCCGAACCATGCAAAGTACTCTGCCTGCATAGGCTCGTGTGTGTCGCAATCTTTAAAAATCCAAAATAAAACCATTTGGCAAAGCTTTGCTACGTTTTTTGTCTCAAAATATCTCTATTTCGTCTCAAAGGGATTGTTATTCAAATATATTCAATTATTTATTGTCCCTTCGGCAAATAATCCCCGGATGTATCCGCTTCGCACCCGCTTCAGAAATGCTTATTATAACCCTTTTATTTACATAAAGATAGATTAAAAAATTATTGGAAACCGGAGTATAAGCGATTGTACCTAAGGCAATTTTCTATAAGTTTGCAGTTATAGCCTTTAAATTAATTGAAACTTTCATTCCAATTCATTCTATTGATATATTTTGCGTTTAATGAATCCTTAAGCGCACAGCCATATTACTTCAAACGCTATGAAGTAGAAGACGGCCTGTCTACAAATACAATTTCCGCTAGTCTTCAGGACAAACATGGTTTTCTATGGTTTGGCACCGTTGATGGATTAAACCGCTTTGACGGTTACACATTTAAAGTATTCAGACCCGATAAAGACGATCCCGGAAGTATCGGCACCGACATGGTAAATAGCCTGATTGAAGACAATAAGGGGACCTTGTGGGTAGGTACCGGAAACGGCTTATACCGCTATAATACAGTATCAGAAAACTTCACTCTTGTAAAGGCCACATTAGGAATGGTAATAACCAATCTTAATACCGACAAATACGGTAACGTTTGGTTTATGTCGGATTCAAAGATTTTCTGTTATACTCCGGCCCGGAACAAGCTGCATCTTTACGATGCAACAAACATAATGGATGCCTCCTCTTTATGTGTAAGTCCTGATGGCTCTATATGGGTAGGTACTTCTGGCGGACTGGTCAGAGAGTTAAACATAAAAAACAAGTCGTTTAAATCATACGATGTTTTCAAACATTCGAAGCCGGCAAAAGCGCGATATATTTTAAGGATATATGATGCGGGGAAATACCTGATGCTCGGAACATCCAATCAAGGCGTCAAACTCTTTAACAAAGAAAGTAAAACGTATGAAGACATCCTTACGCACAATAAAGACAAGTCGGAAATTTATGTAAGAGATTTCCTGCACATTACCGGAGATGAGTACTGGATAGCAACAGAGGTGGGTATTTTTATATATAATCTCTCTACAAGGAAGGTCGTAAACCTGGTAAAAGACAACGTAAACCCTTACTCCTTGTCGGACAATGCTGTTTATACCCTGTGCAAAGACAGGGAAGGCGGAATCTGGGTGGGCAGTTTCTTCGGAGGAGTAAATTATTATCCCAGGCAATACAATCTTTTTGAAAAGTTCTTCCCCACGAATAGCGACAGTTCAATCAGCGGAAACGCCGTCAGAGAAATATGCAAAGACGATTATGGCAATATATGGGTAGGTACCGAAGATGCTGCTCTTAATAAGTTCAATCCCAAAACCAGTGTGTTTACCCATTTTTCACCAACCGGCTCGAAGACGGATATTTCGTACACCAACATTCATGGCTTGCTTGCTAAAGGCAACGAACTGTGGATTGGAACGTTTGAGCACGGCCTGGATATTATGGATATTCGAACAAACAAGGTGATCAGGCATTACGATTCGGGAGAAGCTCCCGATGAATTAAAGAGCAATTTTATCGTCACTTTCCTTGCAACCAGAACAGGTAAAACCTATATCGGAACCACCAGAGGTCTCTATCTTTACAACGAAGAAAAAAACAACTTCACACACGTCAACCTTTTTAATAATGATTACCGCACCTTCGTATACTCCATTCTGGAAGACCATAGCGGGAATATCTGGATTGGTACCATCAGAGACGGGCTGATTCGTCTTGACAACAACACCGGCAAAAAAAGTTATTTCAAAAACGATCCCAGAAAGAGTAAAAGCTTAAATAGCAACAGGATTAACAAGATACTTGAATCGTCTGGCGGAACAATCTGGCTAGCCACTGATGGCGGCGGCTTATGCAAGTATGTGCCCGGCTCTAATACATTTAAAAGTTACACTATTAACGAAGGACTGCCCAGTAACTTTATATTCGGTATACTGGAGGACTCTCGAAAAAACTTATGGATAAGCACATCAAAAGGGCTTGTGTGTTTTAATCCTTTTTCTGAAAAGATAACAACTTTTACAAAATCAAACGGCTTGCTGAACGACAAATTCAATTATAATTCAGCATTCAAAGACACCACCGATGGCTATATGTACTTTGGGAGCGTCAAGGGAATGATCCGTTTCAACCCGGATAAGTTTACCGACAACACATATATCCCACCTGTGTATATTACAGGCTTCGAGGTTTATAACAAAGAGCTGCCTGTTGATAAAGAGAACTCGCCCTTAAAAAAGTCAATTATCTTAACAGACACAATTGTACTCACCTACGATCAGTCGTCATTTAATATCAAGTTCGCAGCCTTGAGCTTTACCGCTCCGGAAATGGCCGAGTACGCCTATAAACTCGAGGGGCTCGACAGTCGATGGATATATCTCAAAACAAACAGACAGGCCTATTTTACCGGATTGGGACCCGGCACTTATACTTTCCACGTAAAAGCGTCAAACAGCAGTGGCCAGTGGAATAAAACCGATACCAGACTGGTCGTAGTCATTCTTCCTCCGATATGGAAAAGTCCGGCAGCTTACCTCATCTACATGCTGATTTTGCTGGCTGCTTTTTACTATATCATTAAGAGATATGATAGAAAAGTTAAAGAAAAGAACCGGCGGAAAATAGAGCTTCTGGCACATAAAAAAGAACAGGAAGTGTACCAGGCAAAAATCAACTTCTTCACTAATGTAGCGCATGAGATCCGTACGCCTCTCACTTTAATTAAGGGGCCAATGGAGCGAATCATTAATAAAGCAGATGAAGTGCCGTCCATCAAAAAAAATCTTCTGATCATGGAGAGGAACACAGGCCGCCTGCTGGAGCTAACCGAGCAATTACTTGACTTCAGACAGGTGGAAACAAACAGTTTCAGTCTCAACTTTAGCAATGTCGATATCGTATCATTGCTGCACGATTTGCATCAGAGATTTGAATCTGCTGCCGAACAAAAGAAAATTACATTTCAAATTGATGTTCCGGCAGAGCCGGTCAATGTATCAACGGATGTAGACGCCTTCAATAAGATAATAAGCAACCTGATCTCTAATGCGATAAAATATAGCGAAAAGCTGGTTATCGTTTCCCTCTCGCGGATAGATGAAGAGAAGAATGAATTTACCATTCAGGTTAAAAATGATGGTTATCATATCCCGGCAGATATGAAAGACAAAATCTTCGACTCATTCTTCCGGATCAAAGAAACCCGCAAGCAAACCGGAACCGGCATAGGCCTGGCTCTTTCCCGCTCACTTGCCGAATTACTGCAAGGATCGTTAACTCTTGATACGAATGATAGTACATTGAATGTTTTTATATTAAATTTACCGACTGGACTAAAGAGGGATTAATATTTACGACATGCAGGATTTAACTAACCAGGAAACTAAACCATTGATCCTCCTTGTGGACGATAATGAGGAGATTTTGGATTTCATATCTGATGATTTGGAAGATAAATATTCCATTTTAAAGGCCTACGATGGAAAAGAAGCCCTCGACATCCTTCTTAAGGAAGCGGTTCAATTGGTCGTAAGCGACATCATGATGCCCATAATGGACGGCTTTGAACTTTGTAAAATCATTAAGTCGAACTTTGAGTTCAGCCATGTTCCAATCATCCTCCTGACAGCCAAAAACAACCTTCAGTCTAAGATCGAAGGCCTGGAACTGGGAGCGGATGCCTATATTGAGAAACCGTTCTCTCCTGAATATTTAAAGGTTCAGATAGCGAACCTGCTTTCTAACCGGAATAAGATCCGTCAGTATTTTGCGAGTTCGCCGCTTGTCCATATAAAAACAATGGCCTATTCGAAAGCCGACGAAAACTTTTTGGAGAAGCTGAACGATACCATTTATAAAAACCTTGCTAATATTGACCTTGATGTAGAGCATCTGGCAGACATGATGAACATGAGCCGCCCTACCCTATACCGCAAAATAAAGGCTATATCCGATCTCACACCCAATGAACTTATCAATATAGCCCGTTTAAAGAAAGCAGCAGAGCTTCTTCGCGAGGGTAATTACAAGATATATGAGATTTCGGACATGGTTGGTTATAACTCACAAACGCATTTCGGAAGAAACTTTAGCAAGCAATTTGGCATGTCGCCCTCAGAATACGCAATGAAGAAGTAACTGGTACTACATCCCGAAATATATCGCCTGTAATCATTAATCCTTTTTTCCGGCATGGGCTGCCGCTTCAATAATAAGCGCGGCAACATCTTTGGGGCGCGATGCATAGATGGCATGGCTGCCGCCCTTAATTTCAACCACCTTTTTGCTTTTAGCCCGACCAGCATAAAATCGTTCCAGATCAGGGTTGATAATACGATCAGCACCAGCCACCATATACCAGGTAGGCTTATATTTCCAAGCAGGTTTTTGGATCACAGCCCGGAACACTTTATCGGCGGTTGGAACCTGTGCATTAGCCATAAAAGTAGCTCTCTCTATGGGAAGATCAGCTGCAAAATCTTCAGCAAACTTTGCCGGGTTTACAATGTCAAATCCATCATCACCCTTAATAAGCGATTTATAAGCTGATGGATATTTTTTTACAAGATCGGCTCTCAACTCGCCCGCATCAGGGGCATGTGCTGCAATATACACCAGGCCGGCCACGTTGGGGTGGTTCCCTGCTGCCGAAATTACTACCCCACCATAGCTATGCCCTACAAGGATGCACGGGCCATCCTGCTGACTAATCACTTTTTCAACAACAGCAACATCATCATCGAAATCCCGTAAGGTGTGTTGCGTGACAGTAACATTATATCCCCTTTGGGTTAATTCTTGATACACACCTTCCCAACCTGATCCATCCAGGAAAGCGCCATGTACAAGCACTACGTTCCTGATAGCATGATTACCATTTTGTTCTTGTGAATACACCCCGTAGCCATTACCAACAACAATCATTAAAAAGATTGTGAGTACCCTTTGAATCTGTTTGTTTTTCATATATTCTCTATTAAAAATACAGTATTTAATCAGGCCCTTATTATACTTCCGATCCAGTAGATCGCAATTGGCTTGGAGCGACCCCATACTTCTTCTTGAAGGCAAAAGAAAAGTGGGAAAGATCTTCAAAGCCTGTTTCAAGATAAACTTCAGTTGGCTTTTTCTTCTTTGCGGTTAATTGATAGTAAGCCAACTCAAGTCGTTTCTCAGTAAGCCACTTTTGCGGAGTAACATTAAAGAACTTCCTGAAATCTCTGTTGAAGGTTGATAAGCTTCTACCTGTCAGATAACCAAGCTTCTCCAACGACATATTAAACATAAAATTCCGCTGCATAAAATCAACCAGATCAATCTTTCCGGGTTGATCAAAGTTTGCCAGCAGACAATCAACATCTTTATCTATTTCTCTTAAAACACTGATAGCTTCAGTTATTTTTAATGAGGCGATATTCTCCGGAAACTCTCCCTCCACATCAAAATATGGTATAAGTGAGGCCAGGCAGCTTTCTAAAAAGGGATGATTGCTAAAACTGATGATCTTTTGACTTGTCTTCTTCATCTCTCCTAAACCAACGCCTGCATAAAAGTCTTTTAGCCTTTTTTGCGACAGGTGCATAACAACCGTTTTATGGGGCTGTCCATTTTTGGGATAGTTGATTATTGTAGCCAGTACATTCCTGGGAATTAAAAAAATATCTCCGGCCTTGAAATAAAAAGTATCGTCTGCCTGTATGATTTTAGTTTCACCAGAAATGAACCAAACCAACATATGGTCATCAAATATCAGGTCGGATTTAAACAGCTTATCATCATAGCATGAGAGCTTAATTTCCTTAGTTAGATATTTAGAAATATGATCCATCCCGGGTCAATAAAAATGTTTCGTCAGGTCGACCTTGTTAATTCAAAGATAGTTATTATATGAATCCGCTCTTCTTACGAGCCTGTTTAAGAAGAAATTTATTCAACATCAAAAGTTATTCCCGTCATCTCCTCGCTCAGCACCCACAATCGTTTAGCGGAGGATTCATCAAGCGAATAAGCTTTTACTCCATTTGACATCGGTGTATCCGAAGCTAACCTGGCTATATCTGAATCTTCACAGTATACACCTCCTATGTTTTCGAGTGATGGACTGGTTGCGCACCAAATAGTTGTCGCAGCACCCTGCGGTATTGTCTTTAATGATGCTAATACCTCTGGCAGGATGTTCCCCTCTGCGTCACAAAATCCCATTTTTTGAAACAGCTCCAATGGTGCTTCTCTCCCTAGTTCGGTTCCGCCGATCGACCCCGGATTTAGAGAGTATACCCGAACATTGAATGCTTTAGCCCGATTATCGAGTTCAAGTGAAAAAAGGTTGACAGCTGTTTTTGACTGCCCATACCCACTCAATGTTTCGTATTCGCGTTGATGGAAGTTTGGATCGTCAAAATCAAAAGGAGCAAACTGGTGTCCCTGGGAAGAAATATTAACCACTCGTGCGCCATTCGCTTCTTTAAGAGCAGGCCATAAGTTTGCGGTCAGCTGGAATTGCGCTAAATAGTTAGTTGCCAATTGTGATTCAATACCGCGGATGTCTCTGCGTAAGGGCACCCACATTATTCCTGCATTGTTTATTAATAAATGAAGGGGTCGTCCGGATGCCAGAAACTTTTCAGCAAAAGCATCAATGGAACCCGGATCCATTAAGTCCATCGGCTCGATCTCTACATTCGGAATTGCCTTGAGGTTAGCCATCGCCTTCTCCATGTCTCTTGCTGGAACGATAACCTTTGCCCCGGCCTCAGCTAATACCCTGGTAGTTTCCAGTCCGATACCGGTATTGCCACCTGTTACGATGGCAATTTTTCCTCTGAGGTCAATCCCCTTTATTACATCTTCTGCCGTAGATGTGGCATTAAACTCTGAGCCTGTTGGTGTCTGTAAGCTGCCCTGATAATTGTTTTTTGTCATTTTCATAATCGTAATTTATATTCATGACAAAGCTAAGCCTCTTTCAAGCGGACGGTTTTGTTTAAAATGCCAATTTATTTTGTTTAAAACGTCACTACCGGATGTACTATATCCGGCCCGTATTGTCGCTAAGTCAGCCATCAACGGATCCGAAAAGAAATTATAGGATCAGCGCAATAGATATGTCTCATTCCTGCTCGAAGCAATCTTAATTTATTATTTTATGTTTAGCGATGACACAATCAATGGAACTGCATCAACATACTCGTGCCCCCCTTTTACCAGTTTTGTTAGGAAGTTCTTCTTTCTGATGTTTATTAATGGTTTTGGGTCTTCGCTCTCCCCATAAAAGCAATAGATAGGAATCCTTATCCTTGCTACTTCATTCTTCACCTTATAGGTTCTGTTGTCCTTACCCGTTTTAATCAGGTCGGTAAAAATCACTTTAAAGTCTGTAGAGAGAAAGGGAGACATCAATTGAAGCGCAGACACGTGCCTCTTCAGGTTATCTGGCATCCGATTATAAACAAACGGAATTACATCTGCTCCAAATGAATATCCGCTTAAAATGATATGTTTTGCCTTCCATAAACGGGCGTACTTAGCGATTAACTTATTGAAATCACGGGATGTTTCTGCGGGCGTTCTCTGTTGCCAAAAATAGGTTCTGCTATTAAAGCCAATAGTATTATATCCTTTTTTTGAAAATTCCTCAGCCAGCTCATCGTTGAAGTCAAGCCAGCCTCCGTCTCCGGAAAGAAGAATAACCATTCTTTTTGTTGCGGGGTTTTCCGACTTGTAAAGAATAACCGGCAGTCCGAAATCATCAGCGTTCAAACCCTTATGAGCCACCTCTCTATATCTGAACAACAAACTGCAGGAACTTAAAAGAACCGCTGCAGCAAGTCCTAAAACCAACAGCCTGCTCCTCTTAACATCACAATACATATCTTCCTGGAAAATGGGTAATCCTACTTACTGGTGGCGGCCTTTGCTATCGCCGAAAAACTATTCTTATAGTGATGATCACCAGGCAATATAGAAACTTTAAATCCAACTTTTTGTTGATTCTGAAACGGTTTTTCTTCTTCTAAGCTACCATAGTAACAAATAACAGGTGCGTCTACCGACTTGAGCTCCGACAGTATATCCATTGATCTCACCGGATCTTTCGAGCCAAATAAGTCGGAAATATGGATTTCAAAATCAGTGAAGGAGGCAGGTGAAAGCAATTGAAGCAGAACCACCTTACTTTTCAGGGGTGCAGGCAACCGCCTGTAGATGAACGGAGTTACATCCGCTCCAAAGGAATAACCGCAAAGGACGATCTTTTTCTTCTGCCATTCGGCTGAGTATTTGGTGATGAGCGATGCAACATCATTTGCTGCCTCCTGCGGGGATTTCTTCTTCCAGAAATACTTTAGGCTGTTCAAAGCAACCACAGGTATCCCCTCTTTTACATAACTGTCAGCAAGTTGTTTACTAAATGTGTTCCAGCCGCCATCACCAGTGATAAAAATAATCAGCTTGTCGCTATTGTCTGATTTCGGCCTGCTCACAATAACAGGCAGATCGCCAGAAGCTTTTGCCGCCATTGCCTCATCAACGGCACCGGACATCATCACAAACAGTACTGCGGCAATTTTTATAATTTGCATAAAAAATATTATGGTTTCATTACCTTATTTAACGCTTTCGGCAGACTAATTAGGTCGTAATGGTGTTGGTAAATCAAATATTTATTGTGCCATACGGGCCCGAACTTTTCTTTAAAATCCCTTAAACCTCTGTAGTGTCTGAATTGCTGAAGCTTTTCATATACAAATTTTAACGTCTTTTCTGGTAAATCCTTGCCCTGGTCAATACCAGAAAGGGGCGCCAGACCCAAATTGAGATAACGATAGTTTTGCGATTTGCAGTATTCTATCAGTGCTACAATCAGCGCGTCGTTTACGCCTCCCGGTGCTTCCTCAACTTTCCTTATCAGATCATAGGTAGCCTCTCCGGGAGCAAAATCAGGTATAATATTCAGGAATCCGAAAACTTGTTCATCGTCATTCTCCACGGTTATCACCGTTTGTTGTTTAAGCTTGTCCCAGCTGAACATCCCTTGAGTAAAAACTATTTCCTCCCGGTTCGTACTTTTAAGCCAGTCGTTAGAAACGTACTTGAGTTTCTGCAGGATTCCATCTTTTATAGGGGGATGGTAGATCTTAGCCTTATATCCCTTCTTTTGCAGGCTGTTCAACCCATTTCGCATTGATTTTTTATCCTTTCCTTCGAGACTGAACGTTTCCAGATCAACGATAGCCTCCTGTCCAATGATAAGCGATTTCTTCCCTATAGCCTCGAAAAGTTCCAGGCTGTTCTCCTCTACGCGATAATAGACTGGCCGCAGCCCCGATTCAATGCAAAACTCATCGAACTCTTCCAGCAGGATGATTTTGTCGTTCCTATCTTTGCATACTGGCTCTTCCAGAACTATTGCAAAACTTCCCGCCATTTTATAGGAGATTAAACCCTCACGTCTGTTCCCGAAATAAAGCAGTTTATCGTCGTATGTTTTGAAATAGTCTACCGGCGATGTTCCGTATTCCCTGATAAGCTGGTTCGCCCGACTGAAATCTTCTTCGTTATGTTCTACCGAAATAAAATAGGGTTTGAGAAGGGAATATAAAATAAACCCCAGGGATAATATTCCACTTATCCTTATCGTATCCAGAAACGCCGCCGCAAACCGGGTAAGCGGTTTTAAGGTACTTATATCCAGAAGGACGAAGTTGAATAAGGTATGTTCTATGGAATCCGAAAGATTGAAATCAATACCGAAATGCTTTTTGTCTAAGAAATAGAAGCCGGTTATCCCATAGATAGTAACCCCCGCCAGGATTAACAATGATGTTTCTATTCCTACTACTTGCAGACGTTTGTCATGCTTAATGTAATACTGTTTTCTGGTGATCCACAATACCATGATCACAACGAGGGCAACTATAGACTCCTCGTAATCTATTGCCTTGGTAATGTTCCCAATTAACGACAAGGAACAGAGCAGAATAGCAAACCGCCATGCATTCTTCAATCCTCTGATAAGAAAAGCAGACGTTATAACCAGTAGCAGACCTACAATAAAAACGAGATAGTTCGATGCATGGATGGTATCAGCCGTTAAAATGGATCTGAGCAATCTTATCCGATAACCCAGAGAAGGAGTTAAAACGGATATAATATTGATCATGCCCAGAACGAAAAGCAGAAAGGCCGGCACCACCCTCAGAACCATATTTCCCTTTCGGAGAATAAAGCTCCCTATTCCGGCTAAAACTGGCAGCCAAAATTCGAATAAGCGATAAACAAGCGTAATGGCCAGTGCTTCGGAGGTAGTATAACCATAATGCCTTAAAATTACAGTAAGCGAGAATTCGATTGCTCCCACGCCTCGCAGAAATGGCGAAATAACGAGCAATAAGGTGGCTACAACATAGCCAATAAGTGAAACCTTCCAGCTGGCTTCATGTCCCATCGCGAGCATGGCTATATAAAGATGAGCCACGCCAACCAAATCAATAAGCAGTGCATACACGTTAACACGAATGAACTGCCACTTGAATGCCGGATGACTTCTCAAACCGGTATTTATATGCGGAACAAACCTGTTAATTAGCCTGAATACCCATCCTTTTTTAAAAAAGGATATTAACAGATACAAAATCAGAACTATAAAGAATACGAGTATAGCAGCAGCCTGGTTTGCTTTTTGCCAGTTCTCTCCCTTTATTGCGAGATAGATCAAAACTGGAATGGCAAGGATAATAATCGATACAATCCCGGTGAAACCATATATTGTACTGGCAAAATGAATCTTTGTGCGGTTATCCTCAGCCGTTTCTTTCTGGATATCCTTTGTAAAGAAAGCCAGAGACGTAATGCTGCCGCCAGGAAGAAAAATGCTGATGAAATTTCTTTTCAGGAACAGTATTATACAGTCCCAAAGCTTAATGTTAAGTTGCACCGCTTTGAAGCTTGCCTGGTACATTAACGCCTGAAGAATGATGTAGGCAACACTTAAAATTACGCCGGATGTTATCCAGAAGGGATTTCCTGCACGGATGTAGGAGCCGACGTTCTTTAATTCTTCTCCCTGGCTTTTTATAAAATATATTGCCAGGATAAGTAAAAGAACACCAGTTATTTCACTTAGATACAGCTTAGGCTTTATAAGCAGACTTTTAAGTTGTTTTATCATCCTTAGTTTATATCTTCTACCTCTAAGGGAGTTCAACCCGTTTGTAAATTGCGAGTTTAAGATTTGTATGCTAAATTAGTGCCATTCTCTGATATTTTTTCTTCATTCTTATAAATCAATAGGTTTTCTGTAAATCTGACGCTGTCTCGCTTAACTGTAAGCACTTTGTCGTAAGCATAGACGTCATTGGCATTAACGAGGAAACCCCTCTGGCGCAGCCTGCCCGGTTAAGAGTAGGTTGTGCCCGAAGGGTTGCCTCTTATTATTTAGAAAGGTTGCTATAATAAAGCGACCTTCATTTTATTACCATTGTATCGCCTGATCCTCGTCAGGAATCTGAGTATTGAGCTTCCGTTCTAAGATCAAAGATCCAGAAACTCTAAAATCAGTGGTAATACCTGGATTCGTCGTATAATCTGTATAATTATAGTCTATATTGTTGATGGTAATGTAACGGTGCTTCAGGTAGGGAATCGTCGCGTCCATATTCTCCTGGATAGTATAACTCGCGTCTCTGTTAACTTTAAATTTAAGAGAAGGATTATCAGCATGCAAAGTTACCGATCCGGTAGGACTAAAGGTTATATAAACTTTATAATTACGGCGGTCCTTCCGTTCTTCATCAACAATCCCGGCATAGACGAAGATTGTATTCTCGTCTACAACATAGCTCCGGATCTCATTTTTAACGAGAGCGGTTTGATTCTCACGACCGACCATAGCTGTTCTTAGAGCCGTTCCACTATACGTACCAGAATAGCTATTAAAGGGATTAACACGCAAAAGTGCTTTCCTGTAATTTTTCCGTGGATGCGCGGTATAGCCATAGGAAGGGTCGTCCTGAATTGTCAGGGGGAGCACCCACTTATCTACGAGATTAATGCCATTAAATGTGAAATCTATTGGCAGGTATCCCATGTCCTCTCCGGCTTTAATGTCTACTGTCGAAGGCATGGAGAAATACTGGCTGCTCAACTCCTTGTAATAAAAATCCTCGCGGCTCTGAAAGCGTTCATAGTTCAGAACGTTCAAGGTATCGGGGTCTAACCCTATGTGTACCGTAATATTTTTATCATTCACGGTTGATCCGCTGACTACTAAAGGCTGCAGAAAAGTGGTCTTCTCACCGTCCTTGTAGCGCACAAAGATATTGGTCACGCCTTCACTTGCCAGAGGAGCTTTAAATCCAATATATCTGCCGTACAGTTCATCTTTCCATTCGTCATTGCACGAGCTGCAGATTATTAATAACAAGAATAAGAAGATCTGTATATATGACTTTTTCATATTATCATTTTTTTAATCGTTATAGTTCCATCCCGGGTTTTGGGTAAGCCGGTTGTTACGTTTAAGTTCATTTAGACTGATGGGCCAGAACCACATCTTGTCGGCAAATGTTGTCTTGAGTGCCCATACGGCAACAGGCCTGTGAAAAAGGTCCTTTTCCTGGCTACCCATCATCACATTACAGCCATAAATGGGCAAAGACTCTTCTACAGGCGCATCCATCCAACGGCGCAAGTCGTAATAGCGCTGGCCTTCACCCATAAGCTCAATAAATCGTTCCCGTTTCAAGGCCTTTCTCAATTCATTTTTGCTGTTGTAAACACTCACTGGATAATCCGGCACACCGCCACGGATCCGCACCGGGTGAATACCTCTTTGCATCTGAACTATGTCACGGTTGATGGTGTAATTTTCACCGCGCCATGATGGGATGTTGTAAGACCCGTCAAGTTCATTCAACGCTTCTGCATAGAGAAGCAGAATATCTGCATAACGAATAGCAGGCTCTGCTTTTGGTACGATTCGACTCTCAGCTCCTCCCTGATAAGTATCACTTGGATGAACAAATTTCTTAACGCCAAAACCCGTACGCAGCCAATAGGCATTGGCGGAGTTCATTCCATTTCCTTTGTTATCATCAATATAATAAAATACCTGCTGATTACGATTCACAGCTTCCGACTCATTAAGTAAGGTCCAAAAACTGCCGTTGTACGCAACAGAGGCGTAGAAGCGTGGCTCACGGTTGGCATATTGCAAAGAGACATTTGGTCTCAAAGGTTTGTACAATCCCTTGTTGTAATCATCCTGGCTTACATAGCCACTGACGCGTTCCGAACCGTTTCCACGCCCGATCTCTTTATCTTTTCCGGGAGCATCCGTTCCATCGTTCATGTAATAGGCATCAACCAGCTTCTGCGTTAATCCGTGCGTATTCCATCCGGTTGCAGAGCGGGGTAACTGGTGCGCAACCATTTGAGCGATGCTTTCATTCGGTTGATTGGTACCTCTGGTAAATATCAGTTCAGGGTTCCCCGATGGTTGCAGAGTACCATCAAATACCTGAGCGTAAGACCTGGCTGGATCAATATTCGCCCAGCCTCCGGGCCAGCTTTTCTCTGAAAAATTGTTGTCCTTGGGCGGTATAACCGTAGCGTCTGATCCTGTCGCCTGAAGCGGTGCGGTATAAAGATTATATACGCCGAGTTCGATCACATCTCTGGCGGCAGCGGCGGCCTTAGCCCACTTCTCTTCCTTATAGTCTTCAGAAAGCAGACGTTTGCCGGTATCATCAGTTAATCTCGCAGCAAAGCTCGATTTATTCCCGTTAGCCAGAGGACTTGCAGCGTAAATCAACACTTTAGCACGGGTAGCCAGTGCAGCACCGCAGGTCGCCCGGGCCGACCCATCCTGGCCGCGTCGCATACCTAAAGTTTGCATCTCTTTCGCAGCCTGGAGCATCTCATTGGCTATATAATCAGCACATTCTTCATACGTGCTGCGTGGTGTTGCTAACTCAGCATAACTATCTGTATAGTCGATTCCCTCCTCGGGCAGCAGTGGAATAGGACCGTACTTCCGCAGCAGCAACCAATAGAGATACGCTCTGGCAAAGCGCGCCTGTCCTCTATAGTCTTCTATCTCCTCAGGAGTCATTTCCGTGTTCATGTACACATTCTGAATGAAAGTCGACGCGTTACGTATTCCACGGTAACACTGGGTCCATGTGCCCTGTTTATCATTCTCATTATATTGGCCCATTTTGAACATGTTATACGAAAGCTCATTTTTCGATGGGTCAAAATCCTTATCCCTGTCGCCGTAAAACATATCGTCGGCAAAACAATGAGGAGTGTTGCCTTTACTTGCTACGTCTGCATTTTCGCCTTTAAGTTCATCGTATACGTGTGCCAGCCACTGCTCTGTATAAACCTTACTTTTAAATACTTTTTCGGTAGTAAGCCGGTCTTTGAAATATTGATCGGATTTGAGCGCATCTTTGCAGGAAAAAAGTACGCACGCACCGAGCATAAATAATAGCACTAAATATATCTTCTTTTGCATCTTTTCTCAATTTACAGGTTAACATTCAGACCTAAAGTGATTGATTTAGGCAGCGGATAGTCTTCTCCCCGCGGGCTCGCCAGCTCGGGATCCCAGAGTTTGAACTTCGACCAGGTTACCAGGTTGGAGCCGACAACAAAAATACGAATGGTATTGGTCTTTATCCTGTTCGCTATTCGCTTCGGAATTGTATAACCAATGTCTACTGTTTTCAGACGAAGATACCGGCCGTCACGCAGCCAAAACGTCGACTCTCTGAAGTTATTGGCATTTCCACCGAAACTTAGCCGAGGATAGGATGCATTTGGATCTTCCGTAGAGGGATCTCCTGAAATATCAGCAGAGATCCAGCGGTTATCTCCCATCACTCCCTTCATAACTTGTCCCCATTCCCCTTCGCTGAATGCGAATACGGTCTTTCCATAAGTGGAGAACGTCGACTTTCCAGCACCCTGGAAGTGTACGTTTACGTCTAATCCCTTCCAGCTAACAGAAGTTCCAAGCCCGTAGATAAGATTTGGCCTTCTCGTAGCGCCAATTGCCACGCGGTCACCGTCGTCAATTACACCATCACCGTTGACATCCTTGTATTTAAGATCGCCAGGCTGGTAGGTCCCAAACATTTGAGTCGGACTATTCCGGATCTCGTCATAATCCTTAAACATTCCTAAAGCAATCAGTCCCCTGGACTGATCTACACGGTAGCCCGACTGATTTTGATACGAATAAACATTATTTGGCTCGTCTCTTTCTAATATTTCATTTTTGCTATAGGTAACGTTTCCTCTTGCTGTAATGTTAAATTCTCCAGCTCTCTCTTTGTATTCGAAACGGCCATCAAAGCCACGCGATTTTACTTCTCCTACGTTTGCACTAGGGGTGCTCTCTAAACCAACTATCGCTGGCAAATATTCACGACGCATATATATGCCGGTACGCTTTTCATCGAAGAAATCAAGGTTGGCACCGATCTTGTCCCTGAAAAGGGAGAGATCAAATCCAAGGTTCTTCTTAACTGCAACCTCCCATGTAACATAAGGAGAAGCCACCTGAGTGTATCTCATTCCCGTATAGTTTCTTTCAATGCCATAATCCGCCCACCTATACCCATCGTCAGGTGCCTCTCCGGTAGTGTATAAATAAGGGAAACGGGTTCCATTTAGCTGGTCGTTACCTGCTTTACCATGAGAATAACGAATCTTAAACAGATTCATCCAGGGCAGATTATCTTTAATGAAAGGCTCTTCTGATATATTCCATGCAAACGAGACAGCAGGAAAAAATCCAAATTGCTCGCCCGGAGCAAAGTTCTCTGAACCTGTATAACCGAAAGTAAAGTCTGCAAAATAACGGGACTTCCAGTTGTAAGATGTCCGGCCGGATAAAGCCAGATTCCGTCTCGATACTCCATTTTTAATGTCATCACCGAGATTTACTGTTCTTACCAGCGCATCGCGGGTAAACTTGGCAACCGCCCCAAAATTATGATCTCCAAAACCACGGTCGTAATTAAACATTAAGTCAACGAACTCTCGTCGCTCACCTCCGGCAGCACTTTCCTGAAACATTTCCCGGGGGTCCGATATGTGCTGCCAAACCAGGTTCCCCTGGCCATCCCTTGCGTCTGCACGCCATTGTTCGGGGTACTTACGACGAAATATCGTATTATCGTTATTGGTGTCGAATCCTATAATACCCCTGAAACGAAGACCTTTTGTTATAAAGTCAAAATTCTGCTCAAGAGTGATATCCGTCTGTATTTTGTTTGCCCAATTCTCATTGAAGCCCGTTTGAGTGGCCAATACCCATGGATTGGTTAGAGCAGGCCCAGAACCGTAAGCAGGTACTCTTCCATTAGAGTACGTTACTGGCGTACCTATAGGAGAATATCCGAAAAGAGAGCCCCAGAAATCATTATCACCCAATCCCGGACTGTTCCGCTTGCCAAGTGATCCTGCTATACCCACTTTCGCCACAGTTGTTTTTGTGATGTCAATATCCGTATTCAACCGATAGTTCCAGCGTCTGTAATTTGCATTAGTATTATAATCATCCTTAAGCGTCTCGTCAATATTGTACATCCCGCCTTCGCTTACATAACTTCCCGAAAGGAAGTATCGGGCTGTGGACCCTCCACCGTTCAGGTTCAGATTGGCCCGATAAGTCATGGCTCCATCTCTCAGTAAGAGATCTTTCCAGTTGACATTAGGGTATAAATCCGGATCTAGGCCCAGACGAAAAATCTCCAGTTCTTCGGGCTTAAAAACAGCCGGTTTATTACGTGTGATCTGTGCTTCGTTTATCAGGCTGGCATAAGTAGCGCCGTCTTCGAACTCCGGTGTAACCGTACGGGTGTTATAGATATTCTCATCTTTGAAGTTAATACTAATTTTACCCTGTTTCCCGCGCTTTGTAGTGATCAAGATAACCCCGTTTGCGCCTCTTGACCCGTAAATAGCTGTAACCGCAGCGTCCTTCAGCACAGAAAACGACTCAATATCTTCAATGTTTATCTCATCGATGCTCCGTTCAATATTATCTACTAAGACCAACGCGCTTGACCCCCCTCCGAAAGTGGATATCCCGCGGATCCAGAACTCAGAGATATTTTTTCCGGGCTGGCCTGATTGCATCATGGCCATTACTCCCGGAACATTTCCGGCAAGTGCGTTTGATATACTAGAGGTCGGATTTGATTTTAGATCAGCCACATTCACAGTGGTGACCGCAGCCGTTAATGAAGCTTTTTTCTGAACACCAGTCCCCGTAATCACAACTTCGTTCAGCACGCTTGACTCCGATTCCTTCAGGGTCACATTAATAACAAAAGCATCTTTTACAAGAATCTCCTGACTGTCAAAACCGATATAAGAGAATTTGAGCTTCTTATACCGCTCCATTTTGATTTTATACCTACCGTTTATATCGGTAGTTGTACCCAATCCAGGTGCATCTAAGACAGAGATACTTACCCCAATGAGTGGTTCTCTTTTTACGTCGGTAACCACACCGGTTACTTCAACTGTCTCCTGTGCCAGCGCAGCAGCACTGATGCCAAGGAGTAACATACATATTAGTACGAATCTGTTCATAATTCCATTCTAATTATTCTCTAATTACTTTGCAGTCATTTCTTCCAATGCTATTTTACGGATGCGACGATTCGCCCGATCCCCGATATAAAATGCATCTTCTTCTTCATTGTAGGCAAGTCCGGTTGGCTGGTCAAACCTTGCATCCTGACGCAGGTCTCCGTCGACATATCCCCAGGGATTGGCGTTGATACTCGAACTTCCTCTTCCGGCAAAGGTCGTTACGCTTCCTTCAGGCGACAGCACCCGGATCGCATGATTGTGCTTGTCGGTAAAATAAAAATCATATTGATCCTGCTTTCCTTCAGCAACATAAGCCTTGTTTTTCACGAACACGCCCTGGTAGGGAGTATTGAGACGGACAGAGGTACCTACCCCATCCACATATCCTGTGCTGCCGAGTTTACCGCATACGAGATATGGTTGATTGAACTGCTTCTTTTCTCTGTTGTAATCAACCCGAAGAATATAGTGCTGGTTGATTATAACTATGTAAGCATAGTTTCCCGTCGGATGAATAAAGATCTTATATTCCCATCCTGGATCCTGCACAACAAACAACTGCTCAAATGCCTTGTTTCCAAGTCCGCCGTTGAAATATTGATTCAGGTCAAAGCGATAAAACTCTCCCTTACCGTAGCTGTTAAAATACATTTCGCCGTTAGGGTGAACGGATGCTCCATTACATTGCTTGGACTTTGTCAGCGGTTCCCTGTCCGTCCAGTTTCTTGCACGTGATAATAATAATGTTGATTCGTCATTGTCACCACCCCTGTCCTGTGAAACGATCATATAATTGCCGTCGACGGTGAAATCCACGCTACGGGGACGATCAAAATCCGAACGTTTCTTGGTGATAGTACTGTCCTCAAAATTGATGAGGTAAAGTCCATTGTTGCTATCGAAAGTAACCCAAAGATGTTTGGGATTTTGCGGGTCGAATCTCATAAATGAGTCTTCCCAGAATCCACTCGCCATATTATTCTGAATCGGATCTTTGAATTTTCCATCTCTCCAGGGTTCGTCTCCCCTGTCATTTCTATATCCCGCAACGGTTGTCACTACCTTCTTACGGATGTAATCGAACGGCACTTCTGCCTTTCCTATAGCAGCATTGCTCTGATCTCCCACACGCACTTCAATTTCGCCGGTATAAGCTTGTCCCGGAACAAAGCAATAGATTGCGTCACCCTTCACTCCGATCACTACAGCTTTTTTTCCTCCGATAAATACCGATACATCGTCCAGGTTATTACCGAAATTCTGGCCGTAAATAACAAGTTTTTGTCCACTGCCTCCTGTTTTCGGCAGGAAATCGCTCACGACAACCGGCTTCGACGGGTCGAAGGGAAGCGCTTCGGAGTCAACCCCCTTGTCATCCTTACAGCTCCCCAATCCAAAACTAAGTGCGATAAAGGCCGATAGCATCCAGCATATTAGCCGGCTACCGCTTTTTCTGATAGCTCTCATAAAATATGATTATTGGTTAAAATTTATTCTTAGAATTTTAAGATTTACAGCAAACTCTTAACAGGGCTTGAAGCCGCGACAGCTCGCTCGTCGGTCATTATCCAACCAGAGATGGGCCTCGCGACATCATTTTTAAGAGACATGGAGAGGGTTCTCCCCAGGAGACATCGAAAAGTAACTCGATGATTAAGTAAATTTTTCCTCATATAAAAGACTTTTAGATTTTAATATTTCACCCCTATTTTGAAGTGAAATGAGTTAGTTATTAAAACAGGATCAAATAAAACGTTTTAGTGGGATTCAGATAAGCTATTAAATCTCAATTATTCAACAAATTGTCTCAAAAGTTTTACAATGATAAATTAACGCACCGCAGCAGAATACCATTCATTATCAGCACTTAAGCCAACAAATGATTATACGGAAAAAGAGGCGGAAGGGTTGTCGAATAAGAAGTAATAACAAATTATATACTCCGACGCTTTGAATCTATATGGAATTATCAAAAATTGGTTGAGGTAGATAAGGTTTTTATAGACCGGAATTTAGCGGGGTACCAGGGCTAGTACTCCGCTAATATATGTCTATTGATGATTCTTGAGCCATTCCAGGCGACGCTGATCGGGAAGGTGCTTCACAGAGAAATTCTCGAATTTCGCTTCAAACCCGTCACCATCAGGAGATGCAGCCATGAGGCCCACCATTACCGGTGTATTATCCTGCAAGGGCGCATTCCTGGTCATGATATAGTTTTTATCGTCAAGAGAGTAGAATATTTCAATGGCATCTAATCTGCGCACTACTTTGATCCAGATAAAGGGCGGAACCTTATCAAGTGTGGTTACGCTCCAGTCGCTTTTGTGATGGGTAACTACTGTACTGACATTGAACTTTCCGTCTACGAACTCCACCCCCGTTTTGATATAATTTTCATGGTCGGTGCGGATCATTAGTCCCATTTGATCGAAGCGGGCCTTATAGGCTCCAGTCAACTTTACTTTAGCCTCAAACTCGCCTCCATAGTTTGCATAATAAAAAGGAGCATCGTCAACCGTAAAACCATAGTGAGAAATGCGCCAGTAATCGGTTTTGGGCGTTACCTGCATTATTAAGCTATTATTCTTAATTTCCCAGCGCTCAGGTTCGTTGTACCAGGTCATTTTGTCGAGACGCTGTGCTTTCATCTGGTTAAGAGCCAGAAGCAGACTTACCGTGAAAAGAATTTTTTTCATTACTTTTTGTTGTTGATTAGAAATAGTCGAATCGCTTTACTTTTGTATGTTCGCAATTTATCCAGCATTTACGCTGGATTCAATGGTTATTAATAGCCATTACGCAATATGGAAAATATCCGTAAACTTCTTGATAATAAATTATTTTCGCAATCTTTTGCCCCGGAGGCGGATCTGAATGCCCAGCTGGAGAATGCGAAGTTCATCGCGCAGTTGTATTCGAGACTTGAAAACTGCATCAGTGTACTCAGCGACATGAAAGCCCGGAGAAGTTACATTTATTATGGAGCAGTGGCAGAACGACTGGGTATTCACAAGCGCAAAGCCGAAATCAATTCCATTTGGGAAGATGAGCTGTTGAGCCGTATACATGCGGAAGATCTGCAAAAGAAGTACAGGCTGGAGTTCCAGTTTTTTCAGCTGCTGAATTCGATAGAGGGAGCTGAACGTCCGGATTACCGGGTGGTAACGAAGCTCAGGATCCGCAACAGAGAAGGCAAGCAGCTTTTGCTTGAGCATCGGCTATTGTACATCAGCAGTTCGGCGGAAGGAACTGCATGGCTGGCACTTTGCTTATACAACATCATCTACGACCACCCCGAGTTTGGAGTCCCCAAAGGAGTTATCCTTAATACGCGGACGGGAGCCATCATAGATCCGGAGGAGCGCAGCTTCAATGAGATGCTCAGCGCGCGGGAAAAGGAAATCCTCCAGCTAATCAAGCTTGGCCGCAGAAGCAAAGAAATTGCAGAAAAACTATCGCTCAGCATCCACACGGTGAACCGGCACCGGCAGAACATCTTTCAAAAGCTAAACGTCACGAATGCGCTGGAAGCGTGTAGGGTGGCGGATGGAATGGGGGTGTTGTAGAAGGGGTCAGTCCCTATCACTTCTGGCATATCTATTCAAGTCCGCATGGGGTTCCAGGAAAGCCAATAGGGGTACACTGTCTGACAAATCTCTGATAAAACCCTTACCAGTGCCGCATCATATCAGCATCTCGTCAGTATCTCATCAGCATCATGTCAGACTAAAGTCTGACGAGAGTCTGACATGATGCTGACAAGAGTCTGATGAGATGCTGACGAGATCAGGGATTGGTCAGGCATTTGTCAGGCACTCTATAGGTTTTTTACCAACTTTCACCTCTCTTTTACTGGCACAAAAATGCCGTCTGCTGAAAGGCCCCAAATTCATTGCTGTTGTAGCCTGGAGACAATATTTCTAAATTTAAATCTTATGGAAAATTTCTATAATTGTCATCTTAACCTAAAACCGGTCGCATGAAAAAGCTAAACACTCCTATAATTTGCATTCTCACACTCCCTGTTCTCCTTTTTTCATTCAAGCCCATCAAAGGCGATGGAGACGACCCCTCCAAACTTTTGTACTCTGAACAGGCAATGAAGCGGCTTAAAAAAGAGATCGAATTAAAAAATGAAAGCTTTGATCCAAATGCAGCGAGCAAAACTCTCTTTACGGTTCCACAGGGCGTGGCGGCATATCTGGAAGTAGAAGGAATAAATGTAGCCCGAATAAAGAAGCTTATTGACGGGAATGCGGGATGGAAGACGGTAGCTGCACTTCTGAAGGAGAAGGAGAAAGTTGACACCGCTTACTTTATTAAGTCGAAGACAGCCCGGGGAGTTTCCTTCTATCCGCTCGAAATGGGCAGGGACCGTCTTTCAACTGTAGAGACTAAAGATCCGGAAAACTACACCCGGAATTTAAGCGGCAAATGGGTGTACACTCATTTCCCCAAGACAAGCTATAGTGAGGAAAGCATCTGTGCTCTGTTTATCAGAAAGGAGTTAAAGCCGCAACCGCTGCCTCTTGCTGCAGTTACCTGTATCCGGTACACAGATCATCTGATAGATACAAACACCACTATTTTCACCAAGGTCGCTACCAACAATACCAGATTGTTTAGTTACGGTGTTAATCCCATTATTGGTAAGCTGATTAAGCTGACTCATAATTTTCCTGGTAAGCCCGAATGGAAAAACGATACAAGTCAAAGTAGCATCGAGCAGTATTATAAAGATTTTAATGCCTGGGAAGAGGCCAGGACAAGGTATGTGGATGACACGCTTTCAAAAACAGAGGAATTCCGCACGCTTTTAAATGCGGCATACAAAGAGGTTTCGGAAAAGGACACCGTACGCCATAGTTCTATGAACGAGTTAGAAAGCTATGTAGAGAAATACATATCGCCCTCTGCTGCACTGGCTCTAAAGCGAAAACGGATAGTAATAGGCGGTTGCAGTATGGATAATGCTCCGATTATTCATGCCGCCAATATTGCCAGACTTGCTGGCGAAACCTGTTGCATGGAAATATTCCTGCGTTCCCACCTAAACATCCTTAACGACCGGTTCAGCCGGGTATCGGACGGGAGTTATGCCGAGCCGGGAAGGAATACCTATGCCAGGGAACTCGAACTGCTTGGAACAAGGCTTGAATATCTCATTCCCGGCACTTTGATAGTTGCAAAGAACCTTTCGAACGATCACTATCAAGGCGACGTACAGCGTGCCGGCAGGGCAATGGCCGAACTGGAGAGCAGGAAGAAGGTTTATGAAGAGATTGAACGCTTAATTAATACCGAAACGCTGGACCTTTTAAACCGGGTGCGGTTTGTATTTCTTGCTCAGCACTACAACCATTACCTGCTTGAAAATCAGCATACGCAGGAAGCGAGGCAGAACCTGAAGAGGCTCAGCGAGGCATTGAAGTCTTTCCCTGGGTATATCAGACAACCGTTGACTACCAGTATAGCATCTATGGAGAAAGATGTGAAGGGGTAGCGCAATGTCCGTCTGCTGTCGATAACATGTAATTCATTCTCATAGTTATTCTTTAACGAGAATATATTTCTACATTTATAGCAGTAAAAGTGAGTTGCAGACTGTTAGGCAGTGAAAATAAACCCGAACTAATAAAACATTATGGATACCAAGAACAAACAAAACCAAATTAAACGCCGCGATTTTTTACAAAAAAGTGCAGTACTTGCAACTTCTGCAATCTTTTTACCCTTTTTGGGCAATAAAGCATATAGCGCTTCAAATCCTAAAAAAAACAAGAGCTCAGTTCCAACCGTTAAATTAAATAACGGTTTACTTATGCCAATTCTTGGCTTTGGCACTTATTCATTAAGAGGTGATATATGTAAACGTTCTGTGGCTGAAGCTATTTCTGTAGGGTATCGCCTTTTCGATACGGCAAGCAGATACGGAAACGAAGAATTTGTTGGGGCAGGAATTAAACAAAGTGGTATAAAAAGAGAAGAACTTTTTATAACTTCAAAAGTTTGGGTAGATGACGCCGGGTATGAAAAGGCAAAAATGGCTTTTGAAACCTCTTTAAAAAAACTGGGCACAGATTACTTAGATTTATACTTGATTCATCGACCAAGAGGAGATTTTAAGGGTTCGTGGAGAATGATGGAAGAGCTTTACAAAGAGGGTAAAATAAAAGCTATTGGAATAAGTAATTTCACCCCGGCTCAATATAACGACTTAATGTCAGTGGCTAAAACTAAACCCGCAGTAAATCAAATCGAAACTCATGCTTTCTTTCATGAGATGGACTCCTATAATGATTTGAAGAAAAACGGAGTACAAATGGAAGCCTGGGCACCATTTGCAGAAGGTAGAAACGGACTTTTTACTAATCAAACTTTGGCTGATATTGGAAAAATTCACAATAAAAGCAATGCTCAGGTAAGTTTAAGGTGGCATTACCAACGTGGAGTAGTTGCTATACCCAGAACTGTTCAAAGAGCACATATGATTGAGAATTTAAACATTTTCGACTTTAAGCTTAGCAAGTCTGAAATGAAAGCAATTGAAGCTTTAGATCTGAATACCTCTCAATTTCCAGAGTGGACATAAACATACCGGCGCTGTTCCTTCATTCGCTCAGAGAAATGTGATCTAATAACCAAACTTTAAAGATCAATACATTGGAGATCCCCGTTCATGATTATCGTTGGCCAGGCTGTTTCTATCAATCTCCCTTATCTCTACCAACTTGACGTTAGCACCTGTTCCTCTAATCGTAAAAAAACCCTCTAAATCATACAATTTAGAGGGTTTTGAACCTATTTGGGGGTCCTTGATGTCGGGATGGCAGGATGATTATCAGGCCACTTAAATCTATGATATTCAATAAGTTATATCGGAAATAAACAGTATCGGGCACCGAATAGGGCACATTTAATACGCCTTTGTTTGATTGCTTTTGTGGTCTGTTTATCCGTATAAGTAATAGTCAATGAACTTGTTATACAAATATAATAAATGTTTTTCAATTATAAAACACCTTATTATCAAACAGTTATGATTGTCAAATCATTTCGGGCATTCTGTAATTAGGATTGAAATATACCGAAAAGGCTCCCGTAAAACGAGAGCCTTTAAGTTCCTTATAGTGTGACGTGGTTGATACAAGCCAATTCCGGGGTACTTCGTACTTCATCTAAAAATAAGGAATGAACGCTTCCTGCTTTAGTTAATGGTCGCTCTGTCCTCACTGAATAATGCCTTAAATCAACATCAACAATCGTAACCGGGATGGCCTTTTTCCCGCCCCATGAAATCCATGCCTTGTCGCCAACTTCAAATTTCTCCACTGTTCGTACATTATAGTGGCGCGGAATTACTCCTTTAATACTCACAATTTTTCGCAAGTCGTGATTTTTAACGACTGGTTTTCTTACGGCCGGAATGTTTGGACGGGGTACTTTTGCTCTCCGTAAAAAGGCTTTATAACTTTTCCATACACGTTCTAAAGTTTGCATTGCAGGTATAGAGGCCCTGTGTGAGCTTAAATAACTTCTGTATGCTTCAAGCGTGTCGTATAACGGCCATGACCTGTCGCCAAGCATGTCCTTAGCCAAATCTCCGAGAGGGGTATCCCTGTTTTGGTGCTTTTTAAGCCAATCAGTAAAACTTACCTCTATTTGCTCTTTGATTGGTGGTATTTCAGCGGCTGGCTGTTCATTAAGTGATCGCTGGCAATGTTTCCAGTTGGAGAACCCGAAATCTTTGGCGATTATTTCGAGAGCCTGCGTATGGGTTATACTGTTCTTCCTTTTTAAATTCTTGGCTTGACGCTTTATAAAAGCGAGGGTAGGTTTTTTATTGTTCATGGATTTGCTTTTAACCTCACAAGAAAAAATGTCGCCCACAAACCATTCCTCACATGTGAGAAAAAAGTTTCCAATAACTTTAGATACAGTGCTGATACAGCTTCGCAACAGTGGGCGGCTGGCATCTGTAGATACCGTTATAAAGATAAGGATTAAAAGGCAAGAAAAGCAAATTTCTAATTATATGTAAAATCTGCGCGGATAATGTGTAATTTGCCTATTGTTGTCTATTCACATACCATCCCATTTTCAACGCTTAGGCACCAAAAGCGCGAGCCGGATTAAATGTCAAGGCCGAAGCACCGCTAAAAAACAAAACACAAATGCTTCGCTTGTATAGCCTTTACTTTTAATCCGGCGGTCGGTAACTTTGCCTACGCGGTGAAATTGGGATTTTCTTTTCAACAGGAGAGAAAAACAGGTGTGTTGTGAGGAACGAACTTCACTCCTGTATAGGCGGAGAGGCTGGCGCCGTAGGCACGTAGGTGCTTGCCGCACACGCCAGTAGACATTATTCATGCAACTTGCTTCCTATTTATCTTCATCGTCCTTTTTTAGCACTGTCCTGTTTAGATACTCGCAATATTCATAAAGGTCGTCCAGAAATAAATTGAACCCTTCATAAAACAATAACATGTTAGTAATTTCTTCGCCTGTGACCGATTCCGCTGAATTGTAAACCCAACCGCGGTATAGCTCCCAAATTATCTTTTTTAGTTCATCATAAGGGTAGTTTACAAATAAGTGCCTTAACCCATATTGCAAGTCCTTTATTTCTTTAGGTGATAGCTCTTTAAATTCTTCCTTTTCCATGACAAATCACATTGATAGATAATTTGTAATGTTGTTGTAATCGTATGGCTCAATCTTTTTGCTATTTGGGTCAATGAAATGTACCAGATAAAAAGTACTCAATTCGGCGAAAAAGGTATCCTGAAATTCCCTGAAATGTTGTTTAAGAATGGTCAACCGATTATTGTGTAATAACATCCAGCGCAATAAATCATCATCCTGAACCGAAGCCATCAAGTAAATCAAATCGGTAGCCTTATCAAATACAAAAAGTGGTGGTTTGTTCTTAAATTGTAACGGGTTACCATTTACCGTCACTATGGCTTCTAAAGCGAAATGATCTTGATACATTTTCAATTGAAAACTTAATACAGGTCTTTCCAAACTGTATTTACAATCTCGCATATCCGATTTCCGTGGCTTGCTCCTCAAATACCTTAGCCAGTAAGTATAATATCTATAGATATATCTTTCCTTTAAAAGCAATGGAATGGCCTGCTCCCACAAGGTGAGCATTGCTTGTTTTAGGCTTTGCGATTCTTGTTTTTTCTCCTCACCGGCCATACCGTATTGCCGTTTTGCAATATCGTGCTGTTGCAGGCTTATAGTATTAAGCATTTGCTGATTGGCCGTATAAGAAACGTTTGGTATCAGCTTCTTTTGATGGTTGAATTGTTTAAAGCTTACAATATCGTTGCCCTGCTTGCTCGTAATCCCTAAACATGCCATCAAGATGGGCAGATGCACATGGTGCTCACCTAAATTGTAGGCAATACAATAAGCGATGGCCTCTTGTCCTCCGTGGGGAAAAGCTAACGTTTTAGCGGGTGTTGTTAGCGAAAACCGCTCCCGCTCCGCAAAACCGATATTGGATTTAAAGATGTTACCATACTTTTCTTTAGGGGTGATTTTTATCCAATTTTTGGTTACCTCCGTTGTAAGGAACTTATCTTTTATTTTATCATCATCAACTATCCCCGGCCAATAATAATCTTCCAGCTCTAATCGTCGGAACCATGCGAGATTGTGCAAAGTCATAAAGCCATGAAAACAAAGCTTCTCACCCGGCATACCACACGTACAGGCTATATCTAATTCCGTTAACCCGACATGCAGGTATAATATATTTTCAGAACCATCGGATAACTTGGCTTCTACAGATATTAGCGCATTTTTGAAACCCTTATACTCTACATGATTACCCATGTAAACTTTGCGCCCCTTTGGTACCGGATAGTGCAGTTCAAGCATTTCCCGTGTTAAACCCTGCCTGCTTTCCAATGAAATGGTATAGAAAAAAGTGTCCTTTGGCAAAATGATGCCCGGTCTTATATTTTTTTTCATGATGCTTTTGCGTTTTTACGATACCGGTTCGGCAGGATGATTTTCTAATAAACTGATAACTGTTGGCACTTCGTTACGATATTGCTCTAACCTGTTATTACAGAGTATTTTGATTAGGTTAAGAAATTCTACTACCTGAGTAAATAGTTTATCAGCATCGGCACTATCAATTTGATATTCATCTTTATATCGGGTTTCCGAATAGCTTCGTATCAGTATCTGAAATTGCCGTTTTTCTTCTGCTGTCTTCCTGGGAAATAGTTCAAACGGTTCATCCGAAAAGCACCTGCATAAATTGATCAGCCGGGCAAGGTTGTGCATATCAGAACGGTAGCCCATATAGATACGGATAACCATAATACAGGCTTGCTCGATGGCTTGGTGCAACTGGAATACGCAATTGTTGTAATAGCCGTGTTCTAAGCAGGTGCTGGCCGATTGTAGGAAACCTAAAGCCATACCTTCCCTGTGTTCGTAATGTTTTTGTGCCCTGCTTAATGTAGTAGATGGATTTAGATTTGGGAAATCTGTATTCAAACGTAGGCCGTTAAAAGAATACATCTGCAAACCATCCCGGCAAACCGCATTAAAAAAACGATTACCCTGCTTTATTTCATTAGTCACCGTTTCAATGGCATGAACAAGTATGGTAATGTTCATTTCTGGAAATGCACCAGTTACATGATCCTGCACCGAATGTTCAATGCGTGTAATATCTGTAGTGAGCATCAATAAAAAATAGTGGGTATCAGCTATTGTAACATCTTCTATAAAACAACTGGCCGCTGATCTAACTTCATTTAAACAGCCGAAGCAATAGATGTATTCCACGTTGTACTTGGTAACGAGCGAATTAATGACCTCAATAAGCTTGTTATATTGGGGCGTAGTAAGATTTAAGTTTTGTCTGTTCATAGCCATAATTTTGATTGTTTATCAAAATTGGCGTATGCTTGTAGCGTACCGAACCATAACAGGTTGTGTTTTACAATCTGCCCGTTGTTTTGTACATTTACAATTATCACATTACTTTTGGGCTATGGCAGAAACAGCATTACACATCGGAAGAAAAATAAGCCGCATACGCGAATTACGTGGCATGAAACAGGAAGCTTTAGCTTTAGAGCTTGGTATCAGTCAACAAGCTGTTTCTAAGATTGAGCAAAGTGCAGAGGTAGAGGATGATGCTTTGAGTAAAATAGCTGCCGTTTTAGGTGTATCTGCTGAAGCTATTAAAAATTATAGCGATGAAGCCGTGATATATAACATTCAAAACAATTATGAAGGCTCAAATAATCATGGGGCGAATGTAGGTCACCAATTTAATTTCAATCCGATAGAAAAACTTGTTGAACTTTTTGAAGAAAATAAATCGCTTTATGAGCGGTTATTAGCCAGTGAAAAGGAAAAAGTGGAATTATTGAAGGATAAAAAATAGTTACGCGAAACAAAAAAGGCCAGATTTACACCCAGCCTTTAATCTATTGTTAGGTGTGCTCATTTCTTTTTTGTGCCTGGTAAACCAACCCGTTGTAAAGTCTTAGTAGCTTCCTCTACCTTTTTAATCACAAAAGGATCGTTGGCGTGACTTTTAACCTGTTCGCTAACCGTACCAGTGCCGAAGCCTTTTTTTATAGATAAGTTGTTTGTTGTCGTTGACATCATTGCCCCCTTTCTTTTAATAATTCAAATTTAATCAATTACTTACGCTTTACCAAAAAGCCACCGTAGTTAAAACTGTTTGGCGCAAATTCTTTCCAGTCATCATCTTTAAGCCCGTACACTTCAAAATCCATGCTGATTTCTTCCCATAAACTTGTAATACCCATTTGGTACAGCCTTGTACGGGAAGCCGTGCTACCCTTAGCATAAATGTAATGGTTACCATGCCGGTCGCAAAATTCTGCAATTGTATTTGCGACTGTAGCTAATACGATCTGCCTATCCTCATTATTGCTGATAACTGTATCGTCCAACTCACCAGTAATGGAATTAAGGTCACCGAATGCCAAATTGTATATAGCCGGGTCGGTATTCGGAATACGCGAAAACGTAACCATTTTGCGAATACGTCCTTTTGGTCCCTCGCTCCAAAATTCGTAATCGTGGTAGTCATTGCTGTTTAGATATTGATACCGTTCTAAATTCATGGCTGTGTATTTAAGAATTAAGTATTTTCAAAATAGCGAATTTAGGCGTATTTCTGTACACGGGTATGATACAACCGCTACCAAACTATTGATAGCTATTTTTTGTGTTTACTCGTGGTGGTAAATTTACCTCTTAGCTTTCTCAACTTATCATTAGCTGCTTTACTCTCCTCGGCGGCTTGCTTTGCTTCAATTGCAGCCTGGGACACTGTTTCCCGCTCATCAATCTTGGACTGTGCTTTTTTGATGAGGCTATCAGGATTATTATTGTAAGCACTATCGATCTGCCGGGTTATATCAGGGTAAAATCCACGTAGTAACAGATATTTATTGGTTGCATCGCTTCGCTTATTGTTCTCCAAATACAGGTTTATCCCGATGGCAAGTAAAACACAAATACAAAGAATAAGCCCTAACACAGTTTTAATCACTAACCGCGATTTGGGTTCAAACTCATGCTTGATGGGGATTGCTTTAGGTATAGCATCCAGTTTTGCATCAAACCTGTTTAACTGACCACCGAACCGTTCCAGTTGTTTACTGTTTTCCAAAGTTTTCATTTCTGCCGTTTCACCAATCTTTGTTTCCAAATCCTCTATTTTTGATGGAAGGGCAGTTAAATTAAGCTCGTCAATTTTAGACTGCCTTTTTTCGAGGTCTGTCATTTTTTTAGCCAGGCTATCAATGATCTCCTGTTGTATGTTATTTTCTTCGTGATTTTCCATTGTCTTAAATTATTAATATTACCTGCTTACATTATAGCTTTGACTTGGCTTTTTGCGCTTTTTCTTGCGCTCGTCGGTGTCGGGTATGTATGGCACCGGCTCAACATAGTCCGGTGCAAACAATATGTCGAGTAGCGATTTGCCACCCATTTTTTGCTGCGGAGGGAACGCTGGGATTTGCGATTGCGTGGCAGCTTTCAGGTCGCTAACAAACTGTTTATGCTGTACCTGTTCGGACTGGCGTTGTTGTACATTTTGCTGTATCGCCTGGGTTATTTTGCCGTAACTTAAACTGCGGTCAATCTCCGAACCTTTGAATTTGTATTTACCCTTACCGAAGCTAATACCTTGTATCTCGGTTGTACCACCCTTAAATTTAAAGTAAGTGTCAATACCTTGTTTAGCCAGTTCGTTTTTCAGTTCTATAATACTGCCCACTTTTTTGATGGCGGCTTTTAATGTATCGTGCAATTCGTACTTTAACTTATCAATGCCTTTCAATTGTGGGCGGTTAACCTGTTCTTTACCTTTACCCATGTACATACCGTATTTTAAAGTGAGCTGTTTGCTTACCTTTAGGTTGTTGTAATGCTGGAACTTGTCGGATATGGTTTTACCCTGATTGTTTACCCGGTTGTAAACGATGTGCAGGTGGGGATGCTCTTTGTCCTTATGCCTTACCATTAATACCTGGGTGTCCTGTATTTTCATTTTCTGCAAATACTCTTTAGCGATCTCCACCATTTTCTCATCGTTCAACTTATCCTTGTCGTTTGGACTCCAACTCAAAGCAATGTGACCAACCGCCTGACCTAAGCCGGGGTTCATTTTACGCTGCATGTTAAAATCGTTTATAGTGTGCGCAATCTTGTCGATGCGAACACCATCCGCATAAAGTGTAACGGCATCTTTTTTAAGCACGTTATATTCTATACAGCCGCCAAAGCTTTTACCGGGTTTAGGAACCTTACCTATCATCGCTATTGAAATATTTTAGTGCCTGATCTATCTCGGTTAGCAATCCATCACACTTACGGGCTACCGATAACAAGCCATCTTTATGCGCTAACTTTGTTAGCTGGTTGAGGTTGTTAGCCATCCCTGTAAGCATCCGCATGATCTGCATATCTTCGGGATTTAACCGAGCTACAACTCTCGCGGCTTTAGCTGCCGACCTGAACCAATCGCTGATTTTCATACCTGCTTCTTTGGCTCTACCGGCTATAACAAAATGCTCCGTGGCGGTTAACCTAACCCTGATAAAAGCCTCCCGTTTGATAGCTATTTTCGGCCTGCCGCCTTTATGTTTCGGTTTACTTGGTACTATCCCAACCGTATCTTTCAATCCTGTTTCCATACCCTACAATCTGTCTTACCCAATCCCTTTTCTGTCTTTTTTCCTTTTTGCAACCAACGGGCGCAAAAAGCAAGTTTGCCCCCTTGCCGAAGGCTTGGGGGAGTTTTTGTGGAACAAAAACACAAACTTGCTTCTTATCGGCAAATGATTTTCGTTAACGGCCTTTGGCCGGATATACAGCTATGCAGCTATACCGCGAGCGGTACGCTGCGCCGCTGTTCGTCCAAAGATTTGCTTTGGGTTCTGCTGGCAGAACCTTATTTGTCCTCGCCTTCTAAAAGCTTTTCAATGTCTTCTTTTTTGTAATATAGCAGCCCGCCGATTTTGGTATAACGTAGCGTTCCATTAACCCTTAAATTCTGTAAAGTGCCAGGCGAAATATTTAACAGCTTCCTGACTTCGTAGCTTTTCAACCATTGTTTACTTTGACCCTGACCGGGCTTTAACAAGCTTTTAATTTCGGTCAACATTTCATTTTTAAACCGCTTCAAATCTTCCCATGTGATTAATTCAACGTTCATCTTTTCCTCCTTGATCTTTAGTTTTTTGTTGCATGATTTTGAGCACCTCGCTCTTTTTAAAATACACCCGCTTATGCAGGCGCAAATAGGGTAGCCCCTTTTTCATCCAGTCGGTAAGCGTGACTAATGACACGCTTAACTCCTCGGACAGTTCTTGTTTGGATAATAGCCGTTCATCCTGTGGCGGGTTTCTACCTGCGTTAAAATGCTCTTGTAATTCTGCCCTTACTGCATCCCTGACACACCGGCTTAGGGCTTCTTGGTTTATTATCTCCATGCAGCAAATGAAAAGAGAAAAACAGCGCGTGCGTGACCATGCAGATTTGCGTGGTTAAATTGAAGGTGTTTTTGGCAACTTAAAGCAAGCTTGTAGGGTATTGAAATATAGCCTGTTAGGAGTTAGAGGAAGTAGCGGTAAGTATAGTTAAGTTGTATGAGTTTCAACTGCGCTTTTTAGCGGGTTTCAGTTGGAACAGCTTTAACTGTGGTGGAATTTTAGCATACTTGCTACCGGGATTTTTCCTGTCTGCGGGGAAATACCGACGTATGGTTTCGAGGCTTATCTCGTTACCGCCCTCCCTGAAATACTTAGCGATCATCTTGCACCACACAATTTGTGTTTGTGATAAAACCAATTCTTTTTTGCCATCAGGCAATAAGGTATCATCCTGGATTTGCAGGCATATATCTAAAAAAGTTAATAGGTAACCGTCTGCAATATTGATAAACTCCTGGGTTTCTAATTTCTTTGCGGCTTTGACTTCATCCTTTAAAGCTGCAATTTCTTCTTGTTGTTTCCTGATCGTCTCCTGCTGGTCGGCAATAATTTCGGGTAGTGTTCTTTGGGTATCCCACTGGTCAATTGAACGTAGGTATTTTTGAAAGTGCAAAAGTTTTTCTATTATCTCCACATCCAAAGCATGGCTCGAATTAAAAGGGTCTTTAATTTCGAGGTAGTTAATACGCCTTAAAACGATCTGCCAAACAAAAGAAAAAAACTCCTGTTCACCCTGTGGCTCCTTGCTTAAAAAGTAATCGAGGTGGTATAGATAATACGACTCGTATTCAAGCTCCGGCAGTTCAAGTACCTTTTTAATAAATAGATTGTCTTCGTAACCATCTTTTAATCCTGTCAATATACCAACATCGTACTTGTGTGAGTTAAGGTCGAATGATTCGTGCGGCTTGAAATACTTGTTGGGCATAATCTTATTATTATTAAAGCAATAACGTCGACCTACTATTTTGGTTTGTTAACAGTCAGAGATAATTGAGGTTAAAAGAATATAATGTATTAATTGAACGCGTAAAACCGATTGATTTTTTGTTATGAAATTAAATTTCCTACATTTGTCATATTATTCAACGGAAATGGTGTTCTTCCGTTTAAAATAACCGCCTCGTGCTGATGACGCCTACAAAATGACCGGGAGGACTGTGGTCCGACCATTAAATTTTTTGTAGGTGAAAGCAATAAACATCCTTTTTTCGAGATCGTTTTTTAGCCAGGGATTTGGACTGTTCTTCTTGCTGATGGCTTTGATCTGGCTTCAGCTGATCATATTATTGATATGTTATGGCAATTCTCAAAGCACTATATTGCTTAACTCTTTCCATATCAGCTGGTTAGATCATCCTTTATTTTGGGTCGCACAAGGCAGCTGCAGTTATATCGTAACTTCGGGTGTCGTCATTGCGCTGGCAAGACGTGCACCTGCATATTCCCTTACCGCGATCTTGGCTTCACTCTTTTCCTGGTATGCCTGTATCACTATTCAATATAACCACTTTCAGCATTGGAAAGCTCCGGTTACGTCTGTATTAGCAAATTCGGCAGTTCAGCCGGAACTCAATTTTCCTTCTGTTCAAGCTGCGGTAGTCACCTGTCTCGCCATTTATTTATCCTGGTGTTTTACGGAAAGTTTCAAATACGCCTTTATTTTTTGGCTGGTTGCGCTGCTGCTGATGTATTCCCGTATTTACTTGGGGTGGGCTTATGTAAGTGATGTACTGGCTGGCAATGTGCTGGGCACTATCATGGCGATCTGCTGTATTCTTTGGCTGCCGGAACGCTTGGAACGTTGGTATGAGCGGCGCAGTAAGTGGTGGCAGGACATGATCATTGCCATCATGCGGACCGCGGCCATCTGTACAGTTTTTGTGAACCTCAAATATTTTATATTATGAACATAGCAGTGATCAGCGATATACATGGCAACCTGCCCGCATTGCAGGCTGTGCTTCGGGATATTACCAGCCGGCAGATTGATCGTATCTATTGTCTCGGCGATCTGGTCAATTTCGCACCTTGGCCAAATGAGGTGATCGAACTGATCAGGGCAGAAAACATACCTACGCTTTGTGGTAATCATGACCTGTCCATCGGTTTGAACAAAACTGAATTTGATTTCTCTTTTAAAACAAATGAGGAACATAAAGCCGGGTTAAAAGCCATTGCGTTTACCAATTCAGCGCTATCGGATGAAAACAGGGAATTTCTGCGTTCCCTCCCGAAGTTTATCCGTTTAGAGCATCATCAAACGAATATTTTGTTAACCCACGGGAGTCCGAGAAGTGTCAGTGAATACGTTTTTGAAGATTTTCCAGAGGATACATTACTTGATCTGATGGATGATTATGTCGCAGATGTACTTATCATGGGCCATACACATCGTCCTTATATCAAATATTTTGGCCAGTCTAAACTTGCTATAAATGCCGGATCTGTCGGTAAATCTAAAGACGGGAATAATCGGGCCGCTTATCTGATGTTAACGCTAAACGATAAAGGGCCACTGCCTGTTGCGGACATTATCCGGGTCAGCTATACGCTGGAAGAGGTTCAGCAAGCGATCCTGCAAAGCTCCATACCGAATATTTATGCTAACCTTTTAATTAAAGCCTGAGATGAAAGCACTGTCAGAAAGCCAGCAAAGATCTTTCCGGTCAACTGTATATGTGATCGAAGAAAAGCTCCGGGATATGGAAGCTACAGTTACCTATGCCAAAGCGAATCAGCAACCCGGTGAACTATTGACGCTTGAATATGACCTGAATGAAGATGAGTTTCAATCATTTCAAAATACCGCCGCCGAGATCCGAAAAGTACTCCGGGATATCGTGAAAACCTATGGTCTCGAAGGTGAATCAGTTAGTTTAAAGCACTTGCTGACAACCAAGGCTTCCTTTATTTGGGAAGATGTTACCGGTGCCCCTTTTGACCGGTTGAAAGGCCATGGCGAAATTGACGAATCGCTAAGGAAACGATATGAAAACTTATTTAAACAACTCGAAATATTAACAGATAAGCTTATCTAAAAATAATAATCTATGAAAATTCAAAAGATCAAAGCCAGGGAAATACTGGATTCAAGAGGAAATCCAACCGTAGAGGCAGAAATCACTTTAGCTGATGGCAGTATTGCGCGCGGTATATCTCCATCGGGTGCCAGCACCGGTGAAAAAGAAGCCGTTGAACTGCGCGACAATGACCCAAAGCGTTATAAGGGCAAAGGCGTGGAAATTGCGGTGGGCGGATTGAATAAAGAAGTTAACGATACCATCAGCGGAAATGAATTTGAAAGCCAGGAGGCTTTCGACAAAAAGCTGATCGAACTGGATGGCACACCTAATAAATCCAGACTGGGCGCAAATGCGTTATTGGCGGCCTCTATCGCCTTTGCAAGGGTTTCCGCGACATCAAACCAAATCCCTCTTTACCGGCAACTGATCGCGCGGGATGAATACTTATTGCCTGTACCCTGCATGAATGTGATCAATGGTGGTCATCATGCCGATAACAATGTAGACTTCCAGGAATTTATGATCGCGCCACATAATGCCCCTACCTTCAAGGAAAGCATTCGGATGGGAGAAGAAGTATTTCACAGTCTGAAGTCGCTGCTGGGTAAAAAAGGCTACGCTACGGCTGTCGGTGATGAAGGAGGATTTGCACCAAATCTGAGATCAAATGAGGAAGCTATAGAAGTAATAATGGAGGCCATTATCCAGGCAGGTTACGAGCCGGGAAACGACATTTCTATATGCCTTGACCCCGCTGCAAGTGAGCTATGGAAAGATGGCAAATACAGCCTGTTCAAAAGCACCGGTCAGCATTACACCTCTGATGAATTGATCGAACTTTGGTCATCATGGATCGATAAATATCCTATCATTTCGCTGGAAGATGGCCTCGGGGAAAACGACTGGAAAGGCTGGAGATCCCTGACCGAAAAACTGGGAAACCGCATCGAACTGGTTGGTGATGATATCTTTTGTACCAATCCTGCCATTGTACAGGAAGGCATTAGCGCAGGAATCGCGAACAGTGTATTAATTAAACTGAATCAGATCGGCACAGTCTGGGAAACATTGCAGGCTGTTGAACTGGCCCAAAAGAACAATTATAACTGCTTTATCTCCCACCGCAGCGGGGAAACTGAAGACACGACCATTGCTGATCTCGTGGTGGCTACCAACGCCGGTCACATTAAAACCGGCAGCGGTTGCCGTTCAGAGCGCGTTGCCAAATTTAATCAGCTATTGCGAATTGAAGAAGAACTTTGCATCAAAGGCAGATTTGCAGGGAAAAGCACTTTCAAAGGGTTTAAATAAAGCATTATGAGTAATATACATCCATGGCACGATATTGAACTGGGCAAAGATGCGCCTGGTATTGTCAAGGTAGTGATCGAAATTGCCAAGGGTAGCCGGTGTAAATATGAATTGCATAAGCCTACCGGAATGCTCATGCTCGACAGAGTACTTTATTCCGCTGTGCATTACCCGGCCAACTACGGACTCGTGCCGCAAACTTACTACCTCGACAATGATCCGCTTGATATCGTCGTGATTTGTTCCGAAGAATTAATACCGCTGTCCATATTGGATGCGCGGGTGATCGGTGTCATGCACATGGAGGATCAATCCGAGCCTGACGATAAGATCATTGCTGTGGCGGCCAATGATATATCGCTGGATCACATCAAAGATATCGGCGACCTGCCGCCTCATACTGAACACGAACTCCGTAATTTTTTTGAGGACTACAAAAAACTGGAAAATAAAAGGGTCGATGTGCTGGGCTTCAAAGGCCGGGAAACGGCCTTAAAGATTATCAGCGAGAGTATCGACCGCTATCAACAAGAAATCAAACCCAAATTAAACGCATGACAACCGAACCCGAAAACAACCGAACGATCCACTTGAGGGAACATTACACCATCATTAAACACCTGTTCAAATGGACGGTACTGGTCATCCCTATTGCGCTGATGATCGGAAGCGCTATTGCCTTTTTCCTTTGGATATTAGGCGCAGCTATCCATTTCCGTTTTGCACACTTCTGGCTGCTGTTCCTGCTCCCGCTGGCAGGTGTGCTGATCCACTTCATTTATCAATCCGTTGGTAAATCTTCGGAAAGGGGTAACAACCTTATTATGGACGAGATTCACCAGGCTGGCGGCGGTGTTCCCAAACGCATGGCACCGATCATCCTGTTAACGACGGTGATCACCCACCTGTTCGGCGGCTCGGCAGGCCGTGAAGGTACGGCAGTACAGATCGGCGGCAGCATCGCTTCGATGTTCGGCGGCTGGTTCAAATTAAAGGGCATTGATATGCGCATGGTCTTAACGGCGGGCGTGGCTGCGGGTTTCGGAGCCGTATTCGGCACGCCGCTGACCGGTGCGATCTTCGCGATGGAAGTGCTGACCATCGGAAAAATCCAGTATGATGCCTTATTACCGGCACTGATCGCTGCTATTGTTGGCGATATGACGGTTTCGGCTTGGCACGTTACCCACGTACATTACCAAATCGAAGCATTACCCGTTGCCGCACCATTTGTGGTATCGGATATTTTTCATTTCGATTTGTTGTTGTTGGGTAAAGTGATCCTGGCCTCGGCAGCATTTGGTTTAGCCAGCTATCTTTTCGCAGGTATGGTACATGAGATCAAAATGATCTGCGGCAAGATCTTTAAGCACAAATGGATGATCCCGGTATTCGGTGGCCTGCTGATCATCGGTCTGTATTATCTGAACGGCAAGCCGGACTACCTGAGTTTAGGCGTTGATGCCGAACATGCCGGAGCGATCACCATTCCTTCGGCCTTTCACACTGGTGGTTCAGATCCGTTTAGCTGGCTTTGGAAAACCATTTACACTACGATAACGCTCGGGACAGGTTTTAAAGGCGGCGAAGTAACACCATTATTCTATATCGGTGCTACATTAGGCAATACCTTGTCGGGCTTATTGGATGCTCCTGTGAGTTTATTTGCGGCACTTGGTTTTATAGCAGTATTTGCCGGGGCCACCAACACACCATTAGCCTGTACGGTAATGGGTATAGAACTATTTGGCGGCGAACATGCTTTGCTGTTTGCGGTAGCCTGCTTTACGGCATATTTTTTCAGCGGACATTCCGGCATTTACAGCGCGCAGCGCATCGCGGTACCCAAAATATTTGCCGATGAATATGCCGATGAAGCGTCACTTTCCGAAGCCATGAAACGGCGCGGTTACCTGCACCAGAAAATGAGCAAATACGGCATCACCACTAAACGCAAAAAAGATGAGTAAGATCACGGAACATATCTACGGTAAACTACAGATCTATGTGCAGCCCAAAGAGAAGGTACAAGCTGAAAATCTGTTGCACCGCCTGCGTTCGCGGCAGCTTTACCGAGAATTGGTGAAATATGCAAAAGATGACCATTTAATAAATGCGACGGTTTACCAGACGCATCATGGCTATTCCCTGCACGGGAAGATCAGCGGCCATCACGTAGAGCTGGCCAACGAAGACCTGGCCATGTGCGTGGAGCTGATCGATGAAAAATCCAAACTGGAAGCATTTTGCGAAAAGCATGCGGCGCTGTTAAAAGGTAAAATGATCGTCTTTAAAGCGGTCGAATTCTGGCAAATATGAAAATTATCGCGATCATCTTTTTAGGCGGCGGTTTGGGCAGCGTGGCCCGCTTTCTCGTTAACCGCTGGCTCACCGACAGGGTTACTTCCGTATTGCCCTATGGCACTTTTCTCGTTAATGTGACCGGCTGTTTTCTGATCGGTTTCCTGGTCTTTTATTTAGGAAAATTCGGCGATCAGGCCCTCAACTGGCGGTTGTTCCTGGTAACAGGTATCTGCGGGGGGTATACAACTTTTTCCTCGTTCTCTTTTGAGAACGTGCAATTGGTCAGTGACCACCAACTATTCACAATGCTCTTATACACTTTAGGTAGTATTGTTTTGGGGTTTCTGGCGACTTATATGGGCATCCTGTTAGCAAGAACCATTTAAATCTTAAAATATGAAATACGAAAGAATATTGATCGTAGCGGACGACAGCCCCTCCGCCATCAAAGCCGTCAAATATGGTTTTGAACTGGCAAGGCAGTTAGGGGCCAAAGTAAAGATCGGACTGATCGACGCGCTCGAACCGGCCAAAACGGAAGGGAATGTCGATGCTGGAATTTTTCCTGACGATGCCGAAAACACAGCAAAAAAAGATGCCGAAAAATTCCTGCATGGCTTGGCGAAGGATTACGGCAAAGGTGTCGAAACGGAATATTTCGCGCCGGAGGGTGAGGTACATGATGTGGTATTACAAATGGCGCGGGAATGGGATGCACATCTGATCGTCGCGGGTACGCATGGCCGGAAAGGCCTCAACCGTTTACTGGAAGGCAGTATCGCAGAAGGCATATTGCGTGATTCACAGGTGCCTTTGTTTATTGTACCGATGGATAAATAGAAGTAATCATGCAGTTTCGGTTCTTCCTACTGATAGGCACAGGCCTTGGAATTATAGCAGGTTTAATGGCTTATTTGATCACCTACGAAGAATATCAGCATCATTTTAAGGGTCGCAGAGTATTTACTGAGAGTATTAAAAGTGCTGTAGTCGCATTCGTTTTCTTCACCCTGTTGTCAGCGGCAATAGGATATTTTTTAAGCTAATTAAAACTTTATTATAAATGAGAATTTTCAAACGTTTTCTTTATACAGCGTTAATTCTGCTGTCTGTTAGTCAATTGGTACGTGGTGCAACCGTGGATACGGTCGATACCTACAGTGATGCGATGCACAAACACATTAAAGCGGTAATAGTCAAGCCAGTTGGTTATAATAAAAATCAGCATTACCCGGTTGTTTACCTGTTACATGGCTTCAGTGGCAATTACCGGGACTGGGTTAAAAACGTACCGGCGATCAGCGATTACGCAGATCTTCACCACATCCTGATCGTATGTCCTGACGGTAACCGTGGAAGCTGGTATATCGACAGCCCTATTGACCCGTCCAGCAAGTATGAAACTTATATAACCGCAGAACTAATTCCCTATATCGATCAGCATTATAGTACGATGAAATCCCGAAACGGACGAGCTATTACCGGCTTGAGCATGGGCGGGCACGGCGCTTTTTACCTGGCTTTTAAGCATCAGGATGTTTTCGGAGCTGCCGGAGCCATGAGTGGTGGTGTTGACCTGAGGCCATTCCCTAAAAACTGGGAAATGGAAAATATTCTCGGCAAATACAGTGAAAAGCCTGAAAACTGGGAGAAGTATTCCGTGATCAATCTGACTTATTTATTAACACCTGGCAGTCTGGCTATTACGTTTGACTGCGGATATAGCGACTTCTTTTTCCAGGTTAATAAAAATCTGCACGAACAGTTGTTGGAACGCAATATCCCGCATGATTTCACGATCAGACCGGGTGGCCATACCTGGGAATACTGGTCAAATTCCATCAAATATCAACTCCTGTTCTTTAGTGATTACTTCGGTAAAGAGAAAAAGGGTAATTAAGATGATCTACCTCTGTTAACTATGAATAAGCAAACAACGAATATCAAAGCAATTTTCACCGATATAGGTGGTGTTTTGCTAACTGACGGCTGGAATCATGAATCCCGTCGGGAAGCAGCGTTGCATTTTCATATCGACCCTGCCGATATGGAGGAACGCCACCATCTGACCTTTGAAACCTATGAGATCGGGAAGATCAGCCTGGAAGAATATCTTAACCGGATCTTCTTTTTCCAGGAGCGGCCATTTTCCATGGATGCATTTGAAACGTTTATGTACCAGCAATCACAGCCGTACAGCCAAATGATCGAATTGATCAGGCGGTTAAAGGCCGAATACCATTTAAAAGTCGGCGTGATCAGCAACGAAGGGCGTGAATTGTCGGCCTACCGCATCAAACAGTTCGGATTGGACAGCTTCGGTGATTTTTTTGTTTCTTCAGGATTTGTGGGGCTGCGGAAACCGGATCTGGCAATTTTTAAACTGGCGCTGGATCTGGCGCAAGTAAACCCTGATCAGATCGTTTATCTGGAAGATCGGCCAATGTTCGTAGAGATCGCTGAAAAAATGGGGATGCATGGCATTTGCCATACCGATGAAGCTTCAACCCGGAGGCAATTGAAATCACTGGGGTTGAAATGATCCATTTATTCGCTGATCTTCATGATCTTTCGAGAGAGCCACCAGGCTGTCATGGAAGAGGTGCTCCCAACAGCGATCCCGGCAAGCACATCCGAAGGGTAATGTGCGCCTAAATAAACCCTGGAAATCCCTACCAATACTGCCCAACAATAAACGACTACGATAAGCCAGGTCTGCTTCCGGAAAACGATGGTTATTATAGTTGCCAGGAAAAAGGCATCACAGGTATGCCCGGATGGATAAGACCAGCCGCCACCCGGCCCCAATTCATGTATACTGGTGAATAAATGGAAGGGCCTGATCCGCGCTACCCCATATTTGATCAATGTCGCTAAACCACCGGATATGGCACCCGCCAAAACAATGGCTAAATAATCTATCTTCCTTGCTTTAACAAAAATCAGGCAGATCAGCGCGATGCCCACCGTTCCATAAGCGACCCAACCGGCGCTATTGGTGATATTTAGCCAAAATAGATCAGCAGTCGGATTTCGCTGCGCGTTAAAAGCGATGACCAGTGCTTTGTCGTACTGATAAAATATCGTTGACAACATCACAGATGCACTCAACAAAAACAGCATTAACAAGCTGGTTACGGGTGAATAAATGTTTCTTCCTTTCATTGGCTAAAAGATCAGTACCAATGTGCCGCCAATGATCATTACTGCCCCAATTGCGGCTTTGAGCGAAACGGTTTCTTTTAGAAAAATCACTGACAGAACGATCGTCAGCGCCACGCTGAGTTTATCAACCGGTGCGACTTGTGATACCTTTCCCATTTGCAGGGCCTTGTAATAAAATATCCAGGAAAGCCCGGTCGCCAGTCCGGACAACCCTAAAAATATCCAGGTGTTTTTTGATAATTCGCCAATGCCTTTGATCTCTCCGCGCCCGAGGGCAATACCCCAGGCAACGAATAAGATCACCACTGTCCGGATGGCCGTAGCCAGGTCAGAATTAACATCCTTGACCCCGATCTTGGCGAAGATGGCGGTCAGGGAAGCAAAAAAAGCTGATAATAACGCGTATATCCACCACATAGCTAATCGTTTAACGGGTTAGTAAATAATCGGATAATACTTGTCCGGTAGCAGCACTCGGGTGACTAATATTCAGCAGATCGGAAACGGTGACGGCGATATCGGTGATATGTACCAGATTGCCAGTTGAGCCATGCTTAACTTTCCAGCCGTACCAGATCAATGGCACATGCGTATCGTAATCATAGCCGGTGCCATGAGTCGTTCCTCCAGCGGCGGGTATTGACCCTTCAAACCAGCCCGGCAGTAATTGCATCACCACATCGCCGGAACGGACAGGATTGATGCCATTGAATAACTGGTCGTTCAATTGTTCATTGGTGTTTTTTGACAGATTGGCTACAGGTAAAACGCGATAAACGCCTGCCATTTTGCGAAGATGCTGGCAAACTGCATCAGCTATTTCAGCCTTACTTTTCTTTTGCGCCGATATCAGATCGTCATTCAACCAAAACTGCAAATTCTGATAATCCAGCAGCCACTTGCCTTTACCGAATTGTTCCGATAAGGCATCGTTCAGTTTTTCTTTTAAACCTTTATTGTTAAAAATACCACCCGGTGCTTTCAGCTCTGCCATGTGACCAGGTGTTTCCACCGCACCGTGATCTGCCGTTAAGAATACGAGTACGTTATCCTTACCATAGTGCTGGTCCAGATAAGTCAGCAACCGTGCGATCTCACGGTCAAGTCTGGCGTAAGTATCCTGCACTTCTATTGATTCGATACCAAATTGGTGTCCTACATAATCTGTCGAAGAAAAGCTCACCGCTAAAAAATCGGTATTCGTACCCTTGCCTAACTTCTCAGCTTGCATGGCCTGTATGGCAAAATCAAGTGTATAGGTATTACCGAAAGGTGTTTCCCGAAGTAATTCGTAACCGTTGGCGGCTTTTAAGCCAGGCAAGTCGTGCGGGAATTTATTACTGGTTTCGCCTTTGTAAGGCTTTCTATAAGCCGACCCGTTGGTTAAACCGCCCTGATAAGTATCCAGAGGCAGTAAGGTTTCCCATGGTTTGGATAAATATTGATCAGACATTTTCTGCTGGTTGAATGATTTCACCCATTCCGGTAATACCTTGGTATAATAGGTGCTGGTGATCCAGTCCCCGCTGTTATTGTCAAACCAGTAGGCAGCTGTTGGTAGATGTCCTGCGGGCAGAATGGCTCCCCGGTCTTTCAAGGCGATGCCGATCACCTTTGACCTGCGGTTCGTTGCCAGTCGCAGCTCGTCGGTTACCGTTGTTGATAATAGATGGCGTGGTGACATTTGTCCGCCTTTCCCGGTGCCGCCCACACCCTGAACCGTAGTATCCTCGGTAACATAAACACTTCTGCCCAATTCACGATCATACCAGTCATTAGCAATAATACCATTATAAGACGGGGTAGTGCCGCTGTAAACGGCGGAATGCCCGGGGCCGGTATAGGTCGGGATATAATTATAATGGGTATCGCGAAAAAGAAATCCTTGGCCCAATAATCTTTTAAATCCACCCTCGCTGTATTTATCCTGATAGCGATAAAGGTAGTCGTAACGCATCTGGTCGATGATGATCCCGACCACCAATTTGGGTTTAGCGGGAACAGTTGGCTTCGTTTGCGAAAAAGTAATGCCCGGCAGGCATATTAAAAGCGATAAAATTTTCAAGTATTTCATAGGGAGATTAATTTTCAGAAAGTTGTTTGTGTTTTCGGTCGCGTCGCAGCCATTTATTGGTGCGGTATGTGATATAAGCCGAGGCCGAGCCGAGGATCGCGCCACCGAGCACATCACTTGGATAATGCACACCGAGATACATACGGGAGTAGCCCACTGATGCCGCGTAAGTATAGGCAGGAACGATCACGTACCATTTCGGAAAAGAAAGGCTTAGCGTAGTAGCCGTGGAAAAAGCCACGGTCGTATGGCCCGAGGGAAAACTATAATCCGTTGGAAAGGATTTGGCAAAGATCACATCACCATGGTTGACAAACGGGCGGTCGCGACGGGTGATCGCTTTACTCAGGGTGCTAAGCAATGCTGAACCTGCTAATGAACCTAAAGCCACGTAGGATTGCTCTTTAAGATTTTGGTTATGATCGATCTGCCCGGCTACAAAGAGCGCGACCGGCGTGGCTATGGATATGGGTATAGCGCTATTGGTCACCGCCCGCCATTTTCCATCCCATTGCGGATTGGCAGGGCCGTTAATGTTTTCCAGCAAACGCAGGTCAAGGTTTTGTGCTTTTACTGCACTGGCTGTAAAAAAGAGTAAAAGCAGGCAGAGGATATAATTATACTTCATGTGTTTTCAGGTGTTTGCGGTAACCCAGGCGGATCAGCGATGGAAAAACAAAAAGTAAGAGCGGTAAAGCCGCAATGAAACCACCAATCACCGCGACAGCCAGCGGCTGTTGCATTTGCGCGCCGAGGCCAATGCCCAAAGCCAATGGCATCAAGGCCAGGATAGCGCCAATAGCGGTCATCAGTTTTGGCCGGATACGCAGGCCAATAGCGTAATTAATCGACGTGTCCACATCTCCGCTATCAGCCAGATTAAAGCGGAATTGGTTGAGCGTGAATATGGCATTTTCAGCGATGATGCCGACAATCATGATAATGCCGGTATAGCTGCTGACATTGAGCGGGATATTGCAGATAAACAGCGCCAGAATGCTGCCGCCGATCCCTAAAGCGGAGATCAGAATCACCAGACAGGCCAGCAGCCAGTCACGGAATAAGAACAGCAATACCGCAAATACCAGTACGACAGCTAACCCTAAGATCAGCAACAACTCCTTAAATGATTGCTGTTGCTCAGCGTAAGCGCCGCCATAGCTTATAAAATAGCCTTTTGGCAGGTTCAGACCGGAACCTAATTTTTGCTGAATCTCCGTTATCGCGCTGCCGAGGTCACGTCCATCCAGCCTCGCGGTAAGGATGATATTGGATTTCAGATCTTCCCTCGTTTGCTGCACTTCTCCCGGCAATACGTTGACCGCACAAAAGAAACTTAAAGGCCGGGTTTGTCCGTTAGGTAAAAAAATCAATTGTTTTTTGATATGCTCCAGGTCATTATCCTTAAAATTGGTAAAGCGCAGCAGGATCTTGCGCATCTGCTGTCCGTCCTGTAGTTCACCGATCTGAATACCCCCGGTTAGGGCAGCCTGCGAAGCTGAAGGTTCAGCGATCCCGGCATTCATGCCTAAAGGGACACCGCCTGTATAGGCCGAAAGTTGCATTTGAAAATCGGTTAAGGATATTTTGTACAGGTCGAGTTTATCCTGATCGGGTACAAATTCTAAGGATGGGCCGGCAGTGATCAAACCGTCATCCAGGTCGGCTACGCCGTTGATCTTTTGCAGGATACCAGTAGCTTGCTTATCGAGTTCCTGGAGTTTGGCATAATCGTCACCGAAGATTTTGATTTCGATGGGTGCCGGTGTGCTCATCAGATCACCCAGCAGATCGGAAATGCGTTGTCCAAACGAAATGTGCATTAGTGGTACATGCGCTGATATTTTATCGCGCAGTTCACCGATCACCTCATCCGTGGTTTTGCTCCGGTCTTTTTTGAGTTGAATGGAATAATCCCCGAAGTTGGGTTGCGTGGTTTTGAAAGCCATTTTTACGCCGGTACGCCGTGAATAGGTGGCTACCTCTGGCTGGGCGGTAACGATCTTTTCCATTTGCTTGCATAAGCGGTCGGTTTCTTCCAGCGAAGTGCCTGCCGGAGAGAAATAATCCAGTACAATAGTACCTTCATCTAAATTGGGTAAAAATCCGGTTTCCAATTTGCCGGATGCGATGTAAGCAGCAATCCCAAGGACGCCAATGAATAGAAACGCAAAAACAGGTTTCTTGAAGGTCCAGGTCAGCCAGGATAGTTTGTTACTGGAAAAGTCATTATGTTTATGTTCTGCTCCTTTGTGCGACCGATAGCCAACGACCATATGCAATACCGGCAGTAATAACCAGGTCACCAAAAAGGAACATACCAGCGTAATCTGCATCGTGTCGGACAATTCTTTAAAAAAGCTACCCGCCAGTCCACTCATTAAGCGGAAGGGGAAAAAGATCACGATGGTGGCCAGTGAAGAACCGACCATGGCCGGGAACAAGGCTTTGATCGCATCAATAACCACATCAAAAATATGCTTGTCCGGGTATTCCTCGTGTTCCCGGTGGATCTGTTCGATGATCACGATGGCATCGTCAATAATCAATCCAACTGACGCAGCAATGGCACCCAATGACATGATATTGATCGTGATACCTGCGAGGTAAAGCACGGTGATGGTAAAACCTAAGGTAACCGGTATAGAAAGCATCACCGCCAAACTTGAACGCCATGATCTTAAAAAGAAGATCATCACGATGATGGCCAAGATCAATCCTTCGTAGATTGTTTTGATCACGCTATGAATGCTGTCGCCAACAAAGGCGCTCTGGTCGTAATAAGGGGTCAGCTCGAAATCATCGGGCAGTGCCTTACGCACTTCCTCTGCCTTTGCGGCTGCATCTTTGGCGAAATCGATCAGGTTTACACCGGGTTGCTTAACCAGGTCGATCTGGATCGCATTTTTACCATTGGCATTCACGATTACAAACTCCTGCTGCTCCTGCACATCCACTTTTGCGAAGTCGCGCAATTTGACCAGCCGGGAACCGTCGTTACGAATGGTCAGGTTAGAAAGCCCATCCACATCCATCACGCGGGTATCTGTCAGCGTCAGGTACATGCGGTTAAAGTCGGCCAGGTTACCATTCGACAGCACGTAATTGTTATTGGCAAAGGCTGTTTTAACTGCATCCGGTGTGATGCCTAAGGCCGACATTTTTATCGGGTCAGGTATAATGACAAATTCTTTGGAACGGCCGCCTCGGGTCACCACATTGGCGATACCGTTAACCCTCGAAAATATAGGTCGTAGGGTAAGATAAGCCTGATCCTTCAGTGCTACTTGTCCGTGTGTTTTACTCGATAGCGTGTAGCCATAAACCGGAAACAATGACTGGTTCATCGCTTCTATCGACATATTGACTCCGGCCGGTAAAAAGTTTTTGATCTCGTTTACCCGGCTTTCGATCTGCGTTTTCTGGGCATAAGTATCCAATCCCCAATCAAAATACACATCGATGGTTACGCTGCCACGGCTGGTGCTGCTTTTCACAATGGTTACCCCGCGCACTTTTTTAACAGCGCTTTCCAATGGCTTGGTCACCGTAAGCATCATACGGTCTATGGGCAGCTGGCCTGCTTCAGCAATAATCGCTACACGCGGGAAAAGCACCTCAGGGAAAAGGTTAGTCTGCATATGCGTATAGAAATACGCTCCGGCCGCCAGCAGTATTGCGCCAACAAATAATATCGGGCGCGAAAATTTCTGGAAATAGTTTTTCTTTTCTGCCATGATGCTGTTATTTAACTACAGTTACCAGTGCAGTGTCCGCCAAACCATAATTGCCGCTGATCAATATTTTATCACCGTTTTGAAATTTTGGCGAAAGGATCTCGATAGATTCTTTGTTTTTATTGCCGGTTTTTACCGGGACTTTAATAGCGGTGCTGTCATTGACCAGTTTCATAACCCAGAAATCTTTCAGCAATTCGTCACTCACGACGCAGGACTTAGGCAGCACCTGCTGATTGCCGTATGCTGAACGGTTAAAAGTGACCTTACCTAACAGGTTTTCTGGCAGGAACAGCGTTTGATCAGGCCGCGCCAGTAAAACCTGGGTCTGCTCTGCGGCGTTCATCGTAGCCAAGGGCGTCGTAATGGTTGCCTGGTGAGCAGAGCCGTCTGGCAAAGTAATCACGCACTTTTTACCGGGTTTCACCAAGTCGGCATATTCATAAGGCACATTCACCTGGAAAGCCAGATCGTTGCTGGCGGCTATTGTACAAAGCTGTGTACCTTCCAAAACGTATTCACCGGTTTGCTGCTTATCAAATGTGGTGATAATGCCGGATGCCGGTGCGGTAACCGTAATTAAACCAAATCCTTTCAGCGATGGATCAACTTTGGTAATATCTGCCCCCAGTGCCTTGCGCTCCTTGGATTCCAGCAAATAAAGTGACTGGCCTTTACGAACATGATCGCCGAGTTTAACATAAACATTAGTGATGAATGCGGCGATAGACGAGGTTACCATATTACGTTTCAGGTAAACCGAAGTTCCTGAAAGCACCAGGTCGTCACTGATCGCACCGGTACCAACCTGTGTAATTTGCACGGCAGTTCGCGGCTTGGGTTCCTTAATGGTTTGCGTATCGTTGCTGTGGCAGGCACTTAACGTGAGCAGCAAAAAAAATGGGGCTATATATGTTTTCATTACCAGTTCCAGTAGTTATAGGCGTTGATCAATAAATTGCGGTTAGTTTCCAGCTGTAATAGATCCCGCTGGGCGGTGGTTCGGTTTTTTAGTACGTTGATAAAATCAATGACAGACAGTTGAGCCTGTATCACTTGGGTACGGTAGCTATTTAATAGCGACTGATATTCACCCAGCTGTTTTTGCTGATTCTGTAACCGGCCATCGTAGGAATTTAATTCATCCAGCACCTGCTTTTTGCGCAGGTCGTTTTGTATTTGGGCATTGTTTTTACTGAAGGCAATGGTTTGTTGTTGCAGCGCGGTTTTTTTCCGGGTGATCTCCCTTTGATGCCCGTCCAGTATTGCCCATGAAAGATTCAGTCCGGCGCTTAGACCAAAACGGTCATACAGCGTATTGAAATGTGTTCCGTTCAAACCGGTATTACCGAATGCACTTAATTGCGGCTGGTATTTGGTTTCAAATGCCTTTTGAGATGCCACCAGATTCAGACTATCCAGCCGGAACTTTTCAAGATAGGCGGATTGCTGCGGGCTGTCCTTCAAATGCAGGCTAACGGTATCCAACGTAACTGTTGCCGTATCACGGCTGCCGCTCATGATCCTCAATTCCAGCAAATCCCTATGATAAGCCGCCTGATAGGTAAGCAGGACGTTCTGATTATTTTCGTACTCGATGTTCAGCAGGATCAGGTCGGAGTTTTTCAGCAAGCTGGCATTTACCAATTTTTTGACGATGACCCGCTGCTGGTCGATGATCTTCATATTTTCCGACGCATTGCTGATCTGCTTTTTATCGAGCAGGCATAGGATATACTGATCAGTGACTGTTTTTTCCAGGTCATGCCGGGTCAGGTTGATCATATTCGTATTGATCTGCGCGCCTACGCGGGCCTGTTCAGCCAGGATATCCGCCCGTTTGGAAGCGAACAAGGGTTGGGTCGCGGTCACCATACCCTGCATACTGCCGCCATTGGTCGTACCGATATCATAACCATAGTAATTGGTGGCACTCGACGGATTGAAATTGAAACCTTTGTGGCCAGCATCGGTAATATATACCGGAGCAAACAAATAGTAGGCATTCAGGCTGAGTTGTAGTTTGGTAGTCATTGCCTTAATTCGCTCTACCTCCGCCTGACTATTGACCAGCTGATTTTTATTGTCGTTAATCAGCGGGCTGTTATTGTAAGCCTGATTCAGAAAATCCGGCAGGCTGCTTTGCGCTTTTACACTACTGAAACCCACCGCACAAAATAGCAGGGTAAACAAATATTTCATTTTCATAAAGCAGGTTGAAAAATCCGTATTGCTGCGGGTAATTTGCCGGTTTGCGGTTCTGCCAATACGTACAGTTGAGCTGCGGGGATAAGCAAGCCGGTGCCAGCACCGTTACGGGTAGCGAACTGCTGAATAAGATTTAGTTTGCCATTTTTTATCTGGAAAGCATCCAAAAAGCCTTCGCCGCAGGAAACGTACAGGCGGTTGCTCTTTTTATCCAGGTAAACGCCGTCGACATCTTTGGGGATTGTTACCCGGCTCAATTCTAACCCTGTTTCAGTGGACATGGTGAGCAACGATCCTCCGGCGCAGCCGATATAAAGGAGATGTTTGGCCTGATCAATAGCCATTGGTACGTTGTCTTTATTTGATTTGACCAACCATGCCGCTATTACCTTATTTAACTTGCGGTCGATCACCTCGATCAATCCCTTACCGGGTTCATTCACATAGATTCGGTCAGTGGTTACTTCAAACTGTTTGGGGAATCCGGCTAAGGGTATCTGCCGGGTGATCTTTTGTGTATTCAGGTCAATGATACCGATCGCTCCGAAGGTATCGCCAACGCCAACAAACAGTTCATTGGTATTTTGGTCGTAACGCAGGTTATTGCATTTCTCTTTGAACTGGTAGGTTTTAATGGCTTTGTAAGTAGCCGCATTTACTGCGGTTACTTTTCCATCTTTTCCTGTAGCCACATATAAGGTATTGGTTTCAGGATGATAAAACACCCATTTCGGTTCGTTAAACCCTGGCAGGCTTTTAAGCGGTTTGCTATTTTTAAGGTCTATCACCTCAACCGAGTGGTTATCCTGGGCGGATAGAAACAATCGCTTTTGTCCTGCGTCATAGGCCATCAGGTCGAAGCCGCCTTTCACATTGGGCAGCACAATTTCTGCTTTAGGGATCAGCGCCTGAATTTTGGTTTGCGCCCGGGTGCTGCCGATCATTAACAGGCAGCAAAGTCCTAATGGTAGTTTTTTTAAGGGATGCACAGTTGTAAGGGCAGGTGATTAAGGCTGCCGTTACAAAACTGGCCTAACAATCTGAAAAGTTTCTGAAAACAGCAGCGGCAGCTTAATGAAATGAACACTTCCGAAATATTTCAGATTTGTCTCAGACATTGGCGTTATATGAAATCATTACTTAAGCTGGAAACATGGAAATTAATTATTGTCACACTTGCCCTGTTATTACTCTTACTGTTTTTAGGTACTGCATCGCATTGGCTTTTAACTATCATAGGACCGGCCGATACTCAACTTTTCCTGACGATCAATTCCCATCACAACCAGTTCTGGGACCCGGTGATGTACGCCGCCAGTGATAAGTTCTTTTGGTTCCCATTTTATGCGATACTGATTTATGCGATCTGGAAACAGTTCGGAAAAAATTGTTGGCAACCTCTATTGGTCATTTTTTTATTGATCCTGTTCACAGATCAAACGAGTTCGCACCTGATCAAAAATTTAGTTGAACGAAAGCGCCCTTCACATGAACCGCTGCTTATACCCTTGATCCATTTGAGCAAAGCCGGTCCTGGTGGCCTTTACGGATTTGTTTCCTCTCACGCGGCCAATGCTTTTGCCGTTGCTGTTTTTATTCCCGCACTACTGAAGCCAAAAAAATGGGTATTGGGCACCCTGCTGCTGTGGGCCATATTGGTGAGTTATAGCCGGGTTTATAACGGGGTTCATTATCCGGCAGATGTGTTATTTGCCATCCTGATCGGTAGCTTGTCTGGGATCGTCTTTTTCAAAGCTGGAAAACTGATATTTGGGTTTAAAAAACAAGTGTAAACTCGTGTGCTGAGCCGTTATAAGTATAGGTTACCTTCATTTTCATCGATTCCGCAATCTGGCGCACGATTGCTAAACCAAGCCCGACACCATATTTACTGCCTTTCTTTTTACCAAAGCGGGTAAACAACAGGTCTTCACTAAAGCCCAGCGGTTCACCGGTGTTACTCAGCCGGAACAGGTCTTCGTCCAATAAAATGGCAATGGTGCCGTCCTGTGGGGTATGACTGACCGCATTGGTCATCAGGTTCGATAAACAGATCTCCAGCAGCATCGGGTTCCCGTTCACTATTTTTTCAATCTGATAGCTGCGGTCGATTGTGATGTTTTTGCTGCTGATGCTTTCTTCCAAATGTCCCAGGATCTTTTCCGTAAGCGCCTGAAGCGAAACTGGGGCTGTTTCTTCAAACTGGTGATTTTCGATCTGTGAGAGTAGCAGCAAACTCCGGTTCAAATGATTGAGCCTCTCAATGGCGTCATACTGTGATTGCAGGTAACGTGCCTGCTCAGCAGTGAGTCCTTCTGATACGATCAGCAAGTCAAGTTTAGATTGCAGGATGGCTACCGGGGTCTGCATTTCATGGGAAGCATTCTCGATGAATTGTTTTTGCTGGATGAATACCCCATGATTTTTTTGGATAAGGTCGCTGACCACCGCGTTAAGTGTGTCAAATTCAGCGATGCCTGATGAGGGTATGCCCGAATGAGGGTCTTTGCCCATCTCATATTTTTTCAGCCAGTCGATAATGCGTTCAAAGGGTTGCCATATTTTTTTTGAAGTGCGACGATTGATAATGATCCACCCGCCGAATAATAAAATGAGCAGGATCGCCTGGGCCTCGGCGATGCCGACAATTAGGTCCTCGCTTTCGACCAGTGATCGGCGGATCGTTACCAGATGCGTTTCGTTATTGATGGTAAGCGTTGTCCTGAGTTCACGGTAGGGTTCAAATTGTTGGTCAAGCGTATCTACATATAATTTAGGGTAAATGGTATCCTTGGGTATGCCTCCTGCCTGCAATGGAAACATGCGTACTTCCTGATCCATGCCTAACCATAAGCGCACATCATGTTCGGTATGCAAGTGTTTGGTGCGCACGATCAGCTCTTTCTTTTTCAGCCGGAGCGCGTCATCCACATCCTGGTAATACAACTGCTCGATAATAAAATAGAAAACCGGGATGCTGATGAGCAATACGACACAGGCATAGCCCAGCAAATTGCGCGAGGTCTTAGTCAGCAGTTTCATAGCACTCCAGTTTATAACCCACTCCGTAAATGGTTTTGATATAGTCGTTAGCGCCTGCTTCCGCCAGTTTCTTTTTCAGGTTTTTCATGTGGGCATACACCACATCCTGGCCCCGGTAATAGCCGGATTCATTTTGTGATAAATGCTCGGAGATGGCAGATTTGGAAACGATCCGGTTTTTATTGGACACGAGAAACAACAGTAAGTCCAGTTCTTTCTTATTGAGTACAAGGGGCCTGCCGTGCACAAATACACTTTTATCATCAATATTGACCTGCAATTCGTTGAAGGTGAAAGTGGCAGCGCCCTGGAAATTCCGCCGCCTGATTACCGATAGCAGCCGGGCACTTAATTCAGAAAGATGAAACGGTTTGGCGATGTAATCATCCGCGCCTAAATTTAACCCCATCAGTTTATCGCTCAAAGCGCTATTGGCCGAGATCACAATAATGCCATCGTTCCGTTTCATGCTTTTGATCAGTTTGATCAGGTCAAGGCCACTTCCGCCGGGCAGGCCGATATCTACGATCATACAATCGTACTGAAAGTCGATGACTTTACTTTCTGCCTGCAAAAAGTCATCCGCTGTTTCGCAACGATAATTTTCTTTTTGCAGGTAAGCCACAATACTACCGGATAGTTCCGGCTCATCTTCTACGATCAGCACCTTCATATAGCGAAGTTAATTAAATCCGGCTGCTATATTCCGGCTAAATTCTGAACGCAATCTGAAATCTTGCTATTTGAACTCGGCCAGCACGGGATAATGATCGGAGGCTTGATCGGTGCGTTCATTTTTGATCACAGTATAATGGCTTAGTTTGTTGGTCAATGCCCGACTGGCCAGCATATAGTCGCAGCGAAAGTTCACAAATTCGGCATTATTATAAGCTGCACAAGGAACGGTAGTAATGTTGTTCTTTTTTGCCGCACGGGCGCAATCTACAAAACCCGCCATTTCCAAAAGCTGCAAAACTTTACGGTCGGCCAGATCATTATCTCCATCAAAATAGCGGCTGCGGAAATGCGGGCTTAATCGTTCCCAATCAGCAGGCTCAGCATCATGTGGCGACAAGGAATTAAAGTCGCCGGTGATCAAACTCAACGCATCAGGGTCGGCATAGGGCAAAAGATAGGTCGCCTCCCTGCGTCTAATTTCCGGACCTAAAGGGCACAGGTGTACGCTTCCGAAAGTTACTATTTTATCGAAGTTAGGAATTGCTACTGACACAAAAGTTGCCGCATGATGAAAGTGGGTGCTGTCCGCTTCAAATGACTTGACATGGTAAGCTGGGTTAATAAAGATCGCGGTGTTTTGTCCCGTACGTGGCGCGATACCTAAAAATCCCCGCATAGCAATATCGCTTTCCATTTGAAAAAGCGCCTGTTGTTTGTTTAGCTCAAACCCTTTGGCTTCCTGCATTAAAAAGATGTCGGGCCTGATTTCGTTGATCATTTCGATCTGTAGTTTTCGCCTTTTATCGGCAGATCCGTCCAGGCCTGCGAATAACGTGTTCCAGGTTAATACTTTCATTGGATATTTTTCTTAAATGGTTTTAGGTTGGCGTAGCGTTCTGATCAAGCCCACAAAAACGCCGACCGCTATAACTTCCGCAATTGTTGTGAACCAATTGATATAACTAATATTTCTATCGTACAAGAAGCCGATCAAAACACTGCCAGCAAACAAGGCGGCACCGTAGGCGGTATTGAACAGACCATATGCAAACCCTCTTTTGTTTTTGGGTACAATATCCGCGATCACAGCACGCATGATCGTTTCCTGGATACCCATCACACCACCCCACAAGATAATGCTGATCAGAGTCGCCTGAAAAGAATTGGTAAAAGCGAGAAAAGGAATAGGTAAAGTCAGCACAGGCAAAATAATGAGTGTTTTCAGACCTATTTTATCATAAACCTTTCCGGCGATCAATGCAACCACGGCATCAACCGCCATGGCGATAGCGTAGAACATGGGTATTTGCAGATCGGAAATAACCGATCTCACCTTAAAGTGATAAGCGATCATTTGGAAATTAGCAAAGCCGGTGACGCAGATAAAGGAAAAAGCCATATACCACCAAAAAATAGCTGGTAAAGTTCTTTTGTTATCAGTATGGTCACTTTCTAATTCTGCCTGTTCTTCCAGTTCCTCGGGGCGCGGGTTTTTAAAACGCGCCAGTGTTAAGAATAACAAGGTCACTATAGCCGGTATCCAAAGTATGGTCAGCCCTTGTTTATAACCGCTTTTCAGGAAAAAGACCGCTGTAAAGATCAGCGGGCCGATCAGTCCCCCGATCTGATCTATGGCTTCGTGAATGGCAAAGCCCCAACCAGTGCCTACAGATTTGGTGGCATGTGAAAGCATGGTGTCTTTTGCAGGCGACCTAACGGCCTTACCGAATCGTTCGAGGATGATCAATATCGCCGCAACCTTCCAGTTATTGGTTAGCGCCAGTAATGGCATGGAGATCAATAGACCATAACCTAAATATGTGATGGCCCAATAGGCTTTGGTTTTATCGGCCACATAGCCAGAAACCAATCGGAAGACATAGCCTACAAATTCACCCACACCGCCGATAAATCCGACCATCGTGGCACTTACACCCAGCAAAGCCAGGTATGGCCCGGTGATACTGCGCCCGCCTTCATAGGTGATATCGCCGAACATGCTCACAAAGCCGAAAAGGATGATGAACTGGTAAGATCTTTGTTTAAGGGTCTGTACCCGAATTTCTTTTGCGCTCATCCCGGTCTATTTATTTTCGTCATGGGCTTCAAATACACGCTGGGCGTAAACATCCAGCATCTCCTGGCAGGCTTTCAGTCGGTTCCCGGCTTCTTCCGCGCTGGCAGCTTCGTAAAAATCCAGCTTTTGGATTTTCACCAGCCAGACCTGTAATTTTTTGAGGTCGGCATCATTTTCTTCCAACTCAGCATAAGTAAAATGGTTCGCCGCTGTTTCTTTATCAATCTCGTTTTCAAAGTCCTGGCATTTACCTAAAAATTCTTTATAATCCTCATCACGGTCCGCCTTAAAGCGGGTAATCACTTTCTGCTCCTGTGATTTGTCTAAAGCAACGGTTTCCAGGATAACCGAATCACCATTCATTTCCCGGATCTCATTCTCCGTCATTTTAAGCTGACGTATATGCTCTTCTGTTTTAGGTAGCAGACAAACGCCGTTTTGAAGATATACAGCTCCCATGCTTTTTAGTCTGCGCCATAAGGCGATACGCTTTTTGGCCGGTTCCGCTGGTACCTTATAAGTGATCAGTAACCAATTATTCTTTTCCATTGTGCAAATATAATGTTACGACCGTAACATTTAAAATGTTTTTAATTTTTAAAGATGATTTCGTCAATCCACTCAATTACAATTGACATTCTTGGACCTGAATTGTGGGTTTATCTTCAGAAAATTATTCCATTTACTAAGCGAGTCGATCCTATTTTTTTTCCCTTTTCAGGGTATTTGAATTACGCAACTACAAAATTATTGAAGGATTTAAGAGCGTTGGTTTCTATTTTTGAACTTAAAGAACTTGGTAGATACGAGATAATTCAAATTCGGGTCATTTCTATGTCGACTTTTTCTTTTTAATAAGCTTTGTTTTCAAGGACACTAACAGGCCACTGGTGGTGTTATTTTAATTTGCGCGGGAAATATGAAGTAAAATCGTATTCATGTAGGTTAAAGGCTTTAAAAAAAAGGACTGGCAATTTGATTGTCAGTCCTTGTAATTATTACATTAATTTGGTTTTTAGCAGAGCCATATCGTCATTTATTTTGCTCTCGACCACTTTAGCATAGATTTGAGTTGTAGTAAGCTTGCTATGGCCCAACAGTTTACTTACTGTTTCAATAGGTACACCGTTAGTCAAAGTAACCGTTGTGGCGAAAGTATGCCGCGCAATATGAAAGGTTAGCGGCTTGGAGATGTTACACATATCCGCTATTTCCTTTAAATAGCTGTTTAGCCTTAAAACGATCTGCCAAACAAAAGAAAAAAACTCCTGCTCACCCTGTGGCCCCTTGCTTAAAAAGTAATCGAGGTGGTACAGGTAATACGGCTCGTATTCAAGCTCCGGCAATTCAAGTACCTTTTTGATAAAAAGATTGTCTTCGTAACCATCCTTTAATCTTATGAGAACACCAACATCATATTTATGTGAGTTAAGGTCTAATGTTTCGTGCGGCTTAAAATATTTGTTGGGCATGGGAATATGTTTTATTGGTGTTGAAACGAAATCATAAAGTTTTAGTTTTAAACACTTTGACTTACATTCAAATTATGGGAAGTAATATATTGTTACCCATTGTTATATGCCTTCTTATATAACAAGTAAAATCATAAATGCCCTATGAAACTAAAGAACTGAATATTAATATTATAATTTAGCGCCTACCTATTTTATTATCATAATTGAATTTACTTAAAACATTGCGGTATGGCTGATAGAGCAGTAACTAAACATCCAATGATTTCAGCGGTACATTTGGAAAGTATTTGTGAACTAATTGCTGATACAAGTGAGGGCTTGACCGGATCGGAAATCACTAAAATACTTGCAGATTGCTCGTTAATAGATCATACTCCAACTGGACTTAATAAGAGGAGCAGGCTTTATAACGCTTTCGTTCTTTTCCAAAACAACAATCAATGTTCAAATGGAATATTGAAATTTCTAAGCCAGGCGATGAACCCAGCAAGATATTTTAACAAAGATGAAATTTTTCAATATCGTTTAAACGAATTAAATAAGCGTCTCTCCTTTATCGGACTTGAAATTACTAAGGAAGCAAAGTATCGACAAGTAGCCGCGGCAACAACTCTCACTGAGGCACAAGAACGAGCAAGTCACTATAAGCAAAAGTTAGAATTAAGAAATGTCCATTTGGAAGTGTTTAAATACTGCAATGAAGAATTAGTTAAGGAGAATTATTTTCATTCAGTTTTCGAAGCAGTAAAGAGTATTGCTCAGAGATTAAGAAACCTCACTGGTGTTCATGCTGATGGTAACCCACTTGCTGATGTTGTATTCTCCACTACAAATCCACTATTGAGAATCAATCCGTTACAAACTGATACAGAAAGAAGTGAGCATCTCGGATTATCAAATACGATTAAGGGGCTTTTTGGGTTAATACGCAATCCTACTGCACATACTCCGAAAATAAAATTTGTAATAACAGAATCCGAAGCACTTGATATTATGACGATTGTATCGTTTGTTCACAAAAAACTTGATAAAAGCTTTTAATCATGAGTGAAAGAGAGGATATGTTAAAGACTTACTTAAAAAATCAAGCTGTCGTGTACGATAGATTGTTGGCAAAAGGTATCACTTTTCTCAGCGAGGATGATATTTGGACAATTCTACAGTCTGAGCTTAACCTCGAATATTATGAGGTGATACACGCGAAACTAACTGACGAAAAAATATTGGAAGTGGTGCTTGATCACATTAATCAAAATGGTTTGCCACTCGGTAAAATCGAATTTGACGTTGATGAAAATGATATAGATTGGCTTCCCGAAACTTCGGACACGTTAGAAAAAGCAACTTTGCATAAAAATGGTAGGATTTGGGTAGTTCATCGAAGTGATGCAGATCCGTTTCCTTCGATACCTCATGCCCATAATTATCAGGAGAACTATAAGCTTAATTTATATACCGGCGAGTTGTACAGAAAAACAAAGCTTGTTGGAAAGATGAAGAAAAAAGAACTGGCTGAATTGGTAGAAAAGATCAACAGTGAATTTCCAGATATAAAATTTCATAATTAAAAACCTAATCCTCAATGCCAACTCACTCGAACCTAAGCATGTCGTTGCTAATTAAGTATTCAAAAATATTCGGCGACGAACCACGAAGTGTTGAAGATATTTTAACTCCATACGGCAAAACACTCACCTTGAAAATGATTGGTGTTTTAAATTCTATGTTGCAAAGGGGGATAACAGAGTTGCAACAGCAAATTGTTTCTTGGTTTGGTCACAAAGAACCATTGGGGCAAGAATTGATGGAGAGGATTTTTTTTGGATATCGAGCAGAAATAAATGAGGGTTTCAAACTTGTATTGATTAATCATTATGCGAATTTAAGGATGAGCGTTATTGCAAAGAGTTTGCCTGAAATTGATGAAAACAGTGTCATAAATACAAATCAAGCTCATTTGGATCTTTTTAAAGCTTATCTAAAACTCAATGAAGCTTTTTTATTGAAACAAAATCAAATCGGTACTACGATACCTGAACAATATTCGGGCATTCTACGCGCGACATGGTTGTCTACCGCATCACTGATTAGCTATTATGACTTTAGTTACATTGATCAGATTATTGCCGTTTGCCAATTAATTAAGGCGATGTATTGTTTGCAGTTTATTGAACAATACAATAGTGAATTATACGAACTCTACTTACAATCCAAGGACGTTAGCGGGTTCAAAGACTACGCTGTCAAAATATTCCCACTTACTCAATTATGTTTTAGTGATGCGGTAACGATAAATGGCCTTAACGAAGAAAATAAAAAGTTTCTTGAATTATATAATCATCAAACGGATATTGAGGAAAGTGAAGAAAACGTCGCTAATTTTGATTTTCTTGCTATCCGGAATAAGCCGCTTTTTGCAGTTGGCGAAAATGAATATGTAATACTTAATCGGGCAATGATCATCAACAAGGTTTATAGCTCTATATATTGGGATTGTAAAGCAATCTTATCCAATAATTTACAATTAGGAATTTCTCAGGATCGATTTAGAACTGATTTTACTACAGATTTTTCGGAAGGGTATCTTGTTTACAAGTTATTTAAAAAAGCCTATGAAAACAAGAGTTGCAAGCAATTTTCAGGTGAAGAAATGAAAGCGCAAATGGGTAATTCGGAACCGGATTACTATATACGCAACGGCAACAAAGTTTTTATTATTGAAGTTAAAGACAGTTTTATTTCGGGAAAGGTTAAACAATCCTTTAACGTACCTGACATACAAGAGGAGATCAGTAAAAAATATTATAAAACCCAAAATTCAGAAAAAGCAGTAAAGCAGTTAATCACACGAATAAGGTTTAGCCTAACGATGGCATATCCATTCGACCAGGGTTATAAACCGAAATCACTTAAATTTTTTCCGATTTTAATAGTTTATGATGTAAACCTTACAGTTCCTGGCATTGAAAGCTTGATGGCCGGATGGTTCAACGATGAGCGCGAAAATTTAATAGCAGAAATGAAAGAACAAGGCATTGAGGGTTTTCACATCAACGATCTCGTTATTCTCCATATTGATGGATTGGTATTGCTTACCGAATATATCAGGGCTGGTAAAGTTAAACTTGAAGACTTAATTGATAGCCACCTTGCGAGAAAACGTACATTGCTAAAAATTAATGAAACCAAAACGTTCGAGGAAGTTAAAGCAGGAGTTTTAAACAGCTATTTTTCTTTCAATCACTATGTGCTTGACCATCGCCAAGCCATTCCACCCCAAAGCCGTATTATGCCGACTGAATTTAACATATTTAGTGACGAATGAGTGATATTGCACAATTACAGCAAGGTGCTATTAATACTTCTAAATATAAGTTCGTAACTGGTGATAGGTTTTTTTAATTTAATCCGGTTTTAAATACCAATCAAATTTTGATAATTAGTTGCATTTAGAAGATTATTTATCTCGGAGGGTTCATCGATTTCTATTTTAATTATCCATGCCGCTACAAAAGGATCGCTGTTCACCAGTTCGGGATTTTTTAACAATGCATCATTCTTCGCGATAATGTTACCCGATACAGGTATAAATAAGTCGCTGGTAGTCTTTACAGCTTCTACCGAGCCGAATATCTCGTCTGCTTTAAAAGTCTGCCCAACGTTAGGCAGTTCGACGTAAACGATCTCGCCTAATTCGCTTTGTGCAAATTCGGTGATACCGATTGTTCCGGTAGTACCATCTACCTTTAACCAGGTATGTTCTTTAGAATAATATAGGTTTTCGGGAAAGTTCATGGGGTTTGATTTAATAGGCTTTACGTAATTTATCTGCCAGCTCATCGGGCAGTGGACTATCTTCTATGGCTTTTGCAGCTTGTTCGACATCGTAGGCAACACGGATAAATTCGACTTGAATACTATCCCCGTCTGTAGTGTTGCTACCATCAGTTAATGTGATTTGGGCATAACAGGCCATTGGGTTGCCATCTTTAGGCTTGCCCACCGAACCGATATTAATTACATGCTTAAAAGTTCCATTTGCTGTAGAAATAATGCGATGGTATGGTTTATGTGAATGGCCGACACACAAAACATCCGCCTTAGCTTCCTGCATCATTTCCAATACATAAGCCTCGTCTGTATCTTCCAAAACATATTCATTAATGGCGCGGGTACTTCCATGCGCCATTACGATATTCAGGTGGTCATTATTCAACTGAAACTCCAACCGTATGTGAGCAGGCAAGGTATCTAAGTATCGCCTGTGATCAGCATATACTATTTCATAGGCATACCCCTTGTTTTTTTGGTCGTGATTACCCGCCAATGTAGCAATACCGCGCTTGCGTACACCTTCAATAACTTCGTTAGGCCAAATATTATATCCGATTAGGTCGCCCAGGCAATAAACAGCATCGGGTTTACGGATATCAACATCTGACAAAAAAGCTTCAAATGCCGGTAAATTCGCATGTACATCTGAAAAAAGTGCTATCTTCATTATATTAGTTTTTATGTAGCGTTTGCTTTAAATTATGCGTAGAGGAGATAAACAGCTTATGAAAAAGATTACACTTGTTTCCATCTTGTTTTTATGGTTTTGTGCAACCAACTGTAAAAAAAGTAATAACGGCATTGCAACAAGCAATGCAAATATAATGGGCTATGATCTTAGTACCTGTACATTCTGTGGTGGCATAAAAGTTTCAATCAGCGGTGATACAACCAAAAATGCACCTTCCTTCTACAGAACCAATCAAAGTTTTAGAGCTATGGGAATCACCGATAGTTCATCTTTTCCAATTCCCGTCCAAATTCAATGGCAAAGAGATTTAACACGCACTGCTGGCAACTATATCATCCTTACTCAAGTTAAAATCATTCGCTAAGCTTTTCTTAACATATCTGCATATTCATTGGGTAGCGGGCTATCTTCAACCGCTTTAGCCGCTTTTTCAATATCATAGTCAATACGGATAAACTCAACTTTTACGCTGTCTTTATTTTTAATGGAACTATCCGAATTAATATGCAGTAAAACATAACCGCCGCGGGGGTCTTTATCTTTTGGCTTACCAACTGAACCGATATTAACTGCATGGCGATAGTGGGTTTCATCTGTTGTTACCGATGGTAAGATCCGGTGGTAGGGCTGGTGGGTATGACCAAAACATAATACATCCGCATCCGCCTGTTCCATAATTCTTAGCAGGCTTTTTTCGTCGCGGTCTTCAAATAAATATTCATTAACCTTACGGGGGCTACCATGCACCAACAGTACATTAAGCTTATCATTGTTCAATTGGTATTCAAGCCTGATATGTGCAGGCAAGGTTCGTAAATACGCCCTTTGCTCATCCTTAACCACTTCGTTGGTGTAGGATATGGAGATTTTACCCAAAGCCTTTTCTTCATCGGTTTTATAGGCACATCCGCAATCATCGCTACTGCGGCCTATGCCAAAATCATAGTTACCTGCAATACAGGGAATACCCCGTTTACGGATTTCATCTATAACCTCGTTAGGCCAAATGTTATAACCTACAAGGTCGCCTAAACAGTAAATCGCATCAGGTTTTTGAGTTTCAACATCCGCAAAGAAAGCTTCCAATGCGGGAAGGTTGGCATGTATATCAGAAAATAAAGCAATTTTCATTATCGTATCGGTGTTAATGTTTTTGTGGTGTAGTATTTTTTGCGGAAATAAAAGGCAAGGTTTACCAATGCGATCAAGGCCGGAACTTCAACCAATGGCCCGATCACTCCGGCAAAAGCTTCCCCAGAATTAATACCGAATACACCAATAGCAACCGCTATCGCCAATTCAAAATTATTTCCGGTAGCGGTAAAGGCTATAGACGTACTGCGTGAATAGTCGGCACCAAAAGACTTGCCAATAAAGAAACTAAGCACGAACATGATTGTAAAGTAAATAACCAATGGTATAGCTATTCTTATTACATCAAATGGGATTTGAACGATCAGGTTACCTTTAAGGCTGAACATTACCACTATGGTAAATAGTAAAGCTATCAGAGTAATAGGAGAAATGAATGGGACATATTTTGTCTGAAACCATTCCTCACCTTTAATTTTAATTAACAAATTGCGGCTAATCACACCTGCGGCAAAAGGTATCCCTAAATAGATGCCTACGCTTTTGGCAATTTCACCAATGGTAATGTTCACCGCCAAACCTTTCAATCCGAATAAAGGCGGTAATACGGTGATAAAAAGATAGGCATATACGCTGTAAAGAAGTACCTGAAAAATACTGTTCAGCGCGATAAGCCCGGCGGCATACTCCCGGTTGCCTTCGGCCAGTTCGTTCCATACGACTACCATAGCGATACAACGCGCAAGTCCGATCAGTATTAAACCTACCATATAAGCAGGATGATCGCGCAATAACGTTATTGCCAATACAAACATCAGCACCGGCCCGATTATCCAGTTCAAAATTAGCGAAGCGCTTAACACCTTAGTATCCTTAAACACTTCGCCCATTTTCTCATATTTAACTTTGGCAAGCGGTGGGTACATCATCAGGATCAAACCAATTGCTAACGGAACATTGGTCGTTCCGCTTGAAAATGAATTAATAAACCCTGCGGATGAGGGAATAAAATAACCTATACCAACCCCAATCGCCATCGCAAGGAAAATCCAAAGCGTGAGATTGCGGTCAAGAAATCCTAATTTTTTACGTTCGGCCACAGGGGCACAGTTGTTTGCTGACATAATTTAATTGCGTATATCGTATTTTAATGTGAATTGATGATTAACTATTTCCAGTTTTCTTTGAATTTAGATGCTGCGAATAACATTTCCGCTGTGATCAATTTGGCTTGCGCATCGTATTGTTCATCTGTTGCGCCCATAGGGAGTGGTTTGTAATTCAGCTTCACAGCGAACTTATCCACGTTGACCAATAAAGATGCTGCACTTTCCTGTACCAGCACATGGATTGCCTGCGGATTGGATGGCGAGTTTTCAAAAGTAACCGAACCGCCCTGGTCGTTGTATTTGGCTTGATCGCCGCTCATCTTAAAGCCGATTTTCGCCAGTGCCGAAGCCACTTTTACGGAAGTAGCCGCGCCGACTACAAATATCTTCACATCATTAATACCGTATGAAGCAAGCGCCGTTTTTAGCACAGCTTTCGCTATTTGACCGCTAAAACCATCGTTACTAACAAACTCCACAATGACATCTTGTTTTTTGCTCTTAGCTACAATAGCTAATTGCTGGATACCACCGAGATCATCACGGCGAGCGTCAAGTGTCGGGTTGCTCTTTTTAACGGTTTTGAAAGTTTGTGCCAATTCAGGATAAATAGGGTCTGTAGCAGGCGCAAAAGCGGAACTTACAACCAGTAAGCCGATTAAGAAAAGAAAGGATAAGTTTTTCATAATTTTTATTTTTAGGGTTTAATTGGTTTATTGCTATTTAACGATTGATATACTTAAAAAAAACTTAGTTAAGTTTCTTTTTTATCACAAAGGCAGAAATGGGACAAACATGGCTGAACTCTGATGATAGCTGTATTTCCGCCGGAACTTCTTCCCGTGTTATTTGATGATTATGTTGCCGTTCAAAATAGGCCGGTGCGGTTTCTGTGAGTAGGTACATTTCGCTTAACCCTTTCAAACGGCTCATATTGGTCAAACGCGCCAGCAACTTACCCGCGATACCCACACTCCGATGTGCCGGATGTACCGCCAAAGAGCGAAGCAAACCGTACTGGCCATAAACTTCAACTCCGGCTACACCGACTACTGCGCCATCTTGAATAGCAACAATAAAGTTATCCAGTGTTTCCGGCAGATCGGCCACCGGCAGCTTTTCAGCCGCCAGCAGCTCAATCAAAGCATCTTTATAGGGTTGGGCCTGGTCAATTATCATTTCTGCAATTTTTAACAGCAGCCTCCGCCCGGTGTACAACAGGCTTCAGCCGGTGCAGCAGCCAAGTTCACTAATTGTACTTTTGGTTTTTCAGCCACAGCGGGTGTGCAGCATTCTTCGCCTTTATCATTAGTACCACAACTGCCTCCGCGGGTTTGGGCTTTGCATTGTACCGCATCAGGCCGCAAGTCTACAGTTAAAGCCGTGCCATCCACGATCATTTCATTTGGAAACATCTGGCGGGTATCAAATTCAGAATTACCGAACTCGATCTTTACCGTACCGTTCGGGTTAAGCGGTAGCATTTTTTCTACGATATTAACGATAGATAAAGCTTTACCTACCTTCATCGAACGTTCCTGTTGCTCACCTTCCGGTACCCATAGCTGTACAATAATCTCTGTCCAGGCATTCATTACGCCGCCACAATCTACCGAGGTGATCGGCGCTTGTTTGATTTCAGTTATATGATATGCTGCATCTACCAGTTTCCCTTCGGCATATTGGAATTGCAGATCAAGGTCGGGATGCTCTAATAAGGTGTCTTTAAAAGTTTTCCAGTTGATCGCTTCTACTTTATTCATGGCTTTGTGATTATTATATTATTGCAATATTGCGATTAATGTAATCAAATTTTTTTAACAGCAGGTGGCTTTCAAATCATAGGCTGCAAAAAAGCCGCCTAATTGTTCTTTCAGCTCATTCCAAACAGGTGGGTTAATGCAGTAACAAACGCTAACCCCTTCAATAGTACCTTGTATAAGTCCAGCATTTTTTAGTTCTTTTAAATGCTGTGAAATGGTAGGCTGCGCTAAACCCAATTCTTCTACAAGATCGCCACATATACAGGTATTTGATTTAATGATTTCCTGTAAAATGGCGATACGGGCAGGGTGCGCGATAGCTTTCAGCATCACAGCTAACCTGTTTTGTTCTTCGGTGAATATTTCTGTTTTAGTTAAGCCCATACTTTATATTGCAATATTACGATGGATATTTTTACCATCCAAATTTATTTTACGCCTATCCCAAAATTGAATGCCCAACAGATTAAAAAATAGGGCTGACAATCAAATTGGCAGCCCTATATCCTTTAGCATAGTTTGGTTTTTAGCAGAGCCATATCATCATTTATCTTGCTCTCGACAACTTTAGCATAAATTTGAGTTGTAGTAAGCTTGCTATGACCTAACAGTTTACTTACTGTTTCAATAGGTACACCGTTAGTCAAAGTAACCGTTGTGGCGAAAGTGTGCCGCGCAATATGAAAGGTTAGCGGCTTGGTGATGTTACACATATCCGCTATTTCCTTCAAATAGCTGTTTAACTTCTGATTGCTCAACGTTGGTAGCACTTTCCCTTCTGCTAATGCCTGCGGGTGGCCTTTGTACTTTTCGATAATGTCTAAAGCTTTTGGCAGTATCGGTACTCTTACAGGCTCATTGGTTTTCTGCCTATTTGTGGCTATCCAAATGTTGTTTTCGGATTTCTCTATAAGATTTGCCGGGGTTAGGTTGAATACATCTATATACGCTAAACCTGTATAGCAACTAAAAATGAACAAGTCTTTTACCACCTGTAGCCTAACAATGTTGAATTTCTTTTTTTCAATCCTTGCCAGTTCGTCTTTGGTCAAGTATTCGCGTTCTACCTTATCAAACTTTAACTGGTAGGCATGAAAGGGGTTACGGTCTAACCATTCCAGCCTAACGGCAAGGTTCACCATCTTGCAAAACCTTTCTATGTGCTTCATTAAGCCGTTGTTGTTTAAAGGCTTTTGCCCTTTTTCGGGCTTCCTGTTACGTAGGAAGTATTCAAAATCTGTAATAAACTTATAGCTTAATTCTGATAAGTATTTATCACTTGTCTTAAATCGCTCCGCTATGAACTCCTTAATATACTTTTGTGTGGTATAATAATTTTTCATCGTTCCTTGCTCTAACACCTGGGATTGCTCTGCATTGTGGTACTCCATCAATTTGCATAAAGTAAATTCCGCCTGGTCTTCTCCGGTAAATTTTTCCTTTACTAATTCTGCCGTGATAAGTTTCTTCTGCAATAAAAGTTCCTGGTAGCTTTCCACGATACCCGAACGATACTGCTCTAAGTACTTGTTCAGCTTTACGACTTCCTCTCTGCTACCACGTGCCATTCCTTTATTGGCATTCCAGTTATCGGGATCAATCGTCCGTTTAACAGATAAATCAATTCTACTTCCGTTTACGGTGATCCTTGCATAAATAGGGGTCTTACCGTCATTGGTGGCTTTATACTTCCTAAGATAAAAGATAACGCCAAAGGTGCTGTTCGCTGTTTTCATATTGTCAATTATTAAGTTACAATAGCATCAGATTGACGGTCTTTGGCGGCTTTTGCATTGTGGGCAAGTCTGCCGAATTTTTAGGGCACACTAAAGGGTACCAAAAACCGTCAAAATAAACTAAGTAATCAATTGACTATCAAATACTTAATATGCTATTTGTGCCCAAATATATTTTAAAAATTTGGGGCACCGAATAGGGCACATTTTCCTTGATATAACTTGAATGAATTGGGGTGGAATAAAATAAAAAACCCCTTAAATCATACGATTTAAGGGGTTTCGACTTCGATTGGTATCGCTTTTGTCGGGATGGCAGGATTCGAACCTGCGACCTCCAGCACCCCATGCTGACGCGATACCGGGCTACGCTACATCCCGAACCGGCTGTATGCCGATTACCGTGCAAATATAAAATTTGTTCAATTACTTTCAAACCTTGTTTCTGATATAATGATAGTTCTACCAACCTTGGAAATGACTGAAGCACAACAAACTGAAAAGTCGGTGCCGGGAACGATTCGAGAGGCATGAGCAAACATGTCCGGCAACTTATCGCCCGCCCGATAACCAGGTGAACATCAAGTAAAACCTGACTGCCGGAAGTCCCAAACACGATACAGCAAAATACCTCTGGTAGTACTTGTGTCAAAAGAAAAAAATATTTTTTGAAACATAATTTATGGCATAGCTGTATACTGAAACAATAAAGGATTTTTTTGAGCTGGGTGTCTAGAAAGACATACGAAAGTTTGTTAAAAGTTGTTAAAAATAGACAGAAAGCCCTTGCAGATGAGGAATATTTATTTAGCTTTGCAGTGCTCGTACAAGTAATGGGTGCATTAATTAGTACAAGAGGGCGTTTATAAGTCTTGTTGTTTAACTGATAAACGATGTTTAGAATGGGGAAAAAAGTAATAGTAGCAATACTAATTGTGTTAACGTATGTGTCAACCCAGGCACAAACAACCAAAAAAACCACCGAGGATCCGGACAATCTTGCTAAAGATTATTTTTCGCAAATCATGGGAGTAGCTGTTTCTGCTACATCGAATGTTAAATTATATCAGTTTGTATACGATTGGTTGGGAACGCCCTACCGTTTAGGGGGTGATACCAAAAGAGGGATCGATTGTTCCGGTTTTGCATTTGAGCTATATGAAAAGGTTTTCAATACGGTTATAGGAAATAACTCCCGCAACATCTTCAGCATGGTCAATCCAGTAAGTAAGGATGAGTTGCAGGAGGGAGATCTCGTATTCTTTAAGATCAGAAGCAGGGCTATTTCGCATGTTGGAGTATATCTGGGGAATAATAAATTCGCACATGCTTCCAGCAGCAGAGGGGTAATGATCAGCAACCTCAACGAATCTTACTGGCAACGCTATTATTACAAGGGCGGCCGTTTGATCGAGTCATTAAGAGAGAAATTATAATTCAATCAATTATACCTTGCCAAGGTAAAAAGGGCTGTCCGTAAGGTCAGCCCTTTATTTTTACATCTTAGCTACATCACTTGTACTTCTTATAAGTCCTATCCCGGTAGAAAAGAATATAATTCCCAACACTCCATAAACTGCCAGCTCACGCCAGCTTCCCGACTCCTGAACAAAACCAATCGCGGCATATATAAGTCCAACAACACCCAGTATTGTCAAAATGGTACCAAAGGTTCTTTTTAAATTCATAGATATCTTTATTTACCTGATATTAGCAAATAAGCTGCCACAATAATAAAAACTATGAATCATTATGTAAGCGACGGGCGCCTTCTGGCACACGTCGCTTATACAGTATAATTTACCAAACCTTTACGCGCTCGTTCTCTGCGCGATACATCTTGTCGCCAGGCTTAACATTAAAGGCCTTATAAAACTGCGGCATGTTTGAAAGGGGACCATTTACACGGAACATCTCCGGAGAATGCGGATCTGTACTGATACGGGTCCTTAACAATTCGTCGCGGCTTTTTATACGCCACACCTGCGCATAGGCAAGGAAGAAACGCTGATCAGGAGTGAAGCCATCTATCTTCCCATCACTTTTACCCTGGTCGGTCAGCTTGAATGCATCGTATGCAATGGCTGTCCCGCCGATATCAGCCAGATTCTCACCAAGTGTGAGCTGTCCGTTTACATGCAGATTATTCAGGACAGTGTAGTTATTATACTGTTTTACTACGCCATCAGCTTTTTTGGTAAACTTCTCAGCATCCTGTTTCGTCCACCAGTCTTTCAGATTGCCATCCTTGTCGTACTGCCTGCCCTGATCATCAAAACCATGGGTCATCTCATGCCCTATAACAGCTCCTATCGCACCGTAGTTGATTGCATCGTCAGCATTGTTGTCAAAGAATGGGAAACGAAGAATCCCGGCCGGGAAAACTATTTCATTAAAAGCTGGATTGTAATAGGCATTTACAGTTGGCGGGGTCATAAACCATTCCGTTTTATCCACGGGCTTACCAAGCTTACCGGTCATCTCCTTATAGTCATGCTTTGCGATCGATTGAAGGTTCTCATAATATTTAGATCTGCTGATCTCAACATCATCATAGCTCTTCCATTTATCGGTGTAGCCAATCTTCTTTGTAAACGCATTCAGCTTTTCAAGTGCCTTCTTCTTCGTTTCAGGACTCATCCAGTCAAGTTTTTCAATACGCGACTGGTATACCTTCTGAAGGTTATCAACCAACTTCAGCATTCTTTCTTTTGCATCTGCCGGGAAATGTCTTTCTACATACAGCTGTCCAAGCAAGTCGCCCAGGCCCTGGTCTGTTTTACTCACCATTTGTTTCCAGCGGTCCTGCTCCTTTTGCTGACCGTTCAGAACCTTTCCGTAGAAATCAAATCTTGCTTTCCTGAACGGAGTGCTTAGAGCAGAGGCAGAAGAGCTCAGCGCTTCAAACTTCAGCTTGTTCTTCCATAGATCGAGTGGCTGCGATTTAAGCAGTCCGGCAAGCGCTTTATAATAGCCCGGTTGCCCTACCAGGATGGTATCGGTCTTCAGACTAAGTCTTGAAAGAAGGTCTTTCATGTCGAAGTCGGGGTTCTGTTTCTGAAATTCAGCTACTGCAAACTTATTGTAGTTTTTAACCGGATCTCTCAGCTCTACAGGTGTAAAGTGTGATTTGGCTATTTCTGTTTCCAGTTTAAGAATAGCATCCGCATTCTTCTTTGCGACTACCGAATCGGTACCGGTAAGCGTGAACAGCTTTGCTATATATTTTACATATTCCCTGCGGATCTTCTGGTTCTCAGGATCGGTATTAAAATAATAATCCCTGTTAGGCAATCCCAAACCGGATTGCTGAAAGTTGACTGCATTCTTCGTGCTGATCCTGTCATCAGGCCCTACAAAGAAAGAAAAGAGGAATGACTCGCCTTCCTTAAAACTACCGGCAGCAAAATTCACTAGTTCCTTAGGGCTTTTAACAGCATCTATTCTGGCAAGCAATGGCTTTACCGGCTCATAACCTCTTTTGTCGATAGCAGCTGTGTCCATACCACTAACATAAAAATCTCCTACCTTTTGCTCATTCGCTCCCTTACTATCTTTCGATGCCTCCTCCAGTATCTTTTTCAGATCCTTGAGGTTCTCATCGTAAAGGACATAGAAAGAGCCCCATCCCGACTCCGATGCCGGAATTTCGGTATTCTTATACCACGCTCCATTGGCGTACTGAAAAAAGTTCTCGCCGGGACTAACGGTGGTGTCCATTCCGGCCTTATCGAAAAAAACAGTTCTCTTGTTTTCCCCTGATGAACTTTTGTTTTGAGAACATGCAGCAAACATCAGGGCCGGAAGCGCTGCCATGCTTAGTGATTTAATAAGTTTCATATACATACTGAAGAATAAAATTTATGATAAACAAAAATGTGAAATGTTACAATATCAGGAGTAATCGAGAGACATTTTCGCCACTCTTGCTTCAAGCGATTCCGTTGTAAGCTTTTCGCGCAGGCGGTCTACCATGATCGGAAATGCGAAAGGCGTTGGCCGGCTGCAGTGCCTGATAACAACCTTGAGGGTTTGCAATCTCCGTAACGCTTCTCTAAGCCTGAACTCTTCAAGCTGAAACTGTAAAGCCTCATTGTATGCCTGCCGTACCAGCACATTGTCTGGCTCATACTCGCTAAAGACGTTGAAAAGCAGTGAGGTTGACGCCTGAAGATGGCGGTTCTTCATTGCCTTACCCGGAAAGCCGGTGAATACAAGTCCGGCAATATGAGCAATATCCCTGAACTTCCTTCTGGCCATTTCATTTGCATTAAGGCTATTCTGAATATCATCCAAAAGGTTATCCTCAGAGAACAGGCCCGATGTAAGCGACTTTTCCAACGGAATATCTTCGTCTGTCAATAATTCGAAGCCGTAGTCGTTCATAGCAATTGAATAACTTGCCTCTTTAATTTTTGAAATGCGCCAGGCAAAAAGAGAAGCCATGCCCTCGTGTACAAGCCGGCCTTCAAAAGGATAAAAGAACAGGTGATGACCGTCCTTTGATTCAAACTTCTCAATCAGAAACTCTGAAGAATGCGGCAGATGCGAAAGCTCGGCCTGCATATCAAACAGGGGCCGTAATGCTTTTACCTCGGCATCTTTCTCTATATGCCGGGCCACCTCGTCGAGCTTCTTCCTGAACATAGCCGATAGCTGAGACGACAAAGGAATGCGCCCGCCCATCCAGCTCGGGATCCTTCCCGTACTCTTGTTCGATTTCCTCACAAAGGCGGTCATATCCTTCACCTTTACCAGCTCCAGACTTCTCCCTGCAAACCAGAAGTTATCTCCCACTTTCAGTCTTGAAATGAAATCTTCTTCAATAGAGCCCAGGTAGCCGCCCGTCAGGAACTTGATCCTCATACTCACATCGCTTACGATCGTTCCCATAGTAAGCCGGTGCCGCATGGCCACACGCCTGCTGTTTACCTTATAAAGGCCGTTCTCTATCTCTACTTTGAGATATTCGTCGTACTGCGAAAGCGTTTTACCACCTTTGGTTATGAAGTCGAGGATCTGCCCAAACTCCTTTTCCTGAAGATCAGCATAAGCGTAGGTGGTTTTTAACTCTTTGAATATCACGTTAGGGATGAACCCGTCGGATACGGCAAGAGTTACGAGATACTGGGTCAGGACGTCCATAGCCAGAACTACCGGATCCCTGCTTTCAAAAACCTCCTCCACCATCGCCTGCTTGATAGCCGCTCCCTCCAGCAGCTCGAGAGAGTGCGTAGGCACAAACCAGGCTCTTGATACTGCACCCGGATGGTGACCGCTTCGCCCCGCCCTTTGCATAAATCTCGCTACCCCCTTCGGGCTGCCTATCTGTATCACCGTATCCACAGGCCTGAAGTCGACACCTAAGTCGAGGCTTGAGGTGCAAACCACCAGCTTCAGCATTTCCCGGTGAAGCGCCTCCTCCACCCAGCTTCTCAGTTCGTTGTCTAACGATCCGTGGTGCATGGCCATGATGCCGGCATACTCCGGATATTTATCAAGGATAGTTTGATACCATATCTCCGATTGTGAGCGCGTGTTGGTAAAGATCAGCGTAGTTTTACTTTTGGCAACGATTTCCATCACCTGCGGTAACAGCTTAATACCAAGATGTCCGGTCCACGAAAATTTCTCAATATTATCGGGGATTACCGATTCGATCTCTATTTTTTTATCCAGGTGCGCCCGTATGAGCTTAATTTTTTCCTCAGGCACATCATTGCCCAACAATACCGCTGCCGCCTGACTCAGATTACCTATCGTAGCGCTGATCCCCCAGATGCGGAGTTGTGGGTTGCGGGTTGCGGGTTGTGGGTTGTGAGTCGCATGTTGTAGGTTGTGAGATGCTGGTTGTGAGTTCTGTATTGCGGGCTGTGCTGAATGAGCGGTATCACTTGCAGGCTCCTTTATAGCGGGCGAAATACCTGTGGCAACTTCATCCTGCAACCTGCAACCCGCAACATACAACCCATTTCCCGCAACACATTTCAGCCGCGATAGTCCCAGTTCCAGCTGAACACCCCGTTTCGTTCCCAGCAATTCATGCCATTCGTCGGCTACTACAACCTGAAGGTTCTTAAACAGTTTGGGATAGTCCTTTTGAGCGATCATGAGATGGAGGCTCTCAGGAGTAGTAAGCAGCACCTCCGGCTGTTTTCTTCTTAACGCATCCTTTTCCTTCTGAGAGGTGTCTCCGGTGCGACTGCCGATTACCCATGGAAGCCCAATATCATCCACAGCCGTCTGCATGGCTTTGCGGATATCGTTTGTTAACGCTCTTAAGGGGGTTATCCAGAGCATGAGCAAGCCGTTATTCTTCCTTACCTGGTAATCATCGGGATAACGATTAATATAATCTGCTACAAAAGGAAGGAAAAGTGCGAAGGTTTTACCACTACCGGTCGGAGCATTTAGCAAACCTGAGTATCCTGAAAGGTAGGCATCCTGCATATCCTTCTGAAAGGGGAATTGTTTCCATCCTTTCTTTTCAAACCAGTCAGATATTATCCTTTCGCCAGGGTTCATAAAACAAATATACTTTACTGCACAAGCAATGCCTTCAACGTATCCAAATTATCGGCGTCTTCTATCTTCTTGTCACGGCGCCACCTGAGGATCCTGGGAAAACGCAGGGCTACGCCTGATTTATGCCGGGTTGACTTATTTATTCCTTCAAATCCTATTTCAAAAACCAGCGAAGGAGTCACCGTCCTCACGGGTCCGAACTTTTCAAGGGTATTGCGTTTCACGAAGTTATCAACCTGCCTGATCTCCTGGTCTGTTAGCCCCGAATATGCTTTGGCAAAAGGGACGAGCTTATCACCATCCCACACGGCAAAGGTATAGTCGGTATACAGATCCGCCCGGCGGCCATGGCCTTTTTGAGCATAGATCATCACCGCATCGACCGACAAAGGATCTACCTTCCATTTCCACCAGTCGCCACGTTTTCGGCCGGTTTGATATACAGACTCCTTTTTCTTCAGCATAAACCCCTCTGCCTGATGTTCCCTTGCCCGCAAACGTAAGTCGTAAAGTTGCTGCCAGCTGTCAAACGGGACAACAGGGGAAAGCCTGAAAACATCTTTAAACTCACTTTTGACGTGGAGCATTTCAAGCACCGACCTGCGGTGCCTTAAGGGCATTGAGCGGATATCATCACCTGCCAATTCGAGGCAGTCATAAGCTATAAAGGCCATCGGACTTGCTTCAAGAACTTTTTTACTGAGGTTCTTTCTTCCAATGCGCGTTTGAAGAACGTTAAAGGGCAAAGGTTTGCCATCGGCAAAGCAAATAGCTTCACCATCCAGAACAGTACCTTCAGGCAGGCCGGATAAAAATGCATGCAGTTCGGGGAATTTGTCTGTCGCCAGTTCCTCTCCTCGCGTCCAGATGAATATTTTCCCGGCCCGGTGGATCGCCTGAGCTCTTATGCCGTCCCACTTCCATTCAGCCTGCCACTGATCGGGCACTCCAAGAGCAGCTTCCATTTCTTCGGCTGTCTTAGTCTGATCGGATGTTTCCTGAATGGCGTAGGCCAGGCAAAAAGGGTAAGGCCGGGAGACATCGTCGGACGCATCTTCTTTCTGCAGCAAGTCGTAGAAGCTAAAAGTAAGAGGATCCCAGTTGCCCATAATCCGATGGGTAAGGGTTGCCGGCTCAAGTCCAGAGATCTCCGAAAGCGCCTTAATAATGAGATTTTGTGAAACGCCAACGCGGAAGCTGCCAGTCAGTATTTTGTTGAAAACAAATCGCTCCTGCTGATCCATCATATTCCACGAAGCCTTGAGCCAGTTTTTTCGTTCCTCGTCGGTAAGAGGACCGAGTCCATTTATTTCAGCAATCCATTCTGCCAGCGATCGGTCCTGCGTCCCCTCGTTCTCCGGAAGTAGAAGAGCAATGGTTTCGCCAAGATCGCCCACTACCTGATAGCTTTCTTCAAACAACCATTGCGGGATATCCGCCATCTCCATCGCCCAGAGTTTTACCAGCGTGGAGTTTATCTGCCGCCTCGGCTTCCGGCCTGTAAACAAAGCCAGCGTCTGGATCTTATCGGCATCGGGAACAGAAATAAAATACTCTTTCAGGATATTAATCTTTTCATTCGTTTTATTGGTTTCGTCGAGCGACGAAAAAAGCTGTGCGAAGTCTTTCATAACATCCCCCCTTTCTCTCCCGGCATTGACTGCGGACCAGCGGGAGCGGCGTTATCGGCCAGCTCTGCCGTTTCCTCTTCTGCGCCGTAATAGGTATGAGCCTCATGAGCATTATAGCCCCGCTCGCGAAGATAGCGCGCAAAAGAAGCAGTATAGCCGTGAGTGAGACAAACACACTCGCATTGGGTGGCATCAATAGCGCTAATCAAACCCTGCCAGTCGGCATGGTCCGAAAGGACAAATCCCCTGTCGGCGGCCATTCGCCTCTTTGCTCCACGCAAGGCCATCCAGCCCGAACAATATCCAAATGAATAGGGATGGAACTTTCTCATCCAGGGGGTACCGATAGCGGAGGGCGGACAAATTATAATGCCTCCCCGGGCATCCGCTATACTAACGTCAGGGCTTAACCACGCTGCCGCCGGCAGATTGACACCATCGCTTTCAAGGGCGCGGTTGGTATTTGCAATCACTCCATGCAAAAAAACTCTTCCGATCGACTGGTCCAGTTGCTGTAGTATGCGCTGTGCCTTTCCTAAAGAATAGCCGGTGATAAAAGTGATTTTTCCGTCCTCTGCATTCCGCCTCCACCACTGATTAATATCATCGTGTACCTGTTGTTGGGCCGGCCATTTATACACCGGCATACCAAAGGTGCATTCGGATATAAACGTATGACACCTTACAGGTTCAAACGGTGTAGATATCCCGTCGTCCTCGGTTTTATAATCACCCGAAACCACCCATACTTCTCCTTTATATTCTACCCGTACCTGTGCCGAGCCAATAATATGGCCGGCAGGATGAAACGATATTTTAACGCCGTTTCGAAATATCGGTTGATCGTATTCTGCTGTCTCAAGCTGTATTTCGCCTAAACGATATTTTAAAACGCCACGTGCAAGACGATGAGCGAGATAAAACTTACTCCCCCAACGCGCATGATCTGAGTGAGCATGTGTGATGACGGCATATTCTACAGGCTTCCATGGATCTATATAAAAATCGCCGGCGGAGCAATAGATACCTTTATCATTAAACTGAAGCAGTTGCGTGGCCATATCAAGGAAACCTTAATATAAACAGATAGTTTGATAAACGAAAAAAGCCGGCGTAAACCGGCTTCTTAAAAAATTATACTTATTATTTGATAACCTAGTGTTATGTTAAAGGTAAAACCACTTATTGTTTTCTGTTAAAACTTACGACTTATTACATATAAATAACACTAATACACCATTGTAAACTGCCCGGCCTTGTTAAACCGGATAAAATCGGCCATAATTTTCAGGCTCTCGTCCTGCACGAAGTCATTTTCTTCTTTCGGCTTCACTTCGCCCTTTTTCAGCGGAGGCAGTCCCTGCAAAGCACGTCGTTTGTTGTCGCGGGCTAAGGTTTTAGCCTCCTGCTCTTCGCGTTCCTTTTTAAGCTGTGCTTCGTTTAGGGTAACAGAGGCTTCGGACTCACGCTTCTTAAACTGCTCTATATCTTCCAATAAATATTTGTAATCCGGCGACGCTTTCATCCGTTCCTCATGTTGTTTAACCAGCATCGGTTTAATCGGCTGGAGATTAGCAACAGGCGCATATTTGCTAGGCTTTATCGAATCAAAGGGCAGGGCTGAAGGCTCAGAGCTTTCACCATATTTATCAGCCGGGAAGATCATTGGAAACTGAATATCAGGAATAACTCCTTTATGCTGTGTGCTGCTTCCATTGATCCTGTAAAATTTAGCCATGGTAAGATTGATCTGACCGTATTTGGGGCCTGCAGTAGCAGAGGTTCCTTCTTTATCAGAGCCCTTAAATTTGTTTAACAGTTCATCTACCGTGCTTATAAATCTTGAAAGATCGAGAGCCGACTGTACGGTACCTTTTCCATAGGTCTGGGTACCCATAATCACTCCGCGGTTATAGTCCTGAATGGCAGCAGCAAATATCTCAGAGGCCGAGGCGCTAAAGCGGTCGACCATCACGCCAAGCGGTCCGGTCCATATTATAGAAGGATCGTCGTCAGCATTAATCTCTGTACGGCGTGGGTCACGAACCTGTACCACTGGTCCCGTCTTGATGAAAAGCCCGGTCAGTTCTATAGCTTCCATTAATGAACCGCCTCCATTCGTACGAAGGTCCATCACAATTCCATCTACCTGGGCTCTTTTTAACGTATCAATAATGAGCTTTACGTCTCTCGTTGTGCTTTTGTAATTAGGATCGCCTGCCTGATACGCTTTAAAGTCCATGTAAAACGCAGGCACTTCAATGATGCCTATTTTGTACGTTTTTCCACCAGAGGTAACCGTTTTAATCTTCTTTTTGGCCGACTGGTCCTCGAGAACTACTTTCTCACGCACCAGGGAAACGATTTTAGGCTGAGCCGACAGTTCCTGCCCGGCAGGAATAATCTTCAGCCGTACGACGGTACCGCGCGGCCCCTTAATTTTCTGAACAGTGTTATCAAGCCGCCATCCTCTAACATCCACGAACTCTCCATCCGCTCCCTGTGCAACTGCGATAATCTTATCGTTCACGTTTATCTTCTTCGATTTGAAGGCAGGACCACCCGGGATAACTCCTGCTATTTTCACTACTTCATTTTCAAGCTGCAAGCTCGCGCCTATTCCTTCAAAAGTGCGCGCCATCTCTTCATTAAATCTTTGCGCATTCTCCGGATTGAAATAATTGGTGTGTGGATCTATTGATTCGGTGAAAGCATCCATCATTACCTGGAATGCGTCCTGATTATTCAATTTTTTGGTCTGGGAAAGGAGATTTTCATACCGCTGTTTTAAGAGTCCGGCATTCTTGGCCGCGTCCGTTCCGGAAAGCCTGAGGTTAAGCAAATCGTATTTCACGCGCTTTGTCCATACTTCATCTGCCTCTTGTGACGACTTAAACCATGGAAGTTTTTCGCGGTTATAGGTGTAAGTTTCGTTTTTAGTGAAGTCAAAAGGTTTATTTACCTGTGCAAGAGAATAACGAAGTCTTTCTTCATAACGCTTTTGAAGCACATTAAACATCCTGAACATCGCGCTCAGATCGCCCTCACGCAAATCGTCATCCAGGGAGTACCTGTATTCTTCGAATTCCTTTACATCGCTCGCAAGGAGATAGTTGTGTCCCTCATCCAGCTGTTTCAGATACCTGTCGAATATGACTGAAGAAATAGAATCATTAAGCTTCACTTTTTTGAAGTTGGCACTTTCAATGATCTTAACCAATTCGCTGGCAACAAGGTTCTGCTGAGCTTCCGGCTTCAAATTATGCGTGCTGTCTACGGCGGTATCCACCCTTGATTTAGCCTTGCAAGCGATTACTGCCACCATAAACAAAGCCAGGAATATTTTTTTCAGCATTTCTTTAAAAGATTTAAAATCCATTTTCGTATCTCTCTCTTCTACTAATTCTATACCAGTTTTTCCGGTATAAAAGAAAAGAGGCAGTTTTTGTACTGCCTCTTTAACTTCTTCAGACCAAAATTAGTATAAATTGTTACTTTTAAGATATAAATTTTACAATATTATTGATAAGTTGTAACCAGCGCTACAGGGTAACGCTCTTCAATAAATCTTCACGTAATTTCGAGTATTCATCCAGTGCCGAACCGGCAGCAAGATAATTTCCCATCTGGCTATAAACCTCACCGATCTCAGCTTTTATCTGAACGAGTTTAACGGGAAAGTTATTTCTAAGGGCGAGCAGTTCTGCTTCACGATAATCATTCAGGGCCATTTCATGTTCTCCCAAGGCGCTCTTTATCTGAGCTAAATGAATTAAACTGGATAGCATCGCCTCTTTGTTATTGAGTTTTGTGGCTAGGGTTTGAGCTTGTATATAGAACCACTTAGCCTCCGAAAGCCTGTTCTGCGTATAATAGATTCGCGCCAAACTTTCAAACGATTTCAGCCGGCCCGCCTTATTACCCGTCCGCGTAAACATTGGGAGTGCTTTTTTAAGTATGCAATATTCCGATTCAGTGTACTTATTCTGCAACAGCTTGTTTTCGGCCAGGCTCAGATACCCTTCGGCGGCCTGCGCTGTTTTCTTTTGCGCAAGACTAAGCTGAATATAATATTCATTCTGAATGGCTGCCTTGTCATACTTCCCTGCAATCTGGTAGATCGCTGCCATATTTTCAGCAATCTTTATCATTCCCGGCTTGTCATTGAGGCGTTCTTTCAGAATTAGCGCCTCTTTAAAGTACTGTATTGCTTTATCAGATTCACCTTTTTTTCCGTAATACACAGCAAGAGTATTCAGGATAAGCGACTCGCTTTTGATATCGCCCGTACGGCGGTACTCTTCAAGAACCAGGTCAAGGGTGCTTAAAATGCGCTCGTTAGGAACCTCGGAAGTCTCCGTCTCGTTCAGTAAGTTCCTTAGAAGAAGTGTATTTTGGTATTTGATCAGCTCCTGTGTTTCCTTATCCTTTTTTTGAAGACGTTCCTTCACAAGGAGTTTTCTCAGCAGGGCAGAATCAACAGGCGTAGCATCGAAATTAGATGGACCTATTTTTACCCTTTCCGGCTTATTTTTTACTAGTAATGAATCAGATGAAATTGCAAAACTATTCAGTCCTGCAAGCATGAATGCTGCCGCACATACTAAACTTTTAACCCCCATGTTCTTTCACTCAACAGATAAACTCTTAGCCAAAGATACGTATATATCTGACATTGAGTTACATTTATTTTTTCTACGCCGTATATACTTGTATTAACTACACCCATAGCGGCCGTTCAGTAATCATTCAAAGCAAGTTGAATGACTAAGAAAATACTTCAGATTGTCCGGAACTTAAAGCCCAAACCATGTAGGGATGTGAACAATAATGAAATACCTCGCCTTTTGAAGAGATCCCTATTACACCGGCGAAGCCATCGAAAGATTTCAGCTCATTAAAAGATCTGTTTACGGCGTTTTCAAGGCTCATTCCATCTGTAACCCGGGTGACGATACTGGCAGCTAAAGCGGCGTTTACGATATCTTCGCCCACTCCGGTACAGGAAACGGCAGCAACTTCATTCGCATAGTTGCCTGCAACGGTTGCCGAATCACTTACTCTCCCAGGCATCTCAAAACCCTTGCCTCCGGTTGAAGTAGCGGCGGCAAGGTTGCCTTCTTTGTCCAGAGCGACACATCCAACGGTCCCTGTTCTCAGCGACTCGTTCAGCTTCTTAAGATAGTCCTCCCTCCGCTGTTGTGTTTCCGGGTTGAAATAACCAAAGCCCTCCTTCCTGGCAAATTGCTGCGCTTCGGGGCCGCTTAAAACCTTATCTTCAAACGCCATTAGTCTTTCAGCTACATAGATCGGGTTTTTTACCTCTTCAATGTTAATCACGCCCGAAAACTTCCTGCTCTTTCCATCCATTAGGGATGCGCTCAGCCTGATTTTCCCGTCGGCCTGTATTTGCGCTCCCAACCCTGCATTAAAAAGATCGCATTCTTCAAGTAATGCAACCGTATAGGCGGCCGTCTCAAGGGCTGTGTGCTGCTGCAAAAAGTCATATCCCTTGTTTACAATTTCTTTAAGAGCTTCCTGCTTGGCGGTTTTCACTTCCTCACTACCAGAAGACTCACTAAAAAAACCTCCATGGATAATAATTGCTGGTTTCATCAATCCTTGTCTTTGGCCTTAAGGTAAACATCTTCTTCTACCCGTATGGCCTGGTTTATAAACAGCTGGTGCCTGTGCAGATCATATTTATCGAAAATCGACATTACATGAACCCTCAGGTTATCAATTGAAACCGGCGATCCTATCTCTACATCATAAATGCTGGTCTCATTTATATAACGCCCGTCAACCAGAATTGTTAGTCCCGAGCCGATTGCTTCCATTGTATTTCCTTTGATCAGCAAGCCGGCATCTTCGCCAAGGCCAATGCCGAGCATTCCAGGATTACTGGCTACAGCATAGAATAAACGGCCCATTCTTCCACGCTGCACAAAATGGGTGTCGATGATCACATCATCAATAAATCCAAGGCCCCCGGTGATCTGTACTTCTCCTTTTATTAAGGCTTCGCTGCTGTTTCCCCGGTAAATCATATTGGTAGAAGCTGCGGCAGCGCCTGCCGACGTCCCGGCAATGATGAAGGATTCATTCTGATACCGTTCTTTTAATATCTTCAGCAATTCAGTACCGCCAAAGATGGCACTTAGCCGAAGCTGATCGCCTCCCGAAAACATTACTACATCGGCATTTTTTATCCTCTCCTTAACCTCTGGCGACGATGCTACATCCCTGGAGCGGATATCAAGCACATTTACATTACCAACCTGGAGCTGATTAAACGATTTTATATACTCGGCGCCGACAATTTCGGGAATTTTAGAGGCTGTGGTGATCACTTCAACGACCGAATCCTCTCCCTTCGACGATTCGGTGATCATTCGCTTCAATATCCCGCGCTCAAAAAACTTAATATAATGCGGATGGCTGATATTCTCATTATAGCTTAAAGAACTCCCCAGATCTACAGCTCCTCCAATAATAACAAGTTTCCCTTTAGGCAGCATATTCCTTCTGATTAATAATGAATCAAGATACAAAGTATCAGGTATCAAGACGAAATCGAGATATGAGTAATCAAGCGGAAAGCGAAAGCACAGTGTCAGGATGACGCGGAGCTATATAAAATATCTATTTCCTCAAATCTTATCTCAAATCTATATATATCAAACTTAGATAAACTTGTTTTGATATGCAAGTTACAGAAACAGCATCTATAGCCCGGTTTACTTATTCTAAACGCTGATCTTTTTTTAAAAACTTTATCAACCGTACGTGGTTAAATAGACCGATGTTTATCTCCGGAATTAAAACTGATATGAGTGCTGACACAGAAGAAATGAATAAACGGAGGATAGGATTAAATCAAAATTAACATATAACCGATGGGTTAAACCATGACACACTTTAAAGTTCCGTACGATTGACCTTAACTTACACAAAGCGCTTACCTGCGTTCCCGGAAATTAATAACAAGTGATATTAAATTCCTTTTGTATTAAAACCGATTACCCCGATGAAAATAATGAATATCCAGGTGCTCAAAGGCCCCAACATCTGGTCTATAAAGAGGGAAAAGCTTATACAGATGCGCCTGGATCTGGAGGATTTAGAATACAAACCCAGTAACGAAATACCAGGATTTAAGAAAAGGCTGGAAGAGCTTATTCCTACCTTGTACACACACCGCTGTTCAAAAGGATATGACGGTGGATTTCTTGAACGCGTGGAAGAAGGTACCTGGATGGGCCATATTATTGAGCACATTGCTTTAGAGATTCAAACGCTTGCCGGAATGGACACCGGGTTTGGCAGGACAAGAAGCACTAAAACCACCGGCATCTATAACGTTGTGTTTGCCTATATTGAAGAGAATGTAGGAATATATGCAGCAAAAGCCGCCGTTCGCATTGCAGAAGCGCTGGTTGAAGGCTCCGCATATAATATAGAGAACGACATCATTACAATGCGTGAAATGAGGGATAACGAAAGGCTTGGACCAAGTACGGGCTCCATTGTCGACGAGGCTAAAGCACGCGATATCCCCTACATCAGACTTAATGCCGGTTCGTTCGTTCAACTCGGACATGGCAAGAATCAGGTGCGGTTTATGGCAACGCTTACGGACAATACCAGTAGCATAGCTGTTGACATCGCCGGCGACAAAGAAGAAACCAAGCGCATTCTGAAAGAACAAGCTATACCTGTTGCTGATGGCACAACTGTTTCAACGGAGGAAGAACTGCTGCAGGCAATAAGTGACATGGGCTTCCCTCTTGTGTTCAAACCGCTGAACGGTAATCATGGCAAAGGGGCCTCAATCAATGTAAAAACGGAGCAGGAGGCCCTTGAAGCATTTAAGCATGCGCGGCAATATTCTGAAAAAGTGATTACCGAACGATTTATTACCGGTTACGATTTCAGGGTCCTGGTGATCAATAACAGGATGGTAGCCGCCGCACGCCGCATTCCGGCCCATGTTGTGGCTGACGGCAGACATAGCATTTCAAGGCTTATAGAGATTGCCAACGAGGATCCGCGACGCGGTTATGGGCATGAAAATGTGCTGACGGAAATTACCGTGGACCGCGATACGATGGACATCCTCCAAAAAAAAGGGTACACACTTGAAACCATTCCGGCTGAAGGAGAAATTGTTTTCCTAAAATCTACTGCCAACCTCAGCACCGGGGGAATCGCTATCGACGTCACCGACATTGTTCACCCACATAACGTGTTTGTTTGCGAACGGATTGCCAGAGTAATTGGACTGGATATCTGCGGCATTGATATTATGGCCGAGAACCTGTCGCAGCCCTTGTATGAAACCGGAGGGGTCGTCCTGGAAGTAAACGCAGCGCCGGGATTCAGAATGCATCTCGCCCCCAGCGAAGGCCAGCCGCGGAATGTTGCGGCTCCCGTTATTGATATGCTTTATCCTCCTGGGAAGTCGGCACGTATTCCGATCATTGCAATAACCGGAACAAACGGCAAAACCACTACAACACGCCTCATAGCGCATATCATCAAAAACAACGGTTACAGAGTGGGATACACCACTTCCGACGGTATCTATATCCAAAACTCTCTGATGATCAAGGGTGATACCACCGGTCCCGCCAGTGCCGCTTTTGTACTTAAAGACCCCACCGTTGAATTTGCTGTTCTTGAAACTGCAAGGGGTGGAATACTAAGGGCTGGACTGGGTTTTAGTCGCTGCGATATCGCTGTTCTAACCAACATCCAGGAAGATCACCTTGGCATTTCGGACATTCACACGCTGGAAGATCTGGCAAACGTAAAGCAGGTATTGGTAGAGTCGGTGCAGAAAGACGGATGGGCAGTTTTAAATGCAGATAACAAATACTGCGTTAAAATTGGCCGGGATACTACTCATTGTAATGTCGCTTATTTCAGCATGAATGAGAATAACGCAGTGATAGAAGAGCATTGCAGCCGTGGCGGCGTAGCCGCTTTTAACGATCAGGGGATTTTTACGGTTAAAAAAGGTAACTGGAAAATCCGTATCGCTAAAATCAGTCATATTCCCATTACTTTCAATGGAACCGTTCATTTCATGACTCAGAATGCGATGGCCGCAGGCCTTGCCGCTTTCCTGTGGGGATTCAAAATCGAAGACATTCGAACCTCGCTCGAAACCTTCGTCCCCTCTCCGGCCCATACGCCTGGACGGATGAACCTCTTCGAGTTCAGAGATTTTAAAATACTGGTAGACTATGCACACAATCCCGACGGGCTCAGAGGGTTGAGAGATTTTATTCTCAATACAGAGGCCAGTTACAGAACTGGGGTTATATCAGGCACTGGCGACAGAAGAGACGACGACATACGCGAGATTGGCCGGCTGGCAGCTGGAATGTTTGACAATATTGTAATTTGCCAGGAGAAATACCTTCGGGACAGGACTTATGATGAGCTTATAGTATTATTACAGGAAGGGATAAAAGAAGTTAAGCCTGAAATCCCCTGCGCGATAATCGCTAATAGTAAAGAAGCCTGGGACTATGTTATCGGCAAGGTGCAACCCGGCGAATTAATAACTATAATAAGCGATTCAATCAATAATGCCTATGAAACGGTAAAGCGACATCAGGATAAGGTCATGGCTGCTTCCTGATATTTTTAAATTTTTGTAAAACATTTCCTCTGGCCGACCGTTTTTATTTCAGAACCGATGATAAGTTGGTTTAATTGTGATAAGGTTTAGGTTGAAGAGGGTGTCCAAAAAGTAAGGACACCCTTTTTTGTTTTCCCATTAATTCGTAAATTAATGGTGCTAATGAAAACAAGATCAAATGTACATTTTAAGGCGTTAACCTCGCAGCAGGTTGTGCTTTTTCCCTCGAACATAGGGGATCGGATTCCATCAGATCATCCTGTCCGTATTGTTAACCAAGTTGTTGAATCACTTAATATCGATGATATTCTTTCAGGATATAAAGGCGGCGGTACCAGCAGCTTTCATCCCAGAATGCTAATTAAAGTACTTTTCTACAGTTACTTCTGTAATATTTATTCTTGTCGAAAGATGGCTCAGGCCCTGCAGGAAAATATCCACTTCATGTGGCTATCAGGCAACAGTACCCCTGATTTCCGCACTATTAACGATTTTCGTGGTAAGCGGTTAAAGGATAAGATCCAGCATCTGTTTGCAGAACTGGTCCGTTTGATGGCTGATCTTGGCTATGTCAGTCTTGATATCCAGTATGTGGACGGCACCAAGCTGGAATCGGCTTCGAACCGGTATACCTTTGTATGGAAAGGCTCTACAGAGAAGAATAAAGCAAAGCTGGAAGAAAAAATAACCGGAGTACTTGGGGATATAGATAGGTCTATAAAGCATGATAAAGCGGAACTGGCCTCACCGGAAAAGCCAGGCGTTCCTGTAAGTTCAACGGAACTTAAGAACAGGATAGATGAACTGAACGGTCGTTTGGCAGAGCTGAACAAGCAACAAAAAAAAGAGGTTAAGAAGCTTGAAAAAGATGCACTTCCCCGACTTGAGAAATATGAAGCGCAACTGGAAACTTTAGGCACACGCAACAGCTACAGCAAGACCGATCAGGATGCTACTTTCATGCGGATGAAGGAAGACCATATGAAAAACGGCCAGCTTAAACCGGCTTATAATACCCAGATTAGTACCGAGAATCAGTTTATTACCAACTTTTCCATTCACCAGCGTGCCGGAGATACTGCCACTTTGACCCTCCACCTGGAGCAGTTCAAAGCACATTACAATAAACAATCAAAGAAAGTAGTGGCAGACTCAGGGTATGGAAGCGAGCAGAACTACCAGTGGATGGAGGATAATGATATTGAGGCTTTTATCAAGTACAATTACTTTCATAAAGAACAAAAACGCAGCTTTAAAAAGAATATATATCATGCCTCAAACCTGCCCTACGATGTGCAAGGGGATTACTTTATATGTCCGGCAGGCAAACGTATGATCAAAATGGAGGAATCTGAGCGCATCTCAGAGCTGGGGTATAAATCTAAGGTGAGCTGTTACAAAACAGAGAGCTGCCAGGGCTGTCCGCTCAGGAAAATGTGTTATAAAGGCGATGAAGACCGTAAAATTGAGGTCAACCATGCCTTAAGGGCCTTTAAGGAGAAAGTGAAGCAAAAGCTGTTAAGTGAAGAAGGTGTTAGGCTCAGAAAGAACAGAGCGATAGAACCAGAAGCTGTATTTGGTCAACTAAAAAGCAATAACAGGTTCAATCGATTCAGACTACGTACACTCCCTAAAGTAAATATCGAGTTCGGACTGGCCGCCATAGCACATAACTTAAGGAAAATGGCAGCAAAAGCTGCTTAAAAAGCCTAAATTGACGCGATTCATCATGATAACACAATGTCTATACGATCTAATGCAGCAATTAACTGCATTAAACATAAAGTGAAAAGCTATTTCATAAGAATCTGAAAAACTCCTACTCTCTTGTAAAAGGAAAGAGGGTGCCTTTTTGGACACCCCCTTTATTTTTAATGATGCCTTCCTTTTACAAAAACGTTCAGGTAAAAGCCCGCTGTAAGTAAACCTAAAAGAGCCCCTACAAAAACCCATAACAGCGAATGGGTAGCTACCCATCCCGTCAACACACCGCAAATCGCTGCCAGAATGAAATATAACCCCTCCGGCTGCTTGTCTTTATTAAATTGTTCCATACCTAAGTCTTTAAAAATCAATGCTAATAATCAGATAAACGTCACAAACGACGGATTGTTAAAGAAATATTTTTATTAATCAATCGATTGATTAATTTTGCGGCGTGAAAGAGGACAAGAAAGAGATCATATTGCAGACTGCTGAAAAGCTTTTCTCCGAGCTTGGCTATGACGGTGCTTCTACCCGCTCGATAGCGAACGAAGCAGGAGTTAATATGGCTATGCTTAATTACTACTTCGGGTCAAAAGAAGGTCTTTATAAGGCCGTATTTGAAAGAAGGTTCAAAGGTTTTCATCAGACGCTGATCAGCTTAAATGAAGAGGATATCTCTTCATGGGAGAAATTGAATAAATACATCGACCTGTATGTGGATAAGATTGCAGCACAGAACTGTTTTCAACGGCTGATGCAGCATGAAATATCTATACAGCAACGGTCCGAAATGGGTAGCTTTATAGTAGAGTATTTGTTGCGAAATATTAACGAGATACGAAAAATCCTGCGTGAAGGCATTGAGAACGGAAGCTTTAAGGAAGTAGATATAGATCTCCTCGTAGCGACGCTGTTCGGCACCAAATACTATATTGTCAATCTTTCGGGTATTGCGTCGGCGCTGTTGGATAAAGACCTGAGCGATGACAATATTCTGAATACTGACATCAAGCCCCGTTTAAAGAAACATCTTAAGGCTATGCTGGAATCCTACCTGAAACCTGCTGCCTGTATAAATAATTAATTACCGTACTGTCCCGAGCGGCAATACTGAATTTTCTTCCACGATTAGTAAGTCATGAATCACTCATATCAAAAGCTGAAAAAAGGCATTTTCAGAATAATCCGCAAAAACATGCGAAAAACGCTCCTTATTATCTTATTCTTTGGTTCGCTGGGCGCTTCTGCGCAGTCGTCGCGAACGATTACGGTTGACGAAGCCATCAGACTGGGCATAGAAAACAGCAAGGCTCTGAAGGTGTCACAGTCACGCATTGATGAAGCCGTCAGCCGCTTTAATCAGGCTAAAGACCGGGCTTTACCTACTGCAAGTGCCAGCTACGCCTTTAGTCACGCTAATTTCCTGAGCGGGAAATTTGAGTTGCCCGGCAGCACGAATGAACCGCTGGACCTGCCTTCCAAAGCCGACGCTTTTATAGGTACACTCTCTGTTCAGGAGACCATCTTTGCAGGCAATAAGTTAAAATATGCTAAAGAATCTACCGATCTGCTGACCAGCATCGCCCGTCTCGATGCTGATAAACAAAAGGATAATATTGCATATAACATCATAACCGCCTGCTACAACCTCTATAAAGTTGAGCAAAGCCAGAAAGTAGTAGAGCAAAACCTGCAGGCTGTAGATCAGCAGATCAAACAGGCACAGCAGTTCTTCAGCCAGGGACTGGTAACCAAAAATGACGTTTTAAGGTTTCAGCTACAGAAGAATAACATCCAGCTTACTGGTGTCGATCTGGAGACCAACAAAAAAATAGTTAACTATAATCTGGATATTTTACTGGGCCTGCCCGAAAACACAGAGCTGGAGATAAAGGAGTTTGGTTTTCCGGCTACCACGCCCGCTGCTCTTGTCAGTTTAATTGATACAGCCCTTAACAATCGCGAAGAAATTAAAGACTATGCGTTAAGGTCACAGCTCGCCGAAACGAATATAAAAACCGTTAAAGCCGACCTGATGCCTACTTTAAGCGCTACGGGAAGTATGTATTATATCAACCCGACAGGTAAGTTTGTGCCGAAGGCAAACACCTTCCTGGCGCCGGTATCGGTAGGCGCGACTCTGGCCTGGAGTATAGACAGGCTCTGGACGAATAAACATAAAGTATCAGAAGCGCAGATTCAGAAGAACGAGGCGGAAATCGGCAAAGGCATTACTACTGATAATGTAAAAACAGAAGTGAACCAGGATTATCAGAACTTCACCCGCTCTGTTGAGAGAATAAAGATCCTGGAAAACTCGATACAACAGGCCGCAGAAAACGACCGTATCCTCGAATCCAAATACCGGAACAATATCGCCTCAGTAACCGACCGGATAGACGCCCAGACGCAGCTATTTCAATCTCAGATAAATCTTGAACTGGCAAAGGCCGACGCAGGTCTCGCCTGGTATACCTTAAGAAAATCAACAGGAACAATCAAACAACGATAAGCATAGTAGTACAATGGAACACAACCCAAAAAAGAAGAAATCAAACAAGATCATTCCTGTTATCCTCGGAGTGATACTAATAATAGGCGGCATCATTGCCACGAGGGAGTATCTTTACCTGCAGAAACATGAAGATACTGATGATGCCCAGATAGATGCTGATATCAGTCCGGTAGTAGCGCGTGTGGGTGGTTATGTAGACTCCATTCTGTTTGAAGAAAACGAACACGTGGAAGCGGGTCAAGTACTGGTTAAGCTGGATAACCGCGATTACCAGATCAAACTGGAACAGGCTCTGGCCGCGCAGCGTGGGGCTACAGCCAGCATCGGGGTCTCTCAGTCGCAGATAGGTTCGACAACAGCAACATCGTCTACAGCAAAATCAAACGCAGAGGCCGCCCGCGTCCGTCTATGGAGAGCCAATCAGGATTATACCCGCTATTCAAACCTGATTAAAGAGGGAGCCATTACACAACAGCAGTTTGATTCAGCCAAGGCCGAAAGAGACGCAGCCCAGGCTGCCTATCAGGCTGCGCTCGACCAGTATAAAGCAGCGCAGGGTCAGGTAGGAACTACACGGTCGCAGTTACAAGTGACCAATACAGGCGTCGATCAGCGCCAGGCCGACGTCGACTTTGCAAAACTTCAGCTTTCGTATACCAGCATAGTTGCACCGGCGTCCGGAAACGTTTCTAAGAAAAGTATACAGAAAGGCCAGTTGATCCAGGCTGGTCAAACCTTATTTTCCATTGTTAACGATAACAGCCTTTATATCACAGCTAACTTCAAGGAAACCCAGCTCGAAAAACTAAGGGCAGGCGAAAAAGTGGACGTAGAAGTAGACGCTTTTCCTGAAGAAAAAGTAGATGGCGAAGTATATAACTTCTCCCCTGCAACCGGCGCAAAGTTCTCGTTGCTGCCTCCGGATAACGCAACAGGTAACTTTGTTAAGGTAGTTCAGCGGGTGCCTGTTAAGATCAAGATAAAAGCAAGTAAAGAACTGATGCAGCGGCTGCGTCCCGGAATGAGCGTGAAGGTTTCTGTTCTCACAAACGACAAATAAATGGCTGAAAAAGGTTTAAAGAAGTGGGTAATTACAATTACAGTAATTACCGCCGCGCTTCTTGAATTAATAGATACAACAATCGTTAATGTTTCGATCCCCCAAATTCAGGGAAATCTCGGAGCAACACTCGAGGATATCGCCTGGGTGACTACGGGATATGGAGTAGCCAACGTAATTATTCTGCCCATGTCTGGCTGGCTCGGAAACAGGTTTGGGCGTAAAAACTACTTTCTCACCTCTATCATAATTTTCACTATTGCCTCCTACCTCTGTGGTAATGCGAATACACTGACTGAACTGGTCGTTTTCAGGATCCTTCAGGGACTCGCCGGAGGTGGCCTTATTTCGAATGCCCAGGCCATTTTGCTTGAAACCTGGCCTCCCGAAGAGGTGGGTATTGCAACGGCACTTTTTGGTCTTGGCGCTGTCGTTGGTCCCACAGTAGGTCCCACTATCGGCGGCTATATCACCGATCATTTCTCGTGGCCCTGGATCTTCTATGTAAATATCCCCGTAGGAATTATTGCTGCCTACTGTACTTATACCTTTGTGAGGGCCACGCCCAAAATCGGAAAAGACATGCCGGTTGACTGGTGGGGCATACTTCTGCTGGCAATCGCAGTAGGAAGCTTACAAACCGTGCTCGAAAAGGGCGAAAGCGAGGACTGGTTTGCTACCGGGTATATTATCGTTCTTTCGGCTGCGGCAATAATAGGACTGCTTCTTTTTATCTGGAGGGAAATGACTACCGACCATCCGATAGTAAACTTCAAGATCATGAGGCATCGAAGCTTTGCGGTAGGAATGTTCACTTCTTTCATACTTGGACTGGGACTTTACGGATCGGTGTTTATCTTTCCCGTGTTTTGCCAGACGCTTCTTGGATTTTCGGCTCAGCAAACCGGCGAGATATTGTTCCCCGGCGGACTGGTAACAATTGCAATGATGCCCTTTGTTGGTATAATGTTAAAAAAGGGAGTGCCTGCACAGTTTATGGCGACAGCGGGCCTGGCACTATTCTTTTTGTTTTCGCATATGCTGAGCAAATCAACCCTTTCTTCGGGTACGAGCGACTTCTTCTGGCCGCTTGCGGTACGCGGGTTAGGGATGTCGTTGCTCTTCGTTCCTCTTACAACCCTTGCAATACAGGACTTAAGAGGTTCTGAAATTGGTCAGGGAACAGGCTTGAATAACATGATGAGGCAGCTCGGAGGTTCTTTCGGGATAGCAGCCATTACCACATTCATCCATGTTAGACAGGGGGCACACCGGAATATTCTTATTGAGAATATAAATGACTATAACCCCGCCTATGTTGCACGTTTCCACGCAATGGTTCAAAACTTTATGGCTAAAGGCTATTCGTTCCTCGACGCACAGCATGTGGCGTTAAAAGCGATTGAAGGTACCGTTGTAAAGCAAACTATGCTGCTTACTTATACCGATGCGTACTGGTTGGTTGGATTTATATTGCTGTGCTCCATCCCTCTGGTATACCTGCAAAAGTTTAAAAAGAATGTTGAAATACCCAAAGATGCACATTAAAAAAAACCGTCGTATGAAGCTTATCATACGACGGTATCCCAAATTACAATTAAAAACCTTTTGTCCCTGAAACTTACATCACACCTGTAATGTCTTCGCCGGGAAATTGCTTAAGTCTCAAGGCGGTTAACCTTGTAGCTAAATTACGAAAGATTTTCAATTCGTAAAAGCAAGGTGTCGGTTTTTTTTAAATTGTGATGAAGATTATAAATAAAAATAAGCTGCGTCTAGTAAATCAGCTTACCTGTCGCTGTAACCAGGGAGGCAATCCGCACCGCATCGAAAATACGCTCCTCACGTGTTCCCATCTTTATCAGAGAATCTTCATGTGCATTCACACACATCTCGCACCCGTTAACCGCTGAAACAGCGAGGCTTAAAAGTTCGAAAAACTCCTTTCCCGTTACGGGCTTTACCATAATCTGCATTCTGATGCGGGCTGGTATCTGTCCGTATTTTTCCTTCTGTGTGAAGTGCCTGAAACGGTAAAAAATATTATTGGATGAAAGTAAAGAAGCGCACGCAGCTGCTTCTGCAACTTCCTCTGCTGTAGCGCCGTTTTCTTCGGCAAAGCGGGTATAGAAATCAGTCAGCGGTTTGTTAATGTTATTTACAGCAATACTCAAACCAATAAGACCGATCTCCTTAGCTGTTAAATGTTCAGAACTTAAGGTGCTGTTAAAATTTACTTTCAGATCTCTCAGATATCTTGACTCGCCTTTTTCGAGAAGGTTAAGACCTTCATTGCGGTAAGCCCCGTCTACGTGGATGCTTTCTAATAATTCACTTATTACTTCTGCAGTTTCGCTCATTTTATTATTCGAATTGAAGTTCAAAAAAAATCCCCTTTCGCAAGGGGACTGTATTTATTGGCCGTTGGTCTTTAGCTATTGGCAATTGGCTTCTGAATAATATTCCAGGAGCTAATTGCCAATAGCTAACCGCCAACAGCTATCAGTTTATGCCTGAAGAGTTTCCTGACCTTTTTCCCAGTTACATGGGCAAAGCTCATCGGTTTGTAAACCATCAAGCACACGTAATACTTCTTTAACGTTACGGCCTACATTTAAATCGTTTACACTTACCCAACGAACGATTCCCTGTGGATCTATAATGAATGTAGCACGGTAAGCAATCTTTTCTGTCGGTTCTAAAATGCCTAAATCCTCTGCAAGTGATTTCGATGTATCCGCAAGCATAGGGAACTTAAGGTCACGCAGGTCCTCATGGTTGTTTCTCCAGGCAAGGTGAACAAACTCTGAATCTGTAGATGCTCCGATCAAACGGGCGTCTCTGTCGCGGAACTCGCCATATGACTTATTGAATTCAGCAATTTCTGTAGGGCAAACAAATGTAAAGTCTTTTGGCCACCAGAAAATTACTGTCCAGATGTTGTCATCATTAACAAGATAATCAGAAGAAATAGTTTCGAATTCTTTACCTTTTTCTCTGCTAACTACTGCTTTTTTCTCGAATGCCGGAAACTTTTGACCTATTGTTATCATATCTAATTCTTATTTTTAAATCTGGTGCAAAGGTACCAAGCCGGCGTTCAAACATCAATTGATTGCAGCTATTTCTTCATTCTTTTTATCAATACGTCATAGACAAAATCTATGGATATCAAATTAATATTTCTTACTTAAGTTGTAAAGCAGCCCTTTATCGGCTTCAGTGAGCCTCGGCGATAAGTCGGTTTGAACAAAATGCAGCTTGAAAGCTTTAATCGCAGCTACGGAATCTTTCGTATCGTACCCGATTATACGCAGGGCGTTAATACTATTGAAACCGGGCGGCACAACCTCTACAATCATATCCGGCCAATAGCCAAAGCCATGTTCTGCCAGCTTCTTCCAGGGAAAAAAAGCATTCGGGTCGGGTTTTCTCCTCGGAGCTATATCTGCATGTCCGATAAAATTGCCCGTTGGAATAGAGTAGTTTTTCTTCAGCTTCTCCAGAAGCGAGATCAGGCTGTTTATCTGGCTCTCAGAAAAAGGCTCCTTTCCATTATTGTCCAGTTCGATACCAATAGATGTAGAATTAATATCGGTCAGGCTCCCCCATTTGGCGGCGCCCGCATGCCATGCCCGCAGGTAATCATTTAACATATGATGAACTGTACCGTCTTTACACACCACATAGTGAGCGCTAACCTGGGTCCGTTGTAAAACAAAAGTCTTTAACGTTTGATCACATGAGTTCTGAGCTGTATGATGGATGATCACATAATTGGGCTTCCTCAGATTAAAGTTAGTTGTGCCAATCTGATATTCAGCAGTTTTACCCCCATAACCTTCTACAGGTGGAATATCGCTCAGCGACTTTACAAGTTCCTTAGCTTGTTTACGATAGAACTTGTTGGTTTGCTTGTATGGGTGGGAGGAACAGGCAGAGAGCAAAACAGAAAACAGCAGTACTGGAAGTATATATCTTTTCATAATAGTTTTAAAGTACTAAATACGCTTAAATTTGCTATTCTTGAAACTAAAAAAAGAGAATACATTTTAACAGCATATTATGATCACTTTAGAAAACGAGGGATTTGTTGCCTCTATTGATACAAAAGGAGGAGAACTTCATAGTTTTTTCAGCAAAACTAACGGTCTTGAATATTTATGGAACGGCGATCCCGAATATTGGCCAAGGCACACTCCGGTTTTGTTCCCTATCGTAGGGGGCTTAAAAGACGATAGTTTTTTCTATAACGGACAGGAATACTCGCTCATAAAACACGGATTTGCCAGAGATATGGACTTCGAAGTAGAAGAAGTTTCAGCCACCGCAGTTACCCTTGTTTTAAAAAGCAATGATGAAACGCTCAAAAGCTATCCCTTTCATTTTGAACTAAGGCACATTTATCAGCTCGACGATAATCGTATCACCCTTACCTACGAGGTCAAAAATCCTTCCGTAACAGAAATGTTCTTTTCACTTGGAGCGCATCCGGCATTTAAAGTGCCTCTGCTTGAGGGCACAAACTATACCGATTATTACCTCGAGTTCGAAAAGAAGGAAACAAGCTCTCAATGGAAGATCGACGGCAACCTGATTGCAGAGCCCGTACCTTTTCTGAACAATGAAGATAAGCTCCCCTTGAAGCACGACCTGTTTTATCAAGATGCTATTGTTTTTAAGGACTTGAAGTCCGAAACCATTACCATCCGGAGTGATAAAACACCGCATGGACTTCGTTATCATTTCAAAGGATTTCCTTATATGGGAATATGGGCAGCTAAAGACGCTCCTTTTGTATGCATCGAACCATGGTGCGGGATTGCCGATTCCGTGAACCACGATAAAAATTTAGAGAATAAAGAAGGGATCATTGAACTGCCCCCTCTCGAAAAATGGAGCAAAAGCACCGTGATGGAAATCTTCTGATTTCTTTGTATCTTGTTCTGGCTAATGTCGAATAGCCGGAACAAGATACATTATCAAACTCAATCACATAACAGCTCTCCTTATGAAATTCTACTCCTTTCTATTGATTTTTCTGATGGCACTTTCTGCCTCATCCTATGCACAATCATCAAATCAAACAGCCGGGCTCAATCTCGGGTTCGAACAATTAAACGAATCTGGCTTCCCAAAGGACTGGTTTATTTGGGGGCAGGGGTATACCATCCGTACCGACACAACCGAAAAGTATCAGGGAAAAAACTCCATTATGATTCAGAGCCGTACGGAGACGCAGGAAAATCAATTTGGCTCACCGGCTCTTGGTATTCCGGTAACCTTTAAAGGAAAAGAAGTGGAATTAAGTGGCTTTCTCAAGCTACGCAACGTGGACAACGGCTACGCCGGACTCCTGTTGAGGATTGACGGAGAAGGTAAAACTCTTCAATTCGATAACATGCATCAGAAGAATATCCACGGAAGCAGCGAATGGACACGATACACTACCAGGCTTCCGCTTCCTAACGATGCCTGCTATATCTACATAGCAGCCATGAATACCGGAACAGGAACCGTATGGGCGGATGGCCTTACTCTAAAGATAGATGGAAAGGATATCAATGTTGTAATTAAAGAAAATGCAAAAACCTATAGGGCTGCTAACGACCACACTTTTGATAATGGTTCAGGAATTTCAATCTCACAAGTTGATAAACCTGCAGTCGAAAACCTGGCTCTCCTGTGTAAAGTATGGGGATTCTTAAAATATTATCACCCTGTTATAGCCTCAGGTGAAGTCAACTGGGACTACGCACTTTTTAAAGTCTTACCTTCTTATTTAAGCAGTAAAACGGCGAAAGAAAGAAATGCCTGTTTACTTAATCTTGTGAACTTGGCGGGAGACATAAACAGTAAAGCCACAGAAAGAAACGAGCGTAACAAGGACGCCAAAATCCTGCCTGACCTCGACTGGCTGACTAATAAAAAAGAGCTCGGAGATACCCTCAGTAATAAACTCATTCAGATAAGAAGCGCCAAAAGGAAAATGGAGCATTACTACATCGGCTTAGCTGAGGGTGTTGGAAATCCAATCTTTAAAAATGAGAACAGTTACGCCTCCATGACCTTTCCGGACGATGGCTTCAGGTTGCTTTCCTTATACCGGTACTGGAATATAATCAACTACTTCTTCCCTTACAAACATCTTATCGGAGAAAACTGGAACGATGTCCTTACGGGCTTTATTCCTACGTTCCTCAATGCCAAAAACGAGACGGAATATACGCTGGCCGCATTGCAGCTGATAGCAAGGATACATGATACTCATGCGAATATATGGGGCGGAAATAAAGTCCTTGAAATGTACAAAGGTATACGCTCTCCGGCCTTTCAGGCTCGGTTTATCGAAGGACAACTTGTTGTAACAGGTTTTTATTCCGATACTTTAGGAATTAAAAACCAGGTTAAGACTGGCGATATCATCACTAAAATAAATGGAATTACAACAGCTCAGCTTATAAAAAAATACCTCCCGCTGACTCCCGCCTCTAATTATCCAACACAGCTAAGGGATATTCCACGAAACTATCTTCTGAGGACAAATGATTCTACCCTTCTTTTTGAAATATCAGATGGGAGTAAAGTATCGGAACTGCGATTACCAACAATAGACAGAAGGAAACTCAACTTCACCATCGATTACATTCCGAGAGCTGACCTGCCCGCTTACTATCTCATCGACAACAACATCGGGTATCTGTTCCCTGGCAAATACAAGAATACCCAGCTTAAAGAAATAGAAAAGTTGTTCGCAGGAACAAAGGGAATCATTATCGACATGCGCTGTTATCCTTCAGACTTCATGCCCTTTACTTTTGGTGATTACATCAAGGCAAAATCAAGCCCCTTTGTGAAATTCACAACTGGAAGTATCCGGGATCCGGGCCTGTTCACTTTCGGCGGAGCGATCAGTAACGGAGGCAAAGGGAAATACACCGGAAAGGTGGTGATGATTGTCAATGAGCTGTCCCAAAGCAATGCCGAGTACACCACTATGGCATTCCAAAGTTCTCCAAATGTTACAGTTATTGGCAGCACCACAGCCGGCGCGGATGGAAACGTATCCGCCATTACTCTTCCCGGAGGCATCAGCAGTATGATCTCGGGAATAGGAGTATACTATCCCGACGGCACAGAAACCCAGCGCAAAGGAGTAAAAATAGACATCCCCATGCAGCCCACCATCAATGGAATCAGGGCCGGCAAAGATGAGCTACTTGAAAAAGCCAAAGAAATGATATTAAGCGAATAACAGGGTTTTGAGTAACAGGTTTTTGGGGAAAGGTCATTCAGCCTTTCTCAAAAACCGCTTGTTTACATGTGAGCGTCTTAATTTAAATTCTGTGTTGAGGATTATCTTTTGAGACACCGCATGACTCTGCCCGGGGTTCAGCCTTTCCAGCAAAAGGCTGATAATACGACCGGCAATTTCTTCAATTGGTTGGGATATGGCTGTAATTGGCGGAGCAAACAACTTAAAAACATCATGATCATCAAAGGAAATCACTGCCACGTCCTCAGGTATCTTCAGGTTCAATTCAGTAAGAGCCTTTAATCCACAGATTCCAGCCTGAACGGCTCCGAAAAGGACAGCGTCAATATGCTTATTCTCACTTAAATAGTTGCTTACCGTCTGTATCATACTGTCTTCATCCGGATTATAATCAATCTCCAACACGTTTACTCCTAATCCCTCCTGCTCGATCGCCGATTTATATCCTGATAAGCGACCTGACATTTGCGTTAGCAAAGATGAGAAGGTGATAAAGGCTATGTTTGTAAAGCCCTGATCAATCAATAGCCTCGTCGCGTTGAAAGCACTGGACTCATTATTTATTTCAACAGAGTCGGCACCGGCATTTGGTAAACTTCGGTCAAACAGAACGACAGGCATACCTGCCTTAGTCAGCGCATTAATTTCATCCTCAACCCCTACCGGCGGAGAAATTATATAGCCATCTACATTCCTTTCCCTGAAAACTTCAATCAGAGCCCGTGTCTTCTCGGTATCGTTATCTGTACTGCAATAAAGGATCCGATAACCTTTTTTATAGGCCCTGCTTTCGATTAGTTTAGCGATGTTAGCAAAAAAAGGATCCGAAATACTTTCAACCATTAACCCAATAATATTGGATTTACCGGTCCTCAGCCCGCGTGCTATCGGGCTTGGAGTATATCCCACTTCTTTAACAAATTTCTCTACCCGGCTTACCAGCTCTTTACTGATCCGCTTTTCTTCCGCGCGTCCATTAAGCACAAATGAAACTGTACTCTTCGAAACATTAAGATGGTTAGCTATATCTGCAATTGATAACTTCTTCACGGTTGTTTTTTATCAAATATACTTTAAATTAATAAGGCATGCTATGGCGTACTGATGTACCCATTAAATCTGCACAATCAAGTTTTTGCTCTTTTAACCAGCCGCGGATAAAAATAGCCAAAAGCAAATATAACAAGATAGCAGACGACAGGCAGGTAATACGCCTTTGCCACGCTATGGTTAGCTACCAGACCCATGAGTGGCGGAAAAAGCCCCCCTCCTACTACTCCCATTACAAGGAACGACGATCCCTGCTGCACATTCCCTCCGAGATTCTTCAGGCCCAGGCTGAAGATCGTGGGAAACATAATACTGAAAAAAAAGTTGATGGATAACAGGGCAATGAATGACACCCAACCCGCTCCCTGTGCAACAATCAGGCACATTAGAACGTTGGCCAGTGCAAATATCGACAGTAATCTGGAGGGAGCAATAAATCGCATCAGAGCGGTTCCTGTAAACCTCCCCACCATGAGCATCGCGATACTTAATGAAAAAAAGTATCCTGCCTTTTCATCTGTAAAGTGCATTACTTCATGCCCGTAATTGATAAAGTAAGCCCAGGTACCTCCTTGTGCCGCGACGTTAAAAAACTGGGCTGCTACGGCAAATAGGAAATGTTTCTGGTGAATAAGCCCCCCGGAGTACCCATTAGGTGTATCCGGCAAATAAATACTAGTTTTTTCCGAATGATCGGTTAGCGAGGCCGGAATGCGTATGAATAAGAACGCTAGTCCGGCCATCGAAATAACAGCTCCGATAACAAGATACAGGTTCTTAACCGTGATCAGTTCGGAGGGCTGGCCTTCTGCAGCTTTCAGCATGAAGAAACTTCCAAGGGCCGGTCCGATGACACCACCCAGGCCATTGAATGCCTGACAAAAATTAATGCGGCGATCGCTCGTACTTTCCGGGCCCAGCACGGCGGCTAAAGGGTGTGCCACCGTTTCGAGTGTAGCCAATCCACACGCCAGGATAAATAATGCGAGAAGAAAAAAATCAAATGATCGCGCATCTGCAGCAGGAATAAACAAAAAGGCGCCGCCTGCATACAGAAATAAACCCAGTAATACCCCGTTCTTGTAGCCAAACCTTTTCAGAAAGATTCCCGCCGGTATACCCATCACTGCATAAGCGCCGAACATAGCCAGTTGAACCAGGCCGGAACGTGATTTTGAAATATGTAATACGTTCTGAAAATGCCGGTTTAAGACGTCGCCTAGTGTAAGAGCTACTCCCCAAAAGAAAAACAGAGCAACCACAAATAAAAAAAGCGTAAGATGTTTCTTTTCAATAAAATCGGGGCCTGAACTCATAAAAGGTTAGTAAAACCCAACACATTTTCCGTCGAATACTTTAAAGCAGTTTCACTCTAATGAACCGGGGACGATAAAGGTAAGGGTTCTTTTTTAGATCTCTGAGAAAGTCTACGGAGTTTACGTTGTAACTTATCAGAAGCTCGCCCGGTGCAGACAAGCTGGGGTGCACCTTCGCATTATACATTATGTAAGTCTTCTCCTCGGCATCTTTACTGCTATCCCAAATTTTAATAATGGGTCCGAATGGCCCCACCGGGCTGGAGCCCAGACGCAAGCCTACGGTAGTTCCTATCCCGTTAACCTGGAACACGAGTGCATACCGGCCATCAGGCAAGGGAGACACACTCAATTCATTGGAAACAGCGTTTGTCAGAACAGCAGCCTTATTGATGTTCGCGTTCCAGCTTTTGCCATCCCAAAAACGCCATCTCTTAAAACGCTCAAAATCTTCTGGCTTTACCCGGGCAACCAGCAGGTTCTTTGCCTTCCCCCTAACGCCGTAAATATAAACGTACCCGTCGGGAGAAGGGGCGCCGGAGTCTTTGGTGTTGACAAAAATACCTGCACCAAAAGAGCCAATATCACCATCCTCATCCTTAAGAAAGAAAGGCGTATCCATCTGCTGATAATCAGAGAACGGAGGTTTTGAGCCTGCCGGGATTTTTATCAGTGTATTACCAACTTCCCTGAAGCCAAATGCCCCTTCGGAGACATTATGAATACGATATCCGAATATATAAAGAGCATTGTTAAGCTGTGGGTTTACAAAACCATCGCCCAGCCAGTAATAATCGTCCTTCTGAGTACTGGGGGTAAGGGGTTCAAATAACGTTTCGGCTTCTCCCTTCTCATTCTTCTTCCAGTGAAACTCCATATTTTCGGGAAGCGGCTTGTTTCCGTTCAACACAGCGACCGAATTGTGGATCATTCTGGAGCCGTCCTGAAGCGAATCACCTATAATGGTACCAATCATTGAATCGCTAAACAGGAAAAGTGTTTTGCCGGCAGCTCCGGCAAACCTATTTTCAGGAGCATTTAGCGGAATGGTGTAAATCCCATCTCCCCCAAACCATCCCGAGCTACGCTTAAAAAGCGCAGACCACTCTGGCGCTTCTTCTACCGAGTATTTTAAATAGTTCAAATCCTTTTTCTGAGCAAACAACTCCCCTGAAAAAGAAAGTACTATTGCTATGGCAATTAATCTTCTCATAAAAAGATCAAGATAAATATTTTTTTCAGGATCAAATGCTAAAAAGAACCGCGAGCAGTTCAACCGGCTTTAACCTTGCTGGTTGAGTTGAAGAAGGTACTGAAAAACATTGCCTGGTACTTTATAGAATTACACCAGTACTCCCACGAATGGCCGCCGGGCCGGGAGGTATACTCATGAGGTATTTTACGCTCCAGAAGTTTTTCGTGCAGCTGGTTATTGTACAGGCAAAAGAAATCGTCAGCCCCGCAATCGAACGTTAAAGCGAGCGAATTACTTTTAATCATATAGAGCATATTAACAATACTGCCTTCTTCCCACCTTTCGGGATATTGATTATACTCACCCAGAACCTCCTTAAGCCCAAAACTATCAGGAAATGGTCGAAGATCTACCCCGCCGCTCATACTGCCGGCTGCTCCAAAAACATCCTGATGCCTGAACGCCAGGTAGAGGGCTCCGTGGCCTCCCATGCTTAAACCTGTGATAGCACGACCGGCCCGGTTGTTTACAGTAGAGTAGTGTTTATCAATATAGGTTACCAGCTCTCTCGAAATGTAAGTTTCATATCGGGAGCTCTTTGCTATGGGGCTATCAAAATACCAGCTGGCAAAACCGCCGTCAGGGCAAACGATCAACATACCATACTCATCCGCCAATCCGGGCAGCCCGGGATCTTTTTTTATCCAGTCGCTATAGTTTCCACTATAGCCATGCAGTAGATACAATACAGGATATTTTTGAGATGGTTTGTACCCCGAAGGCTTGATAACCACATCTTTTATATTTTTATTCATACTATCGCTATAGACAGAAACAGTATCAACAGTAGCCGCGCCCAGCTTTACAGCGAGCACGAGGAACGGGACCAGTAAAAAGCTGAATTTCTTATTCATGAAGTAAAAACTAGTTTAGTGTGGAAAATATAAATACTGAATGGATACAATGAGTGAACTGTTAAATAAACCCGAACAGTTACTACATCATTACAATCCTTATATCGTTGTTTTGCTGCGGTAAATGTCCAACAGTAGCGTTGCTTGCTTTTGCACCGTTTACATACATCGCTTTGATTTTTGACCCTTTGCCTTCCACAGAAATATTCAGGTACCGACCACGGTATCTAACCTTATTTATTTGAATCCTGGAAATATCTGACGGCATATACGGTCTGAAGGTAATTCCGTCTGCATTATCAAACCTCATACCCACTACGCCATACAGGATCATATCAATATACGCCGTGGCCGACCAGGTTTGCCTTCTGCAGGAAAGTGTTAATTTATTGCTCTGCCAGCCGCCAAAAGCAGCTCCGGTATAGGGACTGTATATCTCACGAAAGTCCATGTTCCCTTTATCTTTATCTATTGCCAGATGTGTAAGGCTGCTTAGCTCATGTTCGAACCGATCGTAGTTTCCGGTATGAATGGCGGCTTTCGCATAAAACCCATTGACCATCGGCCATATAATGTTATTATGACGGCCCGGAGTATCGGCCGAATATCTCGGAAAGTCAGGATATACAGAAGGAATACCAAATTTGGATACGTGCGCTTTGGCGATAACGTCCTTTGCTTTTTTTATATCAAGAATATCAAAAAAAGCGGCAAATGAGATACCCAGGGCCTCCTGTGATCGATCTGCTTTACCAGTATGGTCCAGAAGATAATTAAAAGTATTCGTATTTGCACTGTACAGGTTTTTGAGGATATTGTCCTTCAGACGCGTCGCTTTGCTCCGAAACTGTCCATCCTCATTGGTTCGAAGGATCTGACTCATTTTTTCGAGCACCCTGTAAGCCTCGTAATAAGTCGCATTGGTACTAAGACATTTAATACGATGAGAATTTCTATGATCCAGAACGAAAGTCGATAGGTTCGACGGATCGAAAACCGGTTCTGGATAGCCTGCAATGCCATCATTGAAAACCGAGGGCCCCATAAACAATCCCGACTGCTGGTCGAACTGTGTATTCTCCAGCTGCAGCATGGTGTTTTTAGTGCAGGTAAAAGCCTGTTGCAGGAACGCCCTGTCTCCGTTTACATAATAATGGTGAAGCGCTGCGATTGACCAGATGATCTTATCCCAATATTGATGACCGATAGAATCTTTATTAATGGTAACACTCCATAGCGACTTCTCAGCCACTTCCGGCCATAAAAGGCTGGCAGCGTTCCATGAATTAATAGCAATATCCCGGGTCCATTCGCCGCCATAATCACCGCCCGCCGCTAATATTCCATCCCGCACATTGCCTTCCACTACCTGTATGGCAAGCTTAAAGGCTTTTTCCACATCTTTGTTATCCGAGACAATAGTTTGCGCATCAGCACTAACGGATGCGATTGCCAAAAGGACAAATGCCGAACTCCTGCCCCAGTATTTTTTAAAACCTTTCATTTGAAGCTTTATATATGTTATTGTGAATTCCCTAACCGTTTACTTATCATTATAGGGCTCTAAAGCAAGCCGGTATCCCGATACCAGCAGACTGGGCTCTACTTCTATTTTTAGTTCTTTCGATTCACCTTGCATCAGCGCAAAATAGCTGTCGCTGATAATCGCAGGCAGGATCTGACTGCCGTCTGGCCGGAGTAACTGTGCCCTTATTCCAAAAGCGGCTGCCTTCGTCGAACGATTCCTTACTGTATAGCTTAACACCTTATTTACTTTGTTTACAGCAGTACCTATCCGCGGCTTACCAACACTCAGCATTCCTTTCACCGAAGGCAGGTCGTTTAATCGGTTATAGTCCTGATACTTCTTGCCAATCCAATACAAGTTCTCCGACAGGAGCTTTCCCTTACTATCCTTTAGTTTCAGTTTCAGGAAGTAAACGTCAGAAAAAGAGGTCTCATCTCCCTGCTGCAAAGCGATGAAGGCTTCAGTAGCCGAGGTAGCCGGCACATCGAGCACTTTTCTTTTATCATACGACGGAACCTTCCGGCCATTGAGGTTATATACTTCAGCTTCTGCAATCAGCTTGTTCAGCGTGTAAGGTTTATTATTAATAACCTTCACCGAACTGGTTGCTGGGTTCCACTGAATGTGAATAGGTTCACAGCCCGATTTTGCTCCGAAATAAGCACCTGTTAAATCGAAGTAGTAATCATATGTTTGCCAGATCATGCTTGGATAGGCCGACTGACTCATCCAGATCAGCATACCTGAAGCGTCTTTCCACATATGATCATTCCAGGCCTCATACATCGCCTTCATGGTCTCCAGGTTGAGAAGTTGTGCTTTCCTGCAGAAATCCTCCAGAGAATTCGAGGGGCCATAGCTTTGCTTGATATCATTGATATATCTTACCGGCGTAGCCCCTCCTCCCAGTTCACCGTGGGTGCTGAAGAAGTGCCGGGCCCACATATTTGTTTTGCTGTCAACGGATTCAGGAGTCGGAGGCTGCCAATATTCCTTTGGCATAAACTTTTTAAAGCTCTCTGCATTTACAAAAGTGGCCATTCCCAGCTCACTGCGCATTCCCCAGCTATCTTTTGAAAACAGGTATCCATTTCGCGGATCTGTAAAATAGGTTCGCGGGTCAACATTGCCCCATAAACCGCTCCCCGAAAAATTCCGGCTGCCTCCCTGAATCGAGAAGTTAGGATTCGTGATCCCCGCATTGGAACGGGGAATATATAATTTGTCGGTCAGGTCATTTTCCAGAACAGCATTTTTTATAGCCATATTCAAAGAGCCATCCGGATCGCCACCCGGTACTCCTTCATTGGCTCCGCACCAGATAACAATAGAGGGGTGATTCCTGAAAGTCTTTACTTTCTGGATAGCGTTTACCCGGAATACTTGGAGACTGTCGATCGGCCCGAAGTTGTTCAGCCAAAAATCATCCCATACCATAATGCCGTATTGATCGCAATAATCGTAAAAGGCTTCGTCGGTGACTTCGCCTGTCCAGTTGCGGATCATGTTATAATTCATCTCCTTATGGAGTCTGATCCTCGGCTCGTAGTCCTTCCCTCTCACCTTGAGCATATAATCCGACATGCCCCAATTCCCTCCTTTTATCAGGATCGGAACATCGTTTATATACAATCGTAATGGCCCGTTAAGAGAGGTAGTATCGGCACTTACCTTCCGGATCCCAAAAGTTTTTGTTAATACTTCGGATGTCACGCCGTTTTCTCTGAACTCAAGTTTGCACGTGTAAAGATGCTGGGTGCCGTCTGACTTTCCGCCATATCCATTAGGCCACCATAACCTGGGATTTTGAAGTGACAGCTGCGGAAAAGTATCCTTGTTAAAAGCAACATTTATCGTACCGTTAGCATCTACAGTAACCAGACGGCTAACCTTTATATTTCCGGGATTAATGATTGCACTGAGGACTCCCGAAACCGTACGGTCTGCAGCGTTACGAAGATTTGCCTCGATAGCAAGATCTGCATGTTTATTATCAGGCAGAACCGTTTTAATCCAGGGATCTTCCACCGAAACATTCCCCGTCGTAGTGAGAGTTACGCTGTCTGTTATGCCGCTATTATATCCCGGAACCGCTGGCATCCAGTCCCAGCCCGCACTGCTCAGATAGCTGGGGGCTTCCCGGTTTGCCAGGCCCTGACCATGAGTAGCCTTGTAAAGAGGCGGAACGATCAGCACCAGCAGAACATTGGTATTCTTGTTTAATTGCTGAGTGATATTGAATTTCGCCCTTCTCATCAAGCCCGTAATGCTGGCAACCGGCTTACCGTTAAGAAAAATCTCAGCCCGTTTATTCACCCCGTGAAAATTTAGCCAGACTTGCTTCCCTGACGCAAACTTTTCGCCCGAAAACTTAGTGCGGTACCAGTAAGGTTTATTGTATTTCGATTGGTCAACCTTGTATATATTCTCCCCGTAATCCGGATTTTTCTCCCGGCCTGCTGCAACATAGGAATGAAATACCGTACCCGGAACAATGGCGTCGACCCAGTTACCTGTTTGGAATTGGGGTGATGAAAGTACAGCAACCCCCGGCACATCGCTTTCTGGTGCAAGCTTCCACTCCAGCTGTATATGCTGACTTTGCGGGAAGACGGCCAGCTGTGTAAGCAGGGCCAGAGAGAGCAAAATTCCTTTTAGCTTATTCCTCATATTATTTTGTTAAAGGTTGATAAACAGCTACCCCTACCCGCGAATCTGCGCACCCGTAATACAAATACCACTTATTCTTCAGGTATGCCATGCCTTCGATAAACACAGTCCCGGCAGGATACTGTCCGCTCTTCTCGAAAGCTTCCGAAGGAACAAGAAAGGGTTTGTCTAAACGCGCTACCAGTTTGGTAGGATCGTTCAGATCAAAGAGTGCCTGACCTGCGCAATAAGCATTCGGAGTATATGCTTTATCTCCTTCTGCAGCATGATTTTTCCCATTGTAGAGTAATACAATGCCTTTCTCTGTGATAATTGCAGGAGGCCCGCACTCGGTTAACTGACTATCAAAATACCCCGGGCGGGGAGACATCAGCTTTACAAGCGTTCCCTGCGCATCAACAAGCGGCTGCCAGTTTATCAGGTCTTCGGATGTTGCGGCATAAACGTTCTCTTCACCCCAGTACATCCAGTATTTGCCTTTTACCTTTGCAATAACCTGATCTTTACCTGATAGCCTCGTTATAATGGAGGCCGACTTGGTAGCCATGTTATAGAATTTTCCTTCGTAAGCCTGTTTGAAAGCCGGACCATGTTTCGTCCAATTCTTCAGATCCTTTGAGATGGCTACTCCCAATCTTGGAACTTTATTGTTCCACATAGTATACAGCATTACGAAACGTCCGTCTTCCGTTGCTGCCACCCTCGGATCTTCGCAGCCGCCAAACCATTCATATTCTTTCTCCTCATCCTTGCCAGGAAAGAGAACAGGTCGTTCATTTCGCTTCATTTTAAACCCATCCGGGCTTTCAGCAAGACCGATCCTTGATGTACGCTGGCCTATTCCTTCTCCTCTTTTATCTTCAGCGCGATAAAGCACATAAATCTTCCCATCCTTCACGGCAGCCGCCGGATTGAAAGTATCATTAACCTCCCAGGCCACCGGCTTATCAAGCATCGGGCAGTTAAACATAGAGGATGACTTTGGCGATATAACCGGATTAACGTTTTGTGGCCTGACAAAAGGGCCCAATGCCCAGTCGGATAATACTTGCGCATTAGAGGAAACCACCCAAAATAACAGTCCTGCCAGTAATAACTTTTTCATAAAATGCCTTAATAATGTTTTTTGTGCGAACAGAGTGTGTTTATTTGTACATTTAGTAATCATATGAAGGAGGCGCTGTCTGTGTTCCCCATGTCTTATCCGGGACATCCGACAATTTAAAGGTCAATGTTCCTCCTTTCTCAATTTCCTTCCAGGAAATCCAGGTATTATCAAACGGTTTTCCGTTAAGCTTAAGGTTTGTAATATAGGGTTTGCCGGCGTCTCCGCCCCTGAGAACCAGCGTTCCCTTGGAAAGATGTATCTTAACCTCGTCGAAAGAGGGGCTATTTATAGAAAAGCCGCCCACTCCCGGAATCACCGGGAACATACCAATATTGGCAAAGACGTAAAAGGCACCCATTGCTCCCAGATCGTCATTCCCCGGTAACCCGTTCGGACGATTAGAATATTGTTCTTTTATAATACGCCTTACTACACTTTGGGTTTTATACGGTTGCCCTGTCCAGTTATAAGCCCATGGCACCTGAAAATCAGGTTCATTGCCAGAGGCAAACCATTCTTCGTGGTAGTTTGCATTCAGCTTGCTGAAGAATTCGTCAAGCCTCTTCTCTGCAACCTCTTTTCCTCCTATAGTATCAATCAAACTCTTCCAGTTATAAGGAATCATCCAGAAATATCCCTTATAACTCAGTTCTCTCCAGTCATGATTATAAGGCTTCCAGCTTCCATCCTCATTCCGGGATTGCAGCCAGGTAGTTTCAGGATTATACAAATTTTTCCAGTACTGGGCGCGTTTCAGATACTTGTGATAAAGATCAGAGTCATTAAATGCCTGTAAAGCAAACTGGCCGATAGCAAAGTCTGCTGAAGTATATTCCAGCATCATAGAGGCATGCATATAGCCTTTTTCGAGATACTGCCTGAGCATTGGTCGGGTCAGTTCTTTCTGAGATTTCGTTTGCGGATCTTCTGCACCCCGGCGCATAATCTTCAATGCCCGGGCAAGGTCGAAATTGTTGACGCCGAAAGCATATGCATTAGCTACCAATATGGATGTCGGATCACCCTGCATTATTCCGGTTTCTGTACTATTCAACACCCACCTCGGAAATCCCCCTCCGGCTTGCTCCGCAAATGTCATGATAGAGTTCATCATCTCGGAAGTCTCCTCGGGAAGCAACATGGCAATCAACTGTACCTGCGTTCGATAAGTATCCCAGTTACTAAAAGCGGTATAATAATTACCCTTGCTTACTTTATGCACCTTGTAATCGGCCCCTATATACTCGCCGTTCACATCGTTATAAATATTCGGATGAGTAAAAACATGATAGAGGCCGGTATAAAACTGTATGGCTTCAGCAGGCTTGCTTACCACTATTTTCCCTAAATATTTATTCCAGGCAGACTGGGTTTTAGAAACTACTTCGTCGAAGTTCCAGGCATTGTTTTCAGCCTTGAGGTTTTGACGCGCATTTTCAAGAGAAACATAAGAAACGCCTACTTTGTATAATACTTTCCTTTTAACCTGTGTATTGAAAGTAAAGTATACCCCAGAATTCTCTCCTTCAGCAGCTTTGCCCGAAGGCCGGAGATTTGTTCCTTCCCAGGTTCCATAAGCACTGGCAGGTTCGCTGAACTCCGCCACGAAATAGAGTTTATAATTGGCCGGCGAACCGCAGAACTGGCCTCCGTCGGCGTAGCCTTCAAAGCTTTTCGAACCGGTAATTTTAACACTCGCTTCCGTAATTTTCGTCGCATTTATCCCGGTTCCGATGATAATAGTGCCCTTATCATTTGCAAAGCTAAACCGGCCCATCCCTGTACGAGTAGTTACTCCAAGCTCAGAAATCACGCCCTGGCTATTTTCGGACTTGTAATAGCCTGCAACAGACTTCAGAATTTTGAATCCGGGTTTAAAGGTTGTCATAGAATCCGGCGACGCTTTCAATACTCCATCCAGGGGAATAAGCGGCATATTTCCCATGTGCTCGCACCCGGCTCCGCTCATTTGATTTATAACGAAGCCACGATCTTCATTAAAAAACGTTGTAGTAAACTGAACCATACCAAATGGCGACATGGCGCCGGGGAATGTATATCCCGCCTCTAGATACTGCTCATGCTTACCATGCCCCTTCCCTTTAGTCCCGATTTGAGTATTTACAATATTGGCATAATCGACGGTTCCGGATGATTGTGAATAGGCCGGTGCAGCAGTCCCGAACAGAAAAAGCAACCATATTTTTCGTAACAGAAGTTTCGCATTAGAAGAAAATAGTTTCGAAAAGAAAATCATCGAAGTTTTTTTAGTTTATAAATAATAGAGTACGAATATAATGATAAAATCGATTTAGCATAAATACCTGTCTGCATCAAACGCCTTTTCAAGGTGTCTTTCACGAAGCTGGAACGGACGATGATTTGCATAACGATAACATAATAAGACCCGCTACCCCCGACACCAGCAACAGAGCACCGATCAGCTCTGCCTGAGAGAATGAGAAGCCTGCTATTTGATAATTCAAATTAACCTTGATCTGCTCCATCAGAAGCCTTTCACCTCCGTTTAAAATAAGGTACAGTGAAAACATTAGCCCCGGTATTTGCAGTTTATCCTTAAACAGCCATAACAATGCAAACACCGACAAAATAATTATCGCCTCGTAAAGAGATGTCGGATAAACAGGCTGTATAAGCTGTGAACAATATTCCTCCCAGCAGCCCGGGATATACTCCCCTTCCCTTAAAACATTATGAGGATAGGTGCTTGCCCACAACCAGTCAGGCAGCCAGGTGAAGGGTTTAGCATTCAGGTTTACTTTTCCCCAGTCGCCGTCTCCTGAAAGATGGCATCCTATGCGGCCTACGCCATAAGCTACAAGCATCCCCGGCGACCCTATATCAGCAAGATCTATGAGTCGCATTCCATACTTGAAGCCTATGATAAGATAAGCGATTGCCCCAAATACGAGCCCTCCGTAGAAGGTCCAGCCTTCAGCAGAAAAGAACATTCCAATAGGATCGCTGAAAAAAAGCGCAGGCCTTTCTAAGCAGCTGAAAAGCTTTGCTCCGATAAACCCCCAGATTGCTGCCCATAATAATAACTTGTCCATTAATTGAAATGGATGCTCCAGGCGCCCCGGCTTGATCCGCGAAGGCGACAGCTTGATCATTCCCAAACGCTCTTTCCGGATAAATTCCAGCCTGAAGACATAACAGGAGGCTGCAAACGATAGTACAACGAATAATCCGAATGTTTGCCCTGGAATATTAATATCCAGGCCCGCTAGGTACTTAATAAGATGAGACAGTGTTGGAAACATGCGGGTAATAACCTTTTAAATTCGCTAATTGCCTGGCTTATCAGATCACAAATGAATTTCCTCCCGGCTTAAGTTGGTAAGCCTTCGTTTTCCATTCAAAAACGCCGGTGGTGTTTGATGGAAGATCAATGTTGATTCTCCATTTGTTTCCTTGTAACTGGTAACTTACCACTACTTTTCCTTCGGGGTGCGGAACTTCGCCGCTTACTTTGGTTAAATTTCCTAAGTGGGGCTTTACCTTTACCCTGGTGAAACCCGGTGCATCACTATCAACACCTAATACCGTTCTGAAAAACTCGATGTTCGGACTCGATCCCCATGCATGACAGTCAGACCGAACTGTTTCCAAACTTGAATCTTCGGCCCAGGTAGTAAGGCCCATTGCTATGTTCTGACGCCAGATATCAAGCCATTCCATATAATCATTCCCCATACCAGCCTTTACCAGCGCCTGATTAAGGTAGTACTTAAAATATACCGTACACTTTGTCAAGCTATTATCGTTCAATAAGCCTGCAGCTACCGAAGACAGATTTTCTGCAGGAACTATACCTGCAAGTATTGCCATCGAGTTAGCATGTTGCGAGAATCCTGTCTTTTCTCTGGTATCGGCATATAGCTTCTTACCCGGATCCCAGTATTTCTGCTGGATGGTTGCCTTTAGCTGTGCAGCTTTCTGGTTGTACAGCGAAGCATAATCTTTTAATCCCATCTTCCCCTCCATTTCTGCAGCCCATTGGTAGGCCAGTAATAATTGCAAGTCATATACTGCGGCACTTCCGTCCGAGCCTTTAACTTCCCCGGCCAGGTTGCCGGCCCAGTCAACGAAGGTCCAATAAGGAGTATCTTTCAACGAACCATCAGCCTGCTGATACTTACTAAAAAAGTCAAGCACGCCTCTCACGCCCATAAGCTTGTCTTTAACAAATTTTTCATCGTTCCGGTACATCCAGTAATCGTACACCATCCCGATATACCACAATGAAAAAGGAGAAATGACCTGTGTACCTTTTGAAGGATAGCAGCTTCTTGTGACGCCCTCCGGAAGACGGGAATGATCTATCTGAGTAAGCGCATTTCTGGCCAACCTGTCGTCATTAGTATTGTAATAAGAGATCATGGCCTGAATTCGTGTATCCCCGATATATTGCAGTTGCTCGTAATATGGGCAGTCGGTATAGGTTTCCCAGGCATTCAGCCTTGCGGTGCGCCAGCCGATATCGAGAATCTGTTTGATTTCAGAATTCGAAGTATTAAAAGCAGCAGTCTGCTTAAAGGGATAGGCGGTAAATGTTCCATAAAGATCCTCAATTTCCAAAGGCTCGTCCCCGGTATTTATAATCAGACGGATATAACGATAAGTACGAAAGTTCAGCGTAGTAAAGGATTGTTCGGTTGTACCGTCTGAAATCAAACTATCAATCCGCCCGATAAACTCTTTACCCTCTACTTCGTTACGATTACTTTTTCGCCGGCCATTGCTGCCTTTGTCGTACAATGATTCAGCATAACCAATCGAAATGCCGGCATCTTTTCCTCCGCTGAAGTTAAGGGTTATGTAGGCATTTGTCTCATAAGTTTGATCAAGCAATAAAGTAGCTACGGTATTGGCTGGAACTACAAATGACGTCTTTTTAGCAGGAAAAGTGGATGGTACTTTTACCGCCGTAGCAGCTCTGAGTTTCAGAATGCGCTGATACGACATTTCCCGGGGGAGTAAAGATGACGGCACCAGGGCCCATTCGGTTCCCCAGGCCCGTCCTTTAAGACTTCCATCGGATACCTTTCCAGCAGCAGGCCATGCAGTATCATCATAACTGCTGACTGTCCAGTCGCCTTTAACCGTTTGCTTCATATCAACCATTTCACCCTTGCTCGCCGCAAAAAAGTAGCCCGGTACGGGTTTACGACCATTATCGCGAATACATTTCCAGGTATTATCAGTGTTAAGTATCTCTTCAGCCAATGAGTTTCCCTGAAGGATAAAGCCGGTGCGAAAGCTAATTTGCGCTTCAGGCCTGTACTCAGCTTCATTGTATACAAGTGCAGCTACGGTATTCTTCCCGGCAGTTAGATAAGAAGCCAGGTCAACCGTTTCATAGTTCCACGAGTAGGAATCTCCCCGTGCAGGACCAAGTGAAACTAATTTTCCATTAACGTACAATTTATAACGATTGTCTGCCGATACATGCACAATAAAAGAGGATGGCCTGGCAGCCAGGTCCACTGCCTTTCGGAAATAGTAAACGCCGTACTCGTGTCCGGTAATATTTTGTGCTGCTATCCATTGCGCCTTCCAGGAAGACTGACTAAACGTGACTTGCCCTGTAAGCAGAATAAATAATGTAAAAAATTTGAATACCCTTTTCATATTGCTTTAAATTCCTAACCGGGATACAAACATCCCTCCTTTATTTCAATGTATCCGGCATTTCGGGCGCAGAAAGTGAAAAAGGAAGATCTTCCCGTGAAATTCCCCTGTTCTTTTCCGGGTATGCCACCATCTGCAAGTTTAGCACCCCTCCATCTACGATATCCGAATGAGTAAAATAGTTTTTTGTATAGGCCTTACCGTTTAATGTTGCACTTTTGATATAGACATTGGTAGCTGAATTCCCCGAAGCATTGATCACAAACTTCTTTCCGTTTTCCATCGTAATAGTTGCCTTCCTGAAAAGAGGACTCCCAAGCGCGTATTGATCGGTACCAGGGCAAACGCTATAGAAGCCCAAGGCACTCAATACGTACCAGGATGACATCTGCCCCTGATCCTCGTCTCCCGGATAACCGTTTTCTGTGGCATTATAGAGTTTTTCCATCACCAGCCTGGCATAGTACTGCGACTTCCAGGGCTGCCCCGCATAGTTATACAGGTATATCATATGCTGGATGGGCTGATTCCCGTGCGCATATTGCCCCATATTGGCATTCACCATCTCGGTCATCTCATGAATCATAGTTCCATAGGCTCCAACATTTACTTTACTGCCTGCAGAAAAAACAGAATCCAACTTAGCTGTAAAATTTTCATTGCCTCCCATCAAATTGATCAATCCTTGTATGTCGTGGAAAACAGACCAATGCCAATGCCAGGCGTTCCCTTCGGTGTAAGGACCACCCCAGGTATAAGGATCGAAGTTCTCCAGCCAGTCGCCGTTGGCTTTTCTAGCCCGCATAAAACGGGTGGAAGGATCATAAACATTCCGATAGTTATACATTTGTTTTCCCATCCGGTCTTCATAAAATTTGTGCCCCGTTAATTTAGCCAGAGAATATCCGCAGAAGTCGTCATAGGCATACTCAAGCGTCTGCGAGAGTGCTCCTTCCGAACCGGGGTAAGCCACAAATCCTAACTGATAGTAATCTTTCCAGCCCTGTCTGCCATTGGCTCCGCCCCAGGGGCCTTTGTTCGTTGCCTCATGGAAATATGCATCCAGAGCCTGCCCCGGATCGAAAGAACGGATTCCCTTTACCCAGGCATCCGTAAGAAGAGAAATAGCATGGTTGCCAAGCATCCCTCCCGTCTCGCCGGGAAATGACCAGGCAGGAAGCCAGCCGCATTGTTTTTGAGCGTCCAGCAAAGCTTGCATATACCTGCCCTGATAAGTAGGATGGAGGATATTATTCAGAGGGAACTGCGCGCGGAACGTATCCCAGAACCCATTGTCTGTATACATATATCCCGAATGCACTTTTCCGTCGTACGGGCTATAGTAATACGGCTTCCCATTCTTATCATATTCAAAAAACATTCTGGAGAAAAGATTCGCCCTGAACAGGCAGGAGTAAAAAGTCTTCATATCCTCTTCGCTTCCTCCTTCTACCTGAACCCGCCCTAATAAGCGATTCCAGATACGAGCAGCGGCCTCCCTGGTTTGCTCCAGTTGCTTAAACCTGCCAAGCTCGTTTTTTAAGGTGAGCCCGGCCTGCGCACTGTCGATGTATGAAGATGCAACTTTTGCCTGCACTGTGGCTCCCGCCGCAAATTCGAGGTAGGCTCCAGCACCCTTGCCAGCAGCGGATGGCTTGTTGGCCTCAGTCTTGTTACTTACATTATCCCAGGTTCCGTAGCTTTTAAAGGGCTTATCAAATTCAATGACAAAAAAGCTTTTAAAATTTTCGGGAATAAAACGACCATTATTCACCCAGCCCACAATCTTTCGCTCTCCGGGCAGGATGGTGATCTGACTTTCTTTGGTATAGCCGTCCAGTATGACGTACGCCTTTTCCCGGCCGGGAAAACTGAACCGTAAATGAGCCCCTCTTTCTGTAGGAGAGATCTCGGTACTTATCTTATTGTCGAAAGTAACTTTGTAGTAATGCGGCTTTGCAACCTCGTTAGCATGACTAAAAGAACTTGCCCGCTCTTCCTCTGCTACTTTCAGTTTACCTTTAACCGGCATCAAAGAGAATACCGCATAATCTCCCACCCAGGGACTGCAGGCATGCGCCTGCTGAAAACCTCGGATCGTTTTGTGTTTATAGGAGTACTTCCACCCATCATCATTTTTGCCAGTCTGGGCACTCCATGTGTGCATACCAAAAGGCAAAGCGATTGTCGGATAAGTATTCCCGGCACTTAGATTATAATCTGAATTAGTGCCCTGTAAGGTATTCACATAATTTACAGGATTCTCCTGCGCCTTGCTATCAAGCTGAATAATTAAAAACAGAAGAAGGAGTTTCTTCATATACCGTCTCTTTCTGATTTACAATAAAGGGCTATATGGAAGAAACCGCTACAACTTCAACAGTATGCTTCTTTGGTTTGTTAACCCGGTAAATTTCATCTACCAGAGCATCCATTTTGCTCTCGAGTACCTTCCCTGAACTACGCACTGCTTCCCAGTCACCTTTCTTTCCATTCAACCAGCCGTTTTCAGGAGAATGTTTTTCAATGGTATCTCTTGCAGCGTCAGAATGATCGAACAGCATGTTCTTATCCGCCAGGAAGTTGTAGTTAACCCAGAAATAGTTCCTGAATTTCGATTCGACTTCCCGTCTTTCATTGCTCAGCTTAAGTACTTGCAGCGATTGTTGATACTGAGGAGTGTTTTTTAACACGGCCAGGTTTACACCGGCCGCAAGTTCTTCCGCAGAAAAAGTGGCTATCTGAGCATGATCTATTTTTAAAGAATACTTGCCTGCCGGGAGACCGCCTACCACCAATCTCTCATTATTAAGTTCCTGATTGAAAGGAATTATCTTCAAAGCTTCGCTTTGTACTTCCGGATTCATCCACACCCTGGGAAGAGTATCTATCGGAAAAGGCAGTGAATTGGCTAAATAATCAAAGCGGATCCCATTCTTCGTTTTTATAACACCACTGCTTTTTGCGTTGACTGAGTGAATGACCTTTCCTTTGTTATAGTCCACATTAACATCTGCAATATAGGAATTCGTTAATCCCTGACTTTTGAGAAAAATATATGCCATTATCAGATGTCCTGCACTGCTCGGGTGGATACGATCGTTTCCACAAGCGGTATAGGCAGGATTCTTCTTCTGCTCGCGTAAGTTGATCTCAGTCATCGGGTAAAAGAAGTCAACGTACCCCCACTGGTTATCAACTGCCGACTTTTTCTGAAACTCGATGATCTTCTCCATCGTCTTCCACTTTCCCTTAAAAGCGTTATTATTTGGCAACTGAACATTTTCGTCGTAAGGAGAAGAGGCCATGATGATCTTTTTCACACCCTTAAGTTCCTGCAGCTTTTTTTCTATCTTGAGATAACTGTCGTGAGAAGCCTTTACAAAACTATTCACATCCGGATTTGGCGAGTTATACTCGAAGTATTTACTGTCGTTCATACCAAACGTTACAGCCAATACTGTAGGTTTTAGGGTAAGAATATCACCCTCAAGCCGTTTGTAAATCTGTTCTGCAACGTCTCCGCCCACGCCGCCATTTAACACTTGTATTTTTCTGTCGGGAAAATGGGTCATATAATACAACCAAATATTACTCCCATATAAACCGGCTTCCGTAATACTGTTTCCGGCAATAACAACCCTATCTCCTGATTTAAACGGTTCGGGCTTTGGCTGAGCAAAGGATAGCTGGAAAAACAGGCAGGCAATACCCGGCAACAAAAAATGAAGTTTCATAATTCTTTTGATATTCTTATTTCTTAACAATCATCATTTCGGTGAACTATTGAGGAAAGATCATAGAGGCGGGTACGCGTAATCCTTTAACCCTGTAGTAATAAGGGTCCATGCCTCCATTCTCGCACCAGCTTAAATCACAACCCGTGACATTCAGACAGTACGTAAGCAGCAATTCATTGCGACCGTTATCAAACTCAGGGTGAATGGAAGGAGTATAATACCTCGCATAACTACCTTTGAAATACTCAACGATGTCATACACTTTTTTAGGGGTAGTAAACGGACCAGTTGGACTATCTGAATAAGACATATAGATCTCGCGGACTGAATTGTCGCAGAAGAAACCCTGGGTCATGTTCATCATTACGTATTTTCCTTTCCAGTAAGCAACACTCACATTAGCCATTCCGGCGCTCACGCGTGCTTCCGTAGCGTTTGTGGGTCTGTCAGCCCACTTTGATCCATCCCAAAAGGTCCATTTCATCGGATCACTCTGCGGGAACCTTGCCACAAAGACGTTCGTAGTGGTTATTCCTGTACCGCTGGAACCAAAAGAATAAACATAACCGTCATTGCTTTTAACCATTCCGGTAGAGTAACTGACAGCAACCTGGTTGCTCATACCTTCAGGAGCGAAACGCACGGCGCTCCATTGATTTCCTGCTACTTCGTTAAGCTTATACAAGGATTGATTGGTAGCATTTAAGTCTCTGCCTTCACCGCATTGCACCCATACATCATTGCCGATCTGTACGCCTAGTCCCGGCCATGACCAGGTTGTTCCCGGCTGATTGTTGAACACCTGCTTAGGACGATTATGAGCACTGTTAGCGATGGTCATGTTCGGGGTATGTGCAGGATCCCAATCAGTTTTTGAGGGCTGAATCATTACAGAGTTGTTGTAACTAAAGAAATGATTACAATCGAACACGTTTCCATCTCTAAGCGAAACGCCATCCCATGCGTCCTGAGTGATCCATAAAACTCTTCCATCACTTAAAGGAATACTGGTTCCCTGGTCAAAAGCTACCGACCCCTGGCTCGGCGAATTCCGTTCGAAAAACGTAACAGCTTTATCATCCCGGTAAGATTCCTCCGCAATCGGACTTAAATTCCATTGCTGCTTGGTGTCTGTACTAACAGTTTCCTGTATCACTCTCGGGTTGCTACCCACAGATGCAATGTACGAAATAGCCATTCCATTCCCTTTGTTGATAAAGGAATATGCACCCTGAGCTGATTTTTCCCTGATCTCCCATAACTGGTCGCCTCCCAGTACAGCCTTCTCTGAAAGTTGTAACAGCTCAGCGCCCCCGGCAGTCCCGGGAGAAGTTAGCAGCTTTCCACTATGCAGGTTCATCATCTCATAGTATCTGATGTTATTCTCGGTCAGCTTATAAATGAGCTTCCATTTCTGCCAGATATCAGCCACCCCTTCCGAGCCAGCGGGAAACAAATCTATCTTCTGATTATTTCTATATTTCTCCGTGAATTTAATATTCCCGGCTACCTGGAGAAATTTTGCAGCAGCCACATTTTTAATTGTATAAGAGGCATAGTCCACTGCTGCCGGATCAAACACAACGAACACTACTTCCCAGATTTCCATCTGTCCGCTTTCGGCTGTAACCGTATACTCAATAGTCTTTGTGGCCGAAACATCCACTACCTCCCCCGATCTCGGAGAGATCGTTGCCTTGTCGGAAATAGTTATGAGTGGAGTCACTGCTTTCAGATTCACTGTTTTTCCAACGGTTACCACCACTCTGTTTTTTCCAGCCGTTCTTGAAATAACGGCCTCGCCTATTTGCCCCTGTTCCAGTCTGAATTGCTTGATCATCCTGCCCGGATGCGGCGGCATGACATACTCGTCGTTACAAGCCCAGGTAAGGAACAGACATGATATTAACAGAAATACAATTTTTTTCATATTACACTTTAATTAATGACCAACGCTATTATAAGCCTACCTGAAAACCTAAGTTAATTACACGTTGATTCAGGTAGGTGTCTCCGGCTGTATTCGACTCGACCTCCGGATCCTGCTGATATTTTGAATAATTAGTCCAGGTAAGCAGATTGTATCCACTGAGATAAATCCTGGCATTGCTTATTCCTAAAGGCAGCGCTTTATTCGGGATCTGATAACCAAGCTCCAGAGTTTTCAACCTTAAGTATTTGGCATCTATCAGCCAAAAATCAGACAAGTAAGCCGCCGGACTGTTTATCGATGTAGGATTTGTCGTCAGCCGGGGGAACTGAGCATTCTGGCTGTTTTCGGGCGTCCACCTCTGCTGGTGAATCGGCTGAAACTGACTTTGAAAAGGCTCAATTCCGGTTCCTTTTACTACGAAACTGTAACCTGCCGTGCCCTGGAAAAGTACGTTTATGCTAAAGCCTTTGTACCTGCCCCCAAGAGTTAGACCATACGATGTACTCGGTAAATTAGGTTTTCCTATTGCAGTCTTATCGCTCTCGTCAATTACGCCATCCTCGTTAAAATCTTTATACTTCAGATTTCCTTTGTCGTCAAAACCGATAAATGTATACCCGAAAGGCTGATTTATAGAATGGCCGGTCTCCCTGAGCCAGGGGTAAGCCGGAGATGGCTCATCCTTGAACAATATTTTGTTCTTGAAGTAAGAGAATACCGCAGAAACGTTATAACTAAAGTTACCTGCATTACTGCGATAGCCCAGTTCTCCGTCAAATCCTTTGTTACGAACCCTGGCAATGTTCTTGGGCGAAGCCTCTACCCCGATATTTAAAGGAAGGGAAGTGGGCTTAATTAATTGCCTGTACCGCATATTATTGAAGTAGTCGACGGTAACATTCAACTTGCTTCCAAATAAGTTGGCGTCGACCCCAAGATCAAACTCCTTCTGCTTCTCCCAGGCAACGTCAGGATTACCCAGCGGACCTTCAATAATTGAATTTTCAGGATTATTAGTCTCCCCAAAAGAGACACCGGGCTGAGGTAAATAAACCTGGTCATACAGGTAGCGGTTACCCTCAACCTTATCCGATCCTACCACACCGTACGAGGCCCTGACTTTCAGGAGGTCAACAAATTCGAGCGCTTCTTTTCTGAAGAAATTCTCTTTCGAGATACTGTATCCTAGTGATACAGCAGGGAATAATCCGAAGCGGTTATTCGCTTTGAAACGATCCGACCCATTGTAGGCCGCACTGAAATCGACTATATACTTCTCCTTATAGTCGTAAATCGCTTTGAAGGTTGTACCCTGAAAATTCTGGGGTATCCAGTTGTTGGCGTTGACAAATAAGTTCTTTTCCTTATACGACTCCCTGTTATATAACAGCATCCCATGCACATTATGCGATCCGAAGCTGCGATCGTAATTAAAATATGCCTGAATATTTACACGATGATTAAACAAGCCCTGTTCGGCACTCAAAAGGTAGTTCCCTGAAGTATAGGTCGGACCGTTCAGTGTATACGTATCACTATCGGGATCATATAGATAAGATGGAGGGTTTTCTCTTCTTTGCAGACGAGCATTCGACTCAACACTCGCATAAGCAACCCTTCCTATAAACGACAATCCTTTAGTCAGGGCATCCAGTTTCTGTGTGCCGCCAAAAAGCACATTCAGATCATTTCTTCTCTCAAGTTTGTAACCCTGTGTTGCTAGCCGGGCATTAATCGTTGGAAGAAGCCCTTTTGTGTCACTGGCATAGGCATAACTTCCATTGGGGTTTAAGAAAGGCGCCGAATAAGGGTGGATACGTGAAAAATCATATACTTCCCCAACAATATTGCCTGCGTATGGAGCATTGACCCTGTTAAACCTTCCGCTAAGGTCAAAACGCAGGTTCAGGGTCTTGGAAGCTTGTACGTCAAGGTTCGACCTGAAATTGAACCTCCGGTAATAATAATTCGGGTTGACCTGATTTTCTGCGTCCTGAAACGTCCTCACATTTCCATTCTGTGTAAATGCTCCTCCTGAAATAAAATATTTAACAGCCTCTGCCCCTCCTGATATATCAATATTACCGTTATACTGCAAAGAGATGGGCTTAAATATTTCCTTATACCAATTTACGTCCGGGTGTCCGTATGGGTCGTCGCCCTTTCTGAAATGCTCCAGATCTTCGTCACTGAACTGGGGCGATTGGCCATCGTTCGTCAGCGCTTCATTAACCAGCAAAGCTGATTCGTAACTATTTAAAAACGTAGGCTTCTTAACAGGAGCCTGCAAACCCGTCTCTACTCTCACATTAATTTTTGGCGCTCCGGCACTACCTCTGCGCGTTGTAACGATCAGAACTCCATTTGCCCCTTTGATCCCGTAAATGGCGGTAGTAGAGGCATCTTTTAATATCGAAATGCTTTCTATTTCGTTTACATTGATCTGAGAAAGCTGTTCATAAGAATACTCAATGTCATCCACTATGATCAAAGGCTGATTGCCATCCTTGTTTAAAGAACTTACACCCCGGATAAAAAAATCAGACGCATCGCGCCCCGGCTGCCCTGAACGTTGCTGGGCTATAAAACCCGGAAGCTTGCCCTGCAGCGCGTTTTGAACGCTTGAAGTGGGTACTTCCCTTATCTCCGCACCTTTGATTGCACTTACAGAACCTGTAGTCGTAATCCTCTTTGCCTTCCCAAAGCCCACTACCACTACCTCATCCAAACTGCGGTTACTCGCCTGTAAGATTACTTCCAGCTTTTGCCCGTCTTGAACCTTCAGCTCCTGGCTTTGAAATCCTATGCTCGAGAATACAAGCACATTAGCCTGTCCCCTTAATACCATGGTGAACTTTCCGTTTACATCGGTGCTCGTACCGCTTCGTTCAACGCCTTTTTCTTTAATGCTCACGCCCGGCAGGGGCCCGCTGGCATCTTTAACTATCCCCGAAACCCTGGTTTGGGCGAAGGATATAATCGGGCTCATCAAAAAAATGAGCAGAATCGCATATAAATATTTTTTCATCTGAGAATTAGATTTAAATCGGACATGTTAAAAATTCTACCATCCCGGGTTTTGCACCATGTTTTTATTTTTAACTACTTCTGAATATGGGATCGGAGCAAAATACATTTGCGGCGCCTTAAACTTCATTTGCAGCACCGGGGTATCCTGGTAACTAAAGGCTCCCGAACCAAGCTTATAGATCAGCTTCCCGTGCAGCTCTTTATTAAACTCTGTTTCTGCGATCTTCCACCTGCGCACATCATAATAACGATGCTCTTCAAATGCTAACTCTACCCTCCTTTCATTCCTGATAAGCGCTCTCATCTGCTCTTTACTTAAGCCTTGAGGAATAGTGTAAGGATTTAAACCGGCCCTCCGTCTGATTAGCTCAACAGCGCTGTATACATCGGCATCGGGAGCACCCAAATACTCATTCCTTGCTTCCGCAAAATTCAGAAGCACCTCGGCGTAGCGAAACAGGATATGATCATGAGGGATATTACTGTACTGAGCTGAACCGGTATAATCAGCCATGAACTTCCTGGCGTAATAGGAAGTGCGGGTTTGCTGCCGCGTACCACCGGGTTTGTCGGCACCGCCTTCGTGAGTCTGCACAGGACGCCCTAACCATGGCGCTCCGTTATACAGGATCGTTGCATAAAACCTTGGATCCCTGTTTTCGTAAGGCGAATTCGCGTTATATCCTGAACCCGTCTCTGTTATGGATTTGCCATTAGCCATTCCGAAGGCATTCACTAATTCCTGAGTTGGACTGGTTCTTCCATTGTTGATCGATGAAGTGTAACCAATGGGACCATTATTGTTCTCGACAGACTGGTTGTTCCCTCCCTGCCGGGCAAAAATCCTTTCAGGACTCATCTGATTGAGAAAGACGTTCTGGAAGGACGGATCGAGACTTAAAACGTTCTGGTCAATCAGCTCGCGGGCTGCGTTCGCTGCTCTTTGCCAGCGGCCCGCATCATAAGATGCATAACCTGTATACTGATTGCCCGCCTCTATGTTCCCGCCGTTATAAAGAGGACTCGCTGCATAAAGTAATACCCGGGCTTTTAATGCGATCGCTGCCGCCTTAGTTGGCCTCTCTATATTATTAGCGTCGATTGGATTGGTCCTTAAACTGTCCTTAATCACATCGCACTCGCTGACGATGAACTCCACACAGTCACTAAAAGAGCCTCTCGGAATATTAACGTCATCGGCCAGCGAAAGAACTCTGTCGCCCAATAAAGGCACTCCTCCGTACCGTTTCAATAATTCGAAATAATACAGCGCCCTAAGGAATTTAGATTCGGCCTTCCAAACCCGGTTAAAGGGCGTTCCATTACTTAGTTTCCCTTTCAGGGGAACGCGGTCGATATTGGAAATAAAAATATTAGTTTGCCTGATACCGGTATAAAAATTAGACCACTGATTATCAGGATAGCCATTGGCGGTATAGGCCCCTGTTGCTAATTGAAAGACAGAAGTATTGCTGGTATTTGACGAAATTGCGTCATCAGCGCCGGCATCGAGGAAATCACCTCCCACCCTGTTATGAATGCTTGGAAGATGCAAATAAGAATCGTATAAAAAGCGGTTCGCATTTGCTCCTGCAGAGTCTCTCGAGTCGAATATAACATCTAAAGTCTGCTGTTCAATCGGCACAGTTTCGAGGTCCCTTTTACAGGAGGCGTACAAAGACGTCAACCCCGCCAGAAACAATACTTTATAGTACTTCTTCATTAGAATAAATAGCTTTTTTGATGCACCTGAAGTGTTCGTATAATCGTTAGCTATCATTCTCCCGGAAGTAAGATCACGTGAATTTTTCATTTGATTATTTTTTAGGAACACTTAAAGTTTAATATTAACACCAGCGTTTATTGTTCTTTGGATCGGGTAAGCGGCATTGCTGTACACCTCCGGATCGAGGCGCTCGTAGGCGGTCTCAGTAAATAAATTCTGAGCGTTGGCGAAGAGCCTTAATCCCGAAACCCTTAACTTCCTGGTAATACTGTACGGTAAGGTATAACCAACATCAATATTCCTGATCCTGAAATACTCTCCAGAATGTGTCCAGAAGCTCGAGTTGTTTAAGTAAGGCGTGTTATTAGCATTGAAGCCTACCGTCAGTCTCGGATAAGTAGCGGTTGCAGCCGTAGCCGGAGTCCATCTGCCCAGCATATAGTCATACCCCTGATCTTTCCCTCCATTCCCGAAAGAGTAATCCGTTTGCTGATAAGTCCTGTTCTTTACACCCTGAAGTAATACACTGAAGTCGAACCCGGCTATACTGAAACCGAGTGTAGCTCCGTAATTTATCTGAGGTTTCGTATTTCCGAGCGCTGTCTGATCAAACTGATCAATCACGCCGTCGCTGTTCAGGTCAACTAATTTCACATCACCAGGATAGACAACTGTTCCGGCAAGCAAAGGCGCTCTGTCGGCTTCTTCCTGCGTTTGAATAAGGCCATCGGCACGATAACCAAATGTTTGCCCCACAGGCATTCCGGTCCTCCAGTTCCATGGATAGCGCTGCTGCAATTCGTCCATATACAACACCTCCGTACGCAAACGCGAAGCATTGGCCGTGATGAAATAGTTAAATTTATTAATGGAATTCCTGTAGGTAAGGGTTAATTCCTGACCAGTGTAAAGGTTTTTTCCCACATTTTCATTTGGATAAGACATCCCGATGATTTCGGTGGTAGAACCTCTCTGCTGCAACAAATCGTAGTAGGTATCGCGGAAGTAGTCGGCATTCAGTGTAAAGTTCTTCAATACCTGAATATCCAGACCAATGTTTAGCTTGTGTCCTTTTTCCCAGGTAGCATTCACATTCGCCATGTTCCTTTCCACTAATCCATATATCGGCGAATAACTCGTTGACGTTGGATAACTATTTGTGCCATCCTGCCCGAAAGCTCCGCGCCATGAGAAATAACCAAGGCTATTTTCATTGCTGTTTCCTGTTTTACCGTAAGTTCCTCTAAGCTTGAACTGCTCGATCCAGCTGACGTTGTCTTTAAAGAAGTCTTCCTGCGCAACATCCCAGCCTAATCCTGCTGCATAAAATAACCCAAACCGGTTCCCAGGCTCGAAACGGTCGAAGCCCGCATAATTAACTGCCGCCTCCGCGAAGTATTTATTATTATAGTTGTAATTAGCGGTTGCAGCTATGTTGGTGTATTTTCCGGGCAGATCATACTGGTACGTTGAAGATTGCTGATCCACGAACAGCATGGCTCCTCCGGAATGCCCCTCCTTACTGAAATTGTAGCCTAAGGCCCCCTGCACGTAAAACAGCTGTGCTGTAGAGGTAGCATTCATCGTATTTGGAGGGTCCGAAATGGAACCGAACCGGTTATACTGAATCGTCCCTTTAGCATCCAGATAAGCATCAAACACTTCCCGGGAGAAGGCCCTGTTTACCAATGTTGAAGACAAAGAAGAGAAATTAACCTTCGCCTTTGCATATAATCCCGGGAGCCACTTGTCGAACTTGTAATTCAAATCGAGGTTAGCCATCAGGTCGCGGTTATTATCCAGGAGATAACCCGACCCCGTTGTCTGCTGGTAAAGATTTGTTATATAGTCGGAAGTACCGCCATAACCTTTTCCATTAATAACCGGATAGGCATTGTTGGGGGTACTGTAGAGCCTTTTCAGGATTTCGTTTACTCCTGCCCCCGGCTGTCTTCCTTCCTGAATGCGGCCGAAAATCTGAAGTCCTATAGTGAAACTTTTGGAGACATCTACATCGATGTTAGAATTAATGAGATAGCGGTCCTGCTCCAGATTGGTTTTATAATCAAACTCATCGGAGGATTTAAACATGCCCTGTTGGTTCATATAACTAAGAGCAAGAGAATACCGCGCGTTTTTCAAGCCGCCGTTTACATTCAGGCTGTACTTGCTGATAGGATTATTATCCTTCAAAATCGTGTTATACCAATTAACATCCGGGTAGATATAAGGCGATGATCCGTCCCGGTATGCTTGAAAGTCCTCGGCCGAATAAGCCGCAGGCAAGTTACTGTTCAATAACGCTTCGTTATACAGGTAAGCATATTCATGAGCGCTAAGCGGCCTGGGAGTTTTAAGAGCGCTTTGAAAGCCGCTCTGTGCAGTGAAAGATATCCTCGGCGGCCCGGCAACACCCGTTTTAGTAACAACCTGCAAGACACCTCTTGAACTCTTCTGCCCTAACAACAAAGTAGAAAGGGCATCCTTAAGAACCGTAACCGATTCTATCTGTTCCGGATCTATCGAATAGATGTCGCGCTGTATACCGTCTATAATCGTGACGGGAGCCTGCCCTCTCAGATTAAAACTTATCTCAGAATTATCGCTTATGCCTGAAGTGTACCTTGTGGCTTCATTCGGGAGCGTTCCGGCAAGATCATTTACAGTGATAGAGGTTGTTCGTGCAGTCCTGAACCCGCTCACTTCCTGAGTGTAAAACCCTGCCAGACGCCCGGTAAGAGCATTCAGATAAAGTGGAGTGGGTGTGCTCGTTAGTTGTTTGTTGTATATCGAAGTCACTGCTCCGAGAATTTCCTTTGTGTTTCGGGTATTATATAATATCTGAACGTTTTCATGACTTTTCAAATAGCTCTCATCCATTCTCACCAGCACCTGTGCATCCTGTTTGAATTTTATTTTCCTGGTAGTATAATCGGGATGCTCCACTATGATCGTCTCATCTTCACCTTGAACATCTATCTGGAACGAACCTGAATTATCGGTAACTACTGCTGTTTTACCTCCGGGAAGTGTTATACTGGCATTAACCAGAGGCTTACCGAACTCATCCAGCACCGTACCCTTTATTACATGCTTTGCGCGCAGGCCCTGATCGGATAACCTGGAGGGAACAGACTGTGCTTCTGTAATATATATATTACAAAACAGCAATAGCATCCCACATATGCACTTTTTTAAGTAGCGATTCAGCATTTTATCAGTATTAAGATTTTTAAATTTATTTTACTGTTATAATGAATAGATCTATACACTATGGACATTTAAAAGTATACTTAAAGGGATCGGCGGTATTGCCATATCCTACTTTGGCGCTGCCCGTCTGATCTGTAAAATAATACTCCAGGCGTGCGAGCTTTTCATTGTCCGGCACATTCAGCAGCCCTCTGGGCCATATATCTATCCTGTATTTTTTACCCCCTAATGGCTTTAACCTGGTTTTATCCACCTTGGTGCTCACTGAAATTTGCTGCCCGCTCTCCGTAATCCCCCGTGCTTCCAGATAAATGTCATCCGTATTTGACAACCCTGTTTCCAATATCCCGGCATCGAAGGTCAGAGAGATAAAGTCATTATCGAGGCTTTTTACCGGTTCAACTTTCGCCAGTTGAGGATTAACATAATCCACAAAATCACCAGACCCGTTTACAACTGAAAAATCGTTGGAGAATGCATATTTTGTATAGTCAGTATCCTCAGGCCTAAGGTTCTCTTTAGAGGAGAGAACGAAAAACCCAAGCCTGCAGAGGCTGTTTTCAGAACCAACTTTCGAAGATATCTTTACTTTAAACTTGATGTCCTCGTTATTATTAAATGTATAGGTAGGTACACTTCTGTAAACAAGCCATTCAAAGTCGTCCAGCAGGTTTGGTCCAATCCCAAATCTCTTCTTGGCAGCATCCGGCCACGAAAGCCCCGAAACCACCTCTTTTTCAGCGCTGGGAATCAACACCAGGGTGCTATTTCCTTTTTCCGAGCTGATAAGTTCGACCGTAGTATTCTGGGCTGCGTTCCAGCTTTTTGGCACCATAAACCCTACGATGAGTTTGGTGGTATAAGGGGGATCTGTATTTACAATGCGTGGTTCAGTTCCGCAATTCAATGTAAAGACGGCTACCTGATTTGCATTCGCTTCGGAGGGAGCCTCTACCGTCAGTGAGGTTAATCCGCAATTTGCAAGGAATATCACCAGGAACGAGCCTGCAATGATTAAAACAAGCTTTATATTTTTAAGTAACTTCTTCATTTGTCGTTTCTTAATCTTGAACTTTCTCAAAAACGTACCTGTATTTGTTGGTCGAACAGCCGGGACTTAGCGTCATACTGAGCTGTGTTTTTCCCTTTTTTACAGGCAATTGTAGTGATACCTTACTTTCAGTGACTCCGCCCGTCGGTTTAAGCAGCAGATAAAAGGGATACTGAGGGTCGTCTAAACTAAACGTGCCCGCCTTGTTAACCACAAAAGGAAACTTATCGACAAAGGAATAGGAGTAATCCTGCTTCAAAATAAACCGGAATGCACTTAAATCTAATCTCTGAGATAAATCTTCCTCATTTCGTGTTACCTGTACCACCTTCCATGTACCGGCTATATCTTTCATCGGTTCCATCGTTAAACCGGTCATTTCCTTACTGCAGCCCGCTAACCCCGAACTTAGTACCGACAACGCCAGGCATACCTTCAAAATAATTCTGTACTTTTTCATTAGAATAATCTTTTATTTATAGCAATGAGTTTATCACATTGAACAACTTCTATTCGCACAGGTAAAAGTTTGTGGACACATGATGATTTCATTGTTTCGTTGGTTCTATTAGATTGTATTAGTATCCCGGGTTCTGAAGAAGTTGTGTTGACTTAGAAACTTCAGATAGCGGAATCGGCCATAAATACATTCGTTTATCGAAAGTGTGCTTGCGAACATTGATAGTACGGTAGGTCGTACCTGTTGCCGTCTTAGTAGGTTCGGTCCCGTGCATTTGCTGGTTTTCCGTAGTCTCTGCAATTTTCCATCTCCGCACATCAAAAAACCGGTGGCCTTCGAAAGCCAGCTCCAACCTTCTTTCATTCTGAATGACTGTGCGCATACCGGCTTTACTTAATCCGGTTGGCAAAGTATAAGGATTGAGCCCTGCCCTTTTTCGAATCTCCTCTACAGCTGAGTAAACCTCAGCATCGGGAGCGGCAAGCCTTTCATTCCTCGCCTCAGCAAAATTCAACAAGATCTCGGCATACCTGATCAAAGGAAAACAGCGGTTCGTATTGGTATTAAACCAGTCGGAAACAACATCCCGGTTTAACATTTTATTTGTATACAACCCCGTCGGCGTGCCTTTATAAATGGCATCCTGGCCGGAGCTAACCCTGCTTGGATCAGTAGCATCGATGTGGATATTCACCGGAAACTTAGTGAGCTCCGGCCGGCGAATAACCAGGGTCTGGTCGTGAATAAAGGTATTATTAAACCTGGGATCACGGTTGTTGTAAGGATGCGAAGCATCATATCCCGATGTGGGGTCTGTTATTGAACGACCGTTAGCCATTCCAAAGGCTTCGGCAAGATCCTGGTATGGGTAAGCTGCAGGATTACTAACGCCACGTGTGGGAGGCTGCCATAAACCTTCCAGCTCACGGTTGGGCCCCTGCATTCTTGCAAAAATGAGTTCAGGACTCTTTCTCAGTGTAAACACCTGGTAAAAACCATAACCCGGCTCCGTGGTGTTATCAACCAGAAGACCGTAATAACCCATTTTCATTACTTCCAGAGCAGCGTCCTCTGCCAGCTTCCAGCGGTTTGCATCGGCTGAAGGGTATCCCGTTATCGCGCGCAGCTCGGGGGACTCCGCTATTTGTCCGCCATTAAATAAGGGACTTGCAGCATACAGCAAAAGCCGCGATTTCAAACTTTTGCAGGCGGTTTTATTTACCCTTCCATAGTTCTCAGCTACCTGTACCGAATCCAGATCTGCAGCGGCAATATCACACTCACTTACTATATAATTTACGCATTCTGCAAACGTATTCCTCACTTGTGGAATATCATCAGCAGCGTTATACACACTATCTCCCATTAGCGGCACGCCGCCATAGTGCTCCAGCAGGATGAAATAATACCAGGCCCTAAGGAAACGCGCTTCTGCTTTTGTGCGCGTTTTTAGTTTATCTGATAAGTCTGCATGAGGCCGGTGTTTCAGAAAAATATTAGCCCTGCGAATATTCGTATAGCTGATACGCCAGGCATCATCTGTGATAATAGCCGGGTTTACTGTCCCTGTCGCAAATTGAATGTACGTGTTCACCGCGCCCGATAATGCGCCTTCCGCCTCGTCGGAAGCTGCGTCCAGCCCTCCTCCATTAAGATAAAACCCGCTCGCGTTTTTTATTTTAAATCTGTTTGGAGCAACACTGAAGCCTATATCCGAATAAATGCCGTTCAGAAAGTTCATCGTATAGGCACTGTCGGCAAAAACAGTGTTTTCATCCAGGTCTGTAGATTTCGTTTTCCCTAAAAAGTTTTCCTTTTTACAGGACCCGACCAATACAGAGAACAGGATCAAAGAGATAAACGGTAATGCTTTGTCCATAATTAGTGAGAAATTGATTAGTTAATACCTTAAAAGAGAATACTTCGGAGTCTTACGTTAATTGCTGCTATTGATTACAAAACCTCGACTTTTGTAGTAATAATCTCAGGACTAAATTATTTAATAAAACCGATTTAGCAAACCAATAAGACACTTTTATGAAAAATGCAGTTATCCGTCAAAAAAGATGCGATTTATAAAACAGAAGTCTCATATTGATGCACTTTCAACTAAAACAAGCGGTTTTTGTTAAAACATCTAAAAATATCCCAGCGCAATACAGCAGAATCCTACCTATGAAATACGTTTATTTTTTTCTTAAAACACGATGAATGCAAAATCGATTTACTGAAAGAATACAGTACTGTTTTTCTCTCTTTTCTACGATCATTCGTGGCCAACAAATAACCTTCATGATTTCACAAAAAAGCCGGACATCAATCACTTTTTGCCCGGCTTTTTTTTAATATAGTAATGATCAGAATGGTAATGATACAGCCCGTTTAACAAGCCATTTAATTTCAGACGCCCCAGTTCGTATTCGGGGTAGGACCCATCTGTAAAACAAGCCTGCCTCCTTTCACTATTTCTGAATAATCGATACTGCTTCCCGTATAGGGCTTTCCATTGAGTGTAGCGCTTTGTATATATACATTTTCCGGAGAATTATTCCTTGCCTCTACTTTGAAGATTTTAGATGAATGCTCCCCAACTTTTATCTCCGCTTGATCGAAAAACGGACTGGTGATCTCGTATCGGGTGTCGCCGGGACAAACAGGGTGTAAACCAATCGCTGCCAGTACATACCAGGCAGACATTTGGCCGACATCTTCATTTCCAACTAAACCCTCTACTTTATTCTTATAAGCTCTGGAGCAAATCTGACGCGTCCATTTCTGTGTCAGCCAGGGTGCCTTCAACCGGTTAAACAGAAAAGGCACGTGATGAACCGGCTCATTAGCATGGTTGTAATAATCATTCCACATCATATTCTCCGGAACCTTTTCGAAAAAATGTTCCAGATCTGATAGTACTTTCTCCCGCCCACCCATCAGTTCCGTCATTCCAGCCACATCATGAGGCACAAACCATCCTTGCTGATAAGGATTACTTTCAATGCAGCCATACCATTGTTTCATTCTGCCCTCTTCGGGCCAAGCTTCCCAGTTTCCGTCTTTGTCTTTCGGACGGAACCAGCCAACCTGCGGGTCAAATATATTGCGATAGGCCTGCCCCCGAAGCTGGTACTTTGCAGCATCTTCCGTGCGGCCTAAAGCACTGGCAAGACGTGAAACGCACCAATCAAAATAAGCATATTCTAAAGTATTGGCTATACCGAAAGATTCATATGTATAGCCGCGACTTCCGTTCCCAAACTTCTCAGCTGTATTCTTGCAAAGCTGATAAGCATGGTTTACATCGTATCTCCTGATACCTTTCGCGTAAGCGTCAGCGATCACCGAAATAGCAGGATTGCCGATCATGCAACCGCTGTAAGAATTCAGCATTTCCCAGCGTTCCAGATAATCAAGCTTTTTCTCATCCGCCAGAGTCACCAGTGAATTAATCAGGTCATTTACCAAAGAAGGGTTAATGATGGTTTGCAGGGGCATCTGGCTCCTGAAAACATCCCAGCCGCTAAATATAGTCCGTTTTGTGAAGTTGCCGGAATTATGAGGCCGTCCATCACCGCCCATATACCTGCCATCCACATCCTCGAAAACCCGCGGATCTATCATGGTATGATACAGAGCCGTGTAAAATGTTGTTTTTTCGTCATCTGTCCCTCCATTTACTTTCATCTTCCCAAGAGCCGCATTCCAGCTCTCTCTTGCTTTGGCCTTAACAGATGTAAAATTCCAGTCAGGGATCTCGGCCGAAAGATTATTCCTGGCACCTTCTATACTTATGTATGAAATTCCCGTTTTAATTATGATCTGCTCTCCTTCTTCGGTATTAAAATTGGCAAAGAATCCTAAATGCTTGCCCGAAGAAGATGGTACTCCTGTTGATATCTTCGCTTTAGCAACAAGGTCCTGATAGGCTTTGCTTTCTACGTCTTCGCGTTTTCTGCTTCGGCCATCCGGAATTTCCGCGCTCCAAACTCCATAATCTTTTAATGGTTTACTAAATTTTGCACAAAAATAAACTGTATAGTCTGCCTTCCCGTCGCCATTTCCCCAGCCTCCACCTTCGGGAGTACACTTCATCCACCCTTCGATGGTATTCTGGTCTACAACTTTTACGTATTGGGAAGTAGAGGTTCCTCCCACCCGCCTTGCCAGGTCTATTTGTATTCTTGATGAGTTGTGTCGCGGAAAAGAAAAGCGCATCATTCCGCAATGTGGAGTGGCGGTGAGCTCCGCTTTTATCTTATAGTCAGTAAGAAACGCTGTATAGTACCCAGCCGAGGCCTTTTCACTAGCCTTATCATAAAATGACCGGTACCCTTTAGCGCCATTCTCCTTACCCGAACTGGTTTGCAAAGAGCCTGTAGTAGGCATTACCAGAAAATTTCCCATATCTCCATACCAGCCCACTCCGCTCATCTGAGTAAGGGCAAAGCCTTCGATGGTTTTATGCTCAAAGCTGTATCCTGATCCGTTATCCCCCCCTGTGATCGTATTTGGGCTAACCTGAACCATTCCAAAAGGCGTAGTGGCGCCTGGAAATGTTTTACCTAAGCCATGATATATTCCGGCAGCTCCCTCACTGGTACTGGCTCCGATAAAGGGATTGACGTAATCCGCAGGTTTTTTTGTCTGGGCAGTAGTCGCTAGGCCAGGAACGTGCAGCCCAATAAGAAGCGCAATTGCCTTTAAAGCTCCTGATAACTTTTGATTTAAAACACACATGACCTATTTAAAATTAGAATTGTTAGCATATATATGTCCAGGACACGATTGGTTAGAACGCGATCAGAACCTAAGTCCGACCTTTGTTGCAACGCAAATGTAGCAAAAAACCGATTTAGCAACACTAAATTGAAAATTTTTTATGAATTGCCACACCCTGTCAACACTATGAGGAGTAAGTAAATCGTAATTATGATCCGATGTATTATTTACAGACCTGGGCGGTCTGAGATTATAGAGATGCTTAAGATGGGCTAATATTATCCAGATATGGTATAGAGTTAAAAGTTGAGAGTTAAAAGTTGAGAGTTAAAAGTTTAGAGTTGAAAGTATAGAGTTAAAAGTAAACTATTCGACTTTCAACTCTATACTTTCAACTTTCAACTATACTCTCGCTATTTCTTCCAGCGCTTTATTAATCCTGGCGACAGCTTCTTCTTCGCCTATCAGTTTGGTAATATCAAAAACGGCAGGACCGAACTTGCCTCCTACCAGCATGATCCGGTACGGGAGCATCACATCTCCAATTTTGAATCCCCTCTCCTGAGCCATGGCTTTAAAGTTCTCTTCCAGGTCATGGGATGTGAGTGAAGGGTTAGCTAAAAGGTAGTCTGAAAAAGCTTTGAAAAATTGTTCCTTAGCTTCCGTCCACTTAGGTTTTACTGCGGCCAAATCATAGGTTTCAGGAGCTTTAAAAAAGTAAGAGGTCTGTGCCACAAAGTCGGGCAGCAAATGGCAACGGTCCTTAACGAGCTCAATAACCGTTTCAAGTTTGGCGGTGTCAGCAACCTCTATTCCGGCGTTATTCAACTGTTCAGCAACCAGTCCCTTTAGCACATTGCTGTCGATCTTTTTAATCCATTCCGTATTGAACCATTTAGCCTTTTCATAATCAAATTTCGCACCCGATTTATTCACACGATCAAGAGAGAACTTTTGAATCAATTCTTCGAGGCCGAACAGCTCCTGGTCGGTACCATCATTCCAGCCCAGCATGGCCAGCATATTGATAAAAGATTCGGGAAGGAAGCCCATCTCCCGAAATCCCGGTGTAAGCTCACCCGTGTTAGGATCGGTCCAGTTCATGGCATATACCGGAAACCCTAGTCTCGCTCCGTCCCTCTTGCTCAGCTTTCCATTGCCATCAGGCTTGAGGATAAGCGGAAGATGCGCCCAGCGTGGCATTTCATCTTCCCATCCAAGATATTTCCAAAGTAAAAGATGCACGGGCGCCGACGGCAGCCATTCCTCTCCACGGAAAGCATGCGTAATTTTCATCAGGTAATCGTCGACGACTACAGCCAAATGATAGGTCGGCATCCCATCGGCCTTCAGCAGCACCTTATCGTCGGACTGCGAAGTTTGAAAGCTTACTTCACCACGGATCATGTCGATAAATGATACCGTTTCATCTTCCGGCATCTTGATGCGGATAACATGCGGCACGCCGCTATCGATCAGTTTCTTTACCTCCTCTTTGCTCAGTGTGAGAGAATTCCGCATCTGGTCGCGGTAAAAATAGCCGTATTGAAAGTTGGCTATTTCCTTCCGTTTCTGCTCAAGATCTGCAGGGGTGTCAAAGGCATAGTAAGCATTTCCGCTTTCAACCAACTGTTCTGCGTACTGGCGATACAGGGCCTTGCGTTCACTTTGCCTGTAAGGCCCGTAGGGCCCACCGTTAACCGGACCTTCGTCTGGTTGAAATCCGCACCATTTAAGACAGTCTAAAATATATTCTTCAGCACCAGCCACATAACGTGTCTGGTCGGTATCTTCTATCCTTAAAATGAACTTTCCCTGATGCTGACGTGCAAAAAGATAATTAAATAAAACAGTGCGAACGCCTCCAAGATGTAAGCCTCCCGTAGGACTTGGGGCAAAACGCACCCGAACATTATCATGCATATTGAAATCAATTTATATGAAGCAGCAAAGATACACTTCCTTTAATTTACATCTTACCTCAGGCACAAACTAATGTAATGAAAGTAAGGCCGCGGAGGGTCCTGTCTCTTATTAATCCCTTACAAAATCCCGACCAAAGCCTGATCTCGTCAGCATCATGTCAGCATCTCCTCAGTATAATGTCAGACTAAAGTCTGACGAGAGTCTGACATGATGCTGACAAGAGTCTGATGAGATGCTGACATGATCCGGGCTTGGTCAGGCACTCGTCAGACGTTTTTAGGGGATTTATCAGCATCTTTCCGGACTACTATCAGATTTTTTTCCTACGACGTTTAATCCACAACTTTTACATTTTCAGGAAATAGCGCTTCTGACCTTGTCTCTATATCCAACTTTTTTTCCTCCCCGAATGTCTTCAAGCAGCCAGCTCGCGAGCCATGCTGTCCGTCTCCTATCCTTAGCCAGCGAGGTCGACCGTCGTGGTATATAGCAATGCGGTGATTAGAATCCTGAAAAGCCTCCTGGAATTTTCATTTTGTTGATCTATAAATGCCTAATTCTCCGTACATTTGTCTACTTCATCTATAGACTATTCGTTTATAAAGCGCATAGAGAGCCCATAAAATATCAGTATTTTTGCTTGGATATAGATTTAGAATACGGGGATAAAAAATGATTGAAACTCTAAAGAGTAAGTTAGAAGAATTGCTTCCGGCGCTTGACGGTCTTTCGCCACAGGACGCCATTGCCCTGCTGGCAAAAGCATTCGAGGGAAAAATCGTCTTTTCAACCAGTTTCAGCTGGGAAGACCAGGCAATCTCCCATATGATACTGTCACGGGACCTTCCCGTGAACATTTTCACTTTGGATACAGGTCGCTTATTTGGGGAAACTTATTATGTGTGGAGCCGCACTAACGAGCTGTATAATACCCGCATTAACGCTTTTTACCCTAATCAGGAATTGATAGAACGCTTCGTTACCGATAAAGGGCCTAATGCTTTTTACGAATCGGTTGAAAACAGGAAAGGCTGCTGCTACATCCGGAAAGTGGAACCACTGCAAAGAGCGCTTGCGGGAAATCAGTTGTGGATAACCGGCTTAAGGGCTGAACACTCACCCGACCGCAGTGACCTTCCGCAGCTTGAATGGGATGAAACGAACCAGATATTAAAGTTCCACCCCCTACTGCATTGGTCGACCGATCAGGTAAGAGCGTTTATTAATGAAAATGGCATACCATACAACACCCTTCACGATAAAGGCTTTGTGAGTATCGGTTGCGCCCCATGTACACGCGCCGTTATGCCGGGAGACGATTTCCGTGCCGGCAGATGGTGGTGGGAAGATAAAACAAGTAAAGAATGCGGGTTACACGCTCATTCCTAAAATATTAACAATATAGCTTTATGCCTCTACATAAATTAGATTACCTCGACCTGCTGGAAGCTGAATCGATACATATCATGCGGGAAGTAGCGGGTCAGTTCGAACGTCCGGCGCTTTTGTTTTCCGGAGGTAAGGATTCCATCACACTGGTGCAACTAGCCCTTAAAGCTTTTAAGCCTGGCAAGATCCCTTTTCCTCTGGTACATATCGATACCGGCCATAATTTCCCGGAAGCGCTTGAATACCGCGACAGGATTGCAGAGCAAACCGGAGCACGGCTTATCGTAAGGAAAGTTGAAGATACGATCAAAGCTAAAGGTCTTAAAGAACAGACCGGAAAGTTTGCTTCGAGAAATGCACTACAGTCTTATACCCTCCTTGATACTATCGAAGAATTCGGCTTCGATGCGTGCATTGGCGGCGCCCGGCGCGACGAAGAAAAAGCACGTGCTAAAGAACGGATATTCTCTGTACGGGATGAATTCGGACAGTGGGATCCTAAGAAACAGCGCCCCGAGTTATGGAACCTCTATAACGGGAAGATCTCGAAAGGTGAAAATGTACGGGTTTTCCCGATAAGCAACTGGGTTGAACTTGATGTTTGGAACTACATAAAACGCGAAGGAATTGAACTTCCGTCAATTTATTTCACCCACGAAAGGGAAGTGATCGTTCATCATGAGCACCTCGTGGCTCTTTCTCCTTTTGTCCGTGTTGATGAAGACGATGTGATCGTAAAGAAAAACGTGCGCTATCGCACCGTTGGCGACATGACCTGCACAGCTGCAGTTGAATCGACAGCCTCTTCTATTGATGATATCATTGCCGAGATCAACAAGACGAATATCAGCGAACGCGGCGAAACGCGGATCGACGACCAGGTGTCGGAAGCGGCGATGGAGGACAGGAAAAAGAACGGTTATTTTTAATTTGGAAAAAAATAGAAAAGCCACAAAGCTGACAGCTGAAGGCTATATTCTGATAGTTTAACATATGGACTTACTTCGATTTATAACGGCGGGCAGTGTTGATGATGGTAAAAGTACTCTGATTGGACGTCTTCTTTACGATACTGATTCAATAAAAGTTGATCAGCTGGAGACTATTCAGAAACAAAGTAAAAATAAAGGAGAAGGTGAGATAGACCTCGCTTTATTTACAGATGGTCTTCGTGCAGAGCGCGAACAGGGTATCACCATCGACGTGGCCTATAAGTATTTCGCAACTGACAAACGAAAGTTCATTATTGCTGATGCTCCCGGACATATTCAGTATACGCGTAACATGGTTACAGGAGCTTCTAACTCCGACCTCATTATCATTCTGATCGATGCCCGCTTAGGGGTAATCGAACAAACGCGCCGCCACAGTATCATTGCTTCTTTATTACAGCTCCCTCATGTTGTCGTAACGATCAACAAGATGGATATGGTGGATTATTCTGAAGAGGTTTTTAACAGCATCGTCGAAGAGTATTCTAAAATGGCTGCCACGCTGAATATTAAGGATGTTACTTTTATTCCTATCAGCGCGCTAAAAGGCGATAACATCGTTAATCCTTCAGAAAACACCCCATGGTATACAGGCGATACTTTGTTACACCTTCTTGAGAATGTGGATGTAGTAAGTGACATCAACTTTTCGGAATCCCGTTTTCCGGTGCAATACGTTATCCGGCCACAGTCTGAAGATCTTCACGATTACAGGGGATATGCAGGAAAGGTGCTGAGCGGAACTTATAAAAAAGGGGATGCAGTGACCGTCCTGCCGGATGGGATAGAATCGGTGATTGAAGCTGTTGAAGTGCATGGACAAGAAGTGGAAGAAGCTTTTGCTCCTCAGAGTGCAGTCATCCGCTTGAAAGACGATATAGATATTAACAGGGGTGATGTGATCGTTACAAAAACGGCGCATCCGAAGGTTTCACAGGACATTGAAGCAACCATCTGCTGGATGGACAATAAACCTCTTGTAGCGGGCAATAAATACCTTCTGCAGGTACAAAGCCGGCGGGTACGTTGTGTGGTGAAGGAAATCAACTTTAAGCTGGACGTGAATACGCTCGAAAAGCACGAGAATATTTCTGAAGCCGCGTTGAATGATGTTGTTCATGTAACTATAAAAACCGCCTCTCCGATTGTCTATGACAATTACCTCTCTTTGAGAGCAAACGGGGGCGCTATTTTGATTGATGAAACTGCACATACAACGGTTGCAGGTTGTATGTTAAATTAGGATACAGTCTCTGGGACCTACGGAAGAACCTGTAGGTCCGCGGGGGTACCTTCTGAAATAAGAAGTAAACGGTTTTTTCGTTATCTTGGTAGAATATAAAGGACGATATGAGCTCCTCTACCGGCAATTATTCTTACCTCATTCAGAAAATTGATGAGTTTATCCGGAAGTACTATCTCAACAAAGTAGTAAGAGGTGCTATTTACCTTTCTGCGTCGCTATTTGCCAGTTATGTTGTTATTACCATAGCTGAGTACTACGGCAACTTTAACGAGCTTATAAGAAGTGTTTTATTCTTTAGCTTCCTTCTCTTAAACCTGTTTATCTTCGGTAAGCTAATCTTTCTGCCGCTGTTGTCCTATTTCCGACTTGGAAGCACCATTTCCCACGAACAAGCCTCCGAAATCATAGGGAATCATTTCGGGCACATAAAAGATAAACTGCTAAATACACTTCAGCTAAAAAAACTGGCTGATGAGAATCCCGCCCAGAAAAGTCTAATCGAGGCGGGAATCAATCAAAAGATAGCAGATCTTAACCCGGTGCCTTTTACAACGGCCATAAAGATTGCCGATAACAGAAAATATCTGCGTTTCGCTATACCGCCTCTGGCAGTCATTCTTCTCATTGCCTTCACCGCTCCGGCTATTTTTAGTGAAGGAACCGAACGAATATTGCATTACAATAAGAAGTATGTAAAGAAGGCGCCGTTCACGTTTGTTGTTCTCAACAGGAACTTATCTGTTGTGCAAGGTGACGATCTGGAACTTAAAATTAAAATGGAAGGCAGCGAGATTCCGCAGGACATTTATATTGAAGATGGCCTGAGCAGTTATAAGCTCGATAAGGAGAACATTGTGCGCTTTAGCCATACATTCAGAAACCTCCAGCACAATAAACACTTTCGGCTTTCGGCTGGGGGCTTTTATTCGGATCCCTATGTTATTGACGTTAAAAGCAGGCCATCGCTTCTGAACTTTAATGTGTCGCTTGAATACCCCGCTTATTTGCACAAGAGCGCTGAAATACTGGAAAACACGGGCGATCTCACGGTTCCCGAAGGGACTAAAATAAGGTGGAAATTCAGAACCTTAAATACAGAATCCCTGGCTATCAGGATAAATGATAAAACCAATTTTCTTAAACCTGAGCAAAAAAACACATTCCAGCTCGCCGTTGCAGGTAAACAAAACGCTCAGATATCTATCAGACCGGAAAATGATCAGGTCAAAGACAACGACTTCATTTCCTATAAACTAACGGTTATACCCGACTTACGACCGTCCATAGAAGTATCAGAACAACTGGATTCTTTAAACGGAAAAGCGCTTTATTTTATGGGAAAGGTGAACGACGACCACGGCTTTTCAAGACTTGCGCTTAATTACAGGATTCTGAATAAAGGTGTTGCGGGCGCTTATAAAAGCCAAAGTATTCCCGTTAACAGAAATACCACCAGCAGTAGTTTCTTTCATTCCTGGGACCTTGGAAAGGCTGAAATCAAGCCGGGGCAACAGGCGGAGTATTTCTTTGAGGTTTTTGATAACGACGGCTTTAATGGGCCTAAATCGGCAAGGTCGGAAACAAGAACATTAAGAATAGATACAGAAGAAGAAACGGAAGCGAAAGTTGACAAATCGTCGGAAAACATCAAGCATAAGATGGACGAGGCTATCCGCCAGGCAAAAGCGATAGAGAAAGGCGCACAGATGATGAATCGTGATCTTCTCAATAAGAAGAATCTCTCATTTGATGAAAAGAAGCAAATTGAGGACCTGCTAAACAAGCAAAAAAACCTTGAAAATCTTGTCGGCGAGATCAGAAATGAGAATAAACACAATCTGAATAAATTAAATATGCTGCAGGAGCAGAAAGAAGAAATACTGCGGAAGCAGAAGCAGATCGACGATCTGTTTAACAACGTTCTCGACGAAAAGACGAAGGAAATTTTAAATAACATCAGGCAACTACTTGAGCAGAATAACAAAACAGAAACGCAGCAGGAGCTCTCTAAAATGCAGTTGGATAACAAATCGCTTCAAAAAGAACTCGACAGGATACTTGAGCTTTACAAGCAACTGGAGTTTGATCAGAAGCTGTCGCTTGTATCTGACAAGCTAAACAAGCTCTCTGATAAACAGCGACAGTTAAGTGCAGCTGCACCAAAGTCGCAGAGCCTTGATAGCGTTAAGAAGGAACAGGAACAGATTAATGCCGGTTTCCGGGATTCAAAAAGTGACCTGGAAGAGCTGGAAAGGAAGAACAACGAACTTGAGAAGAAGAACAACTACGAAAATCCAAAAGAGGAACAGTCGGAAATTGAACAGCAACAAGGTTTCATTGATAAACAATTGAATAATAGAAATGTATCCAGGGCAGCAGAACCGATGAAAACAGCTGCCGCTAAAATGAAACAACTTGCTGAAAAGCTGAGCAAAATGCAACAGGAGAATGACATGGAAGAAAACAGGCTCAGCATTCAAAACCTCAGAGAAATTCTCGCTAATTTGTTGACGTCTTCTTTTGAACAGGAAAAACTTTTGCTCGAGGTGAGGAACACTTCGCCTGATGCTCCGGTTTATTTAAAACTGGTTCAAAAGCAAAAGGACCTTCGCGATAACTTAAAATTGGTTCAGGATAGTCTTTATTCACTGAGCCGGAAAGTTCCGCAGTTGCAATCCGTTGTAAATAAAGAGATACAGGCTATTAACGATAACATTGATCGTTCCATTCAAAACCTTGCCGACAGGCGTTCTCCGGAGGCCAATCGCAATCAGCAGTATGCCCTCACTTCTATAAATAATCTCGCTTTAATGCTCAGTGAAGTGGAAGAACAGTTACAAAAAATGAGCAAAAATGCACAACCGGGTGGGAAAGGAAAACAAAAAAGCTTATCTCAGCTTAGTAAAATGCAGGAGCAGCTCAATAAGAATATGCAGAAGGTAAGAGAGCAAATGAAGCAGCAGGGCATTAAGGAAGGTCAGCCTGCAGGAAAAGGTCCATTGAGTGAGCAGATGGCAAAGATGGCGAAGGAACAGCAGCTGATAAGGCAGGCGTTACAGGAGATTAACAGGGATTTAAATAAGGATGGGAAGGGCCGGCTTGGCGATCTTGAAAAATTAAGCCAGCAAATGGAACAAACTGAGACAGATTTCGTACACAAAAAAATTAAACAGGAAACAGAACTTCGTCAGCAGCAAATTCTTTCTAAGTTATTAGAAGCGGAGAAAGCAGAGCGCGAACGTGAAACTGATAATCAGCGGGAAAGCAAGGAAGGCAGTGACCAAACTCCGGTATTCCATTCAATATTGGATGCCTTTAAAAAAGAGAAACAACGGGAAACAGAACTTCTTAAAACAGTTCCGGCTTCTTTAAGTTTATTTTACCAATTGAAAGTTGGTGATTATTTCAGACATTTAGATTCAAAATAGTGATATGACAACAAACCGGGTAGATATTTCAGATAACACGGTATTATACACATTACAGTTACCTTCAAAACTAGATAGCATAACTACCGTGGAGAATTTTATAGATAACCTGAAAGAGGAATATAAAATAGCAGACGATACGTATGCCAACATGCTTACCTGTATGAGTGAAGCTACGATAAACGCTATTATCCACGGAAATAAACAGGATGAGAATAAGAAAGTCTATATTAACCTGGAAGTTCATGACGGCAAACGGATGCAGTTTACGGTAGCTGACGAAGGTGAGGGATTTGACTATGAACGTCTCCCCGACCCTACTGCGCCTGAGAATCTCGAGAACTTAACAGGTAGAGGGATATTTATAATCAAACATCTTGCCGACCAGTTTATCTTTAACATGAAAGGCAACGAAATAGAACTACATTTCAAACTTTAATGATCCGTACAAAAATTTCTTTTTTTTCTGAGGAAATTGCCTTCTCCCTGAAATTGAAAACCAGCATTCGAAGCTGGATTAACGATACTATTACTTCTGAAGGTAAGAAAGCTGGCGAACTTAACATCATATTTTGCAGCGATGATTATCTTCTCAGTATAAATAACCAGTACCTTAACCATAACACCTACACTGATATTATTACTTTTGATAATAGCGAAGATGAGAGCCTAATAGAGGGCGATATTTTCATTAGTATTGAGCGCATTCGCGAAAATGCTTCTAATTTTAACACAACAGAGAAAGACGAACTTCACCGGGTCATCATTCACGGCATACTTCACCTCCTTGGCTATAAAGACAAAAATAAAGCCGATAAAGATCTGATGACGCAAAAGGAAGATTTCTATCTTAATAAAAGGAATTTTTGAGGTGTTTACTCGCAGAGAACCTTACTATCGCAACAAAAAAGCCATAATACACATAAATAACGTTCGCTGAATCAAAGACATCATAAATTTGAGGGTAACAACCTTTTAATGCGACGGGCTGGAAAGTTTCATACGCAATAAATAATTACTATATTTGTACCATTACGGTACACGTGTAATTTTAAGGTTATGTTAGTAATAAGCAGCCGCGAATTTCGAGAAAAGCAAGCAGAGTATATGGACAGGGCGGATAATGGAGAACAGATAATTGTGCAACGGGGTAAGAACAAAGCTTATGCCATTACTCCCGTAACAGATGATGATCTCTATTTCACACCGGCGATGCTCAATCGGATTAAACAATCTATAGAGCAAGTTAGAGATGGAAAAGAAATAACGGTAAAAACCAATAATGAATTAAAGGATTTTCTTGATTCACTATGAGTTACGAGCTCAAATTTTCTGCAAACGCAATTGAGGACATATCTTTTTCTTAAAAAGGCCGATAAGCCAGCTTATAAAAAACTAGAAAAACTCTTGTTAGAATTAAGGGAACACCCGAAAACGGGAACAGGAAAACCGCAACTAAAAAAATATACCCTTTCCGGATTTTATTCGAGAAGAATAAGCCATAAACACAGACTAGTTTATCAGATTCTGGAGGAAAAAGTGATTGTTCTGATTTTAGCTGCTCAGGGGCATTATGGAGATAAATAGAACGAGTTAGCCTACAACCCATACCTCCATTTATGGACTGTGTGTAATAAAAAACTTCCCGTACATTTGTACTTCAAAAAATAGTATTGAAAACTGTAATTATAGCTGGGGCAAGTGGGCTTGTTGGATCACATCTTCTTCGTCTTTTGTTAGATGAAAAAGAGATAGACGAAGTGATCGCGCTGGTAAGGAAGACGCTGCCCATAACTCATACTAAACTTAAACAGAAAGTCGTTTCTTTTACAGAGACCGGAAGCTTTGAAGGATATCTGAAAGGTTCAGCAGTTTTCTGTTGTCTTGGATCCACCAGGAAGAAGACACCGGATTTGAACGACTATAGAAAAGTTGACTATACTTATCCCCTGTTGCTGGCTAAAATAGCTTCGGAAAATAATGTTGAACAGTTTCATCTTGTATCTGCGTTGGGCGCAGACCCTGGCTCTGTAAATTTTTATAGCAAGCTCAAGGGAGAAACTGAACGAGATATCAAGTTGCTGATATTCAAATCATTACATATATACAAACCATCCCTGCTTACGGGGAACAGAATTGAAAAAAGACCTATGGAGAGATTTGCGGTTATGGTAATGAATATTATCAACCCAATGCTGAGAGGCAGTTTAAAGAAATATCAAAGTATTGAGGCGGAGGTTGTTGCAAGAGCAATGGTGAAGCAGTATTTGAAGGACCTTGATGGAACGTTTTGTTATCCTTCTGATAAAATTAAAGAACTAGTATGAGTATTCTATCAGGAGAACTTCTAAGTCATGCATTTAATGACACCTGGCTGTTTAAAGATTTGACCTTCGGCATAGCCAAGGGACAACGAACCTCACTTGTAGGCATCAATGGGTCTGGAAAGTCTACTCTTCTTCGCATTCTTGCCGGTAAGATGGATCCGAATGAAGGAAAAGTTGTAAAGGAAAGGGGATTACGGATAGGATATCTGGAGCAGGACCCTGACTTTGGCGGACAAAATACCATAGCTGATTATATCTTTAGTTTAGATAACAGACAGCAACAAGTTATACGGAGGTATGAAGAACTTATCTCTGGCGCAGACAGCGACAGCAAGGAGCTGCATGATCTTATGGATGAAATAAGCGAACTGAATGCATGGGAGTATGAGCACGAGATTAAAACCATTTTGCAACGTCTCTCAATTGAGGATCAGGATCAGAAAATAAGCAACCTGTCTGGAGGACAGCGGAAAAGACTAGCCCTGGCAAAGCTTCTGATAGATGAACCGGACGTCTTTATCCTTGACGAGCCTACGAACCACCTTGATATTGAGATGATAGAATGGCTTGAAAGCTTTCTGACGTCGGGACAAAAGACAGTACTAATGGTTACCCACGACAGATATTTCCTGGATAACGTTTGTAATAATATTCTTGAACTTACCCGTCAGCGTTTATATTCTTATGCAGGAAAATACAGTTATTTCCTGGAAAAAAAGTCGCAGCGGGAAGAAGAAGAAAACTCTTCTCTACAAAAGAACAGGAACCTTTTAAAGAAAGAACTGGAGTGGATGCGCAGGCAGCCCCAGGCAAGGGCCACTAAGTCGAAGGCACGTATTGATGCCTTTTACGAACTGGAAGAGAAGACAAAGAATCTAAATGATAATCAGAAGGTAACTCTTAGCACTAAGGTATCCCGGCAGGGAAATAAAATACTTGAAATGGATAAGGTCTACAAGTCGTTCGGTGATAAATCAATCGTTGAAGACTTTAGTTATATCTTTAAAAAAGGAGACAAAATTGGGTTGGCGGGTAAAAACGGTACCGGAAAAACTACATTACTCAATCTTATTACTGGCACTGCACAACCTGATTCGGGCAGCATAGTAAAGGGAGAGACAACCGTATTCGGATATTACAAGCAGACTGGCATTGATACGGATCAGAATGAACGGGTAATAGACGTTGTAAAGAATATTGCGGAGTATATTATGATGGCCGATGGCAAGACGATAACCGCATCCCAACTATTAACACACTTTCTCTTCCCTCCTGCCAAACAGCATAATATTGTAGGAAAGTTAAGCGGCGGTGAAAGAAAGCGATTACAGCTAATGAAGGTACTGATGAAGAATCCAAACTTCCTGATCCTTGATGAGCCTACGAATGATCTTGATATTGACACGCTGAATATACTCGAAGAGTTTCTCGAAAATTATAACGGAGTTCTTCTCCTGGTGTCGCACGACAGGTACTTAATGGACAGGCTTACCAACCAGCTGTTTATACTTGAGGGCAACAGTAAAGTGAGATTATATAATGGAAATTATACTGATTACAGGCTCGAAAAAGATAATACCGTAAAAACTAAGGAACCAGCGAAGAATACGGAGCCGAATATACCATCTCAGGCTGCTAAAAAAAACAAGCTTTCTTTTAAAGAAATGAAAGAATTAGAAGGTTTGGAGGAGGAAATTCCAAACACAGAGCGGAAAATTGAGGAACTATCCATTCAATTGAATTCCGGAATTACAGATCATCAAACACTGTTGAGTCTCGCTGAAGAAATTGAAACAAAGAAATTACACCTTGATGAGATCAGCATGCGTTGGCTTGAGCTAACGGAAATTAAAGAAAATGTTAATTAAGATGTTCCACGTGGAACACGCAACAGAACGTTCCACGTGGAACAAAGTATAATATGTTTAAAAAGTACGACATAATAGTAGTAGGAGCTGGTCATGCAGGCTGTGAAGCAGCGGCAGCAGCAGCAAATCTGGGATCTTCAGTTCTTCTGGTAACGATGAACATGGGTACAATTGCACAAATGTCATGTAATCCAGCCATGGGAGGCGTAGCGAAAGGCCAGATTGTTCGCGAAATAGATGCTATGGGAGGATATTCGGGCATTATAGCTGATAAATCAACTATACAGTTTCGAATGCTCAACCTTTCAAAAGGGCCCGCTATGTGGAGCCCAAGAACACAGAATGATCGCATGCGATTTTCGGAAGAATGGCGTTTAGCACTCGAAAGGATCCCAAATGTCGACTTTTGGCAAGATACGGCAAACGAGCTCTTAATTAAAGGCGACCAGGTAACGGGGATCAAAACCTCACTGGGTATAGAAATTGAATCCAGCGCAGTGGTACTGACAAATGGTACCTTCCTCAATGGACTAATCCACATAGGAGAAAAGCGCTTTGGGGGCGGACGTACAGCTGAGAAAGCAGCTACAGGATTAACAGAACAATTGATAGAGCTTGGGTTCGAAGCTGGCAGGATGAAAACCGGCACCCCACCCAGGGTTGATGGAAGAAGTCTGGACTATTCAAAAATGGAAGAGCAATGGGGTGACACCGGTAAAGGCCGCTTCTCCTTTTCTGATTTTGAACTGCCAAAAGAAGAGAGATGCTGTTGGATAACTTATACAAATAGCGAGGTTCATGAAGCACTGAAAGAAGGATTTGAAAAATCGCCAATGTTCACCGGTCGCATAAAAGGCCTCGGACCCCGATACTGTCCTTCTATAGAAGACAAGATAAACCGGTTTGCTGAGAGAGAACGACATCAAATCTTTGTAGAACCTGAAGGATGGAACACTGTAGAAATATATGTAAATGGTTTTTCTACATCGCTACCTGAGGATGTTCAATATAAAGCGCTCACTAAGATACCAGGGTTTGAAAAAGCTAAAATGTTCAGACCGGGATACGCGATTGAATACGACTATTTCCCCCCTACCCAACTTGACCTTACGCTTGAAACAAAACGGATAAAGAACCTATTCTTGGCAGGCCAAATTAACGGAACCACCGGATATGAAGAAGCGGCAAGCCAGGGTTTCGTTGCAGGTATAAATGCTCATCAGAAAATAAATGAAAAACATGAGCTGATCATGAAAAGATCAGAATCATATATAGGTGTACTAATCGACGATCTTGTAACAAAGGGAACAGAAGAGCCCTATCGTATGTTCACCTCCAGGGCAGAGCACCGGTTGCTTCTCAGGCAAGATAATGCCGATATTCGCTTGTCTCCTATCGCACATGAGCTGGGTCTGATAAGTGACGAAAGATTGCAGAAAGTAAATAAAAAGATAAGCGATTCTTCGGAGATAGTGAAGTTCCTGAAAAACACATCTGTAGTGCCTGGCGAAATAAACAGCTTTCTTGAAAGTTTAGAAACAGCTCCAATCAGCCAGAATGTAAAGATGTTCCAATTGCTTACAAGACCGCAGATTAATATTAATGATCTGAGAAAAGCGAATGAAAAATTTGCCAATCTGCTACAAAGCTTTGATCAGGAGACTATCGAACAAGCAGAAATTAAAGTAAAGTATGAAAGCTATTTCGAAAAAGAAATGGAGATCGTAAATAAGATGAACCGTATGGAAGACCAGGAAATCAATCCTGATTTCAACTATCATAATCTGGTATCCTTATCAAAAGAAGCAAGAGAAAAACTAATGAAGATAAAACCAAGAACGTTAGGCCAGGCATCCCGAATTTCGGGGGTTTCACCGTCAGATATATCGGTTTTAATGGTACATATGACCAAATAATTTATAACAAACTGATTTACAGTAGATTAAACACGAAATAAAACGGCTTTAATATATCTGATATAAGACGATTTTTCAGAATCCGAAACATAATCTTCATCCAAAAGAGAAAACCGCTTAAAACGCATATAAATGCTAAAATTTGACAACAACTATTATAAGTTAAATTTTTTAACCGTCTTTACGTTGATCTTACTAGCTGCGGGCTGCGCCAGCATTCAGCAGCCTACTGGTGGACCTAAAGACAAGGAACCTCCTAAAGTTTTAAAAGAGACTCCTGCGAATTTTACTCTTAACTTTAAAGCGAAAGAAATTAACATAACTTTCAATGAATACTTTAAAATCAGTAATGAGTCGAAGGAGTTCAGCATGTCACCTGCGCAGGACAGAAGTCCCTATTACAAAGTCAAAGGAAAAACGCTCAACATAAAATTTCAGGACACGCTCGCCGCAAATACTACGTACACCATAAACTTTGGCAGAGGTCTTGTTGACTATAATGAGGGGAACGTGCTTAAGAATTATATGTATGTTTTTTCTACAGGAAATAAAATCGACTCTTTGTCTATCAGTGGAACGGTTACCAACACACTAACAAAGAAACCTGTTCTTGATGCCACAGTTTTTATCATTCCGGTGAACCAGGATACGATCTTCGGCAAAAGAAGAGCTAACCTGTTTACCACAACCGATTCATCTGGAAATTTTAGTTTGAAATACCTGAGACCCGACACTTACCGTGTTTATGCACTGAAAGAAGAGAGCGGTGATAGGATTTATAATTCGTCAAATGAAGAAATAGCATTTCTCGTTGATTCAGTCGTTTTAAGAAACAATATAGCAGGCGTGAAGCTGGCCCTGTTTAAAGAAGAACCTAAAATCTTCAGGATAACGGATAGAAAAATAGAAAAAGACAGCCGGGTAACTTACATCTTTAGCAAGAAATTAGAGCAACCTTCAATCAGCATATTACATCCCAACGAACTCGATAAAGATAAGATAGTTGAATTCAGCCGTACTAAAGATACCGTAGCGCTATGGACAAAATCGATGGACTTCGACTCCATAAAAGTAGCGGTGATAGACAAAGGAACTCCGCTGGACACCACGATCATCAGAAGAAACTCCAGGGATAAATATGACCGGGAAATAAAAATAGCTGACAATAATCCTTCAAACAAAATAAAGCCGGGCGGAGAATTAATACTCACCTTTTCCGCACCAGTAGGATCAATTGATCCCAGAAAAATTAGTTTGCTCCAGGATTCTATACCGGTAAGCGGACTTCGTATTATCAAAGACAGCCTTTCAACAAGGAAGTACCTTTTCAGGTATCCCTGGCGGACAGAGCGGCAATATATCCTCAAGATTGATACTAATGCCATAGGAGGAAAATTCGGAGGTTTTAACAAAACCTATACCAAGCAATTCATCCTCGACGAAGTATTAAATTACGGTAATCTTTCTTTGTCGGTTACGGTACCAGACACGAGCAAAAGTTATATAGTACAGCTGCTTGACGACAAAGACAATATCATAAAAGAAACGCCTCTAAATAAAAATCAAACGATAAATTATACAACTTATTCACTCGGAAAATATCATTTCAGGGTAGTGTATGATGATAACAAAAACAGAAAATGGGACACAGGAGACGTTCGGGCAAGACGACAACCGGAACTCACCTGGAACAGCAATACCGAAATAACACTACGTGCTAACTGGGATCTTGAAGAGAAGCTGACGATCCCTCCCCCGGTTCCGTAAACCACTGGGAATACATGATATAATTTTGAGGGAGCTTTTTTAACATTGCCCTTTGTTCTTCACTGACCGCTTTAATCTTACGGGCGGGGGTGCCTGCATATATATACCCTGATTCGCAGATGGTGTTTTCAAGTACCACCGACCCGGCAGCTATAATGCAAAACTCCTCTATAACGGCGTGGTCCATAACAATAGATCCCATACCTATCAACACATTATTTTTAAGCGTACAACCGTGTACAAGAGCATTATGGCCTATAGATACATCGTTACCTATAATAGTAGGCGCTCTCTGGTATGTACAATGAATTACAACCCCATCCTGTATATTAACATTATCTCCAATTTTAATATAATTAACATCTCCCCTGACTACTGCATTAAACCAAACCGAGCAGTTATTTCCCATCTCTACCTCACCAACTACCGTTGCATTCTCTGCAATAAAGCAGTCCCGACCAAAAATTGGAAATTTTCCCTTGACAGATAAAATAAGTGGCATATATTTACACTAAATATTCATTGAATGCGGAAGTAGCTCAGTTGGTAGAGCATCAGCTTCCCAAGCTGAGGGTCGCGGGTTCGAATCCCGTTTTCCGCTCGTTAAACAATTACAACAATTTAATTTACTATTATACCGCAGACGTTGTAAGAATGTCTGCGGTATAATATTGCTTCTATAACACCGTGTCTACCGGTGTCTCCTGATGAACAGGATAATCAGTGGTATAATGTAAACCGCGGCTTTCCTTTCTTTTCATCGCCGACTTAATTACGATATAGGCGCTCTGAATCACATTCCGTAATTCACAAAGCTTAACTGAAAGCTTGGTCTGTTTATAAAAATCCTCTGTCTCCTCGTAAAGAAGTCCTAACCTCCTCATTGCCCGTTCCAACCTAAAATCAGAGCGTACTATGCCAACATAATCGCTCATAATCTTTTGAGTTTCGCGAAGGTTATGTGTTACCAGTATATCTTCATTCAAGAGCTGAGTATTCGTTTCATCCCATTCAGGAATCGTATCAGGAATAACATTACCGGCATATTCGGACACTACACTATTATATATACGATGAGCAAAAACCGTTGCCTCTAAAAGCGAGTTGGACGCCAGGCGGTTAGCACCATGTAAACCTGTGGAGGAGCATTCCCCGCACGCATAGAGCCTCTTTATTGACGATCTTCCGGATTCATCTACTAATATCCCCCCACACATATAATGGCAGGCAGGCGTTACGGGGATCATATCCTTCGTCATGTCAATACCAATGCTCAAGCATTTCGCGTAGATATTGGGAAAATGGTTCAATATATCTTCTTTACTGCGATGCCTGATATCAAGGTATACAAAATCGTCACCGGACTTTTTCATTTCCGAGTCAATAGCCCTGGCAACAATGTCGCGCGGTGCGAGGGATTTACGCTCGTCGTAAAGCTGCATAAACTCATTCCCATTCCTGTCTTTCAAAACACCACCAAAGCCTCTTACAGCTTCGGAAATAAGAAACGATGGGTATTCTCCCGGATTATACAAAGCAGTAGGGTGAAACTGAATAAATTCCATATTTCTCACCTTTCCCTTCGCTCTGTAAACCATTGCTATCCCGTCGCCGGTAGCGATAGTAGGATTAGTGGTATTAGAATAAATATGTCCCGCACCCCCACTGGCCATTACCGTAACTTTTGATAGAATTCTCTCAACAACGCCTGAGCGCGTGTTCAATGCATAAATACCATAGCACGTTATATCATCCGATCGCCTATCCACAAATGTTCCGCAATGATGTTGCGTAATAAGTTCTACGGCGAAGTAATGTGTCAATATTTCGATGTTTGGATCCTTATGAACCTGTTCAAGGAGCGCTCTTTCAATCTCAAACCCGGTAATATCCTTATAATGCAAAACGCGATGCTCTGAGTGGCCTCCTTCTTTTGCCAAATCATATATGCCCTGTGTTGTTTTATCGAAATTAGTACCATAATCGATAATCTCCTGAATGCGGGCCGGGCCTTCCTTCACCACTATTTCAACAACGCTCCTATTACACAATCCATCACCTGCAATAAGTGTATCGTCAATATGTTTCTCAAAAGAATCCTCTTTATCCACAACTACTGCTACACCCCCCTGGGCATACTTGGTATTCGATTCATCCTCATTAGATTTTGTAACTATCAGAACCTTACCATGCTTTGCTGCTTTGAGAGCGAAACTAAGCCCGGCTATACCCGAACCGACTACCAAGAAATCAACATATTTCATAGAAAACTAATTTGTAAAATGTAATCTTTTCCCGCCTATGTGGATAAACACGGTAAAGATGTTAATTTTGTGTAAAAACAAGTTCAATAATTTATAACAACAATTCTGCTTTCAGAATTTGATGCAAATTAAGACGAATTTTAATAAAGTTATCATCATATAAACCATAGTTGTTAACTTTTACATAGATTGTAAAAATCCACATCAAAAAAAAAATAAGAAAAATTTGAAAAATATATCTGCTTATTCTACAGTATCTTGGATAGTTAACAATGTTAATAACATGTTGAAAGAAGGGGGAGAACAAAGTATTCCAAATTTTTGTTTGGCTTCTTCTTCACATTACTAACACCCTAATAAATCATAAGATATCTTTTTAAAAAGTAATTGTATTTTATTGTAATGTCGAGAATGGATATTTTTGAAGAGTTAAATGTGAAGGGTTTTATAGACGAACCCATTGATCCAAGTCTGGATCTTTTTGATGAGATTGAAAAACTAAAAAAGGAAAAAAATGCCGTTATACTTGCTCACTATTATCAGGAGCCCGATATTCAGGATATTGCGGACTATATCGGAGATAGTTTGGGTTTATCTCAGCAGGCAGCAAAGACCGATGCAGAGATCATCGTATTTGCAGGGGTCCATTTCATGGCCGAAACAGCAAAGATCCTTTCTCCATACAAGAAAGTTTTATTGCCCGACTTAAAAGCAGGGTGCTCGCTGTCTGACAGCTGTCCACCGCATCTTTTCTCGAAGTTTAAGGAGAATTACCCAGATCATATTGTAATAACCTACGTTAATTGTTCGGCAGAATTGAAAGCTTTAAGCGATATCGTTTGTACTTCATCTAATGCTGTTCAGATTGTTGATAGCCTTCCCAAAGATCAGAAGATCATCTTTGGTCCGGACAGGAACCTGGGAAGGTATGTATCAAAAATGACTGGCAGAGATATGGTTTTGTGGAACGGAGCTTGTATGGTTCATGAAATATTTTCACTGCAGCGAATTGTAAAACTGAAAGAACGACACCCTGAAGCGAAATTTATAGCTCATCCTGAATGTGAGGAAGCGGTATTAAAGCTTGCTGATTATGCAGGTTCGACAACCGGCTTGTTGAAATATACACAGAAAAGCGATGCTAAAGAATTTATCGTTGCGACGGAAAGCGGTATTATTCATCAGATGGAGAAGGCTAATCCCGATAAGGTTTTTATACCCGCACCGCCAAATAACACGTGTGCCTGTAATGATTGCCCTCACATGAAAAGAAATACTCTGGAAAAACTTTATCTATGCATGAAAAATGAAATTCCTGAAGTAACGGTTCCAATGGATATCATAGAAAAAGCGAGGAGGCCAATAGAGAGAATGCTGGAAATTTCGGAGCGGCTGGGACTGTGAGGGGTATGTAGTATCAAGATATTAGTATCAAGTATCAGGATATAGAATTGAGATATAAGAAAAGATTTGAGATACTAGATTTGAGAATTGAGATGTGGATAGGCTGGAAAATGGAGGCTGCTGGTGATCCATTTTTGGACAGATAATAGAATTATACAGCTGATAGCTGATGGCTAAAAGCTGATTGCATCATAAAGCTAATAGCTAATTGCCAAAAGCCAATAGCTGTTAACGTTAGCTAACAAATATGTTTGAGAATAAAGAAAGAACGGATATAAGTAAACTGGGTGAGTTTGGTTTGATTGATCACCTGACAAAGAATATAACCTTAACAAACCCCTCAACTATAAAAGGAGCCGGCGATGATGCTGCCGTTTTAGATTTTGAAGGGAAGAAAGTGTTGATTTCAACGGACCTGCTGCTGGAAGGCATACATTTTGACCTTGCTTATACACCCCTGAAACACCTTGGTTATAAAGCCATCCAGGTGAACCTGAGCGATATCTATGCTATGAACGGTATAGCTACTCAGGTAACGGTATCGCTGGGCTTATCGAGCAAATTTCCGTTGGAAGCGGTAGAGGAATTATACGAAGGAATGCTTATAGCTTGTAAAAAGTACAATGTGGATATCGCAGGCGGGGATACCAGTTCATCAAAACAAGGCTTGGTAATTAGCGTAACCAGTATAGGCTATGCTGATGAGCAGGATATTTGTTACCGGAATACAGCAGAGGAAGGTGATTTGATCTGTGTTTCGGGCGACCTGGGCGGAGCCTATGTAGGACTCCAGTTACTAGAGCGGGAGAAGAATATATTTCTGGAAAATCCCCAGATACAGCCTGATCTGGAAGGAAAAGATTACATTGTTGAAAGACAGCTGAAGCCTGAAGCGAGAAGAGATATTGTTTTGCTACTTAAAAGTTTGGGCGTTAAACCAACGTCCATGATAGATGTGTCTGACGGCCTTTCTTCAGAAGTTATCCACATTTGTACACAGTCTGAAAAAGGCTGTAATCTTTACGAAGAAAAAATACCGCTCGATCCGATGACTTATGAAACTGCAAGAGAGTTTAACCTGGATCCTACAGTTTGTGCCTTGAGTGGAGGTGAGGACTATGAATTGTTATTTACTATTCGCCAGTCGGATTACGATAAAATAAAGAACGACCCCGATATCAGCATTATTGGTAATATAACAGAGAAAGCCGCCGGAATGAACATTATATCCAAATCGGGCATTGTTCATCCATTAAAGGCACAGGGCTGGAATTCGTTTAAGTAGTAAGTTATAACTTAAATCTCATTACTTATCTGCTTTGAGGTTTTAGCTCCCAGTTTTTTTAATGTTTCTACACGGCCTATAAGATTTCCATTACCCGAAGAAAGTTTATTGAAGGCATCGGAGTATGCATCTTTTGCTTTATCCAGGTTATCCCCTATTTTCTTCAGGTCATCAAGGAAACCTGCAAACTTGTCATAGAGTGCTCCGGCGCGGGTAGCTATATCTATCGCATTTCGGGTTTGTTGTTCCTGCTTCCACACCGATGAAATGGTTTTGAGGGTAGCTAAAAGAGTAGATGGCGTTACAATTACTACTCTTTTATTCCAGGCGAACTCAAATAACTCTATATCATGCTGAACCGCAATTGCAAAGGATGATTCTATAGGAACGAAAAGTAAAACGAAGTCAGGTGAATTGATACTATATAAATCACAATAATTTTTGCTGCACAGGTTCTTAATGTGGCTTCTTATAGAAGTAATATGATCATTCAGATATTGTATTCTTTCAATCTCTGTCTCGCAATTTACGAGCTTGTTATAAGCGATTAGAGATACTTTTGAATCGATAATAAGATGCTTGTTGTCGGGTAAGGTGACCACCACATCTGGTTGAAGCCTGTTTCCATTTTCGTCGGTGAAACTGCTCTGTTTGATGTAGCTCTCGTTCTGTATCAGGCCGGAAGCTTCCAGGATCCTGTCGAGGACTACTTCTCCCCAATTACCCTGTTTTTTACTATCGGCTTTCAGTGCTTTGGTAAGGTTATTTGCTTCGTCGCTAATTTGCTTATTCAATTCCATCAGCTTTGATATTTCACCTTTTAAAATATTTCTTTCTGCAGCTTCCGTTTGGTATACTTTATCGACCTTATTTTCAAAAGCTTTGATGTTTTCTTTTAAGGGATGAAGAAGCAGATCGAGGTTGGCCCGGTTAAGCTCAGTAAACTTTTGACTTTTTTCTTCCAATATCCTGCCGGCCAGTAATTCAAAGTCTTTATTCAATTTTTCGTGAAGTTTTTCAATTTCTTCTTTTTGTTCCTTGATTTTTTCATTCTGCACCTTGAGGTAAGTACGGCTGCTCTCGTAAGAAAGGTTGATATCTGCTAAGTTCTGTCGTTCTGTCTGTAGTTCGGTAATCAGTCTTTTCTGTTCCTGCTGTAACATTAAGACCATGCTTTCCTTCTCTGCATGAATATTGCTGATCTTTTCTTCTGCTTTTGCAAGACTGATTTTTAGCTGTTCCGTTTCTGTTTTTATAAACTTTATTTCGGACCGGTAAGTTCGATTTTTAATAGCGCTAACAGCCGTTATAAATACTAAGAAAATAATTATAATTATTATATAAGTAATATCCATTGCTAAATATTTTATCAAAAATAGTTAAAAGATCTTCAGAATAAAAATGGTCTTCCGATAGCCGGAAAAAGAAGAACTCCGGAATAATTAAACTTGAATTAAGTGTTTAAGCCGTCCATGGAATATGAAGAATTGTCAGTCTTTAATGTAACAGTTACAGCGATATAAGTGTCATTTGTAAAGAAATAGTTGTAATTTCATATCGGGAACGCTTTTTGTTCGTTATTGATAGAAACAAATATTTAACAACGATGGGATTAGGTTTAATAATATTTATAGGTGTAGCACTGATCAGTTTTATCGTGCAGGCCAGGTTTAAAAGCAAGTTCAGGAAATATTCTGAAACCCCATTACTTTCAGGGATGACTGGAAGGGATGTAGCTGAAAAGATGCTGCACGACCATGGGATTTACGATGTTAAGATCATTTCTGTTGAAGGTTCGCTGACAGATCACTACAATCCTCAGAACAGAACCGTCAATCTTAGCCCCGAAGTATATAATGGAAGAAGTATTGCCGCCGCCGCTGTTGCATCACATGAATGTGGTCATGCTGTTCAGCATGCCAAAGCATACTCCTGGCTTCAGTTCCGTTCGGCTATGGTACCAGTAGTTAATATTGCTGCAAATCTTTTGCAGTGGGTTTTCATGCTCGGTCTTGTTATGGCAGCGTCCAGTATGGGATATAACCTGTTACTTATTGCATTCGGGGCAATGCTTCTGATGACATTGTTTAGTCTGGTGACGCTTCCCGTTGAGTTTGATGCAAGTAACCGTGCTCTTGCATGGCTACAGACTAACCGTGGTATCATGCAGACGAGCGTAGAACATGACCAGGCTAAAAATGCTTTATGGTGGGCTGCGATGACGTATGTAGTTGCTGCTTTAGGGTCGCTTGCTCAGTTGCTGTATATCGGCATGATGCTATTCGGAGGAAGAAGAGATTAAGTGACCGGTTAAATAAAAAGTATATAAAAAAGAAGAGGGTGTCCAAAAAGTAAGGACACCCTTTTTTGTTTTCCCATTAATTCGTAAATTAATGGTGCTAATGAAAACAAGATCAAATGTACATTTTAAGGCGTTAACCTCGCAGCAGGTTGTGCTTTTTCCCTCGAACATAGGGGATCGGATTCCATCAGATCATCCTGTCCGTATTGTTAACCAAGTTGTTGAATCACTTAATATCGATGATATTCTTTCAGGATATAAAGGCGGCGGTACCAGCAGCTTTCATCCCAGAATGCTAATTAAAGTACTTTTCTACAGTTACTTCTGTAATATTTATTCTTGTCGAAAGATGGCTCAGGCCCTGCAGGAAAATATCCACTTCATGTGGCTATCAGGCAACAGTACCCCTGATTTCCGCACTATTAACGATTTTCGTGGTAAGCGGTTAAAGGATAAGATCCAGCATCTGTTTGCAGAACTGGTCCGTTTGATGGCTGATCTTGGCTATGTCAGTCTTGATATCCAGTATGTGGACGGCACCAAGCTGGAATCGGCTTCGAACCGGTATACCTTTGTATGGAAAGGCTCTACAGAGAAGAATAAAGCAAAGCTGGAAGAAAAAATAACCGGAGTACTTGGGGATATAGATAGGTCTATAAAGCATGATAAAGCGGAACTGGCCTCACCGGAAAAGCCAGGCGTTCCTGTAAGTTCAACGGAACTTAAGAACAGGATAGATGAACTGAACGGTCGTTTGGCAGAGCTGAACAAGCAACAAAAAAAAGAGGTTAAGAAGCTTGAAAAAGATGCACTTCCCCGACTTGAGAAATATGAAGCGCAACTGGAAACTTTAGGCACACGCAACAGCTACAGCAAGACCGATCAGGATGCTACTTTCATGCGGATGAAGGAAGACCATATGAAAAACGGCCAGCTTAAACCGGCTTATAATACCCAGATTAGTACCGAGAATCAGTTTATTACCAACTTTTCCATTCACCAGCGTGCCGGAGATACTGCCACTTTGACCCTCCACCTGGAGCAGTTCAAAGCACATTACAATAAACAATCAAAGAAAGTAGTGGCAGACTCAGGGTATGGAAGCGAGCAGAACTACCAGTGGATGGAGGATAATGATATTGAGGCTTTTATCAAGTACAATTACTTTCATAAAGAACAAAAACGCAGCTTTAAAAAGAATATATATCATGCCTCAAACCTGCCCTACGATGTGCAAGGGGATTACTTTATATGTCCGGCAGGCAAACGTATGATCAAAATGGAGGAATCTGAGCGCATCTCAGAGCTGGGGTATAAATCTAAGGTGAGCTGTTACAAAACAGAGAGCTGCCAGGGCTGTCCGCTCAGGAAAATGTGTTATAAAGGCGATGAAGACCGTAAAATTGAGGTCAACCATGCCTTAAGGGCCTTTAAGGAGAAAGTGAAGCAAAAGCTGTTAAGTGAAGAAGGTGTTAGGCTCAGAAAGAACAGAGCGATAGAACCAGAAGCTGTATTTGGTCAACTAAAAAGCAATAACAGGTTCAATCGATTCAGACTACGTACACTCCCTAAAGTAAATATCGAGTTCGGACTGGCCGCCATAGCACATAACTTAAGGAAAATGGCAGCAAAAGCTGCTTAAAAAGCCTAAATTGACGCGATTCATCATGATAACACAATGTCTATACGATCTAATGCAGCAATTAACTGCATTAAACATAAAGTGAAAAGCTATTTCATAAGAATCTGAAAAACTCCTACTCTCTTGTAAAAGGAAAGAGGGTGCCTTTTTGGACACCCCCTTCTTTTTTATAATGAATTAGAAACTACTGAAGGATTATTTAGACCGTTGAATGATCAGTTCATTTTGTAAGGCGCTATCATAGCGAATTCGGGGATGCTAACCTCAAACTCTTCCTGATCTGCCAATCGTTTCATGGCATAAGATCCTTTCATACTTCCCATGTCGGTCTTCAGGTTACATCCTGATACGTACTCATGTGATGAGCCGGGTTCTATTACAGGTTGTAAACCCACTACTCCTTCTCCTTCTACTTCTCTGTGGGTTCCGTTAGAGTCGAAAATAAACCAACGGCGGCGCATTAACTGTACACTGTATTCAGTAAGATTTTCAATGTTAATTTTATATGCAAACATATAATGATCGTTCGCAGGATTTGAATATTCTGGTTGATAGAGCGTTTCTACCGATATTTTTACACCTTCAGTAATTTGTGTGATCATGGTGAAAATCTATTATTTTAAACGTACGAAACTGCGGCAAAAATCACGCCATCTTATTTTTAAGATACTGAAGTATAATGAATTTGATATCAGGACAACAAAAAAACCGTACTATTGCAGGATTTCGGCTTCGTTATAGTTTCCTTTTATCTCTTCCAGTACTTCGAATATACTGGCAACGTCTTCCAGTGAAACTAATTTCATTCTGTACTCCTTGAAATTGGGAGTGCCTTTAAAATAGTTAGAATAATGCCTCCTCATTTCAAATATGCCCGTTTTTTCTCCCTTCCAGGCGATGGATTTGGCGAGATGAGTTAAGCACACTTCAACCCGTTCCGTTATAGTAGGCCCGGGGAGGAGTTCACCTGTATTGAAGAAATGTTTTATTTCCCGGAATATCCATGGGTAGCCAATAGCTGCACGACCTATCATTATTCCATCTGTTTCGTATTCAAGTCGCCAGTTGGCGGCTTTTTCCACAGAATCTACGTCTCCGTTTCCAAATATTGGAATAGCAACACGCGGATTACGTTTTACCTCTCGAATCAGGCTCCAGTCGGCTTGTCCTTTATACATTTGAGATCTGGTACGGCCATGAATAGTCAATGCCTTAATACCTACGTCCTGAAGCCGTTCGGCAACTTCATAAACATTTTTGCTGTTATCATCCCATCCAAGACGCGTTTTAACAGTTACAGGCAGGTGAGTGGCTTCAACAACAGCTTTTGTCATTTTTACCATCTTATCAATGTCCTTAAGCAAGCTGGCGCCGGCGCCTTTACAGGCAACATTCTTTACCGGGCATCCATAATTGATGTCGATAAGATCGGGGCCTGCCTGAGACGCTATTTCAGTAGCTTCACGCATAGACTCGATGTTACTCCCAAATATTTGTATCCCGATTGGACGTTCGTATTCAAAAATATCAAGCTTCTGCCGGCTTTTAGCGGCGTCGCGTATAAGACCCTCCGATGAGATAAATTCGGTGTACATCAGATCTGCGCCGTTTTGTTTACATACAAACCTGAACGGAGGATCACTCACGTCTTCCATTGGTGCCAGCAGCAGCGGGAACTCACCTAAATCAATATTTCCTATTTTTACCGGCATCACTTATGCTCAATACTTTATCTTTGCGAAGTTTAAACTGCAAAAGTACAAAAATATACAGCTATATGCCTCAGTACGGGTCAATCAAACGTCATCCTTTAACTTCTCTGCTTTTGCTGATATTATTATTTTTAACGTGCTATATAGTTTTTGCGTTTATAGCTTTCTTTCTCGCCTCGTTGATGTATGGAAAAGATATTCTTGCTATTGCAGCAGGTGATGTAGATACTGGTATGCTTCGATTGATCCAGGGAGTCACTTCTGCAGGTGCGTTCATTCTCCCGCCTCTCATTTTATCGTGGACGGAACGAAAATATGGGATTAACTATTTTGGAGATTACAAGAATGCCAGTGTTCAGCTCATTTTGCTAACTGTAGTGATCATGTTCGTTTCATCTCCTTTTTTGGAGTGGACGATCCGGATAAACCAAAACATGCATCTTCCTGAGTTTTTAAGGGGACTCGAGAACTGGATGAGAGAAAAAGAGGATCAGCTTGAAAATATGACAAAGCAGCTTCTGACAATGAATAGCATATCCGATTTTCTGATAAATCTGCTTATCATTGCACTGATTCCGGCCATCGGGGAAGAATTGGTTTTCAGAGGGGGCGTTCAGAATATTTTCAGCAGGTGGACGGGAAACTATCACCTGGGCATATGGATTGCTGCTATTTTATTCAGCGCTATTCATGTTCAGTTCTTTGGGTTTATACCACGGATGCTGCTTGGAGCTTTGTTCGGATATCTCTTTGTATGGAGCAGAAGCATCTGGATACCGGTACTTGCACATTTTATCAATAACGGAACTGCGGTTACGGGAGCTTATTTTCTTCAAAGGAAGGGTAAGTCGCTGGAAGAACTGGATAAAATACAGGATAATTCTTCACCTTATATGGTGGTGGTAAGTATAGTTTTCGCCTCTCTTATTTTATGGGCATTCTACACTTACCGTACTAAAACGAATTTAATTGATGAGCAAAATGGATAGTGAATGGGTGAAAGTATATACCTCACACGACTACTTTAAGTCGGAAATTGTGCGCCAGGTTCTTACCGAGCATGAAGTGGATGCGGTGGTACTCGATAAGCAGGGATTCCCCTATCGTATAGGTGAAGTTGAGGTCTACGTCCATCAGAGTAATTTTAACAGGGCGATCGAGATTATTATTAGTTCGGAGTTATGAAAACAAGAGCCATTACTGGTTTTTTCTTTGTATTAGTTATGCTTTCGGCCGTGTTGCTGGGCGAGATTACTTTTTCCATTTTCTTTTTAGTACTAAGTCTTTTAAGTCTGAATGAATTTTATCAGCTTGTAAAAACAGAAGAGACAAGGCCTGTACGTGCGGGTGGTATTCTGCTTGGCCTAAGTATTTTTGTACCTGTTATACTTCATTTCATTTACGGATATAATATTCATTGGATATTGATATCAGTGCCGGTTTCCGTGCTGATCTGTATCAGCGAACTATTTCGTAAGGAGAAGAAACCTTTTCATTCTATAGCGTATACTTTTTTTGGGGTCCTGATGGTGATAGTACCCTTTAGTTTTTATACTGCAGCAGCTTTTAGCAACGGAGAGTACAGCTTTCATTATTCGCTGGGCTTTCTGCTTCTTTTATGGGCCAGCGATACCGGCGCCTACCTTTTTGGCATAAAGTTAGGGAAGAATAAGCTTTTTGAACGCCACTCACCGAAGAAAACCTGGGAAGGGTTTTTCGGTGGGATGATCACCAGTCTGGCGGTTGCTTTTATATTGAGCACGCAGTTTACAGAACTATCGTCTCTGAACTGGGCTGTTATCTCTTTTCTGATTGTGGTGGGAGGGACTTTTGGCGACCTTTTTGAATCCATGCTGAAGCGAAGTATGAATGTTAAGGATTCAGGATCGTTATTACCTGGTCACGGGGGATTACTTGACCGTTTCGATGGATTGCTTTTGTCAGCTCCCCTGGTGTATGTTTATTTATATTTGATTTTTTCTGTCTAACGCATAGGAAATGGAAGAAACTGAAAAACCTGAAGAAGAAGTACCGGTATACAAGGACCGTTCACTGTTATATATGGGCATTGGATTGGGATTGTTGATCCTGATAATGGGATATCTGACTCTCTTTGTAGACGACCCCTGGAAAATATTCAGAAAGGATGAAGTGCCCGAAAAGGTTTTAGACGAGGGAAACTCATCTATTCTTAACAAGAGCGAGTCGATGAGTGACGAGGAGGTCAGGGCCTCTCTGGTTAAGTTTATTGAAGCCTTCTACTATGATCAGCGTAAGGGGTATTTTGATCCACCAAGCTATTTTGCGAAAATTACGGTCACTTTCTACAATTATCACAATCTTAATTACCAGCGTTTAAAAGATATATACTGGAAACGACTGGCTGATATGCATAATTTCAGTCGCAACTGGGTTGTATCTTCCCTGGATTTTGAAAGAAAAGATTCGAAAATTATCGCGAGCTACTGGACGAAAGAATCCTATTTCAAACCCTCTGTCAGGGAACAGTACTCGGCAGATATTAAATATGAAATGATCATTGATGAGGAAGGAAAAATAGAATCTTTGCGAGATATAGAGGTTCGTAATGAGGTGGCTAATAAAGTAGCACCTGATTCGGCTTTATTGAATACAGAACTGATAGAGGCTTCTCCAGCTGTTGTGTCTCAGGATGCCGATTCGAAGGTATACGATATGAATCTTGTTGAATCCGCTCCCGAGTTTAACGGAGGCCAGCGCGAATTGAATAAATATATTTCCAATAATATTAAGTACCCGGCTGCAGCCCGCCAGAATAATATCCAAGGGAAGGTTTACCTCTCATTTATTGTTGAGAAAGACGGATCTATAAATGATATTAAGGTGAAGCAGGGTATCGGCAGCGGATGTGATGAAGAAGCTATCCGGGTTTTAAGAAGTTCTCCAAAGTGGAAGCCCGGAATGATCAAAGGAAGTGCGGTTAGAACTTACTGCATTCTGCCGGTGACTTTTCAGCTGGAATGATTATTAGTATCAAGATAGTAGTATCGAGTATCAAGATCTTAGTATCAAGATGCTAGTATCAGGATAAACGCTCGTCTTGATACCTGATACTAATATCTTGATACTACGCGACGTCTAAGCCCCATAGTACATCTGTTCCAGCACTTCTATTGCGTCGTTCAGGTCTTTGACGTTCTCTACGGCAATTCTTAAGGTTTTCTTTACTTCTTTGAGGTTACAGCGGCGTTCATTTGCTTTTACGAACTGAAGAACGTTGCCGAACTGGTTGCTTTCGAAGTAGGGCGACTGCTGGTCGGACACGAAATAACCTTTCAGAGTATGCTTTTTGAAAGACACTTTCTCAAAACCGATTTCCTTACCGAGCCATTGCAGCTTTAAAGTATTTAATAACTCCCTCACCTGCTTTGGTACGGGACCGAAACGGTCGGCTAAGTTCTGGGTAAACGCTTCAAGTTGTTCTTCGTTTTCGAGCTTGGAAATCTCTGTGTAGAGGTTATATCGTTCTGTAATGTTGGTTACATAACTATCTGGTATCAACACTTCCAGATCGGTATCTATTTGAGTGAAAGAAATAACAGGACGGGGCTTTTCGTCCTTGAAAAGGTCCTTAAACTCGTCGTCCTTCAGCTCCTGGATGGCTTCGTCGAGGATTTTATGATACATTTCGAACCCAATCTCGGCAATAAATCCACTCTGTTCTGCACCGAGGAGGTTTCCGCTGCCTCTAATGTCCAAATCACGCATAGCAATATTGAAACCGCTTCCAAGGTCGGAGAATTCTTCGACTGCACTGAGGCGTTTTCTTGCTTCGGGTGTTAAGGTTGAAAGCGGAGGACTTAACAGGTAGCAGAACGCTTTTTTATTGGAACGGCCAACCCTGCCACGCATCTGGTGAAGATCGCTTAGTCCAAACATGTGGGCATGGTTAATGAGGATAGTGTTGGCATTTGGAATATCCAGACCGGCTTCAATAATTGTGGTGGCCACCAGCACATCGTACTCGCCGTTTATAAATTTCAGCATAACATCCTCCAGCTGCTCTCCTTCCAACTGTCCGTGCGCTATACCTATGTGCGCTTTTGGTACCAGTTTTTTAATTAATCCCCCTAGCTGAGGAAGATCCTGTACCCGGTTGTGAATAAAAAATACCTGCCCTCCCCGGTCGACTTCAAATTCGACAGCTTCCTTGATGAGTTTTTCGTTAAAGACATGCAATTCTGTAACTACCGGCTGTCTGTTTGGCGGAGGGGTGGCTATAATAGAGAGGTCCCTCGCTCCCATCAGCGAAAAATGCAATGTGCGTGGTATAGGTGTGGCCGTCAAAGTCAGCGAATCTACATTGGCTCGCAGCTGCTTGAGTTTTTCTTTTACACCGACTCCGAATTTCTGTTCCTCATCGATTATAAGAAGGCCGAGGTCTTTGAACTTTACGTCTTTACTTACGAGGCGGTGGGTACCTATGATAATATCGACCTTTCCTTCCTGTAGGCTGTTTAGTGTATCCTTAATTTGCTTGCTAGACTTAAAACGATTTACATAATCTATGTTACAGGGAAAATCCTTCAAACGCGATTTAAAGGTTTTATAATGCTGCAGGGCAAGAATAGTAGTAGGAACAAGCACTGCTACCTGTTTGCTGTCGGCTACAGCCTTAAAAGCGGCCCTCACGGCAATTTCAGTCTTTCCAAAGCCCACGTCGCCGCATACCAGACGGTCCATAGGATGGGGCGATTCCATATCTTTCTTTACGTCGGCCGTGGCCTTTTCCTGGTCGGGCGTGTCTTCATAAATGAAAGATGCTTCAAGCTCAGTCTGGAGATAAGTATCAGGAAGGAACGCGGTTCCGTTCTGTGCTTTACGCAAGGCGTAAATCTTAATCAGGTCCCGGGCGATGTCCTTTACTTTTTTTTTTGTCGTTTTTTTGAGCTTCTCCCAGGTGTCTGTCCCTAACTTATTCATCCTGGGAACCATTCCTTCTTTACCTGAATATTTAGAAATGCGGTTTAAGGAGTTAATATTCACATAAAGAAGGTCATTGTCGGCGTAGATCAGGCGGATCATTTCCTGGGTTTTGCCATTCACCTCCACTTTTTCAAGTCCGGCGTATTTACCGATACCATGATCAATATGGGTGATATAGTCGCCCGGCTTTAGCTCTCTGAGTTCTTTCAGGGTAATAGCTTGCGAGCGGGCATATCCTTTTTTGAGTTTGTATTTGTAATAGCGATCGAAAATCTGGTGATCGGTATAACAGGCGATCTTTAAGCTATAGTCTAGAAATCCCTCCCGAAGGGAGATATTAACCGGGGTAAACTTTACCGTTTTATCGATATCGGCGAAAATAGTATATAAGCGTTCTACCTGTTTGGCCGAATCGGTAAAGATAAAATTGCTTATTTTCTCTGATTCATTCTGATGGATGTTATGAATCAGGAGATTGAAATCTTTATTAAAAGAGGGCTGCGGCTTGGTTTCAAATTCAATAACCTCGGTAGGCTGATAGAAAAACTGCTTGCCAAATTCGGTTACCGGGAAGTCTTTAAGTTGATCTGCCAGCAGCTTCTCATCGGTGAAGTTGAATTTAGGATCTATCCAATCAGGGTTTTTGTTTTTATCTGCTGCCGATAACGCTTTCCATAACTCTACCGCTTTTTTGTAACCTGTGCTGAGGATATCGAGGGTGAACTGTACATCTTTAAACCAGATGGAGGTATCGGCATCTATATACTCCAGCAAAGAGATATTATGATCGGTAAGAAATTTCGATTGTACATTAGGAACAATGGTGATACTTTTTACCTGTTCCTGTGAAAGCTGATCTTCGATTTGAAAAGTACGGATACTTTCAATAAAATCGCCAAAGAATTCAACCCGGTACGGAAGGTCGTGCGAAAAAGAGAAAATATCGACAATGCCTCCCCTGATAGAAAACTGACCTGGCTCGTAAACGAAATCAACCCTGTCAAAATCGTACTCTATTAAGAATTCATTTATAAAATCGATGCTCAGCTTATTGCCCGTGGCAATTTCGAGCGTGTTTTTCTCAAGAGAGACCCGGTTAATTACTCTTTCTGCCAGCGCCTCGGGGTAAGTTACGATCAGCTTTCCGAATTCTGTGGCGTGGATGAGCTCATTTAACACCTCTGCCCTCTGCAGAACATTCACACTATCCGGTTGCGTAAAATCGAATGGTTTGCGGTATGAGGAAGGGAAGAGTAATATTTCTTTTTCAAAAAGGTTTTCAAGGTCGCTTTGAAAATAAGCTGCTTCTTCGCGGTCGGGCATTATAAATACCATGTTCCGGTGCTGCAAAAAGTAAAAGGCAGTAGCAACCATAGCATCGCTGGATCCGATGAGCCCTTTTAAATGAATCCGCGGATTCTTTCCCGAATTTAAAACTGCCGCTAGTTTTTCAATCCTGGAATCTTTTTTATACAGATCTAATATTTCCCGTACGTTCACTTTCTAAAATCAGCCGCAAATATAAATTTTTTGCCGTCAGCAATTATCCATGTGCCGCAGCTTAATTTTAACGCTGGTAAAACGGCATGTATTATAGAAATGCGCGGCTTCTGTTTTTGTTTCCTGATTTTATACGTTTATCATGGACCCTTGAATGTTGCTGCCGGCGATAACGGTCATTTAACTTAAATATAAGAAAATTTCACCGGTTAAGGAACAAATAGCCCGTTACAGATGTTAAAAGCACATTACATTTAGACCTTTTAAATATGAAAAATGCTATTAAATACGGGGCTGTTATCGGAATTTTAAGCGGTATATGGATACTGATTCTGCATCTTGCCGGTGCATATGAAAATGCCTATCCAAACTCTGATGGATTTTCGTGGCTGGAATATTTGTCCATTATTATACCTTTTGTGGGACTGTATTTCGGAATAAAGAGCTTCAGGGATAATTATAACGGCGGCAGGATGGAATTTTTTGAAGGTATTTTCGAAGGATTTAAGATTATGGTGGTAGGTGGAATTATTGCGGCATTCTTTGCTACTGTTTATATTCAATATGTGGCTCAGTCGCTAAAGATGGATGTTATGGGACGTATAGGAGGTGCAGGTGTCGTAGGTGTTTTATTTACTTTGGCGATTTCGTTACTTTTGATGAATAAACAAAGGAACCTGTAGTTGAAGCCAGTAAATTATTTATTTGAGTTATCTGTATGGGTTTTTGCTCTAATTGCACTTGCTTTTGTAAACCCCGCCAGCCATCATTATACATTATGTCCGTTAGCCAACCTTGGTTTTAGCTGGTGTCCAGGTTGTGGCTTGGGACGTTCTATAGCCTGTATCCTTCATGGAAACTTTGGGCTTTCTTTTGAGTATCATTGGTTTGGGGTTCCGGCCACTCTATTTTTATTGCACAGGATTTGGCAATTGTCTAAAAAATGTTTGGTATATTTCGGGCATAAACCAACATAATGGACTATCAAAATTTACTCTACAACCTTAAAGGTGTAACCCCTGAGGAGTTCAGCTTTCTGCAACAGATTATGAACGGTATGACGCCTGAGCAGGCGCAAAGATTTATCATGTTTTATTCGGGCAAACGTCGCAGTCCGAATGATATTTTAGTTTTTACCCTTATTGGATTTCTTGGAGTGGCGGGTATACAAAGGTTCATCACCAGGCAGATCGGTATGGGAATACTGTATTTTCTTACGGGCGGCTTATGTTTTATTGGTACTATTGTTGACGCTATAAATCACAGAAGTCTTGCCCAGGAGTTTAATCAGGATGCAGCAATTGAATGCGCTCAGATGGTGAAGATGATGTAATTTATTATGGGCAGTGAAGCAGGAAAATGGATGATCGTTGCCGGCGCTTTTATTTTACTCGCGGGTGTGGCAGTCTATTTCTTTCATGATAAACTTCACTGGCTAGGGAATCTTCCGGGCGATCTCAGGATTGAAAGGGAAAACTTCAGATTTTATTTCCCTTTTACAACAATGATTATTATCAGCCTGATTATAAATCTTGTTATCCGGCTTTTCAGATAATGCTGTCTTTATCGTACAAATATTCAGGATGATAACTTCCAGATGCAATTAATATCTATTTTTGTAGGATATGCCTCAAGATTTTGCTGCATCCGGAAGTTTAGGCCTTCTGGCTATAATTGGACTAGTATTTACAGCGTTATTTTGCTTAACGCTCTACAACACCCTGATCCTGATTAAACCGGAGAACCGGAAGATCAAACCTGTGACCGTTTGGCTGTTATTTGTTCCGGGATTCAATATTATCTGGAATTTTTTTGTGGTATTGGGCCTCGCAACCTCAATAAAGGATGAACTCTTAAGCCGTGATTATGAGGTGACGGATAAGCCGGGATTATTTTCGGGCATAGGTTATTCGGTTGTTTCATGCCTGGCTCTTGTGCCCTATGTAATCGAAGTTCCGAAAGAATGGTTCTGGGCATTGGGGGTGATAGGCTTGCTGCAATTGATTTTCTTTGTGCAGTACTGGATGAAAGTAAACTGGTATAAAACAATTCTTAAACGGGATAGCTTAGGAGAAGAAGAGGCATGAAGTTACAACAAATCTGCTCTTTTTTAGAAACGATAGCCCCCCTATCCTATCAGGAGGACTATGATAACTCGGGTCTGATAACAGGAAGTCCGGATATGGAAGTTACCGGCGCCCTGATTTCGCTTGACTGCCTGGAGCCTGTTTTAGACGAAGCTATACGCTTAGGATGTAACCTGGTTATTTCTCATCATCCGATTGTTTTTAAGGGCTTGAAGAAGTTCAATAAGCGGACTTATGTGGAGCGGGTGGTGATGAAAGCTATAAAACACGATATCGCGTTATATGCTATTCATACAAACTTCGATAACGTTCTTAACGGCGTGAACGCGAGAATCTGTGAAAAGCTTGGCGTCAAAGATTTTACGATACTTTCGCCGAAGGGAGGACTGTTAAAAAAGCTGGTTACTTTTTGCCCTTCCGCGCACGCTGACATAGTGAGGAACGCTCTTTTTGAAGCCGGTGCTGGTTCGATAGGCAACTATTCTGAATGCAGTTATAACACTGAAGGATTCGGCACGTTTAAAGGCACTGAAAATACAAATCCGTTTGTTGGTGAAAAAGGCGTACAGCACCGGGAAGCTGAAGTGAGGATTGAAACCATCTATCCGGCAGTAATCGAACGGCAGCTGATCGTTGCCCTTTTACAGGCGCACCCCTACGAAGAAGTAGCTTACGACCTTTATCCTTTAACTAATTCTTTTGAAACCGGGTCAGGAATGGTTGGGTACCTGTCGGAGGAGATGGATGAGCTTTCCTTTCTGCAACTACTTAAAGAAAGATTAAGTGCGAAAGTGGTACGCCATACCGCTTTACGGGGTAAAAAGGTAAGAAGAGTGGCGGTTTGCGGAGGTTCAGGAAGCTTCCTTTTGCAGAGGGCAATTGCATCGGGAGCGGATGTTTTTGTTACTGCTGATTTTAAGTATCATGAGTTTTTTGATGCCGACGGGAAAATTATTATTTCGGACGTGGGACATTTTGAAAGTGAGCAATTTACACAGGAATTGTTATTTGAAATAATTACAAAAAAATTTCCTAACTTTGCACTCCATTTAACATCAATACATACAAACCCAATAAATTATTTAATTTAATGGAACAAACCGTAGAACAAAGGCTTAAGGCTTTATACGAACTGCAAACCATCCATACTAAAATTGATAAAATCAGGCAGGTAAGGGGTGAACTTCCAATGGAAGTAGCTGATCTGGAAGATGAAGTAGCCGGCCTTGAAACCCGCATACAGAAAATTAAGGCGGAACTTGATGAGCTGGAAGATTCTATTGTCACCAGGAAAAACATGATCAGGGATGCTCAGTCGAATATTAAAAAATATGAGACTCAGCTTAACGAGGTAAAGAATAACCGTGAGTATGATGCTATTTCGAAAGAGATAGAGATTCAGGGACTGGAAATTCAGGTATGCGAGAAGAAGATCCGGGAATATGGATTTGAGATAACCAATAAAACTCAGGTATACGAGAAAGCACAGGCAGATCTTGAAGAACGGCAGAAAGACCTTGAAATAAAAAGGGCTGAGCTGAATAATATTACTTCTGAAACTGAAAAAGAAGAGCAGGACCTTTCAGCGAAAGCGAAAGAGGCCGAAGTTCAGATTGAAGAACGACTTTTAACTGCATATAAACGTTTGCGTAATAACGCTAAAAACGGCCTTGCTGTAGTAACTATCCAACGTGATTCGTGCTCGGGATGTTTTAACCAGATTCCTCCTCAGCGTCAGCTTGATATCCGCCAGCACAAGAAAATTATAGTTTGCGAGCATTGCGGACGAATCCTTGTTGACGAGGCGCTTACTGCCGAACACCAGGAAGTTAGCGAAAATGAGTTTTAAGTATCAGTACTTATCATAAAATTAAGAAAGCGCCGGATATGGCGCTTTTCTTGTTTAGTGGGTAATCTAGCCTTCAAAAGAGCTTCCCTTGTTTTCCTGCAGCCGGTGTAAAATGATTTAAATTTAAAGCCGGCATTGATCGTCCTTTAAGGAAGCGATTCACAGAGATCTTAAATAACTGATGAATACTTTCGGCTACTTTGCCATCGCCTCGCATCCTGTTTCCCCAACGGCTGTCATTTAGTTTTCCGCCATGACATGATGCGATCAGGTTCAGCACTTTTTCTGCGCGGTCAGGATATGCCTTGTGAATCCAGTCGCTGAAGATCTCTCCTATCGCGCCGTTCAGCCTGATCAGGGTAAAGATTGCACCGAGAGCCCCCTGGTCTGCCGCTGCTTTAATCAGGGCCGGGATCTCGTCACTATTCAGGCCCGGTATTATAGGACCCATCATTACCCGTGCGGGAATGCCATTCGATGTTAGCTTGTTTATCACCATTAACTTGGTCTTTGCCGTGACTGTGCGCGGTTCAAGTTTCTGCCTGAGGCTTTCATTCAACGAAGTAATAGTTACATTAACCTGTACCAGATCGAGCTTTGCAAGTTCTTTCAGGATGTCAATATCTCTCACAATCAGGTTGTTTTTGCTGATAATGCTCACGGGGTGCTTATATTTAAGGAATACTTCGAGCAAAGAGCGCGTTATTTTAAGCTTTCTTTCAATAGGTTGATAGCAGTCGGTATTTCCTGAGAGCATTATAGGCAAAGGTTTATAGCCGGGCTTGTTGAGAAACTTTTCAAGTAATTCTGCAGCATTTTTCTTTACCACAATCTTTCTTTCAAAATCGAGCCCTGCACTGAAACCGAGGTATTCGTGCGCATTGCGGGCATAACAATATAGACAGCCGTGTTCACACCCCTGGTAGGGGTTGATTGAATACGAAAATGAGATATCGGGACTGTCGGATACGCTCACAATTGATTTAGGATGAGCCTCGATAATCTGTGTAGCGATATTTTCATAAAGTATTTCATCCAAACCTTCTATATGTTCAGTAACATATTTGTTCTTAAGGAATTTATTATGGGTATTTATCTGGGCTCCCCTTCCCTTAAAGTAATCGTCGTTATTTTCAAAAGGCATACGCAAAAATGCTAAATATATTAGTATTGTTCAAACAATATTCAGAGTTAATAGTTAATGAATTGCATCATTACATAAGCTATGGAAAAAGTGAATGACAATAAGGAAACGCTAAAAGGATCGAATACGGTGAAAGATCCGGACGAATGGACTACAGGTGATGAACCAATGACAGGAGCGCAACGTTCATATCTAACAACGCTTTCGTCTGAAGCTGGTGAGGTGTTTGATGAAAATCTAACTAAAGCGGAGGCTTCAAAGTTAATTGATGAGCTCCAACATAAAACCGGCAGGGGCTTGGAGAGTAAGGATTAATGGATCAACTCATTGGCGAAAGATGTTGAAAGTTGAGTTTTCTTAAGGAGGAAATTTAATGCTTTTAGCCGATCTGAATACGATTTCTGATTCCCCGAACGTTCATCTTTTAAAAAAATCGTAAAAATGAGATTATAAATACGCTGGTTTTTTATTTTTTAAGCTAAGTTTGCGCGGCATTTCAGGTCCGGACTTTTAGAGTCAGTACGTCAGTTTTATAGTATAACGCTTAAACCTGAAAGCTTTAATTCAATAGCAATCCAGTTTATTGATATTAAACATTAATATTTTAGACGTTTATACAGGAATGAAAAGGTCAGGCAAGTATGTAGTATCCCGGCGAATTGACAAGGTGTTTTTCCAGCTAAGTGATGTCTATAGATTTGTAGTCCGTTTTTTTAAAGAGGTATTCCTGCCTCCTTACGAATTTAAGGAAATGATCAGACAGTGCTACGAGGTGGGGTATAAATCCCTTCCGCTGATCACTTTAACGGGTTTCATTACCGGATTGGTTTTTACAAAGCAGTCGCGTCCTTCTCTTGCAGAATTCGGTGCAGCATCCTGGTTACCAAGCCTGGTCGCAATTGCGATTATCAGAGCTTTAGCGCCGCTGGTTACCGCTTTGATTGCTGCCGGAAAAGTTGGATCACACATTGGAGCAGAGCTGGGTTCTATGAAAGTAACCGAGCAAATAGACGCTATGGAAGTATCAGCCACCAATCCTTTTAAGTTTCTTGTAGTTACCCGTATTGTCGCTACGACATTAATGATACCCATACTTGCAATGTATACCGGGTTTGTGGGTATGCTCGGATCTTTTATTAACGTGAGCCAGAATGAGCAAACCAGTTTATCCGCTTTTATAGAAGACGCATTTAAAAGTATCTCATTTCTCGATTTGTTTTCGTCGGTATTTAAAGCTACTGTTTTCGGCTTTACCATAGGAACCGTTGGTTGTTACGAGGGTTTTAACTCCTCAAAAGGTACTGAAGGTGTCGGCAAGGCTGCGAATTCTGCTGTCGTGGTATCGATGTTCCTTATTTTTATTGAAGAAATACTTGTTGTTCAGGTAGTGAACGCTATAAGGTAAGATGGAAAAGAAATTATCGCCCATAGACAGCTCGAATCATGTTATCTCTATAAAGGGGCTTGAAAAGTCTTTTGGCGACCTCAGTGTATTAAAGGGGGTAGATCTCGAGCTCTATCAGGGAGAGAATCTGGTGGTTCTCGGACGATCAGGTACAGGTAAATCGGTATTAATTAAAGTAATATCGGGACTGCTAAAGCCTGATAAAGGAGTAGTTAACGTACTGGGCCAGGAGGTCGACAAGCTCACTCCAAAAGATTTACAGAAGCTTCGGCTTAAAATAGGCTTTTCTTTTCAGAACAGCGCGCTTTACGACAGTATGACGGTACGTGAGAATCTGGAATTCCCATTGGTGCGAAATTCAAAGCATTTAAGCCGTGCCGAAAAAAACAGTGCGATTGAGTCGGTACTGGATGCTGTTGGTTTATTGCAAGCGATTAACCAGATGCCATCGGAACTTTCAGGCGGGCAGCGTAAACGTATAGGTATTGCAAGAACGTTGATCATGCGGCCTCTTATTATGCTCTACGACGAACCCACAGCCGGCCTTGATCCAATTACTTCAATAGATATAAATAATCTCATAAACGAGGTGCAAGAGCGATATAATACCTCATCTATTATAATCACCCACGACCTCACCTGTGCGAAATCGACTGGCGACAGAATTATGATGTTGTTGGAAGGACGCTTCGAGAGGCAGGGATCATTCGAAGACGTATTTAATACAGAGGATGAGAGGATTAAAACATTTTATAATTATAATTTTACAACTTGATGGAAGCTACAGAAAATAAAAGGTCTGTAATAGTAGGAATTTTCGTTCTGCTTGGAATAGTTGTTTTTGTTGCGGGTATATTTACCCTTGCCGGGCAGCAGAAACGTTTTGTAAAAAGCATCGAGCTGAATGCCGTTTTCAACGATGTTGCTGGTCTGAAAGCAGGCAATAACGTTTGGTTTTCGGGAGTGAAAGTTGGAACGGTAAAGAAAATAGACTTTTATGGAATAGCCCAGGTAAAGATAAAGATGAGCATTGAGGAGGAAGCGCAGAAGTATATACACAAAAATGCTTTTGCTCAGATCAGCTCCGAAGGCTTTATCGGGAACCGGATCATCGTCATCGACGGAGGCAGTCCAAATCTTCCCATTGTAGAGAACGGTGATATTCTGCGCGCCAAAAATTCTGTGAGCACGGATCAGATGCTCGCTGATTTACAGACAAATAACAGGAACCTGATAGATATAACAGGAAACCTTAAGATTATCAGCACCAGGATTGCAAAAGGAGAAGGAGCTATTGGCGCTCTTTTGACCGATTCGGTTATGGCGCTTAACCTGCGTGCTACCATGACTGGGCTTCGGGATGCCTCGCAGAATATTAACCGCACTGCAGTATCGCTTTCAAACTTTTCCTCTAAACTCAATACCAAAGGGGGACTGGTAGACGAGCTTTTAACGGATACCGTAGTATTTAAAGATTTAAAATCGTCAATAGCTGAAATACAGAAATTAAGCGTGTCTGCCTCTTCTCTTTCGGCAAATCTTGATAATGCCGGCAAGAAACTGAATGAAACAAACAGTCCGGTAGGTCTGCTGTTAAACGACCAGCAATCTGCTGAAAGCTTGAGAAAGACGATTATGAACCTTGAAACGAGCACAAAGAAGTTGGATGAGAATCTGGAGGCGCTTCAACATAACTTCCTGCTCAGGGGCTTTTTCAGGAAGAAAGAGAAGGAAGGCAGGAAGTGAGTTGCGGGTTGTAGGTTGTGAGTATCAAGTATCAAGTATCAAGTATCAAGTATCAAGTATCAAGTATCAAGTATCAAGTATCTAGTAAAGTTAAACGGGCAAAGGTATTAAACTCAATATTCTTACTAAACCTTTTTTGTCAATAATAATCTGATTCTGACAGTTAACGTCTGAAAGCTCAGCTTTAGCTGAATCCTGATAGCTAATCTCTGAACGCTCTGCCTGGGCTAATAGCTAACAGCTAATAGCTGAAAAAGCATGCTGCTTTTTCAAATTCCCAGCGCTTCGCAGGCTTTTTCGGCGGCTAGCTTTTCAGCATTCTTCTTGTTGTAATCGCGGCCGACCCCTTTATTCTCTCCGTCGATGAGTACACTGATTGTAAAAAGCTTGGAGCTTTCGCCTTCTTCGTTTTCAATCAGTTCAAAAGTAATATCTTTTCCCTCGCGCTGGCACCACTCTATCAGTTTGCTCTTAAAATTACTTTCTGTTTTTTCGAGCATGAGTATATCAACGTGTGGTTTGATGATCCTGTTGATAATGAAGTCTCTGGTGAAATTATATCCTTTATCGAGATATATTGCGCCGATAAGCGCCTCAAAAGCGTCTCCTAGTAAGGAGCTTTGTTTGGTTGGAAAGTTAACGATCCGGTTATCGTATTCAATCAATTCACCCAGACCAAGTTTTCTGGCAAGTTGATTAAGGTTTGCACGGCTTACAATTTTAGAACGCATTTCGGTAAGAAAGCCCTCCGTTTTGTAAGGGTACAGTTTAAAAAGTTCCTCAGCAATTACCGAACCCAGAACAGCATCTCCCAGGAATTCCAGGCGCTCATTGCTGTTCTTCGTGCCATTCTTCAAAAGAATCGCTACTGATCTGTGCCTGAACGCCATTCTGTAGAGCGTGACATTTCCAGGAACAAAACCCAACAGGTTCTTTAATAAGTTTATATACTTTCGCTTCGGGGAGAAATAAAGTTTATAAATTGTTGAGAAAGGCATCTGCTATAGAAGAATCTAGAGTAAAGAGTCAGGAATCATGTTATTAACGGATGACATTCCAGGAACAGTCATATACCAAATAATGAAATATTCGCTTTTGTTTCTATTTCGCTAACGTCCATCCGTTAAGGTGCAAACCAAACAGAATTACAGCTTTAACAAAAAACCTAACTCCCTACTAAAATTATCCTTCATATTTTTTGAAGATCACAGAAGCATTATGTCCGCCGAAACCAAACGTATTGCTCTGAGCAGCTCTTACGAGTCGCTCCTGGGCTGTGTTAAATGTCAGGTTTAAACGAGGATTAATTTCCGGATCGTCAGTAAAATGATTGATAGTAGGAGGAACAATGTTGTTTTTCACCGCCAAAATAGCAGCGATACTTTCAATTGCTCCGGCGGCTCCAAGCAGGTGGCCTGTCATTGACTTGGTAGAACTGATATTCAGGCGGAAAGCATCCTCACCAAATAAATCGATGATAGCTTTTGATTCACTGATATCACCAAGAGGAGTAGACGTACCGTGCACGTTGATATAATCAATATCAGATGTACTGAGGCCTGCGTCCTTCAGGGCATTTGTCATTACCAGTCTGGCACCCAGTCCTTCCGGGTGAGGAGCTGTGATATGATTCGCATCCGCGCTCATGCCTCCGCCGACGATTTCAGCATAGATTTTAGCACCTCTGGCTTTGGCATGTTCCAGCTCTTCCAAGATGATTGTTCCGGCACCTTCTCCCGCCACAAAACCATCGCGGTCCTTATCAAAAGGCCTTGAGGCTGTCGCCGGATCTTCATTACGGGTGGATAAGGCATGCATCGCATTGAAACCTCCCATCCCTGCTTCGTTGATGATCGCTTCCGATCCTCCGGAAATAATCACATCGGCCATCCCCAGCCTAAGGTAATTAAAGCCGTCTATCAGAGCGTTAGTTGACGAAGCGCATGCAGATACCGTTGAAAAATTAGGACCTCTGAGGCCATATTTTATCGAGATGTGCCCTGGCGCAATATCGAGGATCATCTTGGGAATGAAGAATGGATTATAACGGGGGGTGCCGTCGCCTTTAGCAAAATTGCTTACTTCGTCGAGGAATGTCTTCAATCCTCCAATCCCTGATCCCCAGATTACACCAATGCGATTGGTATCCGATGTGTCAAAATCTAATCCTGAGTCAATAACAGCCTCATCGGTCGAAACCAATGCGTATTGAACAAAAGGATCCAGCTTACGTACTTCTTTTCTGTCGAGGAAATCTTCCGGTTTGAAGTTCTTTACTTCACAGGCAAACTTAGTTTTGAAGTTTGTAGCATCAAACCGTGTAATCGGAGCAGCGCCGCTCACCCCATTGATGAGGCCGTTCCAATACTCTGTAACGGTATTTCCAATTGGGGTGAGCGCACCAAGTCCTGTTACTACAACTCTTTTTAGCTCCATTTATAGTGTGGCAGCGTGAATTACTTTACGTTTTTTTCTAAATAAGCGATAGCCTGGCCTACTGTACCGATAGTTTCGGCCTGGTCATCAGGTATAGCCACGTTGAACTCTTTTTCGAACTCCATAATCAATTCTACGGTGTCCAAAGAGTCTGCACCCAGATCATTTGTAAATGATGCTTCAGGTGTCACTTCGCTCTCATCTACACCTAATTTTTCAACGATAATTGCTTTTACTCTTGAAGCGATATCAGACATAGTTTTTATTATTTTAATGGTTAAAAATTCTGTGCAAAGAAAAATAAATTCTGATAAATATCAAACCTTTTTGTTTTTGGTTAAAAATGAATAACATGGCTCAATAATTGTTATTCTTTCGTACCTTCGTGCCGTTTTTTATTGCATTTTGAATAGACTTACTCTAAAATACGAACCAGACCTCGATTTTGTTTTAATCGCAATAACCTCTTCATTGAAGGATTATATGCTTTGTTTTAAAATCAATAAGCAATTATCGATCGGTTTTGTTCGTATTACAGAACTGCCTCTTCAGTTAAGTGCCTCAGGAGAAACGGTTTATTTTTCAAGATATCATTATCAGATACCCGAAACAGAAACTGATTTTTTCCTGTTAGCAAATAAAGGTACAGAAGGATATTTAATTCCCGAAATGAAAAGAGTAGATTATTTTATCCTGATAAAGAATTATTTAGATGAAGAGGACATGGAAAGCTTTCTGGACGGGATTAATAAGATTCCCGAGGTAGTAGTTGCTGCAGAAGTAAATCCCGAAAAGTTAAAATCTAAAGAAAATCTGATATTTTAGCACAAATTAATTTAAGTGTAACATATTTACACTAATACACATACCATATTTAATAGGTTAAGATGAGACAAGTTCACAAACGGACAAAGATAGTGGCAACATTAGGGCCTGCCTCGGCAAGCAAGGAAACGCTGCTAAGTATGATCAAGGTAGGGGTAAATGTTTGTCGCCTCAATTTTTCGCATGGCAGTCAGGCAGATCACCAGAAAGTTATCGATACAATCCGTGATATTAATCAGAAGTATAAGATCCACGTGGGAATCCTTGCTGATTTGCAGGGCCCTAAGATCAGGATAGGAATGGTTAAAGACGGCGGGATCCAGCTGATCAACGGAAATCAGATCGATATCACTACTAACGAAATGATAGGAGATGAACAGCAGATCTATATTACCTATTCGAATTTTCCGAAAGATGTAAGAGCAGGCGAAATTATCCTTCTCGACGACGGAAAACTTCAGTTGCGCGTACTCGACACCAATAACAAAGACAAGGTTACCTGCGAGGTTGTTCACGGAGGAATTCTTACATCACGTAAGGGAGTGAACCTTCCAAATACAAAAATATCTATACCAAGTCTTACTGAAGAAGACCTGAGCAACCTTGAATTTGCACTTGCAAACGATGTTGAATGGATCGGGCTCTCTTTCGTTCGTACCGGCGAAGATATCATCGATCTGAAGCGGATCATTAACCGCAGCGGAAAAATGGCCAGGGTAATAGCCAAAATTGAAAAACCTGAAGCTGTTGATAATATCGACGAGATCATCAGAGCTACTGACGGCGTGATGGTTGCCCGTGGTGATCTCGGAGTTGAGATGCCAATGGAGCAGGTTCCTGTTCTTCAGAAGATGATCGTACGCAAATGCCGTGAGGCCTCCAAGCCGGTTGTAATTGCAACACAGATGCTGGAAAGTATGATCACTACTCCCCGTCCTACCCGTGCTGAAGTAAACGACGTGGCCAATTCTGTATTGGATGGCGCCGATGCGGTAATGCTTAGCGGTGAAACTTCAGTTGGAGAATTTCCTGTGATCGTAGTAGATACAATGAGCAAGATCATCAGGAACATTGAGGAAACAGCGTATCCGTACTATACACCGAAAAAACTGGATGTAAATTCTGCAACCTACATGGCTGATGCTGTGTGTGGTTCTGCTGTTTATCTTTCAGAAAAGACGAATGCCTGTGGCATCATATCAATGACTTCTTCGGGCTACACCGCTTTCGAAATTTCGAGCCACCGCCCGAAAGCTACGACCTACATTTTCACAAATAACAAAAATCTGCTGAATACCCTCAGCCTTCTTTGGGGCGTACGTGGTTTTTACTATGATAAGCAGGAAAGTACCGACCGGACTATCAGCGATGTTAACCGCATCCTAAAAGAAGAAAAGATGATCATGCCGGGCGATGCTGTAATTAATACAGCGGCCATGCCGATAGAAAAGCGCGGCAAAACCAACATGATCCGGGTGACGGTGGTTGATTAGGCTATTGGCAATTAGCTATTGGCGAATAAAGGTATTAAATAAAAGAGGTTGCTTCTAGCCAGGCAACCTCTTTTATTTTGACTATAAACATTACAGAAAACGCTTAGCACGTCCAAATAATTATCCTTGCTACTGCTAACTGCCAACAGCCAATAGCCAATAGCTTCTTTATAGTTTTCCACAAATTAAATGTTTCAGAATCAACGTTCTCTAACACATTTCAAGCAGTGAAAGGGGTACGGTTTGCAGGCATGTGGAAAACCAGAATTCACTTCAGTTAACCTTAATGTTAATTTTGAGTAAAAACCCCTTAAAATTACGGGGTCTATCTATTGGGGAACATACCAAAACTAAAATTTAAGACATTAATAATATAAAAAGTACTCAAACTATGAGCAAAAAAACAGCAGCAAAGACAGCAGGAGGAACCGGCAGCGGTTTGCAGTTCCAGCGTTACTTCAGCAAAGAAGGAGTGAACGTTTACGATCTTTTCACCTACGAAAAGCGCTCCTCGGTCATTAGAAATCCTGCAGGTGATGCAGTGTTTGAAATGAAAGATGTGGAAGTTCCGAACTCATGGAGCCAGGTGGCTACAGATATCCTTGCGCAGAAATACTTTAGAAAAGCCGGTGTACCTCAGGCAGACGGAACTACCGGCTCTGAGAGAAGCATTAAACAAGTAGCGCACCGTATGGCCGACTGCTGGAAGCAATGGGGCCAGCGTTACGGGTATTTTGCTTCTAAAGAAGATGCTGATATTTTTTACGACGAACTCGTCTATACTATTGTAGGTCAGCTTGCTGCTCCTAATTCGCCTCAGTGGTTCAATACCGGCTTACACAGCTCTTACGGAATTACAGGTAAACCACAGGGACACTATTTTGTTGATCCCGAAACAGAAGAACTGAAGAAATCTACTTCCGCCTACGAGCGCCCGCAACCGCACGCTTGTTTTATTCTGTCGGTAACCGACGATCTGGTTAACGACGGTGGCATCATGGATCTTTGGGTACGTGAAGCACGCATATTTAAATATGGATCAGGCGTCGGAACGAACTTCTCCTCTATCCGCGGAGAAAATGAAAAACTTTCGGGAGGAGGCTATTCATCCGGATTAATGTCCTTCCTTAAGATCGGCGATCGTGCTGCCGGAGCAATAAAGTCGGGGGGTACTACCCGTCGTGCTGCAAAGATGGTTTGTCTTGATCTGGACCACCCTGAAATAGAAAATTTTGTTAACTGGAAAGTAGAAGAAGAACGCAAAGTAGCCGCTCTGATTGCCGCCGGATATTCTTCCGACTATGAAGGCGAAGCTTATCGCACAGTATCTGGTCAGAATTCAAACAACTCGGTTCGTATCCCCAATGCATTCTTCAAAGCACTAGAGGGCGGGTCTGCCTGGGATTTAAAATCAAGGACCGATGGCCGCACACTGAAATCGATCTCCGCTGATAAGCTTTGGCAGGATATCGCATTTGCTGCCTGGGCCTGTGCCGATCCTGGTGTTCAGTATGATACTACTATCAACGAATGGCATACTTGTCCCGAAGGCGGACGCATCAATGCATCCAACCCTTGTTCAGAATATATGTTCCTGGATAACACGGCTTGTAATCTTGCCTCTGTTAACCTGGCGCACTTCTTTAACCCCGATACCTTTGTGTTTGATGTGAAGGGGTATGAACACGCCTGTCGTATCTGGACTGTCGTGTTAGAAATCTCTGTGCTGATGGCTCAGTTCCCTTCTAAGGAAGTAGCTCAGCTGTCGTACGATTACCGCACTCTGGGACTTGGATATGCTAACCTGGGCTCTATGCTCATGGTTGCAGGTATTCCTTACGACAGTGAAAAAGCAAGGGCTATAGGTGGCGCTATCACCGCTATCATGACCGGTACCGCTTATGCAACTTCAGCGGAAATGGCCAAGTCGCTCGGTGCATTCAAACGTTATGATGAAAATAAACAGCATATGCTGCGTGTGATGCGTAATCATCGTTTTGCTGCCTATAATTCGACAGAGAACTATGAAGGCCTGGAAATTGCGCCTCCGGGAATTGACCCGAAATATTGCCCTGATTACCTCCTTTCTGCAGCTTGCAATTCATGGGATAAGGCCGTAGAACTAGGCGAGAAATACGGATATCGTAATGCTCAGACAACGGTTATTGCACCTACCGGAACCATTGGCCTGGTAATGGATTGCGATACTACCGGTATCGAGCCTGATTTTGCTCTTGTGAAATTTAAGAAGCTTTCTGGCGGCGGTTATTTTAAGATCATCAACCAGGCGGTACCAGCTGCACTTAAAAACCTTGGATATAAGGAACATGAGATCGAGGCGATTATCAATTACGCCAAAGGTAGTGCGACTCTAAAAGGTGCGCCCCACATTAACTTTGATACACTTCTTTCCAAAGGCTTTAAACAGGCTGAAATCGAAAAATTAGATAAAGCAGTAATATCAGCTTTTGAAATAGGATTTGTATTTAACCAGTGGACACTAGGCGAAGACTGCCTGAAACGTCTGGGCTTCAAACCTGAAAAATATAACTCTCCTGATTTCAATTTTCTGCGTGCACTTGGATTCAGCCGTCAGCAGATTGCCGAAGCAAACGAATTTATTTGCGGAACCATGACCCTGGAAGGTGCTCCTTACCTTAAAGAGAGCCACTACCCAATATTCGATTGCGCTAATAAATGCGGAATGAAAGGTCAGCGGTATATCCATGCTCACGGTCATATTAAAATGATGGCTGCAGCCCAGCCTTTCCTTTCGGGCGCTATTTCTAAAACGATCAATTTGCCCAACGAAGCAACAGTAGAAGAAATAAAGGATTGTTATCAGCTTTCCTGGGAATTAGGTCTTAAGGCGAATGCACTTTACCGCGACGGATGTAAATTATCTCAGCCTCTTTCTACCAAATCTTCCAGCAAGGAAGAAGATTCAATAGATTCTGTGGAAGAGGTTTTAGGTGAAGCTGCCAATGTTAAGTTAAGCGATCTTACTCCTGAACAGGTGCTTGAAGCAGCCCGTGCCATCATCGAGAAATCAACCGATACCACGTTCAAACGCCAGCTTTCGTCTGTTGTTCAACGCAAAGTTTTGCCGGCTAAACGTAGTGGCTTCACGCAGAAAGCAGCGGTAGGCGGACAAACCATTTATGTACGTACCGGACAGTATGAAGACGGGACACTAGGTGAGATCTTTGTGGATATGCATAAAGAAGGTGCTACGTTCAGATCGCTGATGAACTGCTTTGCTATAGCAGTATCGGTAGGCCTTCAGTACGGTGTGCCGCTCGAAGAATTTGTGGATAAGTTCGTGTTCACCCGCTTTGAGCCTTCAGGTATGGTTTCGGGTCACGATAATATTAAGAGTGCTACCTCTATAATCGACTACATCTTCAGGCTTCTGGGATATGAATACCTTGACAGATCTGATCTTGTACACGTGATAACCGAGCAAAATGCTGTTTTAGGCAACCCTCAGCTTGTTGATGAAGATGAGAACGCCTACGAGAATACTTTCGCAGAAACCCCTTCTGAGAAAGTTAAAGCAGATAAAGTATACAAACCAGTTCTTGATATTTCGGGAGGCGCCCAGTCAGACGCTCCGGCATGTACTAATTGCGGCCATATTATGGTTCGCTCGGGAACCTGTTACAAATGTCTGAATTGTGGTACACAGGGAGGTTGCTCGTAGGATTAAGAGAGAAAAGAAGTAAGAATCAGGAAGCAAGAGGCAGCGGAGACGGATTAGAGAATGGATGCCATTAGCTGAGGAGCCTGGATTCTAAAATTAGAAAAGGGAAATAATTGAAGCCCGGATCGGAAGGTCCGGGCTTTTTGCATATAGCCGGGGGGCCGAAAAGAGGATCGGCAGAGACCCGCGCCCGAAATAAGGCACACTTAGTGCTTACATAGCAGGCACTTTTTGCGCACGTTATTCGCTCGCCGAGCGAACGAAGTGCGAACAAAGTGCGCGGAAAGTGCGATTCAGGTGCGCACTATTTCAGGTCTGTCCTATACTGGAATAAGTTTACAATAAGAAATGTTGTTACTACTCTGTGTTTACAGCAAAAGTTATTATAACTGTGTTGGGTTTACAATGTTAAGTTTTCTTTCTGTTATTTGTTTACATAACTTTAATTTAAGGTGATTTGATTTGTTTTTTCTTGATTATGGGTATGTTCCGGAGTCTGGTAGCTGCAACTTGCATGTAACCTCAGGTTGTTATAATTAAAGATGGCCTTATCCACTGCTGCGTTTGCCTGGCTATGAGATTTGAAGGTTTTATAAAGATCAAATTCTGTTTTAAGTATTCCGTTAATACGCTCTGCGATGGCATTGTCATAGGGGCTGCCGGTTTGTGTCATGCTGATCTGGATATCCCTTTGCCTGAGTTTGGACACATAATCATCACAACAATACTGCGTGCCCCTGTCCGAGTGATGTATTAATGTGTTTTCAGGATATATCCTTGCAGCTAGTGCCTGATCGAGTGCTTTTATACATCCTTCAGCTTTGAGGTTTACTGACAGAAAGTACCCTGTTATTTTTCTTGAGTACGCATCTGTTACTAAAGACAGGTAGTTGAATCCGGACATGGTGGTAATGTAAGTAATGTCACTCACCCATATTTCTTCAGCGTGCTGTGGATGCCTTCGTTGCACCAGATCAGGATGAATTCTATACCTGTGATAGGAATTGGTAGTACACACATGCCTTTTGCTGGATTTGACAAGCATCCCATTCTCTCTAACCAGGTCAAATACAGCATCTCTGCCCATTGCTATCCCTAAGTCCTGCAAAAAACCATTATTGAGCTCTTTGTAAAGTTTGATACAGCCGGTTTTAGGCAGTTCCTTTCTAATCTCTTTAATTTTCTGCAATACAATATGCTCCTGAAAAATCTGAAGTTCTGATCTTTTTAAATAGTTATACCAGGCCTGCCTGGTATAACCAAATGCCGCGCAAAGATTGGCTAAGCTATAATGTTTGCGTGTTCCCCGCAGTTCGGCCATCACCTGGTAACAGCTTTTTTTTTAAGATCTGTCCGGTATTCTTCGTTGGCCATAGCAATGACTTTTTCAAGGGCTGCGATCTTCATCTCTGCAAGGGATAGCTTCTTTTCAAGCGCAGCCAGTTCCTTTGAAGTAAACGAAGCTTCCTGTGCTTCTACCGGTTGGTCTTGCATAAGCTCTTTCTGGTTATCGTTATACCAATTTACAAAACGATAAACACTTCTTTCTGGTAATCCGTATTTTTTTTCAACCTGTGCCTGGCTATAGTCGCCATCTAAATATTCTAACGCCACCTGAATCCTGAAACTATCAGAATGATTCGATTCTTTTCCCAATTTTCCCTTCCGGGGTAATTCATTTTTAATACTCATTTTCTTGTTCTTTGAAAACTTTCTTATGTAAACTTTTTTTAGGAATGGACAGTCCGTGTCTTGTCCTGAAATAGCTATATGTCTTGTCCTGAAATAGCTATACAGGTTAATGAATAAATCCTGAATTAATTATACACTTCGATTTGTTATTCCTGTTTCGATTATACACTGCAATTTGTTAATCCTGTTTGAACTATACAAGGACAAGTCCCTCCTTTTTTGATTTTTTATTTTTCCAGCGTTTCATCAAGACCCCTGCCCGTAAATGCGCCTGCTCAGGGGTTAGGTAATCACAACTGGCATGAGGTCTTACCTCATTATATGCCCGGATGCTTTCGGCGATCTTTGTTTTGGTGTCCTCAAAGCCGAGTCCTGAGTGATGCAGATTGAATTCTTCTTTGAGAATCCCGTTCACCCGTTCAGCCAGTGCATTTTCATAGGGATCGCCATTTTCGGTCATACTGATGGCAATCCTGCTGCCCAGTAAAACCTCTACATACTCTTTGCTGCAATACTGGGATCCCCGGTCGGAATGATGGATCAGTTCATCCTGATAGATCCGCTGGTCCAGGGCCATTCGCAGTGCTTCTACACATCCTTCCGCGCTGAGATCTTTATGAAAGCAGTAACCCATGATCTTGCGGGAGTAAGCATCCGTCACCAGGCTGAGATAACCCCATCCGCTGTTCATGCGGATATAAGTAATGTCACTCACCCATACCTGCTCGGGACGGTTAACCCTCAATTCTCTCACCAGATTGGCATATTTATGCATCCAATGGCGCGAATCGGTCGTCACTACCCGCCTCTTTCTGCGACGGATATCCAGTCCGTGCTCCCGCATCAGATCAAATAAATAGTCCCGCCCGATCCGGATGCCATGCTCTGCCAGCATGGGAGCGAGCATGTAATGTAATTTCAGGGTACCTGTCCGCGGAAGGCCCTGACGGATCTGATGGACATGCTGAAGGGTGATCTCCTCTTTTAATCCAATATCCTCATAGCGCCACTGGTGGTCATACCAGGCATGGCGGCTCTTGCCAAACAATCTGCACAGCGTCTTTATTCCCATTCGGGGCTCCTCCTGTTTCATTTTGGTGACTGTTTGGCTCCAGACTTTTTTCGGATATCGATTTTAAGCTGTTCTTCGGCTATATCGATCATCGTCTCCAGGGCCCGGATCTTTAACTGTGCCTCTGCCAGTTGTTCCGCCAACCTCTTGACCTGGCCTGACGAATCTCCTTTTGGTTCCTTCTCTTCTGATTTCACGGGTGCTATTTGACGCCTAAGTTCGGCATTTTCTGCTTTCTGTTGTCTTAGCCAGCCGGCTACTACTGTTTTGCTCCTTATTCCAAAAGCTATACATGCTTCCCGAACCGACATCCCTGACTCCACGGCCCGCAGCACTGACCGTTTCTCCGAGGGACTATACCTCCGGTTTTGCCCTGCATGATACGCCTCTGATCCATACCGGCTCATCCAATTGGTCAAGGTCGATTCATGCATCCCGTACTGACTCCGTATCTCCCGACGGGGTACGCCTGATTCGATCATTTCGACTATTGTCTCAATTTCTCGCTTGTCAAAGGGAACATTCTTATTCTCCCTTGTTGACTTTTTTCCTCCTCTTTTTGTTTCCATACACTTCTTGTTGGGTGTATAGCTTTTTTAGGAATCGACAATACAGGTTAATGAATAAATCCTGAATTAATTATACACTTCGATTTGTTATTCCTGTTTCGATTATACACTGCAATTTGTTAATCCTGTTTGAACTATACAAGGACAAGTCCCTCCTTTTTTGATTTTTTATTTTTCCAGCGTTTCATCAAGACCCCTGCCCGTAAATGCGCCTGCTCAGGGGTTAGGTAATCACAACTGGCATGAGGTCTTACCTCATTATATGCCCGGATGCTTTCGGCGATCTTTGTTTTGGTGTCCTCAAAGCCGAGTCCTGAGTGATGCAGATTGAATTCTTCTTTGAGAATCCCGTTCACCCGTTCAGCCAGTGCATTTTCATAGGGATCGCCATTTTCGGTCATACTGATGGCAATCCTGCTGCCCAGTAAAACCTCTACATACTCTTTGCTGCAATACTGGGATCCCCGGTCGGAATGATGGATCAGTTCATCCTGATAGATCCGCTGGTCCAGGGCCATTCGCAGTGCTTCTACACATCCTTCCGCGCTGAGATCTTTATGAAAGCAGTAACCCATGATCTTGCGGGAGTAAGCATCCGTCACCAGGCTGAGATAACCCCATCCGCTGTTCATGCGGATATAAGTAATGTCACTCACCCATACCTGCTCGGGACGGTTAACCCTCAATTCTCTCACCAGATTGGCATATTTATGCATCCAATGGCGCGAATCGGTCGTCACTACCCGCCTCTTTCTGCGACGGATATCCAGTCCGTGCTCCCGCATCAGATCAAATAAATAGTCCCGCCCGATCCGGATGCCATGCTCTGCCAGCATGGGAGCGAGCATGTAATGTAATTTCAGGGTACCTGTCCGCGGAAGGCCCTGACGGATCTGATGGACATGCTGAAGGGTGATCTCCTCTTTTAATCCAATATCCTCATAGCGCCACTGGTGGTCATACCAGGCATGGCGGCTCTTGCCAAACAATCTGCACAGCGTCTTTATTCCCATTCGGGGCTCCTCCTGTTTCATTTTGGTGACTGTTTGGCTCCAGACTTTTTTCGGATATCGATTTTAAGCTGTTCTTCGGCTATATCGATCATCGTCTCCAGGGCCCGGATCTTTAACTGTGCCTCTGCCAGTTGTTCCGCCAACCTCTTGACCTGGCCTGACGAATCTCCTTTTGGTTCCTTCTCTTCTGATTTCACGGGTGCTATTTGACGCCTAAGTTCGGCATTTTCTGCTTTCTGTTGTCTTAGCCAGCCGGCTACTACTGTTTTGCTCCTTATTCCAAAAGCTATACATGCTTCCCGAACCGACATCCCTGACTCCACGGCCCGCAGCACTGACCGTTTCTCCGAGGGACTATACCTCCGGTTTTGCCCTGCATGATACGCCTCTGATCCATACCGGCTCATCCAATTGGTCAAGGTCGATTCATGCATCCCGTACTGACTCCGTATCTCCCGACGGGGTACGCCTGATTCGATCATTTCGACTATTGTCTCAATTTCTCGCTTGTCAAAGGGAACATTCTTATTCTCCCTTGTTGACTTTTTTCCTCCTCTTTTTGTTTCCATACACTTCTTGTTGGGTGTATAGCTTTTTTAGGAATCGACACCGGTCTTATACGGGTCTTATACGTGTCTTGTCCTGAAATGAGGGTGTCCAAAAAGTAAGGACACCCTTTTTTGTTTTCCCATTAATTCGTAAATTAATGGTGCTAATGAAAACAAGATCAAATGTACATTTTAAGGCGTTAACCTCGCAGCAGGTTGTGCTTTTTCCCTCGAACATAGGGGATCGGATTCCATCAGATCATCCTGTCCGTATTGTTAACCAAGTTGTTGAATCACTTAATATCGATGATATTCTTTCAGGATATAAAGGCGGCGGTACCAGCAGCTTTCATCCCAGAATGCTAATTAAAGTACTTTTCTACAGTTACTTCTGTAATATTTATTCTTGTCGAAAGATGGCTCAGGCCCTGCAGGAAAATATCCACTTCATGTGGCTATCAGGCAACAGTACCCCTGATTTCCGCACTATTAACGATTTTCGTGGTAAGCGGTTAAAGGATAAGATCCAGCATCTGTTTGCAGAACTGGTCCGTTTGATGGCTGATCTTGGCTATGTCAGTCTTGATATCCAGTATGTGGACGGCACCAAGCTGGAATCGGCTTCGAACCGGTATACCTTTGTATGGAAAGGCTCTACAGAGAAGAATAAAGCAAAGCTGGAAGAAAAAATAACCGGAGTACTTGGGGATATAGATAGGTCTATAAAGCATGATAAAGCGGAACTGGCCTCACCGGAAAAGCCAGGCGTTCCTGTAAGTTCAACGGAACTTAAGAACAGGATAGATGAACTGAACGGTCGTTTGGCAGAGCTGAACAAGCAACAAAAAAAAGAGGTTAAGAAGCTTGAAAAAGATGCACTTCCCCGACTTGAGAAATATGAAGCGCAACTGGAAACTTTAGGCACACGCAACAGCTACAGCAAGACCGATCAGGATGCTACTTTCATGCGGATGAAGGAAGACCATATGAAAAACGGCCAGCTTAAACCGGCTTATAATACCCAGATTAGTACCGAGAATCAGTTTATTACCAACTTTTCCATTCACCAGCGTGCCGGAGATACTGCCACTTTGACCCTCCACCTGGAGCAGTTCAAAGCACATTACAATAAACAATCAAAGAAAGTAGTGGCAGACTCAGGGTATGGAAGCGAGCAGAACTACCAGTGGATGGAGGATAATGATATTGAGGCTTTTATCAAGTACAATTACTTTCATAAAGAACAAAAACGCAGCTTTAAAAAGAATATATATCATGCCTCAAACCTGCCCTACGATGTGCAAGGGGATTACTTTATATGTCCGGCAGGCAAACGTATGATCAAAATGGAGGAATCTGAGCGCATCTCAGAGCTGGGGTATAAATCTAAGGTGAGCTGTTACAAAACAGAGAGCTGCCAGGGCTGTCCGCTCAGGAAAATGTGTTATAAAGGCGATGAAGACCGTAAAATTGAGGTCAACCATGCCTTAAGGGCCTTTAAGGAGAAAGTGAAGCAAAAGCTGTTAAGTGAAGAAGGTGTTAGGCTCAGAAAGAACAGAGCGATAGAACCAGAAGCTGTATTTGGTCAACTAAAAAGCAATAACAGGTTCAATCGATTCAGACTACGTACACTCCCTAAAGTAAATATCGAGTTCGGACTGGCCGCCATAGCACATAACTTAAGGAAAATGGCAGCAAAAGCTGCTTAAAAAGCCTAAATTGACGCGATTCATCATGATAACACAATGTCTATACGATCTAATGCAGCAATTAACTGCATTAAACATAAAGTGAAAAGCTATTTCATAAGAATCTGAAAAACTCCTACTCTCTTGTAAAAGGAAAGAGGGTGCCTTTTTGGACACCCCCTTTTTAGGAATCGACACCGGATATTATCACGTCCCTGTTCTGCCTGTATCCCTCTACCCTTTATTTCCATTTACCATTACTGACCTGCCATAAGCAAACCTGCGGCCTTTTTCATTGCGGCAGCACTAAACTCCGTATCGGCACACGCCCTTTCAAAGCAATGAAAGCAGCCGTGAGTTTCTTTTTTGGTAGCTTTTTTCTTTGCGGTCAAAGAAAAAAGTACAACCCCTCAAAAACCATTTTATTTTTTCATTCTGCTCTCTTCGGCGTCCAGGCCGGTGGAGCGGTTTCTGCTTGGCTTGATTTCATTCTTTCCGAACCGGTATGAAAGGCTTAGCCTTACTACCTGCGTTTCGTGCTTTTGATTCAAAGTATAGCTCAGGCCGGGATAAGCGCTTGAGATCTTTTGGGTTTGAGTGTTAAAAACATCGTTAACTGCCAGTTTTACGTTTGCTTTTTTATTGTAAAACGATTGACTGATGCCTAAATCAATTCCATACTGAGGTTCTATATTCAGAGTGCCATATATTAACGACGACTGGTAATTTCCGTTCAATTCAAATGAGGTGGTCTTGCTTAATTTGATATTCTGGCTTGAATAGATCTGAAAAGCTGTTTTTCCGTTGTCTAGTTTTTGTCCATTCAGATCCGGTGTGCGAAATCCAAGATAAAACACATTCACGTTATTATTGCTGCTCCACCACTTTGTAAACGTAATAGGGGCACTCATGGTAAAGTTATAAGAGATTTGCTTTGCAAGGTTCTGATTTGTCTGATACAGCGCTTCTTTCTCCGTGTTTGGGAGGAGCACCTCTGTTATTACATCGGTAGTGATATTATAACCGATTGCAGCTGTGTAAGCCTTTTTCAAAGTATACGAAAGCTCAAACGCGTTGGTATATTCCGGCTTGAGAAACGGATTTCCCTGATTATAAGTATACTTATCAAGATAATATTCAAAAGGGTTCAATGCATCGTAGCTGGGGCGGTTAATCCTCCGGCTGTAGGATAAACCCAAGGTGTTGTTATCGGTAAAATTATGGCTGATCACAGCACTAGGGAAAAGGTTAAAATAGTGCCTTTTAACGATATAATTTGTAGTCACAAGATTCCCTTTCGAGTTTGTTTGCTCTCCTCTTAATCCAGCTTGTATGGTAGTTTTGTTAATCTCCGTATTAAAATTAAGATAGGCGGCATTTACATTTTCATCATAAACGAAGTGGTTGCTTCTCAATGGGTCGTTTTGCCATTCACTACCCAGATAACGGTTGAATTGGAAGTCGTTGTCGGTTTTGACCATGCTGCTTTTAATTCCCGCTTCCAGTTTCATCCCTTTTTTAAGCGGGTAGGTATAATCCGCTTTAACGGAATATATGTGAATATCAGAAGGGGTTTTATTTCTTAACAGCTCGGAAACTCCGTTTGCAGCTGAAGGGGAATAGTAATATATGTTGTCGTATAGTGTATTATCGCTGCCATTGTAGTTAGAATAATCCACATCTACCTGGAACTCTTGTCCGTTAGTATCCAGGACGCTTTTATAGTTTACATTATAGCTAAAGTTCCTGTATTTGTAGTTTCCGTCGTTCATGGTTACCACAGAAGAATCTGTTTTACCTGGTGTTGCTCCTATAATGGTGCTGTTATCATAAAGTTCTCCGCCGTTATTAATATAGCCGGTAACCAGCGCTCCTATCGTGTTATTTTTGTTAATAAAGTAATCGATGCCAACCTTAAAGTTATTGTTTTGATTTTTTCGTTCAGAATCTCCCCATTGATAAAAATAGGTATCTCTTTGGGACCCCGAGTTGATTCGGTCGATCTGCATATCCTGGTATCTTTTATTATTCGAGTAGTTATAGTTACCAAACAAGTTAACGTCTTTGTTGCGGTTATTCAGGGATAATCCGGCATTCGATTTATATCTTTTTCCGTAACCGGCACCTGCAGTTAGTGTTCCGTTCGTACCAAAGTTTTTATTTTTTTTGAGCCTGATATTGATAATTCCCGACTTTCCGGAAGCTTCGTACTTTGCCGAGGGATTATTAATTATTTCAATGGCCTCTATTTCGTTACTCTGCATGTTACGCAGGAGGTTAGCCAGATCGGCGTTGCTCATATAGGTTTGTTTTCCATCGATCATCACAAGCACACCCTGGCGTCCCTTCAGGGCGATGTTGTCATCTTTATCCAGGCTTACTCCAGGAGCCTTTTGTAATACTTCGAGTGCCGTGGAACCTACCGATACACTGCTGTTCTCTACATTAACGATCAGCTTGTCTGCTTTTCGCTCAATAAAAGGCTTTTGTACCGTAACATTTACTTCTTTCAGGCTGCGACTTTCAGCCTGGAGTCTTATTGGTTCCACATGGAACAATGGCGCATTTACAGAAAGGTTAAATGGCTTTGTTAGCGTTTTTTTATATCCTATGGATGTTACCGAAACGAGGTATCCGCCTTCCTTCAGGCCAGAAAACTGAAATTCTCCCCTGGCATCGGTAAGCGCCGTTTTCACCATGGCCGAGTCTTTCGCTTTTAATAGAGCTACTGTAGCGTAATCGAGAGGCTTCTTATTATGGTCTGTTACCGTGCCTGTTACCTGCAGGCTTTGCGCATAAATGGATGCTGATAGAAATACTGCGGGAAAAGCGAGCAGTTTGAGTAGTTTTGATATTTGAGCTTTCATGTGTGTTTAGCGTTATTTAAGGACATAGCTATCCTGTAAGGGCCTATAAAGCCCTTTTCAGGATAAAATTTAAAATTTTTGGATTCTATTTTCTGTGTTCCTGTATTATGACGCTGCTATCTCTCGGAAGGTTACACGTAAAAATTCATTTTATCGATTTTCGTTTTTAACTCTCAGAGAATCATTTGCACATTTCATCCCTTCGGCGGTCATAATCCAAACAGAGGGAGTCTTCCAATCACTATCTTCAGGAAGGCAGTCGCGGAGGTTGTAATTGTGGAGATGCTCGTTAAGTTCTCCATCGATGACCAGCCGCGTATTAACAGGCACCTTTAATGTAACGTCCACCTCCTGATCCCGAAAGGGGGCCTGTCCTGTAAGATATAAATACTTGTCGAGTTCGAGGATTGAATCGGTTTGCACGAATCGATATCCACTTTGCTGAGCAGTTTGAAAAGCTTGTTCAAAATCTCTTCCCCTGGCACTGAATTCTTTAAATAAAGTGCTTTTGCCGTCTTCGCTTTTTTCTATGAAGAGATCGATCTTTCCAAAGTCGTTAGATATCTTGATTCTGCTTTTGTCCCATTTGGAGCTAATTCCATATCTGGCGCTGTCGTCTTTGGTAAAGAAGCGTCCTGGGTTCAGTTTCAGATAATATACCGGGTAAGGAACGATATCCGACCGCTGTTCGATCTTTGCTTCTTCCCTGAACTCGGCTCCTACTTTCGAGCCGTAGAAAACTGCCATTCCAAGGCCCGTTAACCATATGATCAGCATCGCAAAGGAAGTTGTGCGACCAGTGATTTTACGGTTGAATATGACACGCATGCCAAAGAAGATCAATGCCAGCAGCGGGATTATCACGATAATAAAGGCGCTGAAATACAGTGGCGACTGATATTCGGGATTAATAACATTGAAGGGGAAGGCATTGAGCTCTCCCTTGTTAAGGAAGCCAAGCGCGAATATGAGTCCCATGAAGAGCGAGAAAAGGGTTAAGGCGCAAATAAAGATTACAAAGGCTCCTATGACTTTTACGATTACGTTCAGTGCCTTCAACACAAAGTTGCCCGTATGCTGCCCTGCATCGCGAAGGAAAGCTCCCGTTTTGTCGAGGCCGGGACGTACCTGGTGCTTGAGTGATTCCAACTCTTCGTCGAAATTCTTTTTGAAGTTCTGCAGATTGATAGGTTCGCCTTTCATCGCCATCCTTTCTGAACGCGTACGGGCAGGGGGAAGCACGATCCAAAGAATGATATAGACAATGAGACCGGTACCCCAAAGAAGGGTGATCAGGAAGGTGATCAGTCGTACCCATTTAGCGTCCATGTCGAAATAGTAACCTATCCCGGAGCAGACCCCTCCTATTATCCGGTCGTCGGTATCCCTGAAAAGTTTACGTTCGGTCTTTAATCCCTGAGGTCCGTAGGAAGGTTCTTCGTCCTGAAGGTCGAAGTCGTTTACACTTCCCATGCGGGCGGTTATGTCTGTCACATCCTGAAGTACGATAACCTGTTTGTTTTGGTCGGCAAGACGTTCATTAAACATTTCGGCGAGGCGGTTTTCGATATCGGTCACAATTTCATCGCTGTCGGCCGAGTAAGCAAAATGGCGCTTCACATCCGTCATATAACTTCTGAGCACCTCGTAGGCATCTTCTTCAATATGGAAGACCATGCCGTTTATGTTAATGATAATGGTTTTATTCATGATATTTATTTTTTGATGCTGTTGCTGATGATTTTTTACAGCGATAGCTTTTATTTTATTATCTGTTGCTTAATACCTGCTACTTATAACTTATTACTTACACCCTATCCAGCTCCGCTGATTGATGTGTTTACCGCATAAACCAGCTCTTCCCAGGTTTTGTCGAGGTGCTTCAGAACTTCTGCACCCGCGGGAGTAAGCGTGTAGTATTTTCTAGGCGGTCCGGAAGTGGATTCTACCCAGTTATAACTCAAAAGGCCATTATTTTTTAGTCGTGTTAATAAAGGGTATAAAGTACCCTCCACTACCAGCAGCCGGGCCTTCTTCAGCTCGCTGATAATATCAGAGGCGTATATCTCGCCCCGCGAGATAACAGAGAGGATACAGTATTCGAGTATCCCCTTCCTCATTTGGGTTTGCGTGTTCTCTACTATCATGATACAAAGATATATGTTTTGTTTAGTATTATGCAATACATAGTAGTATAAAAATATTAAATCACCTGTTTGCAGCTTAAAGTACGGGTGATTTTGATTCTATCGACTCCCGGATTTCCAAAAAGATAAATGGGAAATGAATTGTAACAGTACTGTTATTTATACAGAAAAATGTAGGGAAAAGCACATTTTACCCATGAATTGTTGTTAAATTATAAAAAAAATGCAAATAATAATTTGAAAAATGGAATAATCTCCCCAACTTTATGCTTTAATCATTAATTTAGAAAGAACATATGAAAAAACTTCTATCAAGTTTATTCATCTTGTTGCTATTCATGACAAGCGTAATAGCGCAAGAGCGTACTGTAACGGGTACGGTAAAAGGCAGGGAGGATGGTTTACCGCTTCCCGGTGTAAGTGTAAGAATAAAAGGTGCAGCAACCGGTACTCAAACCGGAGCAAACGGACAGTTTTCGATAACCGTTCCCGGGACCAATTCCGTACTCGTATTTACGTATATAGGGTATACTACACAGGAAGTCGCAGTGGGATCTAAAAGCTCCTTTAATGTGCTTTTAGTTTCAGACACAAGAGAGCTCGGGGAGGTTATAGTAACCGCTAATGCCATCAAAAGAGAGAAGAGAACTCTTGGTTATTCAGCTCCGAGTGTAAATACTGACGAACTTACAGAAGGACGGCAGACAAGTGCAATAAGCGCGTTGCAAGGAAAAGTTGCCGGGGTGAATATCACATCTACAGCGAGTACACCAGGTAGTTCGTCCAGAGTTGTTCTACGGGGAGGATCTTCAATTTCGGGATCAAACCAAGCTTTGATTGTTGTTGATGGGGTGCCAATTGATAACTCAAGCGTTATCGGAGGAGCTTCCAGTAGTTCCCTTGGCGGAGCATCTAGTTTAACTAGCGTGGACTTTGGAAACAGAGGTAATGATATCAACCCAAATGATATAGCTTCTATAACGGTTCTTAAGGGCCCCGCCGCTGCTGCGCTGTATGGGTCGAGGGCTTCTAATGGTGCTCTTATTATTACAACAAAAAGTGGAAATAAAGGTGCTAACAAAACTGAGGTTAACTTCACTACTTCTAATACTTTTTCTTCTATTTTAAAGCTACCGGATTTTCAGAATGAATATGGCCAGGGATATTTTCTGTATGACTACGATGCGGACGGAAATCCCCTTTTTGAGCACGATCCTAAGGAAAATTGGAGCTGGGGTGCACCTTTTAACGGCGAAGAGTTAGAATGGGGACAGCAAATTAATGGAGTCCGTCTGAAGAAGCCTTACGTTGCTCAACCTGATAATATTCGCAATTTCTTTGATACTGGTTTTGCTTCTGATAATAACCTGAGTTTTTCGGGTGGCGGTGAGAAGACAACATTCTATCTGGGTCTGAACTCGCTGAATTCTGATGGGGTTTATCCTAGTAAAAAGGATGACTATAATAGATATAGCGTCAGATTTAACGGAACTTCTGAGTTTGCTAACAATTTTTATGCAGGTATAAATTTCAACTACATCAAAATAAATAGCAATCAGGTTGCTGGCGGTCAGGGAGATAACTCTGTATATGACAATGTCCTGCAGACTCCAAGAGATATTCCTCTTGATAAGATGGGAGATTTGAATAATCCATATTATGGATACGGATACACGGATGCAAACGGCGTAAGTCATAGTGATCAATACGGTTATTCGCTGAATTCTGATGGGGTTTATCCTAGTAAAAAGGATGACTATAATAGATATAGCGTCAGATTTAACGGAACTTCTGAGTTTGCTAACAATTTTTATGCAGGTATAAATTTCAACTACATCAAAATAAATAGCAATCAGGTTGCTGGCGGTCAGGGAGATAACTCTGTATATGACAATGTCCTGCAGACTCCAAGAGATATTCCTCTTGATAAGATGGGAGATTTGAATAATCCATATTATGGATACGGATACACGGATGCAAACGGCGTAAGTCATAGTGATCAATACGGTTATTATGGAGCCTATGCTATGAACCCTTACTGGGTTCTTGAGAACTACGATAACTACGACGACCTGAATCGCGTAACCGGAAACTTTAATATAGGATATAAACCAGTAAAATGGTTAGATATTAAGGAACGCCTGGGCGTTGATACGTATTCAGAGAGAAGAAGAATACAACAACCAAAGTTCACTTTTGCACCGATTGATAACGTTACAAAAAACTACTCTGCAAGTAATACTCAAAGATCGGTGGGATTGTATGAGGTTGATCAACTTAACGTTACTGAGATTGTACACGATCTGATGGTAACGGCCAGTCACAAATTTAACGAGGATTTTGAAGGATCCTTAATGGTAGGGAATAATATCCGTTCGAGAAGTACATCAACCAATTTAACTGCAACAAATACCAGCGGTGGTTTAGTTGTTCCAGGATGGTATAACCTAGCAAATAGTAATGGTCCTGTAAACGTGGTTCGTGATTACATGAGCACGAGAAGATTGGTAGGCCTTTATGCTGATTTAAATTTGGGTTATAAGAACATGTTGTTCTTCGAAGCAACAGCCAGAAATGATTGGTCGTCTACTTTACCTCAAAACAATTATTCTTTTTTCTATCCGAGTGTAAGTACTTCATTTGTATTCTCGGAACTGTTAAAGAACTCATCATTAGTTGATGTGTTAAATTACGGTAAGTTGAGAGCTAGCTGGGCACAAGTGGGAAATGACACCGATCCATATCAACTGCTGACAACATTTTCGAGATCTACAGTAAATGGTAACTTTGGTAGTACAACTTTTCCTTTTGGAAACGTTGCAGCTTTAATGGCTGGGTCGACAATTGGGAACCCCAGTCTAAAGCCTGAAAAGACTTCTTCCTTTGAAGTTGGAACTGAACTGGGCTTTCTGCAAAACAGAATTTCGCTCGATTTCAGTTATTATTCCAACAATTCTAAAGATCAGATCCTAAGCATTCCGATTCCTAATTCAACCGGATATGGTTTTAAAGTTGTTAATGCGGGCGAAGTTCAAAATAAAGGTATAGAATTAAGCTTGAGACTTAACCCTATAAAAACGTCTTATGGCCTGAACTGGGAACTGTATGGAACTTATACAAGGAACAAGAATAAGGTAGTGGAATTAATGGATGGTGTTGAACAATTTGTAATTGGTGGATTTTCAGGCATGTCTATTGTTGCGGCAAAGGGAAGAACATATGGTGAGTTTTTTGCTGTGACTGACGCTACTGATGCTGAAGGTAGAACAATTGTAGATTCGGAAACTGGTATTCCGGTGCCAACAGATAAGGCCGTCTATTTAGGAAGTTACAATCCAAAGTATCTTGCATCTTTAGGTACCAACCTAAAGTATAAAAACTGGTCTTTAAATGCGTTGTTCGACACAAAGAAGGGTGGAGTTTTCTTCTCAAGGACAAAAGATATAATGGCTTTTGTTGGTACTTCAGTTGAAACTGGCGGGCCAAGAGTAGATGTTGTTTATCCTAATTCCGTTTACCTGGATGATGATGGCAATAGCGTAGTAAATACTGATGTAACCTTTAACAAACAAGATTACTACTCAGATTTGAATCCGGGAGTAAATGTTATAGATGCATCGTATGTGAAATTACGTAATCTCAGTCTTTCGTACCAATTCCAGAAAGAGCAGTTAAAAGGCACGCCTTTTGGTGCTTTGACAATAGGTCTATACGGAAACAACTTGTTCTTATGGACCCCAAGCCAGAATAAATATGCAGATCCTGAAGTGAATTCTGCGGGTGCGACTAATGAACAAGGATTTGACTATACTGCACAGCCTTCTGTTCGTAATTATGGCTTCAATGTAAGCGTTTCATTTTAACAAACAATCTCAAATATTATTATGAGAACCAAAAATATTTTTAACATAAAGAAGCTTTTGCTTCTGATTCTTATAAGTACTGTTGGGTTTACAGGCTGTAAAGATTTTTTAGATGTAAATGACAACCCGAATAATCCAGATTCTGCTGATCCAAGCTTGCTTCTGCCTACAGTAGAAGCAGCGGTAAGTCAGATAGTTGGTAATAGTTTCCAAGTTTACGGGGGAATATGGGGTCAATACTGGACACAGAACCCAACATCTTCCCAGTATAAGTCGGTCGATCAATTCAATCTTAGCAATACGAGTTTTGACCGTCCCTGGTTAACGCTTTATCGTAGTGCCTTAGTAAATGCAGAGTTAATAATTACTAATAAAACCGGATCTACCAATCAGCATTATCAGGGTATTGCTTACATTTTGAAAGCTTACGCTTTTCAACTAGCGACAGACGCTTTCGGCGATATTCCTTTAACAGAAGCTCTAAATGCTTCAGCCTATGGGAACCCGAACTATGACAGCCAGGAGGTAGTATATGATAGCATATTCAATTATATTGACAAAGGCGTGGCATTGCTTAATGTGTCAAATGCTACCTCTCCTGGAGCTCAGGACATGATTTTCCAAGGCGATGTGAGCAAGTGGAAGGCTTTTGCTAATACATTGAAACTAAGGGCATATTTAAGGATTTCAAAAGCAAATCAATCTAAAGCTAGCGCGGGTATTGCTTCCCTCTACAACTCCGGAGCTACATTTCTTACGGCCGATGCCTCGATAAAATATACAACGACGGGAGGTAATGAGAATCCGCTATATAATGAAATGGTTGGTCTTAGTAGAACTCAGAATCTGGTTGCAAGCGCTACAGCTGTCAAGGCTTTTGTTAGAAACAGTGATCCACGGAGATTTAAGTTTTATGACTTAGTTAGCGGTCAGGATACAATAGCCCACATCCCTCAGGGAAGCTACAACTCTAATACCACCAAAGCTGTTTCCCCTCCTTCTGCCTTAGTTGGAGCTCGTGCTTCTGATCCAACGTCAGCCACTGCTCCTGTTAAATTGATTTCTGCCGCAGAGAGCTATTTTCTTCAGGCGGAAGCAGTTGCCAGAGGTTGGGCGTCTGGTAATGCGTATAATTTGTTTACTCAAGGAATAAATCAGAGCTTCACGTCTGTAGGTTTAACAGCGGCAGCTGCTACTACCTATATTGCTACTGCACCTGACGCAGCATTCCCGGTGGGAACAGAAGCGCAAGTTAAGGCAATCATTACCCAGAAATATTATGCTATGTGTGGCTTCCAGGGTTTCGAAGCCTGGACAGAATGGAGAAGGACAGGTTACCCCGACTTCTTTACACCTTCGGTAGCTTCTATTCTTGGACAGGGCCGTACAGCGCTACGCTTCTTGTATCCAAACACGGAAGTTACAAGTAACGCAAACTTCCCGGGAACTGTTCCTATTTACCAACCGGTTTGGTGGGATAAATAAACGTTAATTTAAAATATCACTTTAATAGAAAGAGGGCGTTCCTGAATAGTGGAACGCCCTCTTTTATTTGTAAGAAAATTGTTGAAATATACTTGGAATTAATCCAATCCTTCTTTAAATTTAACCAATTAAACGCTCTGAATATCTTTGCCTTATCGTGATAGAAAGGGGGCCTAAATCAGTTTTTGCAAGCAAAGGAATAGGGGTATTAAAGCGGAATTCTGACGTTCTGATAACTTATTTGTATGTATAACCCTATACCACGTATTTTTTTTCTTGTTGGTGCTGCCCTTTCATTGTTTGTTCTGGTAAAAGAAGCCGGAGCCCAGGGCCTTGTAAATGCCGATATGTACCGGGGGCGAGCGACCCTGAGCATTCCCCTGACGAGTATTCAAAAGGGGGGTATCGCGGTGCCGGTAAGCCTTGAGTATGCTGCGGCAGGCGTAAAAGTTTCCGAAGGAGAAGGCAAGCCATACGGACTCGGCTGGAGTTTAGTTGCCAGCGGATCTATTCGTAGACAACTGGCTGACCTGCCGGATGACAAGTTATCCGGGGGATGGCTGAATAACAACAGCGGAAATCTCGCTTTATCCTTCAATATAGCCAATGACGGCAACGCGTCCTCCTGTTCAGATGAAGCCGCAGATATTAATCATCTTAACTCTAATTTCCCGGTAGGTACAGACTCCGAGCCGGACATCTTTAATGTTACTGCCCCGGGCCTTTCCTGCAAACTGGTATTTGACAAGAACCGCGTTCCGCAGATCATTCCCTATAAAGATTTAAAGGTGAGTTATACTACGGACGGTTACGGCATCAATACCTTTACACTCATTAATGACCAGGGTGTCAGCTATTATTTTGCAAATGCTGAACTCATGACCAGGCACTGTACCGAGGCCACTCTTCCGCTTGCCTTTTACAGCAGGGAGTACCACCAGTATAGTACCCAGCAGACATTTTATTCCCGTTGGCACCTGCAACATATCAAGGACGCCTCCGGTAATGTGGTCACCTTTGAATATACCGACCCTGAACCCGGTGAGCCCGGCGCAACAAAAACAGAAGTGATGCTGCCCAACGGAAGTGGCGGACTAACAAAAAAGACACTGTACTCAGTCTCCACTACCAGCCAGCCGAGATACCTTAAGAAAATAATATCCGGTATAACAGCAGATGTCGTCTTTTCTTATGCTGCCACTAACAGCATTACCGGTCTTCTGTCATCCATTATCCTGAAGAACGGGCAAGCCCTTTCCATACAGTATCATACCAACAGTACGATTCCGGATGCCGCCGGAAATTCAACACAAAGGGCTTACCTGCGCAGAATAGCAAGTTCCGGATGTGACGCGCAGCCGCCTTTCGAATTCTACTATCATAGTGTGAACTATGGATCAAATGAAAGCCCCCTGCCAGCCTCCGATTCCAGGCAGCAGGATCTATGGGGTTATTATAATGCGGGCTCTGATACCCAGCTTACCCCGCAGGTATATGTATACCCGCCCAACGCCTCGTACCCCAACCTGGAACGGTACCGGCTTACGCCCGTGCCGGGGTATACAGGCACGTGGTTCACCCTGCCAGGGGCCAACAGGGCGGTGAATCCCTCGGTGGTGATGTGCGGTACCCTCACGAAGATAGAAAACCCGATGGGAGGAAGCACTCTGCTCGAATACGAACCGAACAGGTATTATGATGCCAATGCACAGGCTGAATACAACGGCGGCGGCATCCGGATCAAAAAGATCACTGAGTCGGACGGGATGGACCCATCCAAAGATATGGTCAGGGAGTTCATATATACGCTTCCCGGTTCATCAACAAGCAGCGGAAAAACCCTCCACCTGCCCTCCTTTGCCTTCACCCGGCCCTACAACGGAACTCCGGGGACGCAGGCCTACTGGGAAAATGCCACGATCCGCTCCGAAAACGACCTGTCGGGCAGAACTGACCGAGGTTGTTTACAGCTACGTCACCGCCCGGCAAACCGGCCATGGAAAGACGGTATATGAATTTACAAGCCCCGGAACATTCTGGGACCAGTCCTCAGGCGACTGGTCCCCCTCGATGCAATACGCTGGGAGTGCTAATTGCGCAGTTGCAGGAAGTGTGGTCAATGCAAAAAATACGTACCCTTATGCACCCAATCCCAATTACGACTTCGAACGGGGCCTTCTGACGTCGGCTACCGTTTATGATGAGAACAATAACGTTATTATCAAAAAAGAATTCGCTTATCAGCGGACCGGGCCGCCGCAGGTAATCAGCGGAATCAAAACAGAGAACCTGGACGGCTTCACGAGCTACTCAAAATACCAGATCTATTCCTCGGCAGACAATGTAGTGGCTAGCGAGAAAAAGACGACATTTGACCAGAACGCGCCTTCAGGTTTTTCGGAAACAAGTACCGTATATAGCTACCAGAGCAGCACCCATAAAAATGTGACCAAAACATCCCAGACCGGAAGCGACGGGACCATCCGGAGCTCCTATTTGAAATATCGCAACGATTACCAGGCCTCTGCCAATGGTGATGAGACCGCCAAAGCCCTGGCCGGCATGTCAGAAAAGCACATGAACCCCGTGGTGGAGAGCTACCAGACGGTGAGCCGGCCCGGGGAAACAGAAAAGGTGATATCCGGAAAGCTGACCAAATATCAGAGTGTGGCCAACAGTTACCTGAACACCACAATGTATGTTCCCTCCGAGGTACTCGATTTTTCCAACAATGCAGGAGTCGGCAACTTTAGTCCTTCACAGGTAAATTCGGGGACCAGCTTCCAGTACAACAGCGCCTACCGTCCGGCCTTAACATTTGAGTCCTACAACCGGAACGGGTCCGCCTCGACGGTCAGCGACCGCAGCCGGAGCATCCGCTCGTGGCACTTCGTGAACCGCTCGCGGATGCCTGTTGCTGTGATCAGCAATGCCAGGCAGAACGAAGTGGTGTATTCGGGTTTTGAGAGCTCCCTGGGAGAAGACGAAACCACCAGTTTCGGTTGTACCGGCTGCAATCCTGTGACAGACAGCCGGACAGGTAGCAGTGCCGTCAGCTTAAGTCCTTCCGGCTATATCCAAAAGTCGCTGAAGAAAGGAAACGGAAAGAGCTATCTTTTTTCCTGCTGGCTGAAGCCATCAGCAGCAGGCACGCTTACCCTTACGCTGACAAGCGCCTCTGTAACCCGTACCTATCCCCTGGTATATTCCGCATCGGCAGAATGGGCTTATTACGAACTCCCTGTCCCGGTGACAGAAATGGCTGCAGAGTTCAGTATAAAAGCCCAGCCGGGTACCACTGTTTTGCTGGATGATGCCCTGTTCTATCCCGAAAATGCTGAGGTGATGACTTATACCTATAACTTGTCGGACGATAAGCTGTCTCAAACCACAACCAACGGCATTGCCACCTATTATGAATACGACCAGGCCGGCAGGCTGCGGTTCGTGAGGGACCAGGACAGGAATATCGTCCGAAAAGAAAGTTATACGGCCTATAATACCAGCATTACGCTGCAAACACCATTATTCAGCTATCCGTCGGTCAATGCGGTAGACGGGGTTAGTATTCCGTTTTCCGTATATACCTCCGTTAACCCTTGTCTTGAGGGGATAACCTATACGTGGAATTTTGGGGACGGCACCGCTATCGTTACCGGAGCGAACCCATCCCATACCTTCGTCGCAGCGGGCACCTACAATGTCACGCTCACGGCCACCCATCCCCTGTACGGAAGCAAAAGCATTTCGGACTCAGTTAACATCAAAGTAAAGCCATTGACCGTTACGATCTGCGGTTCGGGAGTGATCAATGTAGACAACTGTCATGTGGAGCCGCCTCTGATCCTGACCTGTCCGGGTTTTCCCAGTGACAACCGTCATACGTATTTCAATATGAGCTCCGTTTCCGGCTGCCCTGCCGGGACCACGTATACCTACCAGTGGGAAACCTCTACCGATATGTTAAGCTGGACCGCTGCAGGAACGGGAACTACTTATTCGGCCTCGGTCAATACGGCACAAAGCTATCCCTCGTACTGGATCAGATGCAAAGTAAGCTCCAATTGCGGGCGGAGCGGTATTTCCAACATCATGCAGTTCGTTGGCTGGTACAGTAGTCCGGATTGTAACTAAACAATATGAACCGATAACCACACAGAAATGAACCGTCTCATAACCCTCTATACAGCCAGCCTGCTCCTGCTGTTCACCGGCAAAGCCGGGGCACAGACCATCACCAAACCCTCCTGCAAACAAACCGAGATCATCCGGGTAGAAAATGTGAAAACAGGAGGTCAGATATACAGTCTGACAGCAGAGCAGAAGACCGTCATCCTCGAATATGCCGACGGGCAGTCCCGGCGGATCCAGACCGTAACACAGAAAGGGAGCCCCTTGCAGAAAGATATCGTGCAGCCGGTAGCCTTTGACCAGTACGGGCTGCAGCCGGTAACCTACCTGCCCTATGTTTCCACCAGCAGCGATGGCTCCTATCAGGCTGGTGCCCTGAACGCACAGTCCTCCTACTACGCCAACGGCAGCAGCGACAAAGTTGCCGACGATAACAAGCCGTACACCCGTATTCAATACGAAAACAGCCCCCTGACTAGGCTGCTGACAGAAGGCAGTCCCGGGGAAGGGTACCAGCCGGGTCAGCATGCCCGTTCGGTGACCTACCGGACCAATACCCTTGCCGAGGGGGTGCGTATCTGGAAAGAAGACGGCAGCAGCCCTTCGGTGTACAGTGCCGGGCAGCTGTCAGTCACCGAAAGTACTGACGAAAGCGGAAACATAACCTTGCAGTTCAAGAACAAAGAAGGTCAGGAAGTCCTTCGCCGCCGTCAGGCAGACGAAACGGTAAACGGCGTAACAGAAACCTTCTACGATATCTATTATATTTATAATGCAGCAGGGAATGTGCGCTACACCCTGCCCCCCAAAGCCGTATCGCAGATGAAGGGCAGCGGAAGCTGGCAGCTCACGGCCGCTTTGCTTTCCGACCTGGTGTACAGCTATACCTACGACGGGCAGGGCCGCCTGAGCGAAAAGAAGGCCCCCGGCGGCGCCCCGGTGTATATCATTTATGACCCGCTGGACCGCCCGTTGCTGGTACAGGACGGGAACCTCCGGGCCCAGAACAAATGGCGCTACAGCAAGTACGACAGCCGGCAGCGTATCATCAGCGAAGGCATCTATACCGATGCCACCCGGACTACCCCCGCTGCGATGCAGTCCTACGTCAACACCCAGGATTTCAGCACGGCCTACTGCGAAGAGCGGCAGGGCGGCACGGCGTTCGGGTACAGCAACCAGCAGTTCCCCACGAGCGGCACCCAGCCCCTTCTCTATTATTACTACGATAACTACGATCTGAACAATGACGGCACGGCCGATTACAGCTACCAGGCGCAGTCGCTGGCGGGCGAAGCCGCCCCTCTTTACCGGGTACGCGGCCAGCTCACGGCATTCAGGAAGCGGATCATGGGCACGGAGACCTGGCTGACCAGCGTGACCTTTTACGACAAGCGGGGGAATGCCATCCAGGAGCTCAGCAATAACCAGCTTCAGGCATCCATGTCAGACACCAAAACAACAGTACATGACTTCACCGGGAATGTCCTGAAGGCGAAGACCATAAAATCCCACGCCACCGGGAGTACCACCATCCTGAGCACCCTCAGCTATGACCCTGCAGGCAGGCTGAAGTCCATCGACGACAGCTATAATGGGGCAGCTGCCATCCGGGTGGCCAGCTACGAGTACAATGAGCTGGGCCAGCTGACCGACAAGAAGCTACACTCCACCAACGGGGGAAGCACGTACCTGCAGTCTGTAGACTACCGCTACAACATCCGGGGAAGCCTGATTAGCATCAACAACAGCAGCCTGACGGCCGATGAGAGGAATGACGAGACCAATGATGTGTTCGGCATGGAAATGCTCTATGAGCAGGCGGATGCGGGACTGGGCAACAGCGTATCCTATACCGGAATGATTACAGCGGTCAAATGGAAGTCCAGAGACCCCTCAGGGGGTACCCCCAAAGAACGGAGCTACCGTTTTGCGTACGACAAGCTGTACCGGTTGAAAGAGGCCCTGTACCAGGAACGCGTACCGGGGGGCAGCTGGACGGCCAACGGGGCCTATGACGAGAAGAACATCCGCTATGACCAGAACGGGAATATCCTTACCTTGCAGCGGAATGCGTATATCGCAGGATCAGTTACGATGATAGATAACCTGGCATACAGCTATAGCGGGAACCGTCTGGAAAACCTCAGCGACGGGGGCAGCTCGGCATTGGGTTACCGGAACCTGACGGGCTCGGCATCCGTCTATAGCTATGATGCCGCGGGCAATTTGACCGGAGACCCTAAGAAAGGGCTCAGCCAGACCTATAACGAGCTGGGGCGGACAGAGAAGATCACCATCACCACGGCAACGGGAAGATATATCCGCTATACCTATGACGGCAGCGGGACGCTGATCAAAAAGCAGCAGTACGATGGCAACACGCTGCAGAAGACCACCGACTATATAGAAAGCTTTGTGTACGAGAACGGCACCCTCAGTTACTTCGCGATGGCCGAAGGGCGGGTACGCAATACAGGCAGCAGCCTGAAGGCAGAATACATGATCAGGGACTACCAGGGGAACGTACGGGTGAGCTTTGAGGAGCAGAACGGTCAGGCGGCGGTGCGGCAGGAGAACAGTTACTACCCTTACGGGCTGGTGATGCCCGGAGGTACCTTACCTACCCAGCCAAATAAAAACCTGTATAATGGCGGCTCGGAATGGCAGAACGACTACGGGGACTTGCCGGACTACTACCAGACGTTCTACCGGATGTACGATGCGGCAGTAGGGCGCTTCATGGGGATGGACCCTCTGGCGGATTACTATGCCTACCAGAGCCCTTATCAGTACGGAGGTAATAACCCGGTGATGTATAATGACCCGCTGGGAGATAAACAAGCCCCGTTAGATGAGACCCTGGAAGGAGGATGGGGCCGCTATGGAGGGACCATCACGTTCACGGAAGGCGGGGGAATGCAAACGACGTTGTTCAGGAACGAAGGAGACGTGTGGGACGCTATGAAGTCCTATATGGACGGCTTCCAGGCCTGGGGGAAGAACGGGGCGAATGACGAATATACAGCAGCAAAAGAGTTCGCCAGTAACATGAATGAAGTGAAAAGTGGAAGTATGACATTCAGAGAAAAGGATGGCAGCTATTTCCTGTTTTCCAATACGGCAAAGACGGACGTTGCAACAGGAACAGCGATCAGAGGAGGTGTGGAACTGGTCCAGTATGGCTTGATACCGGAGGATCCGATTGCTGCTAACTCGGCGGGACCGGTGTATGATGGGGCAGGATATTTTGGATCGAATTTCATTGGCCCAGGACCAGATGTAGATCCTGGCTCCCTTGGACTGAGGCCAAAAGATATGATAGATCGGGCAGCTTTCTATCATGATCGCGCATATTTTCATGCAAAAGCATCTGGTATATCAGGTGCACTTTTTAATCATTCTCCGGCAGTAGCAATGGCCGATAAAATATTATACACGGAAGCATTAAGGGTCTCAAGGCTATACAAAGAAGGGGGACATATAGACCCTGTTACCCAATTGCCTATAAGCCAGTACACATATAGTGAAGCTAATGCTATTATCGGTGCTTTCGGAACAATATCCTTTTTTAAAACGCCACTTTCTACTGCTCAGCAGAGAATAAACAACTGGTATAATAATCTACTTGGTGGATGGTAAATGATAAATAGCTATTATATGATACGAGACAAGGACGAGAAGAAAGTATTGACATTAATCATCTTTTTTCTGACTTTAATTCTACAATCTTGCAATGATCAACCTGATATAAAACGAGACGAAGGTTTGCATAGTATGACCTTATCAGCCGATGGAGCTAATATTGTTTTTTCGTGGGTGAATAATGGACAAGCGTCTGTATATCAAGCAAACATCGACGGGTCTGAACCCGAGATTCTGGCAGAATCAGAAGCTGGCATTTCGTTTTTAAATCCCAAAGTCTCCACAAGTGGTAATAAGATAGTTTTTGTCGGATTTGAAGAAGGTGCTGTAAATAGTTCGGTATGGATGATAAATAAGGATGGAAGCGGAATGAAGCAACTTACAGATAACAAGACTATACGTACAGAAGCAATGTTCTCTTTGTCTGAAGATAGCGTTTTCTTTTGTCAGGCGAATGATTATAAAAGCTATTCCCCTATTGGGAGACGTGCAGCTCATAGCTATGATATTTATTCATTATCTATGGCCAATGGGGTAGTTGATAAAATAACGAACCTTGCTTCATATGGGTTGTATTATATTACAAATTTCTCAAATAATGAGATTATATTTAACTCTATTGATACAGAGGAAGGGCTCTTTATATTTTCGAAATCAGGCGATTCAATCAGACGAATTATTCCCCGAAATAAAGGAGACAGAGATATGTTAAGTTATTCTAACCCCGTTGTGATAGATTCTACTTTAATTGCTTGTTCCTCATATTATGAACTTCTTTTAATAGACCTAAAGACAGGCGAAGAAAAAGAAATCGGACGAAGTCCCTCCGGGGAATTTAGAAGTTTGAGTTTTAATAAGGGAGACAAACGACTTTATTTTATCGTTTCCGGAAAAAAAAACCGGGTATTTTCCATCAACCTGGATGGGACAGGACTCAATGAAATTCCATTGGACATTAAGTGATATTTGCAGTTTACAAGTATGCTAACTCGGAGGGAACCTATTTAAGAAGTTCATTTGTAGATGTTAGCTTTGATCCTGGTGCTGACAACCCTGTGTCTTCAAAATTGTCGGCCTATTTTTCGACCGTTATGGAAAAAGCCTCGGGACAAGGGATAACTTCAGTAAGAATCTCCAGCACCACAAATCATCCTTCAAACTCAAAACGGTCAGCTCATTCGAAAGCGAATGGAGCCAGAGCATTTGATATCAATTATATCAATGGGGTTCATGTGTCTACGAGTGCCCCATTTGTCGGTACGATGCAAACTATCATCCAAGAAACTCCAAGATGGAGAGAAAATTATGGGCCATTAATTATTCAAAAGATGAGCAACGGCTCTCCAATCTTAGCTCCATGGGCAAGAGAAATACCTGGAGGCCATTATAATCATATTCACGTATCTGTGCCATGGTAAACAATTCAGTAGTATCGTAAAAAATAAGGAAAGAAAAACTATATGAACAAAACATTCTTAATTGTAGGATTGCTCGCTTTGTCCTCTTGCTCTTCTAAAAATTCCAGAGAGAATGCAGTAAATGATAGCGTCAACGAATCTGTGGCTGCACCAGCAAATAAAACGTTAACAAAAATAGACACAATAAATCCAAATGACCTCAAGGCAAATAACCAAGAAGAGGAGGTAAATGCCATTGATCTTAAACCGTTTACAGAATTACCGCAGGAGTTGGATGGTTGCGGCTGCTATTTCTATTTGTCTAAAAAAGATGAAAAGGAGGATAAGTATATTTTTGTCAACGATTTCGCGAGTACAGCATTTGTTTTCGTAAATAATAGGCTTGAAAAATTCGAACTTAAGGAGCACGATGAAGGAAGTAATTTCTATTCCTATTCTAATGAGCGATATGATTTAAAGATTGAAATAACAAAAAAATCTACAGGTGGTGACGAAACTTCTAACATTGAAGGTGTCCTTACGATAAAAAAAGGCAAAGAAGAGCTAAAAAAGACTTTTGTTGGGACTTGTGGCTGCTAGCCTGTTGATGCTAACTCGGGAGGGAATAGTTGGTTTAAGGATGCATTGGACTATGCAGGTAAAGGACTTGGAACTGCTGGCGTAGGGGTAGACGTTAGAAAGGCTGTTGAGGCAGAGTACTTAATGCAAGCCAGATTAAACAGGCAAATTGCAGGCGATTTTTCACGATCAATAAATCATTCACTTAGAGGACTATCAAAGACTGGTCGTCGTCTGGGCTATGCAGGTCTTGCCATGACGGCAGTTGATATGGCATATAATGGAGTAAATTTAAGTAACACATTGGATGCTGCTATGGGTGGACTCGCTTTTACAGGTTGGGGCGCCCCAATTTCTGCCGCTTACTTTCTTGTTAACTGGGGTGTAGAGGCTTACAGTGGACAAAGTTTGGGACAGCACCTCCAGGGAAAATTTACGGACCCTAACGCTTCAATTAAATTTTGGTAATTCATATGAGCTTTTTTGATTACATTTTTTATAGAATAACATTCTATTACAAAAGAAAAAAAGATTTGTCGCCAGAGACAGCTGGTTCGCTGATTGTTTCGCTTTTACAATTCTTTTTTATTCTCGATATATTTATACTTGTCAGAATTTTTTATGAATACACCATTCCTTCTGGCTTTAGTAAAGTGTGGGCATTGCCGCTCATTGTTGTATTAGGAGTGATGAATTGGTATCGATATGAGAAAAAATCCTTGTATCCGGAATTGAGAAGAACATGGAAGGATGAAGATCCATCAAGAAAAAGAAAGCGAGGAAGATTGATCGTTTGGAGTCTCATCATCCTATTAACAATCCCAGTTTTTTATGGTCTGATTCGTCATAATATGATAGGTGGGAAAAGCTTCTTTGGCTGATATTTGAGATGCTAACTCGGCGGGTACACCCCTATCAATAACGGTATACAGATTTATCTGAAATATTTTACGAAATAGTGTGAGCTAAATTTAGAACATTACAAATAATATAACGCGTTTTATTAAATTTGAAGTATGATGCTGCAAAAATATCTTATCGTTCCTTTTCTGCTACTCCTTTCGATCAACAACAGAGCTCAAACCCGCCGGTATTACCTGGGCCCTGGCAATGAAATTGTGAGTGATTCAACAAAAGCGGAGTTCTATATTCTGGTTGAATACGATAAAACGGATTCAACCTGGAAAATGCAACAATATACACTCTCTGATACTTTGCGGGTTATCGGCAGCTTCAAAGACGAGCAACTTAAAGTGCCGCATGGGAAATTTGTGGTGTATAATCTGTTTCGGATTTCATCACAAAGAAAATATAGCCCATTAAGCAAACGCATTGAGACAGAGATAATTCCCCTAAGATACTACATAGCAGATTCGGGGGCCTATGTAAACGGACAAAAGGAGGGTGAGTGGACGCATTTTTTTTCAGACGGACGCATTGAGTATATATATACCTACAAAGGTGATCAGTTGAATGGCAGATTTAGAAGCTATAACTACACTACTCAAAAAATACTGATAGAGGGAAACTATGAGAACGGCTCTAAGGAGGGGAAGTGGTTGACGTTTGCTGCATCTGGTGATATACTTGTGGAAGATACCTACAAGAACAATATTCTGCGTAAGTCCCTCCATCGTCCATCAAAGCTTAAGGCAAGTGAACAATATAAATATACAGGAGGCGTGCCGGGCTACAATTTTAATAGTTATTTGTCAGAAGCGGTAGATAATAGTAATTTCGGAGACGCCAGAGGCAGATTAACGCTATCCTGCACACTTAATAAAAATGGAAAGCTAATTGTTTCTAACTTCTTATCCCAATCTTATTTTGCAGACGAAATTATACTTGACGCCATATTTGCTGTAGAGAATGCACCGTCGTGGAAACCGGCGAAAATCAAAGATCAACTGGTTGAAATCAGTATTCCGGTAACTATTTCGATCCCCGAAAAGACTATTGAATGGGGAGATAGTGAGCAGGCAAAACGGGTCTCCGAGAAGCTTTTCAAACCAATGATATCTGGCTTCTGATCAGCCGTAAATGTCAATTTTGTAAAATGTCTGTTAACAATATAAGAATTGCAGAATATTCAATACATTGCATTCAAACAACACGAAAATGAAAAGCGCTTATCAATTCCTTATCTTATTATTGTTTCCGGTTTTTTTGTCTTCTTGTGCCAAGTATTATGTTAATACAGTAAGCAGCGCAAGTACATCGTTTGATGGAAATGGAGTGTTCAAACATGAAAACGATTCGGTATTGGTTACCTATAACTTTTTTGGCGAAGGTGCCCCTCTTCATATAATAGTAAAGAATAGGACAAATTCCCCGTTATATGTTGATTGGTCTAGATCGGCGATGATTATCAGGGACCGTGCAGTAAGCTATCTTGATAATAAGGTTGTTATTACTGGTACAATTAACGGTGATAGCTATAACTGGGACAAGTTTTGGACTTCGCATTTCGGGGATTTAAATGCTTCTGCCTCCTTACCTAACAGTGTCAGTTTTATTCCCCCTCATTCAGACATCGAAAAAGTAATAGTATTAGGAAATATTTCTCAATTTGAAGCTATTCCCAAATACACCTATGCAGAGAAGGAATACTTTTATCCTGAAACGGGCCCGGTAGAAGTAAAAGCTGCTAACTTCGCTAAAGACCAGTCGCCTTTAGCATTTAAGAGCTATATAACCTTATTTACTACTTCTAATAATAAGGAGGCAATTCCATTTGTATTTCAGGACGAATTTTACATTTCTAAGTCAATCAAAACTTACTCTAACCCCAATTTTATTGCAGAGTATAAAAATAAGGCACCTAATATTTTCTATATAAAGAAGCCGACATTCTTTGGCAAAACTACCTATGTTGTTGGTGCAGCGGCAATAGTTAGCGGAGCTGCTTTAGTGAGTGATGAGAATGGCGCGTCTGATACCAATAGCAAATAATAAAGGTGTATACTAAGAATAACCTGGGACTGGTTTGTCTCTTAATCCCGTTTGTATTAATCTCTTTGAAAGAGCTCTCTTATGGGCAAGTTGTGAATGACAACGATTCTGCGGCGGTAGAGAATACGCTGTCTGTGTTTAGAAAGAGTTTGAAAAGCCAGTTGTGGTTGTTTAACGGAGTGGAAGATCCTGGATATCCGGCAGGACTTGTAGGTAGTCCTTATTACCTTACTGATAAACTTAGTAAAGGGTCTGTTATCTATGATGGGGTAACTTATCATAATGTACCTTTATTGTACGATATGCTTAAACAAGCTGTTGTGATTGAGTATTTTAATACGCCTTTTCGTATTCGCCTACTCGATGACAGGTTAAGTTCTTTTAGCTTTTCAGGGCATCATTTTGTAAAAGTAGGCAATAACGCTGGCCTGGTTAATTTGGAAGAAGGGATCTTCGAGATATGTTATAGCGGATCACTTCGGTTGTTAGCGCGCCGTTATGCTCTTAGCCGGAATGTGATTTCGGGTAATAAAATGGCAACAACAATTGAATCTCATGTTAAATTTTATATTATCAGGGACCGTACTGCTTATTCCGTTAATAGTGCTAAAACAGCTTTGAAGATTGTGGGAGATAATGGTGAGATTAAAGAATATTTGAAAAAGAACAAGTTCAAGTATAAGAAGGACAAGGAAAGGGTGCTGACTGAAATCGTATCATACAGAGATAACATTAGCAGGTAGAATAGGTATGTATAAAATTAAGTTGAGATATCTCATCTGTTTATCTGCAATAATGATTTGCGAGTTAATCTACGCACAGGAAACAAAGGAAAATATCACAGGTACATTTAATCATCTGACGCTGGGTCAGTTCGTCAAAGAACTGGAAAATAAAGGTGGTTATACTTTTTATTATGACCCGGAACATCGGGATTCATTATCGGTAAACATTGAAGTGTCGCAGGTATCCCTGGATAGCCTTTTAGCGAAGGCGTTTAGAAATACTTTTTATTACTTTCTTGTCGATCAGGAAGAGAAAAATGTTTTTATCACCTATAAAAGACGGATGGATGCCGCCCTTTCCCCTGTTCTTCTTTCAATTAGCAGCCGGCCGGGGGCTGTATTCCGGAAAGAGGTTATTCCCAACAGTGAGGCTTCGAATGAAGAACGACCTGCTGTGAAGGCTACGCTGGAGAATAAAATATATGAAATAGGGATAAAGACCTCAACTTTTGAAAGTGGAGAAGCGAGCCTGTCCGGATATGTCAGACACGCAAGAACGGGCGAACCACTAACGGGGGTCTCCGTTAAAGCGGAGCCTTCCAAATCTGGCACTGTGACTGATCAGTATGGATATTATTCACTGCAGTTGCCCAAAGGCCATTACATGCTCGCAATAAGCGGGATTGGGATAAGGAATACGCGTCGTCAGATCGATTTATACGGCAATGGGCGGTTGAATATTGAGGCCCTGGATCAGGTACAAACTTTAAAGGAAGTGGTAATATCATCTGAAAAAGTCCGGAATATTAAAAATGTGCAGTTAGGAGTTGAAAAACTGACATTGCAGAATATTAAACAGGTACCAACAGTTTTTGGAGAGGCTGACGTGCTTCGTGTGGTATTAACTTTACCGGGAGTTAAATCTGTGGGAGAAGCAAGTACCGGATTTAATGTGAGAGGAGGCGCGACGGATCAGAATTTGATTCTTTATAACGGAGCTACAATCTACAACCCTTCTCATTTCTTCGGGTTCTTTTCTGCTTTTAATCCCGAAAGTGTAAAGGATGTGGAACTTTATAAAAGCAGTATTCCTGCCTATTATGGGGGAAGGCTTTCTTCTGTTCTTGAAGTGAACACAAGGGATGGCAATAAAAAGAAATTTACGGGATCGGCAGGTATAGGTCTTTTGACAAGCAGATTTAATGTAGAAGGGCCTTTAGTGAAAGATAAGACTTCTTTCATGATCGGAGGCAGAACCACGTATTCCAACTGGCTACTGAAAGCTCTTCCCGGAAAAGCAGAATATAAGGGAAGTAAGGCTTCTTTTTCGGATCTTGATGTACATCTAAGCCATCAATTCAATGAAGGGAATAGTTTGTATGTTACCGGCTACTACAGCAAAGATAAATCAAATCTGAACAGTGATACGACGTATAGTTACAACAACCAAAGTTTGTCTGTTAAATGGAAACATGTGTTCGGAAACAAGTTGTTCAGTGTTTTTACGGCGGGATATGACAACTATGGCTATAATAACTTTAGTGACATTTCGAGGGCAGAATCCTATACTATGGAGTTTAATATCAATCAGGCATCTTTTAAAACTGACTTTAACTGGTACCCCAGCCAGAAGCATACCATTAATGCCGGAGTATCTGGGATCTATTACAAACTGAATCCCGGTACGTTTGATCCCCGGGGCGGTGAGTCTTTAATTATCAGACAGGATATAGAAGATGAAAGAGGCCTGGAGAATGCACTGTATGTGAATGATAAATTTGACATTACTTCGGGTTTGTCTATTAATGCGGGGATACGATACTCCATTTATCAGAGCCTGGGCCCTAAAACAGTGAATAAGTATTCTCCCGGTTTGCCCCTGGAAGAAGCTAATACCCTTGAATCTGTAACGTATGGGCGTAATAAGGCTATTAAGACCTATCATGGTCCCGAATACCGGATCTCGGCCAGGTACATATTTGAAAATGAACTTTCTGTTAAAGCGGGTTATAATACCATGAGGCAATATATTCACATGCTTTCCAATACAACTGCCATTGCTCCGACTGATATATGGAAATTGAGTGACTATAATATTAAGCCTCAGTACGGAGACCAGTTTGCCCTCGGCATATATAAGAATTTTAAATCAAACACGATAGAGACGTCTGTAGAGGTATATTATAAAACGGATGCAGGACTACCTTGATTACAAAAGCGGGGCTAGTCTTATTTTGAACCCGCATATAGAAACGGATGTAATTAGTACGAAAGGGAAGGCATATGGAGCGGAGTTTATGGTCAGAAAGAATGCCGGGAAGATTAATGGCTGGCTTAGCTATACGTTTTCGCGTACATTGTTGAAAACAGATGATCTTACGGCTGGGGAGCTGGTGAACGGAGGGGCTTATTATCCGGGTAACTATGATAAACCTCATGATGTTACATTGATCGGTAATTATCGGTTTTCTCACCGGTACAGCTTATCCTTAAATACAACATACAGTACAGGCAGACCCATTACTTTGCCTATAGGTAAATACTGGTATGGAGGGGCGCAGCGGGTACTATATTCTGACAGGAATGAATACCGGATACCCGATTATTTTAGAATGGATATAGGAGTAAATGTAGAGGGAAATCATAAAGTTCATCAGGCCACTCATAATTCATGGACGATAGGTGTGTATAATCTTACTGCGCGGAAGAATGCTTATTCTACTTATTTTACTACCGAGGGGGGAATCATAAACGGATACAAGTTATCTATTTTTAGTAGTCCTGTACCTTATATTAACTATAATATCAGATTTTAAGATGCGAAGAAAGGAATTAATAAAAGCGGTTATATTACCGGTCATCGTATTGATCTGTATGACATCCTGTAAAGAGCCATATTATCCGGATGTGGATAAGTCAGGGGCATATTATCTGGTGGTTGAAGGAACGATCTTTAATGGAGATAATAAAACCGTCATCAAACTTTCGAGAACAGCAGATCTGAAGGATACTAAAGTTAAGGGAGAGGCCAAAGCCATTTTGACAGTAGAGGACGAAGATAACAGTAAGTTTGGTTTAGCTGAAGAGGAAAACGGCGTTTATTCGGCCACCCTGACTAATTTACAGGTGGATAAGAAATACAGGCTGAGGATCAAAACGTCTAATGGGAAAGAGTATCTTTCTGATTTTGTTGCATTAAAGAATACGCCGGAAATTGATAGCGTTACCTGGGCAAAAAATGCAGATGGTGTTTCAATAAGCGTCAATGCTCATGATGATGAAAATCGTGGGCGCTACTACCGATGGCTGTATGAACAGACCTGGGAGTTCCATTCTCCGTATATTTCTAATTATGATTATGAGGAGCCTTTTATTATTGACCGGATCAACAGCAATGATATTTTTCAGTGCTGGAAGAGTCAAAGTTCTTCTACTGTAATTATCAAATCGACTGTAAACCTGAGTAAAGATCAGGTTGATCACTATCAACTTTTAAATATCCCGATGAATTCATGGTATTTGAGCGTTTTATACAGTGTTTTGGTAAAACAGTATGTGATGACCCAAGAAGAATATCAGTACTGGCAGAAAATAAAGAAGAATACGGAAGAACTTGGGAGTATATTCGATCCTCAACCTTCCGAAATACCGGGGAATATCCATTGCGTTTCTGATAAAGATGAAGTGGTAATTGGATATGTAGGAGCTTGTGTTCCACGTGAGAGAAGGATCTTCATATCCAATGCCCAGGTTCAGCCATGGCGTTATAGGCCTGATTGCTTTACCGTTGATGTGCTGGATAACCCGGATAGTTTGAAAGCTGCTTTTCATGGGGGCCAGGTTGATCCTGTAGGTAAATATTTTAGGGACGGCCAAACCCGATATACGGGGGCTTCCGTTACATGCATTGATTGCACATTGAGCGGCACAAATAAAAAACCATCATTCTGGCCATAAATTTTAAGATGTTCAATAAAATAAGAGATTTAAAACCGTATAAAAGGGCAGCATTGTTATTCTGTTTGAATGCTTTTTTGCCGGTTCTTGTGAGGTCTCAATCACAGGATTTGCTGTCGGTTGAGGCTGTTATAAACAAGGAAAATACAAGGATTTTACGGGAAAAGGTTTATGTGCATACTGATAGGGAGGCCTATTTGACTGGGGAAGTATTATGGTTTAAAGCATATGTGACAACAAGTAATTCTAAATTATCGGATGTAAGTAAGGTGTTGTATGCTGAGTTGATCAGTAAGGAAAAAGGGGCAGTTCTACAGGCGAAAATATCATTAAAAGGAGGGACAGGAAAAGGATCTGTAACTCTTCCTCCTGGCTTGCCTTCCGGTAATTATCAGTTTAGGGCGTACACCAGCATCATGAAGAATTTTGGCTTGGAGAACTTCTTTAAAAAGAGTATTTGTATCATAAATACACAAGGAACAAAGGATAGTATTCATATTTCGCCGGAAAATGCTCTTAACGTCAGTTTGATTCCCGAAGGTGGTAATCTGGTGAATGGAATAGAGAGTAAAATTGCTTTTAAAGTAACCGGGGCTGACAATAAAGGGATTCAGTTTAGAGGAACGATTATTAAAGGAAAAAGCGATACTATTTTGCGTTTCAAACCTGAGAAATTTGGTATAGGCACTTTTAAATTTACTCCGGATATAAATGAAAAGTATCGCATTCTTATTGTAAGTGAAGATGGCCGGTCTATAGTTGCTCAGCTGCCTGAAATCCTCGAAAGTGGATATGTGATGAGAGCAGAAACGGATTCGCCGGGTAAAATTAGAATCAGTGTTAAATCTAATGGTTCAGCCTCATCAAGAGTATATCTGGTTGGACACACGCATAATGCAATCAGGTTCGCTGATCAGCAGATGCTTTCAGATGGATCAGCCACTTTTTTCGTTGACATGAAGAATTTGCTGGCCGGGGTTACTTGTTTCACATTATTTGATGAACGCAGAAAACCAGTCGGGGAGCGGTTATATTTTAAATTTCCGAATGACAATGCGGAGGTAGTTTCCCATCTTAATTCAGATACTTTCTCCAGGAGACAAAAAGTAAATCTGGATATCTCGGTTAAGAACGGCCAGAAAAAATCTCTCGCATCTAGCTTATCTGTGTCGGTATTCTATGCCCCTTCTAATTTGAATATTAGGGCAGCTGATATAGTATCATATATGTTGCTGACATCTGAATTAAGGGGATCTGTAGAGGATCCCGAGAGTTACTTTGAAGAGAGGGAAGCCAGGAAAGATATATTGGTTGATAACCTGATGCTGGCTTACGGGCAGATTGGCTTTAGTACTGAAAAGATATCGCATGTGCCGGAATATGAAGGACACCTGGTGCAGGCATTGATTAAAGATGTAAATAACAAGCCTGCATCTGACGTTATTGCATTTTTATCTATTCCGGGAAAAAGAGTGCAGTTGTTTACAGCAAAAAGTGACAGTGCAGGTGTTGTAAGATTCAACACAAAGGATATATATGGAAGAAACGAATTTATTCTGCAACTGTACCCTGACAATGCGGACAAGTATAAAATAGATCTTCTTAGCCCCTATTTTAGTAGTTATACAAAAGCTGACATCCCTGTTTTTTCTCCATTTACTGATAGTCTGGAAAAAGGCATTTGGCGTGCAAATTTAAACAGGGTGGTTCGGAATATCTTTTGGGAAAGTAAAGAAAACAGATATATAGCACCTGAAATTGACTCTGCTGCGTTTTTCGGTAAACCGGAAAAAACCTATTTACTTGACAGTTATACCAGATTTGCGACAACAGAAGAAGTTTTCCGCGAGTATATACCAGAAATATGGTTGCAAAGAAAAGAGGGAAGCTTAAAGCTTACATTATCTGATCTGGGAGGAGTGGGATTGTTTAATACTGAACCATTAATGCTGGTTGACGGTGTGCCTGTTTTTCAATCCAGTAAAATACTTCGTTACGATCCGCTTAAGATCAGGTCTATTGATGTTGTCGGGCACCGGTATTACTGGGGGCCCACTTCTTTCGATGGAATAGTGTCTTTCAAAACCTATCAGGGGAATCTGGATGGTTTTCAGCTCGATCCAAATGATACTGTGGTTGACTATGAAGGCATGCTGGAAGAAAGAAAGTTTTATTCGCCTCAGTATGTAACAACCGAACAAGTATCCAGTCCTCTTCCTGACTTCAGAAATCTTTTATTTTGGTCTCCCGATATCGTTACTGATTCTTCAGATGGAAAGACATTTATAGAATTCTATACTTCAGACCAGAAAGGAACATATATCGGAAGTTTACAGGGAGTAACTGATGACGGATCTTTTGTTAACCATGTTTTTACTTTTAATGTGAAGTGAAGCTCTATTACTTGTAATATTTACTTTGAAAGGGCAGATATTTATTTTATAAAGACAGTTTTTTCTGTTACATTCAGTCGTAGCTTTTCCCCTAATCTCAGCGCATAATTATTATCAATATGCCCTGCCGGGAAGTCAAAGCAAACCGGATAGTCGTATTCTTTCACGAGGTTCATCACAATTTCAGGTACTGTCTGGCCGAAAGGGATGGCGTTGTCTTTTACGTCTGTAAACCCTCCTATTATCAGACCTTTTAATTTTGCAAGCTTGCCTGCACGTTTTAGCTGCCAGAGCATGCGGTCGATGGAATAAAGGTATTCCCCTACATCCTCAATGAAAAGGATTTTATCCAAGTAATCCATCTCAGAGATGGATCCACCCATCATCATCAGCAGGGTAAGGTTTCCTCCTATCAGGATGCCTTCAGCCTCGCCGTCACGACCGGGTGTTTGGCTTTCATATTCATAATGAAGGGGCTCGCCGAACAGGGCTTTTCTCAGCGACTCAAGTGAGGGCTTTGTAGCATCTGGGACGTTTAAAGGCATTTGTCCGTGAATGGTCTGCACTCCGCAGGTGGCATGAATATGACTGTGAAGTACAGTTATGTCGCTGAATCCGACCAGCCACTTTGGATTCTGGCAGAACCTTGAAAAGTCAAGTTGATCGATGATCCGGATGGTACCATATCCCCCTCGGGCAGCAACGATGGCCTTTATGGACTCGTCGTCAAGAAATCGCTGCAGATCTTTGGTGCGCAGCTCATCAGTGCCGGCAAACTGGTGGTAGGTCACAGTAACCGTTTCTCCAATCACTACTTCTAGTCCCCATGACTCTAACATCTGTATGGCTGTATCAATATCTGAGGGTAAGCTCTTAGCCGGACAGGTGATGGCGATTTTATCGCCTTTTTTCAGATATGGGGGTGCTATCATACGAAGTTGAAAGTTGTGGGTCGAAAGTTAAGAGTTTTTGAAGGGTTTTATGCAATAAGCCGAAAGAAAGGGCTTATATTTTCTCAGCCTCAATCTGTATCTTTGCCCGGTTATCCACAATATATTTTTAATGTCTGATTTAAATAAATTTAAACGATATACTGTTACTTCCGCTTTGCCTTATGCAAACGGACCTCTTCATATTGGCCATCTTGCTGGTGCATATATTCCGGCTGATATTTTTGTAAGGCACCTTCGCCTCCGGAAGAAGGACGTTGTTTGGGTGTGCGGCTCGGATGAGCATGGCGCAGCGATAACCATTAAGGCTAAGAAAGAAGGGATCACGCCTCAGCAGATCATCGATAAGTATCATCAGCAGATAAAAGAGAGTTTTGAACAGTTCGGGATTGCTTTCGATATTTATCACCGTACCTCCTCGCCTGTTCACCATGATCTTTCACAGGAGTTTTTTCTCAATCTTTACAAAAAAGGAGAATTTATTGAGAAGGAATCTGAGCAGTATTATGATGCAGAATTTGATCAGTTTCTGGCCGACAGATATATAACAGGTACCTGCCCTAACTGTGGGAACGATGGTGCCTACGGAGATCAGTGTGAAAAATGCGGAACATCGTTGAGCCCGACCGATCTCATTAATCCGAAATCGACCTTGAGCGGTAAGGCTCCCGTGTTAAGATTAACCAAACATTGGTACCTTCCCCTGGATAAATATCAGCCCTGGCTTGAAGAATGGCTTTTAGAAGGCAAAAAGAATAAGTGGAAGACCAATGTATACGGTCAGTGCAGCTCCTGGCTGAAGGCGGGTTTGCAGCCACGCTCTATGACCCGTGACCTCGACTGGGGGATTGATGTTCCCTTAGAGGAAGCGAAAGGCAAGAAGCTTTATGTGTGGCTTGATGCCCCTATCGGTTATATCTCTGCTACAAAACAGTGGGCCGCGGATAACAATAAAGACTGGCAAAAATACTGGAAACGGCAGGAGAATGAGGAAGACAATTCCTGTCTGATCCATTTTATCGGAAAAGACAATATCGTTTTCCATTGTATCACCTTCCCATCTATTCTTCATGCACATGGTGAATATATCCTTCCCGAAAACGTACCGGCTAATGAATTCCTGAATCTGGAGGGCGATAAGCTTTCTACTTCGCGGAATCATGCGGTTTGGCTGCACGAGTATCTGGAAGAATTCCCCGGAAAGCAGGATGAACTTCGATATGTGCTTACTTCTATCCTGCCCGAAACGTCTGACAGTGAGTTTACCTGGAGAGATTATCAGGCACGGGTAAATAACGAGCTGGTTGCAATCCTTGGTAATTTTGTGAACCGGGTGATGATCCTGATGCATAAATATTATGAGGGGAAAGTAGAAGGCCTCGCAGACCTGAAAGACGAAGTTCTTTACGGTCAGATTGGGAAAGCATACGATTCAATCCAGGAAAGTATTGAAAATTATAAATTCCGGCAGGCACTATCGGAATTGATGGACGTTGCACGCCTGGGAAATAAGTACCTTACAGATAAGGAGCCCTGGAAGACATTTAAAACAGATCCTGCGGCTACACGGGAAGTGCTGCAGAACTGTCTTCATATCATTGCGCATTTAGGAGTGCTGGCTCAGCCATTTTTACCTTCGGCCTCCAAAAAGATCTTCTCTATGTTGAACCTTTCGGGTGATGCATTTTCTTATGATGAGAAGATCAGCTTTGAAGACGGACATCAGTTGAATACGCCGGAGCTCCTTTTTGAAAAGGTTGAAGATGCGGTGATTGAGAAGCAGCTTGAAAAGCTCCTGAATAAAGCGCAGGAGGTTGTTGCAGCTGTTGAAGTAAGCCCGGCTAAGGAGAATGTAAATTACGATCAGTTTTCGGCGATGGATATTCGCGTGGGAACTATCCTTGCAGCAGAGAAGGTCGCTAAGACGAAAAAACTCCTGAAACTTACTATAGATACCGGTCTGGATACCAGGACCGTAGTTTCAGGTATTGCTGAATATTTTGAACCGGAAGCGATTGTTGGCAAGCAGGTAAGCATTCTTGTGAACCTCGAGCCGAGGGAAATTAAAGGAATTGTTTCAAAAGGAATGATTTTGATGTCGGAAAATCCGGATGGAAAACTTATTTTTGTAACTCCGGGCGAAAGTGCTGCTAATGGTAGTGTGATCCGGTAACAGTTGGCCCTGTAGTTCAACGGATAGAATAGAAGTTTCCTAAACTTTAGATATGGGTTCGATTCCCGTCGGGGCTACCAGAAAAGCCGCCAGTGATAAACTGAGCGGCTTTTCTTATAAATCGTTGTCAGTTTCGTATCCTTGTCGGCACCTCAGTTATGAGCTGAGCCACTCCTGATAAGTATGTTCAAACATTCCTCTTGCTTTCAATCGTGTAGGTGAATGAATCTGCGCGATAACATCCTACGTTGTATTCAATAGGATTATTGTAGATGTCAAACACATATCTTTTCCTGACCAAGATTGGAACGCCATGTTTAATTTCCAGTTTAGAAGCAATGAAGTTATCTGCTGCTGCTGCGCTTATCTCCTCTTTCGAGGTTTGAGCAATAATCCCGTAATCTGACTCGAGGATCTCATAAAGCGGGCGATTATAATTTTCAGAAGCGGAAAGAGGAATCTGCGGATTAAATTCCGAAGTGAAATACACAAAAGGATGCTCTTTTTTCCCCCTTAAGCGTTCCAGTCTCATCACTTTTGTTCCTTGTTTAATGTTGAAGAAAGCAGCCGCCTCCGGAGATACTTCGTGCCGGAAGATCTGTAATTCGAAATTATGAATCTCTATTCCCAGGATTCTCATTTCCTCCGAGAAACTCAGCCAGTTACTGGCCCCGGTGAATATTCTCTTATTTTCGACACGTGTGCCTACGCCTTTCTTTCTCACCAGCAAGCCTTCCATCACTAACGTATTAATTGCCTGGCGTAATGTGTTCCTGGAAATTTTTAATTGTTCAGACAATTCGACTTCATTTGGAAGAAGCTTCCCATTCTTATATTCAGGCTTATTAATAAGCTCTCTGATAAGTGTTTCGGCCTGTTTGTGCAGGGGCGTATGACTTTCGTGGTTAATCTCAAGTATCATCTTGTTTACAAATGTATAAAAATACTGCAATCAAATTTGTTTTTTATAAATGAAGACATATATTTGCTCCATGTTTAGTATGTATATACATATATATATAAATGACTGAACATTTACGCCAATATATAAATGATAAGTTCATACAATAAAACACCATCAATTCAGGTAGACGGCTTTATTACAAAAGGTTGGGACGCTGTTAAGTCTTTTATAGCCGAAAAGAGTCCAGAAACAAAGGTCGTGGCTATCGACTGTTATACTGGAATACATTATAGTGAATTAAAGCTGCAGCTTGCCTCATTAGAACATACGCTGTTTGTTGATACAAACGATCTTTTTGTCTCACAAAAGGATGCAGAAGCCCTAACAACGCGTTTTATGACAGATGATACACTGTTCGGATATATGTCAAACATCTCCTTATCAGAATATTTTGATCTGGCGAAGTTAGATGCTATCCGCAGCGTAATAAGCAGTACAAACGGCAGGGTTATTATATTCGGCTGCGGTGCACAGTTAGTTACAAAAAGCGATCTGCTGATCTATGCCGATATGCCGCGCTGGGAAATAATACAGCGAATGCGTAGCCAGGAGGCAAAAGGTCTTGGGATAGACAATAGCAAAGAGCCGTTCTCTTTACAATATAAACGGGGATTGTTCAACGACTGGCGTGTACTAGATAAGCATAAGCGGTCTATTTATTCTTCTGTAGACTACTGGCTCGACACCGTTGTTCCGAACGAGCCTAAAATGATTGATAAGAAGACATTTTATGCAGGAATGGACAAGGCTGCCACATCGCCATTCAGGGTAGTACCATTTTTCGATCCTGCTCCATGGGGAGGGCAATGGATGAAAGATGTATGCAATCTCGATCGCTCCAAATCCAACTATGGCTGGTGCTTCGATTGTGTTCCTGAAGAAAACAGCCTCTTACTTGAGGTTGATAATATTGTATTCGAAATGCCTTCGGTGAACCTTGTTTACACAAAGAGTCGCCAGCTCTTAGGCGAACCTGTTGAATCGCGTTTTGGAAAGGAATTTCCTATCCGGTTTGACTTTCTTGACACACTGGAAGGTGGCAATCTCAGTTTACAGGTGCATCCTACTACTCAATATGCACAGGAAAATTTCGGACTGCACTACACGCAGGATGAGAGCTACTATATTATGGAAGCAGAAGAGGATGCCGAGGTCTATCTCGGGCTGAAGACGGGTATTGATAAAGATGCTATGATCTGTGATCTGCAGAAGGCAGAAGAAGGCGGCTTTACCTTCGATGCGGAGAAATACGTCAACAAGCTTCCGGTAAAGAAACATGATCATTTCCTTATTCCGGGCGGAACGGTGCATTGTTCGGGAGCAAATGCAGTGGTTCTTGAAATTAGTGCAACGCCTAACCTCTTTACGTTCAAATTATGGGACTGGCAGCGTCTTGGGCTCGACGGGAAACCAAGGCCTATAAATGTACAGCGGGGAAAAGATGTGATCGACTGGGGGCGTGATACTGAGTATATACACGAAAACCTGGTAAACCGATTTGAGATTGTTGCCGAAGGAGATGGCTGGAAAGAAGAAAAGACAGGGCTTCATCGTAACCAGTTTATTGAAACACGTCGCCACACATTCACCAAAGCGGTAACTCACTACACGGACGAAAGTGTAAATGTTCTGAATCTAGTTGATGGCGAGGAAATCATAGTTGAAAGTCCTGTAAATGCTTTCGATCCTCTGATCATTCACTATGCTGAAACGTTCATTATCCCGGCTTCAATAGGTGAATATACCATACGGCCTTACGGAGCGTCGGAAGGTAAAGAATGCAAGACGATAAAGGCATCAGTAAGAATTTAATCATCAATCCGCTACACAATGGATCAAGCACAATCTCAAAAGAAATTTGCAATATTTTTCCCTGTTTTCCTCAGCTTCTTCGTGATGGGCTTTGTGGACATAGTGGGGGTAGCTACCAATTACATAAAGAAGGACTTTGGTCTTTCCGACTCAATGGCTAACCTCATACCGATGATGGTATTCGTATGGTTCGCGATATTTTCTATTCCAACAGGCATGCTGATGGGAAGAATAGGCAGGAAGAAAACAGTCCTCATATCATTGTTTATAACGGCGATAGCCATGCTGCTGCCATTATGCTTCTTTGATTATTTTGGCGCACTGGTTTCTTTCGCTCTTTTAGGAATTGGAAATACCGTCCTGCAGGTGTCACTTAATCCGCTGGCGGCAGCTATCGTAAGCCAGGAGAAATTGGCGAGCACGCTTTCTATGGGGCAGTTTATCAAGGCTGTATCGTCTTTTCTTGGCCCTGTGATAGTAGCATTTTCGGCAAGTCAGTTAGGTAACTGGCATTTAGCTTTTCTGATTTACTGCATCATCACTGTTCTTTCTGTTGTTGTTCTCTTCACGTTACCAATAAATGAATCGGCCGCGTCAGAAACACCGCAGCAATCCTCTTCTTTTAGACAGATTGCTGCTCTGCTTAAAGACCGGCACCTGGTATACTGTATTATCGTCATCCTTTTGATTGTGGGCATAGATGTCGGGTTAAATACCAGTATTCCTAAGCTGCTGATGGAGCGGGCAGGTTTGGATCTGGACGACGCAGCTTTAGGAACAAGCTTGTATTTTGCATCGCGTACTATAGGCACTTTTATAGGAGCGCTTCTTTTAATTAAGCTGTCTCCTGTTGGGTTTTTGCGCGTAACGCTGATTGTCGCCATTCTCGCGTTTGCAGGCATGATGCTCTCTTCATCCCTTTGGCCATTGCTCATTCTTATTGCGGTTGTAGGGTTAGCTTGTGCAAACGTGTTCTCTATTATCTTCACCCTTGCTCTGAAACACGATATGACGCATTCAAATGAAATATCGGCGTTGATGATTATGGGTGTTTCTGGAGGCGCATTATTATCTCCCATACAAGGATTGATCACCGATCAGTGGAACTTCACATCCGGTATGTCGGTTATCCTCGTCAGTCTGGTAATTACGGGTTTCATCTCATTTAAATTCAAATCGTGATGTCTGTATATAACCATGATAACCGTATTGTGATGACTCTGGATGCCGGGGGTACCAATTTTGTCTTCTCAGCCATTCAGGCCAATAATGAAATAGTAGACCCTTTTTGTTTGCCCGCCTATCCGGACGATCTGGAAAAATGTCTGAATACGCTGATCGATGGATTTACACATGTCAAAGATCAATTGCCTGCGATGCCCGTTGCCATTAGCTTTGCTTTTCCAGGCCCGGCTGATTACAAAAACGGTATAATCGGAGATTTACCTAATTTCCCTTCCTTCAGAGGCGGTGTTCCCCTCGGACCGTTTTTGCAGGAGCATTTTAAGATACCGGTATTTATTAATAATGATGGAAATCTCTTTGCCTATGGGGAAGCTTTGGCCGGAGCACTGCCAGCGCTTAACGAACGATTAAGGGCTAATGGGTGTAACAGAGTTTATCAAAATTTAGTTGGGATTACTTTCGGAACAGGCTTCGGTTCTGGAATAGTTATTAACAGGCGCCTTCTAACCGGTGACAATCATTGTGGAGGAGATGTGTGGGTATTTCGTAATAAGCTCTATCCCGGCAAAATAGCCGAAGAAAGTGTGAGCGTGCGGGCTCTGGTTCGCGTGTATAATGAATTTGCAAAAACTAAGGATAGCTCCCTCACACCTAAAGAAATATTTGCTATTGCAGAAGGTGAAAAAGAGGGGGATAAGCAGGCCGCAATAACAAGCTTCACTCAGTTTGGAGAGGTTGCCGGCGACGCTATAGCGCATCTGCTCACTTTTACGGATGGTATTGTAGTTATTGGCGGGGGTATTATAGGAGCAGCCAAATACATTATGCCACCCCTTATGAAGGAACTGCATTCCAGCCTGGCAACGTTCGATGGCAATACTTTCCCCCGCTTGCAAATGGATGTAATTGATCCGGAGGACGTCCGCCAGTTTGGGCAGCTTATTTCAGAGGAAAGTATACCGTTGGCTGTACGGGGTTCAAATAAAACAGTCAGTTATAACCCAAATAAAAAGACAGTAATTATGAAAACTCTTCTTGGAACCAGTAAAGCTGTGTCGCTCGGTGCATATTCATATGCGTTGAGTATGCTCGACAACTAAAACTAACAAGTATTACAACACCAATTAAAATCAAATTTCATGAAAAAATCATTAACTAAAATTTGTATTGGAGTTCTTTTGCATATATGTTTTTGCATATATGGTACAGGAACCTATGCGCAGGATACCAGAAGCGTAGTTAGTGGGACTGTAGTGGATGCAAATAATGAGGCCATTATTGGAGCTTCTGTTAAGGAGAACGGAACCGCCAGCGGGACCATGACCGATATCAATGGCCGCTTTTCATTAAAGGTGTCATCCATGAATGCAACGCTCACTATTTCCTATATCGGTTATAAGGCCAAAAGCGTACCTATAGCGGGTAAGCAGACATTAAAAATTGTTTTACAGGAAAGCAGGGTCGACCTGGATGAAATAGTAGTTGTGGGATATGGCACGCAAAAGAAGGTCAATCTAACTGGAGCAGTGTCGTCTGTAAACATGAAGAACCTGGAAAACAAGCCGGTAGTGAATGTAGTGGAAGCATTACAAGGCACAACTCCGGGCCTAACTATCCAGCAAAGCAATTCGATGCCCGGCAGCCGTCCTGCTATTAATATTCGCGGCGTCAATACTCTGAATAATAACGATCCATTAGTGATCATTGACGGCATGCAGGGCGACATCCAAAACGTGAATATAACCGACATCGAGAATATTTCGGTGTTGAAAGATGCTTCCTCTACGGCCATCTATGGTTCGCGTGCATCAAATGGTGTAATACTAATTACCACAAAGAAAGGAATCAAGGGAAAGCCCCGTATCGCATACGATTACTCTTATGCGCTTCAAACCCCTACCTTTATGCCCGACATTGTCGACTCGTGGGTATATGCCGAACTAAGAAACGAGGCATTAGTGAACTCGGGCCGGCCAGTACAATTTGGGGCTGATCAAATCAGGGACTTCAGGCAAAACGGCCCTAATTCAAACTGGATGGAAGAAATTTATAGATCTTCCGCTCCTCAGCAATCGCACAATCTTTCTATTGCCGGGGGTAACGACAAAACTACTTATCTGGTCTCTGCAGCTTACCTCGACCAGGCAAGTTTGTTCCAGGGGCCCGATTATGGCCTTAAACGCGGTAACTTTCGTGTGAACCTGGAAACGAATGTATCTGATCGTCTTAAGTTCAATGTATTGGCTGCTTATACACGCAACGGCATAAAAGATCATGCATACTGGACAGAATGGCTGATCGAGCAGGCAACACGTATGCCTCCTATCTATCCGATTAAGGATGAAAACGGCGATTATACCTTCCCGGGTGGAAGTAACTCAAATGCCCTTGCCCGTCTTGAGCAAGGTGGTCTTCGGGAAAGTCAGAATGATGATCTGTCGGGAATTCTGAATGGTGAGTTTAAGATCATAGACGGCCTGAAGTTAAGGGGAATGATCGGCGCTAAGTTGTACAATAATCGTCTTAAAGAAAACCGTAAGGCAATAGAAGGTTCAGGCGATAAGGAAAACCGGATGACCAATAGCTCGCAGCGTATTCAGGAGATTACGAGCAACCTGATTCTCTCTTACGATAAGAAATTCGGAAATCATAACCTCAGTGCTTTAGGCGGTTTATCGTATGAAGGAAACACCGATAACCGGTTCAGCACATTCCGGGTGACGGACCGAAGCCCATACGACATTATGGGAGGAGAACAAACCTCGAATACCGGAAACCAGGAATGGCAGACGGAATGGTCGATCTATTCAGCTTTCTTCCGCCTCAACTACAATTTCAAGGAAAAATACCTGTTCGAATTCAATTTGCGCGATGATGCCTCTTCTAAATTTAAAAAAGGAAACCGTTCGGCATGGTTCCCTTCGGCATCACTGGCATGGCGCGTGTCTGAAGAGGACTTCTATCCCGAAAGCCTGAAAGGCATCATGCCCGGGGCTAAAATCCGGAGTTCGATTGGACTGGTAGGGAATAACCGCATCGGAGACTATCAATATCAGGCAAATGTCAATGTAGGACAGGGATATAATTTTGGCTCAAATGTCGCTTCTGTTGCAACCTTCGACCCCTATAACGCTGATATAAAATGGGAAACAACGCGAATGTTCAATGTAGGCGCCGATCTTGATTTCTTCAGTAATGCGCTGTCGTTCTCTGCCGACTATTTTATAAACGATACGTATGATATTCTTGTTGGACTTCCGCTGCCGGGATTATATGGCTCTGCTGCGCCAATTCAAAATGCAGGCGAAGTACGTACACAAGGCTGGGAGTTATCGGCCAGGTATAATCTGAAAACGGGTGGCGTTAGACACACATTATCTGCTACGTTATCCGACAGCAAAAATAAAGTAAGCGATCTGAAGGGATCCTACTTCATAAACGGAACCGATGTTACTACTATTATCAAAGAAGGATATCCCATCAATTCCTATTATGCTTACAGATCTGACGGTTACTTTCAGAATGCTGACGAAGTAGCTAAAGGGCCGCATTTAGCAGGCATTACTCCAAAGCCGGGCGACATACGTTATCTGGATAAGAATGGAGATGGAATAATCAAAGATGACGACGACCGTTTTGTATTAGGAAACAGGGAGCCGCGCTTGCTTTATGGAATCAACTACAGAGCAGAATGGAAAAATCTCGACTTTTCGATGTTCTGGCAGGGAGTAGGGCAGCGTAATGTCTGGTTGAGGGGTGAATCTGTTGAGGCATTTCACAACAATAACGAAGGTCCCGTATTCAATTTTCACATCGACCGCTGGACACCCAGCCACCCGGATGCATCGTATCCGCGTTTAACTGTAGGTGCCGAGTCGGCCAACAACGCTGCTAAATCCAACTTCTGGATTGAAAACGCGGCTTACCTGAGGCTTAAAAATGTTCAGCTTGGTTATACAATGCCAGCAAAATGGACAAATAAGCTGCCCAATAGTCGCTTACGCATCTATGCAACGGTTCAAAATGCCCTGACTTTCTCTGACATGAAAGGCGGATGGGATCCCGAAACCACCGATGGTGGCGGACGTATTTACCCGGTAAACAGAACCTATTCTTTTGGACTGAATCTCAACTTTTAATAGTATAGCCATGAAAAGATATATCCAAACAGTAAGACATGGTATTGCAATGCTTATTGTACTACTCTCGGCAGTGTCCTGCCAGAAGCTCGATCTTGCACCGCACGACAGAGATACCGATCTTAATTACTGGAAAGAACCCGAAGCTGCTCTGTCGGCCGTGAACAAGTGCTATCAGAGTATAAACAACGCCGATGAGGTACTGTATTCTGATGCAATGACTGATAATGCTTATACCAAAGTGCCTAATACGCATAATCAGGCCGTGGGCAACGGCTCCTTCTCTACCGCCGATTCGTATGTGGCCTCCGTATGGGATTACCGCTATTCCGGTATTCGTCAATGTAATCTTCTGTTGAATAATATTCAGCAGGTACCCGGTTTAACCGATGAATTACGCAATCGTTATATAGGCGAAGCAACATTTATAAGGGTTTACCATTATTTCGAACTGTATTCGAAATTTGGTGATATACCTTATTTCACGAATGTTCTTTCTATGAGCGATGCAAAGTCGATCGCCCGTACGCCTAAAGCCGAGGTGGTCGATAAACTGCTGAGTGATTTATCAGCAATTATTGATAATAATTATCTTCCTGCTTCATACGACAGTAAGAATACCGGGCGGATAACCCGCTGGGCTGCCATGGGACTCAAAGCCCGCATCCTGATGTTCGAACGTCGCTACGCTGAGGTGGTGCCTGTCACGAATGCAATAATCACGAATGGTGGTTTCTCCCTTTTCGGAAGTTATGAAGGCCTTTTCACCGTACAGAATGAAAATAATCCCGAGGTGATGTTAGATGTTCAATACATGGCAGTCAACCGCGAACATAACATCCAGTATCACTTCCTGCCTCCTTCATTAGGAGGCTACTCCCAGCTTTCGCCGCTTCAGGAGTTGGTGGATGATTATATCACTCTTGACGGGTATTCTATAAAGAACGCTCCTGCAGGGAGCTACGATCCTGCTAATCCGTTCAGCAACCGTGATCCCCGGCTCGCTGCAACAATTATTTATACCGGAAATTCGTATAAGAAGGCAGATGGTACTAATCATGTTGTCAATACGGGCAAGAATGTATCTCCCGATGGATATGGCTTTTCTTCTGATGCCTCTGCTACAGGGTACTATATAAAAAAATACTGGGATAACAGCTACCGTGCGAATTTAATGTCGGGATTGAACATTATCCTGATGCGTTATGCCGACATCCTGTTAATGCATGCTGAAGCACTGGCAGAGCAAGGTCAATTAGACGCCACTCAATGGGACCGCACGATCCGCCTGATCCGTCAGCGTGCCGGATTTTCAGATAGCAAAGCGCTTAATTTCCCAGGTTCTGCCAATCTGATTGATATCGTTCGCCGCGAACGTCGCTGTGAATTAGCCCTCGAAGGCCTTCGGCATAAAGATATCGTTCGTTGGAAGACGGCCGAAAATGTGATGAACGGCTGGGTCCACGGTCTTTATACCGGAGATGTTACAGGAACAGATAATGGCTTTGTAAGGGTTGAGAACAGAAAGTTTGACTCCGCTAAGCACTATTTGTGGCCTATTCCTCAAAAAGACCGCGACCTGAATCAGAATCTTACACAAAATCCAAATTGGTAACCATTATTATCAGATTATGAAAAAGTTACAAGTTTCAATTATAATGGTTGTTTTGCTGGCATTCTTTGGTTGTAAAGATGATTACCAGCTATCAACTGACTTTACTGTTCCCAGCGACTTGTCGTCACCCAAGAAAGTGATATTGGATGTTACTTCATCCTCCCCGATCACGTTTTCATGGAGCGGCGGCGGGGCTGCCGATGGTTCATATGTATTGTATGATGTAGTCTTCGACAAAAAGGGAGGCGATTTCAGCAATCCCATTCAAAAACTTCCGGGCGACAACGGAGCTTTAACTAAATTAACGTTAAGCCACGATCAGCTGAATAGTATTGCCCGTAAAGCGGGGATAAAGCCTGGGGAGACAGGCACGTTATCGTGGACCGTGCTAACTTCCAAAGGGGGAGATGTTAAAAAAGCGGAAGTAAGCAGTGATATTGAGCTTACCAGAGGAGAAGGAATTGATAATATGCCTGATAAATTATATCTCCATGGCTCTGGTAACGAGAGCAGCGGAGCTAGTGGCCTGCCTTTCCGAAAAGCTTCAGAGGGCATATACGTGATCTATTCGAAGGTTTCCGGCAGCGGCGACCTGGAACTGAAAGGAACTTTAGGCCAAGACGAGTTCAGTTATTACCTGGATGGAACGAAACTTAAAGAAGGGCCTGGAGTTATCAAATTAGCGCCCAATGCAAACCCCTACAGGATCACAGTAAACTTCAATACGCTATCGGTTAAAACGGAGGTTATTTCTGGCGTAAGGTGCATCTGGGGAGCAACATTCGGCACAATCGGAAACCTTGCTTATATCGGAAGCGGGAAGTTTGAAGCAAGGAACTGTGCTATTAAATTTATCGACCCGAGCCGGCCCGATACAAATCCTCCGGGATGGCTGGGCTGGACTGAAGAACGCTACTACTTTATCGCAAATATAGATGGGTCCGATAAATGCTGGGGACGCATGGATGGCGTAAGTGCAGAAAGACCTTCTGGAAATGAGCCGTTGTCATTTTACCAGTTAGGCGAGTTTTCCTGGAGCCAATGGGATCATCTTTGGAAAATGAGCGGTGATCTCGACCTGAAGCGTGCTACCATAACCATCGATACCAACAAGGATAATCTGATGGTCCATCAGTTTTCTAATATAACAACTCTTTAATTCTAATCCGTTCATGTTCCCCCGAAACAGGTACATGGACGGATTATTAAAAACAGATAAGATGAAAAAGTTAATTTGTATACTAATAGGGGCTTTTATGATAACTTCGTGCAGTGACGGCTCGGAGCCTTATATTAAGCCGGAAGGCGGAGGCCCTGCTCCTGTTGAAACGGTTTATAACCATTTGAGAGCTAAAGAGATATTTGATCTGATCAATCAGTATTATAAGGCCGGCAATATGTTCAAAGAAAACTATCCTGCACAAAGTGGCGATGCGGCGTATTCCTTCCTTTGGCCATACGACGCAATGGTAAGCGGCGCAGCCCAGCTCCACTCATTAGGATATAATGTCCGGTACACCGAAATAGTTGATGGGTATGAGAAGTATTTCGTGACAGCTGCACATGGCAACAGCATTGGAGGATATGGTTCTTCCACTGACGGGAGCAAGGGCGGAAGTACTCGTTTCTACGACGATAATTCTATAGTTGGAATCAGTCTGCTCGAAGCATACAAGATTACACAGGATGTGACTTACCTGCAGCGCGCAGCCAGGATTGTACCTTTTCTCGAAAGTGGTATTGATAGCAAACTGGGAGGAGCTTTATGGTGGAACGAAGATTTTAAATACAGCCAGGCATCAGCAGATGCCAATAAACCTGCCTGTGCCAATGGCTATGCTACTCTTTTTTTGCTTGAGTACTATAAAGTGTGCCCTCAGTCTGAAAAGCAGCATATATTAAGTTTGGCTACAGGACTATATACCTGGATGCGGTCTAACCTTTACGATCCCGCCACTAAATGTTACTGGAATGACCGCAACGCTAACGGTTCTATAAATACCACCCTTTGGACGTACAACGCAGCGGTCATGGTACAAAATGGAGTCCGTTTGTCAGAAATTACCGGCAATCCTCAATATCTGGAAGAAGCTAAAATAACAGCCCAGGGCGCGTATGATTATTTTGTTAAAATACGTAATGGCATTTTATCCTATACAGATACCGACCCCTGGTTCAACACTAAGTTATTACGCGCATATATTGATCTGGCACCCTATGACGAGAAGGCTAAAACCTATATAGAAACATACAGCAATTTCATAAATAACGGCTATAATAAAGCCAGAACTCAGGCGGGTTTCTTTTTCGAAGACTGGACTGGTGCAAAGCAGGGCAGATATTACTCCTTGCTCATGCAGGCTGCAGTAGTGGAATCATACGGAGCCTTAGGTATGTATAAAAAGGAAAAAGTAAACTAAGAAAAGCAGATCCGTATCGTTATGATAAAAGTAATTAATCAAACCGGTTGTATATTGCAGGCCATGGTAAAAAAAGCTTTCAGCTACGTCATCTTATTGGCTGTCTTCGGGCAGTTGCTTTCATGTGCGAGTCTTAAACAAACTTCTGCACCGAAGTTATCAGATTATGTTAATCCGAACATAGGCTCTGTTCACAGCCGGTGGTTTTTTTACACGCCGGCAGCTGTGCCGTTTGGAATGGCAAAGTTAGGCGCCTCAACAAATGGGTCGTATGGAAATAAACAAGGCTGGGAAGCGGTGGGATATGAGGACAACCATTCGTCTATCGAGGGATTTCCAGTTTTTCACGAATTTCAGGTAGGCGGTGTAATGCTTATGCCTGTGGTGGGCAAATTGAAAACTATGCCCGGTACGTTAGAACAGCCTGAAACCGGTTACCGCTCTCCTTTTAAGAAAGAGAATGAGCATGCCACATCGGGATACTATTCAGTTGTTCTTGACAAGTACAATGCGAAAGTGGAACTAACGGCAACAGACCATGTCGGTTTTCAGCGGTATACGTTCCCGAAGTCGGATGAGTCGTATATCTTGTTCGATATTGGTAATCAGCTGGGCGAAAGCGGAGCAATAAAAGATGCCTACATTAAACTGGTAGACGAGACTACCATCGAAGGCTATGTCATTACAAAACCGGAATATGTTAAGAAGTATCAGCCGGATGCAGAGGTTAATATGTACTTCTATGCTAAGCTTAGCAGGCCTGCTACTGAAGTGAAGGTTTTTAAAAGAGGCGAACAGCCGGTATCTCAAAAGGAAATAAAAGGGGTTGGCGCTTGTATGGCGGTGGCCTATAAAACTTCGGCAAACGAACAAATCACAGTGAAGATAGGCCAGTCGTATACCTCTGTTGAGAACGCTAAGCTGAACTATAATACAGAAGCCGTAAGTATGAACTTTGATACGGCTAAACGGCAAGCTCTGAGCAGATGGAATGAAGCTTTAGGGCGGATAAAAGTTGAAGGCGGTACTCATAACGATAAAGTGAAATTCTATACCGGTTTATATCATGCACTATTAGGAAGGGGACTGGCTAGTGATGTTAACGGAGCTTACCCAAAGAATGATGGAACGGTTGGTCAGATCGCTCTGGATCAAAATAAGCGGCCGGAATACAAATACTATAATTCAGATGCAATATGGGGAGGATCCTGGAACCTTACACAATTGTGGGCTTTAGTTTATCCCGAATATTATTCAGACTGGGTGCAGAGCCAGCTGTTAGTGTATAAGGAAACAGGCTGGTTGGGCGATGGTATCGCTAACAGCAAATATGTATCCGGAGTAGGAACTAATTTTACGAGCCTGGCTATTGCTGCCGCCTACAATTGTGGTATACGGGATTTTGATTATAATTTAGGATACGAAGCTGCATTTAAGAACGAAACAGTGGGTAAAAACCGCCCTGCAGGCGCCGGTAAGCTGGATGTAGGGGCATTTGTAAAACGGGGATATTGTCCCTATATCCCGAGCGACGACTACTTTATAACCAAGCAGGAAGAAGGGTCGGTATTTGGAGCATCGCATACCCTGGAATATTCATACAGCAGTTTTGCAGTAGCACAATTTGCAAAGCATCTGGGCAAAGAGAGCGATTATCAGTTGCTGTCTAAGATGGCCTCCAACTGGGAAAACCTGTTCGATCCGGAAATGAAGTTTATGCGTCCCCGCACCAGCGATGGGAATTTCCTTAAGAATTTCAAACCACTGGCTGCATGGGAAGGATTTCAGGAAGGGAACGCCATGCAGTATACGTTCTATGTTCCTCACGAACCCGGGAAATTAATCAATAAGATCGGGCAGGAAACTTTCAATAATCGCCTCGACAGCATTTTTGTGCTCTCCCAAAACGATACATTTGGAGGTGGTAAAACAGTTAATGCCTTTGCCGGAGTGCATGCGCTTTATAATCATGGTAATCAACCGAACTTACATATATCCTGGTTATTCAATTTCTCGGGAAAACCCTATTTAACACAAAAATGGGTACGTACCATCTGTAATGAATTTTATGGTACAGAAGGATTACATGGATACGGGTATGGACAGGATGAAGACCAGGGACAACTGGGGGCATGGTATGTGATGGCAGGCATTGGACTGTTCGACGTAAAGGGTCTGACCCAAATTGATCCAAAGTTTCAGATTGGAAGTCCCCTGTTCAGCCGGATCGAAATCAAGCTGAACAAGGAATACCATAAGGGGGATAAGTTTGTTATTGAAGCAGAGAATAATTCGCCGGGGAATATCTATGTCCAATCAGTCTTCAATAATGGAAAGAAGCAAAATTCTATATCTATCCCATTTGCAGATGTTGTAAACGGCGGTAAGCTGAAGTTAACAATGGACAGCAAACCCAACAACGATCTGAAGCTTTGAGCAGCTATCTCTCAAAATAGTGCTCACCAGCACCCACGTTAAAGCTTTTGTATGATTTCCCCTGAGCATCCGGCACCCATATCTGGGCGGTGGTGTTCGGGGGAATTGTAACATCCAGCTTCAGTTTATTGTCCTCTATTCTCCATTTACTGCTGATCGTGCCGTAGTCGCTGTCGTACGATCCTTCTGCCCATGTAAGCTTGCCGCCAATGATGGGTTTGATGACGATCTTTTTATAGCCTGGGGCGCCAGCCTGGATACCTGCTATGTTTTTATACATCCAGTCGCCTATTGCGCCATAGGCGTAATGGTTATACGAGTTCATGCTGGGCACCTGGAAACTGCCGTCAGGCTTTATACCATCCCAGCGTTCCCATATGGTGGTAGCCCCCATTTTAACAGGGTATAACCACGAAGGGTAACTTTCCTGCATCAGCAAGTCGTAAGCTACCTTGTTATGACCGAACTTAGTTAATACATGACATAAGTATGGGGTACCCAGGAAACCCGTAGTCAGGTGGGTGCCATAATCCCTGATATTGGCAACCAGTCTTTCCGCAGCCTGTGCCCTCAGGTTTTCGGGCAGCATATCAAACTGCAGAGCCAGAACATAAGCCGTTTGTGTAGACGATACCAGCCTTCCGCTAGGTGTAAGATATTCGTTCACATATGCTTTTTTGATGTCGTTCAGCAGCGATGAGTATTTCGCCTGATCGTCCTTCTTGCCAAGCACTTCCGCCGCGTTTATTAACAGCTGCGTAGAATGCGCATAAAAGCATTGTGCGATCATATATTTATCTGTTACCGCAGCACGACCGTCATTATCATCATCCGGACGGTAAAATAACCAGTCGCCGAAGTGTGACCCGGTGTTCCAAAGGTTTTTCCTTGACCTCGAACTGATAAAATCTACCCAGGCCTTCATACTTTCATATTGCGTTTCGAGTATACGTTTATCGCCATAGGTATCATACATACCCCAGGGGATGATAGTGGCAACATCGCCCCAGCCAGCAGCGCCTGCATCACCAGGGTTTAACACGTCGGGCACTACAAAAGGGATACTTCCGTCTTTGTGTTGATCGGCCTTTACATCCTTTAGCCATTTGGTAAAGAAGCCGCTTACATCCATGTTGTATGCAGCCGTATAGTAAAAAGCCTGGGCATCACCTGTCCATCCAAGGCGTTCATCGCGCTGCGGACAATCGGTTGGCACATCCACGAAATTCCCTTTCTGCCCCCAGGTTATATTGTGTTGCAGTTGGTTAAGCAGTGTATTAGATGTTTTAAATGTGCCGGTAGGCGTCATTTCAGAGTGAAGTACTACTGCGGTGAGATCCTCAGGCTTTAATTCTTGCGGATAACCCTCTATCTTGACATACCTGAATCCCTGGAAACTGAAATGAGGAGAGAACACCTGTTCCTGATCCCCTTTAAGATAATAAGTATTCTGTTGCTTGGCCGAACGAAGATTTTCGGTATAAAAGTTTCCTGCTTTATCGAGTACTTCGGCGTGGCTCAAGGTAATCCTGGTATTCGCCGGTCCTTTTGTTTTAAGTTCAACCCATCCCACGAGGTTCTGACCGAAGTCGGCCACTATCTCCCCTTTAGGGGTTTTAATTATTTTTACCGCAACAATTTTTTCGTGTTTACGCACTTCCGGTCCACTCATGCCAACCAGGTTGCCGTAGCCATAATCCATTATCCGCACCGCACGCCAGTCGCTCCCTTCGTTATACGTTGTCTGGGTCCATCCTGCCCGTTCTTTTCTTGCATCGTAAATTTCACCATCATAATGGCTCGATTTCAATAAGGCGCCATAAGCGGTTTTCCAGCTATCATCAGATATCAAGGTTTCGCTGCTGCCATCTGTATACTGTACCTGCACCTGCATCAGCAGCGCACGCGTGTCGCCGTAAAAAGATGAGCGATCTGCGAAGGCCACCCGTCCCTTGTACCAGCCATCGGCGAGTATAGCCGACAGAGCGTTGGTTCCTTTTTTTAGTAATGCCGTTACGTCGTAGGCCTGGTATTGCAAATGGTCTTTATAACTGGTCCAGCCGGGAGTGAAGTAAGCATCCCCTACTTTTTTGCCGTTGATATAAGCTTCGTAAAGCCCCCTTGCGGTAATGTACGCTGTCGCTAGTTTTACCGTTTTGCTCAAATTCACCGTTTTTCTGAACATGGGGCTAGCCAGTGCAGTATCCTTTTCAGGCACAGAGATCCACTTTGCCTTCCAGTCGGAAGCCTTTAGTCCCATTTGCCAGAACTGAACTGCGCTCCATGGCGATGTATTTCGCTGGTTGTCTGTTACTCTCACCTGCCAGTAGTACCGTTGGCCCGGCTTTAGTGCAGTCCCATCGTATTCTACTAATACAGACTGATCACTGGTTTTTGTGCTATTCCAAAGCAGGTTCTTTCCGGATGAAGTGGCTTTCGCATCTGTCCCAACCCTGATCTCGTAAGACTTCTGAAGAATATTTTTGGCAGTCGACGCTAATTTCCAGCTCATTCGGGGAATAGCAGGTTCTACAGAAAGCGGATTTACCTGATGTTCCACCTGTAAATCAGTTACGCTTAATTTCTGAGCGGAAGCAGTAAGATTAAAGACAACCAACATAATCGTGGCGCTTGTTAAAATAGAGCAGAATTTCATCATTATAATTGGATAAGTAAGTTTATATGCGGCTATTCTTAATAATTAATCGATTTAGCAAAAATATTTTATTTATTTCTTTTTCTTTTATACTTTTTGATACAAATATTTATTTCTTTTTTTATTTACCTTATGGGAAATAATTTTTTCTACCTTAGAATCATGAAAACCAACCTAATCTGTCGCTTTATAAACCTGAACGTTGCGTTCATCCTTTTGTCTTTTATTTTTTCAAATTGCAGTAGTCCCAGGGGTGCGGAGACAAGCGCCTCCGACACGGCCTTCGCTGACACAGCATCATCAGATTCCGGAGTTTCTACATCTCCCGAACCTCCTTCGAATGATACTGTTGCGCTTACAAATCTGGTCAAAAAGCTATTAAAATGGCATGAAACATCGGGAATGCAATTCGAGGGTTTCCCTCCTTTAAAAAATAAAACAACAGATACAACGTATTCCGGTATCAACCTGGAAAAAAATAAAAAGGCGATAGAGGAACTTAGGCAAATGGGAATGTTTGCGGAAAGCTTTTTGAGTGATTATCGCAAGATCGCTGTTCGAATGGACAAGGAGTTGCGTGATGGCTCTTCATTTTGGCGCGAGGGTGAGATCCCCACTTTTAGCAAAGATGTCAATGAGTGGTGTAACTGTCAGGATTATCCTGATAACTATTTGAGCATAACAAAACTCACGGATATTCAAATTACCAATAATAAAGCACAGTTTAAGTGGACCTGGGGCGAGGATTTCTACTATACAGTTACGGCGATCAAGAATGCGGGGACCTGGAAAATATCCTATTTAGAAGGCTTCGATATGAGTAATTATAACTGGGGCTGGTGGAAAAAGAATAAAGACCATTCCGGTTCACCAGGATAGAACAGCTAAACTAACCTTTGTATCAATCAGGCCGCGACTTTCGTATGGACAGAAAAACCCATTATGAAACTCCTCATCCTTGTATCTTTTTTCACTGTTTGTACCCTTTCCCTTCTTGCTCAAAAAACCGAGTATTCCGTCCATGCCCAAACAGGTCTTTTTAGTTTCGGTGGAAAATCGGCCGAAAAGAGTTCTTTTATAAATAGCAGTTATACCAACAATCCTTACGGGACCGGAAGTTCGTTTTCTTATGCTCTTTATTTACAGATTCAGAGAATAACAAAGAACAATACTATCTGGGGTTTACAATCGGGTTACGAATCCCTTGCAAGCAGGATAAAGATTGATAGAATACTTTACTATGGAGCTCCTGCTAAGGAAGAAGATTTTGGCCATGCCTCTTTAAGAAACCAATTTATATCAGTACACCCATACGCGGGCCACCGGTTTAATTTTGGAATTCCTGTCGACATTTCTGTTGGGCCGGACCTTGGCATCGGATTAAAAAGTATGGAGAAAGGAACCGTACCCGACTTTAATTTGCAGATAAAGAACGAAAGAGATATCCCAGCCGTGGATGCCCGTATTCGAATCAATGCCACAGCTTATCATAAAAGTATGGGATTTACAGTGGGGTACTCCTATGGAACGATTAATTATCAGGCTAATATGATTGGGGCCGATCCGGAAGTTTACTCCCGGTTTTTAAGGATTGGTCTGAGCTATAAACTTCCTTTTTAACATTGCCCCCTGCTCTTCTGTGGATATCTCGCCTTCAGCCATGTGTCGTTTTTATTGCTGCAGTTAAAATAGAGTTATCTTTGCGCGATGAAGAATCAGGTGAAAGGTGGTCCTTATCTGCTGCTTCCCGCGGTTATTGTGGTGATATCTTTTCTCGCAGTTGCCTTTTTTATCAATTGGAGGCTAGGCAAATCGGCGGAAACAATTGGCGGAACACTCACCGCCGGAGTTCAGCGGCATAAGGAGTTTTTTTTTCGAAGCAGGTTTAACGAGCTTTTGGATAAAGTCGAACTAGCCCGGCAGACCGCCGCACAGGAGCTAAAAAACGGGAAAGAACCAGAACTATTCAAAACCATTCTTTTTTCCGATCCCATTATCAATCATATCTGGTATGCTTCTGAAGGCAAGGGAAAAAGTCAGTTTGCTTCGCTGAGCCGTAAATCTGCGGCGGATATCAGTACAATCAACGATAATAAGATAAGAGACCGGATATCGGAGGTTTTAACCTCCAAAGACTCCTATAGTGATTTAGTGAAGGATAACGGCTCCGTCAGATGGATTTATGGTGTAAAAGCTGTTAATCCCCGCACTAAAGCAGCTTTCTTTCTTGGCTTTAACCTGGATATGCGTGAGCTGCAGAAATATATGGAAGAGGCCGATCCGGAAGGCCAGGCCTATGCGTTTATAACCGATGAAGAGGGCGTTTCTATCTTCTACCCCGATCAAAAGCTCATTGGAAAAAGGGTTCTAACACCGAAAGAACTCCAGTTTGTAAAGTCGGATTCCGGTAAAGTGAATTTAATGGATACCGTAGAGTCCGATTTTTTAGGTGTTCGGGTGGTAAGAAAGTACTCTTCTTTTGCGGTAGCTGAACAGCCCTGGCTATTTATTGTTGACACACCCACTTTACTTGTAGATGAGGAGATAAATTCCATATCCAAATACTCGGCGCTTCTCGGCTTATTCTCCCTGGTTGTGATATTGATCACCGGAGCGTATAGCCAAAGGAAATGGTTTAAGGAATTCTCGATGAGGCAGAGCGCTGAGGACGAACAGCAATCGCTGCTCCTGGAAAAACAAAAATTGCTGCTGATGGCAGAAAAGCAGGAGAAAGAGAATGCCCTCCTGCAGCTGGATAAGCTCAAGCAGAAGATCAATCCTCACTTCCTTTTTAATTCTCTTGGGTCACTGAGTGCACTGATCGGCAGGGAGCCTGAAACCGCTAAAACATTTGTGATGAAACTTTCTAAGGTATACAGGTACGTGTTAAATGAGTTTCCCGACAGTCTGTCTTCTGTACAGTCGGAGATTGATTTTGCCGAACAATATACCTACCTGTTACGCGTGCGGTTTGGCGATGCACTCAAAATTCTTCATACAGATATCGATATCTTCCATTTGCAGGGCAAGCTTCCCTTTATGGCTATTCAAACTGCAGTAGAAAATGCAGTGAAACACAACGTCGTTTCAAAAGAGCAGCCTCTTACTATTTCGGTCAGAAGCGATGGAGATAAAGTCCTTGTTGAAAGTGATTTCCAACCACGGTCAACTCCGGTAGACTCGGGAGGGTACGGGTTAAATTACATTCGAAGTATTTATGATCATTATAAAATTGCCGGGTTTTCCTATAAACAGGAGGGAGATGTTTTTATATGCTCTTTTCCGGTCATTCAACAATCAAATATTCAAATTGATTGAAAATTTGCTCCCTCAAAATGCGTGTTCACACCGGCAAACAGCGCTTTCGTTCGGTATGATTTTAAGATAGAGTGATTTTAGGTGATATTGGATGTGTGATTTTCGGGATAAACAGGGCGCACAACGTCCTTTTCATGGATTTTTTTAAGGTAATTCTCTTTTTGTTTCTGGTATTTTCTTTTTCTGCAGATATTTTCGCTCAAACGAAAACTAAATCGACCGTAAAGCCGGCAGAAAAGAAAACGGAGGCTCGTGCCGACAGCGCCGAGGCAGATAAGAAGGGCAACAGCAAGTCGTATAAAGAGCTTTTGAAAAAAGCAACGACAATAAAGGGTATTTTCGACATACACCGCGTCGATAACGACTTTTATTTTGAGATTCCGCTCCGCTGGATGCAAAGAGACTTTCTGCTCGTAAATAAGATCTCCTCTGTTCCGCTTTCCATTAACGAAGCAGGGATCAATAAAGGGATGAATACCGAGAATAAAGTAATCCGCTTCTCTCTCAACAGGAGGGCCGGAACAGTTTGGGTAAAAACCATTGTTCCAAGGGTAGAATCGCCCGCTTCCGATAAGATCACACAGTCGGTACAAGAGAACTTTACCGGCTCGGTTATCGAATCATTTAAAATAGAAGCATACAATACCGATTCTTCGGCTGTAGTGGTGAAAGTGAACCGCGTGTTCGATGGTACGGAAAAAAGCTTTAACGATGTATTTAACGATATCGGACTTGGAACGAGTGCGAAAAGTTCTCTTTCGGCCATCGAAGATATTAAAACCTTCCCCCAGAACCTGGTCGTAAAATCATTACTAACGACTTCAGTAACCGAGGGAAATAACACCATGCCGGTAAGTGTGAAGGTCACAACGAACGTGCTTTTGCTTCCCGATAAGCCGATGACTCCTCGCTTCGGCGACAAGCGAATTGGCTTCTTTACCACGCCAAGGTGGTACTTTTCGGATAAGCAACAGCAAATGGAGTCGCGCGAGCTCATCACACGCTGGCGACTGGAGCCAAAGCCGGAAGACCGGGAGCGATATAAAAAAGGCGAACTGGTTGAGCCCGTTAAGCCGATAGTTTTTTATGTTGATCCGGCGACCCCTCCTCAGTGGGTAAACGCGATTAAGGCAGGTATCAACGACTGGCAAAAGGCTTTTGAGCAGGCAGGATTTAAAAATGCCATACAGGCAAGGGAAGTTATTGACACTGCCGACTTTGATGCTGACGATGTAAGATATTCGGTTGTAACTTATGCAGCATCTCCGAAGTCGAATGCCATGGGGCCGTCGGTAATTGATCCGCGTTCCGGCGAGATCCTCGAGTCCGACGTGATCTGGTGGCATAATGTAATGACCTCGCTGAAATACTGGATGCGCATTCAAACAGGAGCGATTGATACGGCGGCAAGCGCAAAGAATCTTTCGTCTGCACTGATGGCTAATGCTATCCGCTTCGTATCTTCTCATGAAATAGGACACACACTTGGATTAAAACACAATATGGAAGCGTCATCAGCATTTCCGGTTGATTCGCTTCGATCACCTTCTTTCACTGCCCGTATGGGAGGAACGGCCCCCTCTATCATGGATTATGCGCGTTTCAATTATGTTGCTCAGCCGGGAGATGGAGTACGGAACATTAACCCGCAGATCGGCGTATACGACCGGTATGCCATTGAATGGGGTTACCGGTGGCTGGATGCGGGCGACCCGCACAAGGAGCTGCCTGTACTTCAGAGCTGGATCAGGCAACATGAGAACGACCCGATGTACAAGTATGGTGAGCAGCAGGATGCACAGAATACTGTAGACCCAAGGGCGCAGTCGGAAGATCTGGGAGACAACAACGTAAAAGCCAGTTACTATGGGCTTCAAAATCTCCGCCACATCGTACCCCAAATAAGTACGATTGCCGCAACTGTAGGAGAAGACTATTACGAAGCCGGAAAACTTTTACTGGCAGCTATCCAACAATGGCAGATGTATGCCGGGCATGTGCTATCAAATATAGGCGGTTTTTACCTGGAGAACCCTGTACAGGGAGATGGCAAGGGAGCCTGGAAGCCGGTACCGGCACAAAGGCAGAAAGAAGCTTTCGACTACCTTAAGAAAGAAGCATTCAATATGCCGGGATGGTTAATGGAGTCTCAGCTCCTTGCGAAGTTCCTGCCGGTTCAGGATTCTCCGATGGGGCCTTTTGAGTATACACCGTATAACATTCGCAGAAATGCACAGTACGACATCATCTATAAGCTTTTGGCCGATGAGCGCCTGCTGAGGATGGCCGAAGCGGAGGTATTCTGGGGCAAAGAAAATGTATTTACGGCAACGGAGCTGTTCAGCAGGATACATGCTGAAGTTTTTAGGCCTACGTATAAAGGCAAGTCGCTCGATATTTACGAACGGATGTTTCAGCAGAATTACGTAGATGCCCTGCTTGTCAGCTCAGGTAAACTGCTCGAAAAGCTGTCTGCGAAAAGCCTGTATGACGACTGTGATTACATGCAGCCGAAAGCCGACTTTAATCAGGAGCCAACCGCCTTGAGGAATATGAATGTAAGCCTCATGTCGCGTACGTCCGAAGCTGCGCTTTTAAAACGCGCCGAACTCTTAAAAGTATTCCGGCTCCTTGAACGTAAAGAAAAAACGGGGGACGAACTAACACGCGGGCATTATCAGGACCTGATGCTCAGGATACGCCGGGGACTTAATATTCAATAGCAACATAAATCACACATGAATAGATCATTACTTTTATTATTTCTACTGCTTCTGGGCACTGTGGTGCACGGACAGCAGGTGACAATCAGGGGGCAGGTGCTCTCCGACGACGACGGAAAGCCGGTACCTGGAGCATCAGTCATTGCCGACAAGTCGACGATAGGCGAGCAGACCAGCGAAACCGGCGTGATCCGCAGCTCGGCTCTGGGTACTGTAACAGACGTCGAAGGTAACTTCAGTCTCACCCTCCCGGCAGGTATCCGCACCATCCGGGTTAGTTTTCTTGGCTTTGCCTCGAAAGTGATCGACATAAGTGGAAAGACTTTTATACGTGTGCGGCTGACTAACGACGAGAATCAACTGAAGGAAGTAATTGTTACGGGATACAACTCGATTAAGAAGAGTAAAAACACCACAGCCTCATCTAAGGTGAGCTTTGCCGATATCCGCCAGAGCGGTGTGGTGGGGGTTGACCAGATGCTGCAGGGACAGGTAGCCGGTGTAGTGGTTACTACCCTGAACGGTGGACCCGGCGCAGCGCCAAAGATCCGGATCAGGGGAACCGCCTCTTTAAACGGTAACCAGGAGCCGCTGTGGGTTCTCGACGGAATCCCTCTTGAAGGGGATAATATGCCCGCTGTACTCGACAAAGACAATATTGATCAGCTTCGCAATTTTCCTATTGCCGGCGTCAATCCCGACGACATTGAAGACATTACCATCCTAAAGGATGCTGCGGCTACAGCCATTTATGGCGTAAGGGCTGCTAACGGTGTGATTGTGATCACAACAAAAAATGGTAAGAAAGGTCCGATGCAGGTAAACGTGAATGCTAACTCGTTCATCGGTCAGCGTCCTGATTTCAGTCGGCTGAACCTGATGAACTCTAATGAAAAAGTAGATTGGGAGCTGGGCCTTGCCGCCCGCGAAGATCTTACTTACCGCGATACGTATGGCGCCGTGGCAAGGATCCTCAATCAGAACGGTCAGTTGAACGCATTTCGCCAGGGAGGCTTCAGCGCGCTGAATGCAGCTACCCAGGAGAGTATAAACAATCTCAGATCTGTCAACACCGACTGGGGCAAGGAGCTGTATCAAACATCGGTGAACCAGCAGTATACTGCCAGTATATCGGGCGGTAATGACGATGCCGATTATTATTTCTCCGCAGGCTATTACAATGAAAAAGGCTCGACAAAGGGTACAGGTCTGAAAAGATATAATGTTACATTGAAAACGAATCTGAAAGTATCAGATAAACTTAAAGTTGGTGCAGGTTTATTTGGTACAGCTTCTGATCGTGAAAGTTATATATCCGAAGCTTCCGCGCAGACTAAGCCTGCAACATACTCCAGAAATGTCAATCCTTATCTGAGGGTGCGTGACGAGAACGGTGCATTTGTTTACGATCCTGATATTACTGGATCGTCAAACCTCGCAGGTGATATTTATCTTCCTTTTAATGCTATTGAGGAAAGGGAGAATACTGACTATACTTTTAATAATAAAAGCTTCAAAGGACTTTTCAATCTTGAATGGAAAATCATTCAGCCGTTGAAATTCCGCACGGAAATGGGAATTCAGATAGATGAAAACAATTCAGAGAAGTATGGCGATCAGGAGAGTTTTTATGTTAGGAAGTTCCGTGCCGGAACATCTTATTACAATTCTTCCACTAAAAAATACCAGTATTTTCTTCCTGCCGGAGGCATGATCGAGAACCAGAATACTTCGTTCTTTCAATATAACTGGAAGAATATTCTGGAGTTCAATACAGTGATCGATCAGAAACATGAGATTGAAGCAATGGCCGGATCCGAGTTTAGAAGGAATAACAATGATAATATCTTAAGCAGGGGGTTCGGGTATGACCCAAAGACACTCACAACTTCCCCAATAGTTTTCCCCTCCGGCTATAGTGGTACTTCGACTACAACATATCAGCCATACAACAGAATGGAGGCTCGCAATGCTTATGCTTCTTTTTATGGTATTCTTTCCTACACTTACGATAGGAGATATACGCTTTACGGAAGCATCCGGTATGATGGATCAGATTTATTCGGTGTAGATCCCAAATACAAATGGTTGCCAATATATTCTGTATCAGGTGCCTGGAATGCAAAACAGGAGAGCTTCCTGGAGGATGTAAAATGGTTATCTAACTTGAAACTGAGGGCCTCTTACGGATTACAGGGTAATATTGATAAGACATCGTCTCCATATCTTTTGGGCTATTTTCAGAACGGCACAATTTTACCTGGTTATCCGGAACAGCAAATTACGGTCCAGTCTCCTCCAAATGATAAATTACGTTGGGAGAAAACCTCAACTTTGAATGGCGGAATTGACCTTGGAGTGCTGAATAACAGAATTCAGCTAACGGTCGACTATTATAACCGGCACGGCAAAGACCTGCTGGCAATGCGAGCCCTGCCTCTTGAAACCGGTTTTGCCTACCTGAATGTGAACTGGTCCAGGGTGAAAAACGAGGGTCTTGAGGTTTCATTATACTCCCGCAATATCGAAAGCCGCAATTTTAGTTGGTCAACTGACTTTAATATTTCCCGCAACAAAAGCAAAGTCACCAGGCAAATAGCCAGGGACACAGACCGGATGCCATCAAAAGAAGGATATCCTGTCAATAGCGTTTTCGTGATCAAAACAGCTGGCCTTGATGATCAGGGATACGTCCAGTTTTATCAGGGCGGACAGGTGGTGTCTTTCGAAAATTTCTTTAAACTGTATGATCCCTGGGCAGACCTTTTTCCGGGAGAACTCACAGAATCTAAACTGACATATGAAGAATACAGAAATCTCTTTAGCTATGCAGGAGATGCCGATCCGAAATTCACAGGTGGATTTATTAATAAGTTTAGGTATAAAAACTTTGACCTGGCTGTAACTACAAGTTTCTTTCTTGACAAAACCGTTCTCCGTAAGGACATGTACAATCCAGCGCAGGTTGACAGAGGCATAAACTATTCCCGTGAACTGTTAAATACCTGGACACCGCAAAATACCGCTTCTTCACTTCCCCGTATCATTAGTTATAGTACAGAGAATGCAGACCGGTGGATGGTAAATCAGTGGAACTCGGTAGCTGACCCCATGAATACATATCAATACTATGATATTTGGGCTAAATCTCTCAGTTACTTGCGTGTAAACAGCATTCGACTCGGCTATACCCTTCCTTCTGCGGTGTCTAAACGGATAGGTGCCCGGCACCTGCGATTTAGTGTAGAAGGGAATAACTTATTTGTAGCCAGCAAAAACTACGACGGATATTTTGATCCGGAGACATTCGGTGATATTTATGCGCAACCGATTACAAAAAGCATCAACATTGGTATTAACGCAAGCTTTTAAATAAAGTATGAAAAAACTATTATCCGCAGTGCTTCTTCTGGTTTTCATATCAGCGAGTTCCTGCAAAAAATATCTGGATATCAAACCTGTTGGTCGGGTGAGGCCAGAAACAACAGAAGATTTTCGCGCTCTGTTAGGCAGCGCTTACAGTACTTTTCCAGCGTTCAAGGGGCAGCTTGCTCTCCGCACGGATGAACTGATCATGGATGAATATTCAGAAGACGCTATTTATTCAAGGGATATTTTTACATGGAAAGATGGTTCAGCCGATCCGGCAACAACAGAGTTTCCTTACCAGTCATTTTACCAAAGTATATTCTATACAAACGAGATCATCGTTAGTGCGGAAGCAACGGCCGGGAAGAGTGCTGAAGTAGATCAAATTCGTGGAGAAGCTTATTTGCTGCGCGCTTATAATTATTTCGAGTTGCTGAACCTGTTTGCAAAGCCTTATAACAAAGAAACGGCTTCCGCTGACCGAGGCGTGCCCATTTCTACAGAAATCGACCTCGAAAAGATTTTGGCGCCGGCGCCAGTTGAAGCGGTGTATTCGCAGATCTTCTCCGATATCGCGAATGCAGAAACCCTAATGAATATAAACACTTACGAAACGGGTAAAAATTATCGTTTCACCCGCAGGGCAATGGAAGCATTCAAAGCCCGCATTTACGAATATCGTGGTGAGTGGGATAAAGCTTTGAGCTCAGCCGAAAAAGCATTGTCTCTTAACAATGAACTTGAAGACTTGAATAGCTCTGACCGCAAACCAACGGATTTTCGTTCAACAGAAAGCATTATGTCGTTAGAGAACACGCTCCACACATCTGTTGCCAAAGCGGTGTTTGTTTCTCCCGATCTGATAAGCAAATACCAGGCGGGTGCAGACCTTCGTTTAACCAAGTTTTTCAGCAAAGACGACAGCGGTTACAATTCACTGAAGACCGGCAGCGACGAATTTAAAGTCACCTTCCGCAATGCCGAAATGTATCTCATCAAAGCAGAAGCTGCCTACCAGACAGGTAACACAGCCCTTGCCCGCGAAACACTTCTTGCTTTAAAAGCAAAACGGTTCACGCCACAGGGATATGCAGAAGAGGCTGCCAAAGTAGGCCAGCTGAGTGGCCCTGCACTGCTCTCTGAAATACTCGCAGAGCGCACCCGCGAGCTTGCACTCGAAGGACATCGCTGGTATGACCTTCGGCGTTATGGCCAGCCCAGCATCACTCATAAGTTTAACGGAGAAACTTTCGTGCTTCAGCAGAACGATCCCCGCTATACGTTGAGATTCCCGGCATCAGCAATAAAGAATAACCCAAACCTTCAATAAATTAATGATTAATACAGCCTGATAAACTGTAGAAAGCTCCGGTCTTTAAAAAGCCGGAGTTTTTTGTTTATTTTGATGCCATCAAATGGCGATGACTGTACTGATTGTTGAGGATGAAGAACTGGCGGCGAGTGAACTCCGGACTATTTTATCAGAAACAGATACTTCTATTGAGGTAATTGCTGTTGCTGGCACTATTGAAGCTGCCGTTAAAATACTGAAGGAATCGGCTCCAGATCTGATATTCATGGACATCCATCTGGGTGACGGCGACAGCTTTGAAATATTTCAGCGTACAGAAGTAAAGTGCCCGGTCATTTTCACTACAGCTTACGATCAGTATACCCTGAAAGCCTTTAAAAACCAGGGCATCGACTACATTCTGAAACCGTATGATCGTGAGGATATTGAGCAAGCACTTAAAAAGCTGAAAGGCCTGCAGGAGCAATATCCAGGCGTTGAAGCCAAAGCTCCGCTCAAAGCCGTGCAGCCTCTGACCGGAACCAGGAACCGCTTCATGGTCAATCTGGGGAGTCGCATTAAAACGGTTAGCGCAAACGATATTGCCTATTTTATGGCCGAGGATAAATATCTCTATCTGTTTACAAAAGAAGGCGAATCGTACATTCTCGACGAAACTATTACCAGCCTCGAACCTCAGCTTTCCACGCAGGAATTTTTCAGGATCAGCCGGAAGTTTATTATTCACATCAGTTCAATAAGGGAAATGTTTAAGTTGTCGCGTAACCGGATAAAGGTGGTACTTGATCCTCCCCCGCCCGCAAATCTGACAGTAGTAGTAAGCGAAGACCGTGCTTCCCAGTTCAGATCCTGGTTAAATATGTAGCCGGATTGAGTATCTCTTATTATCTGCCAGCATCCTTGCCGGTTCGTAAATATCTTAAATACAGCTGAGCGCAAGCCAGTGCATCCGAAAGAGCATTATGATGTCTCAGGCTGATATCATACATCGAGCACAATTCTGATAGCTTTCGTTTGTATATCTGGTAAGTGCAAACTTTGGTATAATCGGGTATCTTTAGATTATAATATGTAAGAGTTTGTTCCAGGCAACTGCAATCAAATGCTGCATTATGTGCTATTACCCTCTGCCCTTCGATAAAAGGAAGCAGTGATTGCCATACAACATTAAAGGTTGGCGCTGTAGCTGTCATTGCAGCAGTAATTCCATGAACCTGAGTATTGTAGAAACTATACTCGTTGCCCGGAGGCTTTATCAATATATCTACCTTTTGTGTCGGAATTCCTTTTTCTACCCTGATAAGGCCGATTTGACAGATGCTCCATCGTTTCCCCTGAGCGGTTTCGAAGTCAATTGCAGTGAAGGTATCGGGCATTTGCGATCGTGTTTATCTGAATGTTATTTCGCATCAAAGATATCAAACAAAACGCAGATTCCGGTTTAGGCAGCAGTCGTTTCACGGCTTGATCCGGCAGTGTCATCCTCAAAAATTACAGCTTCCCTATGTTAAAGAACCACGGCATTAAACGCCTGCCCTTTCTTTGTATCAAACACTTAAAGAAAGAACAAGATGAAAAAGCTCATTCCACTTATTGCCTGTATGTTTTTGCTGTCAGGCATGAGCCTAAGGGCTCAAACAAAAATGACCGACGAACAACGTCAGGAAACCCTGGCCAAATTCGAAGAGTTTAAAACGAAATTGAACCTCACAGATGAACAGGAAACAAAAGTAAAGTCTATCAATTCCGAATTTTTCAACGGGCTCTCCGCCTTAAAGTCATCCGGCGAATCGAAAATGGCAAAATACAAGAAGTTCTCTGCCCTCCGGTCAAAGAGAGATGCTCAGATGAAAGAGACGCTCAACGACGACCAATACAAGGAATACAAGAAATTCCAATCAGAAATGAAGGAGAACGTTAGAAAAAAAAGGAAACAGAAATAACAGCACCCATGAAATCACACTTTATGAATACCATACTAATCCTTCTTCTGCCTTTCTTATTTGGGAGCTGTAAAAAGGATGACGAGAATCCTTACAAGGATAGTAAATATGATTTTTCTTCTGTCGATAGGTTTATCGATGAAAACCTGGAGGTTTATCAGAATCAGGTAGCAGTACTGGTTTCCCAGAATGGCGAGGTGATTTACCGGAAAGAGGTGAACCTCGGCATTAACTCGCCCCGTATGATCGCATCGGCTTCAAAATGGCTGTCGGGGGCTGTCATTATGAAGCTTGTGGACGAAAAGAAACTCTCGCTGGATGATACTGTTGGAAAGTTCCTTCCTGCTTTTACGGAGAATCATAAGGGACAGATCACCATCAGGCAGCTGTTCTCTCATACCTCAGGGTTTGAGGGCGACCTTGAGGAGCCAGGCGAGTTTTCAGACAAGTACGAATACCAAAAAGACCTTACGCTGGCGCAGGCCGTCGATTCGATAGCTGTTCATACACCCCTGGTCCATACTCCCGGCTCAGCCTTTAGTTACGGCGTAAGCATCCGACCGCCCCATCTATGTTATGAGAGTAAAAGTGGCGATTATTGCATTTGAGAAGGAGTCCAATTATTAGGCAGAAGTTCAAAAAGTTTATTTGCCTTGTGTTCTGGAATTCGCTCCAGGACGTCTTGCAGCCATTGCTGAGGATTAATCCCATGCATTTTGCAACTTCCCATGAAAGAATAGAGCATGGCAACCCGTTTAGCTCCTTCATGCGATCCTGCAAATAAATAGTTACGTCGTCCAATCGCTGAAGGTCTGACTGAGTTTTCTACAGCGTTATTGTCCGGTTGCAATCTTCCGTCCTGAAGATAGACCACCAATTTGTCCCAAAGTGTCAAGTTATAAGCAATAGCTTTTCCGATAGGACTTGAGGGTAATACCTGCTGGTAATTTTCCATCAGCCAGGATTTTAGTTCCTCCAGTACCGGCAGAGCGCTTTGCGTGCGAAGATCTTTGATCTGCTCAAAAGACAGTCCTTCATTTTTAGCTTGACGCTCCAAAGTATATAGCTTCTGGATTTGAGTCAATACATGATCAGCCCTGGAAGGGTCGTTGTTTCTACTCTCAGTGTATTTACGTCTCACATGCGCCCAGCAACAAAGTCTTTTGATGTCTTTGTTTTGTTCGAAGATGTCGTAAGCGGCATACCCGTCTGTGCTAAGATATCCTTTAAAGTCTTTTAGTATTTCAAGCGGACCTTCTCTGCCTCGTCCTGCCCGGTAATCAAACAGGACCAGCCCGGGCTGTGCCGATTGATACAACCAGTGGTAGCCTCTGGTTGTGCCTTCTTTTTTAGTTTTATCCAGTACTTTAATGGGAGTTTCATCCGCTTTGATGTAGTCACAGCTCAATACCGTCTTTACCAATGCCTGGTAAAGTGGTTCCAATAGTTTGCAGCAGGCAGTAATCCAATCGTTCATTGTAGAGGAAGGAATGTTGATACCTTCTCTTGAAAACTGTTGAAGCTGACGGTACACTGGCAAATGATTGACGAATTTGCTGATGATAATATAAGCTAGAAGCGCAGGACCTGCTATTCCTTTAGAAATAGGCCGTTCAGGTAATGGCGCGCATATCACTCCACCAGTTGTGGGATCTGCATATTTAGGACGAACATATTGTTTAACAAAGAGTTTACCCGGAGTGTATTCCAGCTCTTCGGTAATCTCTTCACCTATTTTTTTAAGTGTCTTAACGTCTATGCCTGCAGGCTCCAGAATAATTTGCTGACGAAGTAAACTGGCGGGCAAGGGTAACCTTCCCTGATGGTTCGATTCTTTTGGCTGCGAAAGTGTACGTGTATAGCTTACTTGCTGCTCTGTGTCTTGCTGCTGGACTAATGGCTCAGCAAACATGGACATTTGCTTGGGTGAGGTAGCGGGAACAAACCGTTCACTTTTGGTCCCAAAGATCATTTTCTTTAGCTGGGCCAGCTCGTGTTTGAGTTGTAAGTTCTCCAGGTCCTTAGATTGAAGGGCTTCCTGGTAACGCTTTTCATTGCGTTCAACAGTTTCAGCCAAATCATTGAATTTGGAAAGCAGGGTTTCCATACTAAGATTTGCCGTTGCTGTCATTACTGCTAAAATACGGCTTTTTAGCGTCTTAAACAAGCATTTGAGCGTCTATCAGGCTATCTTTTTCATTGAAAAACGCTTTCTTCTTTGTACACTTTTTAGATTTATTCCTTTAAGAATAAGCATAAGTTCATCACTGCTAATGGTAGTATGCTTAGTACCATCAGTAGCCTGCGGTACCTCAAAATTCCCACTCTCCAGGCGCTTATGATATAAGGCAAAACCATCGCCTTCAAAGTGAAGAAGTTTAATTTGACTGCGCTTTCGGTTTACAAAGATAAAAATATCACCAGTAGTAGGATCCTGACCCAACCGGGAGCGTACAATACCGCTTAGTGCATCAAAGCCACATCTGAAATCTGTAATACCCTGATAAAAGTAATAACGACAGGCAGAAGACAGGGCAAGCATTTAGCTCAACAGACTTTTTAATAGGGATACATCGGGTTGCTCAAAGAAGATCAGACGATTTCCATTACATCCAATTACCTCCAGAGAAGCAGCAGGTTTCTTGGCAGAAACCACTTTTACAGCAACAAATCCCTTTTCAGTATCGACACCCTGCTCTCTAATGCGGTACTTACTTAACCAATAATGGAAAATATGGGAAGCAATATTGTTTTGTTCACAATAGGATTTTTGGCTGAGACCGCTAGACTTCCACGCTTGAATATGCGGAAACATTTCGCTTTCCTGAGATACTGTTTTATTCATGCGATAAAGGTACCTCTAAGCATATTCCCGGCAAAGATGGGACGGCCGGACGCTTACGTTACGGCAGCGCGAGTATGCAGGTAGCCGGGAGAATCGCGGAGCTTGTGAGCGGAAAATCGTGGCAAGCGCTTTTCGACGAAAAGATTGGCGGTCCCTGCCGGATGAGAGCGGTTTATTCGTTTAACGGTCCGAACCCCTTGATTGCCGGCGGGGTAAGAACAACGGCGCGCGACTATCTCAATTTTCTGGAGATGATCGTCAACGGCGGTACTTTTGAGGGTACAAGCGTTCTGAGCGCTGAAGCCTTAACCCAGATGATAAAGGATCAGACTCGCGGAGCAGAGATCATAGCGACTCCCTATCCGGCCAATCCCTTTTCCGAATACGGCAATACCGGCCTCCGGTACGGGATAGGAAACTGGCTTGATGTAGTAGATAATTCAGGAAATGTAATTGAATCAAGCAGCCCCGGGATGTTCGGCACGCATCCGTGGCAAGACTCAAAACATAAAGCAGCCGGCATTATCTTCACCAGAACAAAACCTAAAGAAAGCCAGGCTACAAGTTTGAAGATCAGACAGATGATCAGGGATATTATCGAAGCAGGCGGTAAGTAATGTATATTTATAGTTATGGACAAGACAGAGAGGCAGATAAGTTTATATAGCTCACTCGCCATTACCACCCTGCTTAACTCGGGTAAACTGTTGGCTTTGCGTGAAAGCGGACTTCTATCGCGACTATGGCGGTTCGATATTGCCGAGTTTGGCTTCCAGCTCACTGCCATATTCTTATTCTGCTATCTCTTCTTTGTCCTGAATCTTGGTACCAATTCAATTTCAGCATTAAGGGTTAAAAACAAGCTTGGTAGGTACCTGGCCATAAACGGACTGATCTTTTTTGTATTCACAGGTACTCTGGCCATGAGTTTCCGGTTTTTGTTCTATCCCGAACAAGTGCCTGTTTTTTTCAGGGCTATACACTTTTCAAGATTTGGATTGTCGCTGATCCTCACGGGCATGATGGTTAAGGTAATGCTGCTGATGCGCGAGTCTGGCAGACAAGCGCGTGAGAATGAGCAGCTGAAGAGTTCTTACATGCATACCGAGCTGGAGCTGTTGAAAGATCAGATGAACCCCCATTTTTTGTTTAACTCTCTAAGCAGTTTGTCGGCTGTCGTGCGTGAAGACCCCGTACTGGCACAGCAATATATTGTGCATTTGTCACGTGTATTCCGCTATGCGCTAAACCGGCCGGCGAATAATCTCGTTACAGTCGGTGAAGAACTAAAGATGGTAGAATCCTTTGCGCAGTTATTCAAAATGCGCTTCGAAGACTCGTTCAGGTTAGAAGTGACTGTCGACGAGCGCTTCACGAACTACAAGCTGCCGCACTTGTCGCTGCAGCCCCTTTTAGAAAATGCGGCGAAGCACAATGCAGCCACTCCCGAACGCCCGCTGGTAGTAAGAATAGTGGTGGAAGATGACAGTATAAATGTCATTAACAACCTGAATCCCGTGGAAGCAGTTAGTAACGGACTGGGATTGCTTAACCTTAGCGAACGTTTTAGAATTCTTATGAACCAGGAAATCATTATAGAAAAGCAAGCTGATGTTTTTCTCGTTAAATTGCCGCTGCAACATGAATGAACTGCGAATAGTAATTGTTGAAGACGAGCCCGCTACTGCCCGGAACCTGTCGCATCTATTGCGTACGGCGGATAACTTTATTCGTATCTCTGCCAATCTTTCTTCTGTTGACGAATCGGTTAGATGGTTTGCTGCAAATCCCCATAACTACGACCTTGTCTTTATGGACATCCGCCTGTCTGATGGCGTTTCCTTCGATATATTTAAGAATGCAGAAATCCTGAGACCCGTAATTTTTGTAACAGCCTATAACGATTACGCATTGCAGGCTTTTAGGAATAACGGAATAGATTATGTGCTCAAACCCTTTGATGAGGAAGATATTAGCCGGGCGCTTCAGAAATACAGAAGTCTCACAGCTCTAAGGGACCACGACGGAGTGAATGCTAAACTGGTAACCAGTCAGCTTATTGACCAGCTTACTCAGTTAACACGGTCTTATAAAAAATCCTTTCTGATCCATTTCCGCGAAAAACTCATTCCTGTGGAGGTTTCAAAGATTGGCTGGTTTTATACTGCCAATGAAGTGGCCTATGCCTGCACAATGGACGGGAAGCAATTAGCGGTAGAATTTACGATGGAACAGATCGAGCAGCAGGTAGACCCACAATTGTTTTTCAGAGCTAACCGCCAGTTTATAATCAACCGAACAGCAATTCTCGAAGCTAACTTTTACTTCAACGGGCGCCTTTCGGTAAAAGTGAAGCCCGAAGCACCAGAGAGAATCCTTATCAGCAAGGCACGTGTCCCTCTGTTTAAAGCCTGGATGAATAGTTAAGTGGAACACAATTAGCAAATGAAACCATTCTGCCTTCCGGCGGTTAAGATATTAATAATGTGAACATTATTAATAAATCAAACTATGAAAACGTTAAAATATTTCTGCTGGCCTGCCCTTATGGCCGTATTTATCGTGTTTGCTTCTGCCACTGATGCGGGCAAGGAAACCAAAAGACTCGAAAAATCAACTCAGGTGCTTAAAGACTTTGCCGAAATGAAGGAAAGCATTCCTTCTGAGCTGCTAAAAATAGCCGAAGGAATAATAGTAGTTCCCAATCTGATCAATGCAGGCCTTGGCATTGGAGGCAAACACGGAAAAGGAGTAGCCGTGGTAAAAACAGCTTCAGGTGCGTGGAGCAATCCGGTGTTTGTAGCCATTACCGGAGGCAGCTTAGGCCTTCAGGCAGGCGTGCAGTCGGTCGATCTGGTGCTGGTATTTAAGCACAAGTCGACACTCACCAAGATAACGAACAGCGATTTCACCCTCGGCGGCGATATTTCAGTAGCAGCAGGCCCTGTAGGCAGGAGCTCTACAGCCAGCACCAATGTAAATCTGGAGGCCGAAGTGTACTCTTATTCGCGCAGCAAAGGCCTTTTTGCCGGGATCACCGTGAGCGGTTCAAATATCTCGCTTGACAAAACCGCTAATTCAAGTTTCTATGGAAGTTCAGCCGGTTCCTCCCAGTTCAGCAAATCAACCAGCACGAATGCTAACATTGTAGCATTGAGAAGCGCAGTGTCAGCACTATAATAACAAAGCTGAAGGATTCTAAAGATTAATCCTTCAGTTTTGTCATTCAGCCTAAGCAGGATTTAAGTCAAGACCAGAAAGCTCCTGTCCTAACTGTTTTATGCCATTTATTATCCTTGAAAGCTGTTTTTGCGAAGGTTTCTTATGTCCGTTTACATATTGGGATAACAATGTCTGATTAATGCCAATCCTGCCACTAAGAGCTTTCGCATTGATCACCTGATAGAACTCAAAAAACTGGGGCAGATCCAGGGTGATTTTTAAATTTCTGTCGTCAACCGTTACTATTTTACCCGCAGCCTCAAAATACAAGTTCAATGCGTCTGTTATATTATTCTTTAGCTCTGCCATACTGCTGCCCGTAGTAACTACAGGATAGTCTTTCGCATAAGCTGAATACCCGGTATTCGTCTTTTCTATTATGATCTCAAACGTTTTCATTATGCTCATATAGTAAAAATGTAAGTCTTATTTAATTCCCGCATCTTTCAAAATCTTTGCAGCAAGGCCTTTTCCGACCTCCGCACTTCCATGAGTTGGGAAAATAACTATTCCGGATTTTCGTGGATGTTTCAAAACCATGTGACTTCCTTTTGCTCTCCTTTCCTCATACCAACCGTCTCTAAGCAGAATTCTTAATAATTCAGAACTCTTCATTACAATTGAACATTTGCTAATACAAAGGTAAATAAAAGTTTACTTTTGATATACTGAAAGTAAACTTTTATTTACCTTTTATCCGCTCGTAATCAGGGAGTGGGAGATCAATTTCTTCATCACATACCCTCCCGCCGCTAGCGCCCCGGCCAGTACCACCCACAACCACCACTTTCCACTCCTTTTTACTTCTTTCGTTTTTTCAGAACGGGTAACCTGTGTCTGCTGCTGTTCTGCTGAAGTAGTGTTTGTTTGGGCGGCGAGGGTGCTAACGCTGCCTGATGAATCGCGGCGGGTTGACTCGTCACTGAGCCTCCCGGTAATCAGTATGCGGGAAGCCGTGCCGGTAAAGCCCTCTTTGGGCGAATAATGGAAAGGCCCCGCGGGAATGATCTCAGCCGTGTACTGATGGTCGGATGAATCCGTTATAACGAGCAGGCGCTGCTGCTGCGAAGTGCTGCTCACCGTTTTGCTTTCAGCGGAGCTGCTTTGCCTGGAGGACGCACTGTCGGCCTTTCGCACTAGCTTTTCCTTAAAGATGGAGCAGGAGCAGAGGGAAAATAACATAGGGAAGGAAAATAATACAGGAAGGAATACAAACTGTTTCATGTTCTGGTTATTGAAATAATGTTTCAGGTGATACTTTCACCGGTTTACCGGTAACGTGAGATCTTATAAAGCGACGAGATTAGTCGTCGTTTGCGGTACACCCCGTCGCCATCGCGACTGCCCGCCTCGTTGGTGTTCCCCTCAACTGTCACGGCATATTTTTCACCCCAGTTATCAATAAAACCCACATGTGCAATGCGCCCCTTGTCTGGAAACCAGATGCCGAAGACATCGCCGGGAGAGGGGGATTGAGTTGCAGGTTGCGGGTTTTGGGTTGCGGGATGGGCGCCCGTAAGAGCTGCGGGCTGTGGGTTCGGTGCTGCCGTTTGTTGGCTTTCAACTTTCAACTTTGAACCTTCAACTTTAAACTTTCTCTCCCAGATGACCTTCCCTGCCGGGAACAGATTAGGGCAATAGCCGCTGCGCGGATTGGGAATGCCGGCCTTCCCGAGGCAAAAACACACATAGGCGGCGCACCAGGGCGAGCCTTTTTTGAGGCCAACGCAGTGCAGATATTCTTCTACCCGGTTGCCGTCGTTACGATTCGACGCTTCGCGAACACCAAGTTCGCTGGTATAGATTTGACGTAACTGCCGTGTCGAATCGGCAAGGGATGAAATAACAGCCTTCTGAGCATCCCGAAAAGGCTTGGCATGAGAAGGATCAAGACCGGCATTGTTCCTGATAATCAAAGTAATTAGCAGGAAGAGCAGTGTGGTTTTCATGAAATTTATATAAAATAATTTTTGAATTTCCGTACATTTGTTCTTATGGCAACATTGACAGTTAATATTGATAATGAGAAGCATTTGCCTGTACTGAAAGAATTCTTAGTGGGGCTGGGATTAAAATTTCATATTGAAGCTGACTCTGAATCATCTTATTCTGACGAGCTAAAAGAGAAACTTGACAAGCGATATCAAGACTATATTGACGGAAGCGTTTCAATGATCAGTGCTGATGACAGCCGGAAAAGAATTCAGCAAATTTTAGCTGCTGGCCGTCAAAAATGACATATAGTTATATTCTCCATCCTGAAGCTCAAAAAGAATACGAAGAGTCAATTGAATGGTACTTATCAAAAAGCGTACGGACGGCATCAAGATTTGTTAAAGCTATAGAAACCGCTTTCAGTCTTATTTGCTCCGATCCTTACATTTGGAGTTCCAAATACAAAAATTATCGCGAATATCATCTCAAAAAATTCCCGTTTACCATCATTTACAGGATTGACTCACCCAAGGAGCTTGTTGTTATAATAGCCGTTTACCATCAAAAACGAATTCCCGAAAAGAAATACAGGTAAATACAAGCGGTTCTCCTTACATTAACGCCCCCAGCGTCCACACAAAACCCAACAACAGCAGCATGTAAAAGCCTAAATAGATCACTACCTTCTGCAGGGGCAGGAGCGACTTGAAGTTGCGTTCAAAATGCAGCTCAGAGTATTCGGCGAACACCGGCCAGATGATCCTGATGGCCCACCAGGTAACCGACTTGAAAACCAGGAAAGCCAGCAGTGCCGTCAGCACCAGGCTGAAGATGCCTGGATCAACAGGAGCCGCGGTAACATCCACATGCCTCGACAGCCATGGAAATAAAAGAAAACTACAGATACTCAGAAAGATAAGAAAGCCCTCATGATGGAGGGAACGACGAAGAACAGAAAACATTTTCATAATAATTGATACTTAATAATGATTAATACTTAAACCTGGCTGCAGATACTAAATATGCAACCTACCTCTTGCTACCTGATACCAGATACTTGATACCCCATCCTCCCACGCCCCCAACCCACAACTCACAACTTATTGCCCCTCAACATACAAACTCGTTGAACACCCCAGCCCCCGCCTGCTGGCAAAGATCAGCCAGGCATGCAAGCTGCACCCGGCATACACCCCGGGCAAAGCAACCGCCAGCATCTCATCGCGGCGTACCGCCTCGTTGCGGAACACCAGGCTGGCCTCCTTCTCAGGGAAATACAGAACAAGCACCGCCATGTCTTCATCGAGGCAGCGATAGCTGTTGGGATGGGGGGAGTTGGCCCACTTTACGGTAACCATGTCGCCCTCCCTTGAGAGCCCGGCAGAGAACGTGCTCTCAAGCCTGCCCCTGCTCAGCAAAATTTTAGAGTAGCATATCACCGGTTCAGGAGCCGAATGATCAAAAGCATAATGCATCATGTAGCTGAAAGCCGTTCCGAAGGCGGTTTGCTTCGTAAGCAGGCGGCGGTCCCAAAGTTCGTCGATCAATCCGCGCAAGGGAGTGAGAAAGTTGCTCGTAGCCGCCATTCTTTTCCTGTTTGCGAGCTGCGCTTCGCTGGGAGGTACTTTAATCACCCCTACCTTTCTTACATAGTTTCTTTTATTTTTTCCGCGGCAGTAGACCAAGTCGCCCACCCTGCCCGAAATCTGTCCGTTAACAATAATTGCCATAGCTGAAAGAATATTAATTGAAAAATCAGTACCGGCCGAAATCCGGCCGGTACATTGCTTATCAGAATACTACCACAGAGCCTACATACATAGACTGGGAATTTTTCCTGACCGCCACACCCGAAAAGAACAGGTAAACATGCACCTCATCGTTTGAGAACGAGGCCGGAACATGCATCGCCAGTTTCAGATCTCCGCGCACGGCAGCGTCGGTACTGTACACGGCCAGTTTTTTAACCGGGTTGTATACAATCACCACGGCCTTGTCTGAGAGGCCCTGGTCGGTGGCCACATCAAGGTTCTGCCAGGAAACATCTACCACGCCCGGCTCCGTACTGGAGGCGTGGGTATCGGCCGCCGGAAGCAGCCTTCCCTTGCTGATCACTACAGAAGGGTAGTCTACCGAAAGGGCGGCAAGGGTGCCCCCGATCACACGCATGTTGGTGCTCATAGCCAGGTTGAAAGCCGTGCTGCGGCCCTGGTACTGGTATTTGTAGCCAAGATCGATCGCCCCGGCAAACGATGCGAGAAAATCAAACAGTAGTGTAAACTTAGCGCGCTGAGTAAGCTGCGCTTCGGTAGCCGTTTTACTGCTGGTTGCAGCTACCCCGCGAAGGTATTTGATATCGCGCCAGTTGCTTGCAACCACGTTGCCGATCTTTCCGGAAATGGTGCCTATCACACCAGGTTTTAATTCTGCCATTTTAAAAAAAATTAACTGTTAAACATGTTTCCTTCCGTTTTTGTCACCCCCCCGGAAGGAACCGAAGGGAACAGCTATCAATAGTACCGGTACGTCGTGCTGATGGAACAAACGTAGCCACCACGGCCACGGAGGTGAATTTTAAACCTTGATTTTCCGGTTATTTCCGGTTATTTTCCGGTTTCCGGAAAACGGACATCATGAAACATCCCCCCTGTAACGCAGGCTTCAGGCCCTGTTCTAACCCGGCTTTGAAAGCAGACCGAACGAACGCCGTGCAGCTGCCGAACTGATGCGGCCGCACGCCAACCTTTACCGAAGCAGTTCGGCAGGTGAACAAAGGGATGGCAGTAATTATTCAGGCTCCTACCTGATCAGCCCTTTATCGCGGCCAAATTGAAGAATTTTCGATTTTGCATACAGGCGGCAAGAGCCCACCTGCTCGGGCAGCAGTTTTCCGCTGGTTTTCCAGTTTCTTACCGTGCGTTCGTCTACCCCCAGAAGGTCGGCAACTTCTTTCTGCGAGAGGAAAACTTCGCCGGTATAATAGCTGATAAAAGACATAAGGCTGGTGGCGAGCTGGCGGTGTCCTTCATAGAAATCCACCAGCGTTTCATTAATGTTGCCGAGTTCCGAGCGGATGTCAGAAATATTCTTCTCGATACGTCTGGTTTCGTGCATAACTAATATGGGTCTGGATTTTAAGTTAACGGATAGATAATCGTGGCGTCTTAAATAAATACGGAATCCAATTAAGTTAAAAAAAATAAGACCTTCTGCATAGGTAAATGGCGGTTAGTAGTCCCTCTCGTTCAGTTTCGTTTTCCGGTTGAGCCAGTCGGTTCCCATATCAAAAACGCCTTTCAGGGTAGCGGCTACCTTTTGGTCGGTTCCATAAAATGCTTTTTTAAAGCTTCCCTCAGCCGTTTCTTTATTATGATTGCGCACCGTTATAAACATCAGACGCCATATTTCAAGCAGTTTTTCAAGATCCTTGTTTGTAATTACCTTCGTTTCATACAGGCAGCGTGCAAACATGGCCAGTGCCCTTGCCGAAAGGGAGGTTGAGAATCGCATCTGGTCAAGCCTGTGCAAAAGCCTCTCCTGTACACGTGCCTCAAACTGCTCTTCGCTTAACCAGAAAGCCCTTGTATCGTCTCTCCAGCCGGTACATGCCGCACACAGCGACTGCAGTGCGGGGAGCTGCAGCTGATCGCCCTTGAGGGAAACGAAAAGAGGGCCGAGCTCATGAAGCTTCAGGAGCACATTCTCACGTCCACTATCAGCAGCCAGCTTTTTATTAAGCCATCCGAGGCAGTGCATTACAAATGCGGGGTCATTAAATCCCCTGGTCATCAAAGCCACCCGGAGGTTGTCGCCGGTATCTTTTCCACCCTTCCGCAGCAGTATTTCCTGCATCACGATACCAAGGCGGTGCAGGCAACGGTAGTCGGAAAAGGGCCGCGAACTGTGGTTGTTTTTAACAGCGAACGAATGAATAAAATTTTCTATCACCTGCACCAGTTCCGCATCGTCCACCCTTTTCTTCATTTTTCTGATCAGCCGGGCCAGATGATCTTTCTGGTTGAGATAAAACTCGAGGCCAGTTAAGGCCGGAGCAGGTGCGTCGTAGTCAAAATATTTGCCGAAAAATTCGGCCAGGTTCCTGATATCTCTGTTTACGCAGGTTAAAAGGGAGGCAATAAAGGAGGTGTAATCCGAGCGATGCTTCTTTTTAAAATACTCTCCGGCGCCGTCGGGCCCCAACTGCCCGGTAAGCAGCTCCATATATTGGCAGAGATTGCAGAGGTAGTCATTAAAGTACCGCCTCGACAGCTCGTCTGAATCTGCATCATGGTGCAGGGCAATCACTTGTAGTTTTAGTTCTTTTAATCTCCGGCAAAACCGTTCTTCGAATTCGCGGCGACGTTCGGGTGAAGCCGAAGCTTCCTTCATCTGAACAGGATTTAAGGAGCAGAACAGCTCAATAAAGGTAGTAAAGGGATAATGGTCCATACGTATAAGATTTTAAAACACAGGAAGAATCCGTCAGGGGATCGTTTTTCTGGCAGCGTGCGGGACAAGGCGGGACGCTTTACTTTTGTCTCCGGGAGTTCTTCATTTTAGAGTTTATACGTTAAAAGTATCAGAATGTAACAAAAGATTGAATTTTTTTACAGGTAACCGCCATTTACCCACCATTCTTTGTTCTTTTTTGCCAAAAAAACCTATTTTATTTACAACCATATGAAATTTTAAATACATATGGATACTGATTTACTGTTAAAAACACTCAATAAGGGACATAGCTTAGCTTTGTCCGATCAGGAAATCATCCTGGGCATCCTCGAGGAAGAAAAATTCAACAAAAATGATTTTTTACAGCACGACAATGAGCGGAGCAGGCGACTGTACTTTATTAAATCGGGCGTTGTAAGAATTTACTTCAACAGCCCCGAAAAGCAGGTTACCTACCTCTTTGCGAGGGAAGGCGAATTCGTTACATCCACGGCGTTTTTTGATCAGACCCGTGCTGAGGAAAATATTATCGCTGAGGAAACTACCGAAGTTCTTTCCGTTAGTTATCCTGACCTGATGATGCTGATGCACTCTACTGATAACATCAGCCGTGTGCTGATCTATTTCTGTAACCTGTACAGGCGGATGGCTTTAAGAAGGCTGCGCTCTTTGCTTGAAGACAGCCCCGAAGAGCGGGTGAGAAAGTTATTTGCCCGGTATCCGGATATCCTGCAGAAAACAAAACCTGAGCATGTTGCCAGCTACTGCGGTATCAGCAGGACCAGTCTTTACCGGACGATGAAAAAGTTGAAATAGTTCCAGATGGCACTGCTGCAGACACGGCACCGCTGTAACTTGGATTCAACAAATAATCTACTGTGCTATGAAAAAGATGCTCTCTGTAATCGTGCCATATCTATTCGTATTCCTGTTTGTATATACAGGCTATGCAAAACTTACAGATCACGCCGCTTTTGCCAGTGTGCTTTCCAAATCAGTGATAATAGGCGCTCAGGCAGAAGCGTTTGCCTGGTTGATACCGTTGTCGGAGCTGGCCATATCATTGCTACTGGTAATACCGAAAACGGTCAGGGCCGGATTGTATGCCTCGCTGGCACTTATGCTGGGCTTCACCATTTACCTGATCATCATGATGCAGGTACAACAGAACCTCCCCTGCCACTGCGGAGGGGTGATCTCTCGTATGACCTGGGGACAGCATATAGGATTCAATACCGGCTGGATCATGCTGGCTGTACTGGCTCTAAAACCCGGACTCCTTTCTATCGGAACTATTAAAGCGCGTTTATATACGTTCAAGCATCAATTCAATCATTTATTTCATTCATCAAATTCAGCATCATGAAAAGAATCATGTTGAGCCTGCTCGTGGCAGCCACAGCAGCAGGCGTAAGTGCGTTTACCAACGCACCCGCAAACACAGCCGGGTACGGACAACTCAAAAGCGGTATGATCTCAGGCAATTTCCTTGTGAACAAGGGGACCAGCAACTTCCAGCAACGGGCATCGGTTGATCCTCTTGCTAACTGTAATGACACCGATTCCCGCCACTGTGTGTACGATGTCACCGCTTCAGGGAAAACGAATATTCCCGATCAGACAAGTTACAGCGACTCAGAGGTCACCACCTATCTGAGTAACGGGTGGATAGCAGCAGACGCCGATTCTCAGCCCGCCCTGTACGATAACTAAAGGACTCTCTCCTTTTGAAGAAGAGACCGCTCCCCATGGGGAACGGCCTCTTTCAATAAATATGCACTCTGATAAATAAGATTATAAGGAGCCTTCAATAAAAGAAATAAACGCTTCTTCGCTGCGCCTGGGGTCCGGAGGAGAGGTGGTGATGAGCTTCCCATCGGCCGAAATGACCATCAGCTGCGGATAACTATCAAAATTATAATACTCCGGAAGAGGGCACCTCCCGGTACCGGTACCCAGCCAAAGGTTAAGCTCGTGCTTGCCCGAATATTTCTCTTCTTTCACACTCCTGAGCCACTGGTCTCTTTTACGGTCTATACTTACCGATATAAACAGCACACGCGGATTGTCTTTATATTTCCCGGCCAGAGGCTTTAACTTTTCAGCCATAAGGGTGCAGCCATGGCAACCTGTAAACCAGAAATCCATTACCAGAAGTTTTCCACGGAGATCGGCCAGCCGCACCACCTTTCCTGCTTCATCCCAAAGCGAAAAGTTATATGCAGGTATACCGGCGCTTATTCTCGTCGCATATTCCCTCAATGCCCGGCCATAGCGGCTGTCGCCGGCCTTATCAATACTCTGGCTTAGCTCTTTTTCGGTAAGATTCTTCCCTTTTCCACTCCGGTAAAAGGCCAGCAAAAGAAGCTTATCACGCAGCATCCCCTGATAGTTCCGGGCAATAAAGTCCGTTAGTTCTTCAAACGTACATTTACGAAAAGCATCCGCAGAACTATTGCGGAACGCCAGCAATGCCATATCCTTTTTCAGCAGGAAATCAGCATAAAAGTACGATTGCGTAAGCAGCCCCTCGTCTCTATTATTCCCTTCTTTGAAACTTCCGAAATAGCGCATAAACACCTTTTTCGTATCATCAAATGAAGCACGCAGATCAGGCTCGTCTCCCGCAAGACTAAAGTGGTTCACCATCATCGTATAATAGTAGGCCAGACAGTCTGTGGCCAACAGCGCTGCAGCCCGTGCGCTGATCTGCGGGCGGTACTCATTCAATATCCCCGAACACACCGTATACAATGAATCGAACTGCTGCTTCTTTGCTTCCAGTGCCTCGCTGTAGCGAGCCTGCCGGTACAGGTTATTTGAGCGGCTGAAACTGCCGATCCCGTTCCTGAATTTCCGCCGGATGCGGAGCATGCAGGTCATTTTGGTGGCTGCATTTCCGCTGAACCATACACCGTTCTTTCTGCGGCTAAGGTGAATAACGACGGTATCGCCATCCTGCAAAAGCCATGGATCCACCCCCAGTGGCTGACGAAGATCGGGGTCTTCGCCCTGGTGATACGCGGCCTTGTATGAAAGCCTTACATAGCTGTATGCCTCCGGGAGCAGGATAACATGACGGCTTTCCCGCCCTGTTATCTTTTCCTCTCCGGCGTTTGCCTGTAAAGAATAAAGAGAGTTAACCCCTCCTTTTAAAGTTTCGTAGCGGAATACCGCGTCCTCCAGCATGCTGCTGTCTTCGGCGATCAGGTCGATCACAGCCTGTAAAGGTGGCGCCGCAGGCCCTGCCTGTCCGGCTAAGGAGGCCGAAATAAGAAGAAAAAGCGTACAGGCAAAAAGCAGGCGCCATCGTATTTTTAACTTGATACATTTCATAAAGCGGTGATTATTAACGTTCATTCTGGGTTATCCCGCTAAGAGCGATCTCGTCGTCGGGAATCGGGAGCACATACCGGGGCGAATTGGGTTCGAGTGTATACGTTTCGCCGTTCAGCTCGCGGCTGAGGACGATGCCTGCACCTTCTTTGTTGAGCCGCTTCAGGTCGGGCCAGCGAAGGCAGCGCCACGAAAGTTCTTTCCGCCGTTCCAGTAAAACCTTGTCCAGCGCCTCCTGCGGTGTGGCAGCCGTAACAGGCACGTAAGCTGCCGTGTTCACAAATCTCTTTTGCAGCAATGTGTTCAATGCCAGTAAGGACGCCGCCGTTTCCCCTCTCCTGGCGAGGCATTCAGCCTTAACGAGATAAACTTCGTCGGTAGCCAGGCCCGTGAACGGATAGTTTCCGCTTCCGTAATACCCCCTTTTTCGCGTGTAGCTTCCATCGGCCGCCCGGGCGTAAAACACTTTCAGACGCAGGTCGCTGGCAGCATACAAACCGGTAAGGGCAGCCGGCACCTTAGCAGCCGATGAGGTGGATGCCTGTATAAACGTATAGGCCTGGGTGGCATTCGCAAATCCGCAGGTATTATAGATCAGCTCGTCGTTGGTGGTCGAAAAAGGAGTAGCCGACGAGGTGCTCACGCTGTTGTAGTCAATAAGCCTGCTATACAGCGCCAGGCACGAATCAGCATATGCCTCTGCCTCCGTATAGTGTCGCATATCCAGATAAACACGGGCAATCAGGGCATAGACCGCTGGCTTTGACGGACGGAACAAATCTGTGGAAGGCCGCGCAGCCGGTAACAGCGGGACGGCAGAGCGCAGATCGGTCAAAACCTGGTCCATACTCCGCTTCAGGGAAGCGCGCTGCGCTATCTCGTTAACCCCGGCATTCAGGCGGATCGGAATTCCGGCATCTGTGGCAGCCGTTGCTTCGTCATACGCCTTACAAAAATTGCGGACCAGATCATAACAGGCGTAGGCGCGCTTAAACAGCGCCTGGCCTTTAATAAACTGGCCGGTCGGGGTACCGGCGCTTTCCGACGATGCCAGCCCTTCCAGCACCGCATTCGTGTAAAATATTTGGGTGAAGGCAACATTCCAGTCGCGCACGTTCTTTTCGCCGCCGTATATATCCTTTGCCCAGATATACGAGTTCCTCTGAGTAACAGAGGCCGAAGCCTGCCAGCTGGCATAACTTACTTCGTATTCGTCCGCAGCCAGCTGAGGCAAAGCCGCCGTGTAGTTAAAAATCGTATTATCCAGTAACTGCTGAAAGTCGGTAAGCCTGGTGGGCGAGACAATAGCAGTCGAGCTCTTTTTATCAAGGAAGCTGTCTTTATCACATGCCGCAAGTAAGAGCAGAATGCCAATCCAGTAGTTGTTCAATAAATGTCTTTTCATTTTTGTTCTGTTTAGTTGATTATCAGAGCGCTGCTTTCAATCCGAATGACAGCGAGCGGACCGCATACCACGGTTCAGGATCGATGTGATGTTTGTTAGCCCGCCAGAGAATGCCTGCATTATCGAGGTAAGCAAAGAGATCGAGATTACGGAAGGGATGCCAGGCGCTTTTCCCTGCATGATAGTTCAGCCGGAGGTCGCGGAGACGGATGTTGCCTGCATTTTCTACCAGGGCATCCGAGTACGTATAAAGGGCGCTGCGATAGGTGTTGGCCGGATATATCAATGCCGGGACGTTAGTTATCAACTCATCGCCCGGTTTCTGCCAGCGTTTATCGTAATCAGCCTGCCCCGCATATACCACACCATTTCCCCCGTAGAGCGAACTGTTATCCAGCGACTGCCTCCTGAAATAGTAGCCCAGCTTATAGCTGATGTTTACCGAGAGGGCAAATCCTTTGAACGTAAAAGTATTCATCAGGCTTCCCGAGTGTACCGGCACGGCAGGGCCGTTGTAAACCAGATCGGCGCGGTTCGAAGAATTGTAAATACCACTGTAATCGTTGCTTTGTTCACCATTCAGGTAGCCGAGCGGCGCGCCGGTGGCATCCAGCCCGGCATATTTAAAGCTGAAAACAGCATATTGCGGATAGCCCGGCAAGGGGTTAATAGAGTTAGTAGTTACCACGCTGAAGTTGCTGCCGCTTTCAACCATGTATTTCGTTACTTCATCCTTGCTGTAGTTATACAGCAGGCCGGTGTTCCAGCCGAAAGCCCCCTTCAGGTTGACAGAATTAAGCTGCACATCCACTCCCCTGGAACGCGTGTTAGCCGAATTGCCCTTAAAAGAAACGACTCCCGTTTGAGGAGCAAGAGGACTCTGGCCAATCAGGTCTACCCCTTTCTTCCGCCAGAGGTCGACACTTCCGCTCAGCCTGTTCTCTTTCAGTCTAAAATCAAGCCCCAGGTTCATATTCCGGACTTTTTCCCACCTCAGCGATGGGTTGGGCGGATTTACAATGGCGAGGTACAGGTCGTTGTACATATTCAGGTTGGTACTTCTGCCCGAGGCCGTCAGCAGCGCCGAAAGGCTGTTATCCACATTGCCGGTATAGCCGTATGTAGCCCTTATCTTCAGCGAGGGCAACCAGGCAAAGCGGTAAAAAGGCTCGCCGGTGGCATTCCAGGCAAGTCCGGCGCTCCACAGGGGAACCCCTTTCTGGTTGGTTTTCACGCCAAACAGGTTTGATTCATCCTTCCGTATACTCATGGAGGCAGTATACCTGCCTGAATAGGTGTAAGAGGCATTGGCATAAGCCGACAGAAAATGATATTCCGTGCCATCCTGCGACAGCACCGTGCTGATCGTTCCGCTCCCAGAGCCATAGTAATAAGGATAATACCGGTCGGGAATGATCGCAGCGTTCTGGTTGGTAGCAGTTGCCGGATTGTAGCCATACAGCGTATAGCCTGTATTAAAATTAGTAACCTGCCTTATTTCGTATCCGGCTAGTGCTGTCAGCGAATGCTTGTGCCAGGTATGGTTATAATCTGCCTGGAACCTGCCGTTGTGCGACCGTGCCGAGTTCTCTCCATTCACAAGAATGTCGCCACGGGGCATTCCATACGTTACCGACGAGCCGGTTATCTGCGTAAAGGTGTTGATCAGGCTGCGCGTATAAAACGACTGTTCCTCATTCAGCCTGCCGGTTTCGCTGTCCCCCCGCTCATAGCCATAAATAAGAGAAGCATTCAGGCTGTTATTCACGCGGTAGTTCAGGGAGAAATTGAGCAGGTAGCTGTTCCGCTCTGATTGAGCCGTGCTATAGCCCTTCCTGATCTCGTCAAGCGGGCGGTACTTCCAGTCGAGCAGCTTACCGGCCCCGGCAGTATCCGTATAGGCCAGTCGCAGCGACCCCGCCGCATTATTTACCAAAGCAAGCGCATTTCCCTCGTTATCTGCCAGGCGGTCATACGGATACAAGCCGGAAACCGACGCTCCCGATTCAGAGCGGCTGGCCGTATAAACAAGGCGGGTAGCCAGTTCCAGCCGGTTATCAAGCAGAAAATAAGAATGGTTGGCATTCAGGCTGACGCGGTCATTATCGCTGTTACGCACATTTTGCAGATCTTTATCATAGCCTGCCGAGAAATAATATTTTGCAGACGTACTTCCGCCCGAAATGGCAGCATAGTATTGCTGATTGAGCGCATGCCGGTAGTAATAGTTAAGGAGGTCTTTTCTCGAATCGTACCCTTTCAGGGTATTGATACGGGCAAGAGAATCAGAGGGTGATATCAGTCCATTTTTTGATGCAAGGAAGATCTCGACTGCCGGAGAGAGGCCGGTATATCCGTTACTGATTGCCTGGTTGTATGCCCCGCGGTTAAACAGAAACTGCTCGGCTTCGATATATTGATCAGCGCTCAGCTGCGGGAGGCTGGCAGCATATAAATCTGGTTTCTGTGTAACAGACACTGCCGAGCTGACCGTTAGCTGGGGCTTTCCATTGAGCCGCCCTTTGTTGGTAGTAATCACAATGACCCCATTTCCCGAGCGGGCGCCCCATACTGAAGCCGCCGTGGCGTCTTTTAGTACGGTAATATTCCGGATGTCGTTGGGATTGATATCTGTGATGCTGCCCTCATAGGGGAAATTATCTACTACTAAAAGCGGAGCGCCATAGCTGCCAAGCGTAGAGCGTCCGCGCAACTGAATAAAATTCAGCATATTCTGGTCGGTAGCACCCGGCTGACGGTTAAACACCAATCCGCTGGTTATTCCATCGAGCCGGTCAAGAAAGTTGGTGCTTACCCTGCGGCTCAGCAGGGCACTGTCTATCTGCACGAAGCTTCCGGTAGCCCGTTCTTTCGGGATCTGCTGATAGCCGGTGCTGACCACCTCAACCTCCTGAAGTTGGGTGGCATCGGGAACCATGGTAATAAGAAGGCTGGTTTTTACAGCCGGAACGGCAAGCTCTTTTGTTTTATAACCTATGAAGGAGACGAGCAAAACCCCATCAGCAGGAATCTGCCGGAGAGAAAATTCGCCATTCTTCCCGGTAGAAGTACCGGCTGTATGGCCTTTGATTTTCACGATGGCCCCGGTAAGAGGTTCGCCTCTTTCATCGACTACGCGACCCTGGACGGACTGAATGGTTTGCGCATAAGAACTGATAATATCAGAGAGGGAAAGAACTGTAATGAGGAGCAGATAGAATAAAACAATGTAAAGGCCTTGTAAACGATTATCATCATTGTATTTAGTTGTTGAAGAGTTCGAATAATGGACTTGCTTTCTGTGTTTGCTGGGCCGGAAAAACGGCAATGGGGATCCTGTGCAGCCTGTTTTGGGCTTCATTATCTGTAAAAGTTAATAGTTTCACACTAATTGATTAAGGAAAATTCCTCTGCACGGGGCCCCGGTGCGGGAATGGGGGGATGGGTAAAATACTTGCCAATGAGGCATGTCGCCTCATTCGGGGGCTCTGATGATATTTTTCTGGAACTGCTTTTTTTGAGTTTGTTGATTCATACTGTTCGCTCTTTAAGAACGAACCGACAGGATTCAGGAGGCTCTATTCCTAAGAAAATAGGGCCAGCGACTCGCATCTTAATGCAGCAAAGGCTCTGGTAGGCCTCCTACTCGTGGCAAATGCCAACTTTCGTTTTGCCAACCTGAAAAGGCCGGCGTAGTGATACAAAAAGACTATAAGCGAGCGCTTTGCCCTATCTTATTAGGATAAGTCCTAAAGATAGGACATTTGGCGCTTCACTCACGCTCGTATCACTAAAAATTTACCAGATTCTTGCTACGAGGTTCGTTTTACCAATGTTCTACTCTAACTTAATATATATTAAAATGTCACAAGTAATTATTTTTTACATTTTCATACAAATTGCACTTATAAGGGCTTTTTTTCAATACAAATATAACTTTTTATATATAAAAATTAAATTTATAAATCCAATTATAATTGGATGACGGAATAAATCGATTTGACCATCTTGAAAGCATGGAAAATATCGACTCCAAAGACCCTAATACGGATGATGAAGCATTTTACAGGCTATTAGGTTCAATCATTAAATATTTCCGTATCAAGGCAGGGTTTTCTACTCCTGAAGCATTTGTACATCTCACAGGAAGGCATCGCTCGCAATATTACGAGTACGAGTCCGGCAAAAACATGAACATGCTAACCTTCCGAGATCTGCTGTTTGAGCTTGGGGTTCAGGTTAGTGGGTGGTTGAACTTTGACTACTTAAGTGATAATTCTGGTCGTTCTAGGGTTGTGAATGAAATGAAAAAAGCAAGAGTATTGCAAGTAATGTCACAAGTAGCTATTCAAGAGAAAGCAGCGACAAATGTCAAAATAAGCTCCAAAGTAGCACAACGATATGTAGATATTTTAATTTCTTGCCTGGAAGCAAAAAGTCGCATTGAAATTTTAAGCGAATTTGAATTAAATACTTCGTACAATACCTTCAAAAGAGCTGCCAATAAATTAAAAGAATATGGTTGGCTGGAAATGACACAGACAGCTAAAAATGCTCCAAATCAAACTTACATTACCACTGAAAAAGGAAAGACTGTTATAAGATTAGGAGATAGCTCGGATAAAAATAAAGAGAGCAGACGAGAATAATATGCAAATTGATTCGTTTTTTTTGCATATAATGCATCGTTATTTTTAAGGCCATTGACAAATGAAATGGCTTTAGCTTATTTACTTTTGTACCAATTCAATATTCTTAGTTGTTTTATTCTAAGAATAAGCTTGCTGACTATGTTGGACGAAGGCTTTATTTGTTTAATACCACTGGTAGCTCTTGGTTACAATTTTATTGAAAAACAACGATAAAGTTAAAGTGGACGTTGACTTAGACAATACTATAGCAGACATTATTAGTATCAAGAATGCGAAATTATCATTAGTAAGGCATAGAATATAACACATGATCCATCATTATACATCTGTCGAAACGCTCGCCTTAATCCTTAAGTATGGAAAAATCCGATTTAATAGACTTGATTTAGTTGACGATGTTTCTGAGCTTGAAGGTATAGCACAATTTTTTTCAACCCATATATTTGTGTCGTGCTGGACCGAAGAGGCTGAAGAAAGCATCCCTTTGTGGAAGATGTATACACCAAACATGGCTGGGGTAAAAATTTCATTTCCTAAGAATCTGTTTAAGAGAAAATTTGTCCCGGCGTTTAATGAAGCGAATTATGGCAGTAATCAAGATTATTGGGGCCCCCTAAGTAAAGAAGAAACATTTACCGACAATTATATAATAATGAATTTGTTTGACAAACCAAATTCATTTTATAAGAAAATTGTTTATAGAAATGATTATCCAGAAATATACAAAAGTTTCTTCGTGGCTGATGAAAAAGGCTATCATGTTAAAAATACCTTTGATTTGGGTCTGTACAAAAAGACTCAATGGGAATTTCAGCAAGAAAGTCGTTTTACCCTGTTAGCACATCCTTTATTACCTCTTGATCATCCGCTAGTGAATCATTCCAAGTTCAAGCAAATGGAATTAGTTAATTATTGCATGAGCTATGGCATCGGAAATTCTGTTGAGTATATTGATGTGGAAATAGATAGTGATAAACTTCAAAATATTATCGTGACGACAGGACCTCTTTGTTCCCATTCTAATGAAATTATAGTGGAATCGTTATTGAAAATATATGCACCTAATGGCACGGCAAAACGTAGTGCACTGAAAGGGATTATCCGAAAGTAAATTGAGATCGTGAGCCTATACTTAATACTAACACCGGCAAGGGCATGTTTCAATTGATTAATGATGAAGATGAGGTGATTGATGTAATATTGGAAGAATTTCAGAAGGTAATCAACAACTGCTTAGTAGGTCTGCTTGAGACTGGGGACTTACTATTCCTTTTTTGCAGATGAGGGAGATGCAAGAGATTTTTTCACAGCAAGATCATATCAGAATAATTTGGAAGGCAGGCCACATTGGAGATTCCGGAGATGCTGACCCCGTACCGGGCATACTGACCCCCTAATTTGGCTTTGGCCCTTAGATTCTGAAGGCCTGACAATTTTACCTTTTTTTTCTTAGACTTTCACCTTTAAGTTCAATTCGGTAAGCGGTATGTACCAACCGGTCGAGTATGGCATCAGCAATCGTCTCTTCACCGATCACATCATACCAGCTTGCCACCGGCAGCTGGCTGGCGATGATAGTAGATTTGCGGCCATGACGGTCTTCTATGATTTCCATCAGATCCATGCGTTGCTGCTGTTCCAGGTGAGTGAGTCCGAAGTCGTCCAGAATGAGCAGTTCCGTGCGCGAAAGCTTTTCCATAAACTTATAGATGCTCCCATCAATCCGGCTCATCTTCGTGCGCAGCAGTAACTTCTGCAGGTTATAATAAGCCACTTTATATCCCTGTGCACAAGCCTGGTGCCCCAGGGCAGAAGCCAGAAAGCTTTTACCGGCACCTGAGGCCCCGCTGATCAGAACGGCATCTCCACTGGAGAGATAAGTTCCCATGGCAAGGTCCGTAATGAGTGAACGGTCAATCCCCCTGGAGGCATCCATGTTCAGTTCTTCCACAGAAGCCCGGTAGCGGAAGCCGGCATTTTTAAGCAGACGGTCAAAGCGTTTTCCGCTGCGCTGTTCCTGTTCGGCCTGCAGCAGCAATTGTAGGCCCTCTGAGAGGTTCAGTTCGTGATGGCGGCGGGTCTCCAGCAGTACCTGCCAACTGCGGCACATTCCATGCAGGCGCAGCTCTTTGAGTTGTGTTTCGATTTGCATATTAAAAGTGAATAGTGGATTGTATATAGTATTCTTTTCCTCTGATATTGTTATGGGCAGGAAGCGGATGTTCAATGCTCTCCTCCTGCAGATAGAGCGTCATGTTGTTCTCCAGTATTTTCTGGATGGCCTTATAGGAGCAGATCCGGTGCTGCACAGCGATCCGGCAAACACGGGTGAACTTTTCTGCCTCGGTATTCCGGTGTAAACGGAACAGGCCGTCGCAGGTGCGGTACAACTGCTCTGGATAACGGTCCTGCTGAAAGATGATCTCAAGGAGGCGGTAGAGATCTTCCGACTTATAACGGGCCCGCTCCAGGTAATATTCCGGACTGCGGTTCAGCCAGGCCTGATTAGCAGAACTCAGATGTTCCTTTACCGAAGTATATCCCCCGCTGTAGCTTCTGATATGGACAGCCACCTGTTTCCCTTCAGCATAGATAGAGACCATACTGCGGGTATAGATCACCTTTACTTTGGAACCAATCAGCGTGTAGGGAACACTGTAAAAGTGTTTCTGAACACTGACATGCCCGTTACTGGCTACCTTGGGTTCACAATAGTGTTTTAGTTCAAAGTCCTGCTGGGGCAGCTCAGAGAGTAACGGCTTTTCAGCGGCCAGGAAGCGTTCTTCCCTGCAGTAGTCCTTACGCTGCATGCGGGTCTGGTTATGCTCGCGTACTTTTTCGCTGATGGCCTGATTTAGAGAAGCCAGATCGAAGAACTGCCGGTTGCGCAGCCGGGCATACACTCTGGTATAGAGCAGCTTTACCTGGTTCTCAACCAGACTTTTATCGCGGGGACGGCCCGGTCTTGCAGGCACGACCGACATCTGATAATGATTGGCAAAGTCTTCCAGGCTCCGGTTGACCTCCGGCTCATACCGGTCTGCCTTGACGATAGCAGACTTAAGGTTATCGGGTACCAGTACCCGGGGTACCCCGCCCAATTCTTTCAGGCAGCAGGAAAGGGCATACAGAAAGTCACCGATTCGCTGAGAGGGTACAGCCATAGCAAAAGCATAATCAGAAAAAGGAAGACAGGCTACAAACAACTGGCAACTGATAATTTCCCCGGTCTGGCGGTCTGTATAACTGATCTGTTTGCCGGCGAAGTCGACGAACAGCTTATCGGCAGGCTCATGGCTTAATACAGAGGTCGGCTTACGGGCAACAAGCTGCTGATGCAGATGAAAGCAGAACTGGGAGTAGGCATACCCCTGGGGAAAACCCAGAATGTATTCATCCCACAGCAGTTTTTTAGTCATCCCTATTTTTTTAAGCTCTTTGGAGAGATATTCCAGTTTTCCTTTGAAATGAATATAACGTGGATCCTTATAAGCAGGATTACCGGAATGGAACCGGGTTTCCAGGACAGGATCCTCCAACTGAAGCAGTTCCTGTGGGTCCAGGGCAGCAGACTGAAGCTTGGCAAGATAAGACTTCACCGTGTTCTTGCTGATGTTCAGCGTTCGTGCGATGGCCTTAATAGAATAGCCCTGGGTGTGTAAGCGTAATAGTTGTTTTATCTGACTCATGGGTCTTGGTTTTCCGGCCATCAGCGATCTTCTTTTTTAATAAATTGGATCACTAAGTATAACCAAAACCAAAGTTAGAGGGGTCAATATGCTCCGGTAAAGCCTTCCCTTTAATCATATCAAGGGGGTCAACATGCTCCGGTACGCATTGCGCCTATCTCCTAGAGGGGGTCAGCATCCGCCGGAATGGCAGGCGATTCTGTTGAATTAAGCCGCATTCCTATGCGCTATTCTAACCGCTTTTGAGGGGTCAACATGCTCCGGAATATCCACCAGCAATTACGGACTACGTTTACCCTGATAAACCTAGACAGGCAGTGCTTGATGATCTTAGGTCTGAAGACCAGTAATTTTTGCAGCCTGGTTTAAATATTAGCGTAATGACCAATCAGCATATTTTCTACTTTTAGATATGCAGTAGTGATTTGTACACTTTTTTCTATGTTATATGGCACTTTACTAAAATCGCTTATATTGATCATAAATTCATTGGGAGGAGGACTATCGTAAGTAAAAAAATACCCGAATGGTTGATAGTTTATTTCAGACCACTTATATACACCTTGAGCACCAATATCGCCAACTATGCAATATCCAAGCATACGCTTTTTAGGAGATGAGTTTGAGTACAAATAAATATTTACCTTTTCTGGCCAGGCCATGCTTTCCCTGTTTAACAAATATTCTGAAATACCGGGGGAATCCCTAATCGCACCCAAGGAGTCTGCCGCCAAAAACATGATCAGTATTTGCTTAATTACGTTTTGGGGTTTAATAATATAGTTTCCCTGAATATATTCCGGAACTTTATTGTCTTTCAAGATCTTCATCCCCTGCTCCGCAAAACTGCAAAAATCCTTTACATACCAATTACCAGTACTGTTATTGCATGATGCACAAAGTGACTGTTTGCCAAATCCTCGTTGGGATTTTTTCATTTTACCATATAAATAGCTGTTCTCTTCAGTAAGATGTTCGTGGCTCTGAACAAAAATAGCTTTGTTGTTAAAAGCACATTGAGGCGGAATATGCTCAAACGTGAGCAATTCATGTTTACCACATAATGCGCATTTTTGTTGCGACATTCTGTTATTTTTATTGTCTACTTTTTTCATTGCGTGATCCAATTACGCTAAAAATTAAATATAAGAGATGAAAACCAATTTAATCGTATTAAGTTCAGATTCAGTCGATAGGTATGGATACAGAATCCACATTAAGGCATTGGAGATGATGCTACGAGATAGGATGCGAGAAGGAATACCGATGCTTTTTGGTCACGATCATCACAAACCTATTGGATGGGGTACTCCTTTTGCATTGTATTTAGAACCTCATCTAACCCGTCTGATTGCAATACAGGCAACACCAACCACCGAAGAAGAAAGTGAACAAGTATTAAACAACCATAATATTTTCAGGTCGAACAGATATTATAATTCATCAAAAAAGTACTTGGAAACATTTCATGAGGTTTTAAATCAAAAAGGCATTAGTGACTTTAAGATCACCAATATAAATTGCCTAACAGCAAATAGGGAAAAAATAGCCAGTACATTATTTCCAGAATTATTCAGTAAAGATTACCGGGATGAACTTGTTCCTTTTAGCATTCTTTTAGCAAGTTTCGACTATCTGGGACAAGGAGTATTTAAAAATAAAACATCCGAACTAACCGTATTTGCACATCGCTACTTCAGACGCTCTGAATCAGTACATAATACGCCAAATTCTGCATTTTTAGATCGATTTTTAGCTTTAAAAGATGAGCAAAGTTTAGATCTATCAATAAGGATTGACGAAAACCAGATTGGTTATGCTCCTTCATTTCAGGAATACATGGAGCTAGAGTACCAATGGGGGCCGAAGTATAGTGACGAACTTGAATCGATTAAGGAAGGACTTTCACGCCATGATTGTGATGATTTTGAAAGGGCGTATTACGGTTTCAGTAGAAGTGAGTTTCTTTGGGAATGGGATAAAAAGAAAACCAAGTTTTCGTTTCAAATGGAAGAGTTAAAAGATGAGGAATCTCCAACGGAACAAGACCAATACAATTGCAGGTATGTTCATACAGTGTATGATAAAGTTACGTCGTGCTTAGAGCATTTTGATGGTGCGGTGCGGGCATATGATTCTTATGAAATGTTGGAAAGATTGGACAAAGATTTTAAATCCTACGGAAAAAAATCACGCTACACAAAACTTTTTAAAATTAACGGCAAATTCCCATTGGAAACCTGGAAGCTTCTTGTCACTCTATATTTAAGGGGAAATCCTATTATATACGAATACTTCGGTCTGAAAAAAGACCTTGAAAAATTGAAATCTCCAGTGCAAAGAAAGTTGTCCATTAAAGAAAGTGTGATACCCTATGGCATAGAACCTGGTGATGGAATTCGTCTGCTAATATCGTATATTCCCATTCCTGAAAATCTCAAAGAAGGAAGATTTATAAATTCCTTCGATATTATAGGGGATATGGAGAAATCATATCGTTGCCTTGACTATTACATTTTAGAATTCAAGAAAGCATTGATGAGATTTGATTGTGACCTCGAAATCCCAGAGGATGTGTTATTGATCAGAAGCCCAGATAACTATTGGAACATACCATTAATCATGCATAATGGTGAAAATTCCTGGATCCTCTTAAAGGATACAATTGCAGCTTTTAAGTTGCTCTATTCCAAAATGATAGATAGGGAATATTTCTTTAAGGTATCAATGACGATAGGAATTGTAATTGACGGCAAAATCGTCCAAATTTCCGCATATGGCCCGGTTAGTGAGTTATATGAATGGCTGTTAGAAAATCTTCCTTTTCCTGATGAAGAAGAAACATTTGCTGATTGGGTATCTCATCAGAGAACATACCTCGAAAGATTTGCCTTTAATCCGGATAAGCCTTTGATGGCTGAAATGATTCAAATGGATGGAGTGCTCTACGCCAAGCGGACTTTGCTTAATTCCGAATATGAGTTCAAAGAAAATAGGCTACACAATTTTGAATGGACAATAAATTTGAATAAAGATGAGCAGCTTATGTTTGACGAACCGGGAATCGAGGCAATCCCATCTATCCATATATTGCAAAGTGTTTGTGCTGATTCTGGAGAAAATTATTTCACATCAAGGCGTTCTGCATGGCTTGATAATGGTTTTGAAGGAGTCAATTTTACCAAGTGGGCACCAATCGCTTTACATTGGGCTGAGACCGATAAAATAGCGTAGGTCTCAGAAGTTGGAAAAATGGGCAATTAAAAAGTAAAGTCCTTCTGAATAGACCTGTTACAGTCAATTTTATATTACCCGAGTTAAGATTATATTTATCCCATAATCTTAAATTAATATGGCTACTTGTTACACATGTTTTGACGGGGATAATGACATTCATTATTACCGACTAATGCAAGCATGGCACGAAAATGAAAATTTTAATTTCACTTTTGTGAATGCTCACGATATCACCCAAGCAAGGGATTCCAGTACAGAAGAAACCATTAAGCGTAGTCTTCGAATCAGGCTAGATTCCAGTGATGTTTTAATTGTATTGGTTGGGGACAGCACAAAGAATCTTTTTAAATTTGTTCGCTGGGAAATTGAAGTAGCAATTGAGAAAAACATGCCAATTATCGTTGTTAATTTGAACAAGAAGAGGCATATGGATTCCGATTTATGCCCTCCAATATTACGAAATACGTTGGCTATTCATATACCTTTTGCCCATAAGATAGTTGATTTTGCCATAAAATATTGGCCCAGCTGGCATAAAGCTCATCAACAAAATGGCAAGACCGGTCCGTTTTATTACGAGCAAAATGTGTACACTGACTTGGGTATATAATTATGAACTATCACATCAGATCATTTAGTACCAGGTCATATTGGGCGTATGCTTTATGGTCTGTAGACTCATTAAAGACATTTGTTGCTGTTGTAGCAGGAATATGGACTTTTGTAGATATTTTAGATTCCTTTCACTGTCTTGAAAAAGCAAAACTACCTTTATGGTTGCTCGCGCCTTTGTTTATATTCGGAATTGTGGTCGTTATATTTACCAGAAGGCCAGTTAAGAAAATCAAGTATAAATATCCTGGAATGGATTTAACGATTGAAGTTCTAATTGGTGATCTATTCGCAGTCCCGGGACAGAAGGTTATAAGTACAAATACTACGTTTGACACAGACACAGGTAGTGGAATAATTTCCTTAAATAGCTTACAGGGCCAGTTCACTCAAAAATATTACCCTGGAGATATTCCAAAATTAGATGCCGAGCTTGCCCAAGGCCTAAGTGGTATTACCAGTACAACTGTACAGAAACAGTCTGGAAAAACTACTCGCTATGATTTTGGTACAACAGTCAAACTAAGAATTGCAGGTGATTATTTTTACTGGTTTGCCATGGCAGATCTAAATGCAAGCAATACTGCAACCACCAAACTTAAGCATATAAACCAGGCACTAGAAGGTTTGTGGGAATTCATTGAAACTAAAGGAGAAAAATTAGATACGGTAATCCCAGTAGTGGGTTCTGGACTTGGCAGGCTTTCTACCAGTCGTAAAAAATTGATTGCTTTGATCGCACAATCATTTGTAACAGCTTCTGAAAGTCAAATCTTCGCAAATAAGCTTACCATTGTGATTCATCCCACTGATGTTGACAAGGCAAATTTGAATTTATTTGAGGTCAAAGACTTACTTCATCATTATCTGCCATAAGAATATTTGGTTTTCACTCTTTATATTTGCACGTTAAAAATATTGGGGATCAAAGTCGGTCTAGCTCTTTTACTTCACTGGGTCTTTGGGGTGGTGTTTGGTGTTATTCTCCACGAAATATTGGAATTAGTATTTAAACATTTAAAACAAAGAATTATGAAAGTAGACTATAAAACTATTGGCAAAAAAATCTGGTGTGGGGCCTTAGCGGAGATATTGGTATGAATACCACCCCAAGATAGCCTTTTGAAGTTCAGACCAAAGTTATTCCGACTTCCCATAATGCGGGCTTGAGGGGTTCGATTCCCCTCTCTCCACTCAATAGAACAGCGAGTAAAATTGCTAATAGTTAACCCGTTGTGCGGTTTGAGTAAAAGTAAATAAATGAAAAAAGAAGAAGGAATAAAGTTGTGCACGTTACTGATAAGCAGTAAATTAAGAAAGTATTCGACATTTTCTTACATGCACAACTTAAAGACCAATTTCGATAAGATTCTTGAGATTAGCAAACTTGCTTTGACAGAATATATGTTAGCGGATGGCAACTTCTTCAAGTACAGGAATTTGCCAAAACTGTCAGATATAGAGATAGTTGCTTTGTCTATTACTTCCGAAGCACTGGGTATTGACTCGGAAAACCTGCTGTTTTCTAAACTTAGAACAGAATATAGCGGGGAGTTTCCTAATTTAATAGACCGGTCTAATTACAACAGAAGGCGAAAGAGACTTCAGGATTATATTGCCCTGGTGGCTCAACCTATATCGGAAATAATCAATCCCGATAACCGCCAGTTTATTATAGATTCGGTACCTGTTCCTATTTGTCAGAATGTAAGGATTTCCAGGACCAGCATTTGCAGAGAAGATTTGCATGTACAACCTTCCAGAGGGTATCATGCATCTCACAGGCTGCATTATTACGGCTTCAAAATGCAACTGATTATTTCGAAAGCCGGTGTTCCGGTATCAATGGGAATAACGGCTGCTAATGTACATGATGTACACTATCTCAGCCAGCTTGAAAATCTGGAACTAAATGAATGTGAATTAATTGCAGATAAAGGATATTTATCCCTGCCCTATCAAACCACTCTTTTTGAACAGGACAGGATTCGGTTAATCACCCCTTTAAGGAATAATATGAAGAAAAGAACAACGCTCTGGAATCCTTCTTACCGATACGTCCGCAAGAGAGTGGAAACTCTGTTTTCTCAGCTTTGCGACCACCTTTACATCAAAAGGAATTATGCAAAATCGCTCAGCGGGCTCTTCACAAGGATGTGTTCAAAGATAAGTGGCGTAGCCGTTCTGCAGTTGATCAATTTCAAAAACAACAAACCCATTAATCACTTAAAACATGCCCTTGCCGCTTAAACCGCACAACGGGTTAATAGTTATAAAAGTAAAAGCCTGACTTTATATTGAGGGACCTCAATCGTTTATATGCTGGAATCCCTTTTGACAAATACCATTTCATCGAACCCATGCCGGATGAGCAGTTTTTTTAACGTCGTAATAAATCTTCTAAGCTCCCTGTCTAAAATTGCATTGTAATCCGGACTCAAATTATTGAAGTCATTTGGCAGCAGATTGGCTATTGCATGGTTGATCCCTGTGAGGATTGTAGGGAAATCAATAAAGACCAAGGTGTCATCTTTGATCTGGGTGTCGATACTTATATATCTCGGTCTGCCCGCATACTTAAAGGAAACATTTTCGGTTGCGATCTGACGCTTCATTTTTTCAAATTGTAGGTTGACATCTCCATGGATTTTCTCAGGAACAATAATGTTCAGCCGACAGTTTTTATAGGTGGAGCCTTTGGATTCAAAGCCATCGTTTTCGATGACGAATTTACAGATAGGCGAAACCAGGTTTTCAAAGTAGACCGCAGCTAAGGTCGCCGAAGGAAAGAAGTTGATTTCGTCGTCAGCACTAGCCATAAAAAGCTGGCTGATTTGCTGGGTGCTTTTGATAAGCGTGGCAGGATTGGTTTTGTCAAATTTAGCAAGGGTGAGCCCGGCCAGGTCTGAGAGTAATTTGATGTTTTTTTCGATCAAAAAGGCACATTTTGTACTACCAAGCCTTCCGGTAAAAAGCCCGAGTTCGAACAAAACATTGTCACGGGGTTGCAGCATGTCGTTCCCGCGGACAGTTACTTTATCATCTTCTGTTCCAATTAGGATGCCGTAATCATACTGGAGCGAAGCTTTTAACAGATCTGCTAAAAAGTTTTGGTTGATTTTAAATACGGCGGTATCCCACAAGCTTTCGTTCCAGATGGTAACATCGAAATCTTTTTCGAGTGTGGCTTTTACTATTTCAGCCAGTGGCAGTTCTTCGGATGAAGAACCTATGAATATTTTCTTTTTGATCATCAGGACAAACTATTTGCAGGCATATCAGCGATTAATGAAATAAATTCTGTAAGAACTAGTTTTAAATTTTCCAGCTTGGCATTATTATTACGAAAAATCCGTTCACGCCCATCTACGGAGACCAAGTTATCCGAGTGATTTTTATCTTCGCACAAGCTTTTTATCTGATGATAAAGAATGGGAACAAGCTGCAGGTAAGTGGAATAACGATATTTATCGACAGATATGTCGTAACAGATGGCGTTGATGTCAAAACTGCTAAGCTCAATATTCTTTGTTGAAAGTGACTTGATGTTTTTAATAAATCGGATCATTTTCTTGATTCTGCCATTTGTTTCGTCGCCTCGCTCGTTAATCCTTTTGATACTTAAAAAGGGAAAGTCAGCTTTTCCCCTGGAGTGCGTTTCTTTGTTGTAAACCTGTATGCCACGATACATTTGTTTATCGTTGATGATCGAAGTGATGTCATCGTACCAGTTGGCAATTACAATATCTACGTCTCGGTTCAGATTGAGATTCTTTATCTTGATGGATTTTGGCTTGGTTTTATCACAAACCGAATAGACTGTTTCTAACGTGTTTTCGCACTCCATTCTCAATGCCCTAAGATCATCTTCTGCGTTTCCTTGGTAAAAAGGAGCACTTATTTCGTTTTTCAGTTTAGAAATAGAAGAGGTTGAAAGCCTGGTTACCTGCTCCGAGGATTCCAATAATTGATTTATACCAATGCGGTCGGGTTGATAGAACTTATCTGAGATAGTCAGTAAATCGATATCACTATAACCCTTAATGTGGGTATTGGTCATAACGGAACCCTGGTACTCAAAAGATACTCTCTGTAAATCCGATAGATGATCCTTTACCCTCTCTCCGGCTTGCTTACTTTTTAACGTGTATTCGGGTTCAACAGCTTTCATTGCGGTTCTGATAAATACAAGCGCGTCGCTATAGGAAATGCCTGACAGGTCGTCCCTGTAGGTTTTAGAGAGGATAATATTTTCTGGGTTGATCCGGCTTCGGATATTTTCAGTTAGTTGCCTGTAGTTATGGTTCATGAGCGATAATTGTCAGCTAAAAATATGTTGTTTTTAATTTAAGTAATATTTTTCCAAACACCTGCCGGTGGATATGCCAGTCGGCATTACGGATGATTTTTGTCGTTTGTATAATAGGTTTACGCTTGGCCTGGGCATTCACTTAATTTCTGCTTCTTACTACTTTGGTTTCGACGGTCGGTCCCTTTTACCTGCATCAGGGAAAGGAAAATAGAGTTTGAAGGTGTATGTAAATGTAGGAGAGCGAATGGTGATTTGCAAGAGAGAAAGGGAAGAAAAATTTCATACTGCTTTTCGGTGCCCGCTGTAAATTGAAGTACTGAATCCCGGAAATCTATCATTGTTATTGGTTCTATAAGGCAAAGATACAGAGGGGCGGCGAAGGGAGTTTACGGGTTCCCGTAAGGGAGAAGTTGACACTATTATTCATAAAATTAGAGTATATTCGATTTGAGATAGAACTAAGCCAACTTGCCTGGTGCAGTGTTTTTATTTCTGAATTCTTTGAAAGACCCGGACGGGCAAGGAAAGACGGAAGATCACAATATTTAAAGATCCAGGCGACCTACTCAATAACCATTCGCCTCTTGCCGTATCCACAAACTGAATACGAACAAAATTATGGTGATAACAAAATATAAAATCACAAAAAAGCTGCTTTTAAACTTTTGTTTGGAGGTCTCAACTCGAAATTCTTGAATGATTTTATCATGGTATCTTAGTTTTTTAAAGTAATAAATAAATAGTCCAAAAAGCGGTAACAAGAGCAGCAAAGGCCATAAACGTCCTATTCCTTTCTCTACAGTAAAAAAAGTGAACTTTACTTTACGAATTATAGATATGGCTGAAGCAAGTGTCAAAAAGTTAAAAAAGGCACCAGCGAAGATTACAACAAAAGTCTTTAAAAACGGATCGGGATCCCCTTTGCTATAATAAGTATAAATTCTAAAATAATAATATCTCAATATCCTCATATTAAACTATTTAACTTTGTTAGATGTAATAGAATGTCTTTCCTTTTAAGATCATTTCAGCAGTCTAATCCTTGGGTCGTATGACACACAGGCTGCTACCCGCTCCTTCTGTTTTGACGAGTTTTTAAGCGTCGATTGTGAGTCATTCATGGGCTTTCAAAGCCCTGTTTTCCACCAGGGCCTTTTCTTTGTGTCCCTGTTATACCGGTAGTAACTGCCCCCGGTTAATTCCTTTGTGTCTATATCAAAAGAAAATGGAACCCATAGAAAAAAATTAAATGACTATCGTATTTTTACAGCATGCAGAACAGGAACCCGGATCATATCCTTAAATCGCGGGCTCAATAGGATTCATTCTCAATGAATTTTATCAATGTCTCTTTGCTTGGCAACACGGTCAGGTATTTACTTGCAAAAATTTGCTGATTGTTTTCCGGAAGTGTAAACTCTACAACAGCTTCACTTTTGTTTTGACAAAGTATAATACCAATGGTCTTGTTCTCTTCCTCAAGCTTTACCTTTCGATCATAATAATTGACATACATCTGCATTTGACCAATATCCTGGTGTTTCAGTTCTCCAACTTTCAAATCGATGAGCACAAAGCACCTCAAGACCCTATTATAGAAAACAGATTTATCCTAAAGTGCTTATCATCAAAGCTTATCCGGTTTTGTCTTGCTACAAATGTAAAACCCGTGCCCAGTTCCAAAAGAAAATGTTCCAGTTTGTCAATCAGCCTCTGCTCCAACTCGCTTTCAGAATAGAAAGACTTTTCAGGTAATCCGAGAAATTCCAGAACGTAAGGGTCCTTAATTGCATCTTGGGGCTTTTCCACAACCTGCCTTTCTCCGCAAGTTTCAGAACCTGGTTTTTGTCTTTGCTCAACGTAAGACGTGTAAACAACGCTGAGTCGTACTGCCTGTTGAGTTCGCGTAGACTCCAATTGTTCTTCAAGGACTCTATCTCATAAAATCTTCGCTCGTATTCATCGTCGATTCTCATTAGTTTTAGATAATGGGACCAGCTTAACTTGAATCGATCAGACATTGCATGTTCTTTTTCAGATTCCGCAGACAGCGTTTGCGCTTTTGAGTATACAAGGTAAAGTTGCCTCATCTGTTCAAGGTTCCTGGGAAAAGCCCTTTCCAAAATCGATCGTTAGCTTTTTGGAAAGAGTTTTTATAAGCTGTGTTCCATAATCGGCCCTCTCTTGTCCATTTTGTTCCTCTTCTACAATCATCCGTCCAATTTCAAAGTAGGTCAGGACCATTGTTTGATTAACTGACTGGACTGCTCTTCGCCGGGCGTCATTAAGTAGCGTTGATATCTTTTGGAGCAAATTGCTTGAAGAAATATTTGCCATCATTAATATTTAAAGGATCAACAAAAATACTTTTTTAACTATAACCTTTTGCATGATATAAGCTCAGTCAATAACGGAGTTCTGTGTCTATTACGACTCGGGAACATTGGGTTTCAGCCGGGCGACTTTAATCGTTGTTCCGTAAGCAGTGATCATAAACATCTGGCTGTTCTTACCGCTTACCTCATCGATATCGACCTTTAGCCTTACAATGGCATTGGCAGACACAGCTTTCGCCTTACTTTCTATTGCCGAAATGGCCTGACTATACAGCTGCTGCAGTTTCTTTTCGTAGGTGCCTGAGCGCCCTCCAAAGAAATCGGTAAGGGAAGCGGTGATATCGCTAAAAATGTTTGTCCCGACAACCACATTAGAGGAAACCGGAGGAAAATACTCATTGATCTCCCAGCCTTCGAGGGTGTCGGTAGTGGTGGTGATGATTCTGTTCATTGAAGATTGAGGTTATTTATTGGTTCTATAGGGCAAAGATACAAAGGTACAGGAAAGGGAGGTTACGGGTTTCCGTAAGGGAGGGGCTGGTGGATATCAATCAAGCCACTCTTTATTGGTTAGGACTTTAACTAAATGAGCTATTTTTATCTCTGTGGCGTCCATTATACATTATCTATTTCGACATACTACATATTAACGCAAATAAGCAAATGACTGAGGCGGGGCTACATTAAAATCATCCTTTATTGATTTCGGTTTGTCGTACATAAGCGTATTCTTAATTTTAATTGCATGACCTACCTCTTTATTGGCGAAATATTCAAAGAAGAACGACTCTGATATCCCTGAGAAATCCCGGGTTTCTTCCCATAGCATTTCAGGACTGCTACTAAGTATGCTATCTATCTCAAACTCTCCGATTACTTTCTGTACAGGGGAGGATGCATAAACCACCACCGTTTTAATGTTAGGGTTTCTAAAAATGGTCTTCCTGAATTCGAATTTCTTTTATCCTTCAAAAATTTTAAAGGCGTATTCTGGCTTTATGGATAACAGTACTTTCATCACGTTCTCGAATATTATACAACCGTTATGGTGTTGCGCTCATCCAGCCGGTAATAACCGCTAAGATAAGACAGGCTCATATCGGAAGCCAGTTCCTTTAACCAGGGACTATAAGAAACAGCCACGCCGCCGGTGTTAAACGGAAGAAAAGCCAGCGAAGCGACATTGATCGCCGAAGCATTGGCATCGCCTTCAACAGCTACTCCTGCGTTTCCCATGCCGCCTGACCGGGAATGGGGAGTAATCCGCAGGAAGGGAACGGCGGTCTGGAGGCTATTTTGTCTGCTGCCGTCAAGTTGGGTATTGTTGAGTGATTGGGCAGACACAGTCGTAAAAAGTAAAGTTAACAACAATAATAGAGTTGACCTAACGCAGATATAACTTATATTCATGACGACGTTTGATTAATTAGTAATAGATACGGCCTCTACTTAGATCAATTAACACAGAATCGCCTATAATTCCGTAAAAAGTGAGATCATTTGAATTTGTCTCTAGAAATCCGAACTCTTTTAGAGGCACTGTCTTGATAGGGGTGTATTTTACTGCCTTTTTGTTCAAAAGAAAATGCTGCATGTAATTGGAGCTTTCCTGTGGTAATTCTTGTATTTTATCCTTGTAGTCATTTAATGTTTTTTTAACATGATCATACTTTTTATCCCACTTAACTGTAGCGCCATCGTGCAATTTGTAGCCCTCGTAGTGATTCCAAGAAGTATCTTTAAAAAGGACATAAACTTTTTTTATGTTATTGTTCATTAAAGGTTTGTAAGTCATACAACCAGAAACATAAATTAAAACAGACAATTGTATCAAAATCCGTGAATAATTGTTACAAAATTTCATAGTAGAGTATTATTTTCTTTTTCTTTGAATCATAGAGGGCAATTTTAAAAGTTGTTGGGTCAGATTCAATTGTTCCTATACTATAATAGCCATCTTGAAAATTATTGACATTTCCGATGACAGAATTACCTGGAAAATCTTCTTTGACTGGTAGTGACTTAAATTTGGATTGTATTTCTTTAATAATGCTGAAATCGTTTATTAGATTAATTTCAACGTAGTAAAACCCATCGCCATTAGGAGACCATTGCTCTCGTTCATTTGCTATTGAAAACTGGCCATCCTTTAGTTCCAGGTTAAATTGCTGTTTCAATCTACTTTTAGGAGAGGTTATATTTTCGTTAATGTATATCATAATCAACACAATGAGTGTAGTGAGAATGCCTAATACTAAAAGTATCTTTTTCATTACTCTAATCTTGATTTCTTATGGTATCTTTCATCTTTCTTCTAGATGTGATTTTTTTGTCGGAGCCCTATAGTTTTCAACAGGATAAATTATTTCCCAATTCATGTTTTTTAGGTCCTGAATAGAAGGCTTTACCTGCGTATTTATTTCCTTTAACAATTTCTTCCCAGCTATATTGAATTAATGTATCCTTTAAGAAAAAAAAGAAATACACCTTTCCTTCTTCCGACTTATTCGCTATTGACTCCCATTTTGCACTGGTCAAAGCTGCATTTGCAGTACTTTTAGGTGAAATGAGATAGAAGTTATCTGGTGTTTTCGCAGTAGGGTCATTCAAGTCAATATTAATACCAATTCTTATCTCATTCTCATTTAGTTTATTTTCAGCCGAATAAGTATAGTATATTGGATAATTTGAAGTATTCTTGATGTTTAACCGGTTATCTGCGGGATCGCATGACATAAAAAAAAGAATAAATATTGATAACCTCCGTAACCTTTTATTTTTAAAACCCATAATTAATTAACCTTTCGATTATGGCTCCATGTCAATTGGGGGTGTCCAAAAAGGCACCCTCTTTCCTTTTACAAGAGAGTAGGAGTTTTTCAGATTCTTATGAAATAGCTTTTCACTTTATGTTTAATGCAGTTAATTGCTGCATTAGATCGTATAGACATTGTGTTATCATGATGAATCGCGTCAATTTAGGCTTTTTAAGCAGCTTTTGCTGCCATTTTCCTTAAGTTATGTGCTATGGCGGCCAGTCCGAACTCGATATTTACTTTAGGGAGTGTACGTAGTCTGAATCGATTGAACCTGTTATTGCTTTTTAGTTGACCAAATACAGCTTCTGGTTCTATCGCTCTGTTCTTTCTGAGCCTAACACCTTCTTCACTTAACAGCTTTTGCTTCACTTTCTCCTTAAAGGCCCTTAAGGCATGGTTGACCTCAATTTTACGGTCTTCATCGCCTTTATAACACATTTTCCTGAGCGGACAGCCCTGGCAGCTCTCTGTTTTGTAACAGCTCACCTTAGATTTATACCCCAGCTCTGAGATGCGCTCAGATTCCTCCATTTTGATCATACGTTTGCCTGCCGGACATATAAAGTAATCCCCTTGCACATCGTAGGGCAGGTTTGAGGCATGATATATATTCTTTTTAAAGCTGCGTTTTTGTTCTTTATGAAAGTAATTGTACTTGATAAAAGCCTCAATATCATTATCCTCCATCCACTGGTAGTTCTGCTCGCTTCCATACCCTGAGTCTGCCACTACTTTCTTTGATTGTTTATTGTAATGTGCTTTGAACTGCTCCAGGTGGAGGGTCAAAGTGGCAGTATCTCCGGCACGCTGGTGAATGGAAAAGTTGGTAATAAACTGATTCTCGGTACTAATCTGGGTATTATAAGCCGGTTTAAGCTGGCCGTTTTTCATATGGTCTTCCTTCATCCGCATGAAAGTAGCATCCTGATCGGTCTTGCTGTAGCTGTTGCGTGTGCCTAAAGTTTCCAGTTGCGCTTCATATTTCTCAAGTCGGGGAAGTGCATCTTTTTCAAGCTTCTTAACCTCTTTTTTTTGTTGCTTGTTCAGCTCTGCCAAACGACCGTTCAGTTCATCTATCCTGTTCTTAAGTTCCGTTGAACTTACAGGAACGCCTGGCTTTTCCGGTGAGGCCAGTTCCGCTTTATCATGCTTTATAGACCTATCTATATCCCCAAGTACTCCGGTTATTTTTTCTTCCAGCTTTGCTTTATTCTTCTCTGTAGAGCCTTTCCATACAAAGGTATACCGGTTCGAAGCCGATTCCAGCTTGGTGCCGTCCACATACTGGATATCAAGACTGACATAGCCAAGATCAGCCATCAAACGGACCAGTTCTGCAAACAGATGCTGGATCTTATCCTTTAACCGCTTACCACGAAAATCGTTAATAGTGCGGAAATCAGGGGTACTGTTGCCTGATAGCCACATGAAGTGGATATTTTCCTGCAGGGCCTGAGCCATCTTTCGACAAGAATAAATATTACAGAAGTAACTGTAGAAAAGTACTTTAATTAGCATTCTGGGATGAAAGCTGCTGGTACCGCCGCCTTTATATCCTGAAAGAATATCATCGATATTAAGTGATTCAACAACTTGGTTAACAATACGGACAGGATGATCTGATGGAATCCGATCCCCTATGTTCGAGGGAAAAAGCACAACCTGCTGCGAGGTTAACGCCTTAAAATGTACATTTGATCTTGTTTTCATTAGCACCATTAATTTACGAATTAATGGGAAAACAAAAAAGGGTGTCCTTACTTTTTGGACACCCTCTTTCTTATCATATCGATATGTTAAATAGAACTGGCGAAAGTTTTGCTTTAAAATCCTTTCTCCGTAAACGGCACGATCTGCTCCATGCTGTTCCTCCTCTACAATACGCTTCCCAATTAATCATTAGGCCTCGACCATAGCCTTATTTACTGCGGTATAGGCATTTTGCCGGGCGGAAGCCAGTATTTGCTTAATCTCATCAATATAAGTGGACATGAATCAAATTTATTAAATATAGCTAATGACGAGTATATTATAATGTTCATCAGAGCAATTGCAGCACATTAGAGGAAACCGGAGGAAAATACTCGTTGATCTCCCAGCCTTCGAGAGTGTCAGTTGTGTTATTGGGTCTATAGGGCAAAGATACAAAGGCACAGGAGAAGGAGTTACGGATTCCCCCATTTCAGTCGACGAAAATAAGCATGTGTTTTATATAGGATGTTCCGTTAGCTTCTATGCATTGTATTATTTGTCTGCGCACATCTACCCCTGCCACGCGGGTGGATAGTTGACTTTATGCCAATTAACTGCTATTTCGAATGTTTTTTAGTCGGTGGCGGAAACTTAACCATACGGATATCCGGCATTGGCATAGGTGTTTGAGTTGTTGATTCGAATTTAAAAGTCGGAAATCCGGTGCATCCACGGGCGGTACAGGGCCGGGGTAGCTCATGACTTCAATTTTATCCGACCAGACCTGTACTTCAATAGGCTTGCTCAATTCATAGCTTTTATGATCAACTTCAGGAAGATCCCATTCTATTTTTTCATATTCAGATATAAGGTGCACCAGGAGGAGCTTTTCTTTGTAGTCCTCAGTTCCTTTTGGTGCACGCTTTCTCCACTAAGCCTCTATCTAAAAGTAGAATCAACGTTAAGCATCTTGAGAAGAGTTTTGTTGTTAAACAAAACTCGACCAGAAGGAACTTTATAATTCTCCGCAGGATAGGTTATCAGCCAATTCATTCGCTCTAGATCGCTAATCTTATACGAAAGCATATTAGAATAACGGCGGCCCTCCATAATTTCCTCCCAGGTATATCGACTCAAAGTGTCTGCCGAAAAAAAGAAGAAATTGATGCGCTCGCCAGGAGTGCTTTCTACATACCCCTCCCATGGAGAATCTACAATGATTCGGGTTATAGATTTGGGAGGTAAATAGTTAACATAAGAAGTATCGCCCATTCTACTTCTGGCGTCTACAAACCGATCTACCCGCTCAATATTATTCAATACATAACCCTTTGAATAAATGTAGTAAACGCCTTTCGACGTAGTGTTCTCTATTTGTAATCGTTGATCAGAATGACCGCACCTGCTTATTAAAAGCACAGATAAGATGATAATTGTTCTCATGGGCGAAGGCTTGAATCAATTCAGCAGTTTTTCCAATTGTTCTGTGAGGCGCTTTTCATCGAGATTACAGGCTACAATCTTACCGGAACTATCAATTAGATAATTTGATGGGATACTGTTAATGTGATATAAAACGGCAACAGAATTATTAAAAAATTTAAGGTCGGACGTATGTTCCCAGGTAAGATGGTCGTCTTTTATGGCCTTTAACCAATGGTCTCGCTTGTCATCGAGAGACACTCCCAGGATTTTGAAACCCTTATTGCTATACTTATTAAAAATTTTCACCAGAGCCGGGTTGGATGCCCGGCAGGGGCCGCACCAGCTTGCCCAGAATTCCAGCAGGGTTACATAGCCTTTAAAATCGCTTAGGGAAACGGTTTTGCCCGCTGGATTGTTCTGACTAAAGTTCGGTGCCATTTTGCCCAGAAGAGAATCGGCTGCAAAGGTTTCGGCATCGACCGTGGCATAAATGCGTTTTGCGGTTGGCAGTGCCTTCATCCTATCTGAGAGGTTATTGTACAAAAAAGAGAATAGCTTTAGATCTTTGTTTTCTTCATGCGAATATTCTTCCAGTTCAACGAGCGAGGCCGGCGAATCTGGGTTGTCCCTCACAAAGCCAAGAATCGTATCGCGGTAATATTTAGGAAATCCTCTTCGGGCATAGCTATAAAAGAGCGACAGGAGCGAATCTTTAACGGAAGGTTTCTTTTCGTTCTTTATTTCGCTAAGCAACGGCGCATACTCTTCTTTTATCCGAACTTCAAAATTGTTTTTCAGCTTAAGCAACGCGAAGTAGTCTTTTTGTGCCCATGTTCCCCCGGCAATCTCACTGCCTGCCACCGACTCCTGTACAATAATTTTGTTTGTACCTGGAACAGCCAAAAAATTGAAATAGTCTGAAACCTCAGCGGCAATTTCATTAAGCGGCTTACCCGGATTTTCCTTCATTTTCTTTTTGGGAAAAAAGGCTAAAAAGCTTCTTCTAGGCTCTTCCAGATCTTTGTCAACAAGAAGCATATTGCCTTGGATATATGGATAGAACACCGATCCTCCAATCATAAGCATAAATTTTCCGGATGTATCCTGCATATGAGAAACATCAATCCTTATATGTACCTTCCCTGACAATTGATTCTGTTTGCCTTCGGTTTGCTGGGCGTAAGCGACGCTGTAACTGGATAATGCCGGGAAAAGTAACAGCAGGAATGGTATTTTTTTCATTTGGGGATTGCGTGAAGGTTTATGTAAATGTAGGAGATGAGATTGCGATTTGCAATACCGGAAGGTTTTTACTATTTACCCATGTAGATTTTGCTCCTTTCTCATTCTGCAAAGCGCGAGTCTAGGCTTAAGAGCAACAAAGCCCGGCGTAGGCGGGCTTGTGATTTATTGCTGAATATTAATAATTATAGCTTATTGATCTCTTCGATTGAAAGCTTGGTGAACTGTGCAATCTGCGATATCGACAGTCCTGCAGCTTTCATTTCGCGGGCAGTTTCGAGTTTCGCTTTAAGCTCACCTTCTAGTCTGCCTTCAAGTTTACCTTCTAGCTTACTCTCTCTCATTGCAGTGGCAAGAACGTTTTCGTAATCCCACTTCGCGAAAGGGATGTTTCCAAAGGCTCTTGTAAAAAAGTCATCATCACTAGGTTTGTCTTTTATATTTGCTTCGGACATCTCTTTTTCTTCGGCTGCTAAATTACTGATTTCGCCATCTGTGAGGCCCGCATTACTGCTATAGCTTATTGATCTCCTCAATTGAAAGCTTGGTGAACTGTGCGATCTGCGATATCGACAGTCCTGCAGCTTTCATTTCGCGGGCAGTTTCGAGTTTCGCTTTAAGCTCACCTTCTAGTCTGCCTTCAAGTTTGCCTTCAAGTTTACCTTCTAGCTTACCTTCTAGCTTACTCTCTCTCATTGCAGTGGCAAGAACGTTTTCGTAATCCCACTTATCTTTTAAACTTGCTTCGTACATCGTTTGTTCCTCCGGTGTTAAATTACTTATTTCTGCTATCTGGAAGATCCGCTGAAATATCCGCTTGTTCAGATAGACCGGGATCTGATCTAAACGGCTCATATTCTTTAACAGGTACGTCCATTTTTCGACATCTGTTTCCAGATCTTCTGCCTCTTTTGTAAAATTAGGCAATTCTATAAACTTATACCCCAGCTTTTTGTAAAATATTTCTTTGCTGTCTCTGTCCATTAAACAGATATTATGGAAATATTGTTCTGAGGGTTCCTTATCCATCCGGAACTCCAGGATGGCGATGAGGTATACTTCGGGAATGTCATAGCTGAAATGCTCCATTCCTGCCGGTAGTTGGTCGCTGATTACCCGGGATGTATAGAAGATTGACCGCTCCCGGAAAAAATCCTGCCGACCGCGCTGCATCTCCACAATGAATTTTTCACCCTTATTCCCGGTACAAAAAAGGTCGAAAACTACTTTCTTTTTATCGCTAGCTGGCCCGTTATGTTCGCCGGGACCGTATACCAGATCGGTGATCACCTTTTCGCCGGCAAACAGGTCGTTTAAAAATTCGATCAGGATCTCCTTGCCAGGCTCGCCTCCGAACAGCCGTTTGAATGACCAGTCCGTCAGTGGGTCAAAATATCTGCCCATGTTCTGCTTGAATAATAATGTTTGGTATAGCTAAGTTAGGAGCTTTGCAGAAGCAGGGAAATGATCGGGGTCACTTTTGGGGAAATTGCGATTTCCCGAAAGATATTGAACTTCATAGTTCGAGAAACATTATAAGTGAAACTATAATGAATAATGCTAGCACAGAGAGCAGCGATAGCTTCGCTCCAAGTAACCACTCTTTCATTATCGTGTTAGAAGTATCTCCTCTTGCCATTCTTTTTTTAACGAAGGCGTAAGTTCCTGATGCTACAGCCAGCCACAATAGTAACAACAAGTAAATCATTTGAATAAATCCCTCAAAGATGAAGCTGAAACTACTCGTTAAGGTATCAAACTGACTTAGATGATATAGGTAGTCCTTAATCTGCATTCCTATATTGAAAGATGAAAGACAGAACACATAAAATATAATAAGGATATAATATCTTATTTTCATGTTACCAGGCACTTATGTATTTAAGGAGAATAACAGTACTTTCATTATATTCTTGAATATTCCACAACAGTAACGAAATCGTGCCGACTACTACTTTGATTTCGATGGCCGACCCTTTTACCGGTATCAGGGAAAGGAAAATAGCGTTTGAAGGTTTATGTAAATGTAAGGATGGGGACGATGCTTTGCAAGAGGCAGAGGGAAGAAAAGTTTTACACTGCTTTTCTGCTCACGCCGTAAATTGAAGTGCTACATTCAGAAATTCATCATTTTGTTGGTTCTATAGGGCAAAGATACTGAGAGGCGGGGAAGGGTGGTTGCGGGTTCCCGTAAGGGCTCATGCAAGAAGACTTTTGATATATTCAGCACTCACCTGTCCCTGAAGGATAATCCGTATATCCCGGGGCAGTTCAAGGGTGATATCCAGATGTGGGGTCTGATCTTCTTTCACCTGCAGGCGAACAAAAGAGGGTATCCCTCTTTTTTGTCTTGCTTTCTTTTTCTTTTACATAAATCCAGTAATGAAGGGATAGCACCGGAATGCCGGCTTCCGGGAACCTACTTACGGGACACGGATACGAAGAACCAGCATCTCCGGAATCTCCATTCTAATATAATTAGATATGGTTCAAAAAGTGAATGACTTTTTGAACCATATGTCCCTAACTATGGAAACGCATTTAATCGATACTTAAATATGTTATCTTCGAAGAGTGGAATACGGGTATGTGTAGGCTATTCGGTACCTGTAATCTAAAAAAACAAAACTCTTTTAAACCTAATGTTGAATATTCTAAAAGACCATATAGAAAAATTCGCACAAATTTCTGATGAGGAATTTGAAGAGATAAAAAAATTCTTTGATACCAAAGATGTAGCTAAAAAAGAAAACTTATTAGAGGAGGGCCAAATTTGCAAACACCATTACTTTGTATTAAAAGGGTTGCTACGGAAGTTTTTCATCAACGAGAAAGGGACTGAACAAACAACCGAATTTGCGATAGAAACCTGGTGGCTTACTGACAACTTTGCCTACGAAAATAAAATCCCTTCAGATTTTTATATTCAAGCCGTAGAGCAATCAACAATACTTTATATATCACAGGACAATCAAGAAAAATTATTAACGGCATTTCCGATAATGGAACGGTATTTCCGTTTTGTCTACCAGCGGGCTTATGCAGCGGCTCAAAGGCGTATTCAATATCTTTTTACGTTTTCGAAAGAAGCATTTTATTTCCAGGCTGTTAGGAATCATCCTGAATTTGTACAGCGTGTTCCCCAGTACTTAATCGCATCATATTTAGGATTTACCCCCGAATATTTAAGCGAGATCCGTAAGAGGGGCATTTCTTAAACCAGTTTAAGTTTTTCCGTTTTAGCATTTTTCAATTTTGTAGTGAACAATTTTAAAAGAAGTACAATGCAAAAACGGTTTAACATTAAAGCAGTAGCTCCAAATGCTCTGAAAGCAATTATTGGTTTAGAAACCTATTTATCACAGTGTTCTATCTCCAAAACTACCAAAGAACTCATCAAAATCCGTGCTTCACAAATAAACGGGTGTGCGTTTTGTATTAATATTCACACTCAAGACGCAATTAAAAGTGGTGAAACCAATCAACGTATTTTCTTGCTAAGTGCTTGGAAAGAAGTTGAAGGTGTTTTTACGGAAGAAGAAAAAGTAGTGTTGGCAGTAACGGAAGAGATAACGTTAATCCAACAAAAAGGATTAACAGATGAAACCTACACAAAAGCCTTACAATTTTTTAGCGAAACCCAAATTGCAGATATTATAATGGCAGTTACTACCATCAACCTATGGAACAGGATTGTTCTAAGTACCCACCTATTAATAGGAGAAAGTCTTGCATAAGAGTACATAAAAAAAGATCGTAAGTCGTTATAATGACACTGGACCTTAATAGAAGCTCATGTATTTTTCTTTGCTGTGGATTATTACCCTGCCTGTTTAAGAACAATGAATGAACTTGCTTTGTCCTTCAATACTCCCGCAGAAAATATTGAACAGTTTCTGTTCTTGTTTGGTAACAGCCTCAAATGAAAAGGTGGTTTTAAGGTAGCGAAAAATGAAACTATTTAAGGTTTTAGAAGATTCCTAAGGAAAAGTTTTCAATTATAGGTAAATATCTCGACAGTAAAATGCAAAAGGCGATTATTTCCTTTGCTTTTGAGAAGCAAAGGAATGTTGAAAATCACTCAAATGTGAACGTGAAGTACTCTCGTTAGCCGTTCGAATTGAATAAACTTAAAACGCCTGGTTCTTTTAGTAGAGCCAGGCGTTTGTTATTTGTTGTAAGCCATCCTTGTTTTAGCATGGTGTATGAGACTATCGAGGGAATACATGATGTGGCCCGCACTGCAAACTGAAGTACTGCATCCCGGAAATCTATCATTGTTATGGGTTCCGGTAAGGGGAAGTTCTCATTCAGCAAAGCCGGAGCCTATGCTTAAAAACAACAAAGCCCGGCGTAGGCGGGCTTGTGAGTTATTGCTGAATCTTAATAATTATAGCTTATTGATCTCTTCGACTGAGAGCTTGGTGAACTGTGCAATCTGCGATATCGACAGTCCTGCAGCTTTCATTCGCGGGCAGTTTCGAGTTTTGCTTTAAGTTCACCCTTCCGCTCGCCTTCAAGTTTACCTTCTAGCTTACTCTCTCTCATTGCAGTGGCAAGAACGTTTTCGTAATCCCACTTATCTTTTAAACTTGCTTCGTACATGGTTTGCTCCTCCGGTGTTAAGTTACTTATTTCTGCTATCTGGAAAATCCGCTGAAATATCCGCTTGTTCAGATAGACCGGGATCTGATCTAAACGGCTCATATTCTTTAACAGGTATGTCCATTTTTCGACATCTGTTTCCAGATCTTCTGCCTCTTTTGTAAAATTAGGCAATTTATCAGAAAGTGTTTGTTTTTAATGGCCTGATAGAGCCCTTCGGGGTTCCAAGAATTTATATCCCAGCTTTTTGTAAAATATTTCTTTGCTGTCTCTGTCCATTAAACCCATCTAACCCAGCCGGCAGCCAGACCATTCAAGCCACCTGGCAGCCCTTTACCACACTGCAATCACATCAGATATTCATTACTTTTCTTTTGTTGTTCCCTACATTTCTCTTTTACTGCTTTGAACTTTTTGCTTTTTTCCAAAACACGATATATTTCGTCTTTAAAACGAAACGCATGTTTATCACCATCAGATACAGGACTATTATTGAAATGGATTTCGTTAAATATGGATAAGTATGCCTGCAATTTCTCAGCCCTAAAAATCTTAACTTTCAGCCCCCATGCAGGAAGCTCTAAAGGATCACCGTAGCTTACATCTCCGTGGATAATGCCAATTCTATTCTTTTCAAAAGAACTTTTTATGGCGTCTATACTTGCTGTCGTCAAGTCAAGAGTATCGACCGACTTGAAGTCATGAAATTCCATTATCGCCACTCTATTATTAAGGTCAATTTTTATCCAGGGGTTATACTCAATTATGAGGTTATATTTTTGCTCATCATACGTATACCGTGAGGCAGACTTACATGATGATAATAAACAAAGTATAGCTGCAAAAACTATTTTGCCCATAATGGTATGAGTTTGAAGTTTCTCGGTGCCGGGTGTGTTTGGTGATGATCTATTCACAAAGACTCATTAGTTCTCGTAAAGGAGAGAAGGCTGCTTTCTAAGTTCAGGCACATACAGAACCTTTCTCTATTTTCGCTTAAATGTTCTTGCTATGCTTTTAAACGTTTTGATATTTTGTGCTGTATCCTCCCTTGTTGTTCCAACTATCAAATAATAGTCGCCCTTGCCGTCAAACAGCATGACCTGATAAATTATCTCGGTTTTATCTTCTTTGGTTTTTCCGCCTGCAATAATTTCGTAGCCTTTAAGATTGTCTATAGTTATTTCTTTAATTATCTTCAGAATGAGGCGTTCTCCGCCGGGGAGCTTTTTAAGTCTTTTTTCGGCGTATTCTTTTTGATTATCAACTGCAACTTTGGCAATAGAGTGGCCCAGAATTAAAGTTGGCTTGTCGGTTGGGATCTTTCCGTCTGTAGAGTAAATGAGACTGCCCGATATATACTTTATAAGTTTAAAATCAGTATTGGTAACGTCTATTGAAAATGTTGCGGCACTTAGTGGATCATCGTTCTGAGCACTATCATATACGGTGGACAGTAACGCGTCTTTTATTTTTCCTTCAATCGTTTTCGACTCTTCCGGATAAATTCCGTTTACTGATGCAGTCACAAAACCAGATGGCGGAATTAAACTGCATTTTGTGCCTGCCACTTTTATCAATTCGTTTGTCTGACCTAAAGCGATCTGTCCTAAAAGTAGTAATGGTAACAGCAGTTGTTTTTTCATGTCGGTTTATTGGTTCTTTTATGAGATATAGGATATAACTCAAATATACAGGAAGAATCATAATAAGGGTAATGGAATTGGTAAATTGAAAATCGGATTTAGGCTATGAGATCAAAAAGCGGTAATACAATGTATAGCTGCCTTGCGATTATAAAAAGACAATGATCAAATTTACGTTTTTAGTGCAAAAACTGCCAGGCATGAGCCTTGAAGAATTTGTGGATTATCACAAAAATCACCACGCTCCTTTATTCTGTTCCATCCCTGAGGTAGAACTTTACGTTAGAAAGTATGTAGTTAACCACCCTATAGTAGCTGAAGGTTTTCCTAAGCCTTTATATGATGCTGTAGTAGAAATCTCGTTTGACTCGTTCGATGATTTCAACGCTTTCTTCACATCGGAAAATTATTTAACAAAGGTGCATCCCGATGAGCCCAAATTTTTTGATACTTCAAACTATATTGCAATGGCAACCAATGAAACAATCATCAAAGCTGGTGCATAATTAATAACTTTGTCGATAACACCTATCTCACCCATTAAGTGAGATGGCTGTTATTTCAAATACAATGAATACAATCACTAACTCTCCTTTAAAGCCAACGATGTTTATATTATTATCCGCATAAGTGCAGTTAATATCCATGTGCATCAATTAAAAGACTGGCCAATTTTACTCGGGGCGACGGACGGGACATTACTTAAGTGGTATAAATAAACTCTAAGGTGACGTAAAATTACAATCAGATAGCATTATTTTAAATCAATCGATTTAAAATAATGCTATCTTTGTCCCAATGGCAAGGAATCTGGAATTCAATGAAGACGAGGTAATTCAGAAAGCAATGGAAGTTTTCTGGAGAAAGGGCTATGCAGCTACTTCGATGCGTGACCTGACTGATGCCATGCAGATAAACATCAGTAGCCTGTATAATAGTATAGGCGATAAACATGAATTATTTATCAGATGTATCAGGCATTATACTAATGGCCGGATACAGTCCGCGCAAAAACGTGTAGCTAATTTTGATTCGCCTTTTGCAGCCCTGGAGAGTTTTATAAATGACGCGGCCAAAACGATTGTATCAGAGCCAAACAGTTGCCTGTGTGTAAAGGCAACTTTTGAAACTGAAGGCTGTGACCCTGAAGTGCAGAAAGCGATCAATGAGTATAATGATCATGTTCATCAGTTTATAAAACGTATGGTTGAGAACGCACAGGAGGCTGGCGAGATTGCAGCTCATGAAGACGCTGATATAATAGCTGATTATTTGGATAGCTTGTTTACCGGGTGGTATAATTCTTTTATTATGCATAAGGATGGTCAGCGTATCCTCAAAATGGCTGGCTTATCTATCCGGCAATTAAAACAGTAAAAAAATTTACCTCATTTTAAATCAATCGCTTTAAAATAAATTATAATCAAATACAATAATTATGAGTTACTCACTAAATGAAAAAATTGCCTTGGTTACAGGTGGAACTAAAGGTATCGGAAAGGCTATTGCCGATACATTACATCGGGCAGGTGCCACGGTTGTAATTACAGCCAGAACTGCACCAAAAGATGGTGAAAATGATCACTATTTTATCGCAGCTGATCTTTCGACGCCGGATGGTGCATTGACTGTGTCAGCAAATTTACTTGAAAAGTATGGCCGGGTAGATATCATTATAAATAACGCTGGTGCTAACACAAGCCCTAATGGAGGCTACAGTACATTGTCTGATGAAGATTGGAATCATGAATTTCAGTTGAACCTGATGTCGGCAGTCCGTATTAACAAGGCCTTACTGCCGTCAATGGTTGCCCAAAAAAGCGGAGTAATTATAAATATTTCTTCGGGCGCCGCTATGCTGCCTTTATGGGACATAACGATACCGTACTCGGCTGCTAAGGCTGCGCTTAATGCCTACAGCAAAGGTCTGTCCGGTGAACTTGGCCCGAAGGGCATACGCGTGCTGACTGTTTCGCCGGGAGTGGTTAGAACGCCTTTGATGGAGGAGTTCATCGACAATATGGCGGAAGCCATGAACATTTCAACGGATGAGGCTGCTAAAACATTAGTAGAAAAAGTTGGGAACCTACCCCTGGGCAGGATGGCAGAACCTGAAGAAGTTGCAAATCTTGTAGGATTTTTGGCCTCTGATGAGGCGAGGTACCTTACAGGGACAAACTACCTGGTTGATGGCGGCCTGATGCCGGTAGTATAAAAAAACGGCCATGCATTGCCAGAGTACCCTGCCATCTCCTGTTTTTCTGAAGTAAGAATTAGGAGGTGGAACTCCTGGCAAAACCCGGCATAGCCGGGTTTATAATTTATTCTGAAGCCTGCCCAGATGTGATTCTTAATGACACTGAAGATTTATCAAAGATGTCTGCTGCCGGGCCTTGGCAGCCATACCGATACTTTTACATTTTTAAGTTAGGTTTTCCTTTTCCTGTAGTGATAAGGTTGAATAGGCTTGTGTTGATATAATCGGTCCATGCATTTCTGCAAATTTCGTAACATTCATATTCTGGAATCAGGCCAATATGCGTAAAGCACAACTGTGTTTTGCTATCCTTTTCAGTGATTTCAAAACTGATTTTTGTGCCTATCCATTCGGTTTTGTCGTCGGTAAAATTAAAATGGTTGGCGGTAACCAGCCACACTACTTTCCTGCCGGGTACAAACTCTACTATTCTCATGGTGCATGAGTGAACATCTTTATAGTGATACTTAAATTCGGAATCAAGTTTCTTCGTATCGCCTTCAATTTCTTCTGACCACCATCCGCGAACATTTGTAACAGCATCAAACACTTCTTTGGCGCTTTTGGTTACCGTAAAGGATGTAGTGTAATTTTTCGCAGCCGTGGCGGTTTTTTCCTTGATTTCCTTGTTGAGTACGTTGGGATTACCTTTTCCGGCGGTAATTAAAGGGATTAAGCTACTGTGCAGAAATTGTTCCCAGCCGCTTGTGCAGTCCTTATAACATTCCACCTGCGGGGACAGTCCCTGATGGGTAAAGCGTATCTGCGTCTTCTTGCCTGCTGGCTCAATTTCAAAGATGATCTTTGTTCCTGTCCATTCCGTCTTGTTTTTAAGAAAACTCAAATGGCTCACTGTAACAAGCCAAACTATCTTTTTGCCGGGCACTACTTCAACTAACTTTTGTTTAGAATAGTGTACATCGCCAAAACGCACTTCAAACTCATCTTCTAACGCTTGCGAATGACCTTTAAAATCTTCGGACCACCACAGGGGTACGCTATTAATAGCATTAAACACTTCAGTGGGCGTTTGGTCTACCAATAAGGTTGTTGTAAAATCAAATGTTGTCATCGGTGTATTTTTTTTATTGTTAAATAAAACGAGGCTGGAAATGGTTAAAAGCAATACATACAAAGTTTTATCATGGTAATTAACTTTCATTGTCACATTACAAAGGTATCGTCTCAATTTCTGGCTATAGGGGTGCAAAATGGACATTATGACGGGTTGATTTGGACAGGTTGTTTATGTACCTTTAGAAAAAAATGACATGAAACACCTTACTATATTGGTGCCCAATGGCGAGAATAACCTCAGCAGTATTGTGGGCGCTTATAAGATATTAACCCGGGCAAATGAATTTTGGAAGGCCGGTAACAGACCGCCGGTATTTAAGGTGGAACTGGCTGGAAGCTGCGAAAAAGTGGAGTTTTATGAAGGCCTTTTTGCAGTAAAACCTCATACCAATATTTCGGCTTTAGAAAAAACAGATTTTGTGATTATACCGTCGTTAAACCATAATTATAAAAGGGCGATCCAGGAAAACCAGGATCTGATTACCTGGATTGCCCAGCAATATAGAAATGGAGCCGAGATAGCCAGTGTGTGTACAGGCGCATATCTTCTGGCATCGGCAGGTTTATTAGACGGTAAGAGCTGTTCTACACATTGGATTGCTGCAGATAATTTCAGGATGGAGTTTCCTAAAGTGAATTTGCAGCCAGACAAGTTAATTACCGACGAAAAGGGAATCTATACAAATGGCGGCGCGTATTCTTTTCTGAACTTGCTCATTTACCTTGTAGAAAAATATTTTGACAGGCAGACTGCCATTTACTGTTCCAAAGTGTTTCAAATTGAAATAGGGAGGCAGAGCCAGCAGGAATTTATAATCTTTAAGGGTCAGAAACAGCACGATGACGACATGGTAAAAGAAGCGCAGTCATATATTGAAAGCAACCTTCATGAGAAAATAGCGATTGAGCATTTATCCGCCAGGTTTGCTGTTGGCAGACGTAACTTTGACAGAAGATTTATTAAAGCCACAGGCAATACCCCTCTCGAATATTTGCAGAGGGCAAGGGTAGAGTGGGCAAAACGGGCGTTTGAAAACAATCGTAAAACAGTTAATGAAGTGATGTACGAGGTAGGTTATTCTGATGTTAAGGCTTTCCGGGAAGTATTCAGAAAAGTAACCGGTATCAGTCCGTTGGAATACAAGAGCAAGTACAATAGATGACTCGCCTGCTCCTGAATTTGAAACTGATGAAGACGGTATACTGGCTTGTTTTCTGGTTAAGCAAGGCTTAAACATCTACTGATGTAAATCAGATTCTCTCCTTCCCGCTGTATTTAAGCGTTAATTCAGGGTTTTTCGCATAGTCGTCCCAAAGCTCGTCAATTGTTTTTCCTGATAACCTTACCCACGTATCCTGATTGTAGGTGTGGTTTCTCAATTCTTTATCTAATTGTATGATCATTCCCGGTTTAACTTTTTGATCAATCCATTCAAAAAAGCGTGCGGTTATGCGGTAGCTGTTCTCGTATTTTTTCTCGTTGTGCTGCGCTGTAAATGCTGGTAGTGACCATTTGGAGCCAATATTATCAACGCCATATTTATAACGTATAAAATCAGCTATTCCCTCGGTTAACCAAACTGGTCCTGATCCGTAACCGTAACCTTGCACAAGGTGCATCCCTTCGTGTGTGACAATATCAATATCCGTTGGATGCGCATTCATATAAGTAGTGCTGAATAAAATACGGTTTCCGCTGGCTTCGGCGACCCCTTTATATGCAGTGTCGGTCACAAATATAACCTCATGGGTGGTTTTATCATTAAACGTACTGACAAGTACGGGGAAAACCTTGAAATAGGTTTCAATGAGTTCCTTCTGAATTACGGGGTTGAAGTTTGAGTTTTTGTTTATAAATACCAATTGATAATCACCCTGTTTAACCGTATCAACTGACGTCCAGTTTTTATGAAGCGCTTCCTGCAGGTGAGCCTGGAATCTGTTGATGTTATCTTTCTTCTTAATCCACCGGCTGTTTACTACGATTTCACCGGGTTTGGCGCTTATCGTGAACTTTTTTGCCGTATCAATAACCCGCATGGTTACCTCCCTTTTGGTGCGATAACCATCCGCTACTGCAAAAGCCGGATAGGTTGCCTGGAATGCCGCATCTACTTTCACCGTGTCTAGTTTAACCTTTGTTTTATTTAAAATAGTTATGGTGTAAGGGTGAGGTCCGACGCGTCTGCGCTGGGACGTCTGTCCCGCTGTAGTGGTATTGGTTGAAGTTGGCTGTGCTGTTGCTGCAAAACAAAACAGTGCAAAGAAGGCCAGGGTGAATGTATTTTTGAGCATGAGTTGATTATTTGGCATAAAAATAAATTAAAATAGTTAGATACCCAATATCATCGTTTTGCGGGTTTGCTTAATAGATTTCCATTCTTCTGCCGTCATTTCAAATTTGGTTTCCTTGCCATACATACCAGCTTTGCGCCAGCCTGATTTTTGATAGAATAATTCTGCTCTTGTGCCGGGAGCTGTGCCGAGCCAAACGTTGTCCTGCTTTGAGAAATACCAGTCGAGCATCATATCATGGAGTTTTCTTCCGATGCCCTTGTGCTCATGATTTGGATGGAGGAATAATGCCCAGATATTGTTGTTAACCAGATCGGCAATTGCGAACCCCACAACTGTATTGTCAATTTCGCATACCCAGCCTTTGCCTCTTTGGAACATAAAGACGTTGCAGTCTTGATCAGTTACTAAATTGGGATCAGACAATGCGTTTTCTTTGACTGAATTCCTTACAATCTGTATTTGTTTAATGTCGTCTACTGTTGCTTCTCTGAAAATCATGGTCAAATGTCTGAAAATAAAGGTAATGTTATTGCCCATATTATGGGCATTAGTAATACTCCTTTGACGCGAGGGCAATGTTACCTCCTATTGATTGGTGTCAGGAAAGCTATTTAGGTTGATTTGCGGGCTTGCTATTGGCCTGGTTTTTGATTTTACAAAGTTCAAGTGGCAGTTTATTAGTTTTTTGAAGATCGAATTTTAAAATATTTGACGCATGTCCGCCGAAGCGAAGATGACGGGTAGTCAGCTTGTCGTAGTGGCTGTAAGGGGCGGTACACTTTCCACCCGTTCGTGTACGGCAAAACCTACGCCGGCGCTTAATGCGGAAACCGGTCAGCTACGCGACGTCTCGGCGGGCATGTTGTCATTAATTCAGCTAAATTATGGGGCTTTCCGGATTTTGCTGGCAATTTAAAATTACATTCCTTAAACGTTCTTCGTTCTCATCGCCCCATTGTCCGAGTGCGGCAATCACGGGAATTAGCGTTTTGCCAAATTCGGTAAGGGTATATTCTACTTTTGGTGGAACAACGGGATAAATCTTTTTGACGACCAATTCGTGTCCTTCCAATTCTTTTAGTTGTATGTTCAATACTCTGCGTGAAGCGTCGGGGATTTTGCGCTGCAGCTCACTTGGACGTTTATGGCCCTCATTAATAAACCACAGCAAGCGGATTTTCCATTTGCCGTAAAGTACCTCACCGATCAGATCAAGACCGCAATTTAAGCTTAACGGAATCTTTCTTTCATACATATTGCAAAGGTATTCCCATTGTTCAGAATGTGCAATAGGGGAAGAATTTATCCCTATGCAATTCGATTTTCCGTACTTGTTTGAAGTGAATATACCACTGAAATTTGCTCAGAGGAAATTGTAAAATGAATAAGGAATTTAATTACAGCGATGAGCTATCAGGGAAAATAGCTTTAGTAACAGGAGGCACAAAAGGTGCAGGCAGAGCTATTGCCCAAAGATTATTGGCGGCAGGCGCAACGGTGATCATTACGGCAAGAAATGCCCCCGACGAGCTTAATGAAGCTATGCATTTTATTCCGGCTGATTTGAGTAAGCCTAGCGGAGCAAAAAAAGTGGCCGGTGGGGCTTTAGCAAAATATGGAAGGCTGGATATTTTGGTAAATAACTTAGGCGGTTCTGAAACGCAGGGTGGTGGTTTTGCGGTTTTGAGCGATGAAGATTGGGAAATGACTATTCAATCCAATTTACTTGCTCCTGTACGTTTAGACAGACAGTTCCTGCCGCAAATGCTTGAACGGGGCCAGGGCGTTATCATTCACATAGCTTCTATTCAGGGAAAATTGCCATTGTACGATTCTACTTTGCCGTATGCAGCTGCTAAAGCCGGTTTGATCAATTACAGTAAAGGTCTGTCAAATGAAGTTTCACCAAAAGGTGTAAGGGTTTTAACGGTTTCGCCAGGTTGGATTATGACTGCATCTTCCACCAGAATGATGGAGCGCATTGCGCAAAGCTCAAACGTAACCGTTGAAGAGGCTACAAAAAGCGTGATGGACGGCTTAGGAGGAATTCCGTATGGCAGGCCTGCACAACCTGAAGAGGTGGCCGAATTAGTTGGATTTTTGGTCTCGCCAAGGGCAAATTATCTGACCGGTGCGGAATATGTAATCGACGGCGGCACTATCCCAACAATTTAAGATTCGCAATAAAAGAAGAGTATGTATCATTAAACAAAAAAGAAGAATATGAATTTACCAAAAGTAGTAGCAGATTTAGTTAAGGCACAGGACAATTATGATAGCGTTGCTTATACAAATTGTTTTACCGAAGATGCCGTAGTGTTTGATGAGGGCCAGACGTACACAGGAAGAGCAGAGATCAAGCTTTGGATATCTAACGCTAATGAGAAGTATAAGAGTGTAATGAAGCCAATCAGCTTTGTAGAGAAAGGTCCAGAAAGCATTTTAACGGCGGATATTTCTGGCGATTTTGAAGGAAGTCCGATTGTTCTGAATTATCATTTCGAATTCATTGACGGGTTGGTCCGGTCGCTGAAAATAACCGGATAATGAGATAATGGCGGGAGATCTTATTTCTGACAGATATGGGATAGGATTGGCGGTTAAAACCTGTTCCATATCGATTATAAAAATAATGTTGCAGCTTGAAAGTTTTCGTATATTTATACTGAAATTTAAACCCACAAGCTAAATCATATGCGACCTAAATCGTTATTATTGATATGTTGCCTTGGCGCACTTCTGGCAACATCCGCAATTATATCCTGCAAAAAAGATAATCCCTCTGAAAAGATAACTTCGGGGTATGGCGATGTCTCCTATTTTGCAAAAGCTTTTGGTTCACATAGCAAAACGGCCTCGGTTAAATCTGATACCGTTGGAGGTCAGGTATCTGTTGGCTGGTCTTCCGCATCTGTTTACGTAGAAAAAATTGCTTTTTCCGGGAAGAGCAATAGTTTGCTTGATACCACAATTACAATAGAAAAGAAACTGGACATTTTTAGTGCAGATGCGTTAGCTGGTATAATCAAATTGCCTGCGGGTTCTTATAGAGATGTAAAGATCAAAATGTTTTTTAAGAAGTCGCCGAGGTCGGAAATGGCTTTTGACTTTAAAGGTACATTTACAAATACTGAAGGAGGGAAGGATAGCATTATGGTGGGAAGTTCTTATCCGTTTGAAGCGAATCTCACTGTTACAGAAATCGCAATAGATCCGTCAGGTAAATATAACGTGATTTTTAATTTTGACCTGACAAGAGTGTTAACAGGAATCACAACAGCTGCACTGCAAACAGCGAGGAGCTATACCTGGCCAGATCATAAGAAGACCTATGTTATTTGGAAGGGGGGATCGGCTGATGAGCCATTTTACGATCAGGTTATACAGAACTGGCAAACCGTAGTAAACGTTGTGGTAAGCAAAGAGGAGTAGCAGGATCTTATATCATGAAGTCATAATATTAAAAGAAGAACAATGAAAGCTAAACTTATTTTAACCTCTCTAATCTCCATTCTTTGCAGCTTCGGCTTTGCTCAAACATACGTTGACCCTTACGTGGAGAGCGTTGGGGACCGAATTTGCTTTATAACCAAAGTTGAAGTGACCAAGCAAAATACGATTGTAAGCTTCGAACATTTAAACAACAATGGATGGATAAGGCTCGACCCTGCTATTTTCATCAGAACGAATACCGGCAAGAAGTTAAATTATGTTAAATCTGAGGATATACCGCTGGTTCCCGGTCAGTATAATTTTGCTCCCGGGGAGCAGAAGCATGCTTTCAAGGTTTATTTTGAGCCCCTTCCAAAAAAGGTAAAGGAATTTGACCTAATAGAAGTTGAGTCGGGTGGACAATATGATTTCAACTTTTACGGGGTAAATTTGAATAAAAAAAGAACTTCTGATAGCCAAAAACCGCACTTCACAGAAAGAAGAATAGAGACGGAGGTTGTTCTAACTCCGCCCCCTCCTCCTGGTGATATGGTAAGGGGATTTGCGGAGATGTATAAAGCCACGATTGATTCTTACCTGAACTATTTGAAACAGCCAAAAAAATTAAAGGAACTGGCTCAAATAAACAAAGATTACTACGATGCACTCATTGAAGTTGGATTTTCAAAGGAACAGGCGCTGCAGATTTTGATTTCCACTTCCCTGTTCCCAAGCATGAATGGCGGAAAATAGAAACTTAATGAACCTGGGTTACTACCTTTACCAGTTGTGCGAGTTCTGCTGCACGATCTTTTATTGAATCTACATTGGTGCCGGTGCCATCATAAGTAAGCACCACCCCCATACGGCGTTGAGGCCTGGCTATAGGTTTGCCGAACAGGCGGATGTCGGCTTTTGGTTGCGCCAACACTTGTTCCACGCCGGTAAACACCGGCTCGCTGCCTTCGGTATCGGCCAGAATTACGGCGCTTGCGCCATTTCGCTCGTGTGTTATTTCAGCAATCGGCAAGCCTAATACGGCACGGGCATGCAGTTCAAATTCCGACAGGTTTTGTGTGCCTGCCAGGGTTACCATGCCGGTATCGTGCGGCCTTGGCGACAGTTCTGAGAAATATACTCCTTCATCGGCGAGGAAGAATTCAACGCCCCAAATACCTGCTCCCGTAAGTGCGCGGGTTACTTTGGCGGCCATATCCTGCGCCTCCGTTAAATGTTCGGGACTTATAGCTGCGGGTTGCCAGCTTTCCCTGTAGTCGCCATTCTCCTGCCGGTGGCCTATAGGCAGGCAAAATAGGGTAATACCGCTATCCTGGGTTACTGTAAGTAAGGTTATCTCAGAGTTGAACTTCACAAAAGCCTCTGCGATTACTTCGGTCTGGTCGCCGCGCTTGCCATGTTGTGCATACTCCCATGCTTTTTCAATGTCGGCTTCATTCCTGATTACCGACTGTCCCTTGCCGGAAGAAGACATAAGTGGCTTTACCACGCAAGGCATGCCTACGGCTTTTACTGCTGCCTGAAGCTCTTCGAGGTTGTTTGCGTAGCGATAGTCGGCTGTACGCAGGCCGAGCTCTTTTGCTGCGAGATCCCTGATGGCCTTCCGGTTCATTGTAAAATTGGCTGCTTTAGCACTTGGTACGACGCGGATGCCCTGTTTTTCGTAATCATAAAAACGCTCCGTTCTTATGGCCTCTATCTCGGGCACAATGATGTCGGGTTTGTGCTTAGCTACGATGCGATCCAGTTCGGCGCCATCCAGCATATTGATCACCTCCCTTTCGTCGGCCACCTGTTGTGCAGGGGCATCGTCGTAAGAATCTACTGCTATGATGTGTTGGCCGAGCCTTTGGGCTGCTATTACGAATTCTTTACCCAGCTCTCCAGAGCCCAAAAGCATGATCTTTTTCTGCATAAAAGCTAAAATATTGAAGCTTCAAAACTACGAAAATGCTGTTTAAAAAGATGTGATTGAGCTCACCATTTGTCTGTTCTGAAAGGTGCTGCCGGTAAACCCTCTTTAGTATACAGGTTACAACCGGCGGGGTTGTCGGCCCATGCATATCTTACGGCTACTGGTTTTGCAATGTCTTTACTCCAAACTACTACCTTTCCATTTTTGATCTCTGCTTCGGCCCAACGGAATTTACGATCTTCGCCGGCTATAGCAAAGTGCTTCAGCGCCCCGTTTTTTGCTGTCAAACCGCTGCCTGTATGTTTGAAAGAGATAATAACCTTGCTCCCATTGAAAGTGGCAGATTCGTATTGGGGCACCGGATACACGGCTTTCAGGTCGCGGTAAGCCACTTTTTGCGCGATAAGGGCGAGCCGGTTTCCAACCTCTTTCTTGTTTAAAGGGTGAAGGTCGTTTGCATCGCCAATGTCGATAGCAACTGCCAGTCCGCAGTTTGGTATCGAGTCTGCTACTTTTGCCTGCGATTCTCTCAGCATTGCCCACCTGCTTTCCTGGGGTACCTGCGGAGGGTCCATGTAATTTGCCAGCTGAACGATAAGGAATGGAAAATCGCCTTGTCCCCATCTCTTTCGCCAGTCGGCGATCAACGCTGGCAGCAGGCTTCTGTATTCAATGGCTTTACCTGAATTTCCTTCACCCTGGTACCAGGCTACTCCTTTTATCGTGTATCCAATGATCGGTTCTATCCTACTATGGTACATGATCGTTGGCATATAATCCATCCGTACGAAACGGGATACCGGAAGTTCCGGTAATGCATAACCTGTTTTATAGTACCATGTTCCGGAAAGATCAATGCTTGTTTTTCCATTTGTAAATCTGTATTTCTTGCCGGGAACAATACCTCCCCGGCCCTCTTTATCAATGATCCTGATGGTGAGGGTGTTTCTTCCTTCCTTTAGCAAATGGGATGGTATTTCATAACGACGTGCCAGGTACTTATTGTCTTTAGAACCTACTTTTTGCCCGTTGACGTATGTGATATCTATGTCGTCTATTAATCCGAGCTCCAGATAAACCGGCTGCCCGATCATTGACGCCGGCACATTTACTGTTTTTTTGACCCATACTGCGCCATCGATACCATCAATACCCTGGTCTTCCCAGTAGCCGGGAAAGACGATTGGTCTCCAGCCTGAAGTATCGGCAAAGGGTTGCGCCCACAACGCTTCCTTGCCTTTTAGTCCCTTATCATGCTGTTCTATTGCTGCAAACCATTCACTGGTGGTTTGTTTATCTTTCGAAACGGCAGCATTGGCGTATGCTGTATCCTTAAATGTGGCAGCTTTTTCAAGGTAATGAGGAAAGTTTTTCAGCCCTTCTTCGCTTATCCAGGCCTCTGCAGGTGTTCCCGAATAACTGGAATGAATGATTCCGACGGGAACTTTATGTTTTTTATGAAGGCTCAATGCAAAGAAATAGCCCACTGCACTAAAATTCAGAACGTTGCCCGGATTAGCTGGTTTCCACGTTCCTTCTACATCATCCCGTTTTGCAAAACTAGAAGGCAGTTTTACCGAAAATTCCCTGATCTGGTTATTTCCAGCAGCTTCGATCTCCTTAGTGTACAGCTCGCGGGCTTTGTATAGCTCGAAATTCATATTGGATTGGCCTGAACAAAGCCATACATCACCTAACAGGATGTCTTTGACCACAACGCTGTTCTTGCCCTTAATAATCATATCAAAAGGACCTCCTGCTTTCATCGGAGGTAGAGTAACCAGCCATTTTTTATTCTCAGAACAGGTTGTATGTACTATATGATTATTAAAGCTGATTGTGATCTTTTCTCCGGGTGAGGCCCATCCCCATATATTTACTTTTTGATCGCGTTGCAATACCATTCCGTTGCTGATAAGCCTGGGAAGTTTTATTTGCGATTTTACGATTGCGGGTATAAATATCCACAGGAGGATTGTATAATACTTTATTTGCTTTACCATTCGTTTAAAGCCGTTAAGTTAATATTTTTAACCTCCATTTTCTCATTTCCCGGTGCCAAAATAACATTGAAGGACTTTTTTGTATGCGCGGGTACCTTCAGCTCGAAACCAACCAGGGTGGTGCCGGGATTGGGTGCATCGTAATTATTCGGGGGGTCGGTACTCCAGGTTTTAAACACAGCGCCTTCTATGCCGGCGATGTACATTTTGAGGTGTTTTCCCTTATTGACCAGGTGGATTTGAGCGCCTTCGATCGATTTAACTTTCGCTGGTGTAAGCATTGCCCATCTTATGGTGCATTCGCTGTCGCCGGTTTCTATTTCATCTCTAACGTTCACATACTTTCTGCCAGTAATCGCAACTCCCCTTTTTGCCGTCACGAGATCTTCGTTATAAATCTCCGACATGTCTATAACGGCTCTTGTATGCTGCGGATCAGAAGACCTGGCGATGATTTTTGCCCTGCCCTTAACACTCTGGTGGTGCCCGTTAACGGTCAAGGTGCTATGCGAGGGATTTGAATACCGGAAGACCTGCCAGCGTTGTGAGTTCTGTGCCATATTCCAAATATCTAAACCTGCAGATTCAAGTGAATTATACTGCTGCATACCTAAATCAGCAGACCATCTTACCCCTTCGGCATCCATAACAAAAGAACCTATGTCCATATGGGCGTGGCTGAGTGATGGGGTGCCGGCCTTAAAACCTACATAAATGCCGTTCTTATCCCAGCCGGTCCGTAGAATGGCGACTTCGTTTTCCCCTACACCAGCCCAGAACAGAGTAGTGGGCACCGTTATTTTGTCAACCGGAATGGCCCGGCCCCATAACATTACCGCAGGCAGTAAGCGGTTTGATTTTACATGAAACCGAGACGATAACAGGTTCTCTTTTTCAATGTAAAGTATCGATGGATCCTGCAGCTTTTCTGCAAACCAGAACATGGCTGGCTGCAGACCTTCTGGTCCGCCTCCGTCGCCATAATTGAACGGCATATCCGACGTTCCGGTGAGCTGTTCGTAGAAAGATGCTGTTTTCAGAAAGCCCGGTTGTTTGCTCAGTCCAAAGTCGGATTTAAAAATTTTCTCAAGTGCGCTGATGAGGAAAACATTGAAGGAGGTGCCATAGGCCCAGTAGCTGTATCCTTCCATGTAGTTACCGTCGGGAGCATATTTTTTCATAGGAATAAGCACACTCTCTATTGCCCTGTTTATTAGTTTTCCAGATAATTCGGGTTGCTGTTCGTAAACTGCCAGCGCGCCGAAAGTAATTCCGGCATTGCATACCTGGTTCCAGTTATTCGATCCTCGTAGCCAGCCGTTGTATTTGGGGTCAAAAGACGGATTCAGCCCCTTTTGTATGATTGCCTTACTGATGATGTCACGTGAATTAGCAGAGAGACCATTATACAGCCAATCGTAACCGATTGATAATGCCAGGGTCATTTCGGCAACGTCCAGGAAATGGGTGGGATTCCAGTCCTCAAAAGCAGCAGCGGCCAGTAATTCCTTTTCGCATTTTTGGAAATATTGTTCTTTTCCGGTGATCCGCCATGCATACGACAGAAAAAAGATGCGCCTTAAACTTTCCCTTGAAGCCTGGAGCAGCCGCCTGCCGATCATCTTCCGTTCGACAGGGGGCTGCGTTAGGATAAGATCGCACTCGGTTAGGATTGCTCTGTTTACACGTCCCCGCACAGTATCTTTCTGAAGCTCCTGCCTGATGGCATTTTCTTCCCCTTTTAAAAGTAATAAGCGAGGGTGCTCTGTGATTTTTGAAACAGTTTCCGGAAGTGATTGTGCGTATATCCCCTGAGAGATAAGCACGAAAAATAAACAGATCGCAACTGACGTCAGGCTGAATTCTGAATAATATCGGTTTAACATTATCTGAGACTTTAGTTGATCATTTTATTATACCTGTTTAAGGCTTCAAGGTAATAGTAGTCGGCATAAATCAATGGAACATCAATTTCTGAGTGATGGGCAATGCTTCCTACGCTATGTTTTAAAATGAAGCCACCATTTTCGCCTGTTTTTGCTTTATAAGCAGGGCTGCCTAAAGAATGCAGGATCGTTACAGCTGCGTCGCGGTATTTATTGCCGTCGACTCCTTTAAGCGTACTTAATTCAAACAACGCCGAAGCCGTTATGGCTGCAGCCGAAACGTCGCGATAGTTTACCGGAGTTTCTGGGGCACGCGATCGTACGGAAGGTGTATATCCTTCCTGATTTGCGTTGAAGTCCCAGTAAGGGACTTTATCAGAGGGCAGATTTGCGTGATTAAGATAATAATCCGCCATTTTAACAGCAGTTTGAAGAAATCTTTTATCACCGGTTTCCCGGTAGGTCATGGTAAACCCGTATATTCCCCAGGCCTGCCCTCTCGACCAGGTAGAATTATCGGCATATCCCTGTGCTGTCTCTCTCGAAAGAACGTTTCCGGTTTCGGGGTCGTAACAAACCACGTGGTAACAGCTGTAATCTGGTCGTACCTGGTTTTTCATTGCATTCTCTGCATGTCTCACTGCAATATTTTTGAAGTATGGATTTCCCGTTTCTTTCGATGCGAAAAAAAGCAGTTCAAGGTTCATCATATTATCAATAATGACCGGGAAGTTGTAACGGGTTTTGCCACGCCATGAACCAAATACATCCCATGATTTTATGCTGCCTGTTTTCGCACTGTACCTGCTGCTTAACGAAGTCGCTGCCTGTATCAGAATGTCTTTATATTTTTTATTTCCGGTTAACCGGTAGGCATTACCATAGCTGCAATACATCATGAAGCCCAGATCATGATGCCTCGTGAAGTTTTTGAGTGGCTCGAGTTTCTCTGTCCATTTGATTGCTTCCTTCTTTAAATTTAAATCTTTTGATCCTTCAAAAGCATACCATAAAGTACCCGCAAAAAAACCAGATGTCCACTCGTATTTATTGGTCAGCTTAACTTTCCCGTTTTCGTCAAGGGTTCTGGGATATAATGTATCTGCCTTGTTGGCCTCATTCAACAAAGAACTTAACTGCTTGCCCGAAAAATGGAAGTTCTCCTGTATAAAACGTTCTTCCGATGGGTCGCCGGTAAATGCTATTGTAAAGAAGGCAAGTATTAAAAACGCTGGAATATAGTATTTCATTTCAAAAATTTTGATGTTATTTAAGCTGTGATGTTTATTCTTCGACTGTGATGGTCACTTCTTTTAAAGAGGTTTTTGTTTCTGAATATCTTGAATTGGTAGTAAGGAAACTAACCGTAAAGGTTCCGGCGGTATTGAATATATAGCGATATTCTTTTAATCGGTCGTCGTTATAGGCCTTGATGCCTTGCCCGAGATCCGGTGAAACCGATGTAAGGTCGATTGCAGCCGTGATTGCCCAGTCGTTATTGTTAATCTGGCTGTTATAACCTATGGCGATCCGGTCATCCGATGTGGCATTTCGTAAATCCCATATCCTGTTTGCCGTTCCGCCACCGGTAGAAGCGTACGGGTCGGTATTGGCAGGTGCATTGAAATCAAAAGCAGTCCATCCGGCGTTTCTGGTCGTCATTATTTCGTATGCTGTTCCATCTGCCTCATTTTGGATTCTGAAGTTCTTGATCTGGTATCTTGGGAAATCCGTATTTGCAGGCCTGTTATATCTAAAAGCTACGTATAGGGGTTTGCCGGCATAAGCAGACAAGTCTATGCGTGGAGATAATTGAGTGGTCTGTGTGAGGGGAATATTACATTGCTCTGTGACGTCAGTCCAGGTGGCGTCTGAGATATTCCGGACATCAGTTTCCCTGTTCTTTGTAAACCCTGCAAAATCGGAAGAAAGCAATACCGATAGGAATCCGGGAGGCATATTCCCATTTTCCATTTGAGTATTAAATTGCATAAAGGGAAATCCCTGAAGCTTTGTGCGGTCTTTATGCTGATACATCATTCCCGGTTCTCCCGAGTAGAATGTGATCATATCGGCCTGACCATCGAACATGAACTTAACGCTGCTGCCCTTTTTAAACACTGGTGTTCCGGCATCATCGAACCCTACAGCGTTCCCGGTATCTACGGTAACGCTAAACTGGGGGACATCTAGCCTGTTGTCCTCGCAAGATACACAGGCGAGGATCCCGGCAAATATTAGTATTAAAATGCTCTTTTTCATTGTAACTACCAGAATCTGTTTTGTCTCATTTTATTATTCAGATTTAATTCTTTTTGGGGAACGGGGTATAGCCGGTATTTTTCAGACATTTTACCCGCTATTGCTGCCATTATGGTGCGTTGAGACGCGTTCGCGGTGCGCCCGTTACCAACATTCGCTGCAATGAATGGCTCGGCAGCCGCTTGCTGCATAGCCTCTTCAAAAATGCCCCAACGTATCAGGTCATGGCGCCTGATCCCCTCCCAGCACAGCTCTCTTGCTCGTTCGTCTCTCACTGCTTCGCGAAGATCATCTTTCCCCGAAATAGTAATTACATCGGGCCCGGACGCTGTGCTGTAGCTCTTTACACCTGCTCTTTGCCTTACTTCGTTGATTGCGTTTAATGCCGTGGCTGTTGGTCCGTTTAATTCATTTTCAGCTTCTGCAATCATCAGCAATACGTCTGAATAGCGAAGTATAGGAAAATTGGTAGCATTGAAGTTTTTGTCTTTAGGTTTTAATGTCTCTTCTTCTCTTCGCCACTTTGCTGAGCACCGTTCGGCTACAGAGCTAAAGGTCGTAAGTCTTTCATTGTATTTCGTGTTGTCGGTAGTGTTATACCTATACGAAGCAATGCTCCGGCTCTTACGCTTGTCAGCGGCTTCGAACAGGTCCCACAGCTTTAACCTTGTGCGGATATATCCATATGAATAACCCAGTGCGTCGGAAGGATCGTAACAAATAATACCGTTGGTAACGCCCACCCAGCTGTATTTGTCAGATTTGCCGGGATCTGTAGTCGAATTGCCGTTAAACTCAGCTTCCCACATACTTTCCCGGTATTGCGTATCATATAAATCCTGTGAATGGTTGATAAATATCCTGTCATAATCAGGATTCAGGGAATGTTGTCCGCTTGATTTTACCAGGCTTGCCCAATGGAGTGCTTTTTCGTACATTCCCTGAATCTTAAAAGGCTCACCGGCCATTTTAAGGTATATTCTGGCCAGGATGCCTTGCGCTACTGTTATCGTAACCCTGCTGCTATGCGGATAGGCGGCAGCTGCTTGCAGCATCCCTTTTCCGATCACCTCTTCGATGTCTGCTGCTGAGTGTTCAATAACGGCCAGGGCTGGTGTCGGTTCAATATTCACATCGGTTACAGCCTGATTGGAAGTAAGGCGCATAGGTACGTCTCCCCAGAGGTCGGCCAATAAATAATGGTAATAGGCCCTTAAGAAAATAGCCTCGCCCCGGTACCTCTCACTTGCGGCATCACTCATTTCCGCATCGTCAATATTTTCAAGCAGGACATTCGCCCTTTCGATACCTTCATAAAGTCGCTGCCACATCATCGCGATCTGAGGCTGGGCTGCTGTGTAATTCCAGCCCGAAAGCCTGTCGATCAGGTTAACTTCTGTCTGGTTCCAGTACCCAAGATCGTCCATGGCGCCATCGATCACCATATACCGGCCGTACGTGTAATTACTGCCTAAAGTAACGTATACTGCTCCGAGAGCATTTACGATATCATCTTCTGTATTGTAATAGTTTTCGGGGGACAGAAAATCTTTGGGTGTTGTTTCGAGGAACTTATCGCATGCGGTTAAACAAGTTGACAGGCAAAAAACGTAAACGAATAAAAATCTGTTTCTCATCTTGTTTCTTTTATTTTAAGCTCATATTAAGTCCTATTGTAATTGTTGCGGCGCGGGGATAGGCTGAAAAATCAAAACCGGGTGTTAAAGCGCTATTGCGGGTAGACACTTCAGGGTCCATGCCAGAGTAGTTGGTTAATGTCCAGAGGTTCTGCGCCGACAGGTATAGCCGTAAATTTTGCAGAAAGGATTTTGCGAGGCTTTTCTGTGGGATGGCATACCCGAGTGAAAGGGTTTTGAGCCGCAAATATGAACCATCTTCTATGCCATAAGACGAATAGTAACTTCCCGACCCCTCGTTCACCCGTGGAATGTCACTGTAGGGGTTTTCAGGCGTCCACCTGTTACTATAAGAAGCGTACATGTTAGAATTCTGCATAAAATAGCGCTCGAACATGTATTTATTTGCATTGAGAATATCATTGCCGTACGACCATTGAAAGAATACGCTTAAATCGAAATTCTTATAGGTGAACGTATTGGTAATACCGCCCGTATGCACCGGAACGCCGTTGCCAATGATGGTGCGGTCGTTTCCGTCGATAATGCCGTCATCATTAATGTCGCTGTACTTCATGTCGCCAGGCCTCACATTTCTCCTGGTTCCGGGGTAAGCAACATTATCCCTCAGGTAGAAATCGCCCGCTGTTTGGGTAAACTCATCGGGTTTGTAGGTTCCTTCATAGACATAACCGAACATCAGACCCATTGGCTCACCAATCCGGGCAATGTATGCTGGTTGGGTGTCGCGACTGAATTCCCAGAAAACTGTGCTTACCAGCGTTTGCTGATTTTCGGTAAGCCCCAGGACCTTGTTTTTATTGAAAGATATATTGAAGTTAGTTTGCCACGAAAAAGCTGGTTTACTAATGTTTCGCGTGTTCAGGGTAAATTCAAGGCCCTTGTTTTCGACTTCACCGATGTTTTTGAAGGAAGCCATATAACCAGACGAACCGGGGAGCTGAGCATTCAACAGTAAGTCTTTGGTTCGTTTTTGATAAGCATCCACGGTCAGGTTTACGCGTTTATTAAACATCGTAAGATCCAGACCTATATTGCTTTGTATGGTTGTTTCCCATTTAAGGTCGGGATTGCCCATGGTCGTTTTTGCTGTTCCGATAACCGGCACTCCTCCAAAGTAATATTTATCAGGCCGTTCGGCAGTTATCTGCGCTAACGAGGCGTATTCGCCGACTCTGTTATTTCCGGTCATACCCCAGCTGGCACGTAGCTTTCCGTCATTAATGAACGTTAACTTCTTCATGAAGTTCTCACCTGTAAAACGCCACATTAATGAAGCTGAAGGGAAATAGCCCCAGCGGTTACGGTCGGAAAATTTAGAAGATCCATCTCCGCGCATGGTAGCGGTAAGGTAATACCTCCACTTATAGTTGTAATTCAGTCGTCCGTAGAATGACATCAACGACCATTCATTCCGATAGGTGCTCATTGAATAAAAACTACCCTGGTCTAATCCGCTCATGCCCAGGGTTTCGTATGGAACCTGTTGCATTCTTGTATAGTTGTACAGATAATTTTCGTGCTGCATAGATAAGCCACCCAATACATCAAGATTATGACTGCCTTTCTTTCTGGTATAAGTAAGGGTGTTTTCTGTAAGCCAGTTAGACCTCTCGTTAAATCCGAGTGCTCCATTTACGCCAAGCGAGCTGGTAAGAGGATTTCCGCTGCGGCTTTTTGAATTATTAAAAACATCGTTCCTTGTACTGTTTTTAGAGTAGCCCACGGTGCTTCTGAATTTTAAATTCCGCATGAGATCGATCTCCACATATCCATTACCAGTGAAAAAAGTGTAGTTATTGTCGTTCAGCTCGTTGTTAACTGCGATGATCGGATTGATGCGGTAGTTGTCGTTAGAATTAAGTATCGGATCAAAGAGATCATTTTCCAGATCAAAATCACTTGAGCCGGTAACAGGCCTGTAAGACCATGTATTTTGCATTAAACTGTAAGTACTTGTCCCCTCAGAAAGAAAGGTTCCGCTGTATTTTGTGTGCGAATAGGAAAGTTTGGTGCCCACTTTTAACCATTTCCTATATTCCTGGTCTAGTGAAAAACGCCCCTGCAGCCGGTCGAATCCGGTATTTATTACAACTCCATCCTGCCCGGTATACGAAAGAGATAGATTGTACTTAGTGGTGCCGGCTCCGGACATTAACGACAAACCATGTTTTTGCATGGGCGCCGTACGGAACAACTGATCCTGAAAATCAATACCGGTCCCGCGATAGTCTTCTAACGTCCGTCCATCGAAAAAGTAATACTTGTTCATAGTCTCTTCATTGAAAACTTCGCTCTGAAGTTTTACAAACTCGTAACCATCCATTAGATCCATCTTCCTGGTTACTGATTGTGTTCCAAAGAAACCGTCGTAAGCTATGGTCGGCTTCGTCCCTTTACCTGCCTTCGTTGTGATCATAATGACCCCATTGGCTCCTCTGGCACCGTAAATCGCGGTAGCTGAGGCATCTTTGAGGATCTCAATAGACTCTATGTCTTTAGGATCTATGGCATTGCTCATAGAAGTTTCTAGGGGAAAACCGTCTATAACATATAGGGGGTTGTTATTTTGGGTTAGAGAATTGGCTCCTCTGATTACAATGTCAGCTTCGGCACCCGGGCGGCCTTCGGCCGAAACTACGTTTACGCCAGCGACCCTTCCGGCCAGGCTCTGATCGAAACCCAGCACTGGCGCTTTTTGCATTTCTTTTATATCAGCCTTTTCGACAGCTCCGGTTAGATCGCGCTTTGAAACTGTGCCATAACCAATGACGACCACTTCACTCAGGTCGTTTACCTTATTTCTCAAAGTTATGGTATACTCATTTCTTGAATCGACCCTTAGCTCTACAGACTCGTATCCCACACCTGAAATAACAATTATGTCGTTTAAACCGGCGTTGATCTTAAACCTGCCTCCGGCATTGGTTTGGGTGCCGCCTGCCTTTCCTTTAACGGTTACATTAATGCCTGGTATTGGTCCTTCTGTATCTCTTACATATCCTGAGATATTCTTTTGAGAGAAGGCGTTTAATGAAAAGAACAGGAAGGCAGACAAGGCAAGAAAGGGTTTTAAAAAAAAGACCTTTCCTTTACCCGCTTCATGGTAAAATAATAGTGTCATCCGCAACTCGTTTAATATTAGTTTAATAGTTTATTTATCTGAAGGCAGACCACGTCGTGCACTCCATTTGGTCAAGACAAAACTGGAAAATGTTCATTATAGTCGTGGGTCAAAAAATCGAGCATTTGGGGGCAATTTTTAAAATTTGGTCTTTTTCATGCCTCTCAGGGCAGAAAATCAAAAATAGCAGACAGTACAAAGAACGTGCAAAATAGCGACGGTGATGCAAGGCGCTATTGCAGTTTTCGGTTATGATAATCTTTTTTATAAATTTGATTACCGGGCGATCAGATTCTGGCTAATTTACTTTTAATCGTTAAAACAGTATTCAACACTCTATATGAAGTACATCTTCAGTTACTGTTTATTGCTTTTTACTTTGGCTGGTATATCGCAGGAAATCGAATTCAGCCATCTCAGTATTGAAAATGGCCTGTCGCAAAATTCCGTATTATCGATAACCCAGGATAGCAACGGCTTTTTATGGTTCGGAACGCGTAACGGCCTCAATAAGTACGATTCATACCGCTTTACTGTTTATAAAAATTCGCCGTTAAAGAAAGGTAGTATTTCAGATAACTATATCACTGCGTTGCTGTGCGACAAACAGAATACAATATGGGCGGGGACACATCAGGGATTAAACAGGTACGATGCTGACAGTGATAGTTTTACCAGGATATCGCTCGCAACCGGGACCTCTTCTGATGAGGTCAATAAATCTATAAATTGTATTTACCAGGACCGGAGAGGCCAGATCTGGATTGGTACAGATTTTACAGTAAAGATCTTGAATCGCGCCGGCGCTAAAATCAAGGTTAGTACTGTTCCTTTGTTTAAAAAGAAGCTGATCGTACGGTGCATCTATCAGGATCGGGAGAACGTTTTCTGGATTGGTACTTCCAATGGGGTGATCAGGCTGAGAGATGGTAAAAACGGTTTTGTACTTTTAGATACGCTTCAAAATAAAGAGAGCAAAGGCGGGCTAAGCAGTAATCACGTGACAAGTATCGTTGAAGATACTCAGGGGAATATCTGGGTTGGAACATCGGCGGGTGGCCTGAATCTTTATAACCGGTTATCGGGCTCGTTCATCCATTTTATTCATAACAATGCTAATGAGGGAAGTTTGATAAATAATAATATCAGAAAGTTGCTCACTGATACTAAAGGAAACCTATGGATTGGTACTCAGGATGGGCTTTCGATACTGGATATCAAAACTAAAACGTTCAGAAACTACAGGAATGATCCCTGGGACAGATTAAGCCTGAGCCAAAATTCTATCCATAGTTTCTATAGGGATAGAACGGGAACAATCTGGATAGGAACATTTTTTGGCGGAGTGAACAGCTTTTTTTCGTACAAAACTGCATTTAAATTATATAATAACCGCTCACCACGGAACAGGCTCAATAATAACGTCATTAGTTCAATTATTGAAGATGATCATTCAAATCTTTGGGTGGGAACAGAGGGCGGCGGTGTTAACTACCTGGATATGTCCACTGGGCGGGTGGTATACTATACTCACAATCCCGACGACACGTTAAGCCTTGGCTCAAACCTGGTGAAAATTATTTATAAAGACAAAGACAAAAATATCTGGATAGGGACACATGGAGGCGGGCTCAACCTGCTCAATAAAGACAGAAAGACCTTCAGAAGATTCATGTATGAAAACAATGAAACTTTAGGTTCTGAGATCACGTGCATGCTGGAGGACAGCCGTGGTGTGTTTTGGGTGGGCACAGAGACGGCCGGAATAAGAACCTTCAAGAAAAGCGGTACGGATATTATTCCCGTCAACATAGTACCGGTAAACCGGATGACAAAAAATGCAGCTATACTTTCGATACTGGAGACTACCGGTAACAACATATGGCTTGGCACTGTACGTGGCCTGTATATTATTGGCAAGGATAAAATTTCGGTTGCCGGTCGGCAATCGGGTGATGTATCGGCGGTAAAAGCAAATTGCTTGTTTGAAGACGCCCGGGGAGATGTTTGGGTCGGTGTTAACAATAATGGCCTCCGGAAATACAGTAAGCAGGGGAAATTAATACATGCTTACAGTGAAGCTGACGGTCTTTCAGACAACAATGTGGTGGGGATACTCCAGGACGATAGAAATACGCTCTGGATAAGTACTGGGAATGGCTTATGCCGCTTTAATATCAGCAATAATACTTTTACCAGTTATACGGAAGCAGACGGACTGGAGGGGAACATTTTCAATCATAACTCCTATTATAAAAGTAAAGGCGGAGCGATGTTCTTCGGCGGTTATAATGGTTTTATCAGTTTTTTTCCAGAGAATATAGAGATTAACCAGGCACCGCCACCTGTATATATTACAAAACTGAAGTTTAATGACGATAAAGGCTTAACGGATGAAGAAGAGAGAAGATTAAAATCTGAAACCGCCGGAAGAGAAGTCAAACTCCGTTATGATCAAAATCTTTTTACCATTGACTTTGCCGCGCTCAACTATATAAAGGCTTCAAAAAACACTTATAAATACCTGCTGAAGGGCTATGATAAAGGATGGAATACGACAGGTGTTCCTTCGGCGGTTTATTCGAATGTCCCCCCCGGTAATTACCAGTTTATTGTGCAGGGATCTAATAACGATAATATTTGGGGCAAACCTGCAACTTTAAACATAGTCATCTCTCCCCCTTTCTGGAAAACATGGTGGGCCTATACACTGTATGTGTTGTTGGTAGCCGGGTTAATCTTTTTGATTTCAAGATATTTCTTTTTGAGGGCGCTTTACAAAAAGAACCAGGAGCTCACTCAGCTTAAATTGAATTTTTTCACAAATATTTCTCATGAAATAAGAACGCACTTGTCTCTGATAATAGGACCAGTGGATAAATTGATAACAGGTAAAAAACAGGCACCTGAGGATAATCAGCAATTAGTAACTATAAAAAATAATTCAGAGAGCCTGCTGCAGTTGGTGAATGAACTGATGGACTTCCGTAAAGCTGAAACAGGTCATCTGTCACTGCGCATCTTATCCATGAATATTGTGCCTTTTATTGAGTCTATTTACGCTTCTTTTCATTCATTATCGGCTTCCAGGCATATACAAACGGATTTCATAAGTTCTTCAGATGATATAAAGTTATATTTTGATCCCGAACAGTTAAAAAAGGTGTTTTACAACCTCCTGTCCAACGCTTATAAGTTTACCCCCGACGGTAGCTATATTTCAGTCAGGATTGAAGAAAGATCATCCGGTGCATATATAAGCGTTATCAATAAAGGTAAGGCTATTTCCAGAGAGAATATGGGGAAGTTGTTTGACAATTATTTCCAAGAGGACGACTACGGGAAGAATAACACTGGATATGGCATTGGCTTAGCGCTTTCGAAGAGTATTGTTGAACTTCATGGAGGCGAACTTACGGTAACCAGTGAGTCAGAACCAAACTATACCTGTTTTACTGTAAGGCTGCAGAAAGGTCGGGGACACTTTTCTGAAAGCCAAATAATTGAGGAAGAGGCTGAACCTGCTGAGCAAGCTGATGCCGGTATGGCGGAAGCCTCCAATGAATCTCCGGCAGGCTATCAGGCTTTAGGTATAAAGCATACATTGCTGCTCGTGGAGGATAATAAGGCAATCAGGGGATTTATAAAAGAAGCGCTTCAGGGCAGGTATAAGATCATTGAAAGCACAAACGGGCTTGAAGGCTGGCTGGCAGCAGCTGATCAGATTCCTGATCTGATTATAAGCGACGTCATGATGCCTGAAATGGACGGCCTCGAGTTGTGCAGGAGAGTTAAATCTGATGAACGGACCAGTCATATTCCCGTGATCCTGTTGACTGCCAGGAATGCGGTTGCCAGTCAGATAAGCGGATTGCAAACGGGTGCAGATATCTACCTTACGAAACCTTTCAGTGTCGAGATCCTCTCGTTGCATATCTTTAACCTGCTTAAGGCAAGGGAAGCTTTGTGGAAACAGTTCGACAGGCAGATAAAGCCCGATCTTCCGCGGGTAGATCTCCAGCCAGAAACTACGCATCTTTCCATTCATCCTCTGGATGAAGCTTTCATTAACAAAATGATCCGGATGGTAGAAGAAAAGCTGGATGATCCGGAATTTGGAATTGCTATGTTATCAAAAATGGCAGCGATGAGCCAGCCTGTGTTGTTTAAAAAAATAAAGGCTATTACAGGATTGTCTGCCAATGAATTTGTTAAGTCCCTGAGATTAAAAAAGGCTGCCGGGTTGTTGCGGGAAAACAAGTATACCGTGTACGAAATCTCCTATATTGTTGGTTACGACAGTAGCAAGTATTTCAGTAGGGAATTTAAAAAGTACTATCACATGACCCCTTCAGAATATGCATCCAAAACTCCGTTATAATTATTTGCGTGAGGGGCATTCGGAAGATGAAGCTGACGCAATATGTACACGTTGAATACCCAGAGAAAATTACCTGAAAGAATATCCGGCCACGCTTTCTGAAACAAAAAGAAACAGGATTTTGCTCAACCCGGGCATTCGTGTTAACTATTGTAGAAGACATTGTAACTTTTGTCTTTGCGTTCAAAACGTTTTAATTAAACTCTTATGTTTGATTAGAAGAAGTAGGATTGTCCAACGGTTAACATTAGCAAGGTAAGCCGACAGGCGCTTGATGGTTTTAAGGAAATGCGTTTGCTGTGTTAATGGAGGACGACAGGCAGTAACAAATAAGGGAATTGTATTTGTGAAAGGATGAAACCTACTCGGATTTTAGAACGCCGGCAACGGATAATTTAGTGATGTTAATTAATCATAAACCGTCATGAAAGGAATACTTTCAACTGTGAATAAGCTTCTGCTGTTTCTGTTCCTGCTGGTACAGGCAGATCTTCTCAAGGCACAATCACAAAAGCCTAATATCGTATTGATCTTTATTGATGATATGGGTTGGAAAGATGCCGGTTTTACCGGCAGCGATTTTTATCAAACTCCCAACATCGATGCATTGGCGAAACAAGGGATGGTTTTTACCAATGCCTACGCCGCTGCGGGTAATTGCGCCCCGAGCAGGGCTTGCCTGATATCGGGGCAGTATACTCCCCGACATGGGATCTATGCAGTTGGAAGCACGAACAGAGGGCCTCAAAATAAAATGCGTCTTAAGCCTGTACCAAACACGGAAGAACTGAATCCTGCGATTTACACAGTGGCGGAAGCACTGCGGGACGGCGGGTATAAGACCGGGATGTTCGGCAAGTGGCATTTGGGAACCAAAGCGTACGTCATCCCTAAGAGCCAGGGTTTTGATGTTGACGGGTCTTTTAGCCCTCCATCCGAAGCGGAATTTTCATCGACTAAAGATCCTAAGGGAATTTATCGTATTACCGATGGTGCGGCCAAATTTATGGAAGAAAACAAAGACCGGCCATTTTTTCTCTGCGTTTCGCATCATGCCACGCATATGGCAATACAGGCTAATGATGATATGTATGCTAAGTTTAGGGGAAAGTCTGGTCAATACCAGAGGAATGTAAGGTATGCTGCAATGAACGCTCAGATGGACGATGGCGTGGGTATTCTTCTTAAAAAAATAAAAGACCTGGGTATTGAAAGTAATACGCTGGTGATTTTTACTACGGATAATGGCGGTTTGCCGCAGTCTCCCCAGAATCCGCTACGTGGGTTTAAAGGGATGTACTATGAAGGTGGAATCCGTGTTCCTTTTATTGCGCGGTGGCCTGGGGTAATAAAGCCTGCAACTGTTAATAACACACCAGTAATTAATGTCGATCTTTTTCCTACTTTCCTGGAGGCTGGCGGCATTGAGAAACCTCAGGATAAAATACTGGACGGCGAAAGTTTGGTGAAATTATTTAAGGGCAATAATGCCCTGAGAAGGCAAACTATATTCTGGCACTTCCCCGGATATCTGGATAATGCTAATCCTGGATCACGGGATCAGGATTTTCGGACGAGGCCTGTTACAACAATCAGAAAAGGTGATTGGAAGCTCCTGCTCTACCATGAAGAATGGGTGCTCGACGGCGGAAAGGATAAGGCGAGTACGAATAATGCCATAGAATTATATAATCTGAAAGATGATATTGGGGAAAAAAGAAATCTCGCAACTATTAATACGGCTAAACGGGATGAGCTACTCAATGAATTATTCAAAAAAGTTAAAGAAACCGGAGCAATAATACCTCAACAGCAGAATCCTTTGTACGGTAGTAAAGCTAGTCCTTCTCAAAAGAAGAAACGGGAAGTTGAGGAATAGTGTTATCCCGGCATCGGAATATCCAGTCAGTCTGATATAAATGAGAAAAAACCTGATAGTGTTAATATCTGCGGCTCTGTTCGCAGGTTTTACGGTTAAGGCGCAAACGTCTGCATTTACGGAATTGGAGAAACCCGGATTAGTGGATCTTACGAGTGAGACTGAGATTATCCTGCATACTGATAAAGCGCTTCATCGGGTGAACCCCTCTTTTTGGGGAACTAATTTTTTATACTGGATAGACGATGATGCGTCATTAGCCAATGGTAAAATCGTGTCGCATTTGAATAGAGCGAATATCAAGCTGTTAAGATATCCGGGTGGTACTATTGCCGACAATTTTCATTGGAAGAGCAGTACGCTTGATAACATTAACATGTTTCCTTACGAAAGCGGAGCCGCAGAAACGGATTTTGACGAGTTCATGGCGGCATGCCGTAAAATTGGAGCAGAGCCTTCCTGCGTTTTAAATACGGAGACGTGGTTTGTAAAGAAGGATATTGCCGGTGGAGCTCACGAAGCAGCAAACTGGTTACGATATTGCAGAAGCAAGGGATATAAAGTGAAATACTGGGAGATAGGAAATGAAACGTACTGGCATCCGATTATGTCGGCGGAAGAATATGCAGACTTAGTAAATGTATATGCCGATACCCTCAAACGTATTGATCCTTCTGTTATACTCGGTATCAACGGGCATTGGAGCGTTGATTTTGTAGGTACAAAGGAACGTATTAAAACCGGTTCATACGCTCAGATGATGCATTTGCGAAGTAACATCAACAGTCGGGAAGATCATCGCAAATATGAGGAATTTGTGAAAGCCAATACAGTTCTGCCTGTAACCACGGGCGATGCCAAGTGGTGGCGGACATTGGCAGAGAGATGTGGTAATAATGCAGATATGATCATTGTACACTGGTATTTTAGTCCTAATCAGCTGCCGATGGTAACAGAAAGGCTTATGGAGGTGAGAGGGCTTTTTTCTGTAATGTACCCTGATAAATCTTTCCTGTTGAACATGTCGGAGTTCAATGTTACCGAGCGGTCGGCTTCTTCGCATCTGGAGTTGACTGAAATGATTGGCGCTATGCTGAAAGCAAAAACGGATATAAGCTCTTTCCCGGGATCTTCGACAGGATCCTGATGGGACGAAAACAGCAAGTTTCGGATTTTATAATGCGGGAATACTGCGGATATTTGTGGTTTAATTGATTAAAATGAATGAGCAGGAGAAGATGAATTATAGTCGCGTAGCCAACGCGATAGACTATATCAGGCAGAATTTCAGGGATCAGCCGAACCTTAACGAGGTGGCTGAGAAAGTACATTTAAGTTCTTTCCATTTTCAGAAGCTCTTTAGCGAATGGGCTGGAACTACACCAAAGAAGTTTCTGCAATTTGTAAGTGTTGAATACGCCAAGAGATTGCTCAAGGAAAGCCGTGCCACACTTTTTGAAACTGCATTTGAAACCGGCCTTTCGGGAACAAGCCGGCTGCATGATCTGTTTGTTAATATTGAAGGTATGACACCGGCAGAATACAAGAATGGAGGACAAGACCTTTCCATAAATTATAGCTTTGCTGATAGTCCGTTTGGCCGCGTAATAGTTGCGTCAACTAGAAAGGGGATCTGTTATATGGCGTTTGAGGATGATGAACAAATTGCGTTCGAAAAACTGACACTGAAATTCCCCAGTGCACATTTTGATAAGAAGACCGATATACTGCAACAAAATGCCCTGTGTATCTTTAAAAACGACTGGAGCAGTTTACCGCAGATTAAACTCCATCTGAAAGGCACAGACTTTCAGTTAAAAGTGTGGGAAGCATTATTGAAAATCCCGATGGGGCGGCTTAGTACATACGGTTCAATTGCTCAAAAGATAGAGGCTCCGACGGCCTCGAGGGCGGTGGGAACAGCAATAGGAAGTAACCCCGTTGCATTTTTGATCCCCTGTCACCGTGTTATACAGTCAACCGGAATCTTTGGAGGTTATATGTGGGGTAGCACCCGTAAAACAGCGATTATTGGCTGGGAAGGTGCAAAAGTAAATGTTGAAAGTATATCATAAAATGCAGCCGGGAAAATGAATGAATTGTTTGAAAGGGAGTATGACGGGAGTGTAAACTTGTTGCCCTATGAAGGCACTGTAAATTACTACGGTCGTATTATACAATTGCCGGAAGCAGATGCATATTTCAACACGCTTATTCATAGGATTGAATGGAAACATGATGAGGCTGTAATCTTTGGAAAACGGATCACAACAAAGAGGAAGGTAGCGTGGTATGGTGATGAGGAATTTGAATATACTTATTCAAATATTACAAAGAGGGCATTGCCGTGGTCGCCGGAATTGCTGGAATTGAAAGAAATTGCCGAACGTGTAACAGGAGAGCAGTTTAACTCCTGTCTGCTGAACCTCTACCATGCGGGAGATGAAGGGATGGCCTGGCATAGCGACGGAGAGAAAGACCTAAAGAAACATGGCGCGATAGGATCTATGAGCTTTGGCGCCGAGCGAAAGTTTATGTTTAAGCACAAGAAGAGCAAAGAGACTGTTTCTTTGATACTGGAGCATGGCAGTATGCTGGTAATGAAAGATGCTACGCAAGATCACTGGCTGCACAGGCTTCCTCCCACAAAGCTTGTTTCAGCTCCGAGAGTGAATCTTACTTTCCGAACGATTGTAAGGGCAACAAGCGTTCTGTAAGGCGCAAATGCCGGGAGATCAATCATTAAACGACAAACCTCCCGACATTATTTAAGTGACTTTTATCTGCTAATGCAGGGACGAATAGTAAAAGATAGAGAAGCAGGCGCAGCTGGCACCAGATATTCTGGAAGCTGTATTGGTCCGCAACTGCCGTTGCCCAAGCCCATTTGTTGATAGTCAAGGCTCAAAATAGTTTCTTTTCTGGGCTTCAGCTCATACATATGTCTGGCTTTCCCTAAGTCCTGATCGGTAAAATGCAGGGCCGTGAAACTTAATTTACTTTTCGCCTGTATTTCGATGCCTGAACGATCGGTTCCTGTCAGCTTTATCCACCTTACGTCCTCTCTGTTGCCCATAGACTGCGGTTTTTCATAAGGTTCGACCATGGCGCTAACCCTGCGCGAGTACCTGCCAAACGGCGCCGATTCCTTGCGGTCTATATAGTTTTCGTGAGGTCCCCTTCCATACCATTCTACAGTTTCGAGTCCTTCATTCAGGATCATTCTCAATCCCAGCCGGGTTATAAACTTGCTGGTAGTGTCGGGAGTAAATGTGGCTTCAACATCAATTCTACCGTCGCCGTAAACATGGTATTTTAAACGGCTCACTACTTTAAACCCAGATTTACTAATGGCTTGCGTCACCGTAGTGAGGGATAGCTCTTTTTTGCTGAGTTCTTTGACGTCAAGGCTTTGCAATACATATTTCAGACTGTCGAATCCAAATTTCCGCGTATCGTATTCCTGTCCCCAGTCACCAGTGTGGTCATTGTCTATCATTGCACGGTAGAGGTTGAACTCGAGCCCTTCCATCGCATTTTTGATGAACCTTTTAGAGCCGTATTCTAACAGGGATATCTTGCCGGATGTCTTTTCGATATGCAGACTGAAACTCTTTCCTGACATCCGGACTTGTTTATCATCTTGCTGTACCGCGAGATCAGGGATCGACTTTATTGACGGACCGGCCGCTTCGTGAACGTTAAATGGTACTTCCGCTTGGGACCATGCAACGACATGACCTTTGTCTGCCCAGGGCAGTTTCTCTTTTGTCTTCACTTCAACCTTAATATGGTATTCTGCTCCCGGCCTCAGTATTGGGTCCTTGAAAGGGATAAATAAGATTGCCGACGCATTTGGCTCCACATTCGTCTGATCCAACACTCCATACTGAATGATCTCTCCATCCTCCGACAGGGACCATGTTAGATCAAACAGGTTAAGATTCAGAAAATCATATTTATTTGTTAGCTTGATTTTTTTGTTCAGGATACCGGTTCCGTCGAACTTGATATACTGATAAACCTTTTTTACTTCTTCAAGCGCCGGTTTTACTATCCGGTCGGATGTTACCAGTCCTTTAATGCTGAACGTACCATCATTGGGCTGATCACCAAAGTCTCCACCGTACGCGAAGAACGTTTTTCCTGAAGGGTCTCCCGGAATTGGTTTACTTAAGCCCTGATCCACCCATTCCCATATACATCCGCCAATCAACCGTTTGTGTGATTCTATCGCGTCCCAATACTCCTTGAGATTACCGACTGCATTTCCCATCGCATGGGCGTACTCACACATAAAGTATGGCTTCTCTGAAGCTTGCCGGCCTTTATCGATGATATTCTGAACAGAGGGGTACATATTTGATTCGATGTCGGCCACGCTGTTTCTTCCCTCGTAATGAATAGGTCTGGACAGGTCAAGGCTTCTTATAGCTTCGCGCGCAGCTACAAAGTTGTCGCCATTGCCCGCTTCATTGCCGAGTGACCATATAATGACCGAGGGGTGGTTTTTATCTCTTTCTACCAGACGTACTTCTCTGTCTATTATGGCCGCTTTCCACGATGGGTAGGATGAAATTTTCTGGTGCCCATGGGTTTCATGATTTGCCTCGTCGATAATATACAGTCCGTAGCTATCGCATAACTGAAGCCAGACAGGGTCGTTGGGATAATGGCAACTTCGCACCGTATTAATATTATGCTGCTTCATCAAAAGAATATCCTGAATCATGCTCTCTGTAGTTACAGACTTCCCCAAGGTGGGATGGATTTCATGACGGTTCACGCCCTTAAGCAATACCGGTTCTCCATTGATCAGAAGCTGACTGTCTTTTATTTCTACTTTTCTGAACCCGAATTTAGAACTCACCAGCTCTTCATTTTTTCCGTCCTTTCCCTTCAAAAGCAGTACGGCAGTATAAAGAGCAGGTGTCTCCGCGCTCCAGAGAATTGGATTGCGAACATTGCCTGATAAATGAACAACCTGTTCTTTGGCATTCCCGGAAAGGATGGCCGAATCTATAGAGCGGTTTGAAACAAGCGTACCCATAGGATCGTACAGCTTAACTACCAGGGAAGTTCCCGTGGAACGGGACTTCGCAGAGTTCCGGATCTTAACGTCGGCGGTAAACTGTGCAGACTTAAAGTCGCCTGAAAAGTTGGATTTAAGAAAAAAATCTTTTATATGAACTTTGGGTAAAGCACACAGGTAGACCCTACGGTGAATCCCGCTAAAACGGGTCATGTCCTGATCCTCAAGATAGCTGCCATCACTATATTTGTAAACTTCAACAGCAAGGGTGTTCTTTCCCGTCTTTATATAGGGCGTAATATTGAATTCGGCAGGACTAAAACTGTTCTCGCTGTATCCTACTTTTTTCCCGTTTATCCAAAGGTACATTGCACTGATAACGCCGTCGAAATGGATTAGGATTTCTTTTCCGCTCCAAGAGGAAGGAATTTCAAAATCGCGGCGGTAAGAGCCAATCGGATTCGGTTCCTTGGCTGCAGTCCAATTTTGGGGGACCTCTCCCATTACCCAGGGAGGGTCATTGCGAAAGGGATATGTGATATTGGTATATATAGGTGTGCCATAGCCTTGCATCTCCATGTTAGAAGGTACTGGTATGGTTTTCCAGTTAGAAACATTGTAGTCTGTTTTATAAAAGTCCTGCGGTCTTTCTGATGGCTGTTTCGACCACTTAAAGCTCCAGCTTCCGTTTAAGGAAATGTGGAGCGGCGAACGGGTGTCGAGCCAGGGATGTGCATAAACCGGGTCATTCTTAAAGCTTGTTTCGGCAGGAAAGGGAATATAGGTGGTGTGTGCGGGTTCTTTATTCACAGCAAAGATCTCTTCGTTCTCCCATTCTGTTTTCTTTTCCCTCGGTTCAATTTTTATTTTAGCGGTTATTCTTTTGATCCACCACTCCTGGGTTTTGTCGCCATTATCGGGAGCTACCTGGAACAGGCTGACATCATTACCTTCTGTCCTGACTGCTAAGTTCAGGTTAGATGCTATACTCGTAATAGTATATGCGCCGTTTAACTTTTTTGATAACCTCCATAACTGGTTGTTATTTCCTTCTTCATTATCCCATAAGAGGATAGCATTTCCCTTAGCTGAGGATTTATTGCCGTTGTCAAGACTTTTTAAACCATCGGGGGTAGCGATTTTATATAGGTTATTACTCACAGGGATCAGCAGCCAGGCTTGTGAGGGGTTACGATCCTGGTCTTTGCCTAAATAAACCCTACTAAAGTTCGATGGATTGCTCCTTATGTCGGCCACAAGCCGATTTTCACTTACAAGTTTATAATTGCCTGATGGGATGATTTGTGCCTGACATCTAATGTAGTATGTGGTTGCCACCAATAAGGTGATTATTATCCTCAGAGAGAAAAGTGTTTTTTTCATTTTATAATATTCATTCACAATTTTTAAGGTTCCGGGTTCAAAAGCTCATTCAAACTCCGGGAGGGAGTCTGAATGAGTTGAATGTAATGTTTAAGTGCCTGGTATTAAAATGCACCCAGTTCTGCCAGGTGGCTGTACCGGGTGTTTCCATGGGTAGAAAGGATTGTTATTCTGATATATCTGCTCTCGTTAAAGGACGACAAAAAGAATTTCTGCTGGCTATTTGTGTTCTGGAGATTAAGCACTCCGGCCTCTTTCCAGCTTGTTCTGTCAATGCTTGTTTCCACCTTCACTGAAGCCGGTTTTCCATTGTTAGATGACTGTCGCCCGATAAATGAAAGTCCCCGCAAAAGATGGCTTTCACCCATATCTACAATAAACCAGTGGGGTAGCGGTGCCTCTCCTCCGTCCCATTTTGAATGCCAGAAGGTACTGGTTTTATTATCAATGATGTGGATGCCTAAGCCTCCGTTAACTTCTCCTTCTGCAGGTTCTTCAGTAGAGACATCAACAACACTCCATTTACTGCGATTGAAATCCGGGAAATCGGCAAAGTCAAGGGAAGGCTGGACGAGGTAATAGGCGGTTGTTAAAGATTCATTTAATGCTATCCCACTGCTAACGCTTTTAATAGTTATTGGCAGGATGTATTGTTTAAATAGTTCCAGCTTTTCAAAAGGGTTGACTTTAACATTTAACGGCTCTGTACTGATCGTTCCCTTTTTTATCAGGGCTGATGTTTGACTAAATTCGTATGAATCTTGAGGTAAGAGGGGATAGCTGGTGCCATTTTTGACATTGAAGAGATCAGCCTTTGAAGGGTCTATTTCAAAAGTCACCTCAATATCCTGATTTGCTTTTCCGTAACCGCCAAAGCTAGCGCCGTAGGTGATGTGGTATACAGAATCGGCCATCTTGATTTTAACGGCATTGGGGTTTCTCGCTGCCGCCGCCATGTATATCCTATCATAACCGGGGGTTAGATCTTCTTTGGGTATATCAATTTGTTCGCAGCCGCTTGAAGTTACTATAGCCAGAGCAATGAACAGATATTTGATTATTATTTTAGTATTCATATTCTTTTTCTTTGCTTGTTAATCCAGTTACCAACCAGGGTTTTGTACCAGTTTAAGGCCACGGTCCATTTCGTATTGCGAAAGAGGGAACCAGTAGTACGCCTCTTTCCACAAATGATTATCGGCCACTACACGCTTATAGAATTCAGTACCGTCTTTGTCGATATTCATCCCATGCAGATTTCCCATTACAGATTTTACAATCTTCCATCTTCTGACATCGAACCATCTGTGGCTTTCGAAAGCCAGTTCTATTCGTCGCTCATCGCGTATTTTCTGGATAAGCTCGGCTCCTGAAACTGCAGGCAGACCGGCTGAACCATATTGAGGGATCCCCGCTCTTTTTCTGATCAGATTGAGATACTTAAGTGCTTCAGCATCATTACCACCATATTCAGCCATAGCCTCTGCATAATTGAGGTAAATCTCGCCCAGACGAATTAGTATATAGGGTCGACTATTGCTGATACCGGCGATGCGGTTTGTTTCTTGAGAGACGTTTTTAATAACGAGATAACCGGTATGGGAGTAGTCCTCTCCTCCGTTCTTTTTACCATCACGTCCGGAGTAGGTCATATCAACCGTAATAGAATCCTGGGTTATAGCTCCTCCTTTGTAGCGGGCACCGTTATATAGTATGGAGGCATAGAAACGCGGTTCGCGATTGAGATACATGTTGTATACATTGTTGGTAAAACCGGTTTCTGAATACAGTTCTGATTGAGAAATGGGCTTTCCGTCTTTCATGAAATAGGAGTCAACCATTTCCTGTACAGGAGATATGCCGTTCCACCCTCCCGCCGAACGCAATGAACAGTTATAGTCCCAGTTCCATAACCCATTACTCTTACGGACAAAAATGCACTCGTTGTTCCATGGTACCAGATGTATTCCACGGTAGGATTTAACGGGATTGCCTGACGGGTCCTCATACAGCTGATAGACATTCAGATCAATAACTGCTTTCGCCGCATCGGCCGCTTTTTTCCATTTTTCGCGATCCGCCGTTTGAGATATAAACGGCGTGCCGTCGAGATTGACAAAACTTGCGAAATCGCTATTTCCATTAAATTCGGGACTGGCAGCATATAATAGCAGACGTGATTTGAGAGCAAGCGCTGCCCCTTTCGTTGCTCTGCCATATTCGCGGTCGGTTGCCGGAACGACAGGAAGTATTTCGGCTGCTTTATCAAGCTCGGAAGAGATGTAGTCAACACATGCATCATAGGAGCTTCTGGGCAGTTGCATGTCGGTGGCAGTTGCATCGGGCGGCAATTCCTGTTCGCCAATGAGGACGACAGGCCCATACTGACGGAGAATCATAAAATAGAAATAAGCACGCAGAAAGCGTGCCTCTGCTTTATATTGGTCGATAAGCTCCTGGCCGTTGAGGTTTAGAATTTCCTGATTGCCGTCTATGTGATTCATGAAATATGTAGCCGACCGTATTCCGTTGTAATATGACTGCCAGGTATAAAACGGGGAAGTCCCCGGGCTCCAGTTACCAACATTTAACTGGTAAATCGTCCACTTTGCCCAGGACACATTTATTTCATCTACGTTGCCGGTCCAGGGATTGCCATTCCACTGGTCGCTTTCGTCTCTGACGAAATTGTATACATTGGCGAGGTATTCTTCAGAAGGGCGTTTCTTTTGAAATACTTCTTCTATAGTTTGACGGTCGTTGGGTACCTGATCTAAATAATTGTTACAGGAATAAAGCACTGTTACAAACAGTACTAAAATTATATGAAGAGATAGTTTGTTCTTTTTCATTTGATTAGGGGTTATTTTTAAAACCGGCAATCAATGCCAACGCTATACGTTTTCATTAATGGGTATTGGGCTCCTTTACCATCACCGAGTTCTACATCCCATAGTTTAAAGCTGCTGAATGTGAGGAGGTTGTATCCAACTGCATACACTCTGAAGTTGGACATTCCGAATTTTTCGAGCCAGCTCTTTTTAGGAAATGCATAGCTAAGTTCGACGTTTTGCAGCCGCATAAAAGCGCCGTTCTTGATCCACCATGTACTGTTGTCGTAATTTGAGTTTGATGTCGATGGATAGGTAAGTCTCGGATACCAGGGGTCGGGATTCGAACCGTCCGGTGTCCATCTGTCGGTAATATTGCTAAACAGGTTGCCGCGTGTGCCTTCTTTCTGAAAGGGTTGCAAGCCCTCGCCGTTAAGCGAAATATCTACATTGCTGATTCCTTTGAACCATGCACCCAGCGACCAGCCCTTATAAGTAAAAGAAGGCCCAAAGCCATACACTATCTCAGGTATAGATCCGTAACCCACAGGACCCTCATCGTAATTATCTATTTTGCCATCTCCATTCAGATCTTTGTATTTTATATCCCCGGGCTTGATACTGCCGGTTTGGGTAGGACTGTTTGCAATTTCTTCTTCTGATCGAAAAAGCCCTATGGCTGTTTTGCCAAACCGCTGGCCGAGTTTCCGGCCAATCACCTGTTGCCAGGGATATGGCCAGATCGCATTGGCATCTTCCTTAATAATGGCCCGGTTCCAGACTACGTTGCCTCTGAGTTCTAATGAAAAGTCATTGCTTAGCTGTTTGTTGAATACTACAGTTCCGTCAAATCCCTTGTTGTGAACCGCTCCCAGGTTTCCATAAGGCGTAGCCTGAATTCCTGCGTAGTTTGGTACGTCGCCCCGCGGCTTGAAAATACCCTCTCTTTTTTCCATAAACAGATCGAGAGTGAGCGATAGTGATTCTTTCAAAGTGCGTAGTTCCAGTCCTGCGTTTGCTTTTTTTGCCTGTTCCCACGTAACGTCTACGGCGTACTCACCAATATCAAGCCCTCCGAAATTATTGTCGGTATTTCTTCCAAAAGAATATCCCGTTCTGGATGCTACAGTGGAGATATAGGCAAACCGACGTCCTCCGATATTGCTGTTACCCACAATGCCATATGAACCCCGGAACTTAAGAAACTGAATGGTTCCTGAAAGAGCCTTGAAAAATTTTTCGTTGGAAGCTACCCATCCTATACCGTAGGAGGGAAAAAATCCAAATCTCTTCCCTGTGTTAAAAGTTTCTGAGCCGTTGTAGCCCAGGTTGAACTCTGCCAGATACCGGTTGTCGTAGGCGTATGTCGTACGGGCGGCAATGCCCTGATATCGATAAGGTATGGCATTGATAAAATCATTTGAGAAGGCGTCTGTGCGGTCGCTCTGGTTATAGAGCAGCATAGCGCTCACATCATGCTTTTTATCGCCGAAACTATTGCTGTAATTAAGCGCAGCCTCTGTATAGAATTGCCGGCTCCCCCCATTTGACCGTTCGTATCCTAAATAGCTGGAACCTACCCGGGTTTGGTCGAATACCAGATTGCCGTTTTCATCGCGATTAGAAGCGAAATAGGTGTCTACAGTCTTGGTTCTTGAGATCTGATGATAATTGTTATTGTCAAATGAAAACATACCATAGGCCGAAAGTCCCTTTAGCCAGGGGCTTAGATCCTGGGTGATTTTTATATTTGACCAAAGCTGGCTGGTTACATTGTTAACATAACCGCTTTGTGTTAACATATCGTATGGGTTTGACTCCTCTCCCCGGGGCTGAGGTATAGATCCGTTTGAATATTTCACAGGAATAACTGTGGGTGGCATGATATAAGCTGCGTTCCAGATTGAACTGGCGCTTCTGCCCGGATAATTGCCATCTGATATCCACCCGGACGCGCCAAAATCCACCTTTGTATCTCTGAATAATTTCAGGGTGAGATTGCTCGTAAAGTTATACCGGGTAAACTTGATTGCAGAATTATACTGGGCCAGCTCATCCGTCTTATATAACCCGTTTTCATCATAATATCCGACCGAAAGATAATATGTGGCACGATCCGATCCGCCATTTGCATTTAGATTAACGCGTCTGTTCTGACCGAAATCGTTAAACATCTCTTTCATCCAGTTTACATTTGGATGAAGATCGGGATCTGAACCGCTAGCAGTGGCCAGAATTTTCTCTTCGGAGTATAAAGGCATTGCTGTGGGATTACTATTATGATAAGCTTCGTTTGCGATCTGCAAATAGGTTACTCCATCTGCAAATTCGGGTATCTTGGTGAATTGAGTGACACCTTGATTAATCTGCAGGTTTACTTTGGGTTTACCTGCGCGGCCCTTTTTAGTTTCGATCAGGATAACGCCGTTTGCACCGCGAACTCCATACACTGCAGTAGCGGAGGCATCTTTTAATACGGTGAAATTCGCAATATCTTCAGGGTCAATATTGCTAAAGGCGCGTTCTACTCCATCAACCAGCACAAGGGGGCTGCTGCTGGTGAAGGTAGATATTCCCCTTATATATATCTGTGATCCGTCGTAACCGGGTTCACCGCTCCTTTGTACCCCTATTACTCCTGCTACCCGGCCTGCGATAGCGTTACTTAAGTTCGCAACAGGCTGCTTAAGGGATTCCACGTTTATTGAAGACTGTGCTCCTATGGTTGTGATTTTTTTCTGCACGCCATATCCAACGATCACTACATCTTGCAATGCAGTTGAATCGGGCCGTAGCTTTACGTCTATGGTTTTTTCCGACCGAATAGCCCGTTCTTCAGTCAGGTAACCGACGAAGTTAAACACAAGCGTCCCCTTCATCTCGGGGATCTTTAAGAAGTATACCCCATCGGCGTTTGCGCTGGTTCCAATGCTGGTTCCTTTAAGACGTACAGTTACACCGGGCAGAGGTTCGTCTTTTTCGTCTGTAATCTTACCGGTGATAATAATCGGATCCGCCTTTGCAGGCGTTACGGGCGATTTGACTTCTTTATTTACAATAAGAATAATTCCCTCTTCAATGCTGTACTCTAACGGAAGATCGGCTAGCAAGCTATTTAATACGTAGTCAATTTTGGCCTTTTTAAAGTTTACCGTAAATGTTTTAGTATCGTTAATAGTTTCGTTACTGTATAAAAAGTTATATCCTGTTTGCTTCTGTATCTCATTAAACAGCTCTCTCAGAGAAGCATTCTTTTTTGAAAGGGATAATGATTGCGAGTAAACAGAAGCACTTACTTGTATACATGTAACAAGAAGTAAAACTGCCACTAATTTCATAATCAGTATTAATTTTTTAAGTTTCTGCAGGTGAGTCGTTTGCCTTTTTAAGGGCGTACAGAACAGTCCACAGGAATTCAGGGAAAGTACAAGATGTTTCATACCTTTGCAGGGATTGGGTTAAAAGTTAATTGGAGTTCTTAATTTCTATTTTAGAGCTAACCCTTTCTAATTGCCGGAAACCTCTCACCGTTTCCGGCTTTTTTTACCGGGTAATGCAATTCAGACAGGTCAATTTTTTTTCATTTTCGTCCTCCTTATTTATGATTATTTTAAAACAATAATTACGTTATTTTCCATTTTAAACCGGGCAGAGCCGGTTCTTTCCAGCATACGAAGTACCTTACTCAATGCACTCTTCCTGGGAATGCTTCCGGTATAACGAACGGAAGGTACTTTACCTTCGTATTCTACTTTTACATCATATAGCCTTTCGAGCTGCTTCATAATGTCGGTAATGTTTGTTTCGTCAAGAATAAATAGTCCGTCTTTCCACGCAACTACTTTGTCCAGTGAAACATTTTCGACTGAAATATATCCGCTCCCTGGTTTTAGTGAAGCTTGCTGGCCAGGTCTGAGCACTCTTGATTCAGAGGCACCGTTTCCCAGTACCTGAACGCTGCCTTCAAGAAGCGTGGTTTTGTTAGACCCTTCTTCGGGGTATGCATTAATGTTAAAGTGAGTTCCAAGTACCTTTACCTCCTGTCCGCGCGTTTTAACTATAAAGGGTATTTTTTCTAATCCAGATCTTTTTGCAATTGTGTTTACTTCGAAGTAAGCTTCGCCGGTTGTACTTACTATCCTATCCTTGCCTGTAAAAAAAGAAGGAAAAGTAATAGAAGATTCGGCATTAAGCCATACCCTGGTGCCATCAGACAATACCAATTGATATCCTTCTCCCCTTGGAGTGGTAAGCGTATTGTATTCAGGCTCCTTTTTATTATCAATATTGCTTGTTATGGCGTAAATCAGTTGTCCTGGCCGGGACTGGCTGATAATCGTATTGCCTCGCCTGGCCAGCGTTCCTGATTCTCTATCCTTAAGTATAATTTTAGAGCCATTTGACAAGATTAGTACAGCCTGGTTGCCGACGGGTAGAATATCGTTTTTTTTGGAATTTGCAGATCTGTGGTTATTGTAATAGTAACGGGAAAGAAAAGTAGTTCCCGCCATGACCATAAGAAACATGGCGGCAACAGAAAGCCATTTCCTTTTCTTTGACCAGGTATTCTTTTTGTGACTTTTTATATCCGTGAGTATCTTGTTTAACAATCTTAATCGTACCGTTTCGCGACTGCCCAATACTTCTTCGTCCCATGTTTCTTTATTCTTCTGCAACTCATCGTAATATAAAAAGAGGATTTGTTTCCCCTTTTCATCGATGGATCCATCAAGATATTTCTCTATTAACTCCTGAAAGTCTTCTCTTTTCACAAGAATGTTTACTGTATGTGTCAAAAAAGGATAAGTACCCCGAAAGGCGAATGATTTTTTTTAAAAAAAGGTATTATGGCAGGGAGATGTCCGATCTGAATCCTTTTAGTTTTTCAAAAAGTGAGAGGAGAATACAAACATTGCCAGAAATATCACTTCACCTAAAACGGGACGGAGTCGGCGTATTGCTATGGTGATCTGGCTCTCCACTGTTTTAGGCGAAATGCCGAGGCGCTCTGCAATCTCTTTTGTAGATAAGTGTTCTTTTCTGCTTAATAAGAATATCTCCCTGCATTTGGGTGGTAATTGCGAGAGGGCAAGTTCAAGCAGCTTGTTTATGTCTTTCTCTGCAAGCAAATCCTCTGTTTGATTTGCAACCGACATCCGTTCAATCTCTTCGTAAAGGCCATCCCTGATCTTTCCTGATTTTATTGCCTTAAACACTTTATACCGAATTGACGCGTACAGATATGAATTGAGAGATTCTATTTGTTTAGTGGTACGCCTTGCCCACAGGTCTGTCATAATCTCCTGAACAATGTCTTCTGCGGCTTGTTGATCACGCAAAATGTTATAGGCCGAGAGATAGAGCCTGGACCAGTATTTATTGTATATCATTTCAAAAGCTGTCAGGTTATTTTCCTTAACAAGCTCAAGAAGTTTTGTATCAGTCCACAACTGTGTTTCTTTCCCCGGCATAACCACTAATTTAAGCAGCAGTGCCTGCAATTAAAAGAGTTTTATTGTATAATACAACTAAAATTGTTGCGCGATTTTGGTATGCGTTAGAAAACCGGGAGTTTATATCAGCCGAAAGAGGTAGAAACATAAGCTTATTCTTTCAGGTTGTCGTTGAAATATGTCTTACGAGATTCTTTTTAGCCAAAGGCAGTAGTGTTTGTTCCAGCGGGAATGTGATATCCGTTTCTATATGGTATACTGCCGGGTTGGGGAACTCCCTACGGGTATGGATCAGGTCTTTCCTGATCGCCTCTGGGGTTCCATAGACGAAGTTTCTTTCATAGCTTGTAACGTATTGAGTATTAATGCCGCGATATTTCTCATCGCGGCTCTGGAAAATTGTAACCTTAAACTCATAAACGTTTGTCTCTTTCGTGTCTCCGTTACGTAGCAGAAGATAGCCATGGTAAGGATACAGAGGTATAACCCCTATGGTTTCTATATGCAGCTGACTTTCAACAAAATCGTATATTTCCTTACCGGCCTTTATCGCAGGATCAATCTTTTTTAACGAGTAATTAATAATGTGTTCTATTTCCTGCATCAGTGAGTCATCCTGAACCATCTTCTCGTAGGTGAGTTTTACGGCTTCTATATCGGCATTTGTTAAACGCTCGGGAAATGACTTCTGAAGCACTGTTTTACTTTCTTTAAATTTAAGCAGATTGTTGTAATGGAAAATAAGGTCGTTGAGGTCTGGATATAGTTTGGTTTTATTAAAACGTTTATTGATGTGTTGTAAATAGGCGAGAAGCTGATATTTCTTATATTCAAAGTCGAGAGATCCTTCGATAAACCAGTTTACACTTAATGTCGTCATAAATCCTCCTTTTACATATACAATAAATACAGAAAAAAGATCAAATTTGCAACAATGCCTAAAGGAACAATCTTTCTTCTTCCGGTGCCCTTAGCTGAGAATTCAGCTGAACGGACGCTCACAGCCTGGCAAGGCCAGCTAATAAACAACATAAATACCTATATTGTTGAGAACGAAAAGACCGCCCGTTACTGGCTCAGAAATATGGGACTCAAGACGCCTCAGAGTGAGTTGGTGATCCATGTGTATGGGAAACATTCGGAGAAAACGGATATTGCACATTACTTTAAGGCGCTGGAGACCGGAACGGATGTGGGACTGATGAGTGAGGCGGGTTGTCCTGCGATTGCCGATCCGGGTTCAGAGATTGTTGCCGAAGCACACAGAAGGAACATCAAAGTGGTACCCATGGTTGGGCCGAGTTCGATACTGCTTGCCCTGATGGCCTCCGGCTTTAACGGCCAAAGTTTTACATTTCATGGTTACCTGCCGATTGATAAGGTACAGCGGTCTAAGAGGATAAAAGAGCTTGAGAACATATCGGAGAGGCACAAGCAAACACAGATATTCATAGAAACGCCTTTCAGGAATAATCAGCTTTTGGAAGAGATCCTGAGAAGCTGTCAAAGCCAAACTCGGGTATGTGTTGCCTGCAACCTTACCTCAGATGACGAACAAATTATCTCCTTACCTGTTGAACAATGGCGGAAACGGTCGTATGATTTTCATAAGAAGCCGACCATCTTCCTGCTTTATAAATGAATTCTCTACCCTCACATTGTTCTGTTCTAATAGTGGGCGCCGGACCGTCAGGTTTGATGATGGCCGCCCAGTTACTGCGCTTTGGTGTCTATCCGGTGATCATAGACAGTAAGACAGGGTTGACAAGTAACTCACGGGCCTTAGCGGTTCAGGCCCGGTCACTTGAGATTATGAGGCAGCTGGGTGTAGATGCCGCTGTATTGGAGGAAGGAAACGCTGTTAAGGGGCTTGCTATTCATGAAGATACAGAAGAGGTGGCTCATCTTGATCTCACTTCTGTCGGCGAAGGGATTAGTCCTTTCCCTTATGTGCTCATCCTGGAACAGAATAAGACTGAGAAATTACTTCTTGATTATCTTACCTCCAACACCTGCCCCGTATACTGGGATACAGAGCTTAAAGGTGTTTCTTCCACGGAGCGCCGTGTCGCTGTGCGACTGAGACGGGGGGATGTTGATGAAACGCTGACATGCGACTGGCTTATCGGGGCTGATGGAGCATCCAGCAGTGTAAGGAAAAGCCAGGGTATTGCCTTTACCGGCGGCACGTATCTGAACAAGTTTTATCTCGCAGATATAAATCTTAAAGGCCAGCCGGATGGTGGTGACGTGCGTGTATTTCTTGAAGATAAAGGCTTTACCGGTATTTTTCCTATGCAGCGTAATAATTACCGGTTTATTGGGATCCTGCCACGAACCTTAAGGCGCCGGGAGAGTGTTACTTTCGAGGATATCAAGCCTTATATAACCTACGCTTCTGGAATCCCCCTTGAGGAAGAGTCATGTTATTGGTTTTCGACCTATCAGCTTCATCACAGGATGGCTGAACGCTTTCGTAACCGGCGCTGCTTTTTAATTGGCGATGCCGCTCATATTCATTCACCAGCCGGAGGGCAAGGGATGAATACAGGGTTGCAGGATGCCTATAATCTTGCCTGGAAGCTAAGTGGAGTGCTGAAGAAGGAATATAACGAAGGGATACTGGATACATACGCCGCCGAGCGGATGCCTGTTGCAAGAGCGCTGTTAAAGACTACTGACCGCCTGTTTACAATCGCAGCCACACAGAACTGGCTTATTAGCAGGATCAGAAACTGGCTTCTGCCGAAGATCCTTCAGATGTTCTGGAGAGACAGAAATATTCCGGTTAAGCTGTTTGCACGGATTTCGCAGACGGGAATTCAATACAGGAGTAGTCCCCTGTCTGTCCATCACAGCCAGTCGGGCCGGGTGAAAGCGGGTGATCGCCTCCCTTTTCTGCGCCTTTTTGATGAAAAGCTGAAGGAAGATAGTGATCTTCATTCATGGTGTTCAAAACCTGGCTTCACTCTCCTGGTTATTGGGTTTCTCAGCCAGCGGGACGTTCATCTGCTCGCAAAATGGATTAAGTCTGCTTATCCGTTGGATTTGAATTTTTACTATCTCCCGCCTTCGAAGCCTAATCAGCATATATTTGATTTCCTTGAAATAAAAGAGGATAGAAACAAGGCGTTAATCATACGACCCGACATGCATATCGGTTATATGAATGATATTGTTGATATAGAACTCCTGGATATCTATCTGAAAGAGACTGTTGGATGGAGGAAATAACACAGGTTTTATCTGTATAGGTTTTTCGCCTCTATAAAGTCCAGTACGGTATCGGGAACGAAGTATTGCACATTTTTTCCTTCTTTAAGGGCTTTCCTGATAAACGTAGATGAGATTTCCATAACGGGAGTTTCGGTTATCGTCACTGAAGGATGGCCGTTCAGATCGCAATCTTCAAATCCAGGCCTTGGGTATACATAAACGTGATAGTCGCGCAGGATGAGCTCATAGTTTTTCCACTTCTTTAGTGATACGAGGTTATCAGCTCCCATAATTAGGGAAAACTGGTGCCCGGGGTACCGTTCGTGCAGATGAGTGAGGGTGTCAATCGTATAAGAAGGTTTAGGAAGCTTAAATTCGGCATCACTCACAAAAATGCCAGAGGCATGTTCTGTAGCGAGTTTGGCCATTTCCAGCCTGTCGTACATATTAATAAGCGCTTTTTTATCCTTTAAGGGATTGTGTGGCGATACAACAAGCCACACTTTATCCATATCGGTATAATGAGCCATATAATTGGCTATGATCAGATGTCCCGTATGAACGGGATTAAAGGAGCCGAAGAAAAGTCCTATTTTCATAGATTACACTGTCTTTTGCTCAGTTTGAAGCTGTCTTTATTTTCCGATAAACTCTCTTACGATTTTTTCAGCCTGGCTACAGGCGGTCTGCAAATCAAAATTAGGAAGTATCACATCAAAGTGACTTGCAAATGTCAGTTCTTTATCTGCCTTGGCAATCCTCTCCTTTAGCTTTTCGGCGCTGTCGGTGCCCCGGCCTGCGAGCCTTTGGACAAGAACCTCCGGGGATGGCGGCTGGACAAATATAGAGAGCGCCTGATCTCCGAATTTCTTTTTCAAACGCATGCCCCCTTGAACATCGATATCAAATACAACGTGTTTCCCTTCATTCCATATACGTTGTATTTCGGAGCGAAGGGTTCCGTAAAAGGTACCCGAGTATACTTCTTCAAATTCTACAAATTCGTGCTTGGCAATCTTATGAAGGAACTCTTCCTTACTGATAAAATAATAGTCCTTTTCATTCATTTCGATGCCTCTGGATTCACGGGTTGTTGCAGATATAGAGAATGAAAGTTCGGGTATTTTTTTTAGCAGGTAGTGAACAATTGTAGTTTTCCCAGCCCCGGAAGGTGCTGAGAATATAATAAGCTTGCCTTGAGTCATATAAAAATTGTGTATCTGAAAGTATGTGTGTTAAAACTGTTAAAGCACGTTTAGCAGCTGCTCTTTCACTTTTTCAAGCTCCTCCTTCATTCCGACTACGATCTGTTGGATGCGGGCGTCATTTGCTTTAGAACCCATGGTATTTATCTCCCGTCCGATCTCTTGAGAAATGAATCCCAGTTTTTTACCGTTTGCATCAGATGATTTGAGGGCTTGTAGGAAATAGTCACAGTGGCTTTTAAGTCTGATCTTCTCTTCCGTGATATCGAGTTTATCAATATAGAATATTAACTCCTGCTCGAGGCGGTTCTGATCGGTGTTTTCCTTGCCTACATATTCATCCAGAAGTTGCATGAGCCGTTCCCGTATAACAGGCAGACGTTTTGGGTCCTGCTCTTCAACCTGTTTAAGCGCCTCCAGAATATTATTTATCCGGAGGATAAGGTCTCTTTGCAGAACATTCCCTTCATCAGCTCTAAAGGTTTGGAAATTCGCCAGTGCCAAAGAGAAAGTACTATAAAGTTGCTGCCATTCCTCTTCAGATACGATGTCTTCGTCGTATTTGATAACCTCCGGAAAGTTGAGGGCTAGTTGCAGTAAATTGTTGCCATTGTCGTTCAATTCTTCAGCTGAGGCTTTTAGTTGCTGGTAATAAAGCTTCAAAAGTGTGCTGTCAATCGAAGCAGTCTTTTTTTCATTTTCCGGATACTCGATAGTGAAAGCAATATTTACTTTTCCACGCTCTATCTGCTTACTGCAATCATTCCTAAGAATCAGTTCTTTATCGGAAAAAGCTTTAGGAAGCTTTAATGCAAGTTCCAGAAATTTGCTATTAAGTGATTTTATCTCTACGGTATATTTTGCATTCGCATGATCTTTAGAGGCTATACCGTAACCAGTCATGGATTTAATCATGGGCAAAGATACTATTTATTCAGATTCGAACTGTTTGGATATTCACAAGCAGTATGTTTTTTTACTGGAAAAATAACTCTTTTGGCTTGGTTTATGTTAAAATTGGTTAAATACCGCAGGTATGAGTAAATATCTTTTAGCTTAGCAATGATTATGTTTTATTTAAAACGCATATCTGTCGCAATAACATTTGCTTTTCTTGTGCTATCACTTAATAGTGTTTCTGCACAGAGTATCAAGCCGCAGCAGGGGGCTGTATTAAAGAGAGGTGGCGGAGTGAGGATTAGCGGAGCGGTGGTACAAAATAAGCGAAGTAATTTTTCTGTTTCTACTAACCAATTTGGTTTTTTCAGTATACTGGCAGCACCAGGCGACACCATTGAAGTCCTGGCTACCGGATATACACCGCAGGTAATTGTGGTTTCTGATTTCAAAGATGCACTTATTTATCTTATTCCGATAACCGAACTAAGTGAAGTGATCGTAAAAGGTAAATCGTTGGAAAACGAGCTTAAGGAGGTTCAGGATGGTTATCGAAGTAAAGGAGTTTACTATAACGGAAAACCGCCTCTTCTTGCTTCAGTATTTCATCCGCTGACTGCCATTAATGAGCTCTTCGGAAAGAATGCTAAAAGAGCCCGCAGATTTAGCGAATATGCTGAACGTGAACTGGAGTACCAGGAAGTAAGTCGTCGTTTCAATGACCTTGTAATCAAAAATGCCGTTCCTATAACACCCGAGGAATTGCCGGAATTTCGGGCAGAGTATATGCCTGGCCTTGAGCAAATAAGGAGATGGAACGACTACGATCTTGTGGTGTATATTAAAACGTCGTTCCAGGATTTTAAGAAAAGCAGACAGGCACTGGATAATAAGAAGTAGCCATCCTTTAGTACCTTATTTCCTGCCTGCCTTTTTCACTTCTTTTATAAGTCGGATTTTAAGGAAGGCGATTAATGCAATCAGAAAGACAACAGCAGCAGAAAGCATATAGAAACTGCGATTTATACTCCAGAAAAGGCAGAATATCAGGATTATTATCGCAAGGTTATATATGACATTGAGCAATACTTTCTTTACCATCTATGATTACATTATCGCTACTGACTTAATATATCTGCATATCAGGATCGAACTTCTCTTTCCATGCAAGGATTCCACCTTCCAGGTTATAAAGATTCTCATATCCTAATTGTTGTTCGAGCTGCATGATAGCGGCGGCACTGCGTTTCCCGCTGCGACATTGAACTATAACAGGTTTGTCTGTGGCAATCTTATCTGACTCTATCAGCACTCCGGCAAGAGGGATATTTTCGCCGCCAAGATTGGATACTTCATATTCAAAAGGTTCACGAACATCTATAAGCTGAAAATCTTCGCCTTTATCTATTTTTTGTTTTAATTCTTCAACTGTAATTTCTTTCATAACGCGGGATTTAAAATCAAAGATAGGAAATATAACGGTCAGCTTTTGGTTTTTGAAATCAGGATTATGTAAAATACGAAAGAAAATTCGCTTCTGATCCCTTTATTTGTGGCTAATCTGTAACAACTTGCCTCACTACTCGTTTTATAAGAGATCAATTGTGATTTGATGAAGAAAGTTAACGGTTTTTTCTGGTTTTGTTCAGGTGCGCATGCCGGAACTTTGAGGAATTTTCCAACTGAGCATAATAAGTATGTAGGTATTGGGGCCACTATATTCTTTACAGCCCTGTTTGCAGCTCTCTCGGGAGGATATGCCATGTATTTTGTTTTTGCTGGTAGTAGCGCTGCTGTGTTTTTTGCTTTCCTGTTTGGTTTGCTGTGGGGCCTCGCTATTTTTAATATGGACCGGTATATCGTGTCGAGTATTAATAAGAACGGATCTGCGAACCGGCAAATATTGCAGGCTACACCCCGTATCCTGCTCGCTATAATGATTGGTATTGTCATTTCGAGACCTTTGGAGTTGAAGATCTTCGATAAGGAGATCAGGCAAAAGCTTAAGACTACTTACCTCAATGGGCAGCGTTCCAAAATTGATACATTAAATCATACATTTGAGAATAAATACGGAGCACAGATCAATAAACTGAAGGACCTTAATAGCGAGAAGGATTCGCTGGAGAGGGATATCAACAGATCCAGGTACGTTCTTAATCAGGAGATCTTCGGTGACAAAACTAATCAAACTTCAGGGAAAGTGGGTTTTGGTACTTATGCTAAGCAGAAAGAGGCAGTATTAAATGAAAAGGCGTCCCGACTTGAATCGGTACGATCAGAAATAAATGTTCTTGAGAATTACGTTAATCGAAGAAAAGATATCGATGGTATAACGAGCGAAAAGTTGTTCAGCGGAAGACAGCTTGACAGCCTTTCGAATGTGGCGGGTTTTGCAGACCGGAACTGGGCTCTTGGCCAGCTGAGTTTTAATGCCGACGGGAGCCGTGATATTGGGACATATCTTGCCATTATGTTCATCGGGCTTCTGTTTATTTTGTTTGAATGCCTCCCGGTGTTTGTAAAGCTGATGAGCGACAAGGGTCCGTATGATATCGCCCTTCAAAATATAGAGGAAGCGGCGATTTATGGTTCTTATAAGAATAAAGATTATGACATCGCTGTAACCGACGGCGTACATGATACCAGGGTTGAAACCGAAATAGATAAGCAGAAAAAGATTATCCGTGCCAGGTCTTTACGTGAAATTGAGGATTTTGATTTGAGCTAAACGGCTTGTTCTTGAGCGTAAACTACACGTTCTTCCGCATGATATAGTCGTTCATATAATAATTATAATACGGAATGTCAGCTTCCTGGTAAACCTCAAACCCCTGCTTTTTATAAAAATGGAAAGCGGGATTTTGTCTGTTTACATTGAGTTCGAGTAGTTCGCCTTTTTCTTTTCTGGCCTCTTCTTCTATAGCTGAAATAAGTTTCCGGCCGGTACCATTTCCTTGTTCCGAGGGCAGGATGTAAATTTTATGAAGCTTGAAAATGCGTCTCTCCGGATCTGAGCATGAGAACGAGGCGAAAGCTACAGGCTCAAGGTCTCTTTCTGTGATTAAGAAAGTCTCCTTTTGAAGCTGAGTCTTTAGAGCTGGTTCGGAATACATCGTGTCAAGCATGAAACTGATTTGCTCCGGTGAAAGGATACTTTGGTACGTTGGCCACCACGTATCGTGCGCCAGTTTACGTATTGCCGGGATATCTTCTTCGGTTGCAACTCTGATTGTCATATCTGGTATATGGATTTACATTGCAAAAATAACATCACAACTTAGAGTTTTAAAAAAACAATCTGATAGGACATACAGGGTGCTTGTGATTTAAAGTTCTTCGGCAATGAATATAAATGGCTGTTCAAAAGTCAGTGTATAGAATCCTTCTTTCTCGGTTTTATAAGTATGTCCCGATATTTTATGAAGTCCCATTGTATGTAGGTTCTTAACTTCAGAAAGGATTTCAATTTGCTCGCCGGCAACCTTCCACTTACTAAATCCCGGCTTTGCTGTGAAAATCCTTTTTTGCGGAGTAAGGATAACAAGGGTGATACTATCGGCGAATAAGGCGTAATCTTTTAGCTTGAAACTTGTGGTGATTATATTCACAGCGTGATACTGTTCTCCTGCAAGATATTTAAGAGCGTCAAGCAAAGGTGAGTTCCCGGTATGGATCACAAAGGTCTTGTGCTGCAGCGGAGAAGATATCGAACTGCTTATCACTCCGTCTATCTTTATTCCGAGAGAATCTGCTGCTTCATAAACCGGTTCATTAACAAGTACTGTGGGGTTCCATTCGAGTAGCTGGCCCAGGTGTTCATCGTTAAAGCCGTTCAAATCCATTATGAGTAAGGCGGGTTCCTGTTTTTCGCGTACAATGTGGTGAGATGACATGATTTTTTGGTAAGAGCTATAGAGGTTAAAGCATAAAGATAAGTAACGAATGCTAAAAGAAAAAGCTTTTGACTCTATCCTTTAACCTTTTATCTTACAGTACCTTTCGATAAATCTCTTTAAATGCTTTTGCAGGATCAGGAGCGAGGTTGATTGCAGACGAAGCCGCAACGCCATATATCCCCGTTTTAAGCAAATCCTCAACATCATCTATTGTTATTCCTCCAACGGCCAAAAGAGGAATGGCAATGCCTTTTTGAACCATGCTGTCGGTTATGGCTTTGTATCCGTCCATTCCTAACAGAGGGTAATCATTAGGTTTTGTCAGCGTTAAAGCGAAGGGGCCGCACCCTATATAGTCTACTGAATTACTTTCAGCTATACGGATAATATCTCCGATGGTGTTGGCCGACGCCCCCAATGTCTTATCTTGTCCTATCTTTTGACGAATAACTTTGAAGTCAGCCTGCATATCTTCTATATGCACACCCTGTATATCTGCCTTATCAAGAAGATGTAAATGGTCGGTTATAATCAGAGTAGCTCCCCAGTCGTCGCAGATTGCAGCAATCTGATTAACTTCTTCCAAAAGCTCGTCATCTCCTTTTGAAAAACAACGGTATTGAATCCAGTTAGCGCCGGCTTCGCAGGCTGTCTGCGCCTGTTGTATATGGCTTCTGTCGGGCAGATCCTGGGTGAGATAGTGAAATCTGGAGATATACTTTTTCATATCATTCTGGGGTAATCCCGGTGGATATTTATGCCGGGAGAGCGGGAATATTTTGAAGAAGTGTAAAGTTGAAGGCGGTTCGAAATTTCAATCGGATACTTTCAACTTTACACTTACTACTCTCAATTTACTTTAGTGCTTCAACAACCGGCTCACCTATGTTTCCGTTAGGGGCCTGAATATGCAGCAGGGCGGCAATAGTTGGTGAGATGTCCGTCATTTTTACCATGCGGCTGGTACTGCCCTGTTTGATGCCCCAACCCATTAAGACAAACGGGATATGGGCGTCATAAGGGTTCCATACGCCATGATTTGTTCCCAGCGGTGAGCCGCTGAAATATCCCGGCTTCGGAATGATCTGAATAACCCCGCTGCGCTCCTTGTTGTAGCCATTAATGATTCTTTTTTTTAATACTTCAGGAATAGCTGCCTCTGATGCTTTATCTACATCGACCGCAAACAATATATCGTCTCTCTTTTTCAAAAACTCGACACATGCAGTTCTTATGGCTGCTTCGTCGAGGTTGTTTTTTGCAATAAGGGAGTTATTGAGACTCACCTGATAACTTCCAATACTCACTACAATGTTAGATTCTTTAAATTCTTTGGACAGAGCTTCATTCAGCTCTTTTTGAATTTTTGAGGTAGGCAAAATACCTGCAGGAATCTTTTGATCTATCAAGAAATTCGGGTTGTGTGCTCCGCCGTGGTCCGCAGTAAGAAATACGGTATAATTTCCTGTGCCAATTTTGTTATCCAGGTAGCTGAGAAAGCTCGACAAATCTCGGTCGAAACGTAGATAGGTGTCCTCAACTTCAATAGAATTAGGCCCAAAGCGATGCCCCATGTAATCCGTTGACGAGAAACTTACCGCAAGGAAATCGGTAACTGTATTCTGCCCAAGTTTTTCGTTTTCTATCGCAGCCTTTGCGCAATCAAATGTAAAAGTGTTGCCATAGGGTGTCGTTCTTAGGATGCCGAAATCCTTTTCAAACATCGACGACGTCTTAATAGGAAATACAGGCGCAGAAGTGCCGCTAAATTTCCCCTCATACCTGTTATCGTCTTTGGTACTCTGAGCGTATGTGTTCATTGGATATAGAGTATTCCAGTCTTGTTTAAGGTATTTTTCCGGGAGTCTTTGGGCATTCAGGTTTTTAACCCAGTCGGGGAGCTGTTGCATGTAATAAGTGCTGCTGATCCAGTTTCCAGTTTGGTCATCAAACCAGTAAGCCGCATTGGCAGAATGTCCTGCGGGTAAAATTCCACCACGGTCTTTTAGCGCTATGCCAATTACTTTTGAACGGAAGTTGGTAGCTAGTCTAAGTTCATCTGTTACAGTGCTTACTAGCAGGTTACGGGGCGACATCTGTCCGGCAGTGCTGGTACTTCCAACGGTTTGAACAGCGGTGTCTCCGGCGCAGTACATTGTTTTTCCGGTTTTCTGATTGATGAAATCATTCCCGGCTATGCCGTGAATCGCCGGGACTGATCCCGTGTATATCGACGAATGGCCAATAGCGGTAACGGTAGGGATATAATCAATATTGGTATTCTCGCAGCTAAAACCGTCTTTCAGCAGACGTTTCAAGCCACCGTTGCTGTATCGGTCATAATAGCGGTAAAGATAATCCCATCTCATTTGGTCCACTACTATACCCACAACTAATTTGGGTCTGGGAACAGATGTGTTTTGAATTGGTTTTTTTTGGGCAAGCGATAAATTGCTGACTATTGCTAATACTAAAGCAATAAGGAATGTGTGTTTAATCTTCATGGTTGGATAAAGATAAGGACATTCTATAAAAATAAAATTCTGTAGCCTGAAAACTTCAGCCTGCTGTTAGTGTCAGCAGGCTGAATAACTAAAATTTTACATTTAGAGATAGCAGGAAATTCCTTGTGGCTTGTGGGTAAAAGCCGTTGCCTGAATAAAGAGCGCCTTCATAAATGTATTTAAAGGTATATCCGTTGTTTTCATACAGCTCGCTAAATATGTTGTTGACCTGAAAGGCGATACCGATGTCTTTGATGCTTCCCACTCCTGTGTTGTATCGGAGTCGCAGATCATTAACGAAGAAAGCGCTCAGTACCCTGTCCCGGTTAAGAGGGTCGTCGATGACTGTGCTCCTGTTAGATGTATTATCAAGGTACTGTTTACCAACATATTTACTTAAAAAAGCTATTTCAGTGTTGGATACCGGACGAAAGCTGATTTCGCTGGAGCCGATGAATGACGGCGAAAATGCGATATCCGTGTTTTTATACTCAAACGTTCGCTGTTCGTTATCATCATCAACGTATTCAGTGAAGTTCCTGATCTTATTACGGCTCAGGCTTGCGGTAGCCGCCCAGGTTAACTGTGGTAAAATCCTCCATTGTCCATCGAGCTCTATACCAGTACGATAACTGCTTGGTACATTCCGGCGTGTGTATTCCCCGACATCGTTGATCCTTCCGGTAAGGATCAGCTGGTCTTTATAGAACATTCCGTAAGCATTGATCCCTGCCTGAAAGTTTTCCCCTCTGATACGGTATCCTGCTTCTATATCTTTTAGGTTTTCTGCTTCAGGCCTGCTTTCGGGAGTAGATTCAGTATAGTCGTCGCGATTAGGCTCTTTATTGGCCACTGCAAAGGAAGCGTAAACATTGCTTCTTGAATCAATAAGCCAGGTAAGACCAATCTTAGGATTAAAGAAATTGAGATTATCTTTTTGCTGAACATTCCTTTGATTCCGGTCGAAACCAAGGAAAGAATACCCGATTCTTCTGTATTGAAGATCGAAAAAAGCGTTGAGTTTACCGCTCTGATAGTTGGCCCTTAAGTAACTGTTGAAATCCGTTTTTACTGCATTATCTTCATAATATCTCCTTTTGGCGCTGGTGTAGTTGCTAGCCGGATCGACGTAAGGAACTTCTGCCCATATCACCTCTCCAAAATGATCACCTCTGTATTCGTTATAAGCGCCACCGAGTATAAGTTCCAGTGTGTTTTGTGGTTTGTAGTTCAACGAATAAGTAAGACCATAGAAATCATTGTCGAGCCATCTTCTTCTGATAAGATTACTTGTTTCTATTTTGGTACCGCCGATAACTACAGGCGATATATTATAATTTTTAAGCGAATCAGCATCTTTGAACTCTTCGTAATAACCCCTTCCGTAGGTGTAGTGCAAAGCTGTATTGAGAGATAATTTATCATTAAAAGTATGAGTATAAAGGAGCTGGTAATGATCCTGCTGGTAGTTATCTGTTTGGTCTTCGTAAGTAAACTCATTATACCGGCGATTAGTGTCGAGTATTGATTCGGGTACTCCGTTCCATGCCTGATACGTTTTCTCCTTACCTGAGAAAACATTCGCCCTAATCAAGTCCTTTTTGCCGTAAAAAGCACCGGTAAGGAAGAAGGATTTTAGATCGGAAGATGCCCGGTCAATGTAACCGTCTGATTTAATCCGAGATACCCGGGCATCGAACGTAAATTTGTCGTTAATCAGGCCGGTACCTACACTTACCGTATTTTTCCAGGTTTCGAATGATCCATATGTATTGTTAATTTCAGCATATGCTGAGTCACGTCGGGTAGTTGTCTGAACATTAAGGCTCCCGCCAAAGGCGGCAGCCCCGTTGGTGGAAGTGCCTACACCTCTCTGAATCTGGATATTGTCGACGGAAGAAGCCAGGTCAGGCAGGTTTACAAAAAATGCGCCCTGGCTCTCTGCATCGTTTAGCGGAATACCGTTCAGTGTGACATTTATGCGGGTTCCATCACTCCCACGGATTCTGATTCCCGTATATCCGATTCCCGTGCCGGCGTCGGAGCTTACTACTACAGAAGGCGTTTGATTTAATAGATAGGGAAGATCCTGACCGATGTTATTCTTCTCTATTTCCTGCCGGTTCATGTTACGATAAGTAGTGGCTGAATTTTCGCCAGCTCTGGTAGCTTTAACTATAACCTCATCTGTTATGAAGCTGTTTCTCTCCAGAGCAGCGTCTAAGGTCTGATCGCCGCTGATACGGATGGTTCTGCTATATTCTTTGTAACCGATATAGCGTATTCGAACCTGATACGATGCCTCCTCCAGAAAGGTGATGCTGAAGTCGCCATTGGAGTTGCTGGTTGAAGAGCGGTTGCCAATACTGATACTTGCTCCTGGCAGCGGCTGATGAGAGCTGCGGTCGGTAATTTTTCCTTTGATAGAGAACTGGGCTGATGCAACACATGGCAGCAGCATCGCCAGTAAGGCGATAAGATGATTTTTTCTCACTTTTATTTTTAAAAACAGTTAAACATTCAGTACGCAAGGGTCACGTACCTTTTTTAACTTTACCATTCCCTACGCCGGCATTATCCGGATCAGGTGCCCGAAGTAGCTGTGCTACTATCGGTGGGTATAATCTCAGCCTTTGTTTGTGTCGGAGAAAAACGCTATATGTTTTTTCCTCAACAAGGCACCCCTTAAGACGGCGTAAAGATAGTAAATTTTTGAATTCGCCATAATTCTCCTTATGTTTATCCCCTTTTAGCTTACAGCTTAATAGCTTTACTGAGTCGTTTACCAATGTTAAGGGTTGAAAGTACAAAACCATATAAAGTAGTATATTCCTTATGCAGGCATGAGTATCTGGGATTCTTAATTGAACCGCACGTTGTTCAATTAAATCCGGACGGCGATTTTTCTCTTACCCATCAAAGGCTGTTCACAAATACCGCTAAGGAATTTTCTGCCGGCTTTGATGAAAGTGATTTCAAGCTCGTTAAACTTCTCGAAGAGACAGAGCAAGGACATATTATAAAACGCTATTATAAAAAAGCCATTCGTCCGATGGAATTTTTCAGTAAGATATACGACGAGAAGCTCCATAACACGATCAGGCCAAAAATAGAAAAGAGGATTGTCGAGGCTCTTTCATTGCTTCAGAGCAAAGAAATATATCTGATGAGTAAGGAGGGTTGGCCGGTGGAGCGCCCGCTTTCTATTGCAGAAGAGCCTGCCACCGTGTTGTTTCACTTCAGGAAGAATGAAGAAGAGACCCGTTATTTTCCTACGATAAAATACCAGGGAATCAGGATAGAGTTTATGTTTAAAGATGCACAGGTCATCTGTAATGATCCTGCCTGGCTTCTTCTTGAAAATGTACTGTATTTTTTTGAAGGCGATATCGAAGGAAAAAAGCTTCAGCCCTTTCTTAATAAGCGGTATATATCGATTCCTAAATCGGCAGAGAAAACATATTTTGAACGGTTCGTTGCGCCCCTGATTGAAAAACACCATGTTTATGCTGAGGGATTTTCCATCAATACAGAACGATTCGAAGCGATACCAGTTCTAAAGGTCATATTTATACCCAGTGGAACATCTCAGTTACAGCTTTACTTTAGGTATGGCGATTATGTATTTTCCGCCGGTAGCGATAGGAAAGTTTCTGTAAAGATGGAGAAGGAGAAAGATAATTATATCTTCCATCGCATTAAACGGTCGATTGACAGGGAAAAGACAAAGTTACAGGAGCTGTTATCACTGGGACTCAAAACTACCGGTGGAATGTTTGTTTACCTGGAAACTGAACAAAAGACCGACGAAGATCCTGCTTTCTCTGTAATTAACTGGCTGAATACGCACCATGAGGAATTAAGTGCAGGAGGCTTTATAATTGAACAGCCTGACGGAAATAAGCGATTCCTTTTCGGGCAAAGTTCTATCAATCTTGAAATTCAAGAGAATAATGATTGGTTTGATCTGAAGGCCTTTGTTCGTTTTGGACCTTATTCTATTCCCTTCCTTGAACTTAAACATCATATTTTAAATAAGATCCGTGAATTTGTTTTGCCTTCAGGAGAAGTGGCTATCATTCCTGAGGAATGGTTTTCGCAGTATAGTAACCTGCTTAGCTTTACGGAAAAAGGCCATGGCGACCTGCGGTTGAAGAAGCACCATATAGGACTAATAGCTGATTTCGCCGACAGTGAACTGGCGACTGTAACAATAGACAGGAAACTTCAGAAGCTTTCTGACTTTCATGAAATTGAAGATGCACCTATTCCGGTGAACTTTAAAGGGACTCTACGCTCTTATCAGAAAGCTGGTTATAACTGGTTTCATTTCTTAAGAAAATACAATTTTGGTGGCTGTCTTGCCGATGATATGGGGCTCGGTAAAACAGTTCAGACACTTGCCTTACTTCAGAAAATTAAGGAAGAAGGCGATACGGACGGAACAAGTTCTACCTCTCTTATCATTATGCCCACGTCTCTTATCTATAACTGGCTGAACGAGGCGGGGAAATTTGCGCCCGGATTGAAGATACTGGTACATACAGGAAGTTTCAGAAATAAAGACGTGGAACGATTTCTTCAGTATGATGTAGTTCTTACTACTTATGGGATTACACGCGTGGATGCCGAGCTCATGGAGCACTTGTATTTTCATTACATCATTCTTGATGAGAGCCAGAATATTAAGAACCCGGATTCTAAGGCTTATAAGTCGGTAAAAACGTTAAAGTCGAAACACAAGCTTATATTAAGCGGCACCCCTGTTGAAAATTCCGTTAATGATCTATGGACACAGATGTCGTTTATTAATCCCGGTTTGCTGGGAAACCAGCATTTCTTTCAGAACAACTTCGTTACTCCAATAGAAAAAAAGAAAGAAGAAGACAAGGCGAGGAAGCTGCAGGCTATTATTAAGCCATTTGTTTTGCGTCGCACAAAAACCCAGGTCGCTAAAGAACTCCCCGAAAAAACAGAACAGCTTTTCTATTGCAGTATGTGTGAGGAGCAGGCAGAATACTACGAAAAGGTTAAATCTGAATATCGTAACGAGCTTTTGAAAACGCTCGAAGACGGTACTTTTGCCCGATCGCAGATACAGGTGCTCCAGGGGTTGACTAAATTAAGACAAATAGCCAATCATCCTTTTATGGTGGACAACAGTTATGAGGGCGAGTCGGGTAAGTTTGAAAATGTTATTCATACCCTCGAGAACGTTTTAGCTGAAGGACATAAAGTACTGGTTTTCTCACAATTTGTGAAGCAGCTGGACATTTATCGAAAATACCTCGACAACGAGCGGGTTCCTTACGCTTATCTGGATGGAGCGACGAAAAACCGGGGTGAAGTGGTAGAGGAATTCCAAAAGAACAGTGATATAAAGTTATTCCTGATTTCGCTTAAGGCCGGGGGAGTTGGGCTGAACCTTACGGAAGCAGATTATGTATTTATGCTGGATCCCTGGTGGAACCCGGCAGTAGAGCAGCAGGCGGTAGACCGCACTCACCGTATAGGTCAAACAAAAAATGTCTTCATCTATAAGTTTATCACCAAAGACAGCGTAGAAGAGAAAATACTGGCCCTGCAAATCAGGAAACGTGCGGTTGCTGATTCATTAATCACAACAGAGGAAAGTTTCGTGAAATCTTTAAGCGCAGATGATATCAGGGAAATACTTAATTAATGGACAGTTGACAATGAGATTTCGTAGCTTCAGTAAACAGATAACTTAACCAGTATACAATTTGTTCATTTTCTCATTCTCCATTGTCAACTGTCCCTTGTCAATTCCATCATGTATTCTTCTCTTGAAATGAGCTCCGCTCCCATGCGTTCAAGGTGCCCGCTGTATATCTGGCAGTCGATCAAACGGTAATTCCTATTTTGGCAAAGCCATATAAGGGCAACTTTAGACGCATTACTGATGAAGCTGAACATGCTTTCGCCGCAAAACACGGGACCCATTGAAATTCCATACAAGCCGCCCGCAAGAGTTCCTTTGTACCATACCTCTACAGAATGAGCAAAGCCTATTTGGTGAAGTTTGGTATATGCCTTTTTCATTTCTGAAGTAATCCAGGTACCGTCCTGATCTTTTCTTGGCGAAGAAGCGCAGGCCCGAATCACGTCGGAGAAGGCGGTATTTTCGGTGACAACAAATTTGTCGGCTTTTATTAGCTGTCGCATGCTTTTTGATATTGTTACCTTTTCAGGAACAAGAACAAAACGTTCGTGGGGAGAATACCATAGAATTGGCGTTTCATCAGAATACCAGGGGAAAATGCCCGAACGATAAGCAAGCAACAAGCGCTGGGGTGATAAGTCGCCTCCTACTGCAAGTAAACCGTCGTCTTCTGCAAGTTCGGGAGGGGGAAAAGAGATGTTGTGGTTCTCCAACTGGAAGATCATACTGACGGGGATGCTTTTGACAAAAATAACAGAATCCCGTGAACCTGCATATCTGCATAATCGAACTATCAAGAAAATACTCCTCGATAGACATAATTGGTCATGCTTTCTTTTTGATTACAAGCTTTTTACTCATCGATTTAGAAATGTCATCCATGAACTTCTGCATCTCACTGTATTTGGCGGCGGGGATAACGTGGTTTTTTAAAGTGAAGATAGTGGTGCTATTTATCTCATGTTTCCCGGCATCGTATAAGTATTTAACCTTATAGCTTCCATAACTAAAATTCATGTCGACATCGGCAGGCAGCGATTCAACTTCAAAATCGCCCGGAATGACGATAGAAGTGGTATTCTTCTTAAGCATCGGATGAGGGAAATAGAAGTCTGTTTTCCTATTCTCTGTTGGAGGAAATGTGGCATGATATATATCGAAAACCCGTGGTTTGTAGAAATATTTATTTCCGGCTTTCATGTCGCTGAGGTCTGTGTACGCAAGATCAAGCAGTATTTCCTTTATGCCGTCTTTGTCGTTCTGGTGCGAAAGTTCAAATAGATCGGGTTGCCGCAGATTAAGCGCATTGATAAGAAATTTCTTTTGCTCATCCGCTTTAAGGGTCGACATATGGATGTACATGTCGCGATATTCACCGGTTGCTTTAATAGCAATTTTTGTCCTGGCTATGCCATCGTCTCCTACAGTGATCGTCGTTTGGCTGTCAAAAACATTATCATCCAGCTTACTTGCCGGAGTATTCACCAGTTTGCCACCTTCCTCCGTCACTATTAAAGCATTCCTGTTCTCAGTAAACGTGCCGAGCTTGCCAAACGGATTGGTTGTACTTGTGCACTCCAGCCAGGTTGTGTCGTTCTTAAAGGGAACGCAAAGAACAATATGATTAAAGGAGTCGTTGACAAAATCTTCATCTGCTGGTTCTTCATTCTCTCCTGCTCTGATAAGCGTATAGTATGACTTAATACCAGCGATTTTAAGCAGTGTATACATATAGTTGGTGAGCGCTTTGCAGTCGCCGTATTTCTTCTCATCTACAAAGGCTGCGGAGAAGGGCTTTAATCCGCCTATTCCGAGCTGGATGCTTACATAGCGAGTATTTTTCTGCATGTACTCATATAAGAACCTGGCTTTTTCTTTATCATTAGCGAAGCCAGCTACCATCTTTTTAATTTCTTCCTCTCGTTGAGGGCTCAAAGAGGATACGTCTTTATTTAACGTCTGCTGCCAGATTCCAAAGCCCTTCCATGTACTCATGTCGCCGGGTAATCCGTCGAATTCTATATTGTTTGTTGCGAAAGAGATGTGCGGGAGTACTTTCCAAGGTTTTGAGTCTTCCTCCGGTTTGATGGCTTTCAGATTTTTTACTTCCCAGGAAAACACATCCATGCCGTCTTCAGTGCTTTTTCGCGGCTGAAGCTTTATGTTTTTAACTTTGTATCTGAAGCCGACACCCGGATTAACAGAAACTTTGAAAGAAGCGTTCTGAACAGCTTCTTCCTCCTCCTGGACGTTCCAGTCTCCCAGGTCGAGGAAGCTGTTCAGGCTCTTCTCGTATATTTTTTCAATAGTAATGGGATAACTAACAATATTGTGCTTTGTCACAAGCACTCTTCCGTCTGTAATGATCGAAATGTTGTCAACCGCGGATCGGTCATACATATCGCTTTTCTTATAGCGTTTGATCAATTTCCCACTGGCGTCGTATACGATCATCTCCGCACCATTCACAGACGAAAATTTCTTATTATAACCGATTACCATTAATGCTTTCTCCTCGGCTTTTTCATTGAGGATGGTCTCAACGGAATGCTGTCTTAGGGTCGCCCTGGCCGGTCCCTTGACCGTCATTTCCATTGAGTAATATCGTACTACCGAATTTGCATCTTTCTTAAGCGAGTCGGGAATTCCTGAAGAATTATATAGGTCTGCAGCAATGCCTGTTTTTTGCGAATAGGTATATGTGGCAGTGGATAACAATAAAGTCAGGGCTGCCAGACTTTTTTTTAATACCGATACCATCATGACTTCTTAAGTACAATTTGCTCGTTCAGCATTTCAAACATTTGTTTATAAAACTGCCTTAACAGTGGATATTCATCTTGCACATATAGAGCTTTCTTAAAATCGATCACATACCTCACAATAATTTGTCCCTCACTGTTGCTTACGATCCTCTGAAAGCTGATGCTTTTGTCGGGCATCACTAGGTTGAGGCTTTTAGGAAGAGCATCTGCTAAGTAGTTTGGGGGTATTCCATAAGAAGCAGTTAATGTATATTTTTTTTTGTGACCAAAATCTACCACTGTTGAGCGGTTTTCTGTTAAAAAAGGATTAGTTCGAAGAGAAGTAAACAGATTCGGATTAAAGTAAATATAGTCGCCATCTACTCCCTTCAGCTCCATTTCAAAATCCAAGAGTTCCTGTAGAGGAAGGGAATCAACATCAACGCCCTCTATTTTCATGTTTTTTATTTTTATACTATTGTCCTTTTCAGTGAGCCATTCTTTGAACTTTTCTTCTCCCTCTGTTTTGTAGAGCCGGACAGAATTCATTTTATGATAGTCGAAGTCGTAAATTTTTGCATTGCCGTTTATTTTTCCGTCAGGCTTGATATCCGCAGTGATAAATATATTTTTCCTTGAAGTATTGGGGCACGAGATATTTATCAAATTATACGTTTTATTGTCTTTATTTAAGCTTAATCCGTAAGAATTTAGAAGATTGTCGGGGATAGAATTATACAGCTGGTATTTATTACTAGCGTCAAGGATATACTTTCTGGTGCTGTCGACAGGAATATAAACGACGGTCCTGTTGAATTGACGAAGCCATGGGAAGGCGATGTTCACTCTGCCGTTGGAGCGGGTGCTTACTATCATAGGATAAACGTTTCCTACTTCGGCTAGTTTTAAAAGCCGGTATAATATGAGGTTTATTTCGGTCGAGTTACCTGTTTTCTTTTGCCATGCCTTAGATACGCCATCATTTGTATACCATACGTCTACATCGTTCCATTTCATGCTATTTCTCACTTCGTTAAACAGAAATGCAATTTTCTCGTCATTTGATTTCAATGCTTTTGCTTTGGCAACGATAACGTCCTCTTCCTGTAATCTTTTTGAACTGAGCGCCGAAGTCTTCGTCGTCAGCAAGCATCCCTGCCACCTTTTGCCAGGTATCGATATATGTTTGAGTGAAGCCGCCAATAGGTTTAATTTCGGTAAGCTGGAAAGAAACGGACTGAAGATTGTCATTTCTCGAAGTCATGAATGGCTCATCACTTAACGACGGAACATTCTGTAATGCTAGCAATCTTATATTAACGTTATATCCCAAAGAATTAGCCCCATTAGGAATAGATTTTGATTCGGACATCGATTTGTTTTTACAAAAAGGCTGGTGTACCCGTTGTTGTATTTTGTAATACAGCATGTCAGGAACAGAAGTCCGCAGTTCGCTATATCTCACTGGTATTTTAGATTGAAAGACCCAGGACGGAAAGTTGCCATAAGACGGCGTTTTCCATTGATATTTAAACTCTACTATCGATCCCGGTTGGACATCCGGGAACGTGAAAACCAGAGCCGTACGGTTTTTATCGATGATTTCTGTGAAAATTTGTTTTCGCTCAAGCTTGGTTATCATGGGTTTCCCGTCTCTGTTATTAATTGTCTGAGCCTGTAAGCTAAAGAGGTCTTCATAATGGCCGCCTGAATAATACTCAAGCCTTACGTTTGCTTCGTCTTTTCCTTTTTCATTGAAGATCTTAATTCGCTTATGCCGCTCCATGATGATATCGAAGTTCTGATCAAAGTAAACGTCGGCTTTGGGATCAAGCGGAATTCCTGGGGGGAAGGCTTTATTAAGCATAAATATTAGCAAGACGGAATAAGAAGAAAGCAGTATCTCTAACACCTCTGGAGGTAGCTCTGAAAGCCTTGATCTTGGCATTGAAAGATTCAGCAGCGGCGTTGGTACTTCTGTTGTCAAAGAAGTTCAGGATATATTCGTAATGGCTTTGTACCGATCTGGCTACTGTGCTGAAAGAATCAATAGCAGAAGTTTCCACATCATTATACCACATGGCCAGTCTTTTAAAAGCCTGTGTCTTGCTCTTACAGATGGTAAAGATGTTACTTAACCTGAGGGCTAACTGATAGGCTTTATGTAACAGGGGATAGCGGGGAAATAGGATGTCTGCACGTTCTTTTTGTGATGGAGTCCATTTGCTTTCGTGTTTAAAGAGCAGATATCTGCTTCGGGCCAGGAGCTGCTTGAGGGTATCGCCATTAGGAAGCACCTCAGGCTGATAGCTTTGTTTGGTTTTCCTGGCCTGGGCAATCCGTCCGTTCTCCTCTTCCAAAGCTTCCCACCGGTATCTGATCCTGAGCTCCTGAACAGCATCGCTGGCAAGCTTTTGTACATGGAACCGGTCAATGACCCGGCGGGCAGATGGAAAGCATCTTCGGATAGCTTTGGCCATATTTGCAGCCATATCCAGGGTTACTTCTTTTACTTTTTTTCTCAGGCGGAATGATATACGCTCTAAAACTGCAATGATCTGATCGGCCTGAGTGCCTTTCAGCATGGCTACAATGCTCCCTTTTCTCCCTCTTGCAGCCTTATTAGTGATTATAGTATACAATTCTCCGCCAGAGAGGGCCGTTTCATCTATACTGAGGTATTCTCCCATGTTGGCCGGGAATATCATCCATTCGGCAGCATGATCTTTCTGTTCCCACTGATGGAATGTACTGATATGATCTTTATATTGTTCCTGTAACTGTTTACCGTCAATCCTAAAATAGTGTCCCAGTTGATGACAGCTTACCGGATAATTATCCAAATATTCCTTTTAAAAAAGCGGCGAATTCTGTGGTCATCCGCGCTCCTTTCTGTACTAAATCCCAGTCTCTGGTTACTATAGTCCCTTTATCTGCTACTTCCCATCTGCGCCGTTTTATACACAAGTTTACCTTCTGGCCCCGGATAGGAAAGTCCTGAATGGTGATTTCGGGCATGAACCCCTTGGATTCCAGCTTTTGGTTGTGATATTCCTGGGGAAGGATATTCTTCTCTTCAAGATATATATGCAGGCCTGCTGCACTTTGAAGCACCTGTGTTAATTCAAAAAATTCTAAGATGCCTTTCGGTAATAATATGCTCGCTAACTGTAGGTATGGATCTTGCAAGGGTTACTCTTTTTACGTGTTATTAACTCTCCGCAAAAAAACAACTTTTCATTGTATCCCCCAAGTATTCCGCTTGATCCCGGCTTTGTCGAATAATACCATTGCATTGGCGTCCTTTTCAAAAGACGCTTCGCTTAAGGTGAAGTCGGAGGGGTCAATTTTGCCGAAAGGCATCGTTTCAGTTTGTGCATACGCTATGAAAAGCAGCATCTGAAAAGGCAGGATCAGAAAGAAGGTTTTTTTCATGTTTAAAGTGAAAGGTCAGCATAAAGTTATTAAATGAATTTTAAATGACAATTCATTTTTGAATTATTTTTTCTCTATCTCGCTGGTATTTTGAAAAGTTCCTGTAATTAAACCAAACAGCATTTATGGGGTCAAAGAATAATAACAATATCTGCCGCTTATAACCAATACCCGATGAAAAGATCAAAGAACACAGATCAGATTAAACATTTGTATTCGAGGGCTTCCTTTGGGATCCGTTACGCTGAACTAGAAAAACTTTCGGGCATATCTCCCGCGAAAGCGGTCAGGAGATTATTAAAGCAAGCTGAAAATGTAGAGCCGCTGAATGAAGTATCCGAGCGCCTTCAGCGGCCGCCACGGGCTGAAAACCCGTCTGAAGAAGTGATAAAAGAATATTTGAGGAAGAGGAACGAACAGGAGACAGCCATAAACATCGCGTGGACAAAGCGCTTTGCTCAGACTGAAGCTCCGCTTCTAGAGAAGATGACTCTCTTCTGGCACGGACATTTTGCTTGCCGCATGAACGATGGTTATTATTTACAGCAGTTAAATAATGTGCATCGCCGAAATGCATTGGGTAATTTCAAAACCTTGTTGACAGAGGTCGCTAAGGCGCCTGCTATGCTCTCATTTCTAAACAACCAGCAAAACAGGAAGGGACGGCCCAACGAGAACTTTGCCCGTGAGCTGATGGAGCTTTTCACGCTGGGACGAGGGAACTATACAGAGAACGATGTAAAACAGTCGGCAAGAGCATTTACTGGCTGGCAGTATAAAGGCGCGACCGGCGACTTCTTCTTTAATCAGAAGCAGCATGATGACGGCAGCAAGACCTTCTTCGGTAAAACCGGAAACTTTTCGGGTGAGGACATTATTGATATGATCCTTGAAAAAAAGAAAACGGCTTATTTTATTTCAGAAAAACTATATAAGTTCTTTGTGAATGACATTCCTAACCCTCAGCATGTGAAAGAGTTAAGTGAAGCTTTTTATTCGTCGGGATATGAAATAAGGCCTCTCGTCGAAAAGATCTTTACGAGTGCATGGTTTTACGATACGAAAAATGTCGGAAATAAGATTAAGTCTCCGGTAGAGTTCCTTGCCGGTTTAAACAGGCAGTTTAATATTCAATATGAGAGCACGAAGGTGCTGCTGCAATTGCAACGTTCAATGGGACAGGCTGTGTTCTATCCTCCAAATGTAGCAGGCTGGGCCGGTGGTCAGAATTGGATAGACAGTTCTTCTCTTCTTACACGTATGAAACTGCCTTCCGTCCTGCTCAATGGAGGCATTATTGAATCGGATGGGAAAGCCGATCCTGAAGACGAGGCTTTTATATCTGCTGCGAAAAGACAAAGGTTAAATATCGAAAAGCGAGTTAGAGCACAGCCCGGCTGGGAATTGTTTCTTAAAGAGATCCCCGAAGAAATTACCAGAGAGGACCTCGCTTATCTTCTGATCGCAGGAGATCTTAATCAGGAGGCCTTGAACAGAATCGATACGGGGAACATTAAGAATATGGTGATACAGTTGCTGAGCACTCCTGAATATCAGCTCTGCTGAATTCTAGTATCAGGTATATAGTATCAAGTATCAAGAGAAAAGGTGTTTCATATTAATTAACAATTATGAAAAGAAGAGATTTTTTAAAAAGTACAACATTGGCGTCGGGGGTATTTCTGATTCCGTCTTTCCTTAAACCTTTTGAGTCACTTGCTTTGGATGAGCTGTCAGGCTATAAGAACCTCGTTATTGTTCAGCTTTCTGGAGGGAACGACGGACTTAATACCGTGGTTCCTTATGGCATGGATGTTTATTATCAGAAACGAAGGAGTATTGCCCTGCCGCAGAGTGAATTGATCAGACTGGATGACCTTCAGGGCCTGAATCCGAATATGGGAGCGTTAAGAGAAATTTATGACCAGGGATGGATGACGGTGGTAAATAGTGTGGGCTATCCCAATCCCGATCGGTCGCATTTTCGTTCTATGGACATCTGGCAAACGGCCAGCAATTCTGATGAATATCTTACTACGGGTTGGATAGGCCGGTATCTCGATTCTAATTGTCAGAGCTGCAAGGATCCATATGCTGCTATTGAGGTTGACGATACTCTTTCCCTTGCGCTTAAAGGTAAATCCAGCAAGGGAATTGCGGTGAAGGACCCGGCGAAATTATACAATAACACCAGAGAACCTTTTTTTAGGGAAGTAATAGAGAACCACGATAAGCACCTGAACGAGGATAACCTGGGATATCTTTATAAGACGATGATCGAGACATATTCGTCTGCAGGGTATATTCAGAAGACGTCGAAAACGTACGAAAGTAAGGGCGATTATCCTCAAACCGGTTTTGCAAATCAGCTAAAAACCGTGTCCCGCTTTATTAACAGCGGGTTGAAAACACGGGTCTATTATGTGTCGTTAAGTGGGTTTGACACTCATACAGGGCAAAAAGACCAGCAGGGACGCTTATTGAAACAGTACAGCGAAGGCATGGCTGCTTTTTTGAATGAGCTGAAAAGCACTGGAAAGCTAAATGATACGCTGGTGCTCACTTTCTCTGAATTTGGCCGACGGGTGGAGCAGAATGCGAGTAACGGGACTGACCACGGGACTGCTAATAATGTTTTTGTTTTTAGCGGAAAGTTGAAAAAGCCAGGAATCTATAACGATGCCCCAGATCTGAATAATCTTGATAATGGCGATTTAAAATATAAGATCGACTTCAGACAAGTATATGCAACCGTACTCGATAAATGGCTGGATGTTAATAATAGCAATATTTTAAACAGGCAATTTTCGGGACTGGATTTTATATAAACTATTTGCAGGAAGCTTCAATCAAACGGTCTGCCTTGTTACTCCCTATCTTCCTGACAAACTGAAGGTCCTCACAGGACCCGTCTTTATCACCTTGCTTCAGTTTCTTACGGGCTTGCTCGATAAGGTCGTCGATAAACTCATCGTCATAACCAAGTTGTTCCTTCAACCGGAGGATCTTTTGCTCGTCTTCGGCACTGAAATTATTCTGCTCTCTTTTGGCATAGAAATTAGTGATGGCACCCGTTAACTCTTCCTGTGCCCGATAGGCGTTAATGGCGTCTCTTATTTCGGCAGGTGAGCGGGTTGCACAATTAGAATCGCTGAGTGAAAAACTAACTGGCATGACCAACACCGTGGTGGTGTCAAAAGAAGCCGGCATATTCCACTTTCCTGATGTTAAACGTACAATTCTTAACGCTTCTTCGTCAAGGTCAATCCCCATACCTTTCTGAACTTTAGAGCCAAATACTTTACCTTCACGTGTGAGTTTAAAGCTAACTTCTATTGTGCCCTGAATACAATTTTGTTTTGAAAAGCCGGGATAAATAAGGTTCTCAGAAATAAACTTTGCCATATCTTTTCTGCCTCCTTTAAAAACTGGGCCTTCCCCCTGTTTAAATGAAGCAAAAAAGGAAGTCCACAATAACAATATCCACGTCAGTATCATATCCTTATATATAATTTATATAACGAAATAACAACCGATTTATTGAAAGGTGTGACCAAGAATGGGCAAGCCTTACTCCTCTGTATCAGGCTGTCTGGGTTCCTTGCTAATCTTATCGAAGATCTTATCCATACGTTCCACGTATTCGTTCGTGTCGTCTACAAAGAACTCGAGTTGCGGGACGATGCGCACCTGATTTTTAATCCGGCTTCCGAGCTTATACCGGATTTCGTTCGCATGAGCTTTAACGGTATTCAACGCAAGGGAGGTATTCTGATTGTTAAAGAAGCTTAAAAATATACGTGCAATAGCAAGATCAGGAGTCACTCTCACTTTAGTAATAGTAACCAGTGTATTAGGCAAGAAGCTCATCCCTTCACGCTGAAAGATCTCCGCAAGATCCTTCTGAATTACTCCTGCAAATTTTTGCTGTCGTTTGCTTTCCATCTTATTATAACGTTACCTGTAACCGAAAGTTGGAGAAAATCCAATTCCTTTCAATCCAAAGGTAAGGAAATTAGTTTGCAGTTAGCCGGGTTGGGGGAGCACCCTGGCCAATTTTATCAGATCGGCATACTGTGACATCCATCATTTCGCGGCAAAGCTGATTTTTGTAACTTTACATCAATCAGAATAAAATACGTTTTATTTTATTTCCGGCGATGCCGGATGAAAACTGATTTGAAAACCTAATTTTTGACTTATAAAATCATCATATATGGAAACTATTCTTGTTCCTGTTGATTTTTCGAAAACATCGGACCACGCTGCTAAATATGCTTTACGAATAGCGCAACAAATTGGTAATTGCCGGCTTTTGCTTCTTCATACAGTGCGTGTTGGATATTATGAAACTATTCTTCCCTCCGTTGATTACACACAGTACGGTGATGAAGATATTCAAAGAATGCACCGCTCTTTCCTTAAGAAGTTAAATAATCTGAAAGATCGTTTGTCGTCACTCTGCGGAAAGAACCTCCCAATTGATATTAGTATTGAAGAAGGGAGCCTTTTAGCCATCATTAACGAAATTAATGCACACGAAAAGCCGTTCCTTGTGATCATTGGAAGTAATGGAAGCAGCGATTTGAATGATAGAGTGCTTGGAACAAATACTATACGGATTGCAAAAACATCAACCAAGCCTGTTTTAGTTGTTCCTCCAAATGCCATGTTTAAGCCTGTTGAAAAAGTGGTTTTAGCATGCGATTTCAGGAAGATCACCGAACTCATCCCGGTTGACAGCCTTAAGACGATAGTTAAAACCTTTGGTGCAAAGCTCGAGGTTTTGAATGTTAACCCTAAAGGCGAGCAGCTGAAGGAAGATCTGCTTCGGGAGCAGGCCTTGCTTGATCAGATGCTAAATGATTTGGATCACGAGTATCAGTTCACCAGCAACCGGAATGTAGCTGAAGGTATTTTGGAATATGCACATGATAGCAAGGCACAGATTATTATTTCCCTGCCCCGGAAGTATAGCTTTTTTGAATCTATACTTCACGATAGCATATCTACTAAATTAACCTTTCGCTCTGACAAGCCAGTGTTACTTTTAAGAGCTTATTAGGTTAAAGGAGCATAGGGATATCTCTGTAAGTGCAGGTCTTTCACCTTCTCGTATATCAGTTGTCTGAATTCCTCTACATTTTCCTTATTTAATGCAGAGATAAACACTGCCGGACTGACATGACGGCTCATCCAGCTGTTTTTGAATTCGTCAAGAGTCAATGTGCCGCTCTCCTCAGATCCTTCATGGGTATACGCGTCTATCTTGTTGAATACTGTAATAGTATTCTTATCTGCAGCGCCTAAGTCCTTTAACGTCTCATTCACTGTCCGTATCTGATCTTCAAAGTTAGGGTGTGATATATCTACCACATGAATCAGGATATCTGCCTCACGCACTTCGTCAAGTGTTGATTTGAAACATTCTACAAGGTGATGGGGCAGCTTTCGGATAAAGCCGACGGTATCCGACAGAAGGAACGGAAGATTCTCTATCACCACTTTACGCACCGTGGTGTCGAGGGTAGCAAATAGCTTGTTTTCCGCAAAGACATCCGATTTGGAGATCATGTTCATGATAGTTGATTTGCCTACATTAGTATAGCCAACCAAAGCGGCCCTTACTAGTTCTCCCCGGTTCTTTCTCTGTGTCTCATTCTGCTTGTCAATTAGCTTGAGCTTTTCCTTCAATAGGGCTATTTTATTCTGGATCATCCGGCGGTCACTTTCTATCTGCGATTCTCCCGGACCACGCATCCCGATCCCTCCTTTTTGCCGTTCAAGGTGGGTCCACATGCGTGTTAACCGTGGTAACAAGTATTGCAACTGAGCCAGTTCAACCTGCGTTTTCGCCTGGGCTGTTTGTGCGCGCCGTGCAAAAATGTCGAGAATGAGGTTGCTTCTGTCGAGTACTTTTACCTGTAGTTCCCGCTCTATATTTCTAAGTTGCGAAGGTGAAAGCTCATCATCAAAAACAACAAGATCTATCTCTTCCGATTTTACATATGCATCTATCTCTTCAAGCTTTCCTTTTCCCACAAACGTGGCCCTGTCGGCCCTTAGCATTTTTTGCGTAAAGGTTTTCTCTGTTATTCCTCCAGCGGTGTCAACCAGAAACTCTAGTTCTTCAAGGTACTCACGTTCCAGTTCTTCGGTCTCATCAGGAGTAATGATACCAACCAGGACTGCCCGCTCCGGCTTTATCGCCGTATCATAAAATTTTTGTCTCGCCATTTATCTATTTCAAGAATCAAGAGTTCGAAGATTGTACTTCTCCGGCTTTCTCTCAATAACAATTTATATTTTTTTATGTTCAGGAGGTTAAATACCCGAACGTTTAACTTATACCCCTGGGATTTTACCTGCGAAATTTCTCATAGCTTCGCCCGGATTGACCTCTTTCATGAAATTCTCTCCAATGAGAAATCCATTAAAACCTGCTTTCTTTAGTTCAGCAATTGTTTCAGGGTTGCTAATACCACTCTCTGACACCTTTAAAAAGCGGTCGGGAATTTTATCTGCCAGATCAAAAGAATGCTGAACAGAAACCGAAAAATCACTCAGATTTCTGTTGTTTACCCCTATAGCATCCAAGTCGTCGCAAATACTCTCTTCCAGTTCCCGCAGATTATGTACTTCAAGCAATACGTTCAATCCAATACTTTTTGCCAGCCGGGCAAACTTAACAACAGTTTGGGGCTTCAGGATGGAGGCAATGAGTAAAATGATGTCTGCGCCAATGGCCTTTGCTTCGATGATCTGATGTTCATCAAGAATAAATTCTTTTCGCAGGATAGGAATGGTGTTCACCGCCCTTGCCTCTACCAGGTCTCTGATACTGCCGCCGAAGAACTTTTGGTCCGTCAGCACGGATAGGGCCGAGGCTCCCGCATCAGCGTATTGCTTGGTTATCATTGACGCTTCTACCTTATTGTTAATAATGCCCTTCGATGGTGAGGCCCGTTTAAACTCGGCAATGATGCCGGTCCTTTCAGGCGCAAGCATAAATTCCCGCAGCGAATAACACTTTCTTTCAAACAGTTCGCTTTCTTCCAACCGCGTTATAGGTACCGATGCCCGTGCTTCTTTAATCTCTATAAGCTTGTGAGATACAATCTCGTCAAGAATACCTCCCGGTCGCTTAAATGGAGATGAAGAATCTGATATATACATACTTAATTTTTTTTAGCTATTGTTAATTGGCCAATTGCTGTTGGCTTTCAGCAATCAGCAATTGGCCTTTAGCAGTTGGTAATTGACTGTTAGCAATACTTTCCATTTTTAACTCTTAACTTTCCACTTTTAACCTTCTGCTTTCTCCCCTTAGCCTTCAACTTTCCACCTTTAACTTTCCACCTTTAACTTTCTAGTACGACCTGCAATACTTAACCCTCGGCCAGCCAGTTTTGGATCATTGCTTTTCCATATTCAGTAAGAACCGATTCAGGATGAAACTGCACTCCCTTCACATTATATTTTAGATGCCTTAGGGCCATTATCACGCCTTCTGTGTCTTTGGCAGTAATTTTGAGGTCATCAGGAAGATCTTCCTGATTTACAGCCCAGGAATGATATCTGCCGATTTTAAACGTTGCAGGCAGCCCATTAAACAGAGGCTCTTGATTATCGAGTACCTGCATATCTGTCGCTCTTCCGTGTACCGGATACGACAAGTTATAGAGGCTACCGCCAAATACTTCTGCAATTGCCTGGACTCCGAGACATACACCTAAAATACTCTTTTTCGTAGCGTAGGTCTTAATTACATCCAGAAGTAAACCGGCTTCCGAGGGGATGCCAGGTCCGGGGCTTAATACAATCTTGTCAAACTGTTCTACATCCTCCAGCTTAAACTTATCGTTCCTCCACACGGTGGGCTGATGGCCGCATTCATTGAGCAGGTGTACAAGGTTAAACGTGAACGAATCGTAGTTATCTATTACTAATATCTTCATTCTTCAATCTTTTGAATTTTAGGAACTATGCTCTCTGCCATTTCGATAGCTTTCCGTAAGGCCATGATCTTATTGTTCACTTCAGTCAGTTCACTCTGTGGATCTGAGTCAGCCACTATCCCGGCGCCGGCCTGATAATGAAGTACATTATGCCGACTCATGAATGAGCGGATCATGATCGCATGATTAAAATCGCCGTTGAATCCCATATACCCGATTGCTCCGCTGTAGAAGCCACGTCCCGCATTTTCATAACGGTCTATCAGCTGCATGGCCATATATTTTGGTGCACCGCTTAAGGTCCCGGCGGGAAAAGTATCGCCTACTACATAAAACGGATCTGCTTCTGATTGTAGCCTGCCAGTTACTTTAGAAACCAGGTGAATGATATGCGAATAATACTGCACTTCCTTGAACGCCTTTACCTGCACTTCATTACAGTGACGACTCAGATCGTTGCGGGCCAGGTCTACAAGCATCACATGTTCTGCACTCTCTTTGGGATCGTTCTCAAGTTTTTCAGCAAGCTGGGCGTCAAGTATATCATTTCCAGTACGTCTGAAAGTACCTGCTATAGGGTAGATCGTTGCCTCCCCGTTCTTAATAGTAAGTTGGGCTTCCGGAGAAGATCCGAATAACTTAAAGTTCCCATAATCAAAATAGAACAGGTAGGGCGAGGGGTTTATGGAACGAAGAGCCCGGTAAACATTAAATTCATCGCCAAGAAATGGTTTTGAAAAGCCTCTCGAAGGAACTATCTGGAACACATCTCCCCGGTAGATGTGTTTTTTCATATTCTCTACTATTTGGATAAACTCGTCGTCTGTTTGATTCGAGCTTTCTACAGCTATCGTTTCGAAAGGATACTGGGGGAAATCTTTATTCTGAGTCAGATACTGAAGCCTCTCCAGTCCTCCCTGTCCGTCTTTCTCTGTTTTGTGTTCAAATAGATAAAGCTCATTCTTAAAATGATCGATCGCAATTACATAGCGATAGATATGATACTGCATCATCGGGATGCTCCGTTCTTCCGAAAGAGGCGAGTTTAAACGGATATCTTCAAAGTGCTGAATTGTTTCGTATGTGAAATATCCGAACAGTCCATTGGAAATAAACTTAAAAGAACTATCGTCATCATATTCAAACTGGTTGCGAAAATAGGTTACCTGCTCCTGGAGATTGAGTTCCTGTGTTGCTATCTCATTGGATAATCCATCGGGATAATAGGCCCTAAAAGCATTTTTATCAAGAGTTATTCCTGCAATAGGATCACAGCAAACATAACTCATGCTATTCTCGCGGCTGTGGTAATCTGAACTTTCAAGCAGGATGCTATTGGGGAAAACGTCGCGGAGACGTAAATAAATGCTTACCGGAGTCGTAGTGTCCGCAAGCAATTTCTTATAGGAAGTATATAATCTATACATAATATTAAGCTGTTTTCTGTTTCGTTTACGACTACCGGGAAATAAAAAACCCGGCGTTTTAGCGTCGGGTTATATTTATTATCTGTTTCGGTTGCAAAAACTATTCAGTATAAACATATCTGTTCCCGGCGCTGCTTATAGCGTGCCACCACCAGTTTTGAGTATGTTTTATGATTAACATTTTACAAATGAAGTTAAAGCAAATTGAAATAGCAAACTTTTTGTAATATTAACGACTGATACCTAAAAGAGGTCGGCCTCCCAGAACGATCGCTATAACAATTATAAGTAAAGCCAAGCCAAAATATATAGCTATAGAACGGTGTTTTGCAACATTGTTCAGTGCCCTTTTTGATTTGGCATTCCCTATAGTGATGAGCACTGCGGCAATCAACATCATTGCAACATGCTCTACGGTCCAGTAACGAAGTGTACTGTCCTTCATTGTTGCACCTCCGAACTGAACGAAAGGACTATAAAAGTAAAGAACAAGGCCGAGCACAACTTGCAGGTGCGTAGAGATAAGTGTGATCAGATTAAGACTTTTATTCCCCTTGGTATAATCCCTGTTTCCAAACCAGCCCGCAAAAGCAAGAATAACAGCGATTACCAATGCAAAAAAAACAACAAAACGTAGTCCGGAATGGGCCTGAAATAAAATCTCGTACATAAAAACGCTAATTAATATCCAAAGAAACAAAAAATGTACGGATAAAAAGAATATTACCAGCTTGGTGAACCTGTAGTAAATAAGATTACAATAGAACCATACTTTCCTGAATGCTGTTTACAGTGGTTTATGTTGTGAAACAGAATTCTCCCTGTTACCTTATAAGAATGTAAAAGATATCAAATGAACTCAGAACATACCGATCAATATATAGAAAAAGAGTCGACGTCGGTAAATAATCATCTTGCGAACGAGCGGACTTTTCTGGCCTGGATAAGGACAAGCATCGTATTAATGGGTTTTGGGTTTGTTGTGGTTAAGTTTGCGCCGTTTATTCGGCAGATTTCCTTTGTTCTGGGCGATAGTAGCTACAGCACAGGACTTCCGGGAAAAGCTTACTCCTCAATTATCGGCGTGCTGCTGGTAGCCATAGGGACGCTAACAGCAGCATGTAACTTGAGCGTAAATCATTTACCAATGTTTTGCACGTATGAATATAAATAGCAGATTTGCATTTGTAAATTTTGAAATATGCGGAGTTCTCTTTTGTTAGTATTTTTTTTATCTCTTTCTTTTTGCTGTTTCTCCCAGTCGAAGTTTAGTAATCTTTTCCAGTTTAGTTATATCGCTTCTTCAGGCGGGGGTGACGGAAGTATTGTTGGCTTAAAGTATATAGGAAGCGTTGCTGCCGGTGAGCATATTACTGCAGGAGCGGGGATAGCACACGACATATGGTTTGATAACAGAATCAGAACTTTTAACTTTAGCAGCGTTCTGGCCGATTTACGATACTATTTTAAAGGCAGCGGTGCCGGTTCGAATTTCTTCTTTACGCCAGGCTATGCTGTAAAAGTGTCAGACCGATCATCGACCGGCTTTAATCTGAACACGGGATTGGGGTCAAAGATTGAGTTGAATAGCCAGCAAAAACTGATGGTAGGCCTCGGCTTTGATTTTCATAACGTACAGGATGAAGGCTTCAAACGAACCTTTAGGGGAGTAACATTTAATTTGGGCCTGGTTTTTTAACCGAAAGTACGGTTAATTATATCCCTTGGCTTTTAACTTTTCATGAAACTGCTCACCGAGCTTTTTGCCCCATTCCTGACCTACCTGCATCGATTCCTGCGTAATAAGCGGCGTCTTTTCTGCCAGCTTTCTACCGATAGGACTTTGATAAAATTCAATTAATTTTCGCAAATCGGCTTCAGTAAAATGTTTCTGGTAGATAGGGGCAAACATGTTTACCAGGTCGTCCAGAGAAGTCTGCGAAAATTCTTTTTCGATCTCTATCCAGGCAGATTCAGGCACATTTGACTTTTGCTGCTTAAACATCGTAAACATCTGTTTAACCATTGTTGAAAAAGTAGCTTCAGTGCCTGCGGTCTGTAACATTTTCCTGAGAGTGCTCTTATAACTGTCGTTGCTCTGTGCGAAAGAAAGATTGAATGATGTAAGAAGAATTACGGATGTGATAAGGAGTTTTTTCATGATTTCTTTATTTAATGATTGTTGGGTTAGTATTAACAAGAGAAAAAATTACACTGTCGAGAAATTTACCGGCAAAGTAGTAATTCTCTTTGAAATAGGCTTCTTTTACAAAGTTGTTTTTCTCTAACAGTAGTATAGATGCGACATTCGCCGGATTGCAATTTGCTTCCACCGAATGAAGATTAAGCGTATTAAAGCCAAATGCTATAACTTCCGACAGTGCCTCCTGCATTAGTCCCCTACGTTGATATTCAGGAAATAACATATAGCCTATTTCAGCCCTATAATGCTCTTTCTCAATCCTCCAGAACCCTATAGTCCCTATTAGTTCATTGGTATCTTTGGGTGTAATGGCCCAATTGATACTATTGTTGTTGTCTAAATTGTCGTGTATCTTTTCAACAAACTCTCGGGCTTCATCCAACGAGGCCATCTTGGGTCTGTCGAGGTACTGAAGTACCGAGTCATCTGAACGTAGCCTGAATAAAGCCGCTGCGTCAGAAAGCAGGGGCTTTCTCAGCGTCAGACGTGATGTCTGAAGTACGGGGAAAGGATCAAAATTAAGATTCAAATTCATCAGATGAGCTCTCGTTGACTGCATGGCGCAAATACTGTTCAAACTTAATTGAAATTATTTGATATGCAAATATATGTTAGCCGCCGCGAATGATTACCTGGTCTTTTTGTAGTCTACTACCACGCCGTCCACTAACAGTTTATTATTTTTTATAACAGACTTCTTTCCCGGGGGGACAGACACCAGCACTACAGATTGCGCCGAGGGTATCGTTATTGATACAGATTTCTTTACATTTCTTGCTATGAACTTTTGTGTAATCAGATCATATATATCTATGTTTTCGTTTGTTTTGAAGGCTATTGTTTTTTTTGACGGGTAGGGGTTGTAAAAAAGGAAGGTGGGGTAAGCTTTCTGATGAAAGAAGTCGGTGGCGAGCAGGTCGAGTTTTAGAATTCCTTCTACATCAGTCTTCTCGACGGTGCCACCGAAAATGCCGGCATGGGCGCTGCCATAAACGCTGAATTGCGACTCTGCCGGATTTTTACCCTGTACCCATTTGGGACCGTCGCCTTGTGCTACCGGGGCTTCCAACGACTGATACAAAGTGTCGAATGTAGAAGCTTTGGCAATACCTTCGTAAGCGATAACTCCTTTTGTTACTTCGGCACGTTCGGGAATAGTTTGGTGTTCAGCTGGAATAAATTGCGGATAGAAAAGACGGGAAGCGTTTACAGCATTGAGCATCCATTTTCCGATAGCGTTAGCGTAGGCGGGCTCGTACCTTACAAGTGGAAGTAACGGCCATGCTGCGTCGAAGGTATTCATCAGGAATCCATAACCTCCATGATCTACGGTACTGCCTACGGTACCTGAAATATCGTAGCCGTTCCACTTTCCTATCAGCACGCCCCAGCCTTCACGGCACACTGCTGTACCGTCAAACGACCAGTTAAGCATTTTCTGAACATCAAAACTGGTACCCTGCTCTGCATTTAAGGCAGCGGCCATATAGGCTCCAAATGGCATGAGTAATTCATAGGTCGGATTCACCTGGTTCTTTTCCAAAGCCTTCATCGCACTGATGGCTCCCTGCAAATATCTTTTATCACCGAATCTTTTATATGCAGAATATAACACCCACGCATGTCCTGCTGCTGCATCAGGTTGAGCACAGATATTATTAACCATCGGCTTCATTTTTCCGTAGTCGAAATAGGAATAATTATAATTACCGTTTAAAATCGAATCAGCTTTATAGAACTTCTCTGCAATGCTTTTTGCAAGTCTGTCGAAGTCGGGTTCCGAAGGATATCGTTCATAGATGGCATAAAACAGTACATTTGGATATACATCGTACCACCAGTCGCGGCCGTATCCCCCGCCAAGCAATGCAACTTCAGGGGCAGTATTATTCATCATAATATCCCAGCCGGTACCGCTGTTGAAATAGTTTTTAAGCATCCCGACGTAGTTCATTTTATTCTGATTGCTTTTGTCGATTCCTGAGAGGGTAGCTCCAAGTACAGAACCCATATTGGCTAATGCTTCATGAAACATACCCTTGTTGATCCCCGAACCTTGTCGTACATCTCCGATCGCAGTAAACATCCCAACAACAGGCTGCTTAAAGTTCTTACCGGTAGTATCTATCCAAACCAGGGGCCAATATTTACCGGTCGCATTGAAATCGTACACTGTTTTATCGAAACGAAGAGCCATGTCTTTCCAGTCGATAATCTGAAGCGGCTGAGGCATATCGGGCATCTTGTCGACTCTGGGGATCTGCACTTGCTTTATCTGTGCGTAGCTACCAATATAAAGGAGCAGGTATAGTATAGTGAAGATGATCTTTCTGTTATACATATTGTTGTTGGACTTGAGTATTTAATGGTGTTACTATTGACTTCCCGTCGCGGATAATACTTTTTGCTACCCAAAATGAGCTAAGCTGCAGTACTGCTACAATAATAATAGCATAGCGAAGTGCGACTTCGTTTGAGAAAAAATAAGCTAGCAGTAAAAAAGTACCGGCCCCTGTAAGCCGTCCGAGATATAATCCAGCTTCATGATTTAAAATGTAAGCGAATTCGCTGCGTTTTTCCTTTTTCGAAAGGATATCAATGACGCTGAACTGTATGGGGAAATAGGCCAGATCTAACAGAGGTTTTGCGAGCAACAGGAATAACATGAATAAGATCACGCCGGTAGAATTGAACAGGATGCCATTGATAAGAGCTGCAATGGTAAATAGCAACAAACCGGTGCCAAATACGTAAACCCGGTGGTGTGGCTTGGTTATTCTCCCGATGATGTACATCAGAATAGCGGCAAATATAGCACCTATAGACTGTGCAGTCCCCAGCGCCCCCTCCTGTCCAAGCAGCAGCATGATCAGCATGGCTGGTGCAGTAACCAGAAATCCCTGTACAAGGCCTTTTAATGAAGCCAGGAAAAGTAGCTTATGCCAGTATGGATCGAACTTAAAATAGAGAAATTTTTTGTTAACCGGATTACTGAACTTTCCCTTGAAGCACATCGCAGACGCAATAATGGTGATAACGAAAACGATTCCCGTTACGGCTTTATATGCGATCTTTGCGTCTCCTGAGCGTGCTGAAAGCTCTATAAACCAACCTATCATAACAGGTATTATAACGGCAATGACCGTATAAAAGAATGTTTCGAGCCCGTAATAGTAATTGCGGTTTTCGTCATTCGTGGTAGAAAGTGCCAGGAAATCGCGATTTGCCCAGTAGAAGCCGAAGGACATGCCCATAACGATACCAGCAATGCCAACACCGGTGATGTCAAGTGTTTTGAGCGACATCATAATCGCCATGGATACGCCGCTCAGGATCATCCCGAGAGAATAAAGTACCTTTATGGGAAACCGGTTAAGGAGCCATCCGTTTATTAAGAACGTTAGGGGAATGCCCGAGTAAATGGTCAGCTGATACACTACAACTTTTGTGGGATCGTTTGAACTCCGCATGACGTAAGCGGCTACAAAAATATCGATTACTGGTAATACAATACTATATATGAGGTTGGTAAGTGTTAGTATCCTGAAATTGAGGTCTTGTTCGCCAAAGTAAGCGATCTCTTTCTTTAGTTTATTTAACATGATCATAGGTTAAAGAAGCCAGTATTTCAGCAATTGAAAACCTGGCACCACAAACAAACTCGTCTGCCGCGCCGTAGTAAATAGTTATTTCGTCGCCATTTACTATATGGCCATTTGTGAATACCACATGCCCGAAGAACCCGCTTAGCTCATAATTTTCGGAAGGCACCATTATCGGCTCGTCTGTCCGGGCCAGAACAACCGAAGGGTTGTCCAGATCGAGCAATACCGCGCCGAGGCAATACCGGTGTTGTGCATTTGCGCCATGGTATATCTCAAGCCAGCCTTTGTCTGTTTTAACAGGAGCGGCACCCGCACCTACTCTTTTGCTGTCCCATTTATCTGCACGGGTTTTTACCAGACACTTGTGCTTTCCCCAGTGTATACCATCAGGCGATTCGGCAATCCAGATGTAATTACCTCCCAGATCAACACTGCTCGGACGGTGCAGTGCATAAAACTTGCCGCCGATCTTTTCTTCAAAGATGGCGCAGTCCTTATTATGAGGAGGTATAATGATGCCTTCGTCGGTAAAAGTTTTCCAGTCATGTGTGGTTTTCATTCCTACCGCCACTCCGTTTGAAGATACGGCGGTGAAGGAGAGATAATAAGTTCCTTCGAGGAATGTAACGCGGCAGTCTTCTATTCCAAAAGCCTGGTGGTCGCCCGAACCGCTGAGAATATCATATCCTTCGGGCTCGTAAAAACGGATGCCGTCCTCACTGCATAATAATCGCAGATGTGAGAGTGTGGTAAGATAGTCGGCTCCTTTATATTTTATGATCCTTGGATCTTCTTTATTCAGATCAGGGTCATTTGATGGGATCTCGATTATTTCAATTCCTTCTGGGGTAAGGATCGGGAAAGAGATGAAGCCTTCTTTCTGAGCAGGCCTTTCGGCCACCCGTACAATGATCCAAATCTTTCCCTGGAAAGTAAACACTCCCGGATTAAGCAGGCAGGTTATTTCGAGTCCTGGCCAGCTTGGTTCAAGGTCGGACGGTGAAAGAAGAGGGTTCTCTATAAATCTGTGGGCTTTATCATTCATCATTTTTAAAATTTAGGATGTTCATATCCGGCTGGAGTCGTGTGGGCCTCTGGCCGGAAGAGTGTGCGATTTAATATCCTGGGTTCTGTGTAATTACTCCTGCTGTTTTATCAATCTCTCCCTGGGGTATAGGATAGAGATAGTTTTTGTCCTGAAAGTTCTTTCCGGCAGCAGTTAGGACCTGTTTGGCTATGCCCCATCTTTTCAGATCGTGAAAGCGTTGTCCTTCGAAGCCCAATTCTACCCTTCTTTCATGCATCAGCCAGCCTTTGATTTCATCTTTATTAGTTGATGTTGCATTTCTGGCGGGTAGTGTTCCCGCCGGAACAGCCGATCCATCTATTGCAGGTGTGGTTCTTGCCCGTTGCCGTATTTGATTTATGATTGCTATTGCTGCCGGATAATTACTGGTTTCGAGATAAGCTTCTGCTTTCCATAGTAGCACATCTGCAAAACGAATGTATATTTTGTTGCCGGGGGCGTCGTCGTTTCCTTTGTAGGTGCCGTTAGTGCTGCCGAGAAGTTTATTGACAGTTTTTGTTGCGCTGTTAACCGTGTACAGAAGCCGTGGGTCGTTTGATTCGAACTCATTTATAAAACCAGCTGTTGGTGCTACGAAGCCCCAGTCGAGCAAGGCGCTTAGTCCATTGCCTCTGGCCGGTAGTTTTCCGCTCTGATGGTCGTATGCGAATATTACCTCATCCTCGGTAAACTCTTCAGCTACACTGAAATTATCGAAATAATGAGCATTAAGGCTGTAAAAGCCCGAGGCTTCGAGTTCATTTACCAGACTGATCACCTCTTGCCAGTTTTTGTTATAGAGGGCAATCTTTGCTTGCAGGGCTGTTACAGCCCCTTTCGACACACGCCATCTCTCTGTGTTACTTGAGTATTTGGCAGCGGGGAGCAATGGTTTTGCTGCAGCAAGGTCGGCACTGATCTGCTCGCGAACCTGAGTGGCCGGTACCCTTATGGCTACCTTGTAGGCTTCGTTGAAATTCTCGAGCGGTTTCAATACAAGGGCAACATCTCCGAAGTTGTTAACCAGATCGAAATAGTAAAAGGCCCTGAGGAAATAAGCTTCACCAAGACACCTGTTTCTGAGCGATTCGTTCATTGATAAGGATGAAATCAGCTCGTTGTTAGTGAGATAGCTAATAGCCTGGTTGGTAACTGCGATACCTTCGTAGTCGAAGCTCCATATACCGTTAAAGGCGGCATTGTTCGCAGTGAACCGAAATCCAGAAACTTCATCCATCCAGGGCTGATCACCATCGGGCGCCCATTTTTTCTGCATGTCGTCGGAGGCCATATCCTGGATAACGAAGTCGGGCCGGATTACTGTTCCTTCCGGCCAGGCCCAGTTACCAATCAGGTTTAAGGTACTTGAAAGCATCTGGTAGGACCCATCAACTGTCGTAGTAATGGTATTTACTGTTGGAGTGGCATTGATCTGATCCGGAGTGATTAAACCTATCGGATCTTTATCCAGTTCCTTTTGGCAGCCTGCAGACACAACAAGGGCTGCGGTTATGATGTATATATATATCGGTTTCATATTATACTCCTTATGATTTAAAATTTAACATTCATGCCAAAGAGAAATGCCCTCGACTGCGGGTAGGTGCCCATGTCTATAGGATCAGTGGTCTCGGGATCAAGTCCCGTGTATTTTGTACTGGTATAGAGGTTCTGCCCTGAGACGTAAAGTCTGACGTTTTGAATTCCGGGGATCTTCTTCTTAAGTAAGGCGCCGAAGGAATATCCAATCTCTACGTTCTTAATCCGGAAATAAGACGCGTCTTCGACAAAAATGCTGGATACCCTACTGCTGCCATTGTCGGTGAAACTTACCCTTGGGATACTGTTTGTAGAGCCCTCGCCATTCCAGCTATCCAATACTGCCGTGGTATAGTTGAACGGACGGGTGTCATAATCAAGGATCTTCTTTCCGTCGTTATACTTATCCACGCCATTAACTCCCTGTAATAATACCGACAGATCAAAGCCTTTATAATTGCCCGACAGGTTCAGTCCATAGTTTAGCTTGGGTACAGGGTTGCCAATATAAGTGCGGTCGTTATCGTCTATTAATCCGTTACCATCGAGGTCACGGAATTTAATGTCGCCCGGTTTTTCTGAAGGATTGTTAGTAGCATACAGATGCTGGGTCACTTCACCGGCATTTTGGTAAATGCCTTCCATCTGATATCCGTAAAAGGCGCCAAGCTGGTGTCCAGGCGCGGTTTTGGTGTACGCATCCACTATCGCCGGACTGTTAGGATGTAGTTTTTTTACTTCATTATGTATCGCTGCAATGTTTCCATTGATGCCATACTGAAATTTTCCGATCTTATTCCGGTAGCTGACCGCCATCTCAAACCCTTTATTCTGTACCTCACCAGCGTTTACATACGTTGGCTTCACATTCCCTACCAGGCGTGGTAGCTGGATTTTCAGCAGCATATCACTCGTTTTTTTTGTGAAATAATCAAAAGAGAAATACAGGCTGTTTCTGAGCAATCCCAAATCAAGACCGATATTGTTTTGCAAAGTGGACTCCCATTTTAAATCGGGATTTCCGTAGCGGTCCAGAACATAACGATCCCCATTTTTTCTTAACAGCGTGAGAAAAGCATAATTGTCAATTTGTTGATTTCCAAGTTTCCCGGTGCTTGCCCTCAGTTTAAGATCAGTGATCCAGGGAAGATCTTTCATGAAGTTTTCCTGTGAGATCGTCCAGCCAGCTGAGATAGAGGGAAAATAGGCCCATTGATTATTTTCGCCAAAGCGTGAAGAAGCATCTGCCCTGTAATTGGCAGTGATCATATATTTTGAATTGTAAACATACGTAGCCGAACCAAACAGAGAGAATAAAGCCCATTCAGAACCACTTCCGCCATTCCACAGATCAGAACTGGTGTTCCCGAAATCAATGTATTGGAAAGAAGATGAGGTATAATCAAAGCGTGCCCGGGAAGCCGATATGCCAGATTCGGTAAATTTAATATATTCACTCCCTGCAAGTGCATTGAGGGAATGTCTTCCAAATGTTTTCACATAGTTTAGGGTATTGGTCCATGTGAGGTTCAGGTTTTGTCCCCTCTCCTCGCTTAGGTTGGTAGGTCTGTTCTGCCTGCCCATTCCTTTGCCTTTGTCCTTTTCAGCACCACCATTGTCGTCATCCCCAAAATTCTGGTTAAAGGCTTTGTTATGGTAATAGCTCAGGTCTATCCCAATATTCGTTTTTAGTTTTAGCGATTTATCGCCCAGAAAAGCATATTCTCCATAGAATGTCCCAAATGTTTTAAACCTGTTTCTTTTATCATTTGCAAAGTATGCAAGAGCGACAGGATTGGAAGTCTTTTCGAGATTTTGATCCCACTGACCAACGCCCTTAGCGTCTTTATAATAAAGAGGAAGATCTGTGAAGGGATCGGCAGCGCTATAGGTCGGGTCGGAAGGATCCTTGTATACTGCGAGTACAGGAGGACGCAGCAGAGCATGCCTGATAATGCCCGGAGCATCGCCGCTGGATGAAAGCCAATCCTGTTTTTCGTTTGAGATCTGCAGGTTTGTCCCAATCCTGAGCCTGTCTGTAAGGCTGGCATTAATATTTGTTCTGAAGTTTATTCTTTCATACTGGTCGTTGTTGAATACCACAATTCCGTCTTGCTTGTAGTAACCGCCAGAAAAAAGATATTGAACCTTTTCGCTTCCTCCGCTTGCTGTCAGCTGAGCGCTTTGAGAATGACCTGTTTCAAAAAGCTCGTCGAGCCAGTCGGTGTTAGCAAGATCTGTTCTCGTCTTCGCTATTGTGTAGGGATTATTTTGGAAGCCAGCGTTATTCCAGGCTTCTTCCTGCTTGTTCAGATACTGGGTAGAGTTGAGCATGTGCGGAAGATTAGTTACCTGCTGAGCTCCGTTAAAATAGTTTAGTTCTATGACGGGCTTTCCTGCCATTCCCTGCAAGGTGGTAATCACCACTACTCCATTAGCGGCGCGTGATCCGTAAATAGCAGCAGACGCCGCATCCTTAAGAACGGTAAAGGTTTTAATGTCTGCAGGATTCAGCGATGAAATGTCTTTTGTAGGATTGCCATCGACGATGTAAAGCGGATCATTATCTCCGATGGTTCCCAAGCCGCGGATACGCACCTGGATAGGGTCGCCGGGAGCCCCTGTGCCCTGTGTTACCGTGACTCCTGCGATCTGCCCCTGCACTACCTGAGATACATTTGGAACTCTTCTGGTTTCCACGTCTTCCATATTGACGGTGCTTACAGCGCCACTTATCGAGCCTTTCCGTTGTGACGTGTAACCCACAACGACCACTTCATCTAAGCTGGAAGTGCTGGGCTTCAATTGCACATTGATAACAGCATTTCCGCTGTAGGGAACGGTTGTTTTGTCGAATCCTATATAGGTAAAGACGAGCGACTGAGGAGAGCCGGCCTGAAGGGTAATGACATAATTGCCGTTAATATCTGTCGGGACGCGGTTCTGAGTAGAAGTCTGCTGAACTACTACACCGGGCAGGCCAAGGTTGCTGTTGTCTGTAACCTTCCCGGTAATTTTTACCTGAGCCACGCTGCTGAAAGCGGCGAGTATCAGAAAAAGGTTTATAAAACCAATAAAGAGGTATCGATTACTTTTCATATAATTTTGTTTGGTTGATGCAAAAGTAGTCCCGGCATAGCGGGTTGGTGGTTCACTATAGTATCATTTTAGTCCACTGAATCAGGCTTAATGCATTTTTTTGGGTTTTGTCCTGGTCAGGAGTCTTGTATGTTTGCTTCAAATTGTTTGGCGCGGTAGTCGTTGGGGGCACATTGATAGATCTTTTTAAATTCCCGGAAGAAATACGATTTACTGTTAAATCCTGTACGGTAAATAATTTCAGAGACCGTGTACTGCGAGTTGCGGAGCATATCAGCGGCATGCTTAAGACGGATCCTCTTAATAAATTCAGCGGGTGTCATCCCCGCGAGCGACTTGAGCTTTCGGTAAAGCTGCATTTTGCTGATAGAAAGCGCAGACTCTATCGTATTCGCGTTAAGCCCCGGCTCGTCGAGGTTATTCTCTATTACTTTTAAAATAGATTCCAGAAACGCCTTATCGGCCTCGGCAATATCGGTGTTCATAAACTGACTGCTGATATTCTGGTCTTTCACCAATTCCTTCATGCGGCTCCGGTAGTCGATCAGCTTACGCACTCTTACCTGAAGGTAGTTTATATTGAATGGTTTGGGAATGTAGGCATCGGCGCCTACTTCATAGCCTTCCTCTTTATTCTCTTCAGTTCCCTTCGCAGAAAGAATGATGAAAGGGATCTGGGCAGTGGCTGGTGTATTCTTTACTTCACGGCAAAGCTCCAGTCCGTCCATGCCAGGCATCATTACATCACTGATAATCAGATCGGGCATGTTTTTCTTTAATAGAGCCAATGCTTCTTCGCCGTTGCCGGCTTCATAAACGATATACTGGTCTTTTAAAACCTGGTGAATCAGGTAGCGTAATTCGAGGTTATCTTCAACTATCAGGATACTATGTTTTGTTTTCTGATGCAGTTCGTCGATCAGACTAATCTTGTTGCCTTCATCACTGTTTAAAAGTACGGGTTGTTCATAGTGCTGCAGTAGTGATTCATAGAGATATGAGGGAGCCGATGTAGCAACTTCATTTTCGTCGACCTCGCCTGAGCTCGTTTTAACGGGCAGGCAAAGGATAAATTCGATAGTTCCTGCATGAAGTTCAACGCTAATGCTTGCTTTCAGTAACGTTGCCAGTTCTTTTGCAAAAGACAGCCCGATGCCTGTGCTGGGTTTCTCATAGCTTGATCCATCTTTGGTGTAAAACTTATTAAAAAGCAGTTTTACATCTTCATCCGTTAGTTTGCATCCAGCGTTTACTACGCGAATGCAGAGTTCGTTTCGTTTTTTGCTATAACTTGCCTTAAACGTAACTGCATCCTGCGGGCCGGAATGTTTAAAAGCGTTTGACAGCAGATTAAACAAAATTTTCTCCAATTTATCTTTATCAACAAAACCGGCGATGCCATCCTGTATTTCCCTGTTATAAGGTTTTCCAAGCTTTCTGCTTTCGGTGATAAAAAGGGATGTAAGGCTGTTGAGCATCTTGCTGATGTCAATGTAATGATCCGTCCTCTTTAAAAAGCCGGCCTCCGCTTTTCTGAATTCAAGTAACTGCTGTACGAGGTAGGTAAGCCTCACTGAATGCTGATAGACAAGCGACAGGAAGTAGTTGTTTTCTTTATTCTTCAATAGCTCATTCTTTCTCGATACCAAAAAATGTTCTACTGAGCCCGTGATCAGCGTCAGAGGAGTTTGAATTTCGTGTGCTATGTTTGTAAAGAAATTTAGTCGCTGCTGATGGATGCTCTCATCTTTCTGGCGCAGATGATACTCCATTTCGAGTTTATATTTCATCTCCAGCTTGTTTTTCCGGTACAAATGAAACAGGTAACCTGAAATGATAAGGACAGTGAGGTAAAGGCCAAGCGCGGGATATGAGAGCCAGATATATTGTTTGATTCTTAATTTGAAAACGGGAGTTGGTATGGTCCAGTTGCCCTCTGCATTTGACCATCTGACAAAGAGCGTATAATGCCCGGGCGGAATACTATTATAAACAATACTCCCGTTAGTAGCTGAATAGTTCCAGTTTTTATCAATCCCCTCCAGCTTGTAACTGAATTCGTTTTTTACAGGATTGATAAAGCTGATTGATTTAAGGTTAAGCCTGAAGAAATTCATTTCCCGCTCAGCTACATATTCCGGAACTTCGTCTTTTGCAGATCGCAAAACCTGAATGCGGTTTTCATTTGTACTTTTTCCTCCAACCTGCAGTTGCGATACCAGGAGGTTCGGTTGCCTGCTGTCTCCTCTTATATTTTGCGGAAGGAAAAAATTGAAGCCGTAAATACCGCCAAAGAACAAATAGCCGGTGTTGGACTTCCAGACTGCACCGTCGCTGAATTCGTTGCTTTGTAATCCGTCGTTTTCATTATAGGTGGTAATGATGTTGGTGCCGGCCCTAAGCCGGGCGAGCCCTTTGTTGGTACTTAACCAGATGTCGCCATTGCCGCCTTCTTCTATTGCATGAATCGTATTATTAGGTAGCCCATCGTCCATGGTAAATCCGACAAACTGAGGTTTCTCTTTCAATGATTCCCTATAACTGAGGTAATTAAGGCCAAAACTAGTCCCGATCCATAAACCCTTTTGCTTGTCGCAATACAGGGAAAGAACATCATTGTTAGAGAGGCTGTTTTGTCCGCCGAATGCCTTGAATGTCTTAAAGCGGCCATTCTCCTTGTCAAGAACGCTTAATCCTCCATAGCGGCAGGCTATCCACAGATGTCTTTCATCTGTATTGGAGATCGCATAGATAATATCATTCGCCAGTCCTTCTGTTTTTTCCGAAAGGTACTGTCCGAAGCTTTTAATAAACAAGGTGCCTGTAGTAGTAGTACCCAATTGAAGGTGTATCAGGCCGCTGCCGCTGGTTCCCAACCATAGAGAGCCGTCGCTGTCTTTTTGAATAGCATATACAGAACTGAATGGCGGAAGTTTCGCAGACCCGTCAATATCGGACCATTGGATCAGTCGTTTTGAATTTAAATCGTAGATGTTTATGCCTGCGCCATCCGTGCCGATATACACATATGGATAGGACTTTTTCAGTGCGTATACCGAATTATTATTGAGTCCTCCGGCGGTATTTAAGATACTGCTTTGAAGTTTGTTTTTATCTGTTGTCCAAAAGTCTTTCAACCTGATAATCCCTTTGCCTTTAGTGCCAATCCATAGATCACCTTCAGCTTCGCAAAATGCTCTTGCCGGCTTATTAAATGCAGCCTCTTCTGCTTTTGATATCAGACCGAAAAGGTTTTTTTTAGGATAGATCCTGATCAGCCCATTGCCATCAGTGCCCATCCATAATGTGCCTTCCTTTGATGAAAGTACATGAAGCACTTTGATACCTGCCAGCTTTTTTAGCTCTCCGGCCATAAATGAGGAACTCCGAAAGTACTTATCGTAAACTCTGAGTTCCTGATTCTCGAACAGCACCAGATAATAAGAATTGTAACTGCAAATAGATTTAATGCCTGTCAGCTTTCTATTGGTTCTTACAAAGGTATCTTTGGTTTCTGAATATAAATAGCCATTGCAATAGAGGTATAACATGTCGCCGACGTAAAAGAAATTGTCGATTCCGGAGGGGTGTTTAATTACGCGCAGAGCCCTTAGCCTGTTGCCGTAGTACTTGCAAACGGCTAGCTCGCCATTGTCCTGAAGAAGCCAGAGCAGGCCTCTTTTGTCAAGGGCCATTTTGATCACCTTCCTGTTCTGTGATGGTATATTGATTTTAACAAAGGTGTCTTTTATGGGATCAAACCGAAGTAATCCTTCGGTTTTACTATAACAAAATACTTGTCCGAGGCTGTCAGCAACAAGCTCGAACTCCTTCTCGGTTATCTTGCGCCGGGAGCTGTTATTGTAAAAATATTGATGTAACTCTCCTCCCCTTTTGTCGATACGGGTAATTCCCCCTATGGTATTTACCCAGATATTCCCATCCTGTCCTTCGGTAATGTCCTGTATTACATTACTTCCTATACCGTTGCTGCCCGATCTGTTGTTTGTGTAGTTATAGACTTTAAAATCAGTTCCATCGAACATGTTTAAACCGTCCCAGGTGCCGGCCCAGAGAAGGAGGTCTTTGTCTTCGTATACTACATTTACGGCACTGTTGGACAACCCGTTGCTATTGTCGAGTTGTTGGAAGTAGAAGCTGCTGTTACCCCTGGCCCCCTGGCTTTTAAATGAACACAGAAGAAAAAGCAGGCAGAAATATGTGATTTTTTGGACCATCTTGAGAAGCGGACTTCATAAGTTGAGATGAAGCATCAATATACAAATTGTTTAGCTAAAGTTGAATAGTACTAAGTTATACGTAATAACTTGTAAATTGTATAATCGTCAAATGATTTATTGTTTTTTAATAAGGTTAAGACTATCTGTCGCTTTATTCTTAAAACTTACGACTTATTAAGTATAACTTAACATTGGTAAAACTATAAGGAATTGTTAACTATATTAATTATCAGGGTTCGGTATCAATTGCTTTTAAAAAAATAAGCTCCCGATGGGCGAGAGCTCAAACTAACCAATTATAAACCTAAATTAAACGAAAGGGCTGTAAGGGAAGGAATCGAACCTTCAAGGAGTGGTTAGCTGTTGCCAGTTTCCCGTATTCTCCGCCACCGAGACAAGGAGGTGTGTCTGCCTGTTTCACCACCCTACAGTATTTGATATTGTCTTTTAAAGAACTTGTTGATACAAAGATAAGGAGTATGTTTTTGTTTTGCAAAAATTTCAATAAGAAAATTAAAAAAATATTAATCGAATAACAATATTAACCTAATGTTAACGAATTGGCAATTCATAATCTGCTCTAATCCTCAGGCGTCTTCAATCTCCCCTCTTCAAATAAAAGCGGAAGCGTATAAGACGTACGTCTTTTATCCATGCCGGGGAAAATCCAGTCTGGCATATTTTTAAGGCTTTTAAGAATGCGCTTGTCGGTTTTTTTATTCAGGCCACGGAAGATTTTGCAGTCGCTGATGCTTCCGTCTTCACCAATTGTGAAACTCGTTATAACTCTTTTCCTGCCGGGAGATTTTGTACTCCTGATGGTGTTCTTTAAATAACGATACATTGCTGCGTTGCCACCGGGAAAGGAGGGTTCGGGAGGAAAGTAGCAGGAGGTCCATGCCAAAATGGTGTCGGATCTTTCTGATTGTGCTTTTAATTGAGCGCAGGATAACGCCTGTTGTCAAAAGTGATTTCGGGTAGTTCATATTTAGTGGATGCAGTTCACTGGAATAATCCACAAAAAGCTCTCGCATATGAGCGCCCAAACTAGCCGTTTATTACTGTTAAATACGTTTAAAATTTAATCAGGAGTTTCTTGCTGATTAGTTTACCGTTTGTATAATATTCAAAAATCCAGCTGTCATTCTTTTTGAAAACGATACCATTCGAGATACTTGTACTACCTATAAAATAGTCTTCCACGGAAGTTTTAAGAAGGGTTAAAACCACTTTTGGTGTGGTGTCAATTAATTGATAGCCATTGGTTGTCGGTTGTGCATATAGTGTTTCACTCACTGCTGCTGAAGGTTCTGAGGCTGTTTGCGGAACCGGGGTGCTTGCGGAGGTTGTTACAGCGTTTTGAATATTTGATTGCTGCTGAACAGTTGCTTCGGCAGGCGCTGTATATACATACTGAACTTCGTTGAACGGTTCAAAAGCATCTCTCAGTGCAAGAGTATAGGAAGCCCTGAAATCTTTTTCCCTGCTTTTTCCTTCCTTGCTTTTATATAGCACATTGCCTTTACAGTCTTTAAGAGAGAAGGTTAGGTTGGTAGCAAACATTGTTTTTCTTTCCTGTAGTTCATAACTAAGCGCCTTGCACTTATTTGCTGCGATGTCATCAGGTAACTCTCTGTTGTCAAAATACACTGTAAAACCTTTAGCTTCCAGAAGTGCTTTACTTAAGGTATTTAATTTATACTGATCCTCCTCTTTAAAGAAGCTAAACTTTTTAGGAACTATAATATACCTGTAATTATTAAGGTTATTCTGAGCATAGCCAGAAATAGAGATGAATACAAATATCAGCAAGAAGTATCTTTTCATTGTTTCGAATGTTAGTTCTTACTGAGAAACCTTGATTGCCTAAAAGGTAAATCTGTAAGATTCTGGCAAATATAAATTTTTAGAAACGATCCTGCGCAGGAAATATCAAAACGTCGGAGAATGATTATGGATGAGTGCGAAAACCTGGAAGTGTATTAAAAAATTAAGCTCCCGATGGGCGAGAGCTCAAACTAACCAATTATAAACCTAAATTAAACGAAAGGAGCTGTAGGGGAAGGAATCGAACCTTCAAGGAGTGGTTAGCTGTCGCCAGTTTCCCATATTCTCCGCCACCGAGACAAGGAGGTGTGTCTGCCTGTTTCACCACCCTACAGTGTATAAACAACTAGTATTTCCGGTTGTCTTATACAAAGATAGGCTGTATCTGATATTTGTTGCAAATATTTTAACAAAATATTTTAATTTTTGCTAAGTTTTTATTTACTTCGTGGGTATATTAATATCTTTCAAATATTCCATGGAAAAGAAGAGCGTTAATTTAGAAATTGATAATCTGGATATGCAGATCCTGTCTATACTGATGGAAGATGCTACAATCCCCTATACGGAAATCGCCAAAAAGCTGATTGTTTCGGGAGGAACGATACATGTGCGGATGAAGAAAATGCAGGATCTCGGAATTATCAAAGGCTCTAATTTGATTGTAGATGCGCAAAAGATCGGGTACGACGTTTGTGCTTATCTGGGCATTTATCTTGAAAAAGGTTCAACCTATAAAGATGCAGTAGCCAAGCTGGTCAAAATAAAAGAAATCGTAGAGTTGCATTATACCACAGGGGCCTGGAGCATGTTTGCTAAAATTATTTGTCGCGACACTAATCATCTTCGGGAGGTGCTGAATGAAAATATTCAGACCGTTGAAGGCATTTCGCGCACGGAAACATTTATTTCGCTGGAAGAAAGCATTAAACGCCAGATAAGTCTGGATTTATAATCTTCTTTTCCCTCCCATTTATACAACAAAAAAGCCAGCCTTATTCAGGCCGGCCTTTTTGTTGTATATTAAATATTCTGTTATTTTTCTACGTACAATACGCTTTTTACAGCATTTACTACCTTCTCAGGATTTGGTAATGCTTCCTTGATTAAAGTTGGTGCATAAGGGAGTGGTACGTCAGCACACACAACACGGATAACAGGTGCGTCAAGATAATCGAATGCATCCTTCTGAACTTTAAATGCGATCTCTCCTGAAATAGAGGCAAGAGGCCATGCTTCTTCTACAATTACCAGCCTGTTGGTTTTCTTAACGGAGTTAATAATCGTATCGTAATCTATCGGACGAACAGTGCGAAGATTGATCACTTCGGCATTGATCCCCTCTTTGTTTAATTCTTCTATAGAAGGATGCACAGCGCGCGACAACATTTTGCCGAATGATACTATTGTAACATCTGTGCCCTCTTTTTCTACGTGGGCTTTTCCTAGTTCCAGATAATATTCTTCTTCAGGAACTTCTCCTTTATCGCCATACATTACTTCTGACTCCATAAAGATCACCGGATCAGGGTCAATGATTGACTGTTTCAACAATCCCTTTGCGTCATACGGATTAGACGGAACCACAACTTTCAGCCCGGGGCAGTTAGCGTACCAGTTTTCAAAATTCTGTGAATGCTGCGCTCCAAGCTGTCCTGCGTTGCCAGTAGGTCCGCGGAACACAATTGGAGCAGAAAACTGACCGCCACTCATCGAGAGAATTTTTGCTGCACCATTTATTATCTGGTCAATAGCAACTAAAGAAAAGTTAAAGGTCATGAACTCAACGATAGGACGTAATCCGTTCATTGCAGCTCCGGTGCCAATGCCCGCAAACCCCAGTTCAGCAATAGGGGTGTCAATCACTCGTTTAGGCCCGAATTCAGCCAGCATACCCTGGCTTACCTTATATGCGCCATTGTATTCAGCAACCTCTTCACCCATTAAGAATATCTTTTCGTCTTTACGCATCTCTTCGTTCATTGCTTCACGAAGCGCCTCTCTGAACTGTATTTCTCTCATTGTTTGCTACTAAATGATTTTTTTTGGAACGCAAATATACGCAGGAATGTTCTAGAAACAAACGTTGATTGGCGATGTAAAAAGCTTATGCGGTTTAATATTCATTGTATGACAGTTTCATGGCAATCTTCAGAAAATAAAAAAAAGCGACAGAATGTCCGCCGCTTTTTTGTTTAATCACCAACTCTTTTCAATTAGCCTTCTTTCTCAGATGCGTCAGCCTTCTTACTCCTCCCTTTTTTTCTGAAATCACCTTTATGCGCCTTCATCTTTTCCATGCGCTGGGCTTTAAGCTCAGCATAGGTTTTCTTCTGATCGTCTGTAAGTACTTTGTTTATTTTTTCGTCAGATGCTTCAAACTGTTTTTTTTGCTGCTCGAAAGCCTGTTTTCTTTCGGCACTCGTTTTGGCCATTGATTTATCCATCTCTTTTGCCCGGTCGAGATTGATCTTATAAATTTCTGACTTTTGTTTGTCCGATAGCGAAAGCTTCTTAGCGAGATGATCAGTCATTAACTGTGCGCGTTCTTCCGGCGTTTTCTTTTCTCTCTGAGGTCTGTCCTGTGAAAATCCTGCGGTTGCAAGGCCCATAAATAAAAGGGCAGTAAAAATTATCTTTTTCATTTCTCTGTGTTTTATTGAATAGATAGTTGAGCGTGCGAATGGTTTAACAGCCGAATTGTTAAAATATGTTAAGGATTGAATAACTCGCTCATGTTATCTTTGTCTAAGATGGTTGTGAAACGATTCGGGAATCGATCTATAATCAGGATATTTTAATGATATGAAAAAAAAAATTTTGTTACTTCTTCTATCAGTTGCGGTTATATTAAATGCTTCTGCACAGACTCCGCAGCTATATAATCCTTTTGCCAATGCAAAAGCTGATATCGCAAACGCAGTATCGCGCGCTGGGAATGAAGGTAAGCATGTATTTCTTCAGATTGGAGGAAACTGGTGTGTATGGTGTTTACGCTTTAACCAACTTATACTAGAGAACGACACGCTAAGCACCGTAATGAATAAAAATTTTATAGTAGTACATGTAAACTATAGCAAGGAAAATAGGAATGAAGAGACGCTTGCCACACTCGGCTTTCCGCAACGGTTCGGCTTTCCCGTCTTTGTAATTCTCGACGGAAAGGGTAACCGCCTTCACACACAAAACAGTGCATATCTGGAACAGGGCGAAGGTCACAGCACAAAAAAGGTACTGGATTTTTTGAATGCGTGGACACCAAAAGCTCTTGACCCTAAAAGCTATAAGAAATAACGGATAGCAATTTAAACCTCTCCTTTTTGATTTCTGTTGAGCTCTTGTAACATTTTAGCATATTATTATACTAACAAGTTTAAAAATGTGTTAGTATTGGAGCTTTTAACATATGAATAATGATGTAATCAGGACAGCAAAAGTGCTGTTACTTGCTGCGGCAATAGCGTTAAATGCGAAGACCTTCGCCCAGGATATCAAAGGACAGCATCCGGCAATAGAAATTTACAGGGAAACACCCGAAAAGATTAACGATCTGGTACATACAAAGCTGGATGTTAGCTTTGATTATGCTAAAAGATACCTTTACGGAAAAGCGTGGATTACATTAAAACCTCATTTTTATTCCACAGATTCCCTTCGGCTTGATGCTAAAGGTATGGATATAAAAAACGTCGCTCTCATTGCGGGTACTAAACTGACGCCACTTAAATACGTTTATAACGGGAAGCAGATCTCTGTTAAGCTCGACCGGAGCTACAGGCAGACCGAAAAATATACCGTCTTTGTGGATTACACCGCAAAGCCTGATGAATTTAAAGCAGAGGGCAGCGCCGCCATCTCCGATGCAAAAGGGTTATATTTCATTAATCCCGATGGTAAAGATAAGTCTAAGCCTATACAAATATGGACGCAGGGTGAGACTGAGGCCTCATCTGTATGGTTTCCTACAATAGACAGGCCTAATCAGAAAACTACTTCTGAATTAAGCATGACTGTAGCTTCCAAATATGTTACTCTTTCGAATGGCCGTCTGGTTGCGCAAAAGAATAATATTGATGGTACCCGTACAGATACATGGAAGATGGACCTTCCTCATTCTCCATATCTTTTTATGATGGCTGTCGGCGACTTTAAAATATATAAAGATAAGTGGCGCGATAAAGAAGTGAATTATTATCTCGAACCAGCCTATGCCCCCTATGCAAAGCAAATCTTTGGAAATACTCCAGAGATGATGGAGTTCTTTTCGAAGAAGCTCGGAGTCGACTTTCCATGGAACAAATACTCGCAGATTGTTGTGCGCGACTTTGTGAGCGGTGCAATGGAAAATACTACAGCTACACTGCACGGCGAATTTGTTCAGGCAACCGACCGTGAACTTCTTGACGAAAACAAGGGCGAAGACGTTATCGCTCATGAGTTATTTCATCAGTGGTTTGGCGATTATGTCACTACTGAAAGCTGGAGCAACCTCACAGTTAATGAATCATTCGCGGATTTTAGCGAGGTGCTGTGGAATGAATATAAATATGGAAAAGATAAAGGTGATGCTCATGGTTATAAGTCCATGGAATCATACCTCGGATCCGAAAGCGATTCAGCCAAGAAACTTGTACGGTTTCACTATCGGGATAAAGAAGATATGTTCGATCTCGTAAGTTATCAGAAGGGCGGCCGTATTTTAAATATGCTTCGGAATTATCTGGGCGAAGATGCTTTTTTTAAAGGGCTAAACCTTTATCTCAGGCAAAATGCTTTTAAAAATGGAGAGGCTCATCAGCTCAGACTCGCCCTGGAAGAAGTGAGCGGAAAAGATCTTAACTGGTTCTTTAACCAATGGTATTTCAGGTCGGGGCATCCTGTGTTGAGTATTGATTATGCGTGGGATGAAGCCTCAAAAACCCAAAAGGTGATTCTTCAGCAAAAACAGGAGGATGAAGCGTTTATTTTGCCTCTTGCCATTGATATTTATACCGGCGGAAAGAGGGAACGGCATTCCGTTTGGATGAGGAACAAATCAGATACTTTAAGTTTTAGAGCCTCGTCTAAACCCGACCTCGTCAATGTGGATGGAGATAAAGTGCTTCTGGCCCGTAAGACGGATAACAAGTCGGTCTCCGGGTTTGTATTCCAGTATTTTAATGCTCCTCTTTATGTAGACCGCCTGGAAGCTATTGAGGCTAGCTCCGAAAAACAACAGCAGGACGCAGGTGCCCGCGGTGTAATGTTGGCAGCTTTGAAAGATAAGTATTATGGCTTACGAATCGTGGCGATAAATGCCCTCGACCTGACCAATGAATCGATTAAAGAAGCGGCTCTTCCTATCCTTTTGGAACTAGCTAAAAACGATCCGAAGACCTTGGTCAGGGCGGCGGCCGTCGGTGCTATCGCTTCTTTAAAAGATCCTTCAAACCGGCAATTATTTGATGTAGCTATAAAAAGCCAGTCATATGCAGTACAGGGCGCCGCCCTGTTAGGGATTACTATGATCAGCCCTGCCGACGCGTTTAATCTTGCTAAAGGTCTTGAAAAGGATAGTAAAGGCGACCTTAGTAAGGCAATATCCACTATTTATGCCTTAAATGGCGGACCCGAGGAGTTGGGCTATATCGCTAAAGCATACGAGACTGCCGACTTGCAGAGCAAGGTGGAAATGGTTCCTGCCTACCTGGGAATTCTTGGCAGGATAAATGACGTAAATGTAATTAAGGACAGAATCGGCACGTTCAAAGATTTAGGCATTAAATACAAACAGTACGGTATAGATAAATTCATTCTATCATTATTCGAAGGACTGCGGCAACGTAAGCAGGGACAACTGCAGAGTGCCGGCCCAGAGCTTAAAGAAATTCTGAATCAGCAGATAACGGTAATTGCGGCATCTATTAAAGAGCTCCGGGAAGCGAATTAACGGTGCGGAGAGTGCTGTTTTAAGATATTAAAAGAGCATTCTTCTTTTTGTTTTAAGCTTTTACCTTTGTTAAATGAATTCCCCTCTTTTTCGTCCATTTGAGCATTTCGATTTTAGTGAGAGAATATGCTTTTTAACTGGCCTGCCAGCAGAGCGTCAATTAAATGTTTTTCCTCAGTGGATGATGAAGCAGTTTCATCTGGCGGATAAACCATTTAAAATGCTGGATGAGTCGGTTGTGACATACAATGATATCAGCATACCAGTTTCTTCGGAGACTTTGGAGTCGGTTAATAACCTGGAGGAAGAGATTGAGCAGGCGTTCAATTCCGGCTACCAGTCGGTTAAGGAACTTGATGAAATAAAACTTTTTCAATGGACTGCCAAACAGGTATACGGCATGATCCATTACGAGGTGAGGGCGGGCATGCGCCAGCAGAAAGCGATGGGCGAGCAGTTTAACTTTTCGCAGGGACTAATGCATAAGTTCGGAAACCTGCACCTGATGCTTCAGTCACTTATCCGGCCGGTTGAGTTTGAAGGCGTTCTTCCGTGGACGATTCGCGTGTTTCCGGTAAATAATCCTGCTGATACATTCATTTACCGCGACGAAATTAATACCCTGGTATTTTCACTGAGAATGAATGATTTCGGTTTTATTGTTTGTTTGCAGGACAATGGAGAAAGCGCCTTTTATCATCGTGAGGCTTTGGCAAAGACTAAAGATTCTGTACTTGAACCCGTTCAGTTCGAAGAAATCTGTGCGCGGTTCTTTTATTCAGCATATCTGTTTAACCGGCTGCCCGAGTACTCTGTATTGTCAACTGCAGAATCGATGTATATCGAGGCGATGCCGCTTCGGATTGCAAGTAAACCGGTTTATGACGAATGGCAGGTGAAAACATACGCGCAAGTCCTCGAGAACTTTTGGAAACCGTGGGGCTATACCTTATTTGAAATTATCAAGGATCCCGACAACCCGCTCAGTTTCCTTTGATTTTTGCTTATCCTAAGCCTAGCTGCCTGATGAAATACGCTACGATCTGGGGGTATAGAATGATGGTAATAATTATACCCGAAAGGGCGCCAAAAAAATGAGCGTCATGATTAATATGGCTCGACTGACGTGATGCATAGGCACTATAGAAAAGATACGCAACGCCGAATAATACTGCATTCATCGGAATGAAAAATACAAAAAGGGTTGCGCCTGGATTGAAAAGAATAAAGCTGAATACCACGGCAGAGACAGCGCCGGATGCTCCCAGGCTGTTATACCCATAATGATCTTTATGCTTTAAAATAGTACTTAAGTCGCTTAAGGCCAGGCTGACAATATACAGGACACCAAATTGCCAGTGCCCTATCATTCTTTCGAGCTGAAAAGCAAAAAAGTAATAGGATAACATATTGAAGAATAAATGTCCCCAGTCCTGATGTATCAGCCCGCTTGTAAAGATGGAATAAATACGCGATCCCCGGCTTACGCTGTAAGGATGCAACATGAACTTTCCATAAATGCCCGGATTTGAGAAGGCATATATACTTGTTACTAATGTAAATATAAATATGATACTAGCTACCGGTGTTTGACTGATAAATTCTTGCATAAGGCCGAAAAGTACGAAAAATGAATGGCAATTTTAAACCCGGTTTTCAATCCGTACTTTTACATACTATTATAAAACTGGATTCACAATGGACAACATAAAGAATTATTCGTTTACTGTTTTGGATAGGTTTATGAAGTATGTAACTATAGATACTCAATCTGATCCCTATTCCGAAACCACGCCATCTACAGAAAAACAAAAGAACCTGGGCCGGTTGCTGGTTGAAGAACTTCAGCAGATGGGAATTGCCGATGCTGAACTGGATGAATATGGGTACGTTTATGCTACCGTTCCTTCAACGACAGAAAAAGATGTGCCTGTGATTTGCTTTTGCTCGCATATGGATACCTCCCCTGATTGCAGCGGAGCTGGTGTCGTCCCTCTTATTCACAGGAATTACCAGAAGCAGGATTTGATTTTGCCCGATGATCCTGCGCAGGTATTAAGGCTTAAAGATCATCCGGATCTTAGGAGTCAGATGGGCAATGATATCATCACAGCCAGTGGTACAACTCTTCTGGGAGCTGATAATAAAGCAGGCTTAGCCGAGATTATGGACGCCGCGAATTTTCTTATCAGCCATCCTGAGATTAAACATGGCACGATCAGGCTGCTGTTTACCCCTGACGAAGAAATCGGCCGTGGTGTGGATAAGGTCAATCTGGAGAAGCTGGGAGCAAAATATGCTTATACCGTGGATGGCGAAACCTGTGGTTCTGTGGAGAATGAAACATTTTCTGCAGATTATGCGCTGCTTAAGGTTAAGGGGGTGAGCGCTCATCCCGGATTTGCCAAGGGAAATATGGAAAGTGCGCTCAAAATAGTATCTGAGATCGTATCCTTCCTTCCTAAAGATCGGCTTTCGCCTGAAAGTACCAGCGATAAAGAAGGTTTTATCCATCCTGTCGCTATACGGGGAACAGTTGAAGAGGCAAGTGTTGAGTTTATTCTGCGAGACTTTGATGAAAAAGAACTCGTGAATCACGAGCGAATACTGAAAGCAATTGCGGAGGAAGTATTGGAAGGCTATCCCAATTCATCGTTTACTCTGGAGGTAAAAGAACAATACCGGAACATGAAGCTGGTACTGGACGATCATCCGGATGTTATCCGGTTTGCTGAAGAAGCGATACGAAGAGCCGGCCTGCAACCGAAGCGGCAGAGTATCCGCGGAGGCACAGACGGATCACGTTTATCATTTATGGGCTTGCCCTGTCCTAATATTTTTGCGGGTGAGCACGCCTTTCATGGAAAGCAGGAGTGGGTATCTGTACAGGATATGCAGAAGGCTGTGGAAACTATAGTTAATATCGCAATTGTCTGGGAAGAGCTAACTCTTTAAGGCAACCAGATTAAAAAGAAACCCCGGGTATCGGTCTTATTGATATCATAGGGCTACCGTTTTTTGTATAAATATTGTTACAATAGAATGCATAGACTCTTAGTATTGTTCATAAACGAGCGATACTAAGAGTCTATTTTGTTGTATATCAGTCACTGGCAAAAACAGGTTCAGCATTAAAATAGAATCGTTCGTCGCAATATCAGGCCTGTAAGTATCTTTATTGCTAAACGGTGAAAATAAGTTTTAAACTTGGAGCCATAATCTCTGTCTTACTGTAACGCTAAACGCACACACAATTAGTCCAATACATAATATGAAGAATTTAATCGCTTTACTGTTGTTTCTGGGGGCTCCTGCTTTAATCTATGGCCAGGTAGGCCGCGAAGTAAGCGGAACAATAAAAGATTCCACCGGAAACAGTGTAATAGCAGCAACCGTAAAACTAATATCATCTAAAGATTCCCTTTTTACACGTACAGACGTTGACGGCAAGTTTGTATTCAGAAATGTTCAGTCATCCCAGTTTCTGCTGAGTGTAACCAGTCTTGGTTATCGGGGATTCAATCAAAGATATCTGTTTAAAAATGCCACTAGCCCTTTAAAACTGGACCCTATAACACTTAAAAGCCAAAGTAATTTGCTGAACGAGGTTATCGTTTCAGGCACTGCACCTGTAACAATTAAAGAAGATACAGTTGAGTACAGGGCCAGCGATTATCCTGTGAGAGAAAATTCGGTAGTAGAAGATGTAATTAAAAAGTTGCCGGGGGTAGAGGTAGACAAAGATGGAAATGTAACTACCCAGGGAAAAAGCATTACCAGGGTGCGCGTGAATGGAAAAGATTTCTTTGACGGTGATTTAAAGACGGCTACCCAAAACCTTCCTGCAGAAATAATAGAAAAGATTCAGATCGTTGACGATTATGGAGACCAGGCGAATGCAAGCGGGATAAGGGACAGCGATCCTGATAAAATTCTGAACATTACAATAAGTCCTAACCGGAATAAAGGTGTAATTGCTAACGTCATAGCTGGCGGCGGAGGTGACGCCAGAAGTGGTACAAATACGAATGTTCAAAACGATGGACGATATCAGCTTTCCGGTATGGTTCAGTTAATGGACAATGATAGGCAGCTTTCCGGTCTTATTAATTTAAATAATACCAACGCTTCGTTATTTGATTTTGCTGGGGGAGGCAATCAGCGGGGAGGTAGATTTCGTAGTGGCGGTGTTGGTGGCGGTGGTGGATCCGGTATTACCGACACGAAAGCCGGCGGCCTGAACTTCCGTGACGAGCTCAGTAAGAAAGTAAGTATTTACGGAAGCTACAGTATTCAAAACAGGAATACCGATACCTACCAAAACAGCTTAACTCAAACGTCAGGTCGCGATACAACATTCTCTGTGTCTAATTCTTCTATCAGAAATTCGAACAGTATCAATAATAGCCATCGTCTCAACTTTAATCTTGAATACAAAATTGATTCGCTTAATTACCTGAAGGTCTCTCCGTCATTTAATTACAACAGTACTAATTCCGACAGCTATAACACTTCGGTAATTATGGAGCGATCTAAACAGGATCAAAATACTCAATCTTTATCCGATTCACGATCTCCGGCGATAGGAGGTGACCTTCTTTATAATCATCGTTTTGTTAAGCGGGGCAGAAATCTTTCAGTGAGTTTTTCTGTCAATAATTCGAATACCAAAAACGATCAGGATGCAGAAGACGAATTTCGCTTTTATAATCGGGAGGACTTAAATTTATATACCGATTCCGTATCAAACCGACGTATTTATACCAATAATGAGCGGTTTAATACTGAGACGAATGTTACTTACAGCGAACCTATAGGAATATATTCAAGGATCGATCTATCATATAATTATAATCGTTCTTCATATGATAACAGCAGGATTACAGAACTTGATGGCTCGGGGGGGTATGTTCCGGTAGATTCATTAAGTAACGTTTTTGATTATTCTTTTACCACCAACCGTTTCGGATTAAGCTACCGGTATGATCGTGAAAAGCTTTATAATTTTTCAGTCGGTGTTTCAGCTCAGCCTTCTTTGCTTGAAGGATACTCAGAAAGCAATGATGTGGGGGTAAGAAGGAAAAACTTCAACTTTTTTCCCAATGCAAGGTTCGTTTACAATTTTGCAAAATCGCGATCGCTTAATATCAATTACTCAGGAAGGAGTAGCGAGCCAAGCTACAACCAGATCCAGCCTGTGGTAGATTTGAGTAATCCGCAAAGGCCGATTGTGGGTAATCCAGATCTTAAGTCTGCATTTAACCAGACTATAAGTATTCGGTATAATAATTTTGATCCGGCTGCCGGCACGTTCTTCATAGTGGGCCTGGGAGGAAATATTATAAACGACCGGATTACAAGTAACCTTGTCAGATACCAGTTGCCAGTGATAACAGCAACAGGCACAAGTTATAATCTCATTCAGGAAACCCAATATCTGAATGTGGACGGTTACTATGCGGCTAACGGATTTTACTCATGGTCCAAACCTTTCTCTGAGCGAAAATATACCTTGCGGTTAAATGGCTCAGCCAATTATACCAATGATGTTTCATATAACGATAACCTCAAGAATATAGGTAAGACCTGGTCGCTTTCGCAGGGTCTGCGAATGCAAATAAATCCCAATGAGAATATCGATATTACTCCCGGTACTTCGTACAGGCATTCATGGGTAAATTATTCTTTACCTACAAACTTTGATACAAAGAATACTACCTGGACGCTTGATCTCAATGCAAGAATATATTTTCTGAAGACTTTCATTTTCGGATTTGATGGGAGTAAGAATATAAATAAGGGCTACAGCAGCTCCATTACCTCCAATCCATTTATAATTAATACCTACCTGGAGAAGCAGTTTTTTAACCGCAGGGGCAGACTAAGGTTTCAGGGTTACGACCTGTTAAACGAGGCGCGTAATGTTACAGCCTCCACTTCTGAAAGCGGAACGTATATGGAATCAAGCACCAACCGTCTGACGCGGTATTTCATGTTTTCATTTGCCTACCGACTGAACAGGTTTGGCGGGGTAAATCAGTCAGATCGTGGTCCGGGAGGTAGAGATGGTGAAAGAAGGCGCGAAGGGGGCTTCAGGCCGGAAGGTGGGCCGCCGGGAGGATTTTAATCCTCCGTTAGCTGTCCGGTAACCGCCCGTGGAACTGGAAAGTAGTCAATGCCGTCGCCATATTTAAAAAAGGAATTGATCGTAACGGGTAAGCGGCCATTTGCCTGCATTTGGCCTGAAATTACCTTCACTGCCGAACGTTGCTCTTCTTCGCTATTCTGGTAGTTTACTATTAGGCTTTTGCTCGACTCAATGCCGGGAAGGCCGGCAATGGTGTAAGGGTTTGCAAATACGCAGGTCACAGTATTGAGCTTGGAAAGCTCTGCTATGAAGATCTTTAATTCGCTGTTATAGTCGAGATTGCTAAGCGGCCGTTTTCTGTAGTCATGGACGGCAAGAATAATCTGGTCGTATTTTCGCAGTTCCCTTAGCATGGCAGTGATATCGCTCGACGAAGCGATTTTTGAAAGGACGAAGCTGGTGGAGTTAGAAAACGTCTTTTTTAGTTCTTTTTGAAATAAGCTAACTTCTGTTACGCCGAGACTGATAACCGCCGTCTTTGATGCTGGATCAAGGCTTCTCAAAAGACTGTCGCCTTTTAAAACAGTTACCGAAGCATCCGATAGACGTTGATTTAACGCCACAGACTCTGATCGGTGCAGTTTTTTAATCAGATCAGCAGTGTCGATGCTTATTGGTCTATTAAGCCCTGCCCAGTATTTTGCTGCTAATATTTTTCTTACGCTTTCGTTAATCCTATCCCAGCTTATTTGGTCTTTACGTATTGCTTTTCTGGTGAGCTTGATTGCCCGGCGTGTGTCTTCTGATAGTTCTATTATGTCATTACCCGCCATAATCGCTTTTACATCTGCCTCTCCATTGGGGAAATATTTAACAACGCCTTTCATTTCCATAGCATCCGATATAATAAGTCCTTTAAACTGATGTTCGTTTTTAAGAAGGCCGGTAACAATTGGCACAGAAAGAGTCGAAGGAAGATGGGGCGTATTATCCAGTGCGGGAATATTCATATGAGCCACCATAACGCCGGAGGCTCCCGCTTTGATTAGCTCCCGGAAGGGATATAGCTCAATGGAGTCCAGTCTCGCTCTTGAAAAATTAAGCGTAGGAAGATCTTTGTGAGAGTCAACATTGGTATCTCCATGTCCGGGGAAATGCTTAATGCTTACTAAAATTCCTTCATCCTGCATCCCTCTCATATAGGCAAGCGTTTTCGCGGCCACGTTATATTTACTATCGCCAAAAGATCTGTAACCAATAACTGGATTATTAGGATTGTTGTTAATATCTGCGACCGGAGCAAAGTTAATGTGCATACCCATCTGCTTAAAATCTTTTGCTATCTGAACTCCCATCTGATAAATGAGTCCCGTATCGCGAATGGCGCCGAGGGTCATTTGATAAGGGTAAGAGATTGTACTGTCAAGACGCATACCAAGGCCCCATTCAGCATCCATTGCAATTAATAAAGGCGTTTTTGCTATTTCCTGATAACGCTTGGTTAAAGACAGCTGTCTTACCGGGCCTCCCTGGAAAAATACAAGCCCCCCAATTTTCCCTTTTTTAATTAATGAAGCAACAGAGTCTTCAAACGCTTTACCTCTGTCAGTATGAGCCCTTACAAAGAATAGCTGGGCGATCCGTTCTTTCCGGCTCAGGGTATTAAATACCGAATCCACCCATCGTCGCTGGGCAATGGTTTGTTCCAAAAACGGACTACGGGTCTGGGCTGGAAGAAAATCAGAAGAAAATAAAAGTATTGTAAAAAGTAAAAAGCGCCGGATGGCTGTCATAGTTATGCGGTCTAAATGAAATCAATTGAGCTTAACCTATTACAAATATTGCGCCAGCCTTGTTTCGTTTATGTTGAAGGTGAAAGAATCTGAGAAGGATTAGGTAGAAGGAACAGAAGATAAAAGGAGAACTCATATTTGTATGGCTCTCCTTTTTTACATTATCTGGTTCCGGTGGTATCTGTACCTGTTCCCGTACCAGTCCCCGTATCGGTACCAGTCCCCGTACCAGTTCCTGTATCTGTCCCCGTACCGGTTCCTGTGTCCGTTCCCGTACCGGTTCCTGTATCCGTTCCTGTTCCAGTTCCCGTCGTGTCGGTTGTGGTTGCATCAGTTCCTGATTGACCCTCCCTGCTTGAAGAGCAAGCTGCCATGCCGAGTGCGGCACTTAGCAGCAAAATAAAAGCTTTTGTTTTCATAGCTGTTGTTCAATTGTTTATGTAGAATGTTTGTAGGACTCTAACAAATAATTTGCCGTATGGATTTATAAAAAGAGAATTATTTAAAACTATGATGAAAAACCATTAGATAGAATAGTATTTGGGCGTATCCGTCTCTACCGTGGCTTTTAAGAAATTCTAAATCTAAATATCAAAAAATTGCCTCTTGTTAAATTTTTTAATAAAACAGGCTATTTATTATGATAATTTCATAAAAATTAATAATTATTTTAGCATTACTTAATAATTTTATACTTTTGTTGCTGAAATAAAAAATAAGTGATATGAAAAAGTTGTTTTACCTGGCCTTTTTAGTTCTGGCTTTATCTGGTAAGAGTTACGCAGATGATAAAAACAAAAGTGAAAAGAAGGATGCTGAAGTTTCTTATTTTGCAGAGAACAATTTCCTTAGTAAATATCAGAGTGCTGCCAATGTTAAATGGACAGTTACAAATCAATTCCAGAAAGCTTCATTTACGTTAGACGGTGTGAAGATGTCGGCTTTTTTTGATTTGAATGGCGATTATATTGCTACTACTCAGTATGTAGATTTCAACAAGTTGCCAGCTGTTAGTAAAAGCCGCTTACAAAAGTTCTATGCTGATTACTCTGTTGACGAGATAGTTCGCTATGATTTCGATGGTCAGAACGACTCTGGCTTATACCTTTTAAGCGGGCAGAGGAATTATGGTACTATCTACTTCGCAAGTCTGAAAAATAAAGAGGAAAGTATGGTGGTTAAAATTACTCCCGACGGAGAGGTTTCTTACCTTAAGAATTTGTAAATCCAACCTCTTTTTAAAAAGAACAAATCGCAGACCGGGACATCCCGGTTTTTTTGTTTTTTACATTGAAGCAGCGTTAATGTTTAACACGCCAGGCACACTCTTTCAAGCTTCTCGCTATTCAGAATAACTTTTTTTAACACTTCTCTCGCCCTGCATAAGGCGGCTCTCGACGCGAGCTCTGTCGTATTCAGCATAACAGAGATTTCTTTGTGTGAATAGCCATCTATGGCGTATAAACAAAATATGGTCCGATAGTTATCGGGAAGTTTCTGAACCAGTTTCAACAAATCTTTAATATCGAGCGAGGGTTCCGCCAAACCATATGTTACTTGAAAACTTTCTTCGCAGAGCGCTTCTATCTGAATGGTACGCTGTCTTTTCCGATAACTTTCGATACCGGTATTAACCATAATTCGTCGCAGCCATGCTTCAAACGTTCCTTCATTCTTATAAGTAGCGATTTTATCGAAAGCTTTTATGAAACCTGTTTGTAAGATATCCTCTGCCTCCATATGGTCTCTGGCATAACGAAGGCAGACTACAAACATCTTTGCCGCGTAAGCCTTGTACAATAATTCCTGCTGTCTCGAATCTTTCTGCCGGCTGCCTTCGATCATCTTATTTAGCTCCTTGAAGCGTGAGATTGTATTCATTTGCCATTTCAGTTTCAAATGCAATGCCAGTTAAAAAACTGCTCTATAGTGCTTTTTCGCCATGCTTAAGACAAATCTGCTGTTCAAAAGCGGACAATAACGGCCGTTTTCGTACGATTAGTGGATAAGAAAAAAGTGCTTTGAATATTTTTTTAAATAAAGAGGGGTTTTTAGAAAGATAATTATGAAATTAGCGAATAACCTATGCCGAATAAAAAGAAATTTCTCCTTTTGTGGACTACCCTTAGTGTATATTCCGTTGTGATTGCTCAAACCGGAGTTGTAATGCAGGGAAGAATGCTTGATTCTGACGGAGGTCCTGTTGGGTCTGCAACTATTGAGCTCATTAAACTGCCCGATTCTTTGCGACTCAAGACTGTGAATAGTAATGAGCTCGGACTATTCGAATTTAGAAACGTTTCAGCCGGCACGTATGTACTTGTCGCCGGATCTATCGGATACCGTCGGAATATCAGCGGCCCTTATACGGTAACACCAGACAGCAACATAATGGCTGGTAATATCAAACTTACGAGGGACTCTTTGCTGCTGAAAGAGGTTGAGGTAAAAAGTGAAGGAACTTATATAGAAAGAGCTGCCGGGAAAGTTGTTTTGAATGTAGATAAGAGCATTATGGCTTCAGGTAGCAATGCATTTGACGTTTTACGGCGCGTCCCGGGAATTCAGGCAGCAGCCGACGGGCAAATATCAATGAGAGGTCGTCAGGGGATAACCATTATGATGGATGGTAAGGCTGTTAGTTTGTCTTCTGGTGATGTTGCCGAGTTCTTAAGAGGGATAAGTGCAGAACTGGTAGATCAGATTGAACTGATAAGTAATCCATCGTCAAATTATGATGCCTCCGGGGCCGGTGGCATTGTCAATATTAAGTTAAAGAAGAACAAGAAAACCGGAACCAACGGAAGTGTAACTGGAGGAGGGGGATTTGGAGAGAATTATAAGTCTAATTGGGCCCTTTTACTTAACCATCGGCAAAAATATTTCAATGCTTACGGTTCCTGGACGTTGAACGATTACAGGAGGACTGACAGGTATCAAATGAACCGGATGGTGTACTTTGAAGGAATGAATGAAGCATTTGATATAAATAACCACGACTTAAAATCGCTTTCGAACCAGAATTTCAAAGTAGGTACGGACTTTTATATATCTAAAAACCAAACTTTTGGATTGATGTACACTGGAATGTATAACAGTATGCTTTCGAATGAGGAAAACCGGACCATTTTAAGTGATCGTGGGCGTGTTGATTCAACCATTCGTACTTTTTCGAAAGAAAGCCGTACTGTATCAAATAATGCATTCAACCTCAACTATAAACTTAATTTTAAATCCTCGGCTATCACCGTAGATGCAGATTACCTGGTTTACAACCGGAAATCAGATGAGAGCCTTACGTATAATTTTTACAACGATCAGAATAACGTCTATCGTGAGTCTTCTGGCTTGAAAAACCTTACTCCTTCCCATATCACTATTCAGTCAATAAAGGCGGATTATTCAATGTCGCTTTCAGCCCGGAGGGTACTACAGTTTGGAGTTAAAAGCAGTATTGTAGAAAATAAAAATAAGCGCGAAATAGAAAATGCCGATAAAGCTGACTGGTTGACAAGCTCCTTTGTTAATGACGAGTCCAGTTTTAAGGAAAATATCCAGGCTGTTTATGGAAATTACAGTCAGCAGTTTAAAAAAGTAAAACTCGAATTGGGATTGAGGGGCGAGTATACACATTCTTCGGGTTCTTCACTTTTGGGGAGCAACCTTGACAGGAGTTATTTCAACTTATTTCCATCTTCGAGTTTCTCTTTTAATCTTAATAAAAAGCACAAACTTGTCCTCGAGTATAACCGTCGAATCACGCGACCTGCTTATGACGATCTTAATCCATTCAGGTATTTTCTTGATCAGTACACCTACAGGGAAGGAAACCCTTACCTGAGGCCCGAATACTCTACTTCTATTGAGCTGACAGATATTTATAGAGACAGGCTTACAAGCAATCTTTCATATAATTATGTAAGAGATTATTATCTGTCGTTTACTGAACAGAACGATACTTCCGGCGTCAGCCGTACGATAAAGCGAAATCTGCAGGGATTAAGAAGTATCGGTATGGAATTTGATTATTCGCTTGCCGTTAACTCCTGGTTTAATTCCATTTTGAACATACAGGGATATTTCAGGAAGTTTAATATCGGCGAGGGCGGAAGTGTTCAACGAAACAGTTTATTAGTTTCCTTTAGCTCTTCAAATACATTTAAGTTAAAAAAAGATGTCAGAGCGGAATGTAATTTTAATTATGAATCCCCTACGGTATCAGGAATGTATGACTTTAAGTCGGTATATGTGCTGGATTTTGGCGTTGGGAAAACCTTTCTAAACAACGACCTCGCGCTAAAATTATCAGTTTCCGATATTCTGAATTCTGATCGGAACCGGTATACCTCTAACCTGCCCGAGGTCGAATTGACCGGCCGACATAAAATAGAAACGAGAGTGGTCCGGTTAAATCTCACTTATAAATTTGGAAGGAAAACAGTCGCCGGCTCAAAAACAAGAAAAGCTGGTAACGAAGCTGAAAGTAAAAGAGTAAATAATTAGAGCCGTATCTTTAAATCGTATTATACTTGCAGAATCAAACTGAAAAATGACAACGGAAGCTTTATATAAATTATATGCAGAACATCCGGTAATTTGTACTGATACACGTAAGATTACTGCCGGTTGCCTCTTTTTTGCGCTGAAGGGCGAAAACTTTGACGGAAACTTCTTTGCTCAAAAGGCCCTTGATGATGGCGCAGCTTTTGCGATTATTGATCAGGCCGGACTGCAAAAAGACGAAAGATATATAGTCGTACCTGACGTGCTGGAAGCACTGCAGGACCTGGCAAGGTTTCATCGCCGCCAATTTGATTTTCCGGTTATTGGAATTACAGGAACAAATGGAAAGACTACCACAAAGGAACTCTTTAAGTCTGTTCTTTCCCAAAAGTTCAAGACATATGCCACTACCGGAAACTTAAATAATCATATCGGGGTTCCGCTCACTCTCCTTTCTCTTCCTAAAGACACCGAGCTGGCAATCATCGAAATGGGCGCTAACCATAAAAAGGAAATTGAGTTTTTATGTACCATAGCGCGACCTACACACGGACTTATCACCAATGTCGGGAAGGCACATCTGGAGGGTTTTGGTGGTTTTGAAGGTGTAAAAACAGCAAAGGGCGAGCTTTATTCTTTTCTTAAAGAGAATGATGGTGTTACGTTTATAAATCAGGATAACCCGCACTTAGTGGAAATGTACGGAAGCGGAAATGGAAGAGTTGTTCGTTATGGAACTCTTTCCGGCGACGGTGTAAAGGGGGAAATAGTGGAGAATGATCCTTTTTTAACCATAGACTGGTTCTCCGGAGAAAGAACTCATCGTGTAAAAACCAATCTTACTGGTACATATAACCTCGAAAACATAGTTGCAGCGATCACGGTTGGCTTATTCTTTGAACTTTCAGAAGATCAGATTAACGCCGGAATCAACTCCTATATCCCCGGGAATAACAGGTCGCAAATTATAAAGACCGAGTCGAATACGCTTATTTGCGATTACTATAACGCCAATCCTTCGAGCATGGCAGTAGCTATCGATAACCTTGCTGCTATTTCAGCTAATAAAAAGACCCTTATTCTGGGAGACATGTTTGAGCTGGGCGAAGATGCGGCTGCAGAACATAAGGCAGTCCTTGACAAAGCTTTGAGCATTGATGTCGATGAGAGAATATTTGTCGGAAAGGAGTTCTTCCACGCGGGGAGTCAGATTAATGCGCGGTTTTACATGACCACAGAAGATGCTTTTAATGGATTAAAGGACAACCCCATAACCAACTCAGTAGTTTTAATTAAAGGATCCAGAAGTATGAAAATGGAAACCCTCGTCGAATTGCTTTAGTAAGTTATAACAAAGGGCAGCCTGAAAATAATTGAGTCATCTATAACAGATTTTATCGTAACAACTGACGTAACCGCATTTGCGGCCTTTTTCATTGCGGCAACACTAAACTCGTTAAAAGCACACTCTTTCAAAGCAATGAAAGCAGTCGCGAGTTTCTTTTTTGGTAGCCTTTCTTTGCAATAAAAACAAACACTCAGCTAGCAGAAAACAAAAAGAAGGCTGGATAACATTCTTATATAGTTCTTTAACGTAACCGCATTTGCGGCCTTTTTCATTGCGGCGGCACTACACCCGGTAAAAGCAGTCTTTATAAAAGCAATGAAAGCAGCCGCGAGTTTCTTTTTTGGTAGCTTTTTTCTTTGCGGTCAAAGAAAAAAGTACATAGCCGACATGCAAACCAGCAAAAAGGGCTGCCCGAAAATTATCAGGCAGCCCTTTATCTTAAAGTATATTCTCTTATTACTTTCCAAACGGAGTTCGGGGCATCCCCCTCATCATCTTAGACATTGCTGCGGGATTACTAAACTGCTTCATCACCTTACGCATATCCTCGAATTGTTTGATAAGCTTATTCACTTCCTGAAGATTTGTTCCCGACCCGCTTGCAATTCGAGCTCTCCTGCTCTGATTGATAGAATCAGGATTCTCCCGCTCAAAGGGAGTCATTGACTGAATAATAGCCTCGATCGGTTTAAAAGCATTGTCGTCGATATCAATGTCTCTCACAGCCTTACCAACACCGGGGATCATTCCCATCAGATCTTTCATGTTACCCATTTTTTTGATCTGTTGTATCTGCCCGATGAAGTCGTTGAAGTCGAACTTGTTTTTACGTATTTTCTTCTGAAGTTCGGCTGCCTGCTTTTCATCGAACTGCTGCTGTGCTCTTTCAACCAGTGAAACCACGTCCCCCATTCCGAGAATCCGGGAAGCCATACGGTCAGGATAAAACACGTCAAGTGCTTCCATCTTCTCGCCTGTTCCAATAAATTTTATTGGTTTATTGACAACCGATTTGATAGACAGAGCAGCACCACCACGGGTATCACCGTCAAGCTTTGTAAGAACAACACCCGAAAAGTCAAGCCTGTCGTTAAATACTTTTGCAGTATTGACAGCATCCTGACCAGTCATCGAGTCAACAACAAAAAGGATTTCGTGAGGATTTGTACGGGCCTTTACTGCCGCGATCTCATTCATCATTTCTTCGTCGACAGCGAGCCGTCCGGCGGTATCAATGATAACTACGTTATTTCCATTCTTTTTAGCCTCATTGATCCCTTCCTGGGCAATTCCGACGGGATCTTTTGATTCGAGGTTGGCATATACCGGAACACCGATCTGTTGTCCGAGCACCTGTAACTGGTCAACAGCAGCCGGACGGTAAACGTCTCCTGCTACCAGTAATGGTTTTTTCCCTTTTTGAGTTTTAAGGAAATTCGCTAGTTTACCCGAGAACGTGGTCTTACCAGCACCATTTAGTCCGGCAATAAGTATAATGGTTGGATTGTTAGTCAGGCCAATCTCTGTTACCGATCCACCCATGAGCTCGGCGAGCTCATCATTCATGATCTTGGTAAGCAGTTGTCCTGGAGATACAGCCGTGAGAACGTTTTGTCCAAGCGCTTTTTGCTTTACATCATCAGTAAATGTTTTAGCTGTTTTATAATTTACGTCCGCATCAAGAAGAGCCTTCCGGATCTCCTTCATCGTTTCTGCTACGTTTATCTCTGTAATCGTTCCCTGACCCTTCAGTACCTTAAAGGCGCGGTCCAGTTTATCCTGTAAGTTTTCAAACATCTTTTAATCAGCTTCTACGGGCTGCAAAGTTAAGTAAATTTTTTTTGTATGTTGCCGGCGCTAAGTTGAGGCAAATGTATTGCGTAAAGACCAATAGTCGTTACTTCGGAAACCTGTATGTCAGTCCCAAAGCAAGCGACTGGCTTGCCTGAATTTTATCAGTTGCATCATCATCGTACAGCCCTACACCAGTAAACGTAACGTTAATAAGCCTGTTCACTTTTGCGATTAAAGTGAGATCAAGGCGCTGGTCAATACTTTTAAGCTTTTCATAGTTAGCAAACATGCTATAGCGACTTTTTAAAGATATATTTTCCATAATATCCCTCTCATAGCTGCTCACAAGTTGAAAGGCCAGCTCGTTCCGGAACGATTTACCATGTTCAACCCCGAAGTTCTTATCGTTATTAAGATACAGATCCTTGTCTAAAACAAAAGTCTGGCGGGCGGTTCCCGTACCGATACGAAGCCAGAAATATTTGCTTGGCTTGTATTCAAAACCTATAGACTCCGTTAAATATCCCGGCGACATAAAACGTGAGATGGTTTTAGCCGTTTCTACACCGTCTTTTGTTGAATATGAAAACCCCCGGTCAAATTGAGATTCAAAGTTTAGTGATCCGAAAAAGTTCCAGCTGGGCGACAACTTCAGGCCGACCTTATTATCCCAGTAGATCCGGTCATTACTTTTACGTTGCAATTGCCCCTTGTTTTTTATCTTTCCATATTGCAGAATAACTTCGGATACGTAGTTCTTGTCGCCCTTGGTATAATCAGTTTTATAATTAAAGGTAGTTCCGATTGCTATTGAATTAACTCCCCCTCCCTTCCAGTTATTGCTAAAGGATGCCTGGTTCATATTAACGCCAAAGGTCACCCAGTTACGCCAGTAATTAACTTTGAGGTTCAGTTGCGATTCGGGAAGCTGAACCGGCTGGAGCTGCAGAACAGGCCGCCGTACCGGCAGACTGTTTTTCTTGGGGTATTCTCTTAAGTTATTTAATTCTGCAGTATCCACGCTAGCTTGTTGGCTAAGAGCGGCAAACGATAGAAATAAAAGTACAGGAAGCAAAAACCTTTTCAGCATATCGGAAACAAAATAAGCGAAAAAAGCCAAAGGATAAAAACGAAAGCTTCAGAATATGAATTTTATCCACGCAAAAGGCCTGCGCATCCTAAGATAATCTACCTCCCCTTCCATCGTGTAGGCTTCTTTCTCAAAAATGATATTGAGATAAGCCTGCCGGTGATTTCTGTAGAGAAGGAGGTTAAAGATGTAGTTGAGAAGATAAAACAGATAGAAAAAAATGACGGCCATTTCTGCCTGTTGTCGTAGATGTATCCTCTCATGCCTGATCAGAAGTGCATCGGTCTTATATGTCTTCTTTTTGATAAGTATAAAAGGAAAGAGTGCCATCCCCTCTGCAGGCAGAAAGGAAATGTGGATTATGCCAAAATCAGCCATTTCAAGGAGATTTGAGTGGGGGAAGCCTGTAGGCAGATGGGTCTTTCAGATATTGCTTATAGCAATCCCTGATGAAGCTTATTAAAGAATAATCGCTTGCTTCAAGGATGAAATAATAAGATGGGCGGTATTGCTGCATAAAATCTTCGAGCTTATCATCAGGAAGTCCCGTTACATTTTTTATCAGGCTTTTGGTATAGCGGTAATTAATCATCATTTCCCGGTAGTCTCTCTCAATGATCTCCTGCAAGTATCGGGCGTTTTTGCCTTCTTTGCTGAGTAAACTATATAAAGCGTCAATGCCCAAACCCGCTCCGCCCGTCCCGTTACCTCCACCAACCGCAAGAAGATCTTGTGGGTCACCTTTCCTGTAGATATCCTTATACTCTCTTTTTATTTGCTTTAGCCGTTCCCTGGGATGACGGGCAGTATCGGTAACCGTAACCTCCCGCAAGTGAATGCTTGTTTGCTTGAGATAAAAAAGTAGCGCAGCCTGCGACCTCACCGTAAGCGTATCCACCCGGTATCCCTCCGCCGCAGCTATTAAAGTGTCGCCCGCTGCTACTTTCGTTGAAAATTCGCCTTTTATATTGTTGTAAAAGCCGGTATGTTTTCTCAGATTATAAATATATACCCTGGAAATACGTTGTTTACTGTCACGGTCGAATACTATTCCTTCAACCGTTCGTTCCTGCCCGCTTAGCTTTAAGCAGGAAAATAGCAATATAACACTAAGTAGTCGTTTCAAGCAGGATAAAACTAAGGTATTTGCTTCGCAAATGATGTAACATTTAACAAATATTAACTCATTTTGAAACAAGCAATAGCTGTCCGGGTTTGATTTCGCCTGCCTGAAGTGAATTAATTATTTTAATTTCATCTACCGTTAGTCCGAACCTTCGTCCAATCGAATATAAGGTGTCTCCAGCTGTAACTTCATAGATCTTCATGGTTACCGGAGATTTCGCAGGTTCACTTTGTTGTGCAGAAGGTTGTTGCTGCTCTTTTATTTCTATTTGCTCCTGAATGCGATCTTCTCTTTGAGCTTTGGCAATAACAGTTTCACCACGGTCAAAGCGTTCAAGGCCGTACCGTTCTATCAATCCAATGAGTAATTCAGGATATCTCGGGTTCGTAGCGTAGCCTGCCTGTTTCAGACCACGGGCCCAACCTTTATAATCATTGCGGTCAAGTTCAAAAAGGAAAGCATATCGTTGTCGTTTCAGGAATTCGGTGTGATCTCTGTACGATTCTTCAGCTGAATTATAAAATCTAAAGCATTCACCTGCTTCGTCATCATCTTTAGTAACCGTTTTTCCCTGCCACCCGGCATGACACTTTATGCCAAAGTGATTATTTGCCTCGCGCGCCAGTGAGCTGTTTCCATTCGCCGATTCAAGCATTCCCTGGGCAAGCGTAATGCTCGCGGGAATTCCGCTTCTGTTCATCTCCTCTACAGCTATGCCTTTAAACCGCTCAATATAACCGTTGGTAGAATATACTTTTACAAGTTTGTCATCCGAAATAACTTTATCAGGCTTCTTTCCTGTTTTATTAACCTTCACCAAACCCTTTTTGCTGCTGCACGATACCAAAAATGCAGCACAGGCAATCACCAGTAAGTATTTTCTCATTCTCTATTATAAATGCAACTGCTGTCCTATTCGCAGCAAACTGCTTGAAAGGCCATTCCTTAGTTTTATTTCTTTTACTGTTGTACCAAAACGTTCGGCTATTTCAAGTAGTGTATCCCCTCTTTTTACGAGATAGACCACCGGATCATTAGCCTCTTCCTTTGGCTCAGATGGCTTTAGTACAGAAAATGTTGCAGAATTGTTTGCCGCATTTGCATCAAGTTCATAAAGCCTGTATTTCTTTATTATAGCCATTACCTGACTTGCCCAGGAGCGACTGTGTGCGTAGCCGCCTCTTTGTATGCCAAGTGCCCAGCCGCGGTAATCTGCCGGAGTATATTTCGTAAATAATCCGGAAAAGCGGGTTTTAAGATAAGTTACGAAATCATTGTAACAGTCATCAACACTTTCGTACCCTTTATAGGATGAACGGATCTTTTTTGGACCGCCCTTACCTTTAAGACCGAAATGATTGTTCAGGTAACGTGCAATTTTACTGGTGCCGCTGGCTGATTCATGAATGGCGATACCAAGAACGATGCTGGCTGGAATTCCGTGCTGGTTCATGGTGCTGACGGCGGCTTCTTTATAGGTATCGATGTAATTATCTGCAGGATTCTGGCCAAACGCAGTGCCTGCTGTTAAAACTATAAGGCTAACATAAATAAACTTTTTAAGCATAGTATTACAGTTTACGGATTATCAATAGACCATCGCGTACAGGAAGGATAAGTTTCTCTACGCGATGATCGTTCATTACTTTTTCATTGAAGCTGCGGATATGCACACTTCTGCTGTCGGTTGCACCCGAGGTTATTTTTCCATACCAAAGTACATTATCTACTATGATGAGGCCTCCTTTGCGCACTTTATCAAAAACGAGGTCGTAGTAAGTTCCATTATTTTTTTTATCCGCATCAATAAAGACAATATCATATTGTTCGTTCAGAGCCGGGATTATGACGGCGGCGTCGCCTATCTGATACCTTATCTTACTCTCAAATTCAGATCTGCGGAAATATTCTCTTACACGGTCTTCGAGCTCTTCATTTACGTCTATTGTGTTAATAAAGCCATCTTCCGTCAGTCCCTCCGCCAGGCAAATAGTGGCATATCCGGTAAAGGTACCGATCTCAAGAATTCGTTTGGGAGAGATGAGTTTGCTTAGAAAACTTAAGACACGACCCTGGTAGTGTCCTGAAAGCATCTGTGGTTTTGCAACCTTCAAATGCGTTTCACGACTTATGTATCTGAGCAACTCCGGTTCGGATTCGCAATGTTGCTCAAGATAGGTCTGCAGTCCCTCAGTAAGCAGCTCCATAGCCTGCAAATATATGAATTTATATTTTTATGCAAATTTTGTGGCTGTAAACTGAAGATTATCAGCTTTCTAATCAAATACGTTGCCTGATGCCGCTCTGGTTTTTGATGTGATTATCTATCGTATTGAGGAAGATTGATCCGTATTTTTCAAGTTTATGTTCACCAACGCCAGTTATATTCAGCATCTCACGCCTCGTTACAGGTTGCGTTTTGGCCATTTGATGCAGCGTGGCGTCGCTGAAGATTATATAAGCAGGCACCTCTTCTTCCAGAGAAAACTGCCGCCTGATCTCGCGTAGTTTGTTAAACAGCTCATCATCGTAATCTACGGTTTCAACCTGCCTAAGCTCCTGTTTTTTCTCCTTGCGAACGATAGGCTGCAGTGCGGTAAGTTCGGCTTTACGTTTACCAAAAAGGATCTCTTTTCCGCGATCAGTAATCTTGAGTGCAAAATTCTCATCATATGCCATTTCAAGTATGCCGAGGTTAAGCATTTGCATCAGGTATCGTTGCCAATCAAAAGCGCTGATTTCAGAGCCTACCCCATGCGTCTTTAATTTATTGTACCCGGCCTGCATAATTTCCGCCTTCATAGAACCGCGCAGTACATCTATTACCATCATTGCCCCTTCCTTTTCTTCCATTCGTGCAATAGCCGAAAGAGCTTTCTGAACCAGTATCGTCCCGTCAAAATGCCGGCGCGGATTTTTGCAGACATCACAATTGCCGCAGTTGTCTTCCAGATTCTCCGAAAAATAGTTCAGAAGGATTTTACGCCTGCAGATATCAGCTTCTGCATAGTGCTGTATTCTTTTAAGTTTTTCGAGGTTAATTTCAGCCTGTCCGCTCTCAGCTGCAAACTTGTTAAGCATAGTGAGATCGGCGTAGTTATAATAAAGAATAGTTTCCGAAGGCAGCCCGTCGCGGCCTGCCCTTCCTATTTCCTGGTAGTAACCTTCCATGTTTTTAGGAAGATTAAAATGAATCACCCACCGCACGTTCGATTTGTCTATTCCCATGCCAAAGGCAATGGTTGCGCAGACTACCTGCAATTCATCATTTATAAAATCTTCCTGAACCTTTGCCCTGGCCGCAGAGCTCATTCCGGCGTGATAAAATCCTGCGTTAACGCCCGCTTCAATGAGAGCAGAAGTGACGTCTTCGCATTTATTACGACTCAGGCAATAAATTATGCCACTCTGGTTTCTATGCTTTCTGATAAAAGATATGATTTCAATAAGCTTTTGCTTCGGCTTAATACCGATACGGACTTCAAGACTTAAGTTCTGCCGGTCAAAAGATGAAACAAATACCTCTGGATTCTTTAAGTTAAGTTGTTTTATGATGTCTTTCCGGGTAACCTTATCTGCCGTGGCAGTTAAGGCAACAAAAGGGATGTGGCTGAATTTCTCCCGTAGCAAGCCCAGCTGTATATATTCGGGTCTGAAATCATGCCCCCAGGCGGAGATGCAATGCGCTTCGTCAATGGCAAACATCGAAGGTTTAGCCATCTGAACGATAGTCGTTAAATCGGATATAAGTTTTTCGGGCGATACATATAATAATGCAATTTCCTTACGGTAACACGAATCAAGTATCTCCTGTTGCTCCTTATAATTCTGTGAGCTGTTCAGATAGGCAGCAGCAATTCCATTGCTTTTTAGTGCGTCTACCTGGTCTTTCATCAATGATATGAGCGGCGAGATTACGATACATATGCCATCGAGCATTAAGGCAGGTACCTGGTAGCACACCGATTTACCCCCTCCTGTTGGCATTAAAACGAGAACATCTTTCCCCGAAACTATTTTCTGTATTATTTCTTCCTGCTGATGCCTGAAGTGATCGTACCCAAAATATTTTTTCAGGATCTCGTGAGCCGGTAAAGCCATGCGTAAAATTAAAAATTTTTCCGCTCCATATACGACTGTAAAATAATAGTAGCCGATACCGTGTCAATCAGCTCCTTCTTTTGGCGATCCGCTTTTTTAAGTCCGCTAAGAGCAATGGCAGCTGAGGCCATTTTTGATGTGAACCGTTCGTCGATCCTGTCAATAGGGATGCCCGGGAAGTTTTTCTTTAGAAGGGTAATGAATCCCTTTACATGCATTGCGGATTGTGAGGCGCTGCCGTCCATTTGTTTCGGCTCGCCTACAATAAACCGTTCTACCTGTTCGGTTTGCATGTATTTTTTCAGAAAATCTAAAATATCTTTCGGATGAATGGTGGTAAGTCCGGTCGCTATGATCTGCAATGGATCGGTAACGGCAATACCAATTCGTTTCGTTCCATAATCAAAAGCAATTAACCGGGCCATGGAGTGTTAGTTATGAGTTATTAGATATTAGATACTAGATACTAGATACTAGATACTAGATACTAGATACTAGATACTAGATACTAGAAAAAGACGCAAAGATACTCAAACTATAATACCAGAGAAAGAATATCAGAGCCTCATCTCAGATCTCCTTTCTTAAATCTCATATCTATAATCTCATATCTCAACCCTCACATCTATTACCTCACTTCTCAAAACTCACCTCTCAATTCTCATATCTCAATTCTATTTCCTATTTTGCAAGCATGCAGTTTAGGGATATTATAGGGCAGCATGATATAAAAAGGCAATTAATTCAAACTGTTCAGGAGAACAGGATAAGTCATGCCCGCTTATTTCTCGGTCCCGAGGGAGCAGGATGCCTTCCTCTGGCGCTGGCTTATGCGCAGTATATTTCATGCGAAAATCGCACTGCCACAGATAGTTGTGGTGAATGCGCTTCTTGCCGCAAGTATAGCAGGCTCATTCACCCCGACCTGCATTTTTCATATCCTTTTTTTGCCCGGCATAAGGATGATACGGCGCTTTCTTTTATAGAAGAGTGGCGTGACGCGTTCCTTTCCAATCCCTACCTGGGCCTTGATGAGTGGAGGAATCAACTGGACGCCGAAAATAAACAGGCCAATATCAATATAGCCGAATGCCATCAGATAATAAAAAAGCTTAGCCTTAAGCCTTTTGAGTCTGAGTATAAGGTGCTGATCATGTGGTTGCCCGAGTATCTCGACAAAGCCGGGAATACACTTTTAAAGATCATTGAAGAACCACCTCAAAAGACTTTGTTTCTGCTGGTGGCACAAAGTCAGGACCAGATATTAAATACCATCCTCTCGCGTACACAGCTAATAAAAGTTCCGCGGTTGAAGGATCAGGATGTGAAGGAATTCCTGATTAATAAATTCCATATTCAGGACGAGCAGGCTGCAAGGATAACGTATTTAAGCGAAGGCAATGTGCAAACGGCGATTAACCTCAGTAAGGAAGAAAGTAATAATAACTTCGGCCTTTTTACCGATTGGTTAAGAATGTGTTTTACGAATCGTGGAATACAGGTTATTGAGTTTGCCGAAACTGCTTCGCGTATGGGCAGGGAAAACCAAAAGAATTTTCTGCGTTACGGAACAAAGTTACTGCGTGAAGTGATGATGCTCCTGTCAGGTGCAGAAGATCTCGTTCATTTACCCCAAAATGAAAAAGCTTTTGCTGAAAACTTCAAGCGATCTGCAGATCTTGCTAAGACCGAGGCGCTTGTATCCGAACTTGAAAAAGCACATTACCACATCGAAAGGAATGCAAATCCTAAAATCTTATTTTTAGATGTATCTTTGCAGTTCATAAAAATTTTAAAGTTTAATACGCTCCCGCGAGGGACTCAATATATATATACTTAAATGGGATGTGGATCATGTTCAACAGGCGGTTGTACGCCTGCAGGCTGCAAAAGTAACGGCACTTGCCTTACTAATGGATGCAGCAAATTAGATGTTTACGATTGGCTGTCGCATATGGACATGCCAACTAATTATAAGCCGTTCAATGTAGTTGAAGTGAAATTTAAAGGTTCAAGAAAGGACTTTTACATTAATCACGAAAACGTCTATCTTGAAATGGGTGAGCTGGTGGTGGTTGAAACTGCCACGGGTGGCTATGATATCGGCCATATTTCTCTTACCGGCGAACTGGTAAGGATGCAGATCAAAAAGAAGCATCTGAAACTGGAAGATATTGTCAAGAAGATCATCAGGAAAGCGACTCCTGCTGATGCCGATAAATGGAAAGCAGCAAAAGATCTAGAATGGGAAACCATGCACAAGGCTCGTACCCTTGCACTTAGCCTTGGGCTTTCGATGAAGCTGAGCGACGTGGATTACCAGGGAGATAAAACGAAAGCCACCTTTTACTATACTGCTGAAGGACGGGTAGATTTCCGGGAGCTGATCAAAAAGATGGCTGAATCGTTCCGGATCCGTATTGAAATGCGACAAATTGGTATGCGCCAGGAGGCAAGCCGTCTGGGGGGCCTTGGATCCTGCGGAAGGGAATTATGCTGCAGTACCTGGTTAACTGATTTTAAAACCGTTTCAACCTCAGCGGCCCGTTACCAGAATTTGTCGCTTAACACGCTGAAACTCGCAGGCCAGTGCGGTAAGCTCAAGTGTTGCCTCAATTATGAGCTCGACACCTATATGGATGCGTTGAGAGATATTCCCGACGATGTAGACAAGCTCGAAACTATTAAGGGAATGGCCCGGCTTCAGAAGACAGATATCTTCAAGAAGCTCATGTGGTTTAGCTACCCCAACGAAGAAAGCTGGATTCCTCTGGATATTAAGCGCGTACGTGAGATTCAGCAAATGAATAAACAGGGCGAAAAGCCCGAAGATTTGAAGGATGAAGCGGTTGAAATTGAACCCGCTGCGGTCGCAAAGATTCTTGATTACGAGAATGTTGTCGGACAAGACAGTATTACGCGGCTTGACGAAAAAAGCAATAAGAAGAAAAAGAAGCGCGGCGGAAAAAACAGGAACCGGCAGGAGAATAACGGAGCTCAGGCTCAGGCTGGAGGGCCCTCTGAAAGAGATAGAGATGTTGTAAAAGCAAAGCCGCAGGATGCTCCTGCCCGGCAGCAGCCTAACAAGCAGCAGCAGCCTAACAAGCAGCAGCCCGCAGCGGCCGACCAGCAGAATAAGCCGGCAGACCAGCAGAGTAAAAAAGCTCATGGCCCCCGTCATTTCAGAAGAAACAGGAATAACAATCGCCCGAAAAGCAATGAGTAAGATCGTTATATTTTCTTGCTTTTTGCTCCTCCTGGTTACAATCCAGGGCTGTAGTGATGTGGCTTTAATAGATACGAATCAGGAAATACGAAGCCGTAACTGGAGCTATCCACAAAAGGTTCGGATCCCCGTAGAGATTAAGGACCCCGACCGGCTGTATAATGTGTACATGAACCTCCGGCATACAGCAGACTATAAATATTCCAATATTTTTGTTTTAATTCATCAGGCTGGTCCCGGAATGAAGAACCTGACAGAAAGAAGAGAGTTTAAGCTGGCTTATCCCGATGGCGAATGGCTCGGGAGCGGCTCCGGCAATTTCTACAGCTATCAGTTACCGTTCAGGGAAAACTACAAGTTCCCGGCCAAAGGAACATATACTTTCGAATTTGAACAGAACATGCGCGATAACCCGTTGAGGGAGGTAAGTGATGTAGGCCTGAGGGTTGAACCTGTCGCAAAATAAAACTGAAGTATTTTCATTAAAATCTTTTTCAGCTATCCGGTTTCAGGCAACATTTTTTAACTTAGCCGGAAATCTCATGCCCGTAAAGACCTTTTCGAGTGCCGTATTTGGAATAGAAGCCACAACAATAACTGTTGAGGTGAATATTACCAGCGGAACCAAGTATTTTATAGTTGGACTGCCCGATAATGCAGTGAGAGAAAGTATGCTTCGGGTAGAGAGTGCCGTTAATACCTGCGGCTACCATATGCCCCGACAAAAAATAGTTGTAAATCTTGCGCCTGCTGATATACGTAAAGAGGGTTCTTCATATGATCTCGCCATCGCCATTGGTATTCTGAATGCTTCCGGCCAGATCGAAAGCGACTTCCTCGGGAAGTATCTCATTCTCGGTGAGCTATCTCTGGATGGTACGGTGCAATCTGTAAGAGGTGCTTTACCTATTGCTATTCAGGCACGAAAAGAAGGCTTCAGGGGATTGATACTCCCGAAGGCAAATGCACGTGAGGCTGCTATTGTGAACGATCTGGAGGTATACGGTGCGGATAATCTGACAGAGGTTATCGATTTTTTTAAAGGTACCGGAACATTAAAACAAACTGTTGTAGATACAAGGGAAGAGTTCTTTAATAACATCAATAATTATAACACTGATTTTGCTGATGTCAAGGGCCAGGAAAACATCAAAAGAGCATTAGAGATCGCCGCCGCCGGTGGACATAATGCGATCCTGATAGGCCCGCCCGGATCCGGCAAAACCATGCTTGCCAAAAGACTACCGACGATATTGCCGCCTTTAAACCTTTTCGAGGCTCTGGAAACTACGAAAATCCATTCAGTAGCAGGTAAACTGGCAGCCGCCGACTCGTTAATGACGGCACGCCCTTTCAGGTCTCCCCATCATACTATTAGTGATGTTGCGTTGGTAGGAGGAGGATCTTATCCGCAGCCTGGAGAGATTTCGCTGGCCCACAATGGCGTGTTGTTTCTGGATGAGCTTCCTGAATTTAAACGCACAGTGCTGGAGGTGATGCGGCAGCCGCTTGAGGAACGGCGAGTAACCATCTCGAGATCAAAGCTAACGGTTGATTACCCCGCCAGCTTTATGCTTATCGCTTCAATGAACCCCTGTCCCTGCGGCTTTTATAATCATCCCGAAAAGGAGTGTACCTGCCCGCCCGGAGCTGTTCAGAAATATCTCAGTAAGGTATCCGGACCATTGCTTGATCGTATAGATCTGCATGTGGAAGTTACGCCGGTGAATTTTACAGAGCTTACCTCTGAAAGGAAGGCAGAAAGCAGCGATGCTATTCGCGAAAGAGTAATAAAAGCCCGCGAGATCCAGACAGAGAGATTTCAGGGAGTGAAAGAGGTTTATTGCAATGCCCAAATGGATTCTAAGTCACTAAGAGAGATCTGCCGCATTAACGAAGCCGGGCAGCTGCTTCTCAAAAAAGCAATGGAGCGATTAGGACTGTCGGCCAGGGCATACGACAGGATTTTAAAAGTTTCTCGTACTATAGCCGATCTGGCCTGTTCTGAGGATATAAAAATAGAACATCTCGCGGAGGCGATTCATTACCGCAGCCTTGATCGCGAGGGGTGGGCCGGATAAGAGGCTGACCATAATCAAATTGTCAAATATTCTGAGTAATATATCTATATGCCGGTTCTGACGTTTAAAAGGAATGAGTCTGATTAAACTCCTTCCTGTAACGTTACTCTTAAGTGTAATTCTTGCATGCAATTCTTCCGGGCAGCAAAAAGGGACGGCTGCAGTCAAGATTGATACAGTAAATAAAAAGGCTGTCGCTGCCTTTGCAGAAGGCTGTTTCTGGTGTTCTGAGCATATTTTTGAGGAGCTTGCTGGTGTGGATTCTGCTGTCTCGGGTTATGCCGGCGGTCATACAAAAAATCCCACTTACGAAGAGGTATGCTCTGAAAAGACCGGACATGCCGAAACTGTTCTCGTTTATTACAATCCCAAAGTGATCTCGTACTCCCAGCTCCTGGATGCATTTTTTACATCCCACGATCCTACTACGCTCAACAAGCAAGGCCCGGATGAGGGATCATCATATCGTTCAGCTATCTTTTATACCAACGCTGAACAGCAGAAAGCTGCCGCGGAGGCAATCAAAAAATGGACACCTGCTTTTAAAAATTTGATTGTAACAGAGGTCGCCCCTCTGAAGGCGTTTTATCGGGCCGAGGAATACCATCAGAACTACGCGAATGAAAATCCATATAACTCCTATATACAGAATGTTTCCAGGCCCCGCTTCGAATCGTTCAAGAGGGAATGTAAGCTGAAGTTTAAGAAGGATTAAGCGCGCGGACAGCAAGCAGTATTTCAGCGTCCGTATATGTTCAAATGATTCAATCCTGCCCTTGCTCTTCAGCCGCTGCTTTTAGTAAGTTGCTCATGCAGGCCGTCAATCCGTATGACTTTCTTTTCCCGTGGGAAAGATCTTGAGGGTGGCTCACAATTTACTTCTCCTGGTAAATATATAGCCTGATATGCAAGTATCGTTTTGAAGCGTAAGCAGAATAATTATGCCAACCTTCGCCCCCGGTATAGACCGATCTTTATTATTGCCACTGATATACTGCTTATGTTCCGCATAAAGCCCGCCTTTCATATATAAAGGCGGGCTTTATGCACGATTTAGCCAGTAATCTGGTTGCCTTCTTTATACTCTGTTTAAATTGCGAATTTGTCTTGACCTTTCTGTTGTATTATCTCAACTTTACTTTGCAAACCGGCAGCTCCGGCGCCCATGACCCTCTGGACCTTCGATTCAATCATTCTCCCCCGGGCCTTAACGACGCTTCAGTTAGCCCTTTAATAACGATTATGGCAATTTTAGAGAAAAATGGTGCCCTGCGCGGAACGGCAGGGACGGTAGTATTCCGAAGGTTCCGTACCCATACGGTAGTGCAGAAGCTTCCCGAGAGAAAGAAAGGACAGACCCTGGCCAGCCGCGCCAGCGCCTGCGAGTTCGGACTGGCCAGTACCTCGGCGGCCTCTATCCGCGATGCCCTGAAGCCTGTCTTCCGCAACCGTCACGATGGGGCCATGGTGAACCGCTTCAACAGTGCGGTATACCACAGCATCCTGGGAAGCAGAACGGCTGCCCGGGGCAACCGTGACCTGCACGATGGCGACCTGGACTGCCTGAAGGGCTTTGAATTCAATGCTGAAAGTCCCCTGAATGAAGCACTGAAGGTGAAACCGGTGGTATCCCTTAGCCCTGAAGGCAGGATCCGCATCCAGATGGATGCCCTACACAGCAATACAGACCTGAAGGTACCGGCAAAGTTCAGGGAGATGACCGGCAGGTTCCGGCTGCGCTTTCTGGTCACAGCCCTCAACTTCCGCAGCGAATACTATGAATATGTAGCTGTAAAGGATGTGACAGTGATCAACGGGATGGCCCTGGAGGCACAGGACTTCGAAATGGAAGGAACTATTCCCCAGGGATGTATGGTGTTGGTAACCTTGTCGCTGGAATGCCTGATGCGGAATAGTACGGACGATGCCATCGAGCTGATCAATACCCTCTCGTTCAGTCCTGCAGCCATTTTAGCGGCGTTTCAAATCGCTGAGGCGACGCCTATGGGGCAATCGGCAGAAGCAAAGAAGCAGGCCTGGGACGATTATTCAATGATGGAAGGGTACAACGGGAATACCTTGTTAGTGAAAATGGCCGAACTGGCCGAACTGGCGGCTGCAGGTCAGAGGAAACAGCGGCGGGGGAAGCGATCCGGGGACGGTACTGAAGAAAGGGACCCGGGCGGTATAAAGAAGCAGGCTGTCAGCACTTCGAAAAGTGATGAAGAGGCTTCTTTTGTGGTGATTGGCAAGAGATTTGGGTTTTAAGGAGTTTGTGCTTTTGTACTTTTTTCTTTGACCGCAAAGAAAAAAGCTACCAAAAAAGAAACTCGCGGCTGCTTTCATTGCTTTGAAAGAGCCTGCGGATACAGGGTTTAGAGCTGCCGCAATGAAAAAGGCCGCAGGATCGGTTATGGCAGGGCGGTGATGGTAAATCGGAATAAGGGATAGGGCTGAAATATAGAGGAACTAGAGATAGATACAGAGTTGGACTATTTGGTTACTGTGACCGCAATGAAAAAGGCCGCAGGATCGGTTATGGCAGGGTGGTGATGGTAAATCGGAATAAGGCTAAAATACAGAAGAACAAAAGACAGATACAGAGTTGGACTATTTGGTTACTGTGACCGCAATGAAAAAGGCCGCAGGATCGGTTATGGCAGGGTGGTGATGGTAAATCGGAATAAGGCTAAAATACAGAAGAACAAAAGACAGATGCAGAGTTGGCCTATTTGGTTACTGCCGCCGTAATGAAGATGGTGGCGGGATAGCTTATGGTAGGGTAGTGATAACAAATCGGAATAAGAGGTAGGCTGGATACGCCACAACGGAGGGCTTTGGGTTCCCTGTGGCAGATGGTATTGCAGGCGGGCTACTTATGTCGCTGGCAGGTATTTTTTTCTTCCTGCTTGTGTTTACCCTGAGAAAGGGATGATGTTTTCCGTACTTTTGCCCCTTCAATGGATTATCAGGTTTTTACTTTGCCTAACGGCATCAGGCTTTTGTATAAGCCCTCAGAGTCAAGTATTACTCATGCCTGTATTGTTATTAATGCCGGTTCGAGGGATGAACCGGAGTCAAAAGATGGTCTCGCACATTTTATTGAACATCTTTTGTTTAAACGGACAGAAAGACGCAGCACCCGCCAGATATTAAATTATCTGGAAGATATAGGGGGGGATCTGAATGCTTATACTACCAAGGAGTATACATGTATCCATGCATCGTTCCTGAATCCATACCTTAGCCGGGCGCTTGATTTGTTTGAGGATCTGGTGTTTCATTCTGCATTTCCTGTTAAAGAGATAGAAAAAGAAAAAAGCGTTATACTCGATGAAATAGCGTCTTATCAGGATCAGCCGGAAGAAGCAATTCAGGATGATTTTGAGGATATGCTATTTGCCGGGCATGCCCTGGGAAGAAATATACTCGGGACTTCCGAATCGGTTAAAGGCCTTCATCGCGAAGATGTTTTTTCATTCCTTTCTTCCTGTTATAATACCGAGGAAATTGTGATTGGAGTGAGCGGAAACTACGATTTTAAGAAGCTTACCAGGGTCTTTTCAAAATATTACAACGGCATTCCTCATAACAGGATAACACTTCAGCGTAATGCGCCTCAACATAAAGCGGAGACTAAGAGGGTTGAAAAAGCTATTGCTCAGACTCATTGTGTATTAGGTAACCAGGCCTATTCCATTCATCATCCTCACAAAACCGGCTTGCTGCTTCTCAATAATATTCTCGGGGGAAGTGGTATGAGCTCTGTCCTGAACCTGACGATCCGCGAAAAATATGGGATTGCGTACACCATCGAATCGAACTATACTCCTTTATCCGACAGCGGTATTTTTTCTATTTATTTCGGGACAGATGCCGAAAAGGCCGAAAAAGCTTTAAGTCTGGTAAATAAACAGCTTAAGCTTTTAAGGGAGAACAAGATGACTGACCTTACTCTCGAAAGGGCAAAGAAGAAGCTTAATGGATTAGTTGCGCTGGCAGAAGATAACAGGCTTGGTGTGATTATAGCTATGGCAAAAAGCTTAATCGACTACAACAAAGTAGACTCATTAAACGAGGTTTTTGAAAAAGTAAACAACGTTACTTCTGTGCAACTTCTCGAAATTGCCAACGAAATATGTAGTCCTGCTGCTATGAGCACTCTGATGTTTGAGCCTGAAGAGGATTAACAGGTTATTATTGAGGTACTAACAACGTTCGTCTTCTGTCTTCGGGAGGTTCTATAATTTAGGAAAAACAGCTTGTCTGTTGTTCGTGTAAAATGGATAAGCAAATTTTATATAATTTTGTAAAATGAAATTACCAATAGTGGCGTATGGCGATCCGGTTTTAAAAAAGAAAGCTGTTGATATTACGGCTGATTATCCTGAGTTGAACAAGTTGATAGGCGACATGTTTGAGACCATGTATAATGCAAGTGGTGTTGGTCTTGCAGCTCCTCAGATCGGACTTTCTATACGACTTTTTGTAATAGACATCACTGATAAAGAAGAACCCGGGCTCGAAGACTTTAAAAAGGTCTTTATCAATGCGCAGATTCTCGACGAGCAAGGCTCCTTATGGGATTTTAATGAGGGATGTCTGAGCATACCGGATGTAAGGGAAGATATTAAGAGGCTTGATACCATCAGAATATCTTATTATGATGAAAACTGGCAGCATTACGAAGAGACGTACACCGGCTTACCAGCGAGAGTAATTCAGCATGAGTACGATCATATCGAAGGAAAACTGTTTACAGATAAACTCAGCCCCTTAAGACGGGCAATGATAAAAAGCAGGCTGGATGCTATATCGAGAGGAGCAATCAAGGTAGCTTATAAGATGAAATTTCCGGCAGCTTCTAAAAAGCGTTAATCCGAATTGTTTCTGTTTTTATCTCCCTGTATAATTTGCTGAATGAAGGAGCCCCAGGCAAAGGGATTAAGCAGAGGGTTGGCATAACGCTGGTTGATGGCTTTATTTGTTAAAGCAATATGGTTATTCTGGAAATTAATTCCACGCATCTCCTGCCCGTCGCGGGGAAGATCGCGCGCCATAGCTAACAGGGATGTTTTTGCTACGTTTTTCTTTGCTATTTCGAGATCGTCGTCAGCAAATTTCAATTCCATGAACTCCTTATTGAACTGGTCGACGCTTGCCCATGGCAGCACAGCAACGGTGGGAAGATTGATAACCTCCGCTTTCATTTTTATGATGACCGTATAGCTTTTATCTTTAAGATTAGACGGAATAACAATAGCCTCACGCCGGTATCCCACTGCGCTAAACACGATGGTATCTCTTTCGTGTGCAACGAAAGAAAAGTATCCCTGGAAATTTGCTGAAGAGGCTCTGTTCCGGTCGCTTCTGTTTGTTACCGAAACATAGGGCACCACGATATTGGAGTCAACGTTATAAATCACCCCCGAAAACTGTACAAGCGGTCTGTCCTGTGCCCGCGATGCGGTCAGGCTAAGCAGAACGGCTAATAAAGTCAGCAAATATTTCATCGTTGTAAACCTACCAAAAATTGTGCAACTCTTTCGTTAAATACTGTTAAATGGAAAAAAAGCGGGTACGCATTTAGAACGTATCCGCTTTATAAATATTTTCAAATAATGTTTCAGCTCTATCCGGGCATCACAGCATTCGGATCGTCTATATCTGTGAGGTTAATTGCCTCAATCGCCGCAATTTCGGGCACAGACTTCTTTACGGCTTGTTCGATGCCTGCTTTCAGAGTCATAATGCTCATGGGACAGGATCCACATGCGCCTAACAATTTTATCTTTACGATATTATCTGAAGTAATCTCCTCAACAGATACGTTTCCTCCATCTGCTTCCAGATAAGGCCGGATTGAATCCAACGCACTTTCCACTTTTTGCAACAAATCCATATCAAATAATTTTGCTAAAATTACGAAAAATTCTGATTAAAAACGTTTTACCTCGCTGGCATTTTGTATAGATACCTGCTGTGCAACTCTTTCTGCTACCTCTGAAAAGGCTTTGGAAGTAGGGTTGTTTTCCTGAAGTATTACCGGTTCACCCGAATCTCCGGCTGCGCTGATGCTTTGTACCAGTGGAATTTCACCGAGGAATGGAATGCTGAACTGCTCAGCTAATTTTCGGCCCCCTCCTTCGCCAAAAATATAGTATTTATTTTCGGGAAGCTCTGCCGGACTGAAATACGACATGTTCTCTACAATACCTAACAACGGAACATTAATGGAATTCATCAGAAACATTGCCATTCCCTTTTTGGTATCCGCTAAAGCGACATTTTGAGGTGTTGTTACGATAACTGCTCCGGCTACAGGGTAGGTTTGTGTTAACGTAATATGGATATCCCCTGTTCCGGGAGGAAGGTCGACAATGAGATAATCAAGATCGCCCCATTCAGCGTCGTTAAATAGTTGTTTAACGGCGTTTGATGCCATCGGGCCGCGCCATGGCACAGGTTGATCCGGATTGGTAAAGAATCCGATAGACAAGATCTTAATGCCGTATTTTTCGGCAGGAACAATCCTGGTTTTGCCGTCCTCGGTTTGCATTGCCAGTGGCTTGGTGTCCTCCAAACCGAACATCATTGGGATAGAAGGGCCATATACGTCGGCATCTATTAATCCTACTTTCGCTCCTGTTTGTGCCAGACCGATAGCCAGGTTAGCCGAGACAGTAGATTTTCCTACTCCTCCTTTACCGGAGGCCACAACTATAATATTGTTGATGTTGGTTAGCGGCTGGTTTTTCTGAGCAGTAACTCTTGATGTCATTTTTACGTCGACATTGGCATCTGCACTTATAAAATGTGCAATAGCGTTCCGGCATGCGTTCTCTATTAATCCTTTTAAGGGGCAGGCCGGAGTTGTTAGTATGACTGTAAAACTGATGTTGTTTCCTTCAATTTTTATATCTTCGATCATGTTAAGGGTCACCAGATCCTTTTTCAAATCGGGTTCTTCCACATGACGAAGGGCATTTAAAACCTCTTCTTTTGTTATCATTCCTGAAATCATTTAAAGCTGCAAACATATACAAAATTTTGACGAGGAATTTCATGGAAACAACATATTAATGTCGCCCGTGTCTGCTGGATTCGGCCGGCATAGCAGCAACAAATGAAATTTATGAAACTAACCTTGATTGATTAGTGTTTTTATGGATATTTACGCTATGGAAATCAAGCGCCTTTATATGGCGTTCTTAAAGCGGATCCCTGTGATATTTAAGCAGTTGAATACATGCATATTCCTTCTAAGTATTTAAAATATATAAAAATAAGTGGCGTTGTCGTAGCGGTTTTAATCGTAATTGCCTTCGTTGCCGGGTTGATAGCCTACTCTAAACGTGAAGCTATTCTTGAAACTTTGGTACAAAAAGCGAAGGGAAAGGCAAAAAGAGATTATGGGTTAAACCTTGCTATCGTCAATCCTCATTTCGAAGGTTTAAGCACTATCGCCTTTTCGGATGTTTCTATCGTTCCCGAAAACAGGGATAGTCTGCTTCAGATGAGCGATCTTCACATAAAGGTGAAGTTGTTGCCTCTTCTTTTAGGCGACATCAAGCTGTCGGGCCTGAAAGTTAAAAGTGGTAAAGTTCAGCTGACTAAAAGAGATAGTATCCGGAATTATGATTTTTTGTTTAAAAAGAAGAACGACGATAATGCCAATGTAAGCTCAAAGCCTAATTATGCACAGCTGGCAAACAAGTTGTTGAATCAGCTTTTATACAAAATTCCGGATGATATGGACCTGAGGAATTTTGAGTTTCTTATTGTGAGAGACGACAGCCGGATGAAGTTTTATGTGACTTCTGCTGTAATTGATGATGGCGACCTGCGATCAAGCATCTTAATAAATAATAAAGAGTCTGTATGGCATATCGACGGGACTGTCGAGCCCTCAGACAATAAGCTGGACTTTAAGCTTTACGCAGAGGGGAAAAAGGTTGAACTCCCTCTGATAGAACAAAAGCTTGGGCTGAAATTAAACTTTGATACGGTTTATACCCAGTTAAAGAACACAAAAAAGAGTGGCGACGAATTTCATATTTATGGTTCATGGGGGATTAAGAACCTGCTTATTAATCATCCTAAAATTGCAGCTAATGATATAGTTGTGCCCTATGGATCTATAGATGCGGACTTGTTAATTGGTGAAAACTATATTGCGGTAGACAGCTCCTCTGTAATTCACCTCAGGGACATTGAGGCCAGGCCTTACATTAAATATACTGTCTCTCCAACAAAAACGTATGAGCTCAAGCTTCGGACAGAAGAGATGGAGGCTCAGCATGTTTTTGATTCATTCCCTATAGGGCTTTTTGAATCGCTGGAGGGAATGAAAGTAGCTGGGAAGCTGCAATATAGTCTCGACTTCTTTTTAGATGCTGCTCAGCCTGATAGTGTAAGGTTCAGCTCTACTTTGCAGCCGCAGGGCTTCAGGATTTTGAAATGGGGCAAGATTAATCTTCAGAAAATAAACTCGCCTTTTATATATACGCCTTACGAATATGGCAAACCCATGCGTGATATAAAAATCGGGCCCGAAAACCCTGATTATACTCCTATCGACCAGATTGCTCCAGAGTTGAGAAATGCGGTTTTGACTGCCGAGGATCCGTCGTTTTTTTCGCACAGGGGGTTTGTTGAAAAGTCGATAAGGCGCTCAATAGCTACCAATTTCAAGGAAAAGGCTTTCAAAAGAGGTGGAAGCACGATCTCCATGCAGCTGGTAAAGAATGTTTTTCTGAACCGGCAAAAGACCCTTGCCCGTAAAGTTGAAGAAATACTTATAGTATGGTTAATTGAGAATAATCGTATTTCTGATAAAAGGCGGATGTTTGAGGTTTATCTCAACCTTATTGAATGGGGGCGCAATGTGTACGGCATTGGCGAAGCTTCGAGGTATTATTTTGATAAGAGTCCTTCTAATCTCAACCTTGGTGAAAGTATATTTTTGGCGAATATTATCCCCCGTCCGAAGAAGTCGCTGTATTACTTTCAGCCAGATGGAAGTCTTCGTACTAGTTTAAGAGGCTATTTTAAGCTCATTGGTAATCTGATGGCTGCAAGGGGCTACGTTGCCCGGGATACGAATGCATATGGATTTTATAGTGTAAGGTTGAAAGAGAGCCTCCGGCAACAGATTGCACCTGCAGATTCAGTGGTGGTTGACTCTCTTTTTGAGGCCGATGAAGAAGATACCGATCTATTTCTGAAAAATATTTTTGGGGGTAAAAAGCCTGATACTATACATGTCGACCAGGTGAGCAAGTTGAAAGTGATACAGGAGGACACAACATTATCCAGGGCTGAAAAACGTCGTCTAAAGAGAGAGCAGCGTAAAAAGGAGCGTGAACAGCGTCGAAACGACGACTAAAAATACTAACTTTGCAAATGCTTGTTAAGTAGCTGACGCTTCTAACTCAAACGGTCTCTCATCTTCCTTTGAAGAACAGTTTTATAGATGAAATTAAATGAAAGTACAAATAGAAGATAAGGAGTTTAGTTGTTTCCTTGAGTATGAGAAAATAAAGAAGCGCACGCGCCTACTCGGAATACAACTGAACGTTGACTACGAAAATCGGGTACCTGTTTTTATAGGCGTGTTAAATGGCAGCTTTCTGTTTATGGCAGATCTTATGAAAGAGGTGCATGTTACGGCGGAGATGAGCTTTATCAAGGTTTCTTCCTATATGGGGCAGGATACTTCATCGGGAGTAGTTAAGAGTGTTATAGGCCTTGATATTGACCTTAAAGGGCGGGATGTGATTATCGTGGAAGATATCGTGGATACCGGTATCACCCTAAGTTTTCTTCTTGACGTTATAAAAAAGCACGAGCCAGCATCGATAGCAATATGTACCCTGCTTCTGAAGCCTCAGTCGCTTCAACATGAAATTGAAGAAATTGCTTATGTAGGATTTGAGATTCCTAACGAATTTGTTGTCGGTTATGGACTGGATTATAAAGGCTTAGGCCGGAACCTTCGTGATATCTATCGTTTCGTTCCCGATCCAACTGATACATAACACTTTTTTTAACATCTTTGAATATAATTGAACACCAATGACCATCCATAAAGAAGGCTATACGTCCATTGCTCTTACAGTCCTTGTAATTTTTATCTTAAATGCATTTACGCATTATTATGCATCAGATAAACAGTGGTTGCTCTGGGCGGTATATATATTTTCTTTCGCCCTTTTCATCATAGTCCTCCAGTTCTTCAGGCATCCAAAAAGAGTTACTTCTCTAAATGATCAGCAGGTGATCTGTCCAGCTGACGGAAAAGTGGTAGTAATAGAAGAGACTGTAGAGACAGAGTATTTTAAAGACAAAAGGCTGCAGGTTTCAATTTTTATGTCGCCGGTAAATGTGCACGTAAACAGAAATCCGGTATCAGGAGTGGTACAGTACTTTAAGTATCACCCGGGGAAATATCTTGTAGCATGGGATCCAAAGTCATCTACAGACAATGAGCGAACTACAGTGGTAGTAGAAAACAAGCTTGGAGTGCAGGTTTTGTTCAGACAGATAGCAGGTGCATTAGCCAGAAGAATTGTTTGGTACGTTAAGGAAGGAGATGAGGTAAAACAAGGCGAGCAGTTTGGCTTTATCAAATTTGGCTCAAGAGTGGATGTCTTTCTTCCCGTTGGAACGCCTGTTAATGTGAACCTGGGTGAAGTGGTTAAAGGTGGAATTACTGTGCTGGCTACGTTCAAATAACAGGAATCAATAAAAGCATAAGCATAAAAAAGCCTGCTATATCGCGTATAGCAGGCTTTTTTATGCTTATGCTGATTAAACTCTTTTAGTCTTAATACGTGCAGCTTTACCGGTAAGGGCGCGAAGATAGAATAACTTAGCTCTGCGAACTTTACCATGGCTGTTAACCTCAATTTTGTCAATGTTAGGTGAGTTGATAGGGAAAATACGTTCAACACCAACCCCATTCGACATTTTTCTTACAGTAAAGGTCTCGGTACTTCCAATACCATTACGTTGGATTACAACTCCCTGGTAAATCTGGATACGCTCTTTGTTTCCTTCGCGGATTTTATAATGCACACTTACTGTATCGCCAGATTTGAATGCAGGCACTTCTTTCCTGGCTACAGCCTGCTCTTCAACAAATTTTACTAAATCCATGATTTTAAGTAATTAATCGGTATTAACCTTTAATGACCGCTCCTTTTTTTCGGAGTGCAATATTAGGGATTTTTTTTTAAATTTAAAAGAGAGATTTGAAATTATATGATTTATTATCAGTACTCTGCAGGAATACTAAAATGAAACGTAGCTCCTTTACCCTCGGTGCTTTCGCTCCATATTCTTCCTCCGCAAATATTCAACAGGTCGTTACACAGGATTAACCCTATACCACTTCCATTTACACTTGAACTTATTGCTTTCCTGGCACTAAAGATACGTTCCAGTTTATCTGCAGAAATACCCGGCCCGGAGTCGGATACCGATACTGTGATACTGTCTCTGCCAGTGCGGCTCCTTATTTCAATATGCCCTGAAGCCGGGGTAAATTTGATGCTGTTGTTCAGGAGGTTTCGTAATACAAATTCAAAGACGGAGAGATTAATTTTTACCTGTGGCATTTCAGGTATTTTGTTCGATATGTTCAGCCTTTTGGATAAAGCTTGATGCTTAAGTGATAATATGATCAGATCAGTTTGCAGTCTTAATAGTGCTGGTTGGCTTATTATTCCATAGCCATTGAGGTGCAATCTCGCCCAGAATAGTACGTTATCCATAAGGCTTCGGCAGCTGTTTACATAACTTGTCAGACCTTCAACGATTTCATCACCCCCTGTTTGAAGAGGCTTCGACATCGGGAGATCCGCGAGATAAGCAGCGAAGTTATCCAGAGGGATTTTGATGTCATGCGAGATCATCGCCAGTAGTTTAAACGGAAGTGTCTCTTTTTGTTTGGGTTTTAATCTGGTCATCTCATTCCTTGTATTCTTTAAGTAGTTGCTTAATTGATTTGTATTCGGGCTGGAAGTTTAAAAGCTCCCCCGGTTTTAGCTCGAAGATCTTTTCGAGCAATAAAGCCTTTTGATAAGGAATATCGCGCTCTTCCGAAATTCTGATATTTCGATAATTCGAAAAGGTGTTGGGTGAAATCCCCAGGGCTTTAGGTATTATTTTAAGTGCCTTTCTGTAGTCCTTCATTGGTAGTTCAGACAGAAGATCATTTATACGGTACTTATACATAATTAAAGATTGTATATTTATACCAAAATATTGAAGTGTTGCCCCAAAATATTGAGGTTTAGCTAAAAATATTTGTTAATATCTGCCAATAAAAGTAGGTATTATTTAAATTATTACAAAAAATATTTATTAATGGAGCTAAAGAAGATAGTAGACCAGCTTCTTAAACAACAAAACCGCTCATTAAGCTGGCTGGCGGGTGAGATGGATAAGACGTTTGATGGCCTGAAGCTCAGTCTTGTTAAGGAGTCAATTAAGTACAGCGACCTGAAGCGGATGTCGAAGATTTTAAAGGTGCCCGCCTCAGTGCTGTTCAATGAAGATGCTCCAAAAAGTGTTGTCTTGGAAGAGGAAGTGCCTTATACGGGGCTGAAGAGTGAACTGGCTTCCTGCCGGGAGCTTGTTGAGGCTTTGAAGAGTCAGCTAAGCGATAAAGAAAAAATAATTAATCTTCTGGACAACAAATCCTGACTTACGAAGTATTACTGTGTGGCAGAAATTTCCGCTGATTACTTTACTTAAGCAGATCGGGACGCCGTTGCCTGGTACGCTCCAGGGACTGTTCATATCTCCACTCCTCTATCTTAGCCTTATTGCCACTAATTAGGATATCGGGGACTTTAATGCCACGCCATTCCGCTGGTCGTGTGTAGACTGGTGCATCCAGCAAGTCTCCCTGGAATGAATCGGAGAGGGCAGACGTTTCATCCGAAAGCACCCCTGGTATCAGCCGAACGATAGCATCTACCAAAACGGCCGCGGGTAGCTCTCCTCCCGAAAGGACGTAGTCACCTATTGAGATCTCACGTGTAACAAATATGTCCCTGATGCGCTGGTCAATGCCTTTATAATGCCCGCATAGAATAATAATGTTCTTTTTCGTTGATAGATGATTGGCGATAGATTGGTTGAGGGTTTCTCCGTCAGGGGTCATAAAAATGACCTCATCGTACTCTCTTTCGCCCTTTAGTTTTTCAATGCAAGCCGCAAAAGGTTCGATTGACATTACCATGCCACTCCCCCCGCCGAATGGGTAGTCGTCGACGTTTTTATGCTTATTGAGCGAATAATCTCTAAGGTTATGAACTACTATTTCGGAAAGACCTTTTTTTTGCGCTCTCTGTAAAATGGAGTGAGCAAAAGGGCTCTCAAGCAGACCTGGAAGTACAGTTATAATGTCAAATCGCATCGGTCAAAGATAGAGCACTGAATTAAGAATCAAGAATTAACGTGCAATCAAGTGTCAAGAATCAAGATACAAGTATCAAGAAATAGGAACTACAAAAAAGAGCCGGGGTCAAAAATTAGAATCAGAGATCTGATGTATATATGTCTACTAAACCCTCGGGAAGCCTAACCTCCAGTACTCCTTCCTCTTCATCAATGGCCAGAATGATATCTTCATTCAGGGGAAACATGATTTCGCGGAATTTATAGGGCACTACCGCTATGAACTGCTGGGGGTATTCATGTACGTCGGTTATCTCACCTAACTCTCCCAGCTTTTCATCGTGAACAATGAAGCCCACCAGATCGGTGTAAAAGAATTCATCATCTGCACGTTCTGGCTTTTTAGAGTTCGGAAGATAAATTTTCTTTCTGACGAGCTTTTCGGCTTTTTCAATTGAATCTACATCTTCAAAGAAAAAATAACCGGTACTATTTGATTGAAGTTTGTACGATGAGATAAAGAAAGGAATAAGTTTTCCGCTGATCTCTAACAGCACAGAATCAAATTCCAGGTCTTCAAAATCCTTAAATTCGAAATAAACCTGTACTTCACCCTTAAGACCTTTGGTTTTGGTAATGTACCCGATATAAAAGCTATCTTCAATGCCCATAGAAAATTACGTCAAATAAAAATGTCATCCCTGTTAGCGTAAAAGTATCTGTAAGAATACCTTTTACATCTGCCGGGATGACATAGAAGCGATTTAAATAAGTTTATTCAGCGTTTTCTGCTGCCGGAGCATCTTCTGCAGCGGCTTCAGGAGCTTCTTCTTCAGCAGCTACTTCTTCTGCCGGAGGAGTATTTTTTGCGGCGATAGCAGCAGCTCTGTCAGCCTTCTTCTTAGCTTCAGCAGCTAAGGCGGCTTTACGGGCTTCTTCTTTAGAAGAAGTTAATCCTTCTTTTTTGCCCTGAACTTTTGCTTCTTTGCTTTGTACCCATTCATTGAACTTGGCTTCTGCCTGTTCTTCTGTAAGTGCACCTTTCTTTACACCACCTTCAAGATGCTTTTTGTAAAGAATACCTTTGTAAGAAAGGATAGCGCGGCAGGTGTCAGTAGGCTGTGCACCTTTGTTCATCCAGTCTAATGCTTTTTCGAAATTGATTTCTATTGTTGCAGGGTTCGTGTTAGGATTGTAAGAACCTAAACGCTCAATGAAACGACCATCTCTCGGAGCACGTGAATCTGCCACCACTACGTAATAAAAAGGTTTTCCCTTTTTACCGTGTCTTTGCAATCTAATTTTAGTTGCCATTTTAATTTTTAAATTTATGTATTCAACATAGTTCCCGGAGTCTCCTTCTGCGGGGCTGCAAAGATAGTAATTATGATTATAAGATTATAATAATCTGTTAATTAGTAGTTCATGCGTAAATGTATTGGTGTTTTTAGAGATAATTGAGGTTGGGTGGATTGTTTCAAGAGCCTTTCATCTGGAAGATTGCGGTGTCAAAAACGTCGCCTTTCGATTTTCTTGTGACTTTGAAGATTTTTATTTTAAATTGTACCGAAGCAATTTTAGATAAGCTTTGTTAATAATGATTCTTTTTAGAAATTAATAATAGAATTATAAGCCTAAACATCTATTTTGGCCTTTAGAACCGATAAGTGGAAATTGAATAATCATGAAAAACCAATGTAAGACCCTCGCTTATGTAAAAGACGCCATATGGAGTTTTGATGTCGCGAATCAAAAGTTCGAGTATCTTAACGAGCGTTTTGCTAACCTATATGAACTTTCGCTTGACGAACTGGAGAGAGCTCCTTTTGCATGGAGAAGGCTTGTGCATCCGGATGATTATTATCTTGTAAAGAGGGAAACTGAAAAAGTATATAATGGTGAGAGTGTGGAAATAGAATTCCGCATAATTGTTAACGGCATAACTAAATGGCTTTCTGATAAGAAAACGCCGGTTCTGGATGACAATCAGAATGTGACTATGATTGTTGGAATCACATCGGATATTACAACCAGAAAGGAAAAAGAGCTGGAGATGGCTCGCTCTGAATATATTTACAGGTACTTTTTTGTCAATAACCCCAATCCTTTATGGATATATGATATCAAGACTTTAAAGTTTCTCGCTGTTAATCATGCTACCATTGAAAAATACGGATATTCTGAAGAAGAATTTCTTAAAATGACTATAGCAGATATCCGGCCACGGGAGGATGTTTCGAAACTTGTTTCCGAAGTAAAAAAAGTGAAAAACCGGTTTTATCAGTCTGAAGGCTGGAGACATATCAACAGGGCCGGAAAGATTATGTACGTGAATATTTCGGGACACGGGATAGAATACGAGGGGAAGAAAGCAGAGCTGGTAATGATACATGATGTTACTGCGGAAGTGAAAAACAAGGAAGAGATAATTATAGCGAAGAGGAACCTTGATACTTTAATTAATAATATAAACGATCTTATCTGGTCGGTTGATCAGGATTATAGGCTAATATCTGCAAATGCGTCTTTTGAGAGACTTACAACTATGGCCTTTAACCGGAAATTAATGCCCGGAGAGTCGGTTCTTCAACCCAGATCAGGTGACGAGTCAATTGATAAATGGAAGGGTTATTACAGCAGGGTGCTGAGAGGAGAGAGCGTTGTTTTTATCAATGTGTCGTCTGCGGTTAAGGGGAGTACTTTTGAAATAAGAATGCGTCCTATTGTTAACGAAGATAAAGTTATAGGGGTAGTTTGCGTAGGACGGGATATCCAAAAACGACTCGATGCGGAGAAAAGAATGATATTGCAGAACACCGAATTAAAGGAAATTGTCTCGTTGGCTTCTCATGAAATACGAGGGCCCGTCACTTCTTTGACAGGCCTCGTGAATCTTTTTAACAAGGATAATTTGTCAGATCCCTTTAACAGTGATGTGATTAGCCTTATTCAGAAAGTTACCAATGAATTAGATACAGTCATTCATAAAATAGTCGAGAAAAGCTATTCCATACAGGTTGATAATGAGGCTATATATTCCTCTCCACAAAATCTATCAGACTATGAATAACTTTTATGTGGATTTCCTGTGCGCGGTCGGCATAGGCAGACTTGGGTGCGCGTACTTCGACGTCGCAAAGTGATGCCATTTTGCCTCCATCTTTTCCTGTTAGCCCTATCACTTTCATTCCTTTATTCTTAGCGGCTTCAATGGCGTTTAGTACATTTTCTGAGTTGCCGCTGGTGCTTATTCCAAACAAAACATCCCCGGGCTGTCCAATGGCTTCAACCATTCTTGAAAAAATGTAAGGGTATCCGTAGTCATTTCCAACGCACGAAATATGAGATGGATCTGAAATGGAGATGGCTGCAAGTGCTCTGCGGTCGTTTCTGTAACGGCCCGAGAGTTCTTCAGCAAAATGCATTGCATCGCACATTGATCCTCCATTTCCGCATGATATAATTTTATTGCCTTTTTTTATCGATTCAGTTAAAATCCTTCCTGCTTCTTCTATTTTCCTGAAATTTTCGTCGTCGGACAAAAACTTATTAATAACACTCTGTGCTTCTAAAAAATGCTGTTTAATTGATTCCATTTATATTGATTCTGAAAGGGTGTATTGCAACCCTTATTTTATTCTTTAAGCTTTGCACCGTTGGCGAAAGATATCGGGATGGTCTTGCCAATCGTTCTGAATCTTTCTTCTCTTTTAATACCGAATTCGGTCTTTACCTGCGCCAGGCCGCATGATTTCTTTCAAAAATTTGCCTTCTTTTTATTGCTTAATATGAGCAGTCCGGTAACTATAAGTAAGTGACGGACAATTCCTTTTAAGCAGCAAGTCTGCACCCGTTACAAAGATAATATATTGACAATTTTCAACAGATTGGGATCGGCTTCCGACAAGTGTTTAATAGCATTGTAAAAAGGAGTATAGTGAATGTTGTTATTAATTAAGCCCACCATTGCCCCCTTTCGTCCGTTTAAAAGTGCTTCCACGGCGGCCACTCCAAGCCGGCTCGCTAAAACCCTGTCCATGCAGCTCGGCTTCCCACCTCTTTGAATATGACCGAGGATAGACAAACGGGTATCGTATTTTGGAAATTTTTCTTTAATCATTTCTGTGATTTCAAAACCCCCGATCTCATCTCCTTCTGCAACGATAATAATTTTTGAAGATTTATCTGAGCGACTTTCCTCCAGACGTTTGAATAAAGCGTCTATATCTGTCTTCGATTCAGGTATCAGTATTGCTTCAGCTCCCACCCCAATGCCGCTTCGCAGGGCTATAAGGCCGGAATCTCTCCCCATTACTTCTACGATAAACAGACGGTCGTGCGACTCTGCAGTATCTCTTATTTTATCAACAGCATCAATTACAGTATTTATAGCGGTATCATAGCCTATGGTAAAGTCCGTTCCTAAAAGGTCGTTATCAATGGTTCCCGGCAGTCCGATGACAGGGATATTAAACTCTTTTATGAAAAGATTAGCACCGGTGAAAGTGCCTTCGCCGCCGATCGCTACCAGGGCATCTATATTGTGCTGTTTTAACTGTTCGAATGCTTCTTTTCGGCCCTCTTTTGTTCTGAAAGCCTCACTTCTGGCCGTTTTTAAAATAGTACCGCCTCGTTGGATAATATTAGCAACAGACTTTCGGCTCATTGGAATAAACTCACCGCTGATCATGCCCTCATAACCCCTCATAATTCCGGTTACGTTGATATTATAATATAATGCCGTTCTTACAATAGCCCTGATAGCAGCATTCATTCCGGGAGCATCGCCGCCCGATGTGAAAACACCTATAGTTTTAATTTTATTCATAATTGATTTTTTAAAACGCAATAATATACGGCTGTTTATTCAGTTTATATAAATATGTTATGTTAAAAATGGTTTCAAATATCATTTTTAACTTTCTGCTAAGGTTCCTGCACATAGCTGATTTCCTTTAGTCCATAAGAATGTATATCATCACCCACTTTTACTAACAGGCGGCCACCCTGGTCGACGCCCGTTATTTTACCAATTACTTCAGATTCGCCTGTTATAAATTTATGAGGTTCATTTAAACGGTAAAGATTTGAAACATACCTGCCGTAGTGTTGTGCACATTGATTATCCCTAAGCTCCCGGTATCTTGTTTCTATTGCTGCACATAATTCTGCCAGGAGGTTGTTTAGCGGATAAGAGGCACCAGTGATTTTTTTGAGCGAGGTAACATTTTTGATAGATTCGGAGAAACTCGTTTGATTAACATTAATCCCAATTCCTATAACGGCATACTTCCATTGCTTGCCGCTTAAAATGTTTTCTATTAAAACACCTCCCAGCTTGTTGTTTCCAAAGATAATGTCGTTTGGCCATTTAATTTTGCACTCTTGCCCAATAATTCCGGTTAATACATCGTTAATAGCTATACTTACAGCTATGTTAAGGAGGAATTGACTATTGGGACTAATGAAAGAAGGATATAAAAGAAGACTAAACGTTAAGTTTTTACCCGGTTCACTAAGCCATTTATTATTAAACTGGCCCCGTCCGTCAAATTGTTCTTCTGCCATTATTACAGTACCTTCAGTTAATGGCTTGGATTTTGACAATAAGTTCTTTAAATAATTATTAGTTGAATCAACCCGCTGTAAGGCAATTATTTTTTGCCCGGCAAATAATCTCGAAAAAGTGTTATTTTGCAAAATAGAAGGATACTAATTAATTTCATCCAAAACTAATTTTTTTTAATGGTAAAAAACAAAGTTATTAATGAATCTACCTACATTTCTGAACTTGTAATACACGGAATTCAAGAAAAGAAAGGAAATGAAATCGTACGACTCGATTTAAGAAATATACATAGTTCGGTTGCAGATTATTTTGTAGTTTGCCATGCCGAATCAGCAACTCAGGTTAAAGCAATAGCACGAAGTGTGGAAGAGGAAGTCTACAAAGCGGCGGGTCAATGGCCTTTCCGGATTGAGGGGCAGGAACATGCAGAATGGATACTCCTTGACTATGTTGATGTGGTAGTACATGTTTTCAAGACAGATAAACGCCAGTTCTATGGAATAGAAGAGTTGTGGGGTGATGCCGAAATGAAATATTATCAGAGTGCCTGATAAGCAGGTTTAATGATCAAGATAAAAAATGAAAGATATAGATACCGAGAATAAAAAGAATTACAGAAAGAAGACCGGAAAAAAAATAGTTCCTAAGCCTCCGCGCTTCAATATTATGTGGCTTTATGCTGCAATTATCATAGGATTATTTGCGGTTCAGTATCTGTTTAACAGTTCGAACATAACGCAGATCAGTTATCAGAAGTTTGAAACTGAAATGTTAAGACCACGCGATGTCGAAAAGATTGTAGCTTACAAGAGCAATGATTTGATTGTAGCGGAGGTGTACATTAAAAAGGATAGATTAAAAGATCCTAAATATAAGGATGTTCGTACTCCCGATAACTTCAGTATGTCGCCGGCAAATGGTCCACAGTATAAGTTTACTGACGGGTCGTTCGATGCTCTTGAGGCTAAATTACGAGAGGCAGAAAAGGACTTGCCGCCTAACCAGAGAACCCCGGTGATTCCTGATACCAGAGAGAATTTCTGGGCGAGCTGGTTTATGTCTATTATTCTGCCAGTACTTCTGCTGATCGGGTTCTGGATATTTATTATGCGCCGGATGGGTGGCGGAGCTGGTGGTGGAGCCGGCGGACAGATCTTCAATATAGGAAAATCGAAGGCTACTCTTTTTGATAAAGAATCGCAGGTGTCGGTAACCTTTAATGATGTAGCCGGACTTGAGGAGGCAAAACAGGAAGTAATGGAAATTGTAGATTTCCTGAAGAATCCTAAGAAATATACCAATCTCGGCGGTAAGATACCTAAAGGAGCATTGCTGGTTGGGTCTCCGGGTACTGGTAAAACTTTGCTCGCGAAAGCGGTTGCAGGTGAAGCACAGGTTCCTTTCTTCTCATTGTCAGGATCTGATTTCGTTGAGATGTTCGTCGGTGTAGGTGCCTCAAGAGTGAGGGATTTATTCCGTCAGGCAAAGGACAAAGCTCCATGTATCATCTTTATTGACGAGATAGATGCCATTGGCCGTGCCAGAGGTAAGAATAACATTGTAGGAGGTAACGATGAACGCGAGAATACTCTAAATCAGCTGTTGGTTGAGATGGATGGGTTTGGTACTGATTCGGGGATTATTATTCTTGCCGCAACAAACCGCCCCGACGTTCTTGACACGGCGTTATTACGTCCCGGACGTTTTGACAGGCAAATTTCTATTGATAAGCCAGACTTAATTGGCCGCGAGCAAATATTTAAGGTTCACCTTAAGCCGATAAAACTTGCGGAAGAAGTAGATCCTAAAAAGCTTTCTGCTCAGACTCCTGGTTTTGCAGGCGCCGAGATTGCAAACGTGTGTAATGAAGCGGCCCTGATTGCTGCCAGAAGGAATAAAGAATCGGTAGATATGCATGACTTTCAGGATGCTATCGACCGTGTGATCGGAGGTTTGGAGAAAAAGAACAAGATTATATCACCGGAGGAAAAGCGGATTGTTGCCTATCACGAGGCAGGACATGCTATTGCCGGCTGGTTTTTGGAACATGCCGATCCTTTGGTAAAAGTTTCCATTATACCGCGTGGTGTGGCCGCTTTAGGCTATGCTCAATATTTACCTAAGGAGCAGTTCCTTTATACTACGGAACAGCTTATTGACGGTATGTGTATGACAATGGGCGGTCGCGTTGCGGAAGACATTGTTTTCAGTAAGATTTCTACCGGAGCACAGAATGACCTGGAACGTATTACTAAGCTATCATACGCAATGATCACCATGTACGGAATGAATCCTAAGGTTGGAAATATCTCGTTCAATGATCAACAGGACCAGTTCAATAAGCCTTACTCGGAAAAAACCGCTGAGCTTATTGATGTTGAAGTCCGCACGTTAATTGGTTCGGTTTACGACCGTACAAAGCAATTGCTTATTGATAAACGTGAAGGCCTGGAGAAATTGGCTAATAAACTGCTCGAAAAGGAAATTCTTTTCCAGAGTGATCTTGAGGAAATCCTTGGAAAACGGCCGTTTAATCAGCGTACTACTTACGATGAATTCGTTAACGGCGACGATAGCGGAAATCAAACTGTAGTGGCTGAAAACCTTCATCCCGAGCCTGTAGGTGACTCAACAGAGCCTTTGCGCAGCGGAGAACCACAGGAAGAATAAGAGTTAGATAATATTTAAAGTAAAAAGCCCCGAAAACCGGGGCTTTTTCTTTGAACTGTATTTCTTATATACGATTTTTGCAATCAGGAGCTAAAAATGAAAGATACTACTTCAAAAGAAAAAATGCTTAAAAAAATACGGAAAGCGCTGCTTGAAAAGCGCGACAGTCCGTATCCAAATCTTGAAGAAGCTCCTTTATACGAAGAGTACGACGGGTATCTGGAAGTGCTGTTTGCGGAGCAGCTTAGTCTTGTTGCGGGAAAGTTTGTTTTTTGCGAGGATGAAATCCAGTTTATAGAGAACCTGCTTACTTTGGCCGACGAGAAAGCCTGGCGGAAGATATATTGCTGGGAGCCGCCGCTCCAGGAATTACTCTCTCATTTTGAGTTTCCGTTTTACAGTACGAATACCGATTTTATGCAGGCAGAGGTTGGTATTACATTATGTGAGTCACTGATAGCCCGAAACGGAAGTATCATGCTTTCGAATGGTAACGCCGCCGGCCGCCGTTTAAGCATTTATCCCCCCCATCATATTGTGGTTGCTTATACATCGCAATTGGTGCTCGACGTTAAAGATGCAATTAAACAGTTAAAAGCCAGATATAGCTCAGATATTCCTTCTATGGTGTCGATAGTAACAGGACCTAGCAGGACTGCTGATATTGAAAAAACGCTCGTTCTCGGAGCCCATGGCCCTAAAGAACTGATCGTGTTTTTATTGGAAGGATGAGGAGCTGAAAGTTGAGGGTTCAAAGTTGAAAGTTGAGGGTTCAAAGTTACTTTAAACCTTTAACTTTCAACTCTAAACTTTCAACTCTCAATACTTAACTCAATTTCGTTAGCGCCTCTTTAATCCTGGGCAGCATACTTTTTATATCTTCAAGTGAGCAACCTCCTACGGAGGCCCTGAACCAGTTTACTGAATTGTCCGTTCCGAACGCAGAAAATGGCACAAAGGCCGCTTTTGCTTCGTTTATCAGGTAGAAGTTAATATCATCACTGTTTTTTAGCAGGCGTCCATCCGGCGTTGTTTTTCCAGTATAATCAATCTTAACAGTCAGATAAATAGCGCCCATAGGTTCTATGGCATCGACATTAAAGCCTTCAGCCTTAAGCTGCTTAAATGAATCATAAAGCGTTGTGAGGCTTTCCTGAATTCTCTGTTTGAATGCAGAAAGATAATTATCAACTGCAGTGTTATCCCTGATGAAAGCAGCCATTGCAACCTGTTCGGGCTTAGGCGCCCAGGCACCCATGTGCATGATCACTGTTCGCATTTTGTCTATCACCTTTTCAGGACCGAATCCCCATCCAACCCTTACGCCGGTTGACGCGAAGCATTTTGAGGCACCATCAATGTAAATGACATAGTCCTTGATTTCAGGGCGTAACGTAACCGGATTATAGTGTTCGTGCTTACCGAAAGTAAGCATCGAATAGATCTGGTCGTAAAGGATATAAAGTGGTTTCTGATCGGTGCCTCTTCTTTTGTTCTCCTCCAGTACAAGGTCGCAGATACCCTCAAGGTCGTTTTTTGAGAACATCGTTCCTGTTGGGTTTAGGGGCGAACAAAGTGCCAGCAGGGTGGCGTCGCTTATATGAGGCCGCAGGTCGTCTGCCGTAGGCATGAAATTATTTTCAGCGGTGGTAGCAACAGCAACACCTTCCGCACCGGTAAGATCACAATAATGGTTATTATTCCAGGAAGGCGCCGGATATATTACTTTATCTCCCGGGTCAACCAGTGCAAGATACGTTGCATAAATCAATGGCCTCGAGCCGCTTGAAATCTGAATTTCCTTTGTGTCGATAGTTAATGAATACCGGTTTTTCAAAAAGAGGCTTACGCTCTCCCTGAGCGCAGGTATTCCGTCGGCAGGCGGATAATTGGTTTGATATTCGTCGTATGCTTTTTTTATACCTTCTTTTAGCTCGGAAGGTATTGGAAATATCGTTGAGTCAAAATCGCCGATCGTTAGATTTGCAATTTTTTGCCCCTGCTTTTTTAACTCATTAATCTCTCCTGCGATCTTAATAATTTCAGAACCTTTTAAATTTTTTGCCAGACGTGAAACGCTCATTCTATTTTCTTTTTGTCAAACTTAATAAAACTTTGATATATACCGGTGTTCCGCTACCCGGAAACCAGACTATTCAGGGCATCTTCTACTTTTTTAAAATTGAACGCCGACAGTGTATTTTGGAAGGCTGAGCTAATCTCATGGTTACAAAGATTTCCGACGCTTCCTTCATGGGTATGACGTACAGAAGCAGGGGCCTTAAACTCGCCGCGTTCGATTTCCGCCCCTATTTTCTTATATGCTTCCCTGAAAGGCATTCCTTTAAGCACCTCCTCATTTACAGCCTCTACACTGAAAAGGTAGGCATACTTTGGATCTTTGAGGATGTCTTCTTTTATCCGGATATTCTGCAGCATATATGCGGTCATTTCAAGGCACTCATTTAGAGAGAGGAACGCCGGGAAGAGGTTTTCTTTCAACAGCTGTAGGTCCCGATGGTAGCCAGAAGGCAAATTAACCGTCATCATCGCTATTTCCGTAGGAAGTGCCTGTATCTTATTGCATCTCGAACGTATCAGTTCAAATACATCGGGATTCTTCTTATGAGGCATTATACTCGACCCCGTTGTAAGTTCGTCGGGGAAGCTTATAAAGCCGAAGTTCTGATTAATAAACAGGCACGCATCCATAGCAAGTTTTGCAAGGGTTGCTGCTACCGACGACATGGCCTGAGCTATTATCCTTTCCGTCTTTCCTCTTCCCATTTGTGCATATACCACGTTATAATTCAGGCTGTCGAAGCCTAATAATTCCGTTGTCATTGTACGGTTTAAAGGGAAGGACGAGCCATAACCGGCGGCTGAACCCAGCGGGTTTTTATTGCAAATTTTCCAGGCAGCCAGTAGTAATTCCATATCATCAGCCAGGCTTTCGGCATAGGCACCAAACCAAAGGCCAAAGGATGATGGCATGGCAATCTGAAGATGTGTATAACCAGGAAGCAATTTATCTTTATGCTCTTCACTCTGATTAATTAACTGCTTAAAAAGTACTTCGATATTATCAGTCAGATGTTTTATCTCCGACCGGAAAAAGAGTTTGAGGTCTACAAGAACCTGGTCATTACGCGAGCGGCCGCTATGGATCTTCTTGCCCGCCTCGCCGATACGCTGGGTAAGGAGCAGCTCCACCTGGGAATGAACATCTTCTACCCCATCCTCAATCGAAAACTTTCCAGCCTCAATATCCCTGTAAATCACCTTAAGTTCTTTCTGGATCAGAACAAGGTCTGATTCTTCCAGTAAATTGATGCTAGCCAGCATTTTTGTGTGTGCCAGAGAACCAAGCACGTCTGCAGCGGCAAGGAACAGATCAAGTTCCCTGTCGTGACCTACTGTAAACTGCTCTACCGATTTCGATACTTCTTTATCTTTTTGCCAAAGCTTCATTTTGATTTATGATTGGACATGCAGGGCCACCGCAAGTCGTGTATTATTTATGTCTTAAGAATAATGATTACTTCAGAGATCTAGATCGCCGAAGAACTCCTCTTTCACATGCTGCCATTCAGAGCGCAAAATACTGTAAAATACGGTGTTTCGCAGAAATCCGTCATGTGTTTTCATATGTTGTCTTAAAGTCCCTTCTTCAATAGCGCCGATGTTAAGAATGGCTTTACGGGAGCGTATATTCCGTTCGTCGGCTTTTAGTTCAATGCGGTTTAGCCGCAGCACTTCAAACCCGAATCGGAGGATCTCATATTTAGCGGCCCTATTAAGCCCTGTTCCCTGGAAGTCTTTTCCTATCCAGGTCCATCCTATCTGTCCGCGCTCGTCATCCCAGGAAATCTCTCCGAGTCTTGTACAGCCTGCGACATTCCCGGATGATCTATCTATGATCGTCCATACCGCACAGGTGCCTTCATCTCTTGCTTGAAGCGCTTTCTCAATATAACGCCTAAGTTTTCCTGGCAGCGAGAGATCGGAAAGACCATACTCCCAAAGCTCTTTTTCAGCGGCTATGGGTCTTAGCAGGGGCTCATCTTTTGCGTCGAGAGGTCGGAGAATTACTTTAGCATTAGTGAGAGCAGACTTTAACAAAGGCCTCATAATATCACTTCTTCCAATAATTTAATATACACTTCAATACCTTCCTTTATTTCGTTCACATAAATAAATTCGTCAGCAGTATGCGAACGCGCCGAATCGCCTGGCCCTATCTTTACCGAGGGGATACTCAGCAAGGCCTGGTCGCTGGTAGTTGGAGATCCGTAAGTAGTTTTCCCAAGCGCTACACCAGCCCGTACAATCGGATGATCCTTATCAATAGAGGAGGGCTTTAGTCTGGTAGACCGGGCTGTCACCTCGCAGGCGACATGCTGCCTGATAATATCCAGCACCTCTTCATTCTTGTAGGTATCTGTTACCCGAACATCAACTGTAAAGTTGCATATTGCAGGTACCACGTTATGCTGAGAGCCGGCATTTATAACGGTTACTGACATTTTTAAGGGCCCGAACATTTCAGATTCTTTGGGAAACCTGAACGTTCTGAACCATTCAATATCTTTTATTGCTTTGTATATGGCATTTTCACCTTCCTCCCGGGCGGCATGACCAGCTTTTCCATGCACAGTACAGTCGAGCACTAACAACCCTCTTTCGGCTATAGCCAGATTTGTTAGCGTAGGCTCGCCTACAATAGCAAACTCAAGAGGACCAAGGTCGGGGACTAAGAGTTCCAGGCCGTTTTTTCCGGAAATCTCCTCCTCCGCCGTAGCGGCAAGGCATAGATTATACGTTAGATCGTTCCTCTCGTAAAAGTACATGAAGGCCGCTATAAGCGCGACCAGGCATCCTCCTGCATCATTACTGCCAAGTCCGAATAACTTGCCATCTTCAATATGGGGATAGAAAGGATCGCGGGTATATCCAGCATTCGGTTTTACCGTGTCATGATGGGAGTTAAGAAGGATAGTAGGTTTGGAGGCATCAAAGTGTTTATTCCTTGCCCATACGTTATTGTGATTCCTGCTGGTAGCTATTCCGTGTTCCTGCAGAAAGGCATCAAGTATGCCGGCCGTTTTATCCTCTTCCCTGCTGAAAGACGGAGTGGCAATGAGATTCTTCAGTAATCCGGTAAACTTATCCAAAACTACATCCTTCATAGCAAATCTATTTGTCTTCAGTGTAGAGGCCACCTGCTTTTATGGAGGAAAGCTTGATTCCTTTAATGAGCGACGAGCTGAATCCGTTATGTTCCATTTCGTTCAATCCGGCTATTGTGCAGCCTTTAGGAGAGGTTACTTTATCGATTTCATGCTCTGGATGGCTATGGTGCTGGAGTAAGAGATCTGCTGCCCCTTTCGCCGTTTGTACTGCCATTTTCAACGCATCTTCTGCATGAAAGCCAATCTCAACGCCTCCCTGCGAGGCTGCCCTGATCGCTCTGAGAAAGAAAGCTATCCCGCAGGCACAAAGAGCAGTGGCGGAGGTCATTAATTCTTCGTTGATCTGAACTACAGAGCCTACAGTTTCGAACATTTCGGTAACGATTTCCATATTGAGGTAGCCTGCATTGTCAGATGCAATACAGGTCATAGACTGACCGATAGATATTGCTGTATTGGGCATTACCCTTACTACCTGAACGTTTTCTCCCAACTTGGCTTTAATATCTTTACAGCTGACACCTGAGATAACAGAAATTACGAGGTGCTTTTCATGATCTATAACGGGCTGGATTTCTGATAGCATACCGTTTAATTGCTGAGGAAGAACTGCCAGAATAATAACCGATGCGGCTGAAACGGCCTCTGCATTGTCGGCCGTGACCCTGAATCCTTCTTTTGCTTTTGCATTCAGAAGATGGATTGATCTTCTGGTAAGAATGATGTTATCTGCTGTGCAGTATTCCGATTTTACTAAGCCGTTAGCAAGAGAAAGTCCGATATTACCGCTTCCGAGAATAGCTATTGTACCTTTTTTATTTTCCATCTTATGCAAATAATCGTGTGCCAAATAAATGATCGTTAAGGAGGGGCAGCTCATCTGACTTGCCTATATAAACTTCGTTTACCCCGCTTTTGATGGCCTGGAAGGCATTGTGAAGTTTGGGAAGCATCCCGCCGGCGATGATGCCATCACCTTTTAACGTTTCGAATCCGGAAGAGCTTATACTCGAGATTACAGAGGCTTCATCGTCCACATCTTTTAATACTCCTTTTTTCTCAAAGCAATATACTAAGCTTACCTTGTACAAGTGCGAAAGGGCTACGGCTATCGCCGATGCAATGGTATCTGCATTTGTATTAAGGAGCTGCCCTTCACCATCGTGAGTTATAGCAGGGAATACAGGAATAAGTCCGGTTTCCAGCAATTTGCTTAGAGTATTCTTTTCTACAGAGGTTTCTGATAGATCGCCCACAAAGCCATAATCGATTTCCTTTACGGGACGTTTGGTAGCTCTGATGAGATTGGCATCGGCACCGGTAAGGCCAATTGCATTGCATTGATAGCGCTGCAACTGCGCCACTATGTTTTTATTGATCAGGCCTGCGTACACCATCGTTACCACCCGGAGAGTTTCAATATCCGTTATCCTTCGTCCTTCCACCATTTTAGGTTCAACACCTAATGTATGCGAGAGGTCTGTTGCGATTTTCCCTCCGCCATGCACGAGCACTTTATACCCCTTCAGCGAGGCGAAGTCATTTAGGAAATAATGCAGGTTCTCCGAATTATCGATAACATTTCCGCCTATTTTAATAACATAGAGATTGTCCATCAATGTATAGTTTGAACGAATATAAGGAACCTGTTTTATTTTACTTCAATTCTTTCCGGCCTTATATACCGCTTTTATCGTCTACAACTCCTCAAGCATCCGCTTTAATACTGTTTGTGCTGCCCAGACACGGTTTCCGGCTTCTTCGATCACAAGCGACGAATCGCTGTCGAGTATATCTGATCCAAGCTCCAAATCCCTCCTTACAGGCAGGCAGTGCAGCACTTTCGCTCCGTTAGTTATTTTTAATCTCTCCAGGTCTAGCATCCATCCTTCGCCATTATGAAGTATTTTTCCATAATCGTGATAGCCGGACCAGTTTTTAGGATATATGAAGTCAGCGCCTTTTATGGCTTCGTCCTGATTGTGGATTATTGTGGCGCCTTCTGTAAATTTCCCGGCAAGTTCATAGCCTTCAGGGTGAGTGATCACAAAATCAAGCAGGCCTTCCTGCTGTGCTTTACACATCCATTCGGCAAATGCATTTGGCACCGACTGAGGCAGAGGTTTAACATGAGGCGCCCATGTCAATACGACCTTCGGTTTTTGAGTTTTTTTATGTTCTTCAATAGTGATCAGATCTGCGAAGCTTTGTAAGGGGTGCAGGGTAGCGCTTTCCAGACTTACTACCGGAACTCCGCTGAATTCAATGAACTTATTGAAGATCTCTTCATTATAATCCTCGTCCCTGTTTTTCAATCCAGGAAAAGCACGGATGGCAAGGATATCACAATACTGACCAAATACTCTCGCTGCTTCACGGATATGTTCTACGGTGGTTCCGTCCATCACCACGCCATCGCGTGTTTCGAGGGCCCATCCTTCTTTATCTATGTTCATTACCATTACGCTCATCCCCAGATTTGCGGCTGCTTTTTGGGTGCTGAGGCGGGTACGGAGGCTCGGGTTCAGGAAAATCACACCTAAAGTTTTGTTCTTTCCCAGTTCCTGAAAGGCGTAGGGATTGCTTTTTAATGCCAGGGCTTCCTGCACCAATGTTTTTACGCTGGTAACATCTCTAACTGAAGTAAATAGTCTCATAATTCTTTAATATTTGTCAGATGACAAAATGGTATCCAATATATTTTGTATGCCGTATCATTGCTCCTCCTCCTGTAAGGGATTACTGATTCAACGTTTTGTTAAGGGCGTCAAGGAACCTGTCGGCATGCTCCCTTTTTAAATTTAATGCCGGAAGTAGTCGGAGCACGTTCGGCTTCGACTCGCCGGTAAAAATATGGTGTTTGAATAACAGATCTTTTTTTACATGAGAGAGTTCCTCGGGAAGATCAATCCCTATCATCAGTCCTCTTCCGCGAACTTCGCAAATTTTATCAAGCTTGCTTAATTCTTCAATAAGATAGGAGCCGATAGTCCGGGCATTTTCCATCAGCTTGTCATTCTCAATAACTTCGAGGACAGCTACAGCAGCAGCGCAGGCGAGATGGTTTCCGCCAAAAGTAGTTCCCAGCATTCCGTGCCACGGCTTGAATTTAGGCGCAATAGAAATCCCTGCCACAGGGAAGCCGTTTCCCATTCCTTTAGCCATGGTGTAAATATCGGCCTCTACGCCGGCAAAGTCATGGGAGTAGAATTTTCCCGACCGGCCGTATCCGCATTGCACGGAGTCGGCAATATAAACCGCATTATACTGATCACAAAGCGAACGTAATTTCTGAAGAAAGCTTTCAGTGGCGACCCTGATACCTCCAACACCCTGTATCCCCTCGATAATTACTGCCGATATTTCATTTCCAGATTCAGAAAATATCCTTTCCAACGCAGTTTCATCATTATGAGGCAAAAAGATGATGTTTTCAGTCTGGTTAACAGGAGCTACTATTTTAGGATTATCTGTACAGGATACAGCTAATGAGGTACGGCCATGAAAAGCACCCTTAAAGGCGATAACCTTCTTCCTTCCGTTGTAAAACGAAGCAAGCTTTAGCGCATTTTCGTTTGCTTCTGCTCCCGAATTACATAGGAAAAGTTGGTTATCAGCCTTCCCTGATACTTTACCAAGTAATTCCGCCAGCTGAGATTGCAGAGGTATCTCTACCGAATTAGAATAAAACCCAATCTTGTGCAGCTGATCTGTAAGCCGCTGAACATAGTGCGGATGAGTATGTCCGATGGAAATAACAGCATGCCCTCCATACAGATCAAGATACTCCTGTCCTTTATTGTCCCATACCAGGCTTCCCTGGCCTTTTGTGATTTCTATTGGGTTAAGCGGATAAACGTCGAATAATTTCATTTGAGTTAAGAGTTGAAAGTAGAAAGTTTAAAGTCTTACTTTTTTAATAAGAGCAATTAACATTGCTTTTATTTCACAAATTTGCTCATTGAGCAGCTCGTACTGATCAGAGGAAATAAACTTGAGGTCCTTAGATAATAGAAGCAAATATTCTACTTCATGTGCTGAGCCCAGCGCATTTTGTAAGAATGATGCAAAATCCTTTTGCGTATATCTGCCACAACCTTCAGCTATATTAGCAGGGATAGAGCCTGAAGCACGTTTTAATTGATTTACAAGATTAAAAGTTTCTTCTTTTGGAAAAGAGATTATATTCTTATAGATTTCAATCACAAACTGGTGTGACTTCTTCCAAACGTTAAGCTCTTTATAGTCCTGCATAAGTCTTTTAACTTTTGACCTTTTACTTTCAACTTCATCAAAACGCTGTCGCCTTCAGCCGTAGCCCCTCCTTTTCGTCAAGTCCGAACAATAAATTCATATTTTGCACTGCTTGCCCTGATGCTCCTTTAAGCAGGTTGTCCACAATGCTCAGGATCAACAGCTTGCTGCCGTGTTTTTCAACGTGCAGCAGGCATTTATTTGTGTTCACAACCTGCTTCAGATCGATATTTTTGGCAGAGACATGGGTAAAAGGATGCTCTGCATAGTAATCAGTATAGAGCTTTTCAGCTTCTTCTCCGCTCAGGTCACATTCGGTATAAAGGGATGCCATAATGCCTCGTGTGAAATCGCCGCGGTAGGGTATAAAACTTAACTCGTCAGCTTTGATTAAGGAGCCTAGGCTATTGAGTGACTCTGTTATTTCTTTAAGATGCTGATGTCCGAACGCTTTATATACTGAGACGTTATTATTTCTCCAACTGAAATGCGAGGTTGCAGAAAGACTTTGTCCCGCCCCCGTAGATCCTGTGGTCGCCGAGATGTGAACCTCCTTGTTAAGCAGTCCCGCTTTGGCCAGGGGAAGCAAAGCCAGCTGAATACAGGTGGCGAAGCAGCCCGGATTTGCTATATTACGAGCAGTACGGATCTCTTCTCTTTGCAGCTCTGGCAAACCGTAAATAAAGCTTTTAGCTTTATGCGTTTGGTTTGTAGTTAAGCGGAAGTCCTGACTTAAATCTATAATCTTAATACGTTCTTCTATTTCATTTGCATCCAGAAACTTCCTGGCATCGCCATGGCCTACACAAAGGAAAAGGACGTCAATGTCCTGGCTGAGGGTATCGGTAAATTTAAGACTTGTATCACCTAAAAGATCAGCATGCACTTCATGGATGAAGTTGTTGGCATTACTTTTACTATGTATAAACGTTATGTCTACGTAAGGATGATTAATCAAAATCCTCAGTAGCTCACCTCCCGTATACCCCGCTCCTCCAACAATGCCCGCCCTTATCCTGAATCCCTCAAACCCTGCACCGGCAGGATCTGGTACTAATTGTGCGTTCTCCATAATCAGGATTTGACTTCGTTTTCTGAAAGGCTGGCATTAACCTTGTGATAGATCATTACCTGGTTACCAAATATTTTGGAAAACCCTTTAACATCATCACCTGTCCAGGCGTTATTCATTTCACCATAGCTCCCAAATTTGCTAGACATCAGGTCGTGAGCCGATTCAATACCTATCACCTGAAAGCGGTAAGGCATCAACTGAACGAAAACCTTGCCCGACACGGTTTTTTGAGTGTCACGGAGGAAAGCTTCTATGTTGCGCATTACCGGGTCGTGGAACTGTCCTTCATGCAGCCAGTTGCCATAGAACATTGCCAGCTGGTCCTTCCAGCTAAGCTGCCACTTTGTAAGCGTATGTTTTTCGAGCGTGTGGTGTGCTTTTATGATTACCATCGGTGCAGCAGCTTCAAAGCCCACACGGCCCTTAATGCCGATAATGGTATCACCAACGTGAACGTCGCGGCCTATGCCATAAGGCTGAGCTATAGCCTGAAGAGCTTTGATGACTTCGGTAGGATGGTCGTATTTCTGTCCGTTCAGTGCAACCAGCTCTCCTTTTGCAAACTCAAGTTCTATCCTTTCAGTTCCATCTTTTGTAACCTGTACCGGCCAGGCTTCTTCTGGCAGCATTTCATTGGATGTAAGCGTTTCTTTACCGCCTACAGAGGTGCCCCAGATCCCTTTATTGATCGAATATTTGGCCTTTTCAAAGTTGTATTCAACTCCATGTTGCTTAAGGTAGTCTATTTCAGCCTCTCTGCTAAGCTTTAGGTCCCGGATCGGAGTAATAACACCCACATTCGGAATCAGGATGTTGAATATCATATCAAATCTCACCTGGTCGTTCCCTGCGCCTGTGGAGCCGTGTGCAACATAGTCAGCCGAGATCTCTCTTGCATATTCGGCAATAGCTGTTGCCTGTGTGACGCGTTCAGCACTAACAGAAAGAGGATATGTGTTATTCTTAAGTACGTTGCCATAAATAAGATATCTTATAGAGCTGTCGTAATATCCTTTTACAGCATCTACTGCATGGTGAGATGTTACCCCCAAAGCATAAGCACGTTTCTCTATATTTTCCAGCTCTTCTTTGCTGAAACCGCCGGTATCTACGATCACGGAATGCACTTCGAGTCCAAGATCTTTGGTAAGATAAATAGCACAATAGGAGGTATCAAGACCTCCGCTAAAGGCTAAAACAACTTTCTTCTTCATTTTATAAGTGTAAAAGTTTCGGGATGAGTAATATAAAAGAGAAAAGGACCTTCACAGAGCCGCGCAGCTTTTCTTCAATCCGTTCAAACAAGGAAGTTTTACGGCTTGATTTTTTCATTTCCTCTTCAAGCTGCTTCTGTTTTTCTTCAATTTCCTTCTGTTTCTCCACCGGATCGTAAAGCATGGCTGTGCAGAGGCAGTTTTTTCTGCCTTTAGCTGTTAGAATATCAAAATTTACACAGCTCTTGCATCCGCTCCAGAAATTTTCATCCTGAGTAAGTTCAGAATAAGTAACTGGTTCATAGCCTAATTCGGAGTTGATCTTCATAACAGCTAATCCGGTGGTGAGACCAAAGATTTTGGCATCAGGATATTTTTCTCGTGAAAGGGCGAAGATCCTGTTTTTGATGGCTTTTGCAAGTCCGCATTTGCGGTATAAGGGATTCACAATTAATCCCGAGTTTGCAACGAACTGCCCATGGCTCCAGGTTTCAATATAACAGAAACCAGCCCATGTACCGTCCTTGTGTAAAGCAATCACAGCTTTCCCTTCGGTCATTTTATTAACTATATAATCAGGGCTTCTGCGGGCAATTCCTGTACCTCTTGCTTTTGCCGATTCTGCCATTTCATCACATATCTGTTCTGCATACCCGGCATGCGCTTCAGATGCTACTACTACAGAGAATTCGTTTTTGTCCATTATTGTAATAATCCGATTATTCGGATAAGACTATACCTCGTCTATTAAGTTTAAGAAAATTTATTATCAATATCGGTGCCGGGATTTCCGGCTGGTTTGAGAGAGTAGGGCTGCCAACAGAATCAAACTCTTGGCATGAATGGTCGTCGGTGTCTTAAAATTAATTTTTCACTGTTATGTTTCTCACGTACCATAGCGCACGCATAACCTGTTTTGGCTGACGTTGCGGTAGTATGGGTAATGATGGATACGTTCATTTTTTAGCTTTGACTTACAGTGTTTTAATTTTTAAAAACAGTGCAAAATTATCGAATAATAATTTAGTATTACAAGAGTAATTTTAAATTTTATTCATCTAAAGGTAAAGAAAGAGGTTTTTTGCGTTTTGAGAGGCGTAGGGTAGAGGTGTAATGCTGGTTCACAGAGTTATACAACAGGATTATTCGATGTCGTTGTCTATGAACCAGGTTTAGTTTTCATCAGAAGGGCAGATCGTCTTCGGTGTTATCGTTCATCCCGATCATCTGATCTTCCGGTTTCGAAGGGTTTTGGCTTGCTGTGCTCTGATTAGTGCCATTTTCGTTATCACTTTTCCTGCCCAGCATGTTAAAGTTGTCGGCAACTATTTCGGTAACATATCTTTTGTTGCCGTCCCGGTCGTCATAAGAGCGGGTTCTCAACTTTCCTTCAACATATACCAGCTTTCCTTTTTGGAGGTATTTTGCTGCGATTTCTGCTAAGCCCCGCCACATAACCACATTATGCCATTCGGTTTGTTCGACTTTACGGCCATCGCGCGTATATGTTTCGGTTGTAGCTAAGGTGAAGTTGACAACAGTGGCTCCTCCTTCGAGGTGCCGGACTTCCGGGTCCTTGCCCAGATGCCCAACTAGAATAACTTTATTAACGCCTGACATGAGTTTAATAAGAATGTAAATCAGTTTTCAAGGTAGGAAACATTTCCAGAAATGCAAAAATTAATTTGGGCTGCGCGAGATGTTCGAGCTCGTCGTAATTGACATAAAACCAGGGTTTTTTAGATTTAAAACCATCTTTAAATCCCTTGATGACGATATATCTGGCGTGCAGCTTTTGATGACTTAAAAGATGTTTCACCGGTCCGTATACAGCCTGTATCTGCACCTGCGTCCCAAAATGATCAATGAAATCAGCGCTGCTTACTAGTTCTGACGGATCTACCGGATGCTCCGTTTCAAACAAGGGAAACTCATGAAGATTTTGCCAGATGTCCTTTTCGGTACGTTTATTCATGAGGATCCTGTTATCGTCCGCGGCAATGATGTAGTTGAAAAAGCGATCCTTGACCGCGGCTTTCCTCAACTTTACCGGTAACAGAGCAATAAGTTGCTTATTGAATGCGACACATCCGGGTCTAAGCGGGCAGGTAGCGCAGTCGGGATTCACAGGCTTGCATTGGAGAGAACCAAATTCCATCAATGCCTGGTTGCTCAGGCCCGGCCGGTCCTTGTCGATAGTTTCGTTTGCCAGCGAATAAAACGTTTTCTTACCCTCCGTGCTGTTTATTGCCTCATCAATTCCGAAATAACGGGAGAGTAACCGGAACACGTTACCATCTACCACTGCCCTTACTTCATTTGAGCTGAAAGAGGAGATTGCTGCGGCAGTATACTCTCCGATACCTTTCAGCTTAATAAGTTCATCGTATTTCTGTGGGAAATATCCGCCATGCTCTTCCATAACCATGCGGGCAGTGTGGTGCATGTTCCTTCCTCTCGAATAATATCCCAGTCCCTGCCACATGTTTAAGATATCATCCTCACAAGCTGTGGCGAAATCAGAAACAGTAGGGTATTTTTCCGAAAAACGATAAAAGTAGGGCATTCCCTGATCCACACGGGTTTGTTGCAAAATAATTTCCGAAAGCCATATGAGATAGGGGTCTTGAGTGTTTCGCCAGGGTAAATCCCTTTTGTTTTGTTCGTACCAGTTAATTACTTCATCGATAAAACGCATAATTCCCCCCTAGATTTGCAAAGGTAAAATCTGCCGGTCGGAAATCAAACCCAGTTTCTTATAGCCATTTATCCCCGGGCATAATCTAGAGTACTTAATAGTAATTAAGTTTAGAAAAACCTGAAAATCGGGCGATTTTAAAATGTATCGAACTGTCAACGCGGGAGTTAGAATAAATTTTTCGGGAATTATTTTAGGTTATCAATTTAAACCAATACTTTTGCAACCCCAAAACAATTAAGAGTTTACGAAAAGTTTAATCAAATTAAGATATGACTAAGGCAGAAATTATCGCAGAGATCTCCAGCAAAACCGGTATCGAAAAGTTAGATGTACAGGAAGCGGTAGAGGCGTTTTTTAAAGTGATAAAGAATTCAATGGTTAATGGTGAAAACGTATATGTGCGCGGTTTTGGGAGCTTTGTTGTAAAGAAAAGAGCAACAAAGACAGCTCGTAACATTTCAAAAAATACAGCCATTATTATCCCCGAACATTTTGTTCCAAGCTTCAAACCCGCCAAGGTGTTTGTTGAAAAAGTTAAAAACGGAAACGTTACAAAATTAGCAGCTGCGGCTGAAGAAGCAAAAACAGCTACAGAAGCATAGTATTAAATGATGATCAAAAGAAAGCAAATAGCGGTAATAGGATTAGTAGTAGTACTAATGGGCCTTTTGCTTTCTCTTGATATCAAAGGATTGGTAAAAGAAGAAGGACAGCATTCGGGAGAAGCTGCTACTAGTGCCTCTCAGGCGACGGTAGTTTCTCTCGAAAGTGTGTCAAATACTGCCAAGCAGTCGATCACTCCTGATTTTTCCCGTCAGATATCAGAGCTGGAAAGCCAACTGAAAAATGCCGGAGAATCCGAGAAACTGAAATTGCAAAAACAGCTCGCTCAGAAATGGGATGACCTGAATCAGCCTGCTCCCGCGGCATTTTACTTCGAACAACTCGCTAAAGCCAGTAATCAATATTCTGAATGGCTAAAGTCAGGCGACTTGTTTACAAATGCCTACCAAACTACTCAGGACAGCCTTATTCAACCCGGTCTTGTAGCAAAAGCGATCGAATCATATCAGAAAGCGTTAGAATTGCAGCCCGCTAGTCTGGAAGCAAAGACAGGCCTCGGTGTTGCGTATGTAAACGACAGCTCTAACCCAATGCAAGGCATTCAGCTTCTGCTGGGGGTAGTGAAAGAGGATCCTTCAAATATCAAGGCCAACATGAGTCTTGGTTTATTTTCAATCAAGTCTGGTCAATTCGATAAGGCCGTTAATCGGTTCAAGACAGTTATTGCTCAGCAACAGATTCCTGATGCGTGGTTCTACCTGGCTACCTGCTATGAAAACTTAGGTGAAAAAAGCGAAGCTATCGCCGCTTTTGAGAAAAGTAAGGAGCTTGCTGCAGATCCTGGTTTTTCAGCTTACATCGACAAAAGGATCAAGGAATTAAAGAATTAATTAATAACAATAAAAACATTTAAAAATTTAAGATTATGCCAAGCGGTAAGAAAAGAAAAAGACATAAAATGGCTACCCACAAACGCAAAAAGCGTTTAAGAAAGAACAGACACAAGAAAAAATAAATTTAAGTCACTGGTAAGGGTACTCAGTGGATGTTATACCAAGGTATAGAATTATCGCTTAGTATTTATTACTTATGACTTATCACTTAAAGACCTCCACGCACACGCGGCCGGGGGTTCTTGTGTTATAAATCATTTCTGGTGTTGTACGCTGGCGGTGGAATAATCCGCCATTAAAAGAGTAGCTGTTGGTAAAGGAATTAATAATCAATTCAAGCCCCAGTGGGGTGACTATAGCTTTACTGCAAGACAAGCAACTCGTAGAACTTCACGCAGAGCACATTAACAACAACTATGCTGTTGGAGATATTTACCTGGGCCGGATAAAGAAAATTATGCCCGGGTTAAATGCTGCTTTTGTAGATGTAGGCTACGAAAAAGACGCTTTCCTGCACTATCTTGACCTGGGGCCTCAGGTATTGTCGCTGATTAAGCTGACCAAGATTGTAAAGAATGGCAGTTATAAAGATAAACTGCTGAATAGTTTTAAGCTGGAAGAAGATATCAATAAATCCGGCAAGATCTCTGAAGTTCTGAACCGCAACATGCTGTTGCCTGTGCAGATCGCGAAAGAGCCAATTTCAACTAAAGGCCCGCGCTTAAGCTCTGATCTTTCCATTGCGGGAAGGTTTGTTGTTCTGGTGCCTTTCTCCGACTCTATATCCATATCAAAAAAGATTAAGAGTAACACTGAAAGGAATCGCTTAAAAAAGATAGTTGAAAGTATTAAACCGAAGAGTTTCGGAGTAATTATCCGTACTGTTTCCGAAGGGAAAGGTGTCACCGAGCTTCAAAAAGATCTCCTTGATCTGATAGCGCGCTGGGAAACTTTTTCCAAACGGTTGAGTACAACCGAGCCTTCGAAGATAGTATTAGGTGAAATGGGCAGAACATCCACTATTCTCCGGGATCTTCTTAACGCCGATTTCACGAATATTCATGTTAATGATACCAGTATTTATGAAGAAATACGTTCTTACGTTCAGGGGATCTCTCCCGAACTTGAGAAGATTGTAAAACTTTATAAGCACCGGGAACCCATATTTGAACATTTTGGAGTTGAGAAACAAATAAAGGGAGCTTTTGGTCGTACTGTTAACCTCGCAGGAGGGGCTTATCTGGTTATTGAACATACCGAAGCTCTTCACGTCGTTGACGTAAACAGTGGTAACAGAACAGCTAATCCTGAAAACCAGGAAGAAAATGCATTTCAGGTAAACAAGGAAGCAGCAAGGGAGATCGCCAGGCAACTTCGTTTGCGCGATATGGGGGGCATTGTAGTGGTCGATTTTATCGATATGCATAAGCCTAATAACCGCAAAGAGCTTTTCGATTATCTGAAGCAGCAAATGGCGCTTGATCGTGCGAAGCACACAATATTGCCTCCGAGCAAATTCGGCCTTGTACAGATTACAAGGCAACGCGTTCGTCCTGAGATGAACATAGTAACAAATGAAAAATGCCCTGCTTGTAACGGTACCGGAGAAATCAAGGCAAGCATCATTTTGATGGACGACATTGAGAGCAATCTCACCTATATTCTGAATGAGCAGAATGAGAAGAGTGTGACACTTTGTGTACATCCTTATATTGAAGCCTATATCAAGAAGGGCTTTATCTCCAGACAGTGGAAATGGTTCTTTAACTTTGGCAAATGGATCACTGTTAAAGCTATTCCATCGTATTACCTTACTGAATTCCACTTCCTCAACTCCAAAGAGGAAGAGATCAAATTATAATTTGCTATTTATAAACCATAATACCGGACTTACAAACATCGTAAGTTCGGTATTATGATTTTACGTAGTTTAGCTTACTATTACCGACAAACCCGGGCGCTTAGCTTTAAGCGTTACCGGATATATCAAAAATTAAAAGAAGAACAAATTGGCCAAGACGAAATCAGCATATTTTTGCCAAAGCTGTGGATATGAGTCGGCGAAGTGGCTTGGAAAATGCCCTTCCTGCAACCAGTGGAATACCTTTGTTGAAGAAGTGATTCAAAAGCCCGGAAATGCAGCTCCCGACTGGAAAGTCAGTCCTTCAGGCTCCCGGGTGACACGACCTACAGCGATACATGAAATTGTATATACAGAAGAAAACCGGCTTGTTACTCCTGATAGTGAATTTAACAGGGTATTAGGCGGGGGAATCGTTCCTGGCTCCCTGGTATTAATAGGGGGTGAGCCGGGCATAGGGAAATCGACGCTGATGCTGCAACTGACCCTTAATCTGCCAAATTTAAGGGTTCTTTACGTTTCTGGGGAAGAAAGCGAACATCAGATAAAGATGCGCGCAGAGCGGCTGTCGTCTGGTTCGGCAGGAGGCGATGTCTATATACTCACAGAAACCTCTACTCAGAATATATTTAAACAGATAGAAGCTCTTGAGCCGCAGCTTGTGATAGTTGACTCCATCCAGACCCTATATTCTGCTCATATAGAATCAACTCCCGGCAGCGTATCGCAGGTCCGTGAATGTACCGCCGAGCTTCTGCGTTTTGCTAAGGAAACTTCCACTCCCGTTTTTTTAATTGGCCACATTACTAAAGATGGCGCTATTGCCGGACCTAAAATACTGGAGCATATGGTGGATACCGTTCTTCAGTTTGAGGGCGACAGGCATCATGTATATCGTATATTACGCGCTGTTAAGAATCGATTTGGATCGGCATCAGAACTCGGTATTTATGAGATGCAGGGTAATGGTTTACGTGAAGTATCTAACCCCTCGGAGATATTGCTTTCGCAAAGGGATGAGCAGCTGAGTGGCATTACAATATCGGCCATGCTTGAAGGCGCCAGGCCGATGCTCATCGAAACCCAGGCCCTGGTAAGTTCATCTGCATATGGTACCCCTCAGCGTTCTGCCACAGGCTTTGATACCAGAAGGATGAATATGCTGCTTGCAGTACTCGAAAAGCGTTGTGGTTTTCGGTTAAGTGCTAAAGATGTCTTTCTGAATATTGCCGGAGGGTTAAGAGTAGAAGATCCAGCAGTAGATCTGGGTATTATTGTTGCCATTATCTCATCTCATGAAGACATTCCCGTGTCTTCTAAAATCTGTTTTGCATCCGAAGTAGGCTTGTCGGGAGAAATAAGGGCGGTAAATCGCATCGAGCAGCGTATCGCTGAAGCACAGAAACTGGGCTTCGAACAAATCTATATTTCTAAGTACAACCAAAAGGGACTTGACACTTCGCGATATACAATCGAGATTAAAAGTGTATCAAAGATAGAGGAGGTGTTTGGGAGTTTATTTGGGTAAAGCTGAAAGAGTTGAGAGTTTAGAGTTGAAAGTATAAAGTTTTGCACTTCTAACTTTCAACTCTAAACATTTAACTCTTAACTACTTACTCAGGTACATCGACTTTTCCTTGTATAGCTTCACAAAGTAAGGATCATCGACCCCCGTTATAAAGCGGATAGCTTCGCCGGTAGATTTCATTTCCGGACCCAGTTGTTTGTCTACATCAGGGAATTTATCGAAAGAGAACACCGGTTCTTTAATAGCATATCCTACCAGTTTCCTTTCGATGTTGAAGTCTTTAAGTTTATTAACTCCAAGCATGATCTTTGCAGCTATATTGATGTAAGGAACATCATATGCTTTCGCAATGAAAGGTACTGTTCTCGAAGCGCGTGGATTTGCCTCAATAACATATACTTTTTCCTGCTTTATAGCAAACTGGATATTGAGCAGACCGCGTACGTTTAACGACTTTGCGAGTTTAACTGTATATTCCTCCATTTGGCGGATCACGTTTTCCGACAGGTTGAACGGAGGCAGAACAGCGCTGGAGTCGCCGGAGTGTATTCCCGCAGGCTCTATGTGTTCCATTAAACCAATAATATGAACATCCTCACCATCGCAGATAGAGTCTGATTCGGCTTCTTCCGCCCGGTCAAGGAAATGATCAATCAGTACGCGGTTTCCAGGAAGGTCGCCTAATAGTTTAACTACTGCTTTTTCAAGGTCGTCATCATTTATTACAATGCTCATTCCCTGGCCTCCAAGGACATAGCTAGGCCTTACCAACACAGGGTAGCCAACCTGATGAGCCACTTCAATAGCTTCTTCGGCACTTTCGGCAACACCGTATTTAGGGTATGGAATGCCGAGATCTTTCAGCAGATCAGAAAAACGACCCCTGTCCTCGGCAATGTCCATATCATTGAAGGTAGTGCCGATGATCTTGATACCCTTTTCATGAAGCTTTTCAGCCATTTTTAGAGCTGTCTGACCACCCAGCTGAACGATCACGCCTTCGGGTTTTTCATGCTCGATGATCTCTCTTACGTGTTCCCAGAAAACCGGCTCGAAATACAGCTTATCAGCCATGTTGAAGTCTGTTGACACTGTTTCAGGGTTACAATTAATCATGATAGATTCGTAACCCGATTCTTTTGCCGCAAGTAAGCCATGAACGCAGGAATAATCGAATTCTATACCTTGTCCGATCCGGTTAGGCCCTGAGCCAAGCACGATGATCTTCTTTTTATCACTTACCTGCGACTCGTTCTCATCTTCGAAAGTGGAGTAATAGTATGGAGTTTGCGCCTGGAATTCAGCGGCGCAGGTGTCGACCATCTTATAAACCCGTTTAATGCCGAGCTCTTTCCTCCGATCGTATACTTCATCTTCGGTTACATTACCTAAGAGCCATGCTATCTGTATGTCTGAAAAACCTTTTTGCTTCAGTGTCAGGAAAAAGTCTTTAGGGATGTTATTCAGAGAATAACGCTTAAGCTCCTGCTCTAGAATTACCAGCTCCTGGATCTGTACAAGGAACCATTTATCTATTCTTGTTACTTTGCGTATCGACTCGATCGGAACACCAAGACTCATTGCATCTTTGATGAGGAACACGCGGTTCCATGTTGGATGCTCCAGCCCGTGCATTATTTCTTCAAGGTTACGATTCTGCCTGCCATCCGCCCCTAATCCCGCACGGCCTATTTCGAGACTTTGAGTTGCTTTTTGAAGAGCTTCTATGAATGTACGGCCTATTGCCATCACCTCGCCTACCGATTTCATCTGAAGGCCAAGTTCTTTATTGGCACCCTTAAACTTATCAAAGTTCCAGCGCGGAACTTTAACGATTACATAGTCGAGTGTAGGTTCGAAATATGCAGAAGTGGTTTTGGTGATTTGATTCTCAATTTCATCGAGATTGAAGCCGATAGCCAGTTTAGCAGCTATTTTGGCAATAGGATATCCCGTTGCTTTCGATGCAAGGGCAGACGAGCGAGATACCCGGGGGTTGATCTCAATAGCAATGATCGATTCGTCGGCAGGGTTAACAGAGAACTGAACATTACAGCCTCCCGCAAAGTTGCCGATAGCGCGCATCATTTTGATAGCCTGATTTCGCATCTCCTGATAACAGCGGTCACTAAGCGTCATTGCTGGCGCTACCGTAATGGAATCGCCAGTATGGATCCCCATAGGATCGAAGTTCTCAATAGAACAAATGATAATAACATTGTCTTTATTGTCGCGCAAAAGTTCAAGCTCGAACTCTTTCCAGCCAAGCACGGCCTGTTCTACCAGCACCTCATGCGTAGGCGAAGCCTGCAGTCCACGGCTCAACGCTGCATCGAACTCTTCTTTTTTGTGAACAAAACCACCGCCTGTACCACCTAAGGTGTAAGACGGACGGATTACAAGCGGGAATCCTATCTCCTGTGCTGCTTCTTTTCCTTCAAGGAAGGAGTTAGCGATTCTTGAGTTCGCAATGCCTACCCCAATATCGATCATCAGCTGGCGAAATTCCTCACGGTTTTCCGTTTTCTCGATAGCCGCAACGTCGACCCCGATCACCTTTACGCCATACTTTTCCCAGATGCCCAGCTCCTCAGCCTCCTTGCAAAGGTTCAGGGCCGTTTGCCCCCCCATTGTAGGAAGAACAGCGTCAATCTTCTGTTCCTGAAGGATTGTTTCAATGCTTTGGCAATTTAAAGGACGAAGATAAACATGGTCGGCAATCACCTTATCCGTCATAATAGTAGCCGGATTGGAATTGATGATAGAAACTTCAATCCCTTCCTCTTTAAGTGACAGAGCAGCTTGTGAGCCCGAATAGTCAAATTCGCAGGCCTGGCCGATAATAATTGGTCCTGAACCAATGATCAGGACTGATTTAATTGAAGAATCTTTTGGCATGGAGTTATTAAAGTCAAATTTTAAAATTCAAGTCAAAAAAGACTTAGCAGCCAGGGAGATTAGTGATGTATAAAAACAAAAATCCCGACTGGATTGTCGGGATGCAAAGGTAAGCATTTCAAGCGTTTCTGTATGTAATAAATGTATTATTTTTTAACACATTGCATATACAACGTAAATAGGTGGTCGCGAAAATTACATATTAATTTAGCGGCCCGACGGTTCCAGGTTTAGCATGATAGGTAGAGTATATTGTACTCTGACCGGTATACCATGCTGCTGGCCCGGAAGCCATTTTGGCGAACTTCTCAGCATTCTTATGGCTTCAGAGCCGGTGCCTGCTCCCAGATCCCTTATTATTTTAATATTAGAAAGCCTACCATCTTTTTCTACAACAAAACCCATTATAAGTCTTCCGCTTACCCCCTTCTTTCGTGCTTCCGCTGGGTAAGAAAAGTTGTTTCCGACATAATAGTAAAATTCTTTGATACCTCCTGGATAATCAGGCATCTTTTCTAATTCTTTATATTGATTGGTAATTCCTTGTTCATCTTTTGATACACCCTGGACGAACTTGCCCTTTTCATAGGTTTCCTCATAAGTTGACCTTCCGACGCGCCCTTTCCAAATTCCATCTTTTTCTCCTTCAATGTAGCTGCCTTCCTCAGTTACTTCATTCTTGTCATTAAAACGTTTGATGGCGCCTGTGCCATCTTTTACTAATTGAGCACCGGTAGAATCGAAGAAACTAATGAGCCTTTGTCTTTCACGTGTGTAATCATTAGTCGACCCTGGCTTGCCCGTTCCCGGAATGATTTCAACGACTTCCCGTAACTGGCCGTTTTGATAATAGAAGGACGCATTACCTACCCGGCGGCCGTTTTGGTAGTTAGTAACCTCTTTCTTTTTACCATTTCGGTAATACGAAGTAACCTCTCCTTCAAATACAAGTGAGGGATCAATCTTTGATGCAAGTCCCGTTCGTTTCTTAGAATTATCCGGATAATATTCATTCACACTATAAAGCACCGAGCCAGAATCAGGCTCTTCTACGATCCGTATAAAGTCGGCCTTCTCTTTTTTCTTTACTTGCTCACCGTTGTCTTTTAGAAAAAAGGTTTCTTGTTTGTTTTGGCCGAAGGCAGCGGTGCTGATAAACAAACCGAGGATAAGGATTTTCTTCATATACTATTTTCAGTAAAAATATTTATTTTTTTTATCCTGAAGAAGCTTTTTCTTGCCCCCGCTCCTGCTTTTTATACTTTTGCAAAGTGATCCTCTGCGAAACTACTTTCTGGCGGCTTTTCTGGAATCAACTGGTCGAAACATCTGCTCTCGAATGGACGGGTACCATTACCGGCTTTTTATGTGTTTATCTTGCGGCGAAGCAGCACATATTGAACTGGCCTGTCTCTATAATCAGCGTTGCGGCTTATGCCGTCCTGTTTTACGATTATAGATTGTATGGCGATGCTGTCCTTCAGTTGTATTTCTTAAGCACGGCCGTTTACGGATGGTATTACTGGATTAAAAGGAAGGAGCAGCATAAGAAACCGGTAGTGTCTCTTCATACCGAAGGTTATGTAATGGTGGTGGTTTCTATAGCAATACTCTCTTATATTCTTGGCCTTTTCCTTGATCACTATACCAACAGCGACGTTCCTTATATAGATGGAGCCTGCACGGCCATTAGTTTCGTAGCGCAATTTTTAATGACACGGAAAGTAATGCAGAACTGGATCCTTTGGATTATTGTGGATGCTTGTTACGTTCCCTTATATTTATATAAGCAGCTTGCCTTAACGGCCGTTCTGTATTTATTGTTCCTGTTTATTGCAACAATAGGGTTTATTGACTGGAGAAGATCGTGGAAAACACAGAAAATATAAAGAAGATAGCTATAGTTGGCCCTGAATCGACGGGCAAGTCGACCATCGCGGCCCAACTCGCGGCCCATTATAATACTGTTTGGGTACCTGAGTATGCCCGTGAGTATTGCAGCAAATTAACAGAGCCGTGCACATGGCAGGACGAAATCAATATGTTCAGAGGGCAGTTGGATCTTGAGAATCAACTGCTAGGAAGTGCAAATAAACTCCTCATCTGTGATACTACGTTTATAACCGTAAAGATCTGGAGTGATTATATGTTCGGAAAGGCTCCGGAAGAAGTGCTGTACAAGCTCCCGCGTCATCCTTACGATTTTTATCTGCTAATGGATATAGATTTGCCATGGATGGACGATCCTCTGCGCGATTTTCCACATCTTAGAGAATACTTCATGGACGTTTGGCATAAAGAACTTAGAGAATTAAATGCATCTTATGTGGTAGTATCAGGCAGCAGTGATACCCGTGTTAACAATGCCATCGCCGCTGTGGATAAATATCTGCATTGTTAATAATTGCTTAACATAATTTAACGGTTTAATATCAGGGATTGTTTTAATTTTGTCTATCTGTTTTATAGAGGTTGTAACATTTATTATAAAGTAGCGTCTTTAGTATATAGATTTCTGAAACTACAGAATAGAAAGCGTGCAGCGCTTCTAAATCAAAAGGTTATTCGGGACGAAAAGAGAAGGTTGATCGGTGTATTCTGAATGCCACATTATTAATCCTTCGACTTAGCTCTCCTAAGTATACGTTCTTTTTAAATTAATGATTAAAACCTTCCGCCAGGCGGAGGGTTTTTTTATTTTAAAACGGATCATTATCTTCGAACAGTTTATTTTATGGAAATATTAGCTACCCCCGAAATATGGATTTCGCTCATCACCCTTACGGTGCTTGAGATTGTGTTAGGAATTGATAACATTATTTTTATATCGATTCTTTCAGGTAAGCTTCCTTTGCATCAACAAAAGAAAGCCCGGCAGTTGGGTTTAGCACTTGCCATGATTACCCGTGTGTTGTTGTTGTTATCATTAACCTGGATCATGAAGCTAACGACGCCCCTTTTTAATGTTGGTGAATGGATTGGGATAGCAAACGAAGAGTGGCTGGAAAAGATGGCGATTTCGGGGCGTGATTTGATCCTGATTATAGGAGGTCTGTTCCTAATTTACAAGAGTACCAGTGAAATTCACGAGAAACTCGAAGGAGAAGATCATCAGCAGGAGTCAAAAACCGTGAAGTCTTTCTCGGGAGTAATTATTCAGATTCTGCTTCTTGATATTGTGTTCTCTCTTGATTCTGTGATAACAGCAGTCGGAATGGCCGATGAAGTATTGGTAATGATCGCGGCTGTTGTAATTGCTGTGTGCGTAATGATGCTTTCAGCCAGCGGCATCAGCCGGTTTGTAAATAATCATCCTACGGTTAAAATGCTCGCATTGTCATTCCTGTTGCTGATAGGCGTGTCTTTGCTGGCTGAAGGCTTTGAACAGCACATACCCAAGGGATATATTTATTTTGCTATGGCTTTCTCTGTTCTGGTCGAGATGCTGAATCTGAAAATGAAAGCAAGCTCAGCCAAGCCGGTCCATTTAAGGAACCTGCCTGATGAGAGTAATACGGCGCCTGAACAGAATAAATAATTTCTTTTAGATAACCCTACACAACAATCCCTTCAGGTATTCTCCTTCGGGGAAAGAGGCTCTGACAGGATGATCTTCAGGTTGCGAGAACTGATGTATAAACTGTACGTCCTTTCCAGCATCTAATGCTGCCCATGCCAGTATCTGCTTAAAGTGATTTATGTCTACAGCCCCCGAGCATGAAAATGTCGCCAGGAGTCCGCCGCTGTTAAGGAGACCCATACTGATCCTGTTAAGATCTTTGTATGCACGCGAAGCCTTGTCAAGCAATGATCGCGAGGGAGCATATTTCGGTGGATCAAGCACGATTACGTCAAAGCGTTCATCCTGTTCTTTAAACAAGCGTAATTGCTTATTCACATCCGACTGAATCGCCTGATGTTTAAGACCATCAAAGCCATTCAAACTTACGTTGCGCTTAAGAGTTTCAATGGCAAGCGGAGAGCTGTCCACGCTAATTACTTCAGCAGCGCCTTTCTTTAAGCAGTTCAATGTAAAGCCGCCTGAATAAGAGAAGCAATCGAGCACACGCTTGCCGCTTGCATGCTCCGATACCACTCTGCGGTTGTCACGCTGATCACAGAAGAAACCAGACTTCTGACCTTCTGCTATATTTATCAGATACCTGATGCCATTTTCTGACACTTCAACATATTCCGGTGGCTCCTCCCCATAAAGGCTTCCAAAAGAAGCATCTAATCCCTCGTGCGAACGGGCAGAAGCATCACTTCTGTCGAATATCCCTTTTGGGCGCAGCTGCTGTTGCAGCTCATCAAGCAATACTCCTTTTACTTTCTCAATCCCCGATGTGAGAATTTGTACCGAAATATAATCGCCGTAGCGATCAGCGATCAGGCCCGGGAGGAAATCAGCTTCGCTGAAAATCAGCCTGTATGCATTTGTCTCCTTAGAGTCCAAAAGACCCTGTCTGGATTCAAGAGATTTACGTATTTTGTTTCTCCACCAGAGTTCATTGATATCTGTGTTTTCCGTCCATTCGAGGAGGCGGACAGCAACCCTCGACTGGCTGTTAAAAAAGCCTTTCGCCAGGAATGTACCTGAATGATCTGTAACCGTTACAATATCGCCATCGTCAGGGCTTCCTTTCACATTGTCAACAGCTCCCGAAAAAACCCATGGATGCAACTGTCGTACTGCTTTATCTTTTCCCTTTTTTAAACGAATCTCTGCCATGCTGCAAATCTAAGATTATGTTTATCAGTTTGTATATTTTGCAAATAAAAGCAATTTACTAAGTTTGGTAAGATGGAACACATAACCTGGAGAGACTTTGAAAAAGTTGAGCTTCTGGCAGGAACGGTATTGGAAGTATTGGATTTTCCTGAAGCGAAAAAGCCTGCTTATAAACTGAAAGTTGATTTTGGTGAATACGGAATCAAGTGGAGCAGTGCACAAATAACCAAACATTATAAGAAAGAAGAGCTGTACGGAAAACAAATCATAGGAGTTGTTAATTTTCCTCCTAAGCAAATTGCAAACTTTATGTCCGAGTTTCTCGTAACAGGATTTGCAGACATGAACGGTGATATTGTACTTTCTACTATTGAACGACAGGTCCCGAACGGCTCAAAATTAATTTAGAGAAATGCGTTATATCAGTTTTACAGATGAGCCTTCCATAGCTCCCGATGAATTTTACATGAACGAGGCAATTAAAGAGGCTAAAGTTGCCTTAGATCTGGATGAGGTGCCGATTGGAGCAGTAGTGGTATGTAATGGTAAGATCATTGGTCGTGGCCATAATCTCACCGAACGCCTGAATGATGTTACAGCACATGCAGAAATGCAGGCTTTTACTGCCGCTGCTAATTATTTAGGTGGGAAGTATTTAAAAGATTGCACGTTATATGTCACTATTGAGCCTTGCATTATGTGTGCAGGAGCTTCATACTGGACTCAGATAAGCCGTATTGTTTTTGGAGCGCACGATATGAAGCGGGGGTTTAGTCGCATCAACCAGCAAATCACTCATCCCCGGACAGAAATAGTTAGCGGGGTAAAAGAAAACGATTGTGCTACGTTGATGAAAAACTTCTTTTTAAGGAAAAGAAGTAAAAGTTGACATACTGCTGAACAAAAAATTTAAGCATAAGTTATCTTTGTACTGGCTTAAATGTTTAACCTTTTAAATATATAAATTATGGCTTTCGAACTACCTGCGTTACCATACGCATCAGACGCGCTTGAACCGCACATTGATAAAGCTACTATGGAGATTCACCATGGTAAGCACCATCAGGCTTATGTTGACAACTTAAATAAAGCGCTGGCCGGAACAGATGCTGAGAGCAAATCGCTTGAAGATATCCTGGCAAACATTTCCAGCTTCCCTGCTGCCGTGCGAAATAATGGCGGCGGTCACTATAATCACAGCTTGTTCTGGACCGTGCTGTCTCCTGATGGCGGAGGCGAGCCTACTGGCGAACTTGCAGAGGCTATTAATGAAGCTTTTGGCTCATTTGAAGATTTCAAAAAGAAGTTCAGTGAAGCAGGTGCTACGCGCTTCGGATCCGGCTGGGCATGGCTTTCGGTAGCTGCCGACGGCAAATTGCAGGTTTCTTCTACTCCTAACCAGGACAATCCCTTAATGGATGTTGCCGATGTAAAGGGTACTCCGATTTTAGGAATGGACGTGTGGGAGCATGCTTATTATCTTAAATATCAGAATAAGCGCCCCGACTACATTGCCGCTTTCTGGAATGTAGTTGACTGGAATGCAGTTGCAGAGCGTTTTAAAAAGTAAGTTAAAAGAACTTTTAAGGGAGCAGTGTATTTACGAATACACTGCTTTTTTTTATGGAGAGAAAATTGAAATATTTAACCGGGCCGCTGTTACTATCAGCAATAAGCTTACTGTCTTCATGCCAGCTAATAACAGATATTTTTAAAGCAGGCTATTACGTTAGTATTTTTGTTGTTATAGGTGTTTTGGTTTTAATTTACTGGATGCTCAGCTTCTTCAAAAGATAAAAATGAACTGTCCATTGTCAACCGTCCATTGTCCATTGTCAATTTATTGAAGTTTCCATTACTTCTTTTTTGTTTCTGCTCAGCATATGTTGAGGTATCGATTCAATAATTTCTTTTTCAAGAGCAGTGATAATTCCCCTCTTTAGAAAGTTACGGTGAGTAACAATGCTCATTTCCCTTGCAGGAACAGGTTTGCTGAAACGCTTCACCCTTTGTAGCTGCTCTTCAGAAAAGTCTGTGAGGCTTAGTTCTGGCAGGATCGTGATACCAGCATTAATGTCTACCATTCTTTTAAGCGTTTCAACACTCCCGGTATTGTACTCAAAAGCCCGCAGCTTATTGCCCATTTCCCGATGGGTACAGATGTTCAGGACCTGATTCCGCATACAGTGCCCTTCGTTCAGCAGCCAGAGTTCACTGGGGTTGATATCCCGGGCTTTAATCTCGTTTTTTTCGAGCAGTTTGTTTAAAGGAGATGTATAAGCAACAAAATCCTCGTAAAACAGAGGAATTTCGGTAAGGCTCTTATCTTCCAGAGGAGTAGAAAGTATGCCGCAATCAAGCAACCCTGTCTTTAATTTCTTGACTATTTGGTCTGTTGTATATTCCCAGATCTGAATATGAACCTTGGGGTACTTATCCGAAAAGTTTAAAATAATCTTCGGAAGAAGGTAGGGCGCAACGGTAGGAATAACACCAACCTTAAGTTCACCTGCGAGTTCTTTTTTGTAAGAACTGATGATCTCTTCGAGGTTTGACGATTCGGCCAGAACAACACGCGCCTGTTCAATCACTTCCTGCCCGATATCGGTAGGTACAACCGGTTGCTTACTTCTGTCGAATAGTTTTACTCCTAATGTTTCCTCGAGCTTCTGGACCTGCATGCTCAAAGTGGGCTGTGTAACAAAGCACTTCTCAGCGGCCACACCAAAACTACGATAGGTATCGACCGCCACAATATATTCTAGTTGTACAAGTGTCATAGTATTTATCTATACAAAGATAGTAATTATCGATTTTATATATTAATTATTTATCCTGATACTTGCATCGCAGGGCGCTTAAGTCGGTTTTACGCTTGACACTCTTCTTTTAGAAATAGATTATAAGGAATCTGCTCATGCAGATGAGAATGCATAGCGGGGCTCGAAGAAATTATGTTTATGTTGAATATTGGGGTTTTTAATTACAAAGAGGCTTTACAAATTTGTAAGCCTCTTTTTTCTTATCGGAAACCCTGAATTCACGTGAAAGATTTGTTGTGTAGCTTTCACATTTCTGCTTTTCCCTTTCAGCTTTCAATCCCTTTCGCCCCCACAACTCACAACCTTCAACTCACAACCCACATCTCTACTCCACCGTCACCGATTTAGCAAGATTTCTGGGTTGGTCTACGTTGCAGCCTCTTAGCACGGCGATATGGTATGAAAGTAACTGTAAGGGGATAGTTGCCAGAAGAGGTAAATAAGCCTCGTTAGTGTCTGGTATTTCGATAACATAATCAGCCATTTTCTTAACCTCTTTATCGCCCTCGGTAACAATGGCGATAACCTTCCCTTTACGGGCCTTCACTTCCTGGATATTGCTTATCACTTTCTCATACGACGAATTCTTTGTCGCAATAAAGATAACAGGCATATCTTCGTCGATCAGCGCTATCGGACCGTGTTTCATTTCGGCCGCAGGATAACCTTCGGCATGTATATAGGATATTTCTTTCAGCTTCAAGGCTCCTTCGAGCGCAACGGGAAACCCGCTTCCTCTTCCGAGGAAAAGGCAGTTCCTTGAATCTTTTAACTTTTCGGATATGGCTAGAACCGTGTCGTTCGATTTAAGGCATTGTTCAACAAGCGAAGGGATCTCATCAAGCTCTGTCAGCATCTTTACCATCTCACCCTGGTGAATAGAGCCCCTCTGTTGTGCGATATATAAAGCCATAAGAGTAAGCACGGTAACCTGTGCAGTAAATGCCTTGGTAGAAGCAACGCCTATTTCAGGGCCTGCATGGGTATAGACTCCGGCATGGGTGATACGGGGAATGGATGAGCCAACTACATTGCAGATACCAAATATGGTGGCTCCCTTTTCTTTCGCTAATTCAATAGCAGCCATTGTATCGGCCGTTTCACCAGACTGCGAGATAGCAATAACAAGATCCTTTTCAGAGATAATGGGATTACGGTAACGGAATTCTGACGCATATTCTACTTCAACCGGAACCCTTGCGTATTCTTCTATCAGGTATTCTCCTACGAGGCCGGCATGCCAGGAAGTTCCGCAGGCTATAATGACAATGCGGTCAATATTTTTCAGCTTTTCGGTATAGTCCTTAATTCCGCCCAGCTGTACTTTTCCTTCTTTCGGATAGATGCGGCCTCTCATGCAATCTTTAATCGAACGCGGTTGCTCGTAGATCTCTTTCAGCATAAAATGGTCGAATCCGCCCTTTTCAAGCATTTCAAGCTTAAGCGTCAGTTCCTGTATGGACGGAGTCTGAATGATATTATCGATACTCTTAACAATAATTTCATCCCTTGACACTGCGGCAATCTGGTTGTCCTTCAGGTAGATCACGTTTTTGGTGTATTCTACTATCGGCGACGCATCTGAAGCTATGAAATATTCATTCTGACCAACTCCAATCACCATAGGACTTCCTTTTCTGGCAGCAATCAGCAGATCTGGCTCATCCTGGCTCATCACAACAATAGCGTAGGCACCGATAACTTTTGTTAATGCTACCCTGACCGCTTCTGCCAAGTCAAGATTATCAGCCTTCTGTACCTCTTCAATCAGATGTACCAGAATTTCTGTATCCGTATCACTGTTGAAAACGTGTCCCTTGGCCTGTAAAGCTTCTTTTAAGGTAGCATAATTCTCAATGATGCCGTTATGAATGATAGAAAGTCTTCCGTCGCCTGACTGGTGAGGGTGAGAATTCCGGTCGGAAGGTTCTCCATGGGTCGCCCAACGGGTATGGCCCATGCCTATAGTACCAGTTTTATCTTTTCCTGCAGCAAACTCTTCAAGTTCGCTTACCTTTCCTGCTTTCTTATAAGTTTTGAGGCTGCCGTCTAATAAGGCAATGCCTGCACTGTCATATCCCCGGTATTCTAACCGGTGTAAGCCTTTAACGATGATGCTCCATGCATCACGATGGCCGATATATCCAACAATTCCGCACATGGTTTTATTAAATGATTTAGGGGGGCTAATTTAATCAAAAAGATAAAGCGTGAAAGGTATATTATCAGTGTAGCGAATAGAGATCATACTATAAATGCGTCCCGACAAATAGTGAGACGCATTTATAGTGTTGTAAATCTACCGCTTAAGCGGCCAAAAATGCAGGCATGGCCCTTTTTTGCAGCTATTGATGCGGAAGCGTATAGTAAATATTTAGCTTTATCTTAAACTCGGGATGATCCTTACCTGCCAGGATAGACCTGGATGCCGTTGTCGCTATCGTAGAGATATTCCTCGATTGTTGAGATATAAATCTAACGTCAGATGGAATAATATACACCGGATATTGTTCCGATTTTCCTGAAAGGACATGCTGAACGTAAGTGCTGAGGTTAAAGATATACCGTTTTTTTGTGCTGTCATAAGACGATCCGCCCCAATATGATACCTGATCCGGCAAACTCTGCCTCTGGCCCGCAATGTCTGGTTGATACAAGGTTAATGCCTGAGACGGCTCCAGAATACTGGTGGTGCTGGTTCCCGTATATACTACCAGCTCCGCTTTATTTATAGCGATATTGCCGAGTTGTTTTAAGTTCTTAAGATCCGGAAAAGTCACTTTCGTTTTCAAGCCGCCCATCGGCTGAACGTACACCGTGCTGAACGTTTGCAAAGGAGCATCAAGCTGTGCTTTTACTGCTGTTCCTTCGTAATTATGCTTAATGGATGCCGCCTCTCCGGCTACGTTGAACGACGCTGTAAGCGTATCCTTTCCTCCGGAAGAATTGGTGTTTCTATAGAAAACATCCAACCTGGCGACCACATCAGTAGCAGCCATGTTCAGAAATGCAATACCACCTGTTGCATCAGCAGCTTTGCTAACCTTCAGGTATAAGCCTTTTAGGTGGTTGACAAAAGCAGTATTATTTGCAAGGTTCGAGGTTCCGGCATTTACGATCTTTGCCCTTATGTAAGCAGTATCTACCTTAATCCTTAACTGAGGCGCAACTTTCACCAAAGTATCGGGTCCGCCCTTTACGATTTGCGTGATCCGAATACTGTCTCTCCAGGCGAAATTCCTGATGCCCTCTTTAGATCCCTTGCTTTCACCGATACTCCAGACTTTATTACTGTAATAATTCGCTCCAAATTTCTCAGTTAGCTCATGCACGTCTACTTTGTAAGATGTATTAAGCGAATCGCCATAAAAATCATTCCCATAACGCATTACCAATACAGCAGAGTCAAGTATTGGACCAGTGCCGAAGGTGAATCCGCTTGAAGGTAAACTTAACTGCATGGCAATACCAGCTTCAGTGGTGCCAAGGTCCGGATCGCTTAAAGAACCCAGTGGATACTGGCCTATATTAAACGTATTAACACTGTCGTCTCTTACGGTAACAGTATTTACATTATAATTTGCTATATATTTTCCGTTAATGGAATCCTGCGGATTTATATCCAGTCCGATTAAGTCAGATTTCTGACAGCTGCTAAAAGCAAAAAGACCTATTAATGTGATTAATAAGCCCTGTACAAAATATTTCATTGGCCTTTGTTATCGTCTCTTTAAATTATTGGCGCTAAGATAACTAAAATTAGTATTTCGTAGCACCAAATAAGTGGTTCATAGCAAAAATGTTAAGATATGTACGCCTGGCATACGAACAGGTAGTCGGTATGTTTCAAACATAGTGGCCCGAAATGGCCCGGTAATGCCAGAGACCATTCAGTTGTGCCTGGAATGCACAGTCAATAGAAAAAAAGAAATAGCCTTGCGGATGCCGAAGACAATTCGAATAGAAGCAAGGTTCAGGTCCCGGACGACTATCCGTATTGTTCGCTATATATTGCGCGTTGTGATATACGACTGAAGTGTATTTCTGTAGGACTCTCCCACCGGAATTTCACGGCCCTGAATAACCAGGCGGTATTTTTGAACCGATTCAATCTTATCGAGCGAGATAATGAAGGATTTATGAACGCGCATAAAGAACTGCTGATTTAGTTTCTCTTCAAGGCTCCGCATGCTGATCCGTGTGGTTACCACATTGTCGTTAATCAGATGTATTCGTACATAATCCCTGAGACCCTCAATGTATATAATGTCCTGCAATCGGACTTTCACAAGGGAATAGCCGGCATTCACAAAAATATGGTCATTCTGTAAAGGAACGCTTTGTTGTGGATGTCTGAGCATAAACAGGTCGTGAGCTTTATTAGCCGCCAGGAGGAAACGGTTAAAGGCAACTGGCTTAACCAGGTAATCTACTACATTCAGACTGAAAGCTTCAAGTGCATGATGTTCAAAAGCCGTTACAAGAATTATCAAAGGTGGGTTTTGAAGCGTCTGTATAAATTCGAGTCCCGTTAGTCCCGGCATTTTGATGTCCAGAAATATAAGATCTATTTTATTCTCCTTTAAAACCTCTAATGCCTCCATTGAATTCCGGCAGGAAAATGACAGTGAGAGAAAGGGAACCTTTTTGACGTTATCTTCCAAAAGTTCAAGTGCCAGCTTTTCGTCATCAACAACCAGACAGTTCATTATGTAAGTTTAATTTGAAGTTCGACATTAAAAAGGTTTCTAGCCCGTTCAATTTTTAAATGATGCTTTTCAGGATACAATAGCGCAAGCCTCCTCTTTACGTTAGCAAGGCCAATTCCAATTTCTCCTTCATCCTTGTTTTCCTGGGGACTAATGTTATTTACAACGTTAAAGAGCAATTCACCTGTTTCATTGTTAACAGAAACAGATATATCAATAAGAGGATCCTTAATCATCGAAATACCGTGTTTAAAAGCATTTTCCACAAAAGGAATAAGAAGCATCGGTTCTATATGATAATGCTCCGCTTGTCCGTTGATATATAAGTTAAGTCTTACCGAATCGCCGTAGCGCAACAGTTGCAGGTCGATATAATTTCTTAGATATTCCAGTTCTGTATTTAGCGAAACCAGTTTGCCATTACTTTCATACAACATATAACGCATCAGGTTCGACATGTTAATAAGTGAAGCTTCGAGCAATGGAGATTGCTTGCGGGCCAGCGAAACCATGCTGTTAAGCACGTTGAACATAAAGTGAGGACTGATCTGCGAACGTAAAAAGGTAAGCTCCGTTTTCAGATTTTCATTTTCATGTTCTTTTAGAGCTCTTTCCCGCTTGGTGGTATCTCTAAGAATACAGTAGCAATAGCTGCAGAGGATGACAAAGAAGAAAGGGGTTATCCGGAAGCCCGGGAATAAAAGGCGTACCTTCATAGGAGGCTCGCCACCGGGGCGTGGAAAATGTTCCGGCCCTGGCAAACTATCCCTGTGCTGAAAGCTGCCTGGGTATGGTAATGCTCTTGCCCTTTCCCTTTCCGCAAGAACAGCCGGTTGGGGGCCCGGAGATATTCGCTGTGAAACGAACATAAAAGCAGCCATGCAAGCAGCCAAAGCAAGTACATACAACCAGATGCCGTTCTTTCTTTTTCTAAGCGGGTAAATTCCGTAGGCATGAAGGTAAAACACAGCTAGCAACAGTAGGTTAGTCAGGAAGATATTCTCCAGAAAATGAGTGCGTACATAGGCGGGCATGGACGCCGAACGCATCAAAAAAGGTAACAACACGAAGCCCAGCCAGAGCAGCAGCGGGATAGCTTCCTGTAGCCAGTTCTGCAACTTGATCTTATTCATCCACGCTAAAATAGATACTAAATGGCTTATTTACGGATAAATAAGATTAAAGGTTCTATTATAACGACTAATCTCCGGATTTCATCTATTTATGCTTTTTATTAAGGTTGTTCTACTGCCAAAGGATCTTGTATTCTCGCCAAAATTCTGATAATGGTCTCGCAAATGCGGTCCTAGATCGCATTTCTTAAAACGTGGATCTGATACTCTATAAATTCGTGGTCAAAAATGAAAGTGATTAGCCGCTTATGAGTTTTTTATGCAAAGACCGGCTGTTTCATTTTGAAAATGTGAAACCTGTTAAGGAAAGGATGGAATTATTGTCGCTTTCCCTGCTAAATAGTAAAAAAGTGTTAATGTTTTGATTCCGATTCTGCTGCTGAGTTAAACTATGTTAAAATTCATTTAAAGCACAAAACGGGACCGCATATTTGACACCAATTCAAAAATTCTTAAGGGAGTAAAAATGGATAATTCGATCAGACGGTGCATGCAATTGTTAAAGTGGTTTGCTGGTTTGTTAACCTTAGTGGTTGTACTTGCATCTTGCGAAAAGAACAGCTCTATTGGAATTGGCGAGGATGAGACATTGTTTGCGAATATCACCGATACTGTTACAATAAGCACAGCAACGATGCTGCTCGATTCTCTTCCGTCCGCTGGGAAAGGAGTGTTGCTGGTAGGAAGGATCAATGACCCTGAGCTCGGCATTATCAGTTCATCCAGTTATTTTCAGATTTCGCCCTCGGGTCTTAACACTTCTTCACTCCCCACCGACGCTGTGTTTGATTCGGTCAGGCTCAGGCTAAATTACTCGGGATATTATTATGGCGACACTCTGCAGAAGCAGGACATATCAGTTTACCAGCTTTCGGAGCGCCTTGTACTGCCCAAAGTGTCCGACTACCTTTCATCGGAGGCGCAGAATGTGTTTTCAAGTTCAGCCACATTTTATAACCGCTCAAAGTTCAGGCATGATCCTGCTCCACTGGCTACTCTCTCCTATTATCCGAAACCGGGTTCCGACAGTTTGATGCTTCGCCTGCCAGATAACATGGGGAAGTCGTTCTTCAACCTGGTAAAAGAGGAGAGTACTCTTCTCTCTAATACCGACCTTTTTCTCGATTATTTTAAGGGAATGGTGCTTAAGCCCGGAACCAGCGTCGGAAACGCTATTGTTGGCTTCAGAGATTCCGTTAGTGTAAAGATCTATTACTCCTATGTAGATGGCGAAGGGAATAAGAAAAAACAGGAGATGGCGTTCAGTCTGTACGATAACAACTACCAGTTCAATCACTTTGATGCCGACAGGAGCGCTACTAAGTTAAAAGATATAGGCTTATCCAATACAGTTGTTTCTTCTGACCTTACATCCGACAAAACCTATATTCAGGCGATGGCGGGTCTGGTTACCCGGATATCAATACCCTATATCCGGTTTTTAAATTCAGGTGGCGATATCGTTATCAATAAAGCAGAGCTACTGGTTGAAACACCCGGGGCTCCTCATTATCTGCCTTTTGAAAGGCCGGCCCAACTGGTGCTTCTGGTTGCCGATAAAAACAATCGGCCCACCCAGATACTGTCGGATCCGCAGACTAGCCAGTCAGCCCTATACTTAACGTACAGCGATTATGTTGAAGGGAAGGCGTCGTATAGTTTTCCTCTGACTGAGTATATTTCAAGCTATTATTCAAAATACAATAATACCTCGCTCCTGCTCACTGTGCCGGTTGCAGACCTGCAAAATACCTTTAATCGCCTGATCGTAGGATCTCAGGCCAATGCCGACGTAAAAATCAAATTAAGAGTTACATATACAAAATTAAAACTATAGGATTATGAATAAACTTTTCACGGGCGCTTTTTTCCTTTGTTTGCTAACCCTCTTTGCAGGATGTAGCAGCAGTGATGATGACGATGATTTAGCGGGTGACTGGATCAGGAAGTCCGACTTTGGAGGTGTTTCAAGGCGGGGAGCTGTTTCTTTTGTTATCGACGATATTGCCTATGTAGGAACGGGATATAATTACGGTGCCAGTTCAACAGATAAAAGACATCTGGCCGATTTTTGGTCTTACGACGCTGCGCGCGATAATTGGGATACAATAGCAACGTTTCCTGGCGCTCCCAGAACAGATGCGGTTGCCTTTTCTGCAGGAGGAAAAGGATATGTTGGTTTAGGTCGTAATTCGCTGACCGATGAGAAATACAAGGATTTCTATGAATATGATCCGGGAACTAACAAATGGACAAAGATAGCTGATTTCCCTGGTGCTGGCGGTCGTTATTATGCTGTGTCTTTTTCCATCAATAACATCGGTTACGTCGGCAGTGGCACCGATGGGAATAATGATCAGCAGGACTTTTATAAATACGATCCATCTAAGTCAACTCCGGGATGGGAGAAAATCTCCAATATAAAAACCAAGAGGGTAATGGCATTTTCTTTCGTAATCGGCAATATCGCTTACGTGGGCGGCGGACAGAATAACGGAGCACTCGTTCCTTCTTTTTATGCCTATGATCCCTCTAAAGACACATGGACGCGCAAAATCTCTCTTTATCCTGACGGGGATGATGAAGAAACGAAGGAGATCAAGGAAAACGACGACTACAATTATAATCTGCAGCGGTATTCGGCAGTAGCATTCTCCATCGGAAATTACGGTTATTTAACTACCGGGATGGGAAGCGGAACGTCCAGCACGAGCTGGAGGTATAACCCCGACAGAGATCTATGGGAAGATGTGGATACCTTTGAGGGAAGTTCAAGATACGGAGCCACGGGATTTGCCATAAACGGAAAAGGATATATCACCACTGGCGGTGGATCGAGTACAAGTGGTACCGACGATCTGTGGATGTTTGATCCCAATGCATCCGACGATGATTAATGCAGCCAAAAGAATCACTGCCTCTGTTTAGATGATTTGACAATAACAAAAAAAGAGGCTGTATCATAAATCATGGTGCAGCCTCTTTTTATTTTTAATATTTCAGGATTTTTACCATTGATTATTTGATTTAATAATCTGATTTTCATATATTTAGTGTATAATCAGATAAAAGATGGCGGTAAAGCAACCTGTTTTCAAGCCCTATAATCAGGCACAAATTCTGGTACTCCCACCAACCCTTGAAGAATTGATCCCTTTATGGCATCCGGTCCGGGTTGTAAATGAGGTCATTAACAAGCTCAATATAGAGCCGCTTTTAAAAGCTTATCACATTAGGGGAAGTTCAAGTTATCACCCTCAAATGCTGCTTAAAGTGGTGGTTTATGGGTACGTTACCAACCTTTATTCCAGCCGTAAACTGGCGGCAGCCTGTAAGGAAAGTATTTACTTCATGTGGTTAAGTTCGATGAGCTATCCCGATCATAATACGATCAACCGTTTCCGGGGTGTGCGCTTGAAACATGCCCTGCGCAGTGTGTTTGAAGAGGTGGTAAAGCTGTTGTCGGAAGAAGGGCTGCTGAGCATAGAGGAGATTAATACGGATGGAACGAAGATCGAAGCCAATGCCAACAAGTACACCTTCGTTTGGAAGAAGTCGATTCAGACCAATAAAGAGAAGATGAAAAAGCAACTGACTGAGATATGGCAGTATGCACAACAGGTAGCCTCGGAAGAAGACAAGATGCCTGAGCCGCCTGATTTTACGGAAATTAACAGCGAAAAAGTAAAAGCTGCCGTAGATCAGCTTAACGAAAAGCTGGCCGCAAAAGATAATGCAGATAAAAAGGTGAAGGCTAAACTGAAGTATATTACTAAACATTACCCGCAGAATATAGAAAAATATGAGCATCAGGAAGAGATCCTGGGCCAAAGGAACAGCTTTAGTAAAACCGATACGGATGCTACTTTCATGCGGATGAAAGAAGACCACATGAAAAATGGTCAGTTAAAACCCGCCTATAATGTTCAGATATCTACCTCCAACCAGTTCATTGTCAATTATACCATTCATTCCAATACAACAGACACCAATACGCTGAATGCTCATTTAACGCAGCATGAAGCCAGCTTTGGCAAAGCACCTGAAAAGCTCACCGCGGATGCCGGGTACGGATCTGAAGAAAACTACACGCTGCTGGAACAAAAGCAAACCATTGCCTTTGTAAAGTATGGGATGTTCGATAAAGAGCAAAATGAAAACTACAATAACAAACAGCCTTTTGCAGCAAGCAAGCTTTTCTATAACCAGGAGAAAGATTGTTACATCTGTCCGATGGGCCGGCAGATGAATTTCATCGGGACAAGTAGAAAACGAACAAGCACCGGTTTTGAGCAAACAGTAAAAAGATACCAGGCGGGCAATTGCGCTAACTGTCCGCTCAACGGTGCTTGTCATAAATCAAGCGCCAACAGGATCATTGAGGTCAATGTAAATCTGAACCGGCTTAAGCAAAAGGCACATGAACTGTTAAACAGTGAAGAAGGCCTACAGCGGCGAAAGAAACGATGCTTTGATGTGGAACCAACTTTCGGAAACATTAAACAGAACCATGGTTTCAAAAGGTTCATGCTTCGGGGTAAGGAAAAAGTGGAGATCGAATGGGGTTTGATTGCAATTGCACAAAACTTAAGGAAAAAAGCAGGGTGAAAAGCTGCTTTTTGACTGGTTTTCGACCCCGAAAAGCAAATTATCCACAGCTTGCCCAAATTCATCTTGCACTACCTTAATAGGCAACAAATACAGAGGCCGCATCATTTGAATTATGATACGGCCTCTTTTTTTGTTCAGCGCTTGCGCTCCTGAATTAATACTTGCCTTTAGGCAAGCGAAACAAGATCCTCGTTCGCTATTTCTTCGTAAAGGCCATAATAGTTTTCATAGTCAAGCGTGTTCTCATATTCCAGAACCGGCTTTTCACTATTCTTTACAAAACTTACTACCTCTTCACTGATTTCCGGACCTCCGTAAACTACGGCGTCGGAATAAGCAATAGCGCCGATGTGCAAAGAATCACAGTCACCGTCTTTAAACATGTCTGTATGCTTTGCACTCATGCCATTCATAATTGCTTTCCTTGAAAAGTCGCTGTCGAACTTTTCTGTAAAGCAGTTATTGTAAACCGAATAAACAACCTTCGCGTTTTTAAAAGTCGGGTCGTCCTTATAAGTGGTTTTTAAATAGACAGGTACCAGGGCTGTCATCCAGCCGTGACAATGAACTACATCGGGCGACCAGCCTAACTTCTTAACAGTTTCAAGTGCCCCTTTGCAGAAGAAAATTGTGCGCTCATCATTGTCTTCAAAAAACTTGTTTGAGTTGTCTCTGAAAACCTGCTTTCGCTGAAAATATTCTTCATTGTCAAGAAAATATACCTGCATACGAGCTGAAGGTATTGATGCGACTTTAATAATCAGCGGGTTATCATTATCATCTATGATGATATTCATTCCTGAAAGGCGGATGACCTCGTGAAGGCGGTTGCGGCGCTCATTAATGTTGCCGAAACGCGGCATCAGAATCCGGATTTCGAATCCTTTGTCCTGCATTGCCTGGGGCAGTTGCCTGGTAATTTCAGAAATTTTTGTTAACTCGAGGAAAGGCGACATCTCGTGGGTAATAAACAGTAACTTCGTTTTTGCCATCTCCAAATGTTAAATGTTTAAGAATAGAATTTGGGACTGCAAATATACTCATTATATTATGATATATCAACGATTTACGCAAGAGTCTTGCATATTTTTTTTGTAATCAGCACCTTTGCCGGCTGAAACATAAAGCAAAAAGGCACTAACACGAAGTGTTTTTATTGCTTAATTTGCAGTAGCAGACAGATCTGTTTTCCGGAACTGCTTGCTGAACGGAAATATCATAAAAACAGTGGTAGGCACAGAGCTGATTGCTAATTGCCCACGGCTGATAGCTTTTATTAATTTGAAAATATTTACATCAAAGTCAGCATTGTCAAAATTCCTTAATGAGTTGAGGGAGCAGAAAAAAAGTATAGGTTTCGTTCCAACTATGGGAGCCTTACACGAGGGGCATTTATCATTAATAGATATTGCACGACGACAGTCTGATGTAATTGTTTGCAGCATTTTTGTAAACCCTACCCAGTTTAATGATCCTGCCGATCTTGAGAAGTACCCTAGACCTGTAGACGCAGATATTGAAAAGCTAAGAGGTGCCGATGTAGATATTTTATTTCTGCCTTCAGTCGAAGAGATGTACGAACCCGGAGAAAGCTGGCATCTCGATCTGGGATATCTGGAAAATGTACTTGAGGGAAAAATCAGGCCCGGCCACTATCAGGGAGTAACGCAGGTTGTGAAGAAGTTTTTTGACATTGTAAAACCAGATGTCGCGTTTTTTGGTCAGAAAGATTTTCAGCAGGTTCTGATTCTCCGGAGCATGGTTAAAATGCTGAACATCCCGGTTAAACTAGTGATGTGTCCGATAAAACGGGAAGAGGATGGCCTGGCACTCAGTTCGCGCAATATCCACCTTTCCTCCAGCGAAAGGCATAATGCCCTCGCTCTGTCGGCATCGCTGAATAGTGCAAAGGATCACTTTAGTGTGAAGAGCCTTGATGAACTTAAATCAGATGCTATCGCGTTTTTATCAGCAAGCGAAGGAGTGGAACTCGACTACTTTGAAATTTACGACGCAGAAACCCTGCAACCCGCAACATCGAAAGATGTGGGCAGTATCGTTGCTCTTGTAGCCGCAAAAGTAGGTGAAACCCGTCTTATTGACAACATCTTGCTGAAGTAGCAGTCGGCTTATTGTGTTATGAATTATGGGTTATAAATTATGGACTTGTCCAGTAAACTGATCGCCGAAAGCTAACTGCCTCCCACAACTCACAACCCGCAACTTACAACCCGTATCTCTTGATACTTGATACTAAATACCTGATACTAATAATATTACCTCCCGCTTACAACTTGAAGCATATAACTTGTAACACTTTTAGTAATTTTGCCTTATGATTATTCAGGTTTTGAAGTCGAAGATACATCGGGTGAAGGTAACGCAGGCTGAATTGAATTATGTGGGAAGTATCACTATAGACGAAGACTTAATAGACGCCGCGAACATCATTCCCAATGAAAAAGTTCAGGTTGTAAACAACAATAACGGAGCCCGTTTTGAAACATACGTGATTAAAGGCGAAAGAGGCTCAGGCATAGTTTGCCTTAATGGTTCATGTGCGAGGCTGGCGCAGGTTGGCGATATCGTGATCATTATGTCTTATGGTTCCCTTCCAATGGACGAAGCAAGGAAGTATCAGCCAATTCTCGTTTTTCCAGATGATAACAATCATCTGATCAGGTAGACGTTGTACATTAACCTCTATATTGCTCCGGATTTTATATATGTTTGTGTAGATTGCACTCATTAAACAGGAGAGCCGCTAATGGATAAATTAGATGTTGTGAATAGCAAGGTAAGAAGTCTTGATCAGCTTCTGCCCATGGTGAACATCTGGAAGTTTCAGGGTAACAAGATTGTTTTTACAAATGGTTGTTTCGATCTGCTGCATCTGGGCCATATAGATTATCTTGCGAAAGCAGCCAGCATGGGAAATAAACTCATTATTGGCGTAAATACGGATCAGTCCGTATCCGAGTTGAAAGGGGCGGCACGGCCTATTACCGATCAGCATTCCAGAACTTTAATCCTTGCCTCACTTTTCTTTGTAGATGCAGTAGTATTGTTCGGAGAAGCTACTCCTCTGAATCTGATAACGGCCATTAAGCCAGACATCCTGGTAAAGGGTGCTGACTATACCATCGACACGATTGTAGGCGCTGATGTGGTAATGCAAAACGGCGGAGAAGTAAAAACTATTACATATATAGACGGTTATTCTACTACAGCGATCGAACGAAAAATACGCGAAGCAAAGTAATATTTATTTTTGCTGATGGCTGCTAGATTACACTATTCATGAAATTCACTGTGGATTAGACATTAAGAACATGCCTCATCAAATAAAACGTAAAGCAAATCATTTAAAAATCTACTCTTTTCTAATTGCTCTTTTGTGGTCGGCAACGCTTTTTTTCAGTTGCGGTAAATCATCAGAAGGTTTGGAAAATGGCACCTGGAGAGCTACCCTGAAGACTGAATCGGGAACCGAGATTCCTTTTAATTTTATTGTGAGCGATACCAGCGGCCGAAAGGTAATTTATATAACAAATGCCGGCGAGCGGTTCAGGGTAGACGATATCAGTGTAAGCAATGATTCTGTTACGATTAAGCTACCCTTGTTCGACTCAGAAATAAAAGCTGAGTTTAGCTCTTCGGGCCTGAACGGGAAGTGGATCAGGCATCTGCCTGGTAAAGAGGTAGCAATGGAGTTTGCTGCAGAACATGGTGTTACAAGCAGGTTCCTTGTTTCAGGTGACGGATCAGGGCAGAATGTTACCGGAAGATGGTCGTCCACATTTGTAAGTTCCGACGGAAAGGATACCACTATTGCTGTCGGTGAGTTTACTCAGGATTCTACAAAAGTTACAGGCACTTTTTTAACCACTACAGGCGACTACCGCTATCTGGAAGGGGCACTTTCGGGCGATAAGCTTTTCCTGTCTACGTTTGACGGATCACATGCATTCCTGTTCACCGGAAGGGTTAAAGGTAATACGATTATAGACGGGAAGTTCTATGCGGGTCTTTCATCAGTAGATAACTGGACTGCAAAAAAAGACCCTAACGCGATGCTTCCCGATGCTTACTCGCTGACGAGGCTTAAGCCGGGCTATTCAACAATAGATTTTAATTTCCCCGACCTGAATGGCAATAACGTTTCTCTCTCCAGTTCCCGGTTTAAAAACAAGGTAGTTATAGTTCAGTTCCTGGGTTCATGGTGCCCTAATTGCATGGATGAATCCGGATACCTCGCCCCCTTTTATAAAAAGAATAAAAGCAAAGGAGTGGAAGTAGTTGGACTGGCTTATGAAAGAACTACAGATACCGAACGCTCAAAAAAGAGTCTTCAGCAGCTGAGAGACCGGCTTGATATAACCTATCCGATTCTTCTCACCGGGTATACCAACAAAGAAGCTTTGAAAAGTATGCCGGCCCTGAATGAGTTTAAAGCCTTCCCCACCACGATTGTTATCGACAAGAGGGGGAAAGTCAGAAGTATTCACACCGGCTTCAGTGGCCCGGGTACCGGTAAACACTACACTGATTTTGTTATGGAATTCGAAAAACAGATAAACGATTTGCTTCGGGAGTCCTGATATATACCGGTAAAAGACAAGCTTTTTAATGAAAATACAGAATTATTGGTGCTGCATAGCACTGTGCATATTTTTTTCAATATCGTGTTCAACCACACAGAAGGTGGTGATGGATCCCGTTACTGTAAGTGCCAATGCTCCGGGCGCGAATATATATAGAGGCAGCTACCCCAGATTAACCGATATTATCCACACGAAGCTCGACCTTAAGTTCGACTGGGACAGTGCCTATGTTAAAGGTAAGGCTTTTATACAGGCGAAGCCATGGTTTTACTCCTCCGATTCGGTAATATTAAATGCCAAAGGATTTAAAGTAGAGCAGGTAGCATTGCTTCTCAAGGACGAAAGTCTCAAGCCCCTGAAGTATACTTATGATCGCAAGAAGCTCAGGATATCTCTTGATAAAGTGTATACCCGGGATGAAAAGTACACGCTGTATATCCAGTATGTAGCCATGCCCGATAAACTAAAGGTGGGCGAAGACATTAACTCATCGGGCGACCGCGGGTTTTACTTTATTAACCCCCGGGGGAAGGAAACCGATAAACCGAGGCAGTTCTGGACGCAGGGAGAAACAGAGTCGAACTCAGCCTGGTTTCCTACAATCGATTGGCCGCAACGAGAAGATGACCCAGGAAATCAGTCTCACTGTTCCGACAGCATGGTCACTCTTTCAAACGGTATACTGGATTTCTCCTCAGACAATGGAGACGGTACACGCACCGACACATGGCGCCAGGAGCAAACCGCCATTCTACATACCTGACCATGGTTGCCGCAGGCAAATTCGACATTGTGAAGGACAGCTGGAAGGGTAAAGAAGTAAGCTATTACATGGAGCCAGCTTTCGCCAAAAACGCGAGGCTCATCTTTGGTAAAACTCCCGGGATGATAGAGTTCTTCTCAAATAAAACGGGCGTACCTTACCCATGGGAAAAATATTCCCAAATCGTTGTGCGCGACTTTCAGGGCGGCGCGATGGAAAATACTACAGCAACCGTTCTGTTTGAAAGGATGAATATGACGAAAGAACAGTATCTGGACGAGAGTTATGAAGATATCATCTCACACGAGCTGTTTCACCACTGGTTCGGCGACCTGGTAACTGCCGAATCATGGGCGAACCTTCCGCTTAATGAATCGTTTGCCACATACGGTGAGTATCTCTGGAATGAACATAAGTATGGGAGGGACCATGCCGACCAGTATGGCTGGAAGGATTTGCAAACTTACCTTACTTCTACACAGGGGAAAGATGCCGATGTGATCCGTTTTAATTACGCCGATCGCGATCAGATGTTTGATGCAGTGAGCTATCAGAAGGGTGGGCGCATTCTTCACATGTTACGTAAAACAGTGGGCGATGAAGCCTTTTTTAAATCCCTTCACCTCTATTTGACAAGGAACGCCTATAAGACTGCCGAAATAGATGATTTGAGGATGGCCTTTGAGGAAGTGACAGGCGAGGATCTTAACTGGTTTTTCAACCAATGGTTCCTGGCGTCCGGGCATCCAGTGTTGAAGATCGATACCCGGTACGATGCAGCAGCAAAGAAGGTAATCGTAAGCGTAGTTCAGCAGCAGGACCTTAGTAAAGTTCCATTATATCGCTTGCCTATGGCCATAGATATTTATGTATCCGGTAATACTGAGCGTAAGGAAGTTGTGGCAGACAAACAATCTCAGAATTTTAGCTTTGACGTACCAGCCGAACCAGAGCTGGTGAATGTAGATGCCGAAAAATATCTGCTTGCCACTAAGAAGGAAGCAAAGACTTTATCGCAGAATATTTTCCAGTATACCCATGCTCCCCTTTTTATGGACAGGTTGGAAGCTTTGCAGGCGCTTGAAAAAATGCCTGCCGAAAAAGCAGCCAGAGAAACTATGATAAAAGCACTGGACGATAAAAACTGGGAACTGCGGTTACGGGCTGTTAACTTTATCCCGAAATTAAACGACGAAGAAAAGGCCGGACTTTACGATAAAGTAAAAAGTATGGCAGTGAATGACGGGCGTTCATATGTTCGGGCGGGAGCTGTAGCTATATTAAAGAAAGTTTTTCAGAGCAGAGACAACAGGGCAGTGTTAGAAAAAGTACAAAGCGATAAAGCTCCAAGCGTGCAGAATGCATTGGCGGAAAAATAAAGTACTTATCTGTATAGACAGCGATCGAAATAATTGTTACTTCAACGCGCCAAACACCATTTTTATTAAAGACAGGACAGCAGCAAATATCAGGGCTGAAAGAAATCCCGATGTATTAAACCCTTTCATAAAGCTGTCGACCAGAAGCACCATCAACACAGAAATAATGAAAGACATTAGGCCTAAAGAAAGGATATTTATTGGCAGGGTGAAAAGCCGTAACAGGGTTCCGATAGTCGCATTGACCAAAGCGATAAGAAGGCCTGCAATAATAGCATTCAGAAAACCGTCAACATAAACACCTGGTACAAGAAAAGCAGCAACCGACACGGCTATGCCCGTTAAAAGTATTTCTATAATAATTCGCATAACACAAAGTTAAAAATATTATTCCTCCCTTCGCTGTTATTCAAGGATTATCGATCCAAGGTACTGACTGGTAGAAACGTCATTATTTGAAAAAGATTTAAACGCAATATAAACATAAGCAGTCTTGCCGATAAACTCCCTGGGGATTTTATATAAGTACGTACCCTTATCCCTGGTTGCCTGTCCAACTGTAAACGTAACATTTTCTGATTCAGGAGCCAACGCGAATACCAAAATGTCATTACAATGGCTTTTGCCCCGGTCGGCAACAATTTTATCCCAATTGATTTGAAGAATACCCGGCTCAGGTAACGACACCTTTGGATTGGTTACCCCGGCTAAACGTCCGCAGCTGATAAGGGCCGCAGGGTAATCAATTTCAAAATCAGGATACTCCCCTTTAACGGCATTTCTCATGGTGTAAGATTGGGCTGCCATTCTTCCTGTCATTTTGGGCGAATAGGTGTCAAAAGTTACTTTAATGAGGTCATTGATGCTTTCGAGCCAGTCATGAACGAACGCAAATTTAGCCCTGTTGGCAATCTGTGCCTGAGACGGTTCACTTTTTGTTTTGTTGGGAAGGCGTCTCATATAATCAATATCCCTCCAGGTGCAGAAAACGGAGGTGTCGAGCTTTCCATGTAATCTGAAAGAGCCCTTTCTGTCTAAACGAGCCATTGGCGAATTAAGTTTTAGTATAATAAAGTTAAGGACCGTTTCTGAAATAGACAGCTCATTTTTCGTATTTAGAAAGGTTCTTAATCGCGCTTTATTCGCTTACCGAGCGAACGATGTGCGAATAAAGTGCGCGAAAGGTGCGATAGAGGTGCGCGCTATTTTAAACGCGGGCCTTGTCTGTCCTATACTGGAATAAGTTTACAATAAGAAATGTTGTTACTACTCTGTGTTTACAGCAAAAGTTATTATAACTGTGTTGGGTTTACAATGTTAAGTTTTCTTTCTGTTATTTGTTTACATAACTTTAATTTAAGGTGATTTGATTTGTTTTTTCTTGATTATGGGTATGTTCCGGAGTCTGGTAGCTGCAACTTGCATGTAACCTCAGGTTGTTATAATTAAAGATGGCCTTATCCACTGCTGCGTTTGCCTGGCTATGAGATTTGAAGGTTTTATAAAGATCAAATTCTGTTTTAAGTATTCCGTTAATACGCTCTGCGATGGCATTGTCATAGGGGCTGCCGGTTTGTGTCATGCTGATCTGGATATCCCTTTGCCTGAGTTTGGACACATAATCATCACAACAATACTGCGTGCCCCTGTCCGAGTGATGTATTAATGTGTTTTCAGGATATATCCTTGCAGCTAGTGCCTGATCGAGTGCTTTTATACATCCTTCAGCTTTGAGGTTTACTGACAGAAAGTACCCTGTTATTTTTCTTGAGTACGCATCTGTTACTAAAGACAGGTAGTTGAATCCGGACATGGTGGTAATGTAAGTAATGTCACTCACCCATATTTCTTCAGCGTGCTGTGGATGCCTTCGTTGCACCAGATCAGGATGAATTCTATACCTGTGATAGGAATTGGTAGTACACACATGCCTTTTGCTGGATTTGACAAGCATCCCATTCTCTCTAACCAGGTCAAATACAGCATCTCTGCCCATTGCTATCCCTAAGTCCTGCAAAAAACCATTATTGAGCTCTTTGTAAAGTTTGATACAGCCGGTTTTAGGCAGTTCCTTTCTAATCTCTTTAATTTTCTGCAATACAATATGCTCCTGAAAAATCTGAAGTTCTGATCTTTTTAAATAGTTATACCAGGCCTGCCTGGTATAACCAAATGCCGCGCAAAGATTGGCTAAGCTATAATGTTTGCGTGTTCCCCGCAGTTCGGCCATCACCTGGTAACAGCTTTTTTTTTAAGATCTGTCCGGTATTCTTCGTTGGCCATAGCAATGACTTTTTTCAAGGGCTGCGATCTTCATCTCTGCAAGGGATAGCTTCTTTTCAAGCGCAGCCAGTTCCTTTGAAGTAAACGAAGCTTCCTGTG